>JACKPM010000001.1 GCA_024233495.1 Chlamydiales bacterium
ATGAATTTGTAAAATTTTCAACTGATTTGACTATAAGCGCGTTGGTGATGTAAAGAGAGAAGAGCAGCTTCAGAGCAAACAAACAAATCTAAATCCACTAAATCATATAATCGCTTCAGTTGGACTATATCCCTCTTTTTGCTACTGTCAATGCACCATGTCTGAGCGTTTAAAGAGGATCTATCGAGAAGTTTACGATGTCACGATTCCTGACCTTGACTACTTCTTGCGTCAAATCGACTGTCGCGATGGATGCCCTGTCAACACGGATGGAAGGGGTTACATGCTTGCGATTCACGCGGGCAACCTTGTTGAGGGATATCGTATCGCTAGAGGTCCTAATCCTTTTGCCTCTATTTGTGGCATTATCTGTGGTGCGCCGTGCGAGATTGCGTGCAGACGGGATCGTGTCGACAAGACGTTAACTATTCGCGCACAAAAGCGCTATTTGGATGAGTGGTGGGGTCTTGACAAAGAGGCGCACATCAAGTCTTTAGAGTTCAGCTTTTCCCGCGGCTCTACTTCGCCAAGTCCAAATGGCTTGAGAGTGGCGTGTGTGGGCGCTGGTGTGGCGTCGATGACGTGTGCACACGACCTTTTGCGCTTGGGCTATCAAGTGGATGTGTATGAGCAAATGCCTCTCCCAGGGGGACTTTTAGTATATGGTGTTCCAAACTATCGGCTGAAAAATGAGGTCGCAATCAACGAGTGTCACGCAATTGAGTATTTGGGTGCCAAAGTGTTTTACAACACGAAGGTGGGGCGAGACATCACGTTGACCCAGCTGCAAGAGAAGTATGATGCGCTCTTCATTGGCAATGGGTTATGGAAGAGCCGCGACATCCCCATTCCTGATTTTCAAGAGCCCGACATTATTCGGGGCATCGAGTACTTGCGCGTGTTGTGCAACAACGAGAAGTGGAAGATTGGCAAGAACGTTGTAGTGATTGGGGGAGGAAACGTGGCCTTTGACGTAGCGCGCTCTTCTGTGCGCAACGGCGCTGAGAAAGTAGTGATGGTGTGCTTGGAGTCGCGCGATGAGCAGACTGCGGATGAGTTTGAAATTGAAGATGGGATGGAAGAAGGGGTAGAGATTGTCAACCGCGTTGGCCCTGTTGGGGTAGAGCGCAATGCCAGAGGAGAAGTTGCAGGGATTCGGCTACAGCGCGTGCGCTCTCTTTTTGATGCAGATGGCCGCTTTTCCCCTGACTTTATTCCGGATACTGAATTTGTGATTCCGTGTGACACAATTGCACTAGCGATTGGACAGTCAATGGAGATGAGCATCTTTAACGGGTGGGATAAAAAAGATGAGCTTGTGATTGAGCGAGGTATCATCAAGACGGAAAGAAAGACGTGTCGCACGACGGTGAAAGGTGTGTATGCTGGGGGGGATGCAGCGTTTGGACCGAAGTTGTTTATCGATGCAGTGAAGCATGGGCAAGAAGCGGCGCTTTCAATTGATCAAGATTTGCGAGGAACCCGCCCCTACAAAGAATTTCTCGGCGAGTTTGTTACGATTCCACCAATGCGTGACAAAGCGTATTTGCGCGAGGTGTGGGCACTTCCCACAATGCAGCCTGTGCACAAGCGCAAAAACAATATGGATTTAGTGGAAAACAACTACACGCCTGAGCAAGTGCATACGCAAGCAAGTCGCTGCTTGCAGTGTCATATTTCCCCTGTTTTTGACGGTTCATTGTGCATTAAGTGCAATGGTTGTGTTGACGTCTGTCCAACGAACTGTTTAAAGCAGGTTTCTCTCTCACAGATGAATCTCGACCAAGGTGTGGGCAATTTGCGCTCAGCAATTGACAACTACTATGGAGTGAATTCGAAAGATTTGAGTGACGAAGAGCTCGACATGTTAGGAACAGCGATGTTGAAAGATGAAGATTTATGTATTCGGTGTGGTCTTTGCGCTGAGAAGTGTCCCACACAAGCTGTGACAATGGATGTGATGAACTACTCTTTTCGGTGGATAGGGTAGTGGAGATTTTGTGTTTTGTGTTATTTTCTCTCTTTGCTGGTGCGTGCGCTCTCACAATCTTTCTGTGGCAACTAAAGAAAGGGCAATTTGAGGATATGGAAGAGACAAAGTATCAGATCTTTCGAGAGGATGACGATGCCGAAATATCGAAATAGTTTAGACATAAGCAAAAAAAAAATGTCGCGCCGAAAGTTTTTGGCTCTTTGCGGATGGGGCGCTGTTGCAGGTGTGGGTAGTGTTTTAGCTGCTGCAATGGGAGGCTTCCTCTATCCTAACGCATTGAAAATTCCTCCCAGCGTCTTCTCTTTAGGACGTCCTAACGATGTTCTCAACTCAGAGGGGCGTGTGTTTATCCCTCTTCAAAAGGTGTTTGTAGAGGTATTCCGCGGACGTGTGCGCTGCATGACGGCGATTTGCACCCATTTAGGCTGCACAGTGAATGCTGTGGAGGTTGGGTACAAATGTCCATGCCACGGCTCCACCTATGATTTAGAGGGAAAAAATACTGGAGGGCCAGCCCCATTGCCTCTCGTCTATTTTCAAGTTTACAAAGGGGCTTCGGGGGAGTTGTTAGTGGACAAGAGTCGGCAGATTCAAGTGCCGGCAGAAGCGTGGTATAGTCCGAAGGCGTGAGATGGCGAAGTTCAAAGGGCAAGAGAAAAAAGGGTTTTGGCGTACACTAGAGAGTTTGCCTGCAGAGTTTGTGCGTTCGATTTTTCGACACAACTATCCGAATAATGATGTGGACCGTTCCGAAGTGGTCTTCAAAAACTTTTTTCTCCACATCCACCCAGTGAAATGTCACAAAACAGTTGTTGATCCCTTTCACACATTAGGCCTTGGCGTGATCACTACAAGTCTTTTTTTTCTTCTTGTGATTACGGGTGTGGTGTTAATGTTTTTCTACGTTCCCGCTGTTGACCGCGCCTATGACATTTTGGTCGACTGGTTGGATACTACCCCTTTCGCAATGATGTGGCGCAATATTCACAGGTGGAGCGCTCAACTCATGGTACTCTTTGTTTTTTTGCATATGAGCCGCGTTTTCTACATGGGTGCATACAAGGGACCACGTAAATTCAACTGGGTGATTGGGGTGATGTTGATGGTGATCACCCTCTTCATGTCATTCACAGGTTACTTGTTGCCTTGGGATCAGCTCGCCTTTTGGGCGATTACAGTTGGTTCTGAGATTGCTGGCTATGTGCCAGGCATTCCAGGTATGCAATACAACATCAATAAGCTGATGCTGTTGGGTTCGACGACGGTAGGGCAAGATGCGTTGATCCGCTTCTATGTTTTACATGTGATGGTATTGCCAGGGCTTTTAGGCACACTTTTGGGAGTACACTTTTGGCGTATTCGAAAGGATGGCGGTTTAGCAAGACCTCCTGATAGGTGGCGTCCCGACCCTTACCGTGTTGTTCAGCGCTCTGACACAAAAGAGTCATTTGCCCCAGGTGTGCGCCGCACATATGGGTTGATGGAGCTTGTGCGCGGCTCAAACACGACGGTGGATCGCGGACCTGAGAATCACATTTTCACCTGGCCCCACCTTTTACGCGCAGAGCTTGTTGTCTTCTTAGTGACCACAGCGCTAGTTGTGCTCCTATCTCTTTTTATCGATGCTCCACTTGAAGAGATTGCAAACCCATCGAAGCCAACGAACCCTGCGAAGGCACCGTGGTACTTCTTAGGCTTGCAGGAGATGGTGGCGTACAACGCCTTTTGGGGTGGTGTGGGCATTCCCACACTTATCATCATTGGTCTTGCGGCAATTCCTTACTTTGACCGCAATCCTTATGGGGAGGGTGTGTGGTTTCATAGAAGTCGCTATTTTGCGATTTTCCTCTACACTACATTCATGACTATTCAAGGTCTCTTAGTGATTGTGGGGGTCTTCTTTCGAGGGCCCAACTGGGGGTGGATCTGGCCTTGGACGGAGAACTTTGCTCGACATTGAAATATCAAGACTTCTACCAGTATACGCTTCTTCTTTTTGCCGCTGTGGTGCTCTTTGCGATTGGCGCTTTCGTCTACAAAGAACTCTTTCCAGAGTACAAAGAATATCAATACGCCTACAAGAAGCTTGAGAAGATCCGCAGTGAAGAGACAGGCGAGAAACCTGCCCCTTTCCATATGGGTATCAAGCAGATCCTCATTCCAGATCCTCAAAATGGTCCTGAGCTGATCGATCGCTGCACATCATGCCACGTCGCCATGAACCTAGAGCACTTTTCGCCAACGCGTGTTGCTCTCGATGTGAATGCCAATCCCATGATCGACGTAGAGGGGAATCCTGTTTTAGAGCCCAACCCCGACTACGTCTGGAACAAAGTGCCGCCGCATAGCGATCTGCGCAAGTATGAAGGGGCTTTGCAAATGCACCCGTTGATTGGGTCGGAGACAAAGCCATTCGAGCACCACCCAATGGATGAGTATGGCTGCACGGTTTGTCATAGCGGAAATGGACGCGCTCTTGTTGTAGAGCGCGCACATGGCCCGATCAAAGATGGAGAGTATCACCCAGCTGACTCAGGACACAAACCGCAGTTTCTTGAAAAAGATGAGAAAAACGACCCTAAATTTGCCTCGCATTACAACAACAAACCGGGACACGACCTCGTCTTCCAAACAACACCTCTTTTGACAGGGCCGCTCATGGTGGCAAAGTGCATGCAGTGCCACCAAACATTCAGTGGAGAGATTGCCTCTGCTGTGGAGAAGGTGAACCTCTTTGAGAAGCGGAAAAAAGAGCAACTCGAGATTTTGGAAAAGGGGGCTGAGGATGAAAAAAAGGCGCTCATCGCATTGCTCAACTTACACCGCCTCATTCAAAATGAGGGGCAAGAGAAGACAGAAAAGTGGCTAGGAGCTCAACTTGGCAATCCTTCTCTTTCTCCCACTAAACTCGACGCTTACTCAGGTCAGCTCACCTTCCTCAAAGAGCATAGAGACATTGAGAAAGCGACAATGCGCATTGTGGGCACGCAAAAGTCTACTCTCTATCTTTTGGAAAAAGCAAAGGAAGCTAAGAGCGAGCAGGAGATTGCTAACTTCGTTTCTGCGTTCCTTGTGAAACATCAAGCGCAAGGGGGCTGGTATGAGAAACAAGAGCGCATTCAAAAAGAGACAAAAACAGTGGAGCACTTTGAAGGGGCCAAAGAGCCGCTTATGCTCGCCGTGCAAGATAAAGAGGTGGTGGATGGGCTGAAGACGCATCTTGACGCGCTTTTTGCACACTATCAAAGGGGAAAAGAGCTTTATGTTTCGCAAGGATGTTACGCGTGTCACCGCATAGCTGGTTTTTCTCGCGCAAGTGTGGGGCCAGAGCTCACACAGATTGGGCTATCGTATCCATGGTTTGTGAAAGAGTCAATTGTGTGGCCACAAGCCGACCTCCCCTCTTCCACTATGCCAAATTTCCAACTCGATCATGAAGAGGTCGCGGATCTCATGGCATTTTTGATGGCGCAAACAAAAGAGCGCAAAGTGGTCTCAGAAGTGGATCACCAAGTTTCGCTCGCGGCTTGGGAAGCGGGTGAGAAATTGCCTTGGGAGAAGCCGATCTCCCCTCCCGACATTCACAACTTGAGCTTTGGGCAGATGGTGTATGCAACAGAAGGCTGCGCCTCTTGCCACAAGCTAGAAGGGTTCGATACAGGTGTGACAACGACAGATCCTGACTGGTTCTACCAAACCTTCCCCGAAAGAATTTTGGGGTCGGCGCTTGCGCAGAAAGTGCTAGAAGTGGGCGAAGCGATTGACCAAAAGATTGAAGAGAAGGGGCATGACACCGTGCTTGCCAAAGTAGAGGCGCACGATCCAGAACTCATTCCAGGCTTCTATCCCAACTTCAAGTTTGCGGGACGTGCACAAAATCACGCTCTTTCTGGCGAGGCGCTTGCACAATACAAGAGACGTTTGCGCAAAGTGCTCATGCTCTACATCAAGCAATACGGCCTTGGGCGGGATATTGCGCCGCCACTGAATTGGGCAGGTGTTTACCGTGACGATGCGTGGCTGCTTGGCCACTTCCATAACCCCGCTGCCTATACAGCACGCTCACTCATGCCAGTGATGCCGTTTGATGATACGAAATTCTATGCCCTCAACTACATGTTGAAGACAATGGGAGCGCAAAACCGCGAAACATTGCAACAGCTGTGGAGTGGTGGCTTTAATTCTCCGCAGGCGTATGACCTTTTGTGCTCAACGTGTCACGGTTCACACAGACAAGGGAACGGCGTCATTGCGGAGTGGATCTATCCTGTGCCGAAAAACTTGCGCAACCCCGTCTTCTTGCGCAACCTCACTAAAGAGCGCGCAATTGACTCGATCATGCATGGTGTAGATGGCACACCAATGCCTCCATGGGGTGAAGGTGTGCTCACAGAAGGCCAAGTGACGCAACTCGTTGACTGGCTCTACCAAGGACTCCCCTCCTCACCTCGAGCCGAAATGAAAGAGGATTACGAGAAGTGGCACTACTCTGTGCAAGATGTTGTAGACGAAATGGTGAAGGAAAACGACCTCTTGCAGCCAGTACCCACCCCTCCCTCTGTGCACGGCTACTTTGAGCAACAACCGGGACACGGTCCTGACAAAGAGCTCTACTACATTCGGGATGAGTATTATACCCAGAGCAATCTCAATGAGATTCGCCCTTTCTACAACATCAACTGCGCTGTGTGTCATGGCAAAGAGGGAACAGGAGCTGGTCTACGCGCCACCTCAATGGTGGAAGCAAAGCCACGCATGTTCACTAACCTCCCTTGGATCCAAACGCGCGATGACTTACGTTTGATTCGTTCGATCAAATACGGCGTTCCAGGCACTGCAATGACGCCGTGGGGAGACCAAACTACCTCAAAACAACGCATGCAGCTCACGCTCCTCATCCGCGCCTTCACGCGCGCCTCTGTGGAAAGAGAAAAGCTTGGAGAGGTGCTCTACAACACCTTTGATACAAAAATTATTGCTCTCGAAGAGGCGCGCATCCCCAACTACACTGAGCTCCAGGCCCTCGAAGAGAAACTCAAAAAAGCGACATGTGAAGAGCTGCCCCAGCTCCATCAAGAGATTGCCGAGAAAAGAGCAAACGACAACAATTTTGTTGAAAAGATAGCTCATCTCC
The DNA here is from genome assembly GCA_024233495.1 of Chlamydiales bacterium. Classification (GTDB taxonomy): domain Bacteria; phylum Chlamydiota; class Chlamydiia; order Chlamydiales; family JAAKFR01; genus JACKPM01. The sequence goes on from JACKPM010000001.1 coordinate 7,128, forward strand.
ACTCTGAGCAAGAGCTTTTCCAAAGCGTCGGTTCTCAACTCATTGCCAAAGAGGTGCCGATGAGTAATTTCTACCTCTATATGGAGACGTGTGACCCTCAAGACCTCGAATTGACGCTTCACTACATCGATAGCAAAATAGAAGAATATAAACAAAAACTTGAAAAAGTAGGCATCAATACAGCAGATCCCCTCTTAGACAAACCTGCTCAAGAAATTATCGAACTTCAAAGAGGCTTTATCAATCTTAAAGCAAAGTTAATGACTATTTTCTTCCAATAACTTTATAATTTTGGCCTTAACAGTAAGCTGGATAAGAAATGACAAATCCTGCGAATGGTCGCGAGCAGATCTCCCTTATCAATAAGAAGTTTAAGGGGTGTATAGTCAAATCGGGGCTGTGTTTCCTGACTTTGATTTATCTTTAAATCACTATCCCGCCGGCGCAGAATTTACATAGTCTAAAGATCCATTCATAGAAAAAGAAAAGTTTGTTACAGTGTTTCTCCGTGAATGAAGCTGTTGTCTATGATGATCGTCCTGTGAAGCAAATGCTCTACCCAGCACTCTGCTTTTTGCTAGTTGGATTACTTGTCGCTATCTACATCTCTATAAATGGCTTCCTTATTCCTGACTATTTCTCAGGGCAGTACATCACCTTTGGAAGAATTCGCCCCGTGCATGTGGGAGTAGTGACGCTTTTGTGGCTCCTTTCTGCTGACATGGGGCTCGTCTACTATTTTGTGCCCCGTTTGTGTGGGGTCCCACTTTGGAGCTACAAGTTAGCTACCGTAACAAGTTGGATTTGGTGGGTGAGTTTGATCATTGGCGTTTTCTCCTTCCCTTTTGGCACTAACTTTGGATGGGAGTATGCGGAGCTGCCGATGACTGTTGCCCGTATCTTCCCTGTAAAACTCCTTGTCTTCATTGCATGGGCACTTTTTGCAGTGAATCTCTTCATGACAATCTTTAGGCGCAAATACAAGAAAATGTACGTCTCGCTTTGGTATGTGATGGCGACTCTTTTGTGGACCACCGTTGTTTATTTCGTGGGGAACTTTTTCATCGAGTGGGTCCCACGTGGCATTTCACGCGTGAACACAAACTTCTTTTTCGTGCACAACTTGGTGGGACTCATTTTTACACCACTCGGTTTGGCAACTGCATATTACTTCATTCCTAAAATTGTAAAACGCCCGCTTTACAGCCATACGTTGTCAATGGTGGGATTTTGGTCGATCGCTTTTGTCTATGCGTGGATTGGCGCGCATCACATGTTGCATGGACCTGAGTCTCAGTGGCTACAGACAACCAGTATCATTTTTTCAATGTGGTTGATTATTCCAGTTTGGACGGTGGTGACCAATTTCTTTGGAACGATGAGGGGAAATTGGGATGCGTATAGTAAGAGTCCAGCTTTGCGTTTTCTAGTGGTTGGGGTCGCTTTTTATTTAATTGTCTGTTTGCAGGGGTCGTTACAATCTTTGCGCAATGTGAATGAGGTGATTTCGAAGACGGACTGGATCATTGGGCATGCACACATGGCGCTTTTGGGGACGTTTACGTTTTTTGCGATTGGGGGTGTCTATTACACAGTTCCGCGCATTATCAAGAAACCTCTTTGGTCAGAGAAGTTAGCAGATTGGCATTTCACTTTGGCATTCACTGGTTCTGTTTTGATGTTTGTGGTGCTATGGATTGGGGGATTTAAGCAGGGATTGCAGTGGGCGAGTTGGGGCACAGGAAGTAATTATGCGCAGTATCACGACAATTTAAGTACTCTTCCCTTTCTGCGGACTGTGGAAGAGATGTGGTGGTGGTGGTTTTGGCGCACAATCAGTGGTGTTTTGATCTTTGCGGGGTGTGCGATTTTCGTGTACAACATTTTCAACTCAGTGATTTTGGAGAGAGTGTCACATGAAAAAGCTTGAGTGGTCGGCGATTTGGACAGTGTTGGCCATTCTTGTTCTCTTTTCGTTTGCAGTTGTGATCACTCTGCTTGCGCCGCATCACATTGATCCAAGTTGGCAGCAGGCATCGAGTGTATACCAAGTCCAGATGTACGAGGTATCTGATCCGAATGTCTATGTGAGCACATCCAATCCAGGCGGTTGGGGTTTGCAATACGTCTACCATTTGCAAGAGGGAAAGACGCTTCAAGCGTATAAAGAAAGCCCTATCGTGCGTATTTTGGCTTCCCCTGAGCTTGAGAGGTATGTGACGCGCCTTGACGATGAAAAGTTGAAGCTCACATCGCGTGTGCTCCTTTTACGCACCGCTTCTTCTCCTGAGAAGCAGCAAAAGTTGAGAGAGGAGTGGAAAGAGGGAGAGGCGCCTCACTTTGAGATTCTGGAGCTCTACGATCCTAAAAAGGAAGAGGCGTTTGCAGTTACTGAGAGTGATGGCATTGTAGAGGATTGGACAGACAAAAACTTTGAGGTGCTCGACTCGGTCTCTTACTACACTGAGAAGGGAACGATCTACGTGCACAACCCCAAAGAGTACCGCATCTCGCGCACCTATTACCGTGGGCATCACTACTGGCTTTACGATGAAAATGGCAAGCCGCTTACGGACTTAGCTGAATTGAAAGAGGGCGATTTGCGTTTCTTATCACGCAAGAATTTGATTGAGATGGGGGAAAATATTTACCGCGCAGAGGGGTGTTGGTATTGCCACACAGATCAAACACGTACACTTGTGCAAGATGTAGTGCTCAATGGCTCAGCTGACTTCCCTGCCCCTCCCTCTTCAGCAAATGAATACATTTATCAAAAAGTGACCTTTCCTGGAACGCGCCGGATTGGCCCTGACTTGTCACGTGTAGGTATTAAGCGGCCGCACCGCGACTGGCACATGTCCCACTTCTGGTCGCCCACTTCTGAGAGTAGGGGGAGCATCATGCCGTCGTTTGGCCACTTCTTTGATAATGACCCGCGTGGCTCTTTTGAAAGTCCCTACGGCGTGCCTAACTACAAGTTTGAAGCGATCTTCCAATACTTGATGACAAAGGGGACGCGGATCACTCCTCCTACTGAGGCGTGGTGGCTAGGGAAAGATCCAGTACAAACGATTCAGATCATCGATGGACGGTAAAGGCGTTACAGGCTTTGTTTTGCACTACAGCATGCTCTTTGCTCTCTTTGGAGGGGCGCTGATTGTCTTTATCTATCTTGCATGCAAAAAGAAGTTGCACATCGATGAAGAGGCAAAATACACGCTATTTGAGGAAAACGATGAGTGAAGAAGAAGAGGTTCCCCAGTCGCAGCACAACAAAATTCCGTGGTGGCTCTATGTCACTTATATCACTCTCATCGTGTGGGGAGTGTGGGCATTTTTTGCTTACTGGAATGGGGCAAAAGGAGTGAGGGGGTACTGGACTCCCCTCCAAAAAGCAGCTGAGACCACCTTCCCTTTTGAAAAGAAAGAACCCTTCCTAGATGAGACTCTTTTGCATTAATTTTGGCGAAGTAACAAATCCAGTTTCTAGGCTCGCAATTTCTATCAGGAAAAAAGCCCCCCGGCATTGTTCTCTAATCGCGCATAAGTCAACTATCATTTTCTTTTTTAAACCAAACTCACTCCGTGTTCTCTCCGGGATCTGCTAGGCCAAGCTTGTTGCTGGCGTCCCACTATACTTTGCGAATGTAGAGCTAGACCATGTTGAAAACGAACTCGAAGTTCAAACAATGCCACGTCTTAGCTCTTAGCATTCGGTGTTTGGTTTTCTAATTTGCAGTATTAGGCTGCTTTTGGCTCTTCTCCAAATTTAAACTCTTCCTTGGTAATCAACATCCTATGCATTATTACCGATAATTTTCTGCCTAGAGCTACCGTCGCTTTTTTCATCCCCTTCTTCTTGGCTATCTTTAATGCCCATGCTTTTGGCTTGCTCCAAGATTTTGTACGAGTTAGCATCACCGTTGCTGCCTCTACTAACAAACAACGCATCTGACTATGTCCACATTTAGAAATCCTTCCTCTTCTCTGAGATTCTCCTGAGGAATATTCTCTAGGCGTCATGCCCAAATAGGCTCCCACATCTCGAGAATCTTGAAAGCGACTAGGGTTTCTGATAACAGTTTTAAAACTCAAACCTGTAATCACTCCGACTCCTGGAATTGTCATAAGAAGTTTGACCTCTTCATCTGACCTGGCAATCTCTTCGAGATGACTATTTAAAGTAGAAATCTCCTTGTCCATGAGCTCATATGCAACAATAAGTGATCTAATGCTGACTTGGCATGTTAGAGGGAGGTTTAAGATCTGCTCACTCACCAACCTAATAAAAAGTTGAGAGCCTGATGTCTGAATTCTGATCCCGTAGGCCTTCAGTAAACCCCGAATTGTGTTTTTCAGGGTGCGTCTTTGCCCTACCAGCATTTTACGGGCTGTCAACATCATGCCGGTATCGACGTCTTGTTGAGGTTTTATTGATACGAGGCGTACATAGCCCGCGCGTAGAGCTTGAGCTATTCCTCGGGCATCATTTTTATCATTCTTGTTAGGGGTTGTCGATAGCACTGCTGCCATATGCCTAGCGTCCACACAGACAACTGGAAGCCCTTCTTTTTCCAGCTCTGTTACAAGCCAGTTACTTAAGCTTCCACTTTCCAAAGCTATTCTTTCAACTGAAGAAGCCTGGCTTCTAATCTTTATAGCCAACAACTTAGGGTCCGTTTTTTCATTGCCTTCGTAGATGATTTCACCTTTTTCGTTGACGATGCAGATGGAAGTTTCTTTCATTGATACATCTAATCCGATATAGTTTCCCATGGGTTGTCCCTCCTTTTTGAGTGTTTTTAACTTTATAGTTGACTCATGGAGAGCTTAGGCTACTCCGAGGTTTTAAACCAGAGGGCAACCCACCTTTTCCTTTGCGCGCGATTACAGTATGTTGAATAAGTCAATCTCTAAAAGTTTTTTACTAGATGGTGTCATCAATTTTCTCTTTTGTCAGTCGGATCTTTTCTGCCAAAATGCGCCCTCGCAACCTTGCAACCTCGCAAGTAGCGCTTTGGCTACTCCCTTCGCTTTTGATTGCGCATTTTGCCTAGAAAATCTCTCGCCTCACAAAGGAGGAAAATTTGACGACACCATCCTGAATTTATACAGCCTTAGCTATACACCTTTTGCCAAAACCAAAACACATTGCAAGAGTATCGCTTTACAAAATAGAGGAGGGAGGCCCACGATTTTACCATGGCTGTTACACACAATTCTTATCTTTATTCCTTCGAGGCGAATCTCACAGCTGGGTTTCTGGGCTAAGGTCTGCCCAGTAGGGAGAGATGGGGACCTGCTGAAGAGAATTGAGACTGTCTTTCAAAGGAATAATGTAGACAACGCGAAGTCCCTGATTTCCTAAAGTAAACTTATGTTGCTTTTGATGAAAAAAATGGACCGTGGGGGTTGTAGCCCTAAAGAATCAAAAGATCCATATGTAGTTATATCGCAGATTAGAGAGATAACCTCTTTTAGAACCTGTGAGGGTTTCAACAAATGTGATTCGTATTTCTCCTAATCACGCTCGAAATTCACAACCGCCAGCTCCTCACCTAGCTCCTCCTACGCCAGCTTTTTTCGCTAGCTCCTCCAGCTAGCTCTCCACTAGCCCTCCGCCAGCTCGACTGTTAGCTCCTTACCTAGCTCCTCCGCCAGCTGCATCGCCAGCTCGACCGTTAGCTCCTTACCTAGCTCCTCCGCCAGCTGCATCGCCAGCTCGACCGCTAGCTCTTCGTTCAGGTGTATCACAAGTTCGCAAACCATCTCCTCTGGTGCCCACAGCTGCATCGCCAGCTTTTTGGCCAGCTCCTCCGCCAGCTGAGTCACCAGCTCGACCGCTAGCTCCTCCGCCAGCTGAGTCACCAGCTCGACCGCTAGCTCCTCCGCCAGCTGAGTCACCAGCTCGACCGCTAGCTGAGCCGCCATCAACGGGAAGGAAACGACGAGGGCGCCCTAGTAGTGCTGTTTTAGATCTTGATGAAGAAAATGCTGATAACCAGGAAGGTGCCGCAAAGAAAAGAAGAAGGGGTTCTTCTCCCCGCTTTATGCCTGCATCATCCGATGAGGCAGCTCGTTTAAGGGCATCTTACCCTTTGACCCCAGATCAACTGAGATTTCCTTCTGTCCCTCCTAAAGATGAGAAGCTCGTATGGGTGCGGAGGAATGTCCTTGTTGAAGGTGTCAGTGCTTTTGGCCCTAAGCGCGTACCGCCAAATGACTATCCCTTTAATCCTCCTCCTGGAATGGCGTTCGTATCGGTGTTAAGGCTTGTCCCAGATGACCTCTTCTCTTTTTGCCCTTTCTTCTCAATGAATGCTGACGGTTTGCCTCAGCCTGCTCTTCCTGGAGCGGCGGTGATATATGAGCCTGTGGTTGTCCCAAGTGATTTCAACGCTCATCTAGTCTGAAAGGATACATCAAGATCACCCTCATACAAAAATGGATGCTTCCACAACACTTCGATGTGAAGTCGTGCAATTTGTGGAATGTATAGTCAAATCGGTTGAAAATTTTACAAATTCATACCATTTGGCTTCACCAAAGATCATGCTCGTTCTCATAGACCATAAATGGTCTAAGTCGAACTTTGCGCTTACTTTGGCTTTGACATCTGCCATGAATTTGTAAAATTTTCAACCGATTTGACTATATTTCAGCACCGTTGTCCGAGTATAGATTTCAATTTTAATCATGAGTGAACCTTTTTCCAGCGTCTAAATAAATTTAAAGAGTCTCGCTTTACAAAATAGGGGGGGCGGCTTACGATCTTACCCATGTCTTTTCAAGATAATGTCCACCTTTCTGTCTTCGGGAGAGATCCCACAACTGAATTTTACGGCTACTTCTGCCCACTAGAAGTGAAAGAGGACGTGCTGACGAAAATTAAGGGTATCTTTAATACATGTATTGTGGAGCAATGCAGCCTCCCCGGATTTTCTAAAGTAAACATGCATGTTGCTTTTGATGAAAATAATAGACCATGGGGGATTATAGCCCCTATAACAGTTAAAACTGAAAAGTATCAAGAAGTTATAGAGGATATTGAAATAACAGATCTTTTGGAAGAACCCAAGAAGGGTTCGACATATGTAGATCGTGATTTTTCAGCTCAGCATCGAATTGCGCAACGGCTAGCTCAACTGCTAGCTGCTCCGCTAGCTGAATTGCCAGCTGAATTGCCAGCTCGACCGCTAGCTGCTCCGCCAAAGGGGGCTAGGAAACGAGGGGCTTGTGAGGACATTCTGGACCTTGACAAGATGAAAAAGAAAAGAAAAAAGGAACTTCCCCCAATGGCATCTCCCCAAATGGCACCTCTCCCAATGGGGCTTCCCCCAATGCCACCTCCCCCAATGGCATCTCTCCCAATGGGGCTTCCCCCAATGGCATCTCCCCAAATGGCACCTCTCCCAATGGGGCTTCCCCCAATGCCACCTCCCCAAATGGTATCTTTCCGTTTACCCGATGACCTAAGGGAATTTTCTCCTGAGATTCCCTCAGGCGAGAGGCTCAGTTGGGTCCGGAGGATGGTCCCCAATGAACATCTCGCCGCTTTTAACCCGGTACGCGTACCGCTAAAAGACTGTCCCTTTCCTCCTCTTCCTGGAACGGCCTTCGTATCGATACTACGGCTTGTCTATGAGAATGATCCCGCTGCTTTTTCCCCTTGCCTCGCAAGGGTAGACGGAGAGCCTCACCCTACTCGTCCTGGAATGACGGTGGTACTTGTGCCTGTGGTTACCCGAAAATGATATCGCCGCTCGCCGCAGATGAACGGATACATCAACACCCTCATACAAAAATGGATACTTCTGAAACACTTCGATGCAAAGTCGTGCAATTTGTGGAATGTATACAGCCCCAGCTATAACTATATTTCAGCACCGTTGTCCGAGTATAGATTTCAATTTTAATCATGAGTGCACCTTTTCCCAGCGTCTAAATAAATTTAAAGAGTCTCGCTTTACAAAATAGGGGGGAGCGGCTTACGATCTAACCCATGTCTTCTCAAGAAAATGCGTGCCTTTATGTCTTCGCGAAAGATTCCAAAACTGAATTTTTTGGCTACTTCTGCCCACTAGGAGAGGAAGCGGGCGCGCTGAAGAAAATTGAGAATGTCTTTAAGACATGTGTTGTGGAGCAACACGGATTATCCGGACTTCCTCTAGTAAACATGCATGTTGCTTTTGATGCAAATGATAGACCGTGGGGGATTATAGCCCCTAAAAGAGTTATAGCTGAAGAGTATAATACAGCTGAAGAGTATAATACAGCTATAAAGATCATTGAAATCACAGCTAATTTGGAAGCACCCCTGATGCGTTCGGCATATATACCTCGTGATCTTTCAGCTCAGCATCTAAATTTGCAACCGCCAGCTCCTCCGCCAAGGGAGGCTAGGAAACGAGAGGCCTCTGATTTTGTTCCACCAGCTGAGTCGCCAGCTCGACCGCCAGCTCCTCTGCCAAGGGAGGCTAGGAAACGAGGGGCCTCTGATTTTGTTCCGCATCTTGACAAGGGGAAAAAGAGAAGAAAAATTGGCCTCCCCCCCCCAATGCCACTTCCCCCAATGCCACTTCCCCCAATGCCACTTCCCCCAGTGGCATCTCCCCTAATGGTATCTTTCCCTTTACCCGATGAACAAAGGAACCTTCCTCGTGTGATTCCCTCAGACGTGGAGCTCAAATGGGTGCCGAGGATGGTCCCCAATGAACATCTCGCCGCTTTTACCCCGGTACGCCTACCGCCACAAAGCTGTCCCTTTGTTCCCCCTCATGGAATGACCTTCGTATTGGCGCATCAGCTTGTCGTAGATGAGCCCTCTTCTTTTTCCCCTCGCTTAGCAATGGTAGTCGATGAGCTTCACCCTGCTCCTTGTGGAATGACGGTGATAGAGGTGCCTGTGGTTACCCCAAAAGATATCGCCTCTTGACGCAGATGAACGGATACATCAACACCCTCATACAAAAATGGATACTTCCGAAACACTTCGATGCAAAGTCGTGCAATTTGTGGAATGTATACAGCCCCAGCTATAACTATATTTCAGCACCGTTGTCCGAGTATAGATTTCAATTTTAATCATGAGTGCACCTTTTCCCAGCCTCTAAATAAATTTTAAAAGTCTAGCTTTACAAAATAGGGGGAGCGGCTTACGATCTAACCAATGTCTGTTCCACAAAGTTGTAATTTTCATTGCTTCCACTCACCCTCGATGGAGTTTTTTGGCTACCTCTTTCCAATAGAAGAGAGAGCCGAGCAAGTGACAGAAAGAATTAAAACAGTCTTTAACAAAGCACAGCAGAAATTTTATAGGCTTAGTTGCGCCAGTGATTCCAATTCGGTAGGGCTCTTTACTCTTGATGAAAATAATAGACCGTGGGGGATTGTAGTTCCTCCTCGTATTGAGAGTCTACAAGAGGCTATAGATCAGGTTATAGCTTTAGCAGAGAATGCTGCGATCACGAAGAGTTTTGCAAATGTAATGCATCCTTTGCTAGCTGAATCGCCAGCTCCTCGTTCAGCTGCATCGCCAGCTCGACCGCTAGCTGATCGCCAGCTCGACCGCTAGCTGCATTGCCAGCTCCTCGTTCAGCTGCATCGCCAGCTTACAGCAGTGGTAGGCCGACCATCCTTTCACCTAGCGAAGCAAAAAGGCTAGATAATGAAGTTGCAGCAGCGTTAACTATACCCACTCAGGAGCCCTCCTCTTCTCGTATAAGCAGGCCACGCAGGAAACGAAAGCGCTCTATTTCTCCTGAGCCTAATCGTCAGCGTCTCAATTCTCCTCCTCCTGAGCCTGGGCGTCTGCAGCATTTCGATATTTCACAACACGTAATTGTGCCTAATCAGCTTGCAGGTTTTCTGGCCGAAGGGTTCGAATCCATCCCAATGAGCACATTTTTAAGATTGACCCTACCGTTTGAGCAATTTCCTTTTGCCGCTCCTCCAGGAACAGAGTTCATATTTTGTCCGATGCTTGTCCCAACGAGACAAATTGAACAAATGCCCACTGAAGAGGAATCAGAAGACAGCGGAGGAGAAAGTGTATAAAAAAGTTGTATAATATTTAATCTTTTCTTTAAAATTGCTTGCATGGGAAACCTAAAAGGGAGGATTCACCATGGAAGGCACAATCCATTTAGCACGCTGTAAAGACGATAAAAAAGTTTATGGCGTGTTGTTTACTGGGCTTGTTGACCAAGCTCGGCTCTTCGAAACAATAGAGGATGCATTTAGATCATCGTTTCTTTACAACCCTGTGCTGTTGCCGGAAAATCGTTCTTTGCGTCTGCACATCGCTTTTTCTTCAGGACAAGCTTTTGGGGTGATTGCTCCTATTCACCATACGCTTGAACAAGCGATTAATCATACTAGGACGGTGTTTGATCGTGTGTGTCAGATCACTATGGGAAAGATCACTGTTGAGGCCCCATCATTGGAAATACCAGGATATTCTCTCTTCGAGGAATCCTTATTTTAGTTTGTCAGCATGTAAGGAACTTCTTCGTATTTGCTTCAGCTTGGCGTAGAAAACATTTGCTTCATACAGCAGCAGAAGTGGGGCTGCAAGCGTGAGTTGTGAAATGACATCAGGAGGTGTGAAGATAGCTGCGATGATAAGCACGCCCACAACTAGGTAGCGTCTCCCACTTTTTAGTGTGATATAAGCCACAACATCATAGTGTACAAGCACAAACAGTAGAGCAAAGAGTTCAAAACAAAGCGCGTGTGCGATGAGAAGTGAGAGCACAAAGTTCACCGTTTGCGTGAGCGCCCAACTCGTCTCTCCAAAAGTAGAAAAGGTTTGAAGGAATGAGGTGAGCAGAGGAAGAGTCACATAGTAGGCAAAAGCAAGTCCCCCAAGCAAAAATGTAAGAGCTAAAGGAAGCAGGGCAAAGAGAGCGCGCCTCTCACTGCGGTGGAGGGCTGGGAGGATAAAGCGGCTTAACACGTAAAGCCAAAGGGGGGCAGTAAGGACGGTGGCGCTCCAAAATGAAAGCTTAAGCGCAGTGAGAAAGCCATCAAGCGGGGAGAGCAAGACGTAGTGGGCTACACCTAAGGGTTTTAAAAGAAAAGTAAGGAGTGTATCGTGAAAATAGAAGGTGGCTGTGAATCCCCCCAAAAGGGTGAGAACAATGAGCAGGAGCGTGCGCCGAAGTTCAGCGACATGCCCCCAAAACTCACTTCTCCTCATCATCGATGCCCCGAGATGCCTTCTTAAACTCGCGCAACCCTTTTCCAAGGTTGCGCGCGAGTTCTGGGAGTCTCTTCCCACCAAAGAGCACGAGGACAACGATCAAAATAACGATCAGTTCCCAACTGCCAATCATAGAGCCATCTGCTTGAGCCGCTCACCGATGAGGTTGAGCTCTTTTTTATATTTAGCAAGTTCTTCCTTAGCCTTTGGGTTTTTCTCAAGCTCAGGAAGGCGTCCTGCAAAGTGTTGAAGGAGGTTCAATGTATTTGCTGGATCAGAGAGGAAAGTAAACTCTTCTCCATCAATGCGACGGATGCGGTTAAGGAAAGCTGTTTCATCACCTTGAGTGACAAGGTCGCTTGTAATGATATTGATGAACTCACCTCTTTCAAATACCTCTTTTGCCAATCTAGCAGGGATAGTAAATGAGTGAATACAATCTTCGAGAACCTCTTGGTGCTTTTCATTCACAAAGCCAGGCTTGATTTGTCCTGTCATCAATGTTTCAAAAAGGAAATTTGCGGCGTCTTGGTTATTGTTGACGCAATTCAAGATCACATTCTGCAGCTCACGGTAAGTAGAACGGGTGATCTTCATGGCAAAGATTCGCTTTAGGTTGCCCTCAAAGAGCATCATCATTTTATCATCTAACATCGCATTATGTCCTGTTGCTTGCATGGTTTTCTAGTCCTCTGTATAGGTCATGATTTTTTTCAGAAGTGCAGCGAGACGTTTCTTTTGCGGCGGGGTAAACTCAACTCCTGGACGCTCAAATTGAGCAATCACACGGCGGAGCATCTTGATTCCCATTTCAGGAATATTTTCCCTACGCTTGTCTGTCTCATTAAGAGGGAAGAGAGTGCGGATCTGCGTGATCACCTCTTGCTTTGTCTCTCCCTTATAGTTGCGTACAACTTCTTCTTTTTGCTCGAGCGTGCCTTCACGGCTTGCGAGGGTATAGATCGCCTGTCTTGGCATTTTTTCGATTTTTGGATGCAAAGCCTTTGGCATCTGAGAGTGGAACTCAAAATATTGGAGGAAGTTGTAGGGGGTTTGTCTGTTGCCATATGTGGCAAGGAGCCATGCTGTGAAGGCTCCCTCTTTGTATTTTTTCAAAAGCTGTTGTGCTCTTTTGATGCGCTCGCCATGGAGGATTGCTGCTTGATTGTTGATTGCTTTTACTTCAGAGGTGATTTGACTGAGTTGCTGTAAATCCTCTGTTGTATCGCTTCTCTCCTCTTCATACTTTTCGAGGATGTCGCGTAAATCTTTTCTCTCCTCAGGGGAGATGTCATTCACTTGAAAAACGCCAGAAAAGGCAGCTAGATCACCGGCGTGACTCTTCTCAGCAAGCGCCGACATTTTAGCCTTTTCTTTCTTTTTGAATCTTTGCTGCAAGAGCTCTGCAAGTTTCGCCATAATCTTTACAACCGTGTTAGTACTTCGTTTGTGAGCGCTAAATAATCCTCAGCCGCTCGGCTCGAGGGGGCCGATTCAAAGACAGGCTTCCCATAGATCGCCGCCTCAGAGACGCTGATGTCACGCCTCACCTTGGAATTCAACAACTTTCCGGGAAAGGTGTTTTCCACAAGGTCAAGAAAGACTGCGTTATTCTTCCCCCGGGCATTCCAAAATGAGAGCGCCACTCCCACCACATTTAGCGGGTGTCTTTCAGAAATGCCACCCATGAATTCGGCCAGTCGCTCCAATCCCTTCACACTATAGAATTCTGCAGTCGCACAAATCAAGGCATGTTTTGCCCCAATCAGCGCCGACTCAGTAAGCCAGCAAAGAGAGGGGGGGGTGTCAATCAATACATAGTCGTAGTCGATTTCTTTCAAAATACCTTTTAATCGCTCATGAGAGTAGCGGTCAGCTGCCAGAGGGCCAGAAACCTCTACGCGCTCTAGCCATGTATCAGCAGGGATAAAATCGAGGTTAGGATTCTCAGTCTTTTGAATCACGTCTTCCAAAGACTTTTCCCCCTGTAGCACAGGCGCCAAGCTGTCAAGCTCATCGGGATCGAAACCAAGACCAGCAGTTAAATTTGCCTGCGCATCGAGATCAATCAAGAGCACGCGCTTTTTATGGTAGCGAGAGAGGGCATCTCCAATATGTAAAGTAGTTGAAGTTTTGGCTGTGCCTCCCTTGAAGCTGCTGATCGCGATTGTGGTCATGTCGATTTCTTCTCCGTGAAGGGGGATGTAAGAGCGCGCTCATCGCGCTCTTTCGAAATTTTTCTAACGAAATCAGCAAGCGGCATCTCACCATGTACGACATTGTCTCGTGTACGCAGCGCGATCGTGCCGTTCTCTACCTCTTGATCCCCAAGTGTGAGCATGTAGTTCACTTGCTCGATTTGGGCGAGGCGAATCTTCTTGCCAACCGATTCGTGAGTTGCATCAATTTCTACGTGGAACCCTTTCAGATGTTCTTTCACTTTTTGCGCATAGTCGAGATGGCGATCAGCAACTGGAATCAAACGAATCTGCCGCGGACTCATCCAAAGGGGGAACTTCGCAGCAAAGTGTTCAATCAAAATGCCAAAAAAGCGCTCAATTGAACCGTATAGAGCGCGGTGGATCATAATAGGACGTGGGCGATTGCCTTCAGAGTCCACATACTCCAAATCAAAACGTTCGGGAAGCGCCATGTCGAGCTGAATTGTGCCGCATTGCCATGTTCTGCCAAGCGCATCGCGAATATGAAAGTCGATTTTTGGCCCATAGAAGGCTCCCTCTCCCTCGCTGATCACATAAGGCTTGCCGCTTTGGTCAAGCGCTGATTGCAACGCCTTTGTTGCATGCTCCCACTGTTCATCGCTTCCAATTGTGTCTTCTTCAGGACGCGTCGAAAGTTCGAGGTGATACTGCAGTCCAAATGTGGAATAGATCTCTTCTGTGAGCTCCAACACATTTAAAATCTCATTTTCTATTTGGTGCGGCTCCATGAAGATATGCGCATCGTCTTGGTGGAAGCTACGCACACGCATCAAACCAGAGAGTGCTCCAGATGCCTCGTGTCTGTGCACATGCCCAATTTCAGCAATTCTTAGAGGAAATTCTCGATAGCTGTGCGCTGTCATTTTGTAATAGAGCATACAGCCAGGACAGTTCATCGGCTTGATCGCAAACTCCCGTTTTTCGATCTCCGAAGTGTACATATTCTGACGGTAGTTTTGCCAATGCCCCGAACGCTCCCATAACTCCTTATTCATCATGATAGGAGTCTTGATTTCGCTATAGCCGGCGCGTTCGTGGCACTCGTGCCAAAATTCGAGAAGCGCCTTCCATACAAGCATCCCCTTGGAGTGGATAAATGCCATTCCCGGCGCTTCTTCTCTATGTGAGAAGAGATCGAGCTTTGGCCCCAACACTTTGTGATCCCGCTTTTTTGCCTCTTCGAGTTGAAATAGATAATCTTTGAGCAACTTGCGATCGGGGAAAGTAACAGCATAGATACGAGTCAACATCTCCCGGTTGCTGTCACCGCGCCAATACGCTCCAGAGGTGCGCATCACTTTAAGCGCCTTCACCTTTCCAAGAGAAGAGATGTGGGGGCCGCGACAAAGGTCGTAAAACTCTCCCTGGCGGTAGGCTGTCATCTCTACATCTTCAAAGCCCTCAATGAGTTCCACTTTGTACTTATTGTCCTTGAATGCCTCAATCGCAACTTTTCGATTGGCGAGCACCTCCCTTTGAGGGCGGTGGTTCTCCTTGATGATCGCTTGCATCTCGCTTTCAATTTTGGGAAAGTCTTCATCAGAGATATGGAGGTCAGCAAAATCGTAGTAAAAACCGGTTTCAATAGGGGGGCCAATCGTCGGTTTTGCATTTGGCCAGAGGCGGAGCACCGCTTGCGCTAAGATATGCGCTGAGCTGTGCCAATAAATTTCTTTTCCCTCTTTGTCTGAGAAATTCCAGAGAATCACCTCATCTCCATCTGAAAGGGGAGAAGAGAGATCAACAGAGCGCCCATTCACCGATGCAGCAATTGCCTGCTCGGGGGCTGTGAGATTGAGTTTCTTTGCGAGATCCTCCGCAGTGCTTCCTGCCTCAAGTTCTACGCTCTTTCCTTTGTGATGCACGGTAATCATACACCGGCGTATTCTAGTATAAGTGGGTTGAAAAGAAAAGGGCAAAGATCGATCATGCCCCTATGAAATCTGCACTCGTTACCGGAATCACCGGTCAAGACGGCTCGTATCTTGCTGAGCTTTTGATAGAAAAAGGTTACCATGTCCACGGAGTGCGCCGCCGGGCTTCCACTCCCAACACGCTGAGATTAGACAAACTCATTGAGGAGGAAGACCGCTTTACACTCCACTATGGTGACCTCACAGATACCACCTCTTTACATCAAATCATGGCAAAGGCGCAGCCAGATGAAATCTACAACCTAGCAGCGCAAAGCGACGTCGCGATCTCTTTTGAAAACCCTGTTTATACTGCCGATGTCAATGCGCTTGGCACGATCCGCATGTTGGAGACGATGCGCCTTCTAGACCTCAATGCACGCTTCTACCAAGCCTCCACATCAGAGCTTTACGGCATGGTGCAAGAGGTGCCGCAAAAGGAGACCACCCCTTTTTATCCCCGCTCTCCTTACGCTGTTTCCAAACTTTTCGGTTATTGGATTATCCGCAACTACCGCGAAGCGTATAACATGTTTGCATGTAATGGCATCCTCTTCAACCACGAATCACCCAAACGGGGCGAACATTTTGTAACGAGAAAAATTACGCGGAAGCTCACACGCATTTTTCATGGATTAGAGAAAAAGTTGATGCTCGGCAACCTCAATGCAAAGAGAGATTGGGGGCATACGCGCGATTTTGTTGAAATGCAGTGGCTCATCTTGCAGCAAGATAGACCAGACGACTATGTCATTGCGACTGGAGAGCAACACAGTGTGCGCGAATTTGTGGAGCTTAGCTGTGAGCATCTAGGTATTGAGTTGTGTTGGGAAGGTGAGGGGCTCACTGAGCGGGGTGTGGTCACTCGTGTTGACTCTGCTTCAGCTCTTAAACCTGGCGATACGATTGTGGAAGTGTGTCCAAAATATTTCCGCCCAAGTGAAGTGGAGACACTTTTGGGCGATCCCACAAAAGCAAAAGAGCAATTGAAATGGGAGCCTAAAATCCCCTTTAGACAACTAGTGAAAGAAATGGTAGAAGAGGATCTAAAACAGGCGCAAACTGAACAATGGCTCTCCACCTCTGCATTGACGTCCGGATGCTGAATGCCTCTGGCATCGGCACCTTCATCAAGAATCTTCTTCCCCATTTAATCCGTGAACACCACCTTTCTTTGCTTTACGATGAAAAGGACGAGGAGGAGGTGCTCACCTTTTCAGGATGCAATCTCATCCCGATGAAAAGTCGGATCTACACAATTGCAGAGCAATTTGAATTGCCACGAAAAATTCCAAAATGTGACCTCTTTTTCTCTCCTCACTACAACATCCCTCTCTTGCCTATCAAAGCGAAAAAGCGGCTTGTCAAAATTCACGATGTTACCCCTCTTGTCTATTTCTCAAGCCTCTCTCTTGCACAGAAGATCTATGCCAAGCTCTTCTTTAATGCAGCACTTCTCATCTCTGATGCGGTGACCACTGTTTCATATTTCTCATCGAATGAGATTGGAAAATATTGCTTCGTAAAGAAAAGCGTCACACCCATTGCGAACTCTATTGCTCACAGATTCACACGAGGGGTGAGTGAAGAAGAGAAAGAGCGCGTGCGGCAAAAATATGCTTTACCATTTGCCTATTTGTTGTGGGTGGGGAATGTGAAGCCTCATAAAAATTTAGCACGCTTAATCGATGCATATGAGAAATTGCATCCAAAAGAGGATCTTCTTTTGATGGGAGAGAAAGAGCACATGCGCGGTGTTGACAAAGCAGTGATCAAGCGCGTCGAGGAGGATGCATTTCTTAAAGAGAGGGTGCGCTTTACAGGCTATATCGATGAGACAGATGTGCCTGCGCTCTATGCGCTTGCAAAGCTTTGCGTTTTCCCTTCTTTGTATGAGGGTTTTGGTTTTCCTCCTCTGGAAGCTTTAGCAATGGGGTGTCCCTCAGTTGTTTCAAATGTCGCAAGTATGCCTGAGGTGTGTCAAGACGCTGTCGAATATGTGGATCCTCACTGTGTAGACTCGATTGCAGGAGGAATTGAGCACCTTTTGGGCAATGCGCAGCGACGTGTAGAATTGCTCGAGAAAGGGAAGGCTCTTTTGGAGAAATACACCCCTGAAAATTCCGCAAAAGACTACTTGGAGCTCCTAGCTACTTTATGAGGGAACGCGGCAATCTCTTCTTCCACAAGTTTGATCGCTATGTTGGTATTCCGCTTGTCTTTTTAGCAGGAGTAAGAGTGAAGCGAAAGCTTCCCAAAAAGATTGAACGCATTGCGATTTTGAAGAGTGCAGGGATTGGTGATTTGGTGGTGATGTCTGGCATCATTCACGATATGCGTACCGCCTTTCCTGATGCCAAGATTACACTTTTCACTGGTCAAGCAAACCGCGCCATGGGGGAGTTGATTGAGGGGGTTGAGGTGATTGCCCTTCCCATAATGAAGCCGTGGCTCGCGGCAAAAAAGATTCGGGAGCAGAGTTTTGATGTATGGATAGATGGTGATCCGTGGCCTCGCATCAGTGCGCTGCTTTCTCGGTGCAGCCGTGCCAAGTTTCGCATCGGTTTTCGCACGCCTGGTCAGTGCCGTCACTTCGCCTATGATATTGCCATAGAGCATAGTGCTGAAGAGCATGAGGTAGAAAATTTGCGTCGGCTTGTGATGCCGCTTGGTGTAATTTCTCTTTCGCTACCAAAACTCAATATTGAAGAGCCCAAGAAAAAAATGGTTGTGCTGCATCAATTTCCAGGTGGTTCACGCGCCGCTCTTAAGATGTGGGACAAGTGGCAGCCTCTAGCAGACTACCTTGTCAAGAAAGGGTATCGCGTTGTCACAACAGGAGGGAAAGCGGATCACTCAATGCTTCGTGGTGTTGAAAATCATGCGGGTAAGGACTCACTTTTGGAGACGTGCAAACTTCTCTCCTCTGCGTTTTGTGTAATCACTGTTGACACGGGTGTGATGCATTTGAGTGGTGCGCTCAGCACATTCACGTTAGCCCTTCATGGCCCTACCTCGCCCAAGCGTTGGGGAGCGCTTGGAAAAAATGTGGTGGCCCTCACTCCCAACATCGACTATACTCCCTGCATTCACCTAGGGTTTGAGGCCACGTGCAAAACCAGTCGCTGCATGCGCGCCATTACACTGCAACAAGTGATCGAGGTCTTTGAAAATGAAGAAAGAAAAGATAAAAGCGCTAGTGCTAGCAGGAGGGAGCGGGACGAGGCTTTGGCCCATCTCCCGTAGATCATACCCCAAACAATTTCTAAAAGTGGTGGATAACGAGTCATTTCTACAAAAGACGCTTCATCGCCTTTTGGGCTTCCTCTTGGAAGAAGAGATCATCATCTTAACGCATGCTGATTTTCACCACATTGTGGCAAAGCAAGTGCGTGAGATTAAGCCTAAGCTTGAAAAGCAGATCATGTTAGAGCCTGACTCTAAAAATACAGCACCTGCGATCACCTATGCCCTCAAAGAGATGAGGGATGAGGATCTCATTTTGGTTGCCCCCTCTGATCACATCATTTCCCCAGAGGAGAAGTTTATAGCTGCAATTAAAAATGCAACTGTATATGCGAAAGATGGGAAAATCGTCACGTTTGGGATCCGCCCTACAAGGCCTGAAACAGGATACGGTTACATCTCTACAGAAGGCAAATTTGTAGAGAAACCCGATTTAGAAACAGCGCGCAAGTATGTAGCCGATGGCGATCACTTTTGGAATAGCGGCATGTTTCTATTCTCTAAAAAAACTTACGTTGAAGAGTTGCGCAAATACTCTGCGGAGGTTGCCTCCATTTTGGACAATGCTCCTTTTGTCGATGTTCCTAGCATTAGTGTTGATTATGCTGTGATGGAAAAGAGCGATAAAATCAAAATGCTTCCTCTTGAATGCAGCTGGTCAGATGTAGGTTCTTGGGAAGACATCTATGATTTACTAGAACAAGATGAAAATAACAACGCTCTACATGGAAATGTCGTTGCGCTCGAAACCACAAATTCTCTTGTCTATGCTGATAAAAGGCTTGTTTCTACAATAGGTGTTGAGAATTTAGTCATAGTAGAAACTGAAGATGCAGTGCTCATTGCAGATAAAGAAAAGGCGCAACAAGTGCGCGGCATTGTGGACAAACTTGAAGGGAGGCGTGAAGTGCAAGAGCACCTCACCATGCACCGCCCTTGGGGGTCATACACTGTTCTTGAAGAGGGCAGTCGCTACAAAATCAAACGCATTTACGTGCATCCCTTGCAGAAACTCAGCTTGCAAATGCACTACCATAGGAGCGAGCACTGGGTTGTCGTCTCAGGAACTGCAAACGTGACCATTCAAGATAAAGTTTCAATTGTGCATGAGGGAGAGAGTATTTTTGTCCCTAAATCTTCTATTCACCGCGTGGAAAATCCGGGCAAAGTGCCGCTTGAAATCATTGAAGTGCAAGTTGGGGAGTACCTTGGTGAAGATGACATCGTCCGCTTGGAAGATATATATGGCAGAATCAAAGAAAAAGAATCATTTGAGCTGCTGACAAAGTAGTACCCCTAAACCCTTTTTTTAGGTATACTGAGCGCTTATGAGTATATTTCTGGTGTTTTTCAATTTCTTTTTATGGTCTTCGGTTTTCTCTTTTGGAAAGTCGGCTCTTGTATACAGCCCACCCCTCTTTTTGACGGGAACGAGGATGATTTTAGCTGGGATGCTCATGCTAGGTTTTCTTGTCTTTTTTAACAGAAAAGCGCTTCGTGTACACAAAAAGCAAGTCCCCTATCTCCTTTTGCTTGCACTTACAGCCGTCTACTTGACAAATGCATTTGAATTTTGGGGCCTTCAATATTTGACAGCAGCAAAAGCGTGCTTTATCTACAGCCTCACTCCCTTTGTAGCAGCACTCTTCTCCTACCTTCAATTTAAAGAAAAAGTTACGCCGCGTAAGATTATGGGTCTTATGATTGGATTCCTCGGATTTATTCCTGTTTTCCTACAGCAAGGGAGAGGAGAAGAGACGCTTGGTGGCTTCTTTATCTTCTCATGGGCAGAAGTAGCGCTTATTCTAGCAACGATCACCTCGGTATATGGATGGATTGTACTACGTAAGCTAGGCAAAGAAGATGGAATGAACCCTATCATGTGCAACGGCACATCGATGGTCATTGGGGGCATAATGGCGCTCGCCCACAGCTTCTTTGTGGAGAACTGGGCGCCCCTCCCCGTTTCTGACAGTACAGGTTTCATGAAAGGTGTATTGATGATCATCTTGATTTCCAACCTCGTCTGCTACAACCTCTACGGCTGGCTACTCAAGCGTTTTTCAGCCACCTTCCTCAGCTTTGCTGGACTGATCACACCACTCTTTGCGGCCTTCTTCGGCTGGATGATCCATGGCGAAACAATGCCGTGGGTTTTCTTTGTCTCAGTTGGTATCTTGTCTATCGGACTCTACCTTGTCTACAGCGAAGAGCTACGTCTCGGTTACATAGTACGCAAGAAGAAAGCGGCAACAACTACCTAGCTTATTCTCGTTTTGGCTGAAGCGCCACGCCCCTGCGCGCCTGCTACTCGCACGTATCCGTAAGCATCTTTGGCAAGCACACTGGATCTATTGTCCTTATCAAAGGGAGTCTATTTTCCAAGCGTCTCCTTTTCGTGATTGCAAAAAACTCATTATTTAGAAACAATTAAGACCATGGCAAATCCACCCCCAACAATCGCCGGACCGCCACCTGGTGTAGCCTCCTCTCATACAAACGGTACTGAACATCTTGATCCTGTTCATAGGGCGATTTATGATTTAGCACAGCAATATTTTGCCAATAGACCTTTCTCGCTCCTTACAGGCACTGCTCCATCTCCATGGCCGTATGGACCGCATCCGCTCCTATCTGCATATCCTCCTGCTGCTCAAATGGGACCGCCTTTTGTTATGCCTGGACCTGGACTGATGCTGCAGACCGGTCTCCCTTTTCAATGGCTGCCTCCCTTTATGCCTGAAGCTGGACAACTCCACGCAGCCCCTTCCCCAGAGCACTATTCACCGCCTGCCCCCTTACCTGCTGAATCTCCTGCACCTCAACCTGTACCGCTCTCTTCAGCTTCATCTCCAAAGCGTCCGGCACTGCCTTCCTCCTCACCTGCTGAACAAAAAGGTGATGCTTCCTTCGTTGCCTCCTCCGATTCTTTTCCTCCACAAGAACCTAGCGAAGGGGATGATCAAAATACCTCGATATCCAACCTAAGAGCAATTAAAGAAGAGGCAGAAGAGAGGGTCAAACAACAGGTGCAGAATAGAGGTGCATTCATGCAGCAGATGGCTTGCAAAGTATGTGATTTAGATATAAATCCAAAGTCTTTGAGTGCCCTTAAGAAACATGCAGTGGAGCAACACGATGGTGTAGTGCACTGCTGGTACCCTGATTGCGAGAGAGAATGCGTCAATGATAAAGATCCTTATGGCCATTTTTATATGCATAACTTTGGGACGACGACTTATGTGTGTGGAAACTGTGCTATGGGAGAGCATGGTACAAAATTCCATTCGGGTAATGAGATATGCCTTAGATTGGATGAACTCAAAAAACATTGCGCAACAGGAAACGAGGTTCATCCGTCACCTCCAGATGAATTCGTCAAATTTCAGGTGGAAATACAAGAGAAGGATGCTTTTAAAAGGATAGGTAGTGTGGTCTATCTGTTTGATAAAAGGCCTCCGCAGCATGTAATCAATGTATTATCTGAAGACAATAAGCGGGAGCAATGGAAATGGATTCTTTCAGAAAAGAGGATAAACCTAGCGAGGTTCCATAAAGACAAGAAGAAGTGATTTGGCCAGTTTGTTGACTAATTCGAGCTTGGGAGACCTTTTGGCTAATTTTACTTTGACTTGACTGCTGCGAGGGTTCGACAACCTCCTGGATGCCTATTTTATAAGGACAAAGCTCGTAGTGGATAACGGATCTCCTCAGAAGCCAGATCTCGCCGGAAGTCGCCACTCGCCGTACTAGATGTACTGTCATCGCTAGAGATTGATCAATTGAGAAGCAAAATCTCCAAAAGTGTTTGTCTTTCCTCTAGTAAACAGGTTGAGTAACATGCCTCAAAGTCAGTTTTCTACTCTTTGAGCTTTAATTCTTCTAGAGAATAACTGTGATCCAAAAAGTTTTTTCATTGGTGAGAAGGGCGCTTCTACTAACGATCTTTGACTATATCCAGTCAACTTTCCCCATAGTGACCGTCCAAGAGCGCGCATGATGCGCACCGCGTCACTGCGTCCTTCATCTTGATGATGTATCCGTGCATTTTTGGGGGAAGGGATCAAGGCAGTAGCACCTCTTAGGTTGATCATTTCCCAATAAGCTTTTCCATCATAAGCTCCATCTGCAAGCACTTTTCGACAAGAGCGAGGCACTTGGTTCAAAATGAGACCAAGTGCCTTGCCATCATGCAGATTACTTAGCGTTAAGGCATCGCGGCAAAGCCGCGATGAATGAAAGAGCTATTCAACTACACTTCTTCTCAGACTTTGGAAAGTTAGCTATAGCACAACTTGTTCTTGTCAATAATTATTTGAAATAAGTCATCTAAATTGCTACCTGCAGATAGTAGGTTGCACATATGCTCATCAACATCTCCGGAAAAAAAATAGGTCACAGTACACTCTATGTGAGAAGATTGTCGATTTATCAGTTTTACATTAATTCTAGTGTATTCTTCTGAAGGTGAACGATGAGATGAACTAGAGTGCTGCCTGAGCTCCCTGAATTCAGAGAAAAAACGTTCTTCATCTTGAGGATTTGTAATACAATCTCCGCATATAAAGACGTATCTTGCACATCCATGAACAGATAAATGTTTATAAAAAGATATCTGGGAGAGATCATTTGTTTTCATCTCGCATTCGCTGTGCCAGCAGCGGATCTTTCCTCTGTGATTATCTTGTGAATGTGTTCTTAGTAAATCCCATGAATTAAATTGAACAGGTGGATCACATATTTTGCAGACAGCTTTTTTAAAGAGGAGATCTCTGTTAGCTGCTTGCTCTATGGCCCTATCCTCCGCCATTTTTTTAGCTGCTTCCAGATCTTGCCTCCGTAGTTTCTTATTCCCTGCGCTAGGTTTATGTAAAGGAGCAGAATCGGTGAGGGAAGCATCATCTTCAGTAAGTAAGGGGGCATGCGGTGCCGGACGCTGTGGAGATGAAGCGGAAGAGAGCGGTACAGGTGGAGGTGCAGGAGATTCAGCAGGTAAGGGGGCAGGCGGTGGATAGTGCCCTGGGGGAGGGGCTGAGGGGAACTGTCCAGGTCCAGGCATAAAGGAAGGCATTCCATACGGCAGCCATGGAAAAGAGAAAGGGGTCTGCAGCATCAGTCCAGGTCCAGGCATAACAACATACGGATACGGTCCCATTTGAGCAGCAGGAGGATATGCAGATAGGAGCGGATGCGGTCCATACGGCCATGGAGATGGAGCATTGCCTATAGAGTTTGGGTAAGTTCTATTGGCAAAATATTGCTGTGCTAAATCATAAATCGCCCTATGAACAGGATCAAGATGTTCAGTACCGTTTGTATAAGAGGAGGCTACTCCAGGTGGTGGTCCGACGATTGTTGGGGGTGGATTTGCCATGGCCTTAATTGTTTCTAAATAATGTGTTTTTTGCAATCACGAAAAGGAGCAGGGCGTTTTGATGAAAAAGGTTCGACGTTTACTAGATGGTGTCGTCAAATTTTCTCCTTTGTCAGCCGGATCTTTTCTGCCAAAATGCGCCCCCGCAACCTCGCAAGTAGCGCTTTGGCCACTCCCTTCGCTTTCGATTGCGCATTTTGCCTAGAAAATCTCTCGCCTCACAGAGGAGAAAATTTGACGACACCATCTAAATAGCCCCTATATAGGGCGCTCAAGCAGAAATATTTTGATAACACTACGACCATCGGGCATTTCTTCTATTTTTTCCATGGCCCCAGCACCTTTCAAATCAGAAACCTTCATGCAACTTGAAAATTTTTGGTTTGCTGCTGAATGATCATTCAATACGTGGGCCAGGAGGCATCGTTTGGTATGACCAATCTTGTTGCAATAAGCACAACAAAATTTGCCCGGACCATGCCTATCGATGTGTTGCTGAACACCAAAAGCAAAACTGTTCTGATCAGAGTAAGCGTTGCATTTAAAAGTTGCCTTGCATTTTGCCCAAGGACATATAAAGGTGTCGTCAGAATTGTAGTGCATTTTTCGCAAATGCAACCTGAAATCCTCTTGTGTCGAAAATTCCTTACGATGGCAGAGAGTGCAAGTATATGACATAGATGGAGGCTGTAAAGTAGTGGAGGTGAAACCCGAGGCCTGTCCAGATCGAAGTGAAGACTGTGCAGCAGATTCGGATGAGGCAACGGAGGAAGCATCATCTTCAGACTCTTCAGATTCAGCAGATAAGGGGGCATGCGGTACCGGACGCTGTGGAGATGAAGCGGAAGAGAGCGGTACAGGTGGAGGTGCAGGAGATTCAGCAGGTAAGGGGGCAGGCGGTGGATAGTGCCCTGGGGGAGGGGCTGAGGGGAACTGTCCAGGTCCAGGCATAAGGTAAGGCTGTCCCATTTGAGGAGCAGGCATTCCATACGGCAGCCATGGAAAAGAGAAAGGGGTCTGCAGCATCAGTCCAGGTCCAGGCATAACAACATACGGATACGGTCCCATTTGAGCAGCAGGAGGATATGCAGATAGGAGCGGATGCGGTCCATACGGCCATGGAGATGGAGCATTGCCTATAGAGTTTGGGTAAGTTCTATTGGCAAAATACTCCAGTGCAACTCTTCTAACCTCCTCATGAACAGGATTTTCAGTGCTGCTTCTATCAGCGGAGGCTACACTAGGTGGCGGTCCGGCGATTGTTGGGGGTTGATTTGCCATGGCCTTAATTGTTTCTAAATAATGAGTTTTTTGCAATCACGAAAAGGAGCAGGGCGTTTTGATGAAAAAGGTTCGACGTTTACTAGATGGTGTCGTCAAATTTTCTCCTTTGTCAGCCGGATCTTTTCTGCCAAAATGCGCCCTCGCAACCTCGCAAGTAGCGCTTTGGCCACTCCCTTCGCTTTCGATTGCGCATTTTGCCTAGAAAATCTCTCGCCTCACAGAGGAGAAAATTTGACGACACCATCTATATAGTCGTTTAAAATATCAATCTCCTTAATGGGTAGTAGATTTTCGAGCATGCGGAAATGCGGAGAGTGACGTTGACTTAAGTTAGTCTATGCAGTGAAGCCATAAAAACACCGTGTCGTTGGCTACGCCTTTGAACTCGCGTTTAGAAAATACGATTGAGTCCTAACTCGGCAAGCACACGGGAGCTGTTGTAATTATCAAAAAGCCCTTGTACGTTGCCAAAAAGAGTCCATTTCCCAAGTCGCTCTTCACCACGAATTCCAAAGAGAAACTCGGCAAGGTTGCGAGGTCCCCCAGTATAAAAGGATAGCCCTTGATCCAAGATAGCTCCATCTACTGTATTTCCTCCTACTTGAAATCTTCCAGCAACACCAATGTAGGGCTCAAAGTTCCAGCAAAAACAACCACACTCTCCCTGGCCAGAGAGAGCAAGCTCTCCACGAATTTTCAAAAGATCAACCTGACGGTCATTGACACTGAGATCTGCTCCTGATCCCGACTCACTATAGTCCCCTAAAAAAAGGCCAGCATAGCGAAAGGTGCTGCTTACAAGAACACTCCATATTTCTCCGAGAGTAAGCCACCCAGCCCCTTGTATTTCTGGAGAGATCATCCAGCCGTTCACGTTGGCTCGAGCATTTTGCTCACCCGCAGGGGCAAGGTTATTCATCACTGTACGTCTGTTGTCCCAGTTGACGTAACCGCTTGTTAAAGCAAACCCTAAAAAAATGTTGCGATACATCTGCTCATAAGTCAAGCCTCCTAAGCCTGTAGAAATCTCTGCTCTTTGTGTATTGCCGGCAACTTGGGCGCGACCATAGGTTCCCCCTCCAAAAAGACCAATAGAACCGCAAAACGCTTCCCAGTTAAGCCCTGCTAAACCTCCTTCGACCCAATCTTGATAGTGAATATTGTTAGTGCGTTTGCGGTAAGCTCCAATTGCCTCCCCCCAATAGCCGCAATGGGGTTTGCAGCAATGCAAATAGAAAAAACGGCGTCTATAAATTGAATCTAACACTGAGTCTGAAAGATCTTCTAATACATCAGCTTGTAAAGCAAGTCCTGTGCGGTCCACTACTGCTAAGGTTTCAGTATTGCCAACAGTAATATAGGGAGATCCTATATTTAGAAACCCAAAGCCGTTGCTAGCATCGTCAATTGTGAGGCGTAAGTTGAGTCCCTCTTGTACAATCACATTCAAAGGCGAGAGAGATGTGATGGGGCCTTCAATATTTGAACCTAAAAGCAAAGAGAGAGTGGGATTTGCACCCTCGAATTGAAGAGCATAGGATAATACTGACTTTATTTTTCCACTATTTGAGACAAAAGTAGAGGCCCCTTGCGAGTAAATTCCCCTATTTACCCCCGGACATAAGATTGTCCCGCTATTATTGATATTCGTTCCAGAATCCTCAGTAAAAATAGCACCAAGTGAGGTATTTGCACTTAAAATGGCGCCTGTATTTTGCACATTTGCATCTGCGCCAGAAATAAATATCCCCCAAGAACCTGTGTTGACAATTGTCCCACTGTTGTAAATTGTGCACGTAGCTGCATTCGACCGAATCGTATCGTTAAAAGAAGAAATAGTGCCGCTATTGCTAATAGTGCAAGAAGCTCCCTCACTTAAAATACCCGTTGAACTTGAGGTCGAAATCGTGCCACCGTTTGAGATGGTTGCATTTGCACCAGAAGAAAATATCCCATAACTAAGATTCCCAGTCGTTGAGATTGTCCCTGTATTGGTGATCGTTGCGGAGCTTGCTGTCGACACAATACCAGAGGCGCCTGTCAGGAGTGTAGTAGAAATTGTACCCGCATTCGTTACTGTTTGATTCGTATTGTTCATTTCAACGGCATTGCCGGCTACAATGATCGAACCATCACTTGCAACTGTAAGTGTATCCCCATCATCTGTTAAGGTTTGAGTTGTAGTCACATTAGGAGGAACATCAATATCAGATGCAAAACCTAGCGTTGTCAAAAAAGAAATAAGAAAAAATTTATTCATATATACAGCCTCTCAAAAGTCAGGTATAGCTGATTAAAATGCATATATACAAGACATTTGGAAGGCTTTGTAAATAAAGTCATTGCCAATACTTGCATTGCGCGGCGTCGTATACTCACCCACCAAACGCCACGATAAACAGTCTGTCAATGCATAGAGCACACTCATTTGCCAGCCTTTGTAATTCGTAAATCCAATCGCTCCATCTGCGTTGAGCCCCACCAAAATCGCATCTGAAATCAACCGATTCGCTGCATTCCCATGCCCAATCCCAGCTAAATCAAATTCAGGAATCGCAAGAGCCTGGACACTTTGATAGTTCAAGTCAACTGACCAGTCAGAAGCCTTACACAACTTTCCTAATGTAAAGCCAGCATACCATGCGTTGTTGAGGCGACGTCCATTTGTTGTTTGACTTGCTCTAGCGTCATGGTTTCGAAGGAATGCTGTATAAACATACAGTTTTTTACAGTGCTCAAAACAGAGCTCTGTCTCGTATGCAAATAACCACTGCGACACGAGATAGCGATAGCGAGGATTGTCTTGGATGAGCGTCTTTCCAGAGTTTGAGAGGTTGCCGTAGTCAAAGGTAGGCGCTCTTCGCCGCCAATCAACCATGTTGTATTTCAAACTAAATCCTGTTCCCCACATGCGGGTAAACCACCCTTCAATGATCCAACCATAGTGATTGGTGGTTGAGTCGACAAGGAAAGGCCCTCCATGAACGGTGAACTGACCTATGTCGGGCCACTCATGTGTTAGGAAGAGGTGGATACCGTCAAAGACGCTGGTAAATTCAATGCGCGATTCATAAATATAGTTAAACCGACTTCTTCCCAATTCAATGTAGAAGTCGTTTTTCCCCACATGACGAATGTCGTATCCAATAAATGCCCGCTGAATATCTACCTTCGTAGGTGTTCCACCATCTTTACCATCGAAGTTAACCCACCGCAATTTTGTCGTAACCCAACTATCTCCTGTTGTGTAATCCAAGAATAGGTTGAGCTCGCTTTTGAATACGTTTTGCGCTTTGGCACTTGTAGGAGCTTTTAGCCCCCTTTGGTTGATGCCATTCGCTTTTTCCCCTTTTACATCCCATGTCGCCCGTGCATCTGCAGCAATGACGAGTTGTCCCGACTTTTGACGACACTGAATGAGGCCACGGCTTTCGATAAAGTCGCGCATCACTCTGAGGTCGATGTACTCATCGCCATCTGGACCAAAGTCGCCTTCTGGCAAAAAGCCTGCTGCATCTGGTCCTAAATTGTCAGCAGCTGCGATCAACCCATCATCAGGCAGATCAATTCCTGAAAAGCGGGCAATCTCAATAAGATCGGCAGCAGAGAGTTCTCCGATGAAATCCTCATCAGACACACCAAGGAAGTCTGCGGCGGCAAGCAGGTCGCAAGAGAGCTCCTCGATGTCAAAGGGATCCCCTAAGTCCGAAAGATCAAAAGCAATATCTTCAAATGGCTTAGGGTCAACTTGCACAATCTCGATAACATTATCAAGACCAAGTAGGTGCGCTCCAGGAATGGAGTCGGCCGCTGCGAGAACAGCTGGCAACAGAAGTAGAAAAAATAGTGTTTTTTTCATGCCTACCGTGCAAATGCGCGGCGGCGATCAATACTGGCCGTACTGAGCAGGAGTGATGTAGAGGCCCCAATTCTCTTTCCTCGTTCCATCGAGGTAGGGCTTCCAAATCGAAAGTGGTCTCCCTTCGCTGCCGCAATCATCGACACACCACAACTCAAGCTCCCTTGAACCTGGACTAACCACAAAGGCAAATCGCTTCTTCACCCAATTTGTATCCCCAAAAATGAGGGGAGCCGGGGGGCGAAAGCCAAGCCTTTGCAGAGTGCACACAATCCTCTGGTGATAGGGAACACGCGTGCGTGTCGTCTGCAACAATGAAATAAGCAATCCCTTTGCCAAGTCTATGAGATCGGCAGAAGAAAAAATGTGGTAACGCCCCACACCAAGCTTGCGTGCCGCTTCTATCAAACGGTAGGTGAGCTCACTGTCGAGCTCTTCCATCTCAGCAAAAAGTGCCTCAAGTCTTTCAGTAACTTGATATTCAGAAAAGAGGGGGAGGTGCTTGTAGAGCAAAGAATCAAGCTCATCTTGCACCATTTGAAGGCCACGTCCATGCAGCCACTTTTCATAGGAAAGAATTTTGATCACACTCTCACGAAAATCAAAAGGATAGAGCGAAGAGGGGAGTTGCGCGAGCGCCTTTTTTACAACAGGCTGATAGCCAACTGGAAGAAAGGCAAGCAACTTCTCCACAAAGAAGGCAATGCCGCGCTGGTCAAGCTTGTGTTTGTCGAGAAAATCTTGGCCTCGATGCACAATGGTGTCCCGTATCCACGTGTAGGTGTACAGGTCATTATCCCACGCCTCATGGAAAAAAGGGTATCCCGGCTTTACAAGATATGCATGTGTAGGGGAAAAGGCGAGCATCCCCTTTTCTGGATCGTTTTGAAAGAGGCGTTGTGTAGAAAGGGGAAGCCCTTTAATCGCATCAATCAAAAAGGCAAGGAGCTCTGTCTCATTTTCTACCCACCTCTTCTCCTCTTTTGGCCTGGAAGATGACGAATAGTAGCAACTTACAAGCGTATGCATTGCGCCACCAGAAACGTACGCCCATGGCTTCCTCTTTTTATCTCCATATGCTTTAGTGAGGCGCTCTGTTGCTGCATCGATAAAGTTAGGCTCTTTGATCGCACGAATGATTGCAGTGATCATGTGCCCAACTTCGTATTGAAGACCTTTTGCCTCTTCACTTTGAGAAAGCTCTATCTCGATTGCATGGAAAAAAGAAGAGAGGGCTTGGATAAACTCTCCCTCGGTGTGAATGTGTGTCCAAAGCGCTGTATTGGAGCGACCGTGTTTGTAGAGAAGACGGAAACCAGCCGGGCTGTCATCATAAGGGGAAGCAGTCTCTCCATGCATCTCAGCGTCATATACCTCCTGGAAGTACTCTTTGAACTTCTCATTACAAAAACGAATGACAAAGTTGAAAAAGGAGGAGAGGCGACGCCCTTTGTCGTGTGCCTCATCGCGCTCACTCAGCACACGGTTAATCTCTTGCTTACGGATGTGATAGTCAGCACTCACCCAACCAATCTCTCTTTCAGAGGCGCGCTGAATTCTCCCTTCAAGGTATTTTGCTTGCGCATAGAGGTGGTCATACTTTGACTGACACGCCTCAATCTCTTTGTTGATTTCGACGATTTGCTGCTGCACAACTTCATGTAAAGCCGCACCAATTCCATCGGGCTCTTCAGGGTGAAGACCAAGGCTGGAATAGAGATTCCAGCTGGCAAAATCAGCTTTTGACTCTGAGAGTGAGGCAAGAGTAAACTCCCATGCTTTTAAAAGAGCGTTATCACTCATTGCCTTAAACCCACTTTTTGCAGCCTCAAAGTTTTGCAAGAAGCGGCTCGCAGCAAGCATTTTACCTGCAGGAGGGGCAGCGATCATCTGCCTTGACTCTCTTTCGAGATACTTTTGCACATCGCTCTCAGTGATTTTGTGGAAGGTGAGGAGCACTTGCCTCAAGATTTGGTAAGCAGAAACAATGGTGAAAGGGGTTTCAAGATGTTTATGAAAAGGTGCAAGCCATTTCTCGATCTCTTCAATGCGCTTCCCTTTTGCTTCGACAACGCCTGCTTTGGTGAGAGCAACCACAATGCCTGGCACGCGTGCTAGCTGCTCTACTGTGGTGTTGGTGATGGGATAAAAGAGCTGTCCAGCCCCCCAGCTATAGCTGAGAGGGACGGCAAACTCCTCTCCCTCAATCACCCGAGAGAGGCGCCCCGACCCCAAAAGCGCACTCATGTCCGCTAAAAATTGTAGCGGCTGCGTCTGCTGGATCAAGATTGCAGGGGCGGTTGCGAAACACGAACCGACGTTTTGTCTGAGCCAGGTGAGAAGAGCTGCCAGTACTGCTTGCCGCGCATGTGCATCGTGTAAAATCGTTTTGTCAGAAAGAAGGAGCGTTTCTCGAATGAGGCGCTCTGTACCAAGATGAGAGGTGGGACGGCCAATGCGAGCAAAGGCGTATCGGAATTGTGGGTCATTATGCAACGATTTTAAAATACGCAGCATGTGCTCTTGTCGCTCAGCATCGAAGTGTCGATTGGGGCCAAGAGAGTGAGGATACGCCTCGAGATCTTCAATGGCTGCAAAAAGCGCTTTTTTGTTGAACTGCCCACTTGGATCGATGAGTTCTTTAGCAAGTTCACGGGCAACATGCACACTGCGCCAACAAAAGCTCTCTTGCACACCACTTTTATCAAACTCTTTCGATTGTTGATAAAATTCACGACGCAAAAGTGACTCTTCTTTTGAGGCGCGTGCAAAGGGGGCGAATAAATCGTCGAGTTCTTCCATAACGGCACTATCTAATCTTAGCAACTAGGATGAGGATTTCATCTTCTGGCACCTCACTTTTTCCGCTCTCTTCGTAGAGGCGGTTGAGCGCCTCTACGCCCTCTTCAGCCGTGGTGAAGCGTGCCTGCAAAAGCGCTTTCCCAATATCGACTTCGATCGCGTTAGAAAAACCATCTGTGTAGAGTATCACAAAATCCCCTTCTTGCAGCTGAAAAGTGTGTGAGGAGAAGAGCGTCTCCATAGAGACACCAAGCCTTTCACCTCCTCCTTCGAGTTGAATGACCTCTTCTCCTCTCTTAATGAAACCGGGAACATGTGCACACGACACATACTCAAGGACTCGACTTTTGTAATCATAGCGAGAGACAATGGCGGTGGAGTGCATTCTGTGGTCTTGAGTATCGATCGTCACAGCGTCATTCATTTTTTTCACCAAAGCACCCACATCGGACATCATCGAACTCAACGTACGCAAAATGCTACGAATTGAAAGGGCATAGAGCGAAGAGGAGATGCCTTGTCCTGCCACATCAAAAACCGCAAGAACAAGCGCCTGATCAACTTTCTCCATCAAATAGAAATCGCCGCTAGGCTGCATTGAAGCGACGTAGTAGCCGGCTAGTTCAATCCCTTCAATCTCTGGGAACTTGGCTGGGAAGAGGTTGCGTTGCACCTCCCGCCCAATATCGAGTTCCCTCTGATACATCTGCCGCTTTACACTCTCATCTTCTGCGCGCTTCATATTCTCAAGCAAACTGTCGAGTGTTGTGTTGAAAATACCTCCCAAAATATTGATTTCAAAGCCTAGCGGCATCGGTTTAAAGTGCCTTTTCAACTCCCCTTCACTCACCCCTTCCATCAAGGAGGAGAGCTGCCTGAGGGGGCGAGAAATCCATACACCAATCCACGTTACAACCCCAATTCCTAGCACCAAAATTGTGAGGTAGACGATGTAAATTGTGATGTATTGATCAAACGCTTTTGAGAAGAAGTACTTTTTCGGGGTATAAACCATCACACTCACATTCATGTAGGGGATAAAAGAGTTGTAGGCAAGCATCCTTTCTCCATGAAAATCAAATTCATAGAAAGAGAGATGCCCCGTCTTCTTGATTTTTGTCTGCTCTTTTGCGAGTTCTATATTTCCAAT
This sequence comes from Chlamydiales bacterium, assembly GCA_024233495.1. GTDB lineage: Bacteria > Chlamydiota > Chlamydiia > Chlamydiales > JAAKFR01 > JACKPM01. The sequence goes on from JACKPM010000001.1 coordinate 40,181, forward strand.
GTCTTGAGAGAATGCCATCTTCTTTTTCTCTTCGTCTGAAATAGATGAGAAATAGGTGCCAAGAAAGCTGGGATCGGAGGCAGCAAGTGCAATATTGCGGTCGTTGAGAAGAGCAAAATTCAAAGAAGTGAAGTAGGTGTTCGACAAGATGCGATCCATCACCATTGTGATATCTGTTCCACTCGCCAGATTGCCGGCAGGCTTTCCTTCGTGATAGAAGATGCGAAAGACATATAAGTGTAAGCGCTCAAAATCAGAAGGGTCTCCATCGGGATATAAGTAACGGATAAACATCCCTTTTCCATCATCTATGATGCGTTGCGCCTCATAAAAGTTCGAAAACTTTTTCCCCACAGTGTGAGGGAGGCTAGAAGCAATAAGTTCGTACGCACCATTTTTGTCAGGCTCTATTGGAAAAATCCCAAGAACAACTAGGGGGATGTTCGCTACTGCTGCAGTAAGCTGCTCCGTCCACCTCTCAGGGTCAGGCTTCTCTTCCCCTAGCTTCATTAGATAGATCAAACTGTTGAGCAAATACTCCTTTTTCGGCTGCACCTCAGAAAGAGCAAGAGAGCGGAGATCGGCTATCTGCCTTAGCTCTTTGCGCGCCTCTGAGATTTGCTTCTCATAAGAGAATTGCATGAAGACAAAAGTATCGACCAGAAGGGGGAGCGCAATGAGCAAAAAGTTGAGCATCAAAAAGCGGAGTGCAAACCAACTCTTAATCATGCCGCCTCAATACTAGTATGGTGATGTCATCGTGCTGCTGAGCCTCACCTGCAAATGAGGCTACACTCTTTTTGATTACCTCGATTAACCCATGCGCAGAAAGGTAGCGATTTTCTTTTACTAGCTCTTCTAAACGTTTTTCACCATATAGTTCATTCTTGATGTTATGTGCCTCTGTCACACCATCAGTATAAAACACTATGACATCCCCTTTATTGAGCACTGTCTCATGCGCCTGTCCTTGCTCATTTTTCTCTATAACCCCCATCGCAATGTCTCGATTTTCTAACAGTTCAAGCGTTCCATCCTTCCGGCAGATGATAGGTGGGTTATGTCCAAGCGAGTAGTAGGTAAAAACGTGTGTCTCGTAGTCGTACTGACCAAGCCCGACGGTGACAAACATGCCTGAGTCTTTCGTCTCTTCGCAAAAGAGATGGTTGGCGCGAAAAAGCACATGTGCTACATCGTCATCTTGCTCAGCAATTGTGCGCACAAAACTCCGAGCTGCTAAAGAGAAACAACACGCAAAGACTCCCTTGCCTGACGCGTCGGCAACAGAAACAATGAGCTTTCCATTCGGCTTGCGGAAAAAGTCGAAGTAGTCGCCTCCCACCTTAATGGCTGGAATGTAGATGCGCGCTAAATCGACTTCGCCCAAATCTTGCTCGCGAATCGTAAGCAGTTTCTCCTGCGCCTCTTGCCCCAACTCAAGCTCGCGCGCCAAATTCTCTCTTTGCAAACGTTCTGACTCTGCGCGCTCTTGACTCGTCAGGAGTGAATCGAGCATCTCATTGAAGTGTAAGCCCAAATGATTAATTTGATGCCCCCACTTATCGGCAACATAACGCGCTTGGAGATCTCCTTGTTCGACACGCAGCATGACTGAGCTAAGCGTACGCACAGAGCGCATCCAACGCTTAGTTACCCAGTAGACAAAGCACGTTCCAATCACTAGAATTAAAGCGTAGGAGATGTAGATTCCCACAAAATCTCTTAGTGGCTTGATGAGCACATCCTCCTTGGAAGCGTATGCTACCAATGTGTATTGAGAGTTAGTAAGTCGCTCTAATACACCAAGCTGAACCTTGCCCTCCCACATGAACTCCATAAAAGAGCCTTTTGTCATCGGCTTTAAAATCTTGAGTGATTTTTGCGGGAAAAGGTCGTACTCAAACCCCTGCTTTGTCCAAAATGTCTCCCACTCTTTCTCCGTAAGTGGATGGAAGTGTTGGAAGAGGAATCGGTGATCTGTTGCATCGACTACAATGCTCTCAGGATTGAGAAGGGCAAAGCGCACTGGATAGTGCACATTGTCTAGGGCTAGCAAACTATTTGATGTCCACTTGGCAGGTACAACAGAGGCGATCAAGCCAAGAGGCTCTCCTGTATCCAATGAACGAATAGGAAAACCGGAAACAAAAAAGAGTTCAAGCGTGTCACGAAAAGAGGTATAAGTGAGGATATGTTCTCCATATTCATGATAAACCTCAAAAGGATTTGGTTTCTCGAAATAGCTTGTGACATCATCGCCTACAATATCTTCACGCGCAGAGGCCACAACCGTATACTTTCCCTCTTTAGAAACTCTCACAACAGAGAGATTGTTGAAATTACCTATGCGCGCTAACTCAATCAATTTTTGTGTCATTTTTCTATCGGGCTCAGCGGGAAAATGTTCTCGCAGCCCTAAGAAGTAGGCGATTGCCTCAAACGATTCGCGACTCATCGGATAAAACTGCTCAATAGGTAAAACGCGCAGTACCGCTGCTTCGGTGAGGTAGTTCTTTGCCTCCTCAACAGCAGACTCATACCTCTGCCGCAACACCACAAGGCCGTCTACCAACAGAGGAAGGGACAACATTACGAAGCCCACAATGACAAGTCTGAAACCAATCGTTTTACGAAAGGGGATCACAGATTTTGTTTTATTAAAAAATCTCTATCTCATCAAGGAGATAGTCGCTGAAAGCAAATGAGCACGTTAAAGCAGGTGAAACAGCGTTGAGGACGTGGCACGAATCTTTCCCTTTGCGCAACACAAAATCCATCTCAAGTTTTTTCGCTTTTGTATCAAAAAGTTGAGCGCGGATGCCCGCTTTTCCCCAAACAGAGAATATTGCAGGGTCAATGTCATGCGCTAAATTGCGTGCAAGCCCAGCCATGTACCCCTTCCGGTACTTTTTCACTTCCTCTTTCGCAAGAGAGCGGAACTGTGGCTGTAGCAAAAGCTTTGCCTGCCGCCACGCAATGTCACTAAACTCCCGGACGCTGAAGTTATCAAATTTTTGGTACTGCTCACGCCACAGCGCCGGAATTGCCGTAGGGCCGATCTTCACTTTGCCTGCAGCAGTAAGCGTAAAATGCACACCTAGAAAAGGATTCTTCAAGTTAGGAACAGGATAGATGTTTGTATTTAGATCAAAGGGCGTCTTTGCATAGAGATAGAGTCCCTTGAAAGGCAAAATGCGGTACTCTTTCCCCACTCCCCAAGCGTGTGCCACACGGTCTGCATAGAGCCCAGCAGCATTGATCACATAACCTGCATCGATTCGGCCTCTTTTAGTTATTACGCTCTCACCCCGCTTCTTAAGAAAGGGGCAATCAAGCCAAATCTGCACACCCAAAGCGCGCACCTCATTTTCCAAAGCGCCAATCACCTCAAGAGGATCGACAACAGAGGTGTGAGGAGAGAAGAGGGCGCGCCCCTTTGTGCGGGCGCGGGGTTCAATCTTTTGCGCTTCCCTTTCGCATACCTCATCAACTTCAACACCATTTTTCTTTGCGCGCCGAAAAAGTTCATCTAGCCCCTCTAACTCCTCATCGGTATTTGCCACAACTAACTTTCCGCACCTGTTGAGCTGTAACCCCTTATCCTCACAAAAGCGCGTCATCCGGCGATTGCCATCGCGTGTAAAGCGAGCTTTCAGAGAATCTGCTGTGTAGTAGAATCCAGCATGCAAAACACCACTATTGCGCCCGCTTGCGTGCTCGCCCAGCCTCTTCTCCTTCTCAATCACCACAACACTGAGGTGAGGACGCCGCTTCTTCAGCGCACGTGCTGTCGTCAGCCCGATGATACCCCCACCGATGATTAAAAAATCTGTTTTCAAAAAAACCTCAATCTACTATTATATGTGCATGAAAATCACAAGTTTAACGAATCCTCTCGTGAAACACTTTGTGAAGTTACGCACGAAAAAGCGGTACCGAGAAGAACATAACTCAGTTGTGGTTGCAAGCAAAAAGTTGGTCGAGGAGCTATCACGGCATACCGCCCCAAAGGTTGTGGTCACCGATGCGAGTGAGGCGGTTTTTCAAAAGATGACGGGGCAAAAGGCTCCAGAGGGAGTGGTGGCTGAGTTTCCGCTGCCTGCCCCCTCGAAGTTGGGAGGAAATTATATTTTGGTATTAGACCGCATCACCGATCCTGGCAATCTTGGAACTCTTTTGCGAACAGCGCTTGCACTCAGCTGGGATGGTGTGCTCTTGCTCCCTGGATGTGCAGATCCTTTTAATGAAAAGGCATTTACTGCCTCGCGAGGAGCTCTTTTCAAACTCCCTTACGCCTACGGCTCTGTTGATCAGCTCTCTCTTCCTATTTTGGTTGCTGCGCCAAAGGGTACACCCTTTTCTCCCTGTAAAAAATGCGCTCTTGTGTTAGGAAATGAGGCGCATGGAAGTGAAGTAAAAGGGGAACTAATTACCATTCCACAATCAAACGAGATGGAGTCGCTTAATGTCGCCATCGCAGGAGGCATTCTCATGCATGGGTTAACGATATGAAAAAACGACCTTTGGAAAACAAGAATTTTTGGGGAATTTGTTTCGGTTTAATCGATCGCGAACGTAGACAGTACAGGTGGTACGGCAAGTGAGTGATCGATCCAAATGGGACAAAAGCAGCCAAAAGGCTTCCGGAGCTCGAAGCAATCTAAAGCGAGGGAGAGTTTTAGCGATTTATCCCGACGAGGTAGTTGTGGAGTGCGACAAAGAGCGGCACTCATGCACACTACGCGGTGCTCTCAAACAGAAGAAGACACACAACAAAAATATTCTTGTTGTGGGAGACTTTGTTCTCTTTGAGAATACTGCGATTGAGCAGATTTGCGACCGTTTCTCTATCCTTTCACGACAAGAGCACCTCACTCGGAGGAAGCAGCAGCTCATCGCTGCTAACATTGACCAAGTGCTCATCACTGTTTCTGTAAAGCAACCTCACCTTAAAACTCCCCTCATCGATCGCTACCTCATCGCCACCTATAAAGGGAATATGGAGCCAGTGATCGTGATCAACAAAGTGGATCTTTGTGATGATCATGAGGAGCTCAAAGAAGTCACCAAGATGTACGAAGACCTCGATGTGCCGGTCATCCACACAAGTGTTGTGACAGGTGAGGGACTTGACAAATTGAAAGAGCAAATGCGCAATGTTGCAAGCGTCTTTTCGGGTCAGTCGGGAGTGGGAAAGTCCTCTCTTATCAATGCGATGCTTGGCCTTGACCTTCAAGTGGGAGAGGTGCGCCCCAAGTCGAATAAGGGCGCCCACACCACAACCAATGCGCAACTCGTCCCCCTTGAGTGTGGTGGATGGTGTATTGATACGCCAGGGATTCGCAGTTTTGGCGTGTGGGATTTGCAGCGAGAAGATCTTGTGGCTCATTTCCCTGAAATCGCTGAGGTGGGGCTTGAATGCCGTTATCCCGACTGCACACATACACACGAGCCAGAGTGCAAAGTGCACAAAGCGGTGGAAGAGGGAAAGATCCACATCTTACGCTTTGAATCTTACGTCAAACTTTTGACCGAAATTTCTTAAGCTTTTCTCTCACATGGTGGAGGCGAGAGCGCACGGTGCCATAGGGGATATCTAGCTTCTCAGCAATCTCTTTTTGTGAGAGCTGCTCAATGTAGTAGAGCTCAAACACTTGCCGATGTTTGCGCGGCAAAAGGGGAAGAAGCTTCTCAAGCTCCTCGTTCTTGATTAAGGGGGCCTCTACGCTCTCCTCATGAATCTCCACACTCTTTTTCACTTTGCGCAAATAGTCAACCGTGAGGTTGTGCGCGATGCGCCACACCCACGTCGAAAAAGCGGAGCGCTCTTCAAACTCATTGAGATGTTGATAGGCGCGGATAAATGTCTCTTGCGTGATGTCTTCTGCAGCAGCTTGATCGTGTAAAACCGAAAGACACTGTTGCAATATCTTCGCTCGATTTTGCGCTACAAGTTCAGCAAATGCATCTTCATCACCGGCACGACTTTTTTCAATCAACTCATCCATCGTCCTCACTATATAGTCGTTTAAGTTGTAAATTGCCTCAATTGGACGCATCTTTTCAAGCGAGACATCATACTCGAGCTCGTTGACTTACACAAGTCTACGTCGCTCTCCGCATTTCCTCTCGCTTGAAAATCTACCGCCCTCTTGGGGCAATGTATAGCTTAAACGACTATAGTGTTGCTTGAAAGAAAAGGGAAATCTATTATGGCAGCATGAAAATATCTTCTATCTCCGCTTTGGAAATTTTGGATTCTCGAGGGAATCCCACACTTCAAGTCACAGTGAAAACAGAGGGAGGGCACTGCGGCATCGCAGCTGTTCCTTCTGGTGCCTCTACTGGCAAAAATGAAGCACTCGAGTTGCGCGACGGCGACAAAAAACGATACAACGGCAAGGGCGTGCAAGAGGCGTGTGCGCACGTCAACAAGAAGCTCAACGATTTGCTTGTTGGGCACGACGTTTTTGACCAGATGGGCATTGACCGCATGATGTGCAATGCGGATGGGAAAGAGGACAAATCGCGCTTAGGAGCGAATGCGATTTTAGGAGTCTCACTGGCCGTTGCAAGAGCAGCAGCTTGCACAGCGCACATTCCTCTTTTTCGCTATCTTGGAGGCCCCTTTGCTGACCTTCTCCCTTGTCCCATGATGAATGTGATCAACGGCGGTGCACACGCAGATAATAGCCTCGATATTCAAGAGTTCATGATTCGCCCTGTGGGAGCACCCACCTTCGCAGAGGCTGTGCGGTGGGGAGCGGAAATCTTCCACACGCTGAAGAGCATTTTGAAAAAGAAGGGGCACGTGACTGCTGTTGGCGATGAGGGTGGCTTTGCCCCTAACCTGGCCTCGAATGAAGAAGCGCTTGAACTCATGCTCGAAGCGATTGAAACCGCTGGCTATAAACCCAAAGAAGAAGTAACGCTCGCTCTTGATTGCGCTGCCTCCGAATTTTATGAAAAGGGAAGCTATCTGGGACGATCAGCAAGCGAGCATGTCGAGATGCTAGCACGGCTAGCAGAGCGCTACCCCATTGACTCTATAGAAGACGGGATGGCCGAAAATGACTGGGAGGGGTGGAAACTTCTGACACAGAAACTTGGGCATATCCAACTTGTGGGTGATGACCTTTTTGTGACTAACACGAAGTTCCTTGAAAAGGGGCTGCACGAAGGCATCGCAAACAGCATTCTTATCAAAGTAAATCAGATCGGCACACTTACTGAAACCATTGAATGCATACGACTTGCACAAGCACATGGCTATACAACCGTACTCTCGCACCGCTCGGGTGAGACAGAAGACACCACCATTGCAGATATTGCAGTGGCGACTGGGGCAGGGCAGATCAAAACCGGTTCACTTTCCCGTTCAGACCGCGTTGCTAAATACAACAGGCTTTTGATGATAGAATCTAATCTTGGCCCTCATGCTCGGTACCGAGACAGCAACAAATGTCGTAGAAAAGGGCGCTGCTCAAAAAAGTAGCATTGTGTTAGTCTAGAACGACAGGGGGGTCGTGTTTGGATTACGTAGTCGCGCTATTTGGAGAGGCTGAGAAGGGACGGTATCAAACTGCCTATCATTGCTGTGAATTAGGAGATTTAGCGCAGCACTTAGGAGAGCCCACAGAAGATGGTAGGGGGCTCAATTTTGCGATCCAAACTCTACTCTATCAACATCAAGTCGTTTTCTTTCGTGTGCAGAACGAAGGCTTCAGCACAGAGGATTATCTTTTTGGACTTAACTTTTTGAAAAAAAGAGAGAAATTTCCGAAGATTTCCGCGCTTTGTTTACCGGGGGTCGGGGACCGCGCTATTCTCGATGCGACCACCCCCATCTGCTCGCTTTACAAGAGCTTTCTGATCATTACAGAAAGCGACCTCTACGATTTCCTCACAAACACCTAGATGGTAGTATCTATGTCGTTACTGCCTGAGTCTATAACTGTAGGATTGCCTTTACCTCAAGTAGGAGCTGGTTCTTCTTCTCACTACCAAAAGTGCCTTTTCCATCCTATAGCTTAGATGGTGTCGTCAAATTTTCTCCTTTGTCAGCCGGATCTTTTTTGCCAAAATGCGCCCTTGCAACCTCAGAAGTAGCGCTTTGGCTACTCCCTTCGCTTTTGATTGCGCATTTTGCCTAGAAAATCTCTCGCCTCACAAAGGAGAAAATTTGACGACACCATCTAAATCTCAGCTTCTATTGCTTGTCAAGATCGTTCAATATTGATTCGTTATTGATTCGTTTTATACAAATATCTTTTAAGTTGATCATTCTTATGATTTTTAAGTAGTAGAGTGAGCACACTTTGATCAATCTTCTCCTGAAAACAATAGACCACAATACCCAGTTCTTTTTTGTCAGAATTTCGAATTAATTTTATATAAGCTTTGTAGAATTTCTTATAATCCTGTCGAGTTAGAACTTCCGGATGAAATTTGTTACGGTCTAGGCGATGCCTGTCGAGTGCAGTCATTCTAGAGAATATCGATTTATGCGGATGAACACAAGCACAGTCTCCGCATACATAAGTCCTGGTCCCACATTTATGCGTAGACATATGGTTATATATATTAAAGGGTTTGGTTTGGACCTTTCCCTGGCAAGCTTCATGGCTGCAGACCACTTGACCATTGTGAAATTCATTTGAATGCGTTACAAGGGCTCTGAAAGACTGCAATGGAACATTTGGCTCGCATCTATTGCACTGAAGACTCCCGATCAAGGCTTCTCTGTTTGCTTCTTGCTTTATGAGCCTAGTCTCCGCCTTTTTTTTAGCTGTTTCCAGATATAGCCTCCGTAGTTGCTCATTCACTGCGCTAGGTTCTTGTAAAGGAGCAGATTCGGATGAGGCAACGGAGGAAGCATCATCTTCAGACTCTTCAGACTCTTCAGATTCAGCAGATAAGGGGGCATGCGGTACCGGGAGATGTGGAGATGAAGCGGAAGAGAGCGGTACAGGTGGAGGTGCAGGAGATTCAGCAGGTAAGGGGGCAGGCGGTAGATAGTGCTCTGGGGGAAGGGCTGTGGGGAACTGTCCAGGTCCAGGCATAAGGTAAGGCTGTCCCATTTGAGCAGCAGGCATTCCATACGGCAGCAATTGAATAGGGTGACCAGTGTGCAGCATCAGTCCAGGTCCAGGCATAACAACATACGGATACGGTCCCATTTGAGCAGCAGGAGGATATGCAGATAGGAGCGGATGCGGTCCATACGGCCATGGAGATGGAGCATTGCCTATAGAGTTTGGGTAAGTTCTATTGGCAAAATATTGCTGTGCTAAATCATAAATCGCCCTATGAACAGGATCAAGATGTTCAGTACCGTTTGTATAAGAGGAGGCTACACCAGGTGGCGGTCCGGCGATTGTTGGGGGTGGATTTGCCATGGCCTTAATTGTTTCTAAATAATGAGTTTTTTGCAATCACGAAAAGGAGACGCTTGGAAAATAGACTCCCTTTGATAAGGACAATAGATCCAGCGTCGATGGTATCGTCAAATTTTCTCCTTTGTCAGCCGGATCTTTTCTGCCAAAATGCGCCCTCGCAACCTCGCAAGTAGCGCTTTGGCCACTCCCTTCGCTTTCGATTGCGCATTTTGCCTAGAAAATCTCTCGCCTCACAAAGGAGAAAATTTGACGACACCATCTAGGCAGTAAAATTTGACCAGTTTCTTCTAACAGGCTAACGAGGAGACAAGTATGGCCAAACAGAATAAAGAATCAAGAATTTGCAGATCTCACATAAGAAGTCGATGTAGAAAAATTCCGGACCAACATCCGTGGAGGTTTTACCGATTTTCCAGCCTCCCCCTACGGATTTGCACTCGTTGAGTTTATCCAACCTGGTTCATGTTTCTAGTAGCATTGTTCTCTAATCGCGCATAAGTCAATCTCTGAAAGTCTTTCGGCTGATTTTGTCTTAACTCGCATGATCTTACCTATGCAGCCCATGCAAATGCTTGGAGGGGTAGGCAACCTCTTCGATACCTATTTTGTAGTAGCAAACAGTCTTTGAAGGAAGATTGGCAACCCAGTAAAGTCTATGGAGGGTTCGACAACCTCCTCGATGCCTATTTTTTAAGGACAAAGCTCGTAGTGGACAATGGATCTCGTCGGAAGTCGCCCAAAAGTTCTTGCTGTCCAGCTTTAGGAACTTATTCAACAAGAAGTAGCAAAGAGAGACTTTTACTTTTTGGGTATCAAAGCGTTTAGAGAAGAGTCTTTCTCCAAAGAGTCTCTTCATTCTAGAGAAGGTAGGCTCCACAAGAGCGCATTTACTATACCCCGTAAGTTTGCCCCATAGAGACCTTGCTTTTTTGTCTCCCACAAATCCTCGTATGATTCGAATGGCATCATCTCGGTCACAATCTCTATTCCGCATACGCCAATTTCTAGGAGGAGGAACTTTGAACGAGCTGTCTGTTATATTTTTTCCACTTCCGTTTACGCATCTCAAGACTCCTTATATTTTTTAATTTAAGGAGTCTGTTTAATTTAAGTGATTTCTTCAAGAGTGTTCCACAAGCTTTTAGCTGGTTACGGCAGTCTCAAACTTACGTCTAGGCGGCCAGGGCTGTGCCCTGGCCGCCTGCACCCAAGACGCTTGCGGCTTTGCCACTAGCGTAGAAAGGGAAAATACTCACTTCACTCTCGGACTTTGGAAACAAAGCCGGGAGATAGTGGAAAATATGTTGTTGATTCGAAGGTTTGCGGGAAATGTGATCAAAATGTTTGATCCCAATCGCAGGGTTGCCAACGCCAGGCGTTGTGCGACTTATGAACTAGCATATTTGAAGGGGTTGCTTGCGAGAGTGTTTATTAAATAATTTTCATTAAAACACCCTATTTTTATGCAATCATAATCTATTTTTTTTCTATTGAAACAAACCTTGTAAATGATTTATCCCCATAATTTTCAGATAGTAGCTTGCGAACAGCGCGACTAGGATTTTCTCTAAAAAAATAGACCACCTCACCTCCATCATCACTAAAAGGTTTCTCTTGCAATGTTACACGAACTTTGGAGTAGTGAACTGGAGTTTCCGGATGACACCGTTTAGCATTTTTGAAATGATCTTTGAGTGTAGCCAATCTAGGGAATATAATAGTACGCTTCTGCTGCTGAGAGGATTCTGAAGAATCGTTTTTCATAGCGCAGTCTCCGCATACGTAAACCATTGCCCCACAATTATGCGTAATTAAATGGTCATAAGCACATGAAGATGAGAATTCTCTCCGCTTGCAATCATGGAACCAGCAGCGCATTACACCATCGTGGTTGTCATCTGCATGTCTCTTAAAGTCAGCCAAAGACTTTGCTTTTATATTTAACTCACATGTTCTGCAGACTGGATTCTCCATGATTTCATTTCTATTCTTTATCTGTTCTTGGACTCTCTTTTCTGCATCTGTTTTAATTGCTCTTAGGTTGGACATCCAGGTATTTTGCGCATCCCCATCTTTAGGCTCTCCAGGCAAGGGGGCAGGCGGTGGATAGTGCCCTGGGGGAGGGGCTGAGGGGAACTGTCCAGGTCCAGGCATAAAGGAAGGCATTCCATACGGCAGCCATGGAAAAGAGAAAGGGGTCTGCAGCATCAGTCCAGGTCCAGGCATAACAACATACGGATACGGTCCCATTTGAGCAGCAGGAGGATATGCAGATAGGAGCGGATGCGGTCCATACGGCCATGGAGATGGAGCATTGCCTATAGAGTTTGGGTAAGTTCTATTGGCAAAATATTGCTGTGCTAAATCATAAATCGCCCTATGAACAGGATCAAGATGTTCAGTACCGTTTGTATAAGAGGAGGCTACACCAGGTGGCGGTCCGGCGATTGTTGGGGGTGGATTTGCCATGGCCTTAATTGTTTCTAAATAATGAGTTTTTTGCAATCACGAAAAGGAGACGCTTGGAAAATAGACTCCCTTTGATAAGGACAATAGATCCAGCGTCGATGGTATCGTCAAATTTTCTCCTTTGTCAGCCGGATCTTTTCTGCCAAAATGCGCCCTCGCAACCTCGCAAGTAGCGCTTTGGCCACTCCCTTCGCTTTCGATTGCGCATTTTGCCTAGAAAATCTCTCGCCTCACAAAGGAGAAAATTTGACGACACCATCTAGGACTCAAGCATAATTTCTAAGGAATTTCGAGCTGCGTGCTGAAGGCAACGCGAACTGGATAGCGAAAAAGAGACAATAGCTGTTGCCAACGCCCCTTTGGTGGTGAGGGAACTTTCCGTAAAATGTGCAGTGGAGCAACGGGCACCTCAATCTCTTTTAGACTCTCCTGCAAGTGCGCTTTCCACTCTAGTAGCGTGCGGGCAGGAAGATCATCCACTGGATGCATGAGGCAAATCGAATGTCCGGCCTCTAGCTCTTGCTTAATGATCCTGAATGTTTCGGGACCGATCGTGGTAACGTGCTTTTGGTCCATGGGGATGAGCCACAAAAAGTGGTAGAAAAACTTATGACGCTTTGTGCGCTCTTGAATGGGAATAATATACCGAAAAAGTCTAGGTAAGGTAGCCATGACAACAAGGGTGTCAAGCCATGAACTTCTTTGGCCAATAAGCACAATAGGATCAGAAATTTTTAATCTTTTTTTACCCACAACTTTGAGATCCCAAAAAAGGCGGGCAATGATAGAAGCAATCAGACGAAAGACTTGGTCAGAAAAGAGAACAAGGAGTGTAAAGCCGACAGTAAAAGTGAGAAGGCTCAAAACAAGAAAACCAAAAGCAGCTGAGAGTTTTAGGAAAGTGCCAAGAAATGCGAGAAGGATTGAGGCGATGATGACACCTATAAAGTTGAGGAAATTAGCGGTTGCAAGGTTTTGACCACGATCTTTATCAGGGCTTGCAACTTGAATAAATACTTCTAAAGGAACGATATAAAAGCCCCCAAAGAAGCCAACAAAGATGAGGCTTGTGACCGTTGTATAGAAGTGGGTAGGGAAAAGGTAGATGATGAGGTAGCCAATCGCAGCTCCAATGGCGCCAAAGGGAACAAAGCCAAGTTCCACTTCGTTGCCAGATAGGCGCCCAGCAAAAAAACTGCCAAGGCCAATTCCAAATGCAGTCATAAGAAAGAGGTAGCCGCCTTGCACTTCAGTAAGGCCAAGTGACTGGAGGCAAAGTGGGATGATGTTGAGTTGGGTGAAGGCACCAAGGAAGAGGAAGTAGGCGCCAAAACAGATGGTGACAAGGAGGTAGCGTCGTTTGCGCGCCTCTTTGAGAGAGCGCCAAATGTCGCGGATGAAGTGGACAGAGACCTTTTTTTTCCGCGCTTGTGCAACAGTCTTTTCAATGCCAAGACTAGAGACCGCTCCAAGAATGGCAATCACGACGCAGGCAGAGACAGCGATGAGAAAGTTGCGGTCGGAGACATCTGTGAGGAAGGAGGCAAAGAAAGTACCCAAAATAATGGCGAGATAGGTTGTGGCAGTCAGTACGCCGTTGCAATGAGAGATGCGCTCTTTTGGGGTGATCTCAATGATGATGCCGTATTTCGCTGGGGAAAAAATCGCACTTTGAAAGGCTAGGAAAAAAAGGACGATGTAAGCGCCAATCACAGAGTGAAAGTAGAAGGCAACAACACCGAAGAGGGTTGTCACAATCTCTAGAATCCGAGTAAAGTAAATCACAGCGCGCTTGCTATATCTGTCAGCAAGTGAACCTGCAAACGAAGCAAAGATGATAAAGGGGATGACGAAGACACCCCCGGCGATAGCCAAAATAAGATTGCTGTGTTGAGTGCCGAGTAGGAAAATTAGGTAGAAGGCAAGCAGTAGTTTATAAAGGTTGTCGTTGAACGCAGTGAAAAACTGCGTCAAGTTGAGCGCCATGAAAGAGGAGAATCGCTTACCAGACATGCAAGGAGTTAATCAAGGACGACTCTTTTTTAGCAATCATCTTGAAGCGCTTTTGGTCTGTTTAGAAAAAAATCTCTTTATAGGAGATGACCCATTCGAAGAGCGGTTAGTCGTGATTCCAAGTAAAGAGATGGGTCGTTGGGTAAAACAAAAACTCGCTGATAGTCTTGGGATTGCAGCTAATATCCGCACGCTTTTCTTGCATGAGGCGCTTGAAATTGAGCTGCCAAGTCGCCTCTCTCTTGCAACGCAAATCTATGAGGAGATCGCCGATCTTGACTATGTACAAGGGGACCCCAAAAGGCAGATGGTTTTAGCGCAAACTCTAGCTGCTTACTTTCAGCGCTATGCGCTCTATGGGGTGACCTTCCAAGAGGATTGGCAAAAAAGGGTTTGGGAGAAGGTCTACCCTCAAGTGGAGTGGAAGGCAAAGGGAGGAAAACGTCTCCACCTCTTTTCTTTCAGCCACATACCCGAAAAGCTTTTTCATGTGTTGCAAAACTCTGATTTTTATCATCTTTCACCATGTGCGGCGTTTTGGAGCGATTTTCGAAAACGGGAGGGGGAGCATCTCTTTTTGGCGAATCTAGGCAAGGTGGGGCGCGAGTTTGCCAAAATGGTAGAAGAGAGCGGCACTGAGACACACGAGCTCTATATTCGCAAGTCTGGAAAGTCCGCTTTACATCAATTTCAGCAAGGGATGCTAGAGTTGGATTCGAAGCGCATTGAGGGGGATGAGTCGGTTGCGGTGCATGTGGTGACAAATCGGCATCGTGAGATCGAGGTTTTGTATGAGGAGCTGCTGCGCCTCGACGTGGAGCCAAAAGATGTGCTTGTCATGGCGCCCGACATCACACTCTACACTCCCTATATTGAGGCGATTTTTTCAAACTATCAAATCACGGATATGCCACCCACGCTCAATGAGCAGGTTCGTGGCCTTTTCTTGCTTTTTGATTTGCCAAAAAAGCGGTGGAGCTCGCTTGCCTTGCTTGAACTCTTTCGCCACCCTCTCTTCTACAGACAATGGAGTGAGGAGCAAGTGGATCAAATTCGGGAGTGGATTCAGCGCACGGGGATTCGGTGGGGCTACGATGCCCACCACCGAGGTGAGATTCTTGGAGTCGAGGAAAAGGGAGCGACATGGGAGCAAGGCTTTGATCAACTCTTGGAAGATCTAGCAATGGGGCAAGAGCCACTTGTCCCCTTCACTGATGCAGAACTTTTGGGCGAACTCATTGAGAGTGTACGTCAGCTTTACAATATGCAGCCAAAGGGTGAGCGCACTGCCTCAGAGTGGGTAGAGTGTGTGCGTGAGATCAGCTCTTATTTCTTCTTGGAGTCTGAGGAGCGCCTCTGGCTTTTTGAGAAGTTAGAGAGCGTGCGCAGTCAAACAAAGATGCCCTTTGAGCCCTTCCGCCTTCTTTTGGAGGATGAGCTAAAGGGTGAGGGGCTCACTATTCACCCCAATCAACTTCAAACGTACCACTTTTGTTCCATGCTTCCTATGCGCAGCATCCCCGCCAAAGTGATATGGGTTTTAGGGATGGATCAAGAGGCATTTCCCCGTCTAGACAAGAAACTCTCTTTTGATCTCTCAAGGCAGAGTCACACCTATAGCCCCACGCGCCTTGATTTTGATCGCTATCTCTTTTTAGAGTCTGTGCTCTCTGCGCGGGAAAAATTTGTGATTAGTTACACAGGGCGTGATCCACTTGACAATCAAGAAAAGCCGCCTAGCAGTGTTGTGAGCGACTTTTTAGAGTTTGTCGATGTAACGCCTGTTGTGCATCCGCCTAAAGCGTATGACGCTCTTTACTTCGACGGTACGCTCACATCCACTTCTGAGGCAGATTTCCAGATGGCCCTCGCAACGCAAAAAAAAGAAAAAAAAGAAGCGCCTTTCTCCTTGCACATTCAATCGGTCGAACTCCCTGTTGCAACAATCGAACTTTCTCAACTCCAACGTCTCGCAAAATCACCGCTCAAACACTACTATCAGCACAAATTGGGTATGCGCTTTTGGGAAGAGCCAGACGTAAAAGAAGAAGAAGAATTTTTACTTTCGCCGCTTGCACTTGCACATTTGCGTACAGGAGCATTGCGCGACACAGTGGAAAATGTCATCAAGAGAGTAAAGAGAGAAGGAAATTATCCTCTTGGCATTTTTGAAAAAGTGGCGAATGAAAAGTGCAAAGAGATTGTAGAAGTGCACACGCAAACACACGAAGTGCAAACAAAAGTAGGCTCAGTCACCATTGTGGGTGAGATTCCAGGCGTGTTTGAACATACACTCTATTTGCCAGCAAAGAGTGATCTGCGCGGAATTCTATCCAATTGGCCACTTCTTCTTTTGTTTTCACAAATTGGCGACACAGTCTTTTTTGTTCGCGACAAAAAACAAAAAACTTTGAAGTTTGAAAAAAAGGCTCTAGAACACTTTGTGCGCTATTTTTTCTTAGCGCAAGAAAATGTCTCTCCACTTTTTCCTGCATGGGTAAAACCAATTGTGGAAGAAAATATAGAAAAGCTTGAAGTAGAAATTTTAACCCCATCATTTGATCATTCTTTGCTTTGGGCCTGTTCTGGACGTGATTTCCCCGACTTGCAAAATTTGATCACAACATGGAAGCCGTACGCAGAGGAGTTATTCCATGGGTGGGTTTGATGTTTTAGATCCAACGCTTGATTTGTATCAAAACCGCTTCTTGGAAGCATCTGCAGGCACTGGAAAGACGTTTGCAATCGAAAATATTGTAACTCGTCTCTTGCAAGATGGAATTGATCTAGAACGTATTTTGATCGTCACGTTCACAAAAGCAGCAACGCTTGATCTCAAAACGCGCATTCGGAAAAACATTGCGAAGTATGGACTCACAGAAGCACTTGGAGAATTTGATGAAGCGCGCATTTTTACAATTCACAGCTTTTGTTTTCACTCCCTTCGAGAATACGCCCTCGAAGCGAATTTGTCGTTAGAGCAGGAGGAAAATCCATCAGATTTAGAATTGCGCAAAATCATCAAAGATCATTTGCGCACGCTTGAGGGTTTTAGTTCAAAACAGCTTCAGAAGGTGCTTACAAAAGGGATTGATCACTTGATCAACTCTGTATTGCGTATTGCACAAGATCGCATTCCCATTGAAGTTGGAAGAAGTTATGCTGAGTGCGCAAAAGCTCTAAGAGCGCTCCCCTATGATTCAGAAGAGATTTTTGCGCTCGCTCCTTATTTTGGGAAAATGTGTAACAGGCAAAAAGAGTTGAAGTATGCAAAAGAATTTGAGGAATTTTCCGCATTTATGAAGGGAGAGGATGTGGATGTTGTTGATTCTCCAATTTTACTCATGCATGCAGAAAACAAGCTCAAGCGTGCCCCAGAGGTGCATTCTGATTTTTTAGAAAAGGCACTTCCTATTTTGCACGAGATGTCAGATGAACTCTCAATTCTTGCGCGCATTTGTGAGGGGGCGCGCAGAAAAATTGAAACAAGTGAACATCTTTTCTTTGAAGATTTACTCCTCAAAATGGATGAGAAAGTACAAGAGCAAGCTTTTGCTGAGAAAATTCGCGCACAGTACGACGTTGTTCTCATTGATGAGTTTCAAGACACAAACCCTTTGCAGTGGAGAATCTTTAAAACACTCTTTTTGGAAAAACTGCTCTATTTAGTGGGCGATCCCAAACAAGCAATCTACCGTTTTCGTCACGCAGATATTTACACCTACATGGAAGCGAAAAAAACGATTGCTATACACGACGTGCTCGACACAAATTACCGCTCAACCCCAACACTTGTGCAGCAGCTCAATGATTTGTTTGCGCAAGTGCCAGATCTCATCTCATTGCCAAGAACAGGAGAATCGATTCCCTGCCCCGCTGTGAAGTGGGATGAGAGCAAAAAAGATGAAGGTGGCCTTGCACTCTTTCAAGCAGAGACAGAAGAGCAACTTTTCGCGCACATTTTGTGCAAAGTGGAAAAGCCGTATGCATCAAATGCAGTGCTTGTCAAAGATCGTTACCAAGCAGAGCGCTTTTTGCAGTACGCAAAACGGTACAGCTTTCCTGCTGTGAGCAGACGTGCACGCTCTCTTTTAGAGTCGACAGCTTTCACGGCATTGCAAGAGCTTTTGCAAGCAGTTTTGTTTCCACGTGAAAGAGAGAAGGCGCTCCGCGTTTTGGGTGGGCCGCTCTATGCTCTCTCCATTGAAGAGATGGAGAGTTCTAATCCTTTCTTCGAATATCACGCTCTTTTGCTTAACCGCGGTCTCATGCCCTTCTTTAGGAAGTGGCGCTCTGATCAAGGCGCTGCCCTTGTGGCGCGAGATGAGATGCTCTACCAAGATGTGATGCAACTTGTAGAACTACTCGCTGAAGAGCGCATTGCAACCGAGCACTTACTTCCCTACTTGGAGCAGCTGCAAGAGGAGATCCCCGCTCGGCAAAACTCTTCAGCAGATGCGATTCAAGTGCTCACTATTCATGTAAGCAAGGGGCTTGAATTCGATACGGTCTTTCCCATAGGCCTCATCCTTCCCTCGCCAAGAAGGCGGGAGCTTGTGTGCCATGATGGGCGCTATGTGCTCGATGATGAGGTGCAAGCTCTTCATCACAAAGAGCTCGATGCCGAGGAGATGCGGCAGCTCTATGTCGCCTTCACACGTGCCAAAAAGCGGCTTTACATCCCAGCCCTCCTTGAGGGCCGAGGACCTATTAACCGCTTTCTCTCCCAGGTGAATCTCACAGGGGAGGTCGTCTCTTCGCCCCCACCTAGACCTATTGAAGAACCTCCCAAGAAGTTGATCCCCCCTAAGCCGATTCAGCGCACCTTTACCCCCCTCAATATCGACTCCTTCTCCTCTATATATAAGCATGAGGGGAAGAAGCTCGAAACCACCCCCACTCTTCCAGCAGGGGCTGAGGTGGGCACGGCGCTCCACACCCTCCTAGAGAAACTCCCCTTCCATCAATTCGAAAAATATTTTGACCAAGCGATCGACGGCTCAATCTTAATGCCGCACTACGATGAGGTGTTTGAGATGGTGAAACGCGCGCTTACCACACCCTTTCCCAAAATAGACTGTGCGCTTTGCGAGCTTGACCCAAAGAAAATTTTGAAAGAGATGGAGTTTTTGTATCCAACTGAAAGTGGATACATGAAAGGGTATGTTGACCTCTTTTTTGAACACGATGAAAAATTTTATTTGCTCGACTGGAAATCGAATGTTGTCGAGACAACAGTGGAAGAGGTGATGGAGCGGCACCACTACAAAGAGCAGGCAAACATCTACCGCATAGCCATCAAAAGATATTTATCTTTATATGCGAATCAGAATTTTAATTCCTGTTTCTATTATTTTTTACGTCAAGAAAATTCAATCTACGTGTTATAATTTGTATGAGATAAATTATAACTAATCAGAAAGAGGGGTAAAAATGAGTTTAAGAGCAACATTAGATACTAGAGTGAATGTGAGGGAGGGCTTCCAGCCAGTTGGTGACAATCAACAGACTTGTGCAGAGAATTCCCGCCAATATCTTGAACACCTATCGAAAGGTCTTACTGGAGATCATGTGACAGCTGAGAGAAGTTGGTGTGCCTTAGCGAAGAAGCGCATTTCAGGGCTGACGCCTACAACACCTTGGGCTGTGAAGCAGATGATCGTGCAAGATGCCCGCATCAAAGCAAACGCAGCGAATACGACAGTTCAAGGTGATGCTGATTCTCGTGTGATCACACATCACGGTCCGGTCGATACAGTTTGGCCCCGTGTGCGCCAAGTTGCAACGGCAATCTTGATGCCATTGACGCTTCCATGGCGTGTCTTCCGTGCGGCATTCCGTACAGTGTTCTGGCCGATTTCCGCAGCGGTAGCTAAGTATCAGGGCGACACTTACGGCATCGGTGGAAAAGAGATGGTGACGCGTGATGCGCTCCGCGTTCTTGATGAGTGGAAGAATCTTGGATTGACCGTTGTTTCTCCATTCCTTCCAATTGTTGAGGGCTTTGTTCCAGGCACAATCGCGAAGCTCCGTGAGCACTACATCAACCGTGTTGATCAAGTAGCGCGTGAAGATGCTCAGTTTGTTGAAGCGAAGACTCATTGGAAGGGCCGTCAAGATGCACTTGCACAAGCTGCAGCGGAATCGAGAGCGGCTGCAACCCGCCTAGATACAGCTTATTAAGGAGCATCTAGATGGCTTCACGCGCTGATTTACTACAGGGTAGGGGAAGAGTTTCCCCCACTCCTTCCGAAGAGGGTGACAACGCTTGTATCACCTGTTTGGCCGGCACCGTTTTTTGCTGCGCTGCGTGTGCACACGGTGGTAAAGAGCTCGCTAAAACAGCTGCTCGTGGCGCCTTTCGTTTAGCTGAAGGCGCTTGGGACATGACCAAAGAGGGTGGGCGCGAAGTGCGTCGCACCGCTGAGGGAGTTATCTCCGCTGCTGAAGAGGTGGGCGATCTCTCCTCAGGCGTTGTGCGCACTGTTGCGGGTTCGGTCTTTTCGATGGGCAGCAGCGGCGCAACTGAGGTGGCACGCGCACTTGAGCAGGTGGCTTCTTCTACAGATGAAGTGGGCGACGTTGCAGGGCAAATCGTGGTCAACGCTGGTGGCGTTGTTGTAAGCGGCTGCGCTGCCTTTGGAAGAGAGTCTGAGCGTCTAGTATATGGAGTTGTCGAAGGGTTAGAAGAGTTTGGGCGCCCCGTTGTTGAAGGAGGCTCTGCAGTCGTACGCACTGTGGGCTCAGTGTTCACAGCGGCTGGTCATGAGATTGTGCGCACAGTAGAGTCAATCCCAGGCGCTGTGGCAGACGGCATCCGTCTGCCTGTCACCGTCATGAGTGAAACTGGGCTTACAATCGGAAGTTTTGTGCTCCAAACTGGGCGAGAGGGTGTGCGCGTTGTTGAGAGTGCAGTAGAAGGTTTGGAAGAGGGGTACTTCATCACTTGGGGCACGCTCCGCAACATCTTTGCCGTTGTGGGGAGTGGAGGGGGCGCCACTGGAAGAGAAGTCATTCGCTTAGTGGAACAGGGAGCTTCAATTGCTGAGGAGTTTCGCGACTCATTTGGAAAGTTAGCTATTGAGTTCGGCACTCCTCTGGGATCGATGATTCGCGCAGCTGGCAGTGAAGTCAGACGTGTAGTTGAAGCGATTCCTGAAGAGGTGCAAAAGTTTTTCCTCCTTCCCTACGCAGTGCTTGCGCATTTTTTTACCGCTTTAGGTGAACTGATCACTGATGGTTGGGGGGAGTTTCGCCGCTTCTTTGAGGGCGCCTATGAGGCAATTGCAGAGGGCACCTACTGCATCCGCATGTCGATCAAAGAGGGGTTTTCAACTGTTGGCAGCCTATTCAAGGCTGGTGGAGAAGAGATGCTCCGCGTTGGGCAGAGCGCTGCAGATACAGTAGTGATGGTTGCACAGACTGCGGCTGATGTAGGAGCCGAAGTTTTGCGTACAGGGAGAGGCGCTTTTGTCGCAGCTGGAAGAGAGATACGCCGCACAGCAGAAGGCTCCCTTTTGGCGATGGCTTCAGTCGAGCCACTCTTCACAGGCACATTCACTGCCTTCGCTCAAAGTTTCATTAGCTTCGTTGCTGCAGGAACAAATGAAATGCGCCGCATGGGCGAGCAAACAGTGGACACGCTCGACTCTCCACAGCTAGCAGCAGCGATGCGCGCGTTTGGGACGCCTTTCCTCGAATTCTTGAAAGCAGGCGGCGACGAAGCTGTGCGCTTCTGTGAGGGTATCGCGCACGCGGTAGAAGAGGGCGTGCAGCCAGCTGCTGAGCTCTTCTCAGAAGTGGGCGCCTCTTTCGCCTCTTTCGTGAGAGCGGGTGGTGGAGAGATGCTCCGCGCTGCCGACCAACTTCCAGCTTCTCTCTCAAATGGTGGGGAGCCGCTTGCAGGTGTTGGCAGAGCGCTTGGCCAAAGCTTCTACAGCATGATGCAAGCTGGAGCACGTGAAGTGCCCCGCCTATATGAGGAGACGCTTGAAGAGACTCCTGATAATTTCAAATACTTCGTCTCCATGCCATTCCACAGATGGTGGGATCCAAAATATGACAAAATCATTGCAAACTGGACGCGCTTTAAGGGGCGCTGCGCAGAAAGGAGAGAGCGCATCGTGGGGGCAGTAGGCAGGTTAAGAGAAAGAACTGCTCAGCGCATTCAACACATAAGAGAGCGCACATCAAATCAAATTGCACGTTTGCGCGCCCGTTTAAATTTTTCGTAAATTTTCAATAAACGGATCTTAATATTCTTTTTTGTAATAGTGGGCCTCACATAGGAGGTCGCGATGCGAGTTGATTCCAAAAATACTAATGATCAAAGAGTTGTAGATGTTAAGGCGAGTGAGCGTGCTTTGCACAAGCTTGTCCCTAATTTGTCGGCTGAGGCAAAATTAGAGTGCAAATTTGCAAGCAAATCAGGGGAAGAGGAGCAAAGAGTGAGCAAAGTTGCGCGTTTACGCATTCCAGGATAGAATAGCTGTGTGAATATCGACACGCTATTTGCACAGAAGTTTGGTGGGGGCGCTTTTTTAGAAGCGCTCCTCGCCTCTGCACGGGAGGGACACCTCTGTCTCCAAGTGGGAGAAGAGGTCTTCCCCTCTTTTGGTGAGCGAGATGAGGAGATTCGAAAGCTTGCAACGCCGATCAGAGGCGTTGTCGTGCAGAAAAATGAGCGCTTCTATCTAAAGCGCAATTGGGAGCTCGAGCAACGCTTCTTGCACCACTTCAAGCGCCTCTTAGCACAAGAGGTAGAGGCATTACAAGTGGAAGACGACCCATCGCTCGATCCTGAGCAGATGGAGGCAGTGCGCACAGCTCTTTGTCATCCCCTCACCCTCATTTCAGGAGGGCCTGGCACGGGCAAAAGCTTTACCGCCACAAAAATCATTGAAAACTTCAAAGGGAGTGTTGCTGTTGCCGCGCCAACAGGAAAAGCAGCAGCTAACTTGCGCCATCTCGACTGCCCTGTCAAAACGCTGCACTCACTGTTGAGCAAACGGCTGTACTACGATCTTGTGGTGGTGGATGAGGGGTCGATGATCGATGCAGAGCTGATGACCAAACTCTTTGCAGCTGTCCAAGGGCGCCTTGTGATTTTGGGAGACCGTGATCAGCTGCCACCCATTGCAACGGGGCATTTCTTCTCAGACCTCACCACAATAGCGCCGTGCTGCTACCTCAACAAATGCCATAGGGCGGAGCTGCAAGAGATCGTCGACATTGCAAAGGCTGTAAAAGAGGGCAAGAGTGTCCCGTACGAGCCGCTTGAGAATTTCAAAGAGAAGCCTGATGATGTCACGCTGCTCACCCCTCTGCGCAAAGGGCCCTACGGTGTTGAGAGACTCAACGAACGCTTCTACAAGCCCGGACGCGTACCCATCATGATTACTGAGAACGCGCAAGGACTCGTTAACGGAGAGACAGGTTGGTTAGAAGAGGGGCAAACGTCGTGGGGAATGCCAGAAAGCATGCTGCCAAAATACGAATACGCCTACGCCCTCTCTGTACACAAGAGCCAAGGGAGTGAGTACGACCGTGTTTGGCTGCTTCTGCCGCCAGGAAGTGAACGTTTTGGTAGGGAGATGCTCTACACAGCCATTACACGTGCTAGAAAAGAGATCCGAATCTTTGCTGCAGAAAATGTCTTAGAGCAATGCGTAGAAAGGCTCACCCAAAGAGTGAGCCTTTCAACTTAATTAATACTATTCGAGTTATTGTCAATCCTCATCACTGCTCTCAGAAGAGTTGTCAGAGGCAAGAGGATCCTTCTCATTCTCAACGACAAAACCACCGCTCATCACATCGGTCGCAATAATGCCGATTGAACCAAATGCAACAACTGAAGCAGCGGCGATACCGAGCGTTGGGCTTACACTTGGGCCCATGCCTACGCCGAACTCAAATGGGTGAATGGCCATGGTTAACACATCTTTTGCAAGTCCAAGTGCAGAACTTCTGATGTTCTGCTGTCTTAGCTCAACTTCATTGCTTCTACCCGAATCAATGGCTTTCTCTTGGTCTGAAGTGAGCTTTCCTTGCCAACTTTGAATAAAGTTGCGGATCGAGAGCATCAAGCTTGTTGTAGTAACAAAAGTAAAGATACCCGTTAATGCATGCCCCATGCGGCTCGCATGCTTGCCAAGATCCGCCACTTTGAAGTCATGGAGGCGCTTCACAAAGCCGAGAACTTGCCCAACCCTAAGAGAGAGAGTCGTTGTCAAGAGAAGGCCATCGTTGTAAACAGGTTTATCATCTGAATCGCGCTTAATCGAACCATCCTCGCTGCGAGAGAAGAGCCACTTTAATGTTACAAGAGCGTGCAAACCATGCACAGCACGTAATAGAGAAATCCAAACACGCCCTTGGTTAGCGCCATCTTGCACTTTTTCAGCCCCATCAGGGATATCCTTCCCTCGTAGCCTAAATGCATTCGCAACGATCTGGCCAATCGCTGCAATAGTGGCAAGCGCATAATCAGCCCACTCGCCAGCGCGCGTAAAAAAGTCTAAACCACGCGATACATTGCCAACGTAGTGTTGGTCAATCGCTTTTTCAACCTTTTCAAATGAGCATGTCATGCTTGAACCTTTTTCATCGCGTTCGACTTAAGGCGACCCGCTTTGTTTACTTTGTAGATGCCGCGCTTTACGCCTTTGTCCATTAGGCTGTAGACAGTTGCGAGGCGCTGTGTCACTTCTTCCTTCTCACCGTTTTTCACAGATTCGTGGAAGGCGTTCATTGCAGAGCGCACCTTAGATTTAAAAGATTTATTGATCATACGCTTTTTTTCATTGCGAATGTCTCTTTTTGCCGCTGTTGGGCGCTTTGTCTTTTTTTTCTTTTCGTCGGCCATTGAAGTTCTCCGTTTTTTGGGGCCAGTATAGAGAGACTTGCCATAAATGTAAAGAGAGAGAGGTTCTAGGACTCAGGTTTTTGTCCCCTTTTGGCTGCTTTTGCTCCTAGGTCCCCTGAGGGTTCGGCAACTTGGGCAATTCCTTGGAGGGTTCGACAACCTCCTCGATGCCTATTTGTAGCGGCAAATCTCATAGTGGACAACGGATCTCGTCGCAAGTCGCCGTCGATACCTAGTCGATGCCCGATTCCTTCGGGGGAGACTACGGATCTCCTCAGAAGCCGCCGCTCGGCGTGTTACCTACACTGCCGACGCTCGAGATCGGTCAACTTGCAGCAAAATCACCAAAAGTTTTTTAAAATGACGCTCGAATCGAGGCACAATGGAAGAGAAGCAGCCCAAAGCTCGACTTATTCAACATGGGGATGGTAAAGTACCTTCTATGCATAGAAATGGGGTTTGGTTGGGCTTGGTGCTCTTTGTGGTGGTGCTGGCAATCCTTTTCGGAGGGCGAGCGGCAATCCAGATGCGCGACTACTACAGCTTGACAAATCAAGCAGTCGTGGATGTAAAGCGGTGGGAAATCGTAGGAGATAGACGCGATCACTACTATTTAATCGCGCACTTTGCAACGCCCCTTGGAGAGAGCTCAGGCGCCGTGGGAGCGGTCTACCGCAACCCTTGGGCTGCAGAGAGAGCTAAGGAAAGATTTGAAAATGAAGAGCTCAAAGCGTGGTTTAATCCAAAAAAACCTGCGACAATGACGCTGCGTAAAGTTTTTCCTAAAAAATCGGTGCTGTCAGCATTCGTGCTGATTGGGCTAACAATTTATTTCATTGGATTAGGGTTCTATGTCGGTAGTCGAGATCAAAAAGGGTGACTATGTCGCTAAATTTGATATAGAGCGGGGGATGAACTTTATCTCGCTTAAAAAGGGGGAGATTGAGGCGATTGACCAGTCAACTTTTCCTCTTTTTGAAGAGCGGTGTGCGGGGCTTGGGGCAATGATTGGTCCGCACTTTCATCATCGAAAGGTGATTCCTCCTGTTGACCCAAAGCTCTTTCCACACAAGGGAGATGAGCCCTTTTCTCACGGAATTGGACGCTATGTGCCATGGAAAATCGATGAGCTAACAGCGGAGATGGTTTCGGCGCATTTGCTTGGAGATATGGAATTTAAAGGTGTGTTGCTAAAGAAGTTAGAGGGGCAAGATTTCCGCATGCAGTACACAGCCCAGATGACAGAGGAGGGATTGGAGATCAAACTCTCTTTTGTGGCGGAGAGTGACGGGGTGATGGGTTTACACACCTATTACGCGCTCAATGGTGGCGGGCGGGTAAAAGCCAAAATCGCGGATAAGTACAACGATGCAGGAGAGTTCAAGCCGCTGAAGTGTGAGTGGGACCGTGATTTCGTCTATGAGCTTGATCAAGAGACAGATTATGGCTTTCTCTCTGATCCAGGTGAAGTTTTGTTGGAAACAAAGACGCATAAGGTGCGTGTGCGCTACAGCTGCACCAACTCTGAAGTTTCATGGCAGCTTTGGCATCCAAAGGGAGCCTCTTTTGCATGCATTGAACCTATTGCAGCAAAAAATCCAAGAAAACCGAAATTAAGTGTGAATCAGATCCAAATCGTTATTTCAATAATGGCGTAATATGTTATAGAACGAATATGGCCCGTACTGCGTCGAAAAGATTCGCAATTTCGTGGCGCTTGACGCGCTCGCAGTACTATTTGCTCCTTCTAGCCTCCTTTCTCTTTCCAGTTTTTGCTACGACTTTTTTTGCCCTCTCAGGCAATGAGGGGATCTTGTGGATCGCCTTTTTGTCTGCTCTTGTGGGGGGATATTTGGCGTGGTGTTTAGTGCGTAAGTGGGAGAGCCGTATGCGTCGCTCGGTCGACGAGCTTGTGCAAAAAAAATGCAATATAGTGGGCCAGCTCCCCGATATTTACGAGATGCAGCGAGGGTATGAGCACCAAATCGACTTGTTGCAATCCTCTGTAGCGAAGAGCAAGGCGCAGGTGAATGAGCTCCATCTAGAGATGGATCAAAAGCTTTCGGAGATGCGTCTCGCTTATTTGGAATTTGAGGATTTGCGCAAAGAGTATCACCGCTTGGAGGAGGAGTACCGCCTCTTCAAGCACGAGACCCAAGAGAGAGAGGAGCAAAAAGAGGGTGTGCTTGCTGAGTATCAGCGCACGATTCAAGAGCAGCGAGGCATTTTGCAAAAGAGGCAGGAGTATGTAGCCCAACTAGAAGGGCGTGTGCGCGATCTCACCTATGAAATACGCTCCCTTTTACAGCTGGAGGAGCCCACTTCCTCTACGGTTCCTCCCATTGATTTGGGCGATAGAGAGGAGATGCAGCAGTATTACTTGGGCAACGAGACTCCTCTTTTTGATCTTGACCTACAGCTCGAGCGATATGTGGAAGTTGCGGAAAGCTTTACAGGCGCCGATCACCTGGGATATATGGATGGAAGAGAGCCTCGCTTTCTCGATAGCTCGAATAGTTATGCGATTGATTTGCGCCGCCTTTTTGATGCTTTACGTGATGAAACAGTGGGCATTCTCTTTCTCTTCTCCATGTCGGAGAAAAAAATTCTTTTTGCAAACAATTACGTCAAGAGCCTATTAGGTTGTAGTCCGGAGAAGTTTGTGAAGGACTTTCCGCACCTTGTCAAGGCGGGTTTGCGCATCTGGAAAGAGGCGATTGTGAAGATCAAGGAGACAGGGACAAAGCGTGTGCAGCTCATTTTACTCGACAAGAGTGGAAAAGAGGTGCGCGCTGAGTGTGAGATGAAATTGATCACGAAGGGGCCTTTCATCAACCACGTGATGGGGATGATCACAGTTTAGAGAGAAGGGATTGAAGAAAGCTTCTTTTTTTCAGCGCTTGGTCGACGAGATCGCCTGCAAATGCTTTTTTCCACCTCTGGTGGCGCAGCTTCAGGTAGCGGGGGAGGGAACGCAAAGATTTTGGGGTGAGTGGGTTTGTGAGGTCGACTGGATACCGCTTCCCCTTTCGGTAGTCATAGATGCTGCCGCTGCCGTGGGCAGTGATGTTGGTGAAGTAATGGGGGAAAGGGAAAATAGAGCGTTTAGGAGAGAAGCGTCGCTCATGAAAAAGCCAAAGAACAAAAAGTCCGAGCGAGGCGTAAGCTGCATTGCGCGCCTCGATCTCCTCCAAAGAAATGGGGGAGCATTGCACCTCGATCACCATATTTTCTTTGGGACAGAAAAGATCGGCGATGCGGCTAATCTCAGGAAAGAGATGCTCAAGCGAGGAGTTTGTAAAGCGACTTTGCAGGAGCATTTGGATGCATAAGTGTGTGGGGGACTTGCCGTTTTGACGGCAGGATTGAGAGGAGTTTAAGTGGTAGAAGTGTTTTTTCCGGTGGATTCCCCCTCTGAGGCGGACGGCACCGTCGCATTCTGGACAGCTGTAGGAGACCCCTTTTTGGGCCGTCTGCGGCGTCACAGTTTTTTCTCCAATTGCATAAAAGAGCATGGCAATCTATACTAGAGCGTCGACATTAAATAATTCATGAAAAAAAATTCAGAAGAAGAACAATCCCCTGAAGAGTTCCAGCAGAAGATGGACGAGCTTGTCGCGACAGCGAAGGAGCAAGGGTACATCACGTATGAGGAGATCAACGAGAAGCTCCCCATGACCTTTGACTCTCCTGAGCAGATCGACCAAGTGTTGATCTTCCTCTCAGGCATGGACATTCAGGTTCTCAATCAAGCTGAAGTGGTTCGGCAGAAAGAGAAGAAAAAAGAGGCAAAGGAACTAGAGGGTCTTGCGCGCAAGGCGGAAGGAACACCTGACGATCCCGTTCGCATGTATCTTAAGGAGATGGGCTCTGTTCCCCTTCTTTCGCGTGAAGAAGAGGTAGAGATTTCCAAGCGCATTGAGAAGGCGCAGTGGCAAATCGAGCGCATCATCATGCGTTTCCGCTATTCAGCGCGTGAAGCAATTTCTATCATCGCGTCGGTGACGCAAGGGAAAGATCGCTTTGACAAAGTGATCGCTGAAAAAGAGATTGAAGATAAGCAGGCTTACCTAGACCTTCTTCCTAAGCTCGCTGATCTTTTAAAAGAAGAAGATGACAAGTTGCGCGACCTTCTAGAGCAGATGCGCGCTCCCAAGCTGAAGAAAGATGAGCAGGCGCATCTCAATGATGAAATTGAGAAGAGCCGCATCCGCACACAAGCGTACTTACGCCGTTTCTATGCACGGCACAACATCACAGAAGACTTTGCTGAGGTTGTCTTCCGCGCCTATGACCGTTTCCTTGAACTCGAAAAAGAGATTAATGAGCTTGCTGGAAGGGCTGAACGCAATAAGTTTGCGGCAGCAAAACTGTTGGCAGCGAAGCGGAAGTTATTGAAGAGGGAGATTGCAGCGGGACGTACGCTTGATGAGTTCAAGAAAGATGTTCGCATGCTCCAGCGCTGGATGGATAAGAGCCAAGAGGCGAAGCGAGAGATGGTGGAATCCAACTTGCGCCTTGTGATCTCCATTGCAAAGAAGTACACCAACCGCGGCCTCTCTTTCCTTGATTTGATTCAGGAAGGAAACATGGGCCTTATGAAGGCGGTGGAGAAGTTTGAGTACCGCCGCGGCTACAAGTTTTCAACTTATGCGACGTGGTGGATTAGACAAGCGGTTACGCGCGCGATTGCTGACCAGGCGCGCACGATTCGTATTCCTGTGCACATGATCGAGACGATCAACAAGGTGTTGCGCGGAGCGAAGAAGTTGATGATGGAGACAGGGCGGGAGCCCTCTCCAGAAGAGCTCGCGATGGAGCTTGGCATTACTGCCGAGCGTGTGCGTGAGATTTACAAGATTGCTCAACACCCCATCTCCCTTCAAGCAGAAGTGGGTGAGGGGGGCGAGAGCCAGTTTGGGGACTTTTTAGAAGATACAGGAGTGGAGTCGCCAGCAGAGGCGACCGGCTACTCCATCTTGAAGGACAAGATGAACGAAGTGCTCACAACGCTCACCGAAAGGGAGCGTATTGTGCTCATTCAACGCTTTGGTCTCCTTGACGGGAAGCCGAAAACGTTGGAAGAGGTTGGCGTTGCGTTCAACGTGACGAGGGAGCGTATCCGACAAATCGAAGCGAAAGCGTTGCGCAAGATGCGCCACCCCATTCGCTCGAAGCAGCTCAAAGCCTTCCTCGACCTTCTCGAAAATGAGTGAGTTAGATCAAATTTGTGAAAAGCTGCCCCACTATGAAGAGCGAGAGGGGCAGCGCGCCATGCTCGAAGATTGCAAAGAGGCGTACGCTGAAAATCTCACTACTCTCATCGAAGCGGGCACAGGGATTGGCAAGAGCATGGCGTATCTCATTGCCGCGCTCACATGGGAGGGAGAGCCCACAGTTGTCGCCACTCACACCATCGCCCTTCAAGAGCAACTCCTCCAAAAAGATATACCTTTTCTCTTAAAAGCGCTCGATATCAAAGCGGATGTCGTTTTGATGAAGGGGATGCAAAACTATGTCTGCCTACGCAAGCTGCACGATGAAGAGGTGCCCAATGCAGTGACGGTGTGGGCACAAACTGCTGAAGAGGGAACGAAAAGCGAATATCCCTTTCCCCCTGAAGTAGCAGCAGAGGCGGAGAGCTGCTCTCATGCAAAGTGCCCCTACTACAATGACTGTTTCTTTTTCAAAGCGAAGAAACGTGCGCAAGAGGCAAAGCTTGTGATCGCCAATCACCACCTCTTATTTGCCGATCTCTCTATCCGTCTCGCTTCAGATAACTATGACCAACCCTGCATCTTGCCCCCTTTTAACCGCCTCATTATCGATGAAGCGCACCACATTGAAGATGTTGCCACCGAATATTTTGCAGATCGTATCAGCCGCATCGGCTTTTCCAGGTTGCTGGCACGCATCTTAGGAAAGCTCAATACATTAGCTAAAAAGTTTGAAGAGGGGCACGAAGCGCTTGAACTCACTCTCATCGTGGAAAAGCGGGAGCTTGCCGATGAAATCGATCTTCTATTCCAAGAGATTCTCAATTTTGTAGGCCTCGAGGAGAAGAAACGGATTGAAGATCTCGAGCATCCTACATGGAAAGAGAAAATTCAACCGATTGCGAAAAATGTGCTCGGAAAAGGGCGTGGTTTTTCTACCTCTCTTCTCGCCCTTGAAGTGCCACAAGCTGAAGGGTTGATGGCCGACCTCAAAGGGCTGTGTCAAATGCTAGAGCGGCATCTCGCCATTTTGAACCACTTCATCCAGGAACCTCTTGATAATACACATGTGCGGTGGATCGAAACAACCAACACCAACCTTTTCCTTATCTCAGCCAAACTTGAAGTCGCCCCTCTCCTCAAAGAGGCGCTTTTTGACAAGCTCTCTACCATCATTATGTGTAGTGCCACGCTCACCTCTGGCTCCGACTTCTCCTTTGTGAAAAAACGGCTGGGGATCGAGCAAGCTGAAGAGCGCCTCTACACAAGCCCTTTCGCTTACGAAAAACAAGCGCTGCTTACCACCTTTCTCGACCTTCCAGAGCCCAACTCTCCCGCGTTCACTCAAGAGGCGAGCACAGCAATCCAACAGGTTGTAGAAATTTCTGAGGGGAACACCTTTGTCCTTTTCACCTCATACCAAATGCTCAAGCAGTGTAAAGCAAACTGGAACCTCTCCTATCCCCTCTTATGTCAAGGAGAGGAGCCACGCACAGAGCTGCTCGAAAGATTTCGCGAGACAGAAGGCGCTGTTCTCTTTGGAACCGATAGTTTTTGGGAGGGAGTGGATGTTGTAGGCGATGCGCTGCGCTGCGTCATTCTTGTGAAGCTTCCCTTCCGCGTCCCGTCAGATCCCCTTTTTCAAGCGCGCTCACAAGCGCTTGAAGAGAAGGGGGAGTCTTCTTTTTTCACTTTCGCGCTGCCTCACGCCACGCTCAAGTTCAAACAAGGGTTTGGAAGGCTAATCCGGCATAAGCAAGACCGTGGCTCTGTTGTCTGCCTTGACTCTCGCCTTGTGCGCAAAGGGTACGGGAAGATGTTCCTCAAAAGTCTACCCCCTGCCGAGCAACTCGCCGGAACAAAAGAGGAGATGCTTCAAGCGCTAGAGAACTTTCACTTATCCCAATCGCACTCAGTTTCGTAACCCCATTTCAAGAGAATATGATTCCATCTTCTCTTAAATTCTTTTGTAATTTTCGGCGTGAACTCGGTTTTGTAGCGCCCCATCACTCCCTTATTGAAGGTTGTTGTTTTTTGACCCCATGCCGCTTGACATGCTTGTCTCACTTGGGCATCAGGATATGCTGAGCAATCTCTTTTGGGAGGTAGCGATTTGGCTTGGCAAAGCGAGAGCAAAACTCCTCTTCTGATAACTCCATCAAGACTTTTGTGATTTCCTCAAGAATTGTGGAGCATGCACCAACTTAGGAAGCCATATGCTTTCGTATCTTCTCTGCAATCTTAGCTAGAAATGGAATGAGCTGGAAGCCATTCTTTTGTAATGTCTGATTTAAACTGGGTATGCCACATGTTTGCGTATACACCTCCATTTTCTAGCATTTCTTCGTGCGTCCCTTTTTCTACAATTCTTCCCTCTTGAAGTACATAAATAATATCAGCATGCATCAAAGTTGAGAGCCTGTGAGCAACAATAATTAATGTCTTCTTACCAATAAGTGCCTCAATAGAATCTTGTATAAATTTTTCTGACAAAGAGTCGAGATGACTTGTGGCTTCGTCTAAAATTAGAATACTGGGATCTCGTACAAGAGCTCTTGCAAGGGAGAGACGCTGTTTCT
Organism: Chlamydiales bacterium; assembly: GCA_024233495.1. Taxonomy (GTDB): domain Bacteria; phylum Chlamydiota; class Chlamydiia; order Chlamydiales; family JAAKFR01; genus JACKPM01. The sequence continues at coordinate 72,720 of JACKPM010000001.1, forward strand.
CACCCCCAGAGAGCCGATGCCCCCTTTCTCCAACGCGTGTCTCATATTTTTCTCGTAGCTTTTGCACAAACTCATCAACTTTTGCATTCTTAACCGCCTCCATAAAAGTTTCTTCTGAAGCGGAAAGGTTGCCTAACATGACATTATTTCTCAATGTGTCATTGAACAGCATCATATCTTGGCTGACAACACCAATATGTTGTCTCCAACTAATTAAATTCAAATCATCTAAGGGCACGCCATCTACGAAAATTTTCCCTTTAGAAGGCATATATAAGCCCAAAAGGAGATCTAGCAAAGTTGACTTGCCTGCTCCTGAATCACCTACCACCCCAATTGTTTTTCCTTTTTCAAGCACAAAAGAAAAAGAATCAAAAATATTTTTTTTTGTTCCTGGATAACGAAATGTAACATCTCTAAATTCAATCGTTCTCTTAAACTCGCTTAAAACATTTTTTCTCTCCTGCACAACATCATTCTCGGTCTCTTCCAAAAATTTTTTACAGCGGTTAATCTGTACGTAGTGATTGTTAATTGTTAGATAACTTGAAGCACCAGTGTTGATTTTTCCAGAAAGGCGATAGGCAACTCCTACAAAAGTAATTAGAAGAGGAAAGTATAGTGCAAGGGCCTCTTGCCAAAAGATAATTGCAAAAAGAAAACATGCACCTACCAACAAAATACTCAGAAGCTCCGCAATGATCGCAGGGATCTGGATGATCACGAATTCTCGTTGCCAATAGCGACAGGATTTTTCAGAGAGGTGCAACCCCTCACCTTCAAAATAGCTGCGCAGATTAAACAGGTGAATGAGCTTCAGCCCGCCAATTACCTCCACCATTTTTGAAATAACATTGTTAATATTGAGGAGATTGTCTTTTGAGATCGCAATGAGCTTTCTTCTTGCAATTTTCTGCACACCTAACATCAAAATTCCAGCCACGATTACTACTAAGCAAAGTTGCCAAGATAGGTAAAGCAACAAGAGAAACATAGGAATTGCAACTAAATTTGTAGAGAAAAAGGTGTGATATGCGATCATTAGCTGGGGGATTACAGTAATAGGATAGCGGCAACACTCTATCAGCTCCCCAGAACGATAACCGTTTATCTTCTCATATTTAAGACTGTAAATCCGCTTGAGCATTTCCTCTTGTAAACCCATCTGTACTCTTTTTGTCAGATGTCCTCCTAAAAAGGCGTTTAACAATGCCATGACGCTTTTAAAAAGCTGGACAGCGATCCCAAGAGCTAAATAGGCAGGAAAATCAAGATTGAATTGCTGAAGAACTTTAGGTTCAAGTGTGTAATCGTTTCCAACAAGTTTTGAGATTCCAATCAACAGTAACAAATATGAGGCACCCTCAACCGCACCTTGCAAGAGATTAAGCGCATTGATCACAACGCAAAGTGCGATGTTGCGTTTTCGATCACCAAGAGAGAGGATGTAGTTGAGGTCTAGAAAAAGGCGCTTTGGTAACATTCTGGACCTGATCTTAGCAAACCAATCTATTCAAGAAAACGCTTCTTTTATTGGACTATGTTGAAAAAGTCAGTCTAAAAAGGTCTTTTTCGCTAATTTTGTTCTCGCTGGGGGCATTATTGAATAAGTCAATCTCTGGAAGTCTTTCGGCTGATTTTGTCCTGACTAATGCTTTGGAGGGTTCGACAACCTCCTCGATGCCTATCTGTAGTGGCAAATCTCGTAGTGGACAACGGATCTCGTCGGGAGTCACCCAAAACCATCTTCTAACAGCTTAATGATTTTTGGAAGGTTGATTCTTCGTTTAATCTCTTCTAGATCTAGAATTTGCATAAAATATTGCCTTCTAGGACTGTGACGGCCTCACCCGCGATCGCAATGCGCTCTCCTTGCACTTCTAAAAGAAGATCTCCTCCCCGCTTTGAAGCTTGGTGGGCCTTTAGCTTATTTTTGCCAAGTTTTTGTGCCCAGTACGGCGCAAGCGTGCAGTGAGCTGAGCCAGTGACTGGATCTTCTGTAATCGAGTCATCTGCGCAAAAGAAACGGGAAATAAAGTCATAAGGACCTTTCGATTTAGCTGTTGCAATAATGGATGGTTTAAACTTCAATAAGGCGCGCATGTCAGGTTCCATTTTGTGAACACTCTCTTCGTCGTCATATACAATCATAAGATCACGCGCCAAATACGCTTCGGCTGGTTTTGTTCCTCCAAGGGCTTCTATGACCAAGCTTGGAACTTCAAAAGGCTTACCAGGCCTAGAGGGGAAGTTAAGTGTGTAAAGGTTGCTAAGGCGTTGCACTTCGAGAGGACCTGCAAACTTTGTGTCAAAAGTGACATGCTTAAGCTCTGGGTCAATCTTTGTCATCCAGATGTGCGCGGCAGAGAGAGTCGCATGCCCACACAAGTCAATTTCATATGAGGGCGTGAACCAGCGTAAAAGGGGACATTTTCCCGGAATGAAAAAAGCTGTTTCAGAAAGGTTCATCTCAGTTGCGATGTGTTGCATCAGTGAGTCATCAAGCGGATACTCTGGGATCACAACACCAGCGGGATTTCCTTTGAATGGAACGCTCGTAAAAGCGTCAACCTGCCACACTCTCATCTGCCAACTCTGCTTTTTTCATGTCTTTGTCAATCGAAGTGGTAACAACAGCGTCAGACCAGACATTGAGCGCAGTCTCTAACATGTCGATCAGCGTGTAGAAAGGAAGGATCACACCCATCATGTAAAGCGGAACATTCATTCCAACAAGAAATGCGCTTGTGAGGAAGAAACATCCCATCGGTACGCCTGCATTTCCAATAGCAGCGAGTGTAGCAAAGAAGATCCACATAATGAGCTGCATGGGGGTAAAGGTCATCCCATAAAGCGTCGAGACGAAGAGCACAGTTGTGAGAATAAAGGCAGCACATGCATTCATGTTCACAACAGAGCAAAGAGGGAGCGAGAAGGAGGAAATCTTCTTTGAAACACCCACGTTCTCTTCAATAGATTGCATCGTTACAGGAAGGGCAGCTCCTGAAGATTTAGAGAAAAAGGCAACAGAAAGCGCAGGCCACATTCCCTTAAATACACGAACAGGAGAAATCCCCTTCATCTTCAAAATGAGGGGTAAGATGATCAAACCCTGGATAAGGTTGGCTCCTACAACACAGGCCAGATAGAGCATCAAGCTGTGAAGATGGCCGTTATGCTGACCCAGATCCTTTACAAGAAGCGCCATAAACGCCCAGATTGCAATCGGCATCAGCTTGATCACATAGCCCGTCATCTTCAGAAGAGCTGAGAAGAGAGAGGAGAAAAGGTTGTGTAAGAAGTCTTTTTTCTCCTTTGGAAGGAGTAAAATACCTGAGCTGAGGAAGAGCGCAAGAAAGACAATCCCAATCACATTCCCCTCAACAAAGACCTGTGCAATGTTCGAGGGGATGATGTTCATCACAAAGGACAAATAAGAGTTTTGAGGTAAATCAGGTAAAATAAAATTTTGATCTACTATGTGGGCCGAGGCAGCTGGGTTGAGGGTTACATAGAGAATCAAGGCTGTTGTAGCAGCAACAAGCGTTGTGCCCAGTGTATAGAAAAGAACCTTTTTCCCCATCTTACGAATTTCTGAGAAGCTCTTCATGCCTGAAATTGTAGAGGTGATTGCAAGGAAAATGAGAGGCAGGCTGATGAGCTTGAGAAGGCGTAAAAAGAGCTCAGAGACAACATGAGCTGTCGACGTGAGGGCAGGAATATCTACCCATCCAGTCAAAAGGCCGAGTAGAATTGAAAAAAAAAGCAATAAGCTTCCCAAGGAACGTTTCATATTATCTATTATATATTACTCGGGAATTAAAATGGAGCGTAACGGGGTCGAACCGTTGACCTCAACAATGCCATTGTTGCGCTCTACCAACTGAGCTAACGCCCCTGACGGGAGAAGAAGACTACCAGGAAACCCGTTTTTCTGCTACACTCTTCGTATGTATATGAATTTTTTGAGCCACTTGAAAGAAGAACCTGCTGACGCCCTCTTTGGGATCCAGCGCGCCTATGAGGAAGACCCTCGTTCCCATAAGGTAAACCTAAGTATCGGCACTTACAAGACAGAAGAGCTCCACCCCCTCATTTTGAAAGCGGTGAAAGAGGCGGAGCACTATCTCGTAAAAGAGGAAAAAATTAAAGATTATCTCCCCATCTTAGGGCTTGAGAGCTACATCCACACGTGTAAGGAACTCATCTTTGGGGAAGCGCTTCCAGAGATCTGTGGTTTGCAAGCTGTTGGGGGAACAGGGGCGCTTCACATTGGTTCAAAATTCCTTCTCCATGCCGGCTTTAAACGGCTTTACATTTCAAAGCCCACTTGGGGGAATCACGAGCGCATTTTCAAAAATGCTGGTTTCGAAGTCGTGAGTTATCCCTATTTTGATTGGGTAAAACCCTTTGAAACAATGGAGAAGGGGAGTGTTGTGTTGCTTCAACCTTGTTGTCACAACCCAACAGGCTCTGATCCTTCAGATGAGCAGTGGGCAGAGATTGCCGCGATCATAAAGGAGCGAGAGCTTTTCCCTTTCTTTGATTCAGCCTATCAAGGTTTTGGAGAGGGTGTGGAAGAAGATGCGCGTGTCATGCGCCTTTTTCTAAAACTTGAAATCCCTTTCATGGTTGCGGCCTCTCAATCGAAAAACTTTGGTCTGTACCGCGAGCGAACAGGGGGGCTTTTCTTGCGCTGTTTAATGAAAGAGGACGCGCAGCGCTTTGCTACAATTTTGCGTGCGATCATCCGGGGCGTTTATTCAAACCCTCCGGCTCATGGTGCGCAGGTTGTCGCACATATCTTATCCACGCCTAGTTTGAAAAAAGTGTGGCTAGAAGAGTTGAGCTCAATGCGTACGCGCATTACTAACATGCGCAAAGCGCTTGTAGAGAAACTTAACTCTTTTGATTTCTTGCTCAAGCAAAAGGGAATGTTTTCCTATACATATCTCTCTCCCAGCGAGGTAGAGTGTCTGCGTGATGAGTACGGAATTTACATGTTGCGTGATGGCCGGATTAATGTGGCTGGATTAAATTCTAAAAATGTAGGATATGTCGCAGAATCAATCATAAAGGTTCATGCGCAGAAAGAGCTATAAAAAGTACCTTGTCTTAGGGGGTGTGCTATTTTTCCTGATGACGCTTCCCTCCCTTTTCATTGAAAATGTGCGCCACAAGGTGGTTGCGATGAGTTTCCCTATTTGGCGCCTTGGGGCCAAAAAAGAGGACGGGGAATCAAAGCGGCTGCAAGCAGAAAATCACTTGTTAAAAGTAGAAGTCGCCAAACTAAAAGCGCGTCTGCATGACCAAACGAGCTTAACTCCTTCTGTTATCGCTGCGCATGTGATCTATCGCAATCCGCATAGTTGGGGGTGTTCGCTTTGGGTTGATGTGGGTCGCGACCGAGTGCAAAAAAACAGTCCAGTGTTATCGGGGGGAGCACTTGTAGGGCTTGTCGATTATGTGGGCAAGAAGCAAGCGCGTGTGCGGCTCATCACAGATGTAGGGTTAAAGCCTTCTGTGCGTGCTGTGCGCGGCTCTTTGCAAAATGCGCAACTTTTTGAGAACATTGAAAGTGTGTTGCGTCACCTGCAAGGGAGGGGAGATCTTCCCTTGGAAGAGGAAGAGCAACTCACACTGATTGCTGAGCTAGAGCATTTACAACGCCGCTTACAGCTCGATGTGCAGAGTGTTTGCTTAGCAAAAGGCATTCTGGAAGGGGGCGGTCCACCTCTTTGGAGGAGTCGCAATCACACGTTGAAAGGTATTGGCTTTAACTACGACTTCGCAGATGAGTTTGGCCCCGCTCGCCCTCTTGTAGTGAAAGATGGGCTTCCTATTTTGCAAGCGCACGATTTGCTAGTTACGACCGGAATGGATGGTGTCTTTCCTCCAAGTTTGCGTGTTGCTGAGGTGAGCCGAGTTCTTCCTTTGCGCGAAGGGGCGTACGCCTATGAGATTGAGGCAATACCTATTGTCAAAAATCTCGATTCGATCCAGACTGTGTTTATTATCCCCCCGGTCAGCGATGAAGGTAGTGACAGCGAAAGAGATGGCGCGTATTGAGCATCTTGCCTATGCAGAAGGGGCAAGTGAAGAGGCGTTTATGAACGCCGCAGGCGCAGCTGTTGCACTGCACATCAAGGGGTTACCTGGCAAACCAAAGATCACTCTTTTGTGTGGGAGCGGCAACAATGCGGGCGATGCCTATGTTGCGGGAAAGCTCCTGCGAGAAGAGGGGTATGATGTCACAGCGTTTTCTCTTGCCCCTTTTGAAAAAAGCAGCCCTCTTTGTCAGCTTCAGAGAAAGCGATTTGGTGAGGTCATTGAGTCCTCTTCCATTCCTTTTGAAGAGGGGCTTATAGTCGACGCTCTTTTCGGCACCGGTTTTCATGGCGAGATGAAAGAGCCGTACCGCTCTGTAATTGGGAGAGCAAACGCTTCATCTCTTCCCATCATTTCGATCGATATTCCCTCAGGTGTAAATGGCACAACAGGAGAGGTTAGCAGTGCGATTATTGCAACTGAAACACTCTTTTTGGGTCTTCCCAAAATTGGCTGCTTCGGTGCATGGGAGCATGCGGGGCATATTTTTGTTTACCCATTTGGACTCGAGGAAAAATTCATCGAAGAAGCAAACGAAGAGGCGTACTTAGTTTATGCCCCCCCTCTGCCTCCCATTGTGCGCACACGACACAAATACCAGGCGGGCTACGTGGTGGGAGTGGGAGGCTCACCTGGCATGCCAGGCGCTGCTATTCTAAGCGCATATGCCACGCTGCGGGCAGGAGCAGGTATCACACGCCTTTTCCATCCTGCCGGAATGGAAGAGGAGCTTGCTAATATGCCTCCTGAAGTGATTCGGCATGGCTACACTTCAATTGATCCTATTGTAGAAGCGATGGAAAAGGCTAATGCTGTTTTTATTGGTCCTGGGTTTGGTGACGCGATTGACACTTTGCGCGCACTTCTCCCAAAAGTGAACAAGCCATGTGTTCTAGATGCAGAGGCGCTTACCTTAATTGCACAATACGGCCTTGAGATTCCAAAACGAGCGGTGATCACTCCACACACAGGGGAGATGAAGCGGCTGCTCAAAGAGGGAGAGACACCGCAAGAATTTGCTGACACGCGTGATGTGATCGTGTTGCTGAAAGGGGCGCCCACAACCATTTTTGTTCCCTATGGAAAGCCCTATATCTCGGCTCGTGGGGATCCTGGCATGGCAACAGCTGGAAGTGGCGATGTGCTCACAGGTATCATCGCTGCGTTTTTAGCACAAACGGGAGATCCACTTGAAGCAGCGAAGCTTGGCGCCTTCTATCACGGCGTTGCAGGTGAGATTGCAGCAGCAGAGCTCACCTCATACTCCATGATTGCCTCAGACATCATTGAGGCTCTGCCCGAAGCCTTTCTTCAAAGTATGCAATTGTCTTAGATGGTGTCGTCAAATTTTCTCCTTTGTCAGCCGGATCTTTTCTGCCAAAATGCGCCCTCGCAACCTCGGAAGTAGCGCTTTGGCTACTCCCTTCGCTTTCGATTGCGCATTTTGCCTAGAAAATCTCTCGCCTCACAAAGGAGAAAATTTGACGACACCACCTAGTAAGCCCCTCTTCTAATGAGACGTTTGGAATCCAGCGCAAATGTTGCCATGCACGAGAAATATCAGGTTTGCGTATTTTTGGGTCATCTTGAGATAGCGGATTGAGAGAAATTTTTGATTTTGAACCGATTTGACTATACTCCCCCTCTATCTAAAAGCGCTTTACAGATGTGAGAGCCTAAAAAGCCTGCCCCTCCTGTAACAAGTATACGCTGTTCAGCATGCAATAACCCCGTGGTTAACAGAAGTACAAGCAGAAGTTTTCTTTTCATAATGTCTCAAATACCAAGCTGCGAATTTCTGTAGTCCATTTTTCAAGTTCGTGTGAGGTAGAAAACCTAGTTCTCTTGTCGCTGCTGAAATGTCTGCGGAGGTTTTGATCATCTCTCCAGGGCTCTCTTCGACAAAAATCTTCTTAGCTTCTTTTCCTAGCTCCTTTTCAAGGATAGAGACAAACGTAAGCAGCTCTTCTGTTTTGCTGTTCCCTATGTTGAAAACAGCAGAATGTGGGTAGTTGAGGGCGGCAACAGTTCCTTGTACAGCGTCATCGATGTAGGTAAAGTCGCGCCACATTTTTCCTTGGTTGAAGAGATGAATCGGCTCATCCCTCATGATCGCTTCTGCAAAGGAGAAGTAAGCCATATCGGGACGCCCCCAAGGGCCGTAAACCGTGAAGTAGCGCAAGCCAACAGTTTCCATCCCATAGAGGTGGTGATAGGCGTATGCCATGAGTTCATTGGATTTTTTCGTCGCAGCATAGAGGTTTGCAGGGGAGTCAACGCGGTCATCTGTTGAAAAAGGCGTCTTCTCATTGCAGCCATAAACAGAGGAGGAGGAGGCATAAACAAGCTTGATGTGTGGGCGACTTTTCAAACACTCCAATACATTGACAAAGCCCTCAATGTTACTCTTTACATAAGCCTGGGGATCTTTGCGCGCATAGCGTACACCTGCCTGTGCAGCTAAATTTAGGACGTGCGTAAAATTGTGCTCATTAAAAAGCGCTTCCATTCGAGCCGCATCACACAAATCTCCCTCGATGATAGAAATGCCAGCGTCCGCAAGGCGCTTTTCACGCTCCCTTTTGAGCTCAACTGAATAGTAGGAATTGAAGTTATCGTAGCCTACAACCTCATCGCCCTGTTGACAAAGCGCAAGTGCTGTGTGTGAGCCAATGAAACCTGCTGCTCCAGTGATCAAAACTTTTTTCATGCTGGGGCCAATGTTTCTTGGAAGTAGGCAATCGTCTTTTGCAGTCCTTCCCGTAGTTGAATCTTGGGTACCCACTCAAGTTGATCTGTCGCTTTCGAAATGTCTGGCTTCCGTTGCTGCGGATCATCGCTAGGCAGGGGGCAAAACTGAATCTTTGAACGGGACTTCGTGAGCTCAATCACCTCTTGAGCCAGGTCGAGCATACTAAATTCGTGTGGATTGCCAATATTCATTGGCCCCACATGCGCGCTTTCCATCAGACGCACTAAGCCATCGATCAGATCGGAAACATAGCAAAATGAGCGGGTTTGCGTCCCATCGCCATAAATCGTGATCGGTTGATTTTGTAAAGCTTGCATGATGAAATTTGAGACTACGCGTCCATCATTTGGATGCATGTGAGGGCCGTAGGTATTGAAGATGCGCCCTAGCCGAATGGGCACACTGTGCGCTCTATGATAGTCAAAAAAGAGGGTCTCGGCACACCGCTTCCCCTCATCATAGCAGCTACGCAAGCCAATTGGGTTTACATGTCCCCAATAGCTTTCATTTTGAGGGTGAACGAGAGGATCGCCATACACCTCGCTTGTCGATGCTTGTAAAATTTTAGCCCCCGTTTTGCGGGCGAGCTCAAGCATGTTCAAAGCGCCTAAGACGCTCGTACGTGTGGTTTGAATAGGGTCGCTTTGATAGTGTACAGGAGAGGCAGGTGAGGCGAGGTTATAGATTTCATCACACTCAATATAAATGGGTTGGCAAATGTCATGCTCAATCACTTCAAGCGACTCGAGGCGCTTAATATTTGCCTTTGATCCGGTGGAAAAGTTGTCGATGCAGGTGACGCAATTTCCTCTTTCGATGAGGAGGGCACAAAGGTGTGAGCCGAGGAAGCCTGCACCTCCTGTAACAACGATTTTCTTTCCCATGAAGGGGCATAGTAATTTCCTGGACGATTAATTTGCAAATGTCTATCGTTTTTCTTCTATGAAGATACTTGTTTTAGGAACTGGCTATGTTGGTCTTGTAACAGGCGCTTGCTTCGCTGAGATGGGGCACGACGTCACCTGTTTGGACATTGACAAGGAGAAGATCCGCCTTTTGCAAGAGGGGACAATTCCGATCTTTGAGCCGGGGATTGAAGAGATTGTCAAACGCAATTTCGAAGCGGGGCGTCTGCACTTCACTACCGATTACGCAGAGGCTGTGCCCAATGCTCTCTTCTGCTTTATTGCCGTGGCAACTCCTGAGGGGGAAGATGGCTCTGCTGATCTCCGCTATGTGAAGTGTGCAGCAAAGCAAATTGCCGAGCAAATGGATGGCTATAAGGTAATCGTAAACAAGTCAACAGTTCCTGTAGGGAGCGCCGAAGAGGTGCGCTCTGTGATTGAGCAGGAGTTGCAAAGACGAGGTGTTAGTCATGAGTTTGACGTGGTCTCTAATCCTGAGTTCCTCAAAGAGGGAGATGCGATCAACGACTTCATGAAGCCAGACCGAGTCGTGATTGGGGCCGATAATCCCCGTGTGATCGAGCTGATGCGTGAACTTTATTCCCCTTTCAACCTCAATTGCGACCGCATTTTGGTGATGGATCCTGCTTCAAGTGAGATGACAAAATATGCAGCAAACACGATGCTTGCATCGCGCATTTCATTCATGAACGAGCTTGCAGGGATTTGTGAAGAGGTGGGTGCTGATATCGGTCAGGTGCGCAAAGGAATTGGCTCCGATTCACGTATTGGCTATCCTTTTCTCTATGCGGGAGCCGGTTACGGTGGCTCTTGCTTTCCAAAAGATGTGAAGGCATTGCGCGCTCTTGCACATGAAAAAGGGTATAAAACAGCAATCATCGATGCAATCGAAGAGGTGAATGCTCAGCAAAAGCATGTGCTCTCCAAAAAAGTGCTCCACTACTTTGGTGATGTGGCACAAAAGCGGATCGCTGTTTGGGGACTTAGCTTCAAGCCCGGAACTGACGATATGCGCGAAGCTCCCTCTTTGATTTTCATCCGCACACTTTTAGAAAAAGGAGCCTATCTCTCTCTTTTTGACCCGATCGCGATGAAAAAAGCAAAAAATCTCCTGCCCAAATCTCCCCAGCTCACGTGGTGCTCCAATGAATATGAAGCTGCTAAAGAGGCGGATGCGGTCTGCTTAATTACTGATTGGAAGCAGTTTCGCTTCATAGATCTTGAGCGCGTGCACAAAGCGATGCGGGGACACGCCTTCTTTGATGGACGGAATCAATACAACCCCAAAGAGATGGCGCGGAAAGGTTTCGACTATATCTCCATTGGGAGGGATCCTCTCTATGCAAGAGAAGAAGCTCTCCATTCAGTGTGACACCATTGAGTGGGAGGGGAAGCAAATCCCGCTCTTTTCCAAAGAAGGGTTTGAAGTCATTACAACCCTTTGGCTGCAAGTTGGGTGGAATTCTCGCCACCACTACAGCTGCACATGGATGGGGGTGCCAGTTCTTCAGCTTCCCGACGACTTGGTCCGCTTACAAGAGACTGTTTTTCAAGTACGTCCCGATGTGATCATCGAAACAGGTATCGCGATGGGTGGCTCACTTCTCTTTTATGCGACGCTCTGTAAAGCGATGGGACATGGACGGGTAATTGGCATTGATATCGCGCTCCGCCCACCAAATAGAAAACGGCTCGAAGAGCATATCTTAGCCCCCTTTATGGAGCTTATTGATGGTGATGCTTCGGATCCTGCAATTGTGGAGCAGCTCGAAATTGAAGGAAAAAAAGTGCTCGTGGTACTTGACTCAAATCACTCTAAGCATCATGTTTTGAAAGAGTTGGAAATCTTTGCTCCGCTTGTCTCTTCTGGTTCTTACCTTATTGTGTGTGATGGATTTAAGGAGCAGGTTGCAGAGGTTCCTCGTGGGAAGGCGCGCTGGAAAGAGGATAACCCTAAGCGCGCAGTTGAGGAGTTTTTGAAGCGGCACCCAGAGTTTGAGCTTGAAGAGCGCTCGTTTGTCACGCATCTTCAAGGTGGATGGCTGAGAAAATGTTGAAGATGCTTTATTTTCCTCGGCACTTCTCTTTGCCTTGCGCAATCGACCTTTTTACCCCTCTTCTATTTCTTTACTTTGTGACACTGCATGCGGATGCGCTGAGCATTCGAATTGGCTACACTTTCCGCATCAATAACTTTTGGGCTCTTGCTCTTGTGCTTGTATTGATGGTACGGCTGCGCAAAGATTTTTTCAAAATAGAGCGGTGGCTCGCAATAAGTTTAGCTCTTGTTGCCTTATCGCTTTTTCTCTCTTTCGCTTTCTCTCCTTTTCGCAAGCAGTGCGCCCCTTTTCTCTGCTGGTTTGGTCTCACCTTTCTTTGCTATTTTTGGATGCCTTACCAAATTATGGCCAAGCTGGAGCAGGATAAAATATTGAAGTTCTATTTCGCCTCTTTCATTGTTGTGGGAGCCTACGCCACTTTGCAGTTTATCTCTGGACCACTCGGTTTTTTAGACCCCTTCGCACAGCAACGTCTCATCCCAGGTCTTGTTGTACGCCCAAATGCGCTCTGTTATGAGCCCTCATACTACAACCTCTATATGACCCCTTTTATTGCGGTCTTGACGGTGCTGTATTTATCGGGGAAACACAACTGGCGCTTTTGGCAAATGGGCGTATTGAATTTGTTTTTTCTCATCTCTTTTTCAGCAGGCGCTGTTTTTTCTTATATCACTTTATTTGCCCTTCTCTTTTGTTACTCAACGTACAGACAAAAAAGTGTGCGCTTTCTTTTCAAATTACTTCTGGTCGTCTGCCCATTCATCGTGCTTGCATTTCCTCTCCTCATGCGTTTTATGCTAAAATTTTTCCTCTTAGGCTCTTCGCACGGTTCATTCTCTGAAAGATTTGAGGGGATTATCCACTGCTTAAAACTCTTCTTACAGCGCCCACTCTTTGGATATGGCTTAGGTGCCGTTCCTTTTGCGCGCATGGAAGAAGGGTTGATTCCATCGAACCTTATGGAAATTGAACGTTTAGACTGGAGACGCTTCTTGGAAGCCACTAATATCACAACAGAGATCATGGCGAGCCTTGGAACTTTTGGGCTTATTGCATTTGGCTTGATGATTGCACTCTACACCGCACGTCATCTAAAAGTACGCACCTCCCCACTTCAAGAAGCGTTTTTTATCTCTGTTCTAGTAATGGTTGTAACATGGCAGTTTAGCCAGTCACTGCTCCGGACATACACGTGGACGCACTTTGCCCTAGCTTGTGCGCTTTTGCAAACCAGTCGACCATCTCTGCGAGCCCCTCTTTCAAAGGAGTTTGCTGATAGTCAGGATAAGCTGCTTTGAGCCTTTGCACACAAAGCACTTTTGAAAGCGCCCCCACGTACTTCGAAGTATCAAATTCAATCTTCTCAAATGGGTAGCCAACTTCGTTGCAAATAAGCTGAGCAAATTCCCGAATGGTGTGCTCCCGCCCCTCTCCAATGTTAATCAACGTATTTTCCTGAGTCTCAGCAAGATGAAAGAGCGCGTCGATAAAGTCATCGATATAGACAAGTTCTCTTTTCTGCTCCCCATTTCCCCAAAGCGTTACTGTATCGCCCAAGTGTTTTCCATTGAGGATCTTGCGCACGAGATCGAAGATAAAGTGAAGCTGACGATCATCTGTGTGGTAGCCAGGGCCGTAAAGTGTTGAAGGAATTAGATATAGGTAGTTTAGGCCATATTGCTTGTGCATCGCTTGAAGGCCTACAAGGAGCGCCTTTTTGATGATAGCATAGGAGAAGAGGCTCTCATGCGGTGTACCGATTAAATAGTTGGTCTCCGTGAGAGGAAGATTGGGATCATAGCAACAGCTGGTGCCGAGCGTAATGAACTTTGCTTGAGGCTGCTTCTTTTGCCACCAGTCAAGAGTGTTTGTCGTGATCTTTTGGTTATTTGCCCAAATTTCAGCTGGGTGGTAGACGCAAAAATCGCCAGCTTGCATCCAAACAGCAAGGTGATAGATGCGGTCAAACTTGTAGTGATCAAATTGGGAGAGAGCTTTCGGATCTGTAAGGTCGCAGTTTTTAGAGTGCGCCTCTACAACTTCGATGCCTTTTTTTCTGAGGGTTTCACATAGGTGTCTTCCCAAAAAGCCTGATGATCCTGTAACAAGTGCTGACATATTTTCTCCCATTGCTATGCAGAAACTCTCCCATATTCTCCTTTTCAATTCAATTGAGAAATGCTAGTGTATCCCTCTTATGTTGATCATCTCTCGCACTCCTGTGCGCATCAGCTTTTTTGGAGGAGGGACAGACTATCCTGCCTACTATTTGGATCATGAGGGGGCTGTTCTTGGGACCACAATTGACCAATACACTTATATCAGCGTCAAGAACTTTGAGAGCCGCTTTTTTGAGCACAATATCCGTATTGCCTACTCACGCACAGAGCTTGTAAAGGCGATTGAAGAGATTCAACACCCTAGCATTCGAGAAGCTCTTCGCCATCACAACACTCCTGACAATCTCGATATTCACATTTTTTCTGATCTACCTGCACGCACAGGGCTTGGCTCCTCCTCTTCTTTCACAGTGGGTTTTGTCAATGCGCTGTACGCCATTGAAGGGAAACGCAGATCGAAGCAGTCTCTTGCTGAAGAGGCCTGTTATATTGAGCAGAAGATGATCGAAGAAAATGTAGGTTCGCAAGATCAGTTTCACGCTGCATATGGAGGGCTTAATCTCATTAGATTTAAGTCCGATGCGATCCATGTCAGCCCGGTTTGTCTCTCTTCTGAACGGAAAAAACTCTTGCAAGACCACCTCCTTATTTTCTTCACAGGAATGACACGGCATGCAAGTGAGATCGTTAAAGAGCAAATCAAAAAGACAGAAGCAGGAAGTAACGAAGCTTACCTCAAGCGCATGCACGCTCTAGTCTTTGAGGCTGAAAAATGTCTTATTGAATCTCAGGATCTAGCGCAAGATTTTGGCAAACTTCTTCATGAAGGGTGGGAGCTGAAAAAACAACTCTCGAGTCAAGTGAGCAACCCCTCGATTGATGAAGCTTATACCCGTGCACGAGCAGCTGGTGCATACGGTGGAAAGCTGTGCGGTGCTGGCAATGGAGGTTTTCTTCTTTTTGTTGTGCCTTCTGAAAAGCAAGATTCTGTACGTAAGGCTCTTCAGTTGGAAGAGATTAAGTTCAACTTCGAGGATGAAGGCTCTAAAATCATTTACATGAAGGAGTGAGCATGGAGGCAATCATCTTAGTGGGTGGAAAGGGAATGCGGCTGCGCTCAGTTGTTTCTGATGTTCCTAAGCCATTAGCCCCTGTTGATGGTGTTCCTTTTACTGACCACTTGCTTAAAAAATTGCCAACAAAGTCTATCATCTTCAGTGTTGGGTATTTAGCACAGAAGATCATCGATTACTACCAAGGGGATCCCTGTATTAAGTTCTCCGTGGAAACAGAGCCTTTGGGAACAGGTGGAGGCGCGCGTAAAGCAGTTGAGTTAGCTTCTTCGGACACTGTTTGGGTACTCAACGGAGACTCTTATTTTGATATCGACTTTGAGGAAATGCTAAGGCAGCACTTTGAGACAGAGGCTGACATTACGCTTGCCTGTCGCCAGGTTGAGGACTCTTCTCGTTATGGCTCTTTGCGTATAGAGGGAAAGCAACTCCGCGCTTTTGAAGAGAAGCGCCCTGGTGCAGGCTGGATCAATGGAGGGATCTACCTCATGAAAAAGGAGTTGCTAATTCAGTGGCCACTCAACACGCCCCTCTCTTTGGAGAAAGAGGTATTCCCAGAGCTTTTGCTTTCAGACAAAGCATTTTTCGTCTACCCTAGCGAGGGAAAATTCATCGATATTGGGACACCAGAGTCGTATTCGCAAGCAAAGGAGATTGTGATAGCATGACCATTCGAACGTACTGTGCGTTTGCAAAGAAGCGGCTCACATCGCGCTGCATCTCGCCCTACGTCAATCGAAGTCGAGCGCTGCGTAACCTTTGCAAGTCAGCCTCAAAAAAGTGCAGACATATCGATTTGCGCAACGATATTGTAGATAATCATAAGGCGATGATTGCAGCGCACTGGATCAAAGAGGGGGACCGCGTATTAGATGTGGGAGTCAATCTTGCGGCTTACACATTTTTTTACAGCAAGCTAGTAGGGGATAAAGGAGAGGTTATTGGCTTTGAGGCGAACCCCTACTTGATCGAGGAAATTCACAAAAAAGTAGAAAAGGAAGGAGCGTCTAACATAAAGATTTTGGAGAGAGCTGCCTCCAATATTTCTGGTGAGACGCTTTCGATGCGGGTTTATAAAAATCCGGATCATCCGCAGATCGGACTCAGTACTTTGGAAGCTGACCTCATGGGAAAAGAGCGTATGCCGGGTGAGACAGAGCTAGTGCACGTCCAGTCGCAAACACTTGATGATTTAGATTTGCCTATCACCTTTTTGAAAGTGGATGTTGAGGGGCATGAACAAGCTGTTTTTGAAGGGGCACAAAAACTTTTGCGCAAATACCGCCCCCTTGTTCTTTTTGAGTATGGCTTTGACCAAAAAGGGTTTCAAACCAACTCAATCGCAACATTAGAGCAGGTGGGATATTGTTGCTATGATCTTGTGACAAACAAGCGCGTCCGCCCTGGGTATGCAATCTCGATTACAGACATTTTAGCCGTTCCAGAAGAAGAAAAAAAACTCCCCTTATTACTTGATCGGCTATACTGCCCATATCCGCTCATGTCGATATTAAGCGAAAATATTAAACAACTTGTCACAGAGACTCTGCACAAAGTGCAGTCAAAATGTTGGAGGAAATAAAGTGCAAAAACGGATTTTGATTACTGGTGGTGCTGGCTATATAGGCTCTATCCTAACTCCACTTCTTCTTGAAAAGGGCTATAGAATCACTGTTTTAGACAACTTAATGTATCGACAGGTTTCTCTTTTGGAATGTTTTGGACACCCAAGCTTCAAGTTCATAAAGGGGGACTGCCTTGATGAGCCCCTTCTAGAAAAGTTGATGAATGAGGCTGATGTGGTAATCCCTCTTGCAGCGATTGTGGGAGCACCAGCGTGTAAGGAGAGTCCTGCATATGCCAAGATGGTAAATTTCGACGCGGTTGACCTTGTAATAAAGCATCTTAAGCAAAATCAACTAGTTGTCTTCCCCAATACGAATAGTGGGTATGGGGTAGGGGAGAGCGGAATACACTGTACTGAAGAGAGCCCTTTGCGCCCGGTCTCGCTCTATGGCAAATGGAAAGTAGAAATAGAACAAAAACTACTTGAGACGGGGCAGGCAGTTTCGCTTAGACTTGCAACGGTTTTTGGGGTTTCGCCGCGTATGCGCCTTGACCTTTTGGTGAATGATTTTACCTATCGTGCCTGTCACGACCGTACGATTGTGGTGTTTGAGGAGAACTTCAAGCGGAATTACATTCACGTGCGCGATGTGGCGCAAGCATTCTTGTTTGCAATTGAGCACGCAGATCAGATGAAAGGTCAGGCATTCAATGTGGGCCTTTCAGAGGCAAATCTTTCGAAGAAAGAGCTATGCGAAACGATTAAGAAGTATGTGGATAAGCTCTACTATCATGCAGCACCGATTGGAAAAGATCCGGATCAGCGCAACTACATTGTAAGCAATGAAAAGCTTGAAGGACTTGGGTGGAAGCCTACAAAGTCGCTTGAGAGTGGGATCGAAGAGCTCGTTGGAGCTTTTACAATGATTAAGTACAACCAGTTTGCCAACTTCTAGAGATGACTACACTTTCGATTATTTTGCCTAACTACAATGATGGGCACTACCTAGAGCCGCTACTACGCTCCCTTTTACCTCATATGCCACATGATGTAGAGTGTATCATTTGTGACGATGGCTCCACAGATGACTCTGTCGAACGCGTGAAGAGAGTGATCGTAGAACATGAAAATGTTGTGCTTCTTCAAAATAAGAAAAATTTAGGCACAGTGCCGACTCTCAATCATGCGGCATCTAGAGCAAAAGGACGCTATCGCTATTACTCCTCTTCAAATGATGTCATTCTTCCCTTTCCATTCTTCGAGATGGTCTCTCTCTTGCGAAAAGTTGATGTTGCAGCAGTGACGAGCGATGTAGGCACGTGTAGTGAAGGGTACGATGGCGTCGCAAATAGAAAAGCTGCAACGCGTGTTCTACTTCCTAATATTGAAAAATCCCACTTTTTCTCACCCTCGGATCTCATTTCTCTTTTTCGCACGACTTCGTTTTGGTTGGCCAGTCACAGCACCTTTATTCGTCGCGACTTAGTTGAAAAGTATGGGGGACAAAATCCAAAACTGTATCACCACTGTGATTTTTTTCTCAACCACATCATTGCGCTCTCTGAGGGAGTACTATATGTGCCTCGGACAACGATTGCCTATTTTCGAGAGAGTGCGCACAATATTGGGACGCGTTGCTCTAAAGCTGAGTTGAAAACAGTGAGCTGGAATCTAGTTGAAAGCGTCGCAGCTTTAGATGCTCCTCTAAGGGAGCGCGTTTTGCGCTGTGGCATTCTTTCACATACGATTAAAAACATTTTCCCTGAAATTGCCCTGCATCCTCACTGCTGGAAGCTCTTATTTTTCGTTTTGCTTCGCTGGTTCAACTTGAATGCTCTTGGAAGGAAAAGCTCTTTGTGCTTCTCGATGAAGTAGGCACTGATATGGCTTTTTGCTGGGGCAGATGGGGAGGCAAACACTCCACATATAGAGCTCTTATTGCCATTTAAAAGCTCTATACAGCCATGCAATATTTCATCTTCAGTGGCGTTTCTGGCAGTAAACCCATCTTCAGGAAAATACTCATCATGTTGGGGATCAGACATGTATAGATCCCATTGCGCCTTGGCCGAGAGAGGTCTATCATTTTTATCGAATAGGAGAGTTGGAACACAGACCGATTGCTCTCCTGGCGGTTCCCAAAATATGTGCCAAGAATTTACATATAAGATTTTCACATTAAAGCAGGCTGCGAGAAATTGAAGGCCAGATGTGCCAATAGAAAGAGAAGCTAATTTAAAAAGGTGGCAGTCATTCTCAAATGTGGCAAACATCGATTCGGAATAGTTTATGATGGGGTATTTTTTCATAGTTTGAGGCATTTTTTCTCGCCCACCTAGTACCACTTGGTAACCACAATCCAGAAGATATTCTATGGTTGGAAAAAGTGTGCGAGAGTCTGTTTTCTTGGCGCACGCATTTACACAAGCAGATTTCAACTGGAGCACGGCGGTTTTTTTTCTGTCTAAACCAAAATAATTGATGAATTGACAGTTTGCAGATGAGGTTTCCAAAAGGGGAAAATAGTGTGGGGTAGTACTCCAATGCTGTTCAACACTTTGCCACGCGGCCATATTGGCTATTTTTGAGATACATTTAGGCCAGTTGGCACTTTGAGAAAACGAATTTAGTTTTTCCAGATCAACGAAATTCCATTTAACTTTGGATAAACCGCAATCTAGTCTGATATCCTCATATCGCATGGTTAGCGGGAGCAGCAGCCAGTAGAGGAGGGTGTTTGCTCTATAAAGATAAAAGAGGTGGGAAAACAACTTTCCGTAATCTTTCGAAAGGGGGTGGTTTTTCAATATAAGAATATATTTCTTATCATGATCAATTGCCCCATTGTTTTTCTGTCGGAAGAAATAGTCTGTTTCGCATGCAATGTGCCCCACTCCGAGAGAAATATTTGTAAGAAAACAGAAGTTTCTTTTCTTACAGACTTGGTAGAAAGGCTTTAAGAGAAAACCACAGTTTGAGGAAATAGCGGGAGCACCCATCGTTTCATACCAAATAGAGAATGAAGCATATGTATCTTTGAGAAATCGTTTGACGGGTTTTGGCAAAAAGCTTAGGTATCGAGTAATTTTCATATAAATCTGGTTTTATATCGCACAACTAAATTTAAAATGCCAGAGAGGATATGGTTCAAAAACGTTCTGAATGAACAATAAAAAAACTGTGCTGAAAAAGTCTGAGAGAGAAAAAGCGCCATTGCGTAGCTTTGGTCCCTTTGACGTGAGTTTGAAGCTAGCGTAGCTAGCTAAAAACTTACGGAACAATCTCGATAAAAAACCCTTAAAATAAAGAAACTCTTTGGCTCACGACAAGCAACAAGGAGTCTCAAGATGCGTAAACGCCATTTGAAAAAATATAACAGACAACTCGTTCAAAGGGGAAGCATAACTTTCCTTGTCGATCCCAAAGTATTCAAAGTTAAAAAGAAAAAGTCTATGGAAGACCTAGAACTTTTTCTGACTCTTTGATCACTATGCTAATGATGACCAAAATTCATCACCGTTTAGCATACAGAACTCTACAAGGATTTACTGAGTCTCTTATAGCTCTCTCCTCAGAATCCTATCCAGTCCCTACCTATTCTCTCATCTGTAAGAGAGCTCAAAAATTGAAACTGCCAAAACTGAGTTTTAAGAGACCCTCTGTTATTGCTATCGATGCATCTGGGGTCAAGGTCTATTAAGAAAGAGAGTGGAAAGTAAAAATTCATGGTAAGTCCAAATGACGTAAGTGGCTTAAAACCCACATCGCTATAGATCCTAAAAATGGAGAGATTGTAGCTGAAACTGCAACCTTGAACAATATTCATGATAGTGAGGCACTTGGTCCAATATTGGACCAAGTGCCTCGCTCATGCAAAGCTGTATTAGCAGATGGTGCTTATGATGGAAAAACGTGTCAGTGATTAGAGCAAGAGGAGTCAATCCTTTGATTCCCCCTCCTAAAAATGCGCGTATTCATAACGAGGAATCCAAGCCTCGATGATCCGATACGCATCATCTGCGGTCTTGGGAGGTCCCTATGTGTAAAGCTTAGAGGATATAGCCAAAGAGCTTTAGTAGAAGCCGCTTTTTCTCGAATGAAGAGGCTCTTTGGATCAAGATTATTTTCTAAAAGATTTGATGCCTAAAGGGTAGAAAATCACCTTCGCTGTCTGTTACTCAATCTGTTCGCAAAGGGAAAGAGAAACACTTTTGGGAATTTTATCTCTCAACTAAGTCACCTCAAGTGTGGGCTGTATAAGTGATACGCGGAGCAACAGAGCCCAGTGAGAACAAAATTAGCCAAAAAGACCTCTTTAAACTGACTTTTTCAACATAGTCCAATAAAAGAAGCGTTTTCTTGAATAGATTGGTTTGCTAAGATCAGGTCCAGAATGTTACCAAAGCGCTTTTTTGTAGACCTCAACTACATCCTCTCTCTTGGTGATCGAAAACGCAACATCACACTTTACGTTGTGATCAATGCGCTCAATCTCTTGCAAGGTGCTGTTGAGGGTGCCTCATATTTACTGCTGCTGATTGGAATCTCAAAGCTGGTTGGAAGTGACTACACGCTCGAACCCAAATTTTTGCAGCCGTTCAATCTTGCTTTTCCAGCCTATCTAGCACTTGGAATATCCGTCCAACTCTTTAAAAGCCTTTTGGCTCTCTTTAACGCCTTCTTAGGAGGACATCTTACAAAAAGGGTGCAGATGGGGCTGCAAGAAAAGATGTTAAATCGGGTTTACAACCTCAAGTATGAGAAGGTCAATGCGTATCGTTCAGGGGAACTTATTGAGTGCTGCCGCTACCCCATCAGTGTGATTCCCCAGCTCATGATCGCGTATCACGCCTTCTTCTCTATGATTTTGGTTGCCGTTCCCATGTTCTTTTTACTTCTCTATCTCTCTTGGCAACTCTGTTTAGTTGTCCTGGGTGCAGGAGTAGTTATGTTAGGGGTTCAGCGCATTACAAGAAGGAAGCTCATTGCGATTTCAAAAGATAATCTCTTAAACATCAACAATATCATTTCGAAAATGGTTGAGGTGATAGGTGGGTTGAAGCTGGTACATCTCTTCAATTTACGCAAGCATTTTCGAGATGAAGGGATAAGTCTTTCTGAAAAGTCGTGCCGCTTTGGGCAGCGTGAATTTGTAATTATGCAGATCCCGGCCATTGTAGCTGAACTTGTGAGCATCTTGCTTGTGGGAGCGTGTTTTCTTTTTGCTATTCTTTTTTGGAAAGAAGCTCTTGCTCTGTACTTCCCTCTTTTGATCACGTTTGTAGGGGTTGCCTATCGTCTCTCAGGTAAGATTAATGCGGGTGCTTCTAACTATTTAACGATTAACAACCACTATGTTCAGATCGATCGGTGTAAGGAGTTCTTGGAAGATACAAAAAAAGATGTTTTGCATGAACCTCACACACGCCTTAAGAGTTTTAAAAATCGCATTGAGTTTCGCGATGTAAGCTTTTGCTATCCTGGAACAGAAAATCCCATTTTCGAATCGTTTTCCTTTGAAGTAGAAAAAGGAAAAACGATTGGAATTGTAGGGGATTCTGGTGCAGGAAAGTCAACACTTTTAGATCTTCTTTTGGGGCTCTATATGCCTTCTGAGGGGGAGATTTTGGTGGATGATGTCGCTTTGGACAAAGTGAATTTAACGAGCTGGCGCAACCATATTGGCGTTGTGAGTCAGGACATGATTTTGTTCAATGACACGTTACGGAACAATGTGATGCTGGGCAATCTATCTGCATCAGAGGTTGCTTTTACTCAGGCTGTCAAAAAAGCAAAAGTGGATGAGTTTGTACAAAAGCTCCAGGATAAATACGAAACACGGGTGGGAGAAAGAGGACATCGGCTGTCAGGAGGAGAAAAGCAGCGTCTTTCTCTTGCAAGAGCGCTTGTGCGCGATCCCAGTATTCTTGTTTTAGACGAAGCAACAAGTCATCTAGATTCTATCTCAGAAAAATTTATTCAAGATTCGATTGAAGCGCTTATAGGAGAGAAAACACTCATTGTTGTGGCGCATAGGCTTTCAACATTGATGCACGCAGATGTCATTTATGTGCTTCAAAATGGAAGAATTGTAGAAAAAGGAACACACGAAGAAATGCTCGAAAATGGAGGCGTTTATGCAAGCATGTGGCACACCCAATTTAAATCAGACATTACACGAGAATGGGTACCAACTCCTTCCCTTTCCAGCTGAAATTGCCCATGCGATGCGCACGCATATTGCTTCATATATCGGCGCCAACTCGCTCGAAGCAATCACCGAAATTTTGATGCAGCTCCCTGAAGAGGAGTTTCGTTCTCGCTTTGCCAAACCAAATCGCTATTTTCCAAATGACGTTGTACAACTTGTGCTTGCCTGGATTGAAGAGTTAAAAGGGCCGATGGGAGCTTTAGAAGTGGGGATTAACTCTGTAGCGCCTATCGAAGTTGAAAACTATCCTCATCTGAAGATTGAGGATCGCGATCTTTTTTGGCGCTGTGTGCGCCCTAACAAGGCTGATGTGGGAAGACCTCACCGCGATTCCCAGTTTTGGAATATCTATGCAGATTCCAAGTACCAGTCTAATGTTCCTTTTGATTATGACGAGCGATGGAAAATCTGGATTCCATTGATGGGGTGTGATCAAGACAACAGCTTACAGGTAATTGAAAAAAGCCACCTTGTGGACGTGCCTTTACTCTCAATCGAGACTTCAAATGGCCCTAAACCTGACATCGACGGGAAATGGCTAGCCACGCAAAAGTTTTCAAAGCCGTTCAAAGAGCAAAATGAAAAATGCATTCTCTTTCATGACGATTTAGTGCATGCCGGCCCTCCCAATCTTGGAAAGTGGGCACGCTTTTCTGCTGAATTTACAGTTTTGCTTGCCCGGTAAGATAGGCTTGGCAAGGCAGCCCTGGAATTTGATAGAGCTGCATGTGATACGGAGTCAAGGTAGAACGAAAAGCAAGCTGCTCTG
Source organism: Chlamydiales bacterium (assembly GCA_024233495.1). Classification (GTDB taxonomy): domain Bacteria; phylum Chlamydiota; class Chlamydiia; order Chlamydiales; family JAAKFR01; genus JACKPM01. The sequence goes on from JACKPM010000001.1 coordinate 96,306, forward strand.
TTGACGCTCCTTCCCATTTATTTTGCTCGAAAAGAGCAAGGAACTCTTGCAGCGCTTCTAACATCTCCTCCTCCTCTAAATCGCAGATCTCAAGTTCCCGATCCCTGGGGTGGCATCCATATTCGAAGAACGCTGAGGAGAGAAGCACCTCTTTCCAGTTTAGAATCTTACCATTTCTCTTATAGTGCTTAGGGAAAAAACGAAAACGGGGATTCTCTGTCATTGCTGGGAGTTCGACATAGTTCAGTCCCAGCATAGGGGTATTAGAAATCGTAGCAAAATTTTCAGCGCCAGTGGTTGACATGACGGCAAAAGCCGCCTCTGAGTAGAGAAACAGATCATGCTTTGCGGATGTGTGCCCACTTCGTGCATAGTCGATAAAACCTTTCCGTTCTTTAAAAAGAGGCTGCTCTTCTCTTCCTTGGAGCACAACGGTGTAACCTTCTGCAATGAGCAAATCAAACAATACATTGTATCTCTCAGGGTTGAAGATCTTCTTGCGGTTATGGCTGTGTTGGTTGTCTCGAACCGTGATATTAAAGACTACATACGGCGTCTCCAGGCTGAGTATCTGGCAAATATCTGATTCCTGATACCGCCTCTGCTCACCAGAGCTTTGACTTTGTTTCAGCTTGATGTAGTCCTCATTGAGGGTAAAGGGGATGTCTGAGCCTTTGCAAACAAGGGCATGCTGCTCTAGAAACTCTTTAGAAAGAGCTGGGCTAGGGGGGGGCAGTTGATCGAGATAGCGGTTATAGAAAGTTGGATAGTATAAATTCCCAATCGAATTGATTGTGGGGATGGTCCCTTGTGCATAGAAAATGATGCTCTGAGGAAAATCCACAGCAAGCCTCGCGTAGACGCGGGCAAAAGTGCCGTAGTGAACACGAAATGCGCCGAGATACTTCACCATCCACAGTCCAAATTTTCCTGGAGCGATCACTTCAGTATTGGGTGAGATAAGATGTGCTAGCTCAATAGCCTTTTCTGCAAAGAGCGTTAGAAAGATTGCAGTTGTTTGTTCTCTTTGTTCTTGCCACTCTCGAATATACTGAAGCTGTACAAGAAGCGTTCCAAAGTCTCCTCTAGTTACAAGAAAGAGTTGTGATGGGGACGTTCTTGCCCTGAGCCTTTTATGGATCGAGCGGTGAAGAAGGCGCTTGTAGAATGGATTGATGAGATAAAAAGGAATTGTGGCCAACGCATAGGGAAGCGTATGGAGTGCAAATTTTTTTATTGGACGCAGCTTTTTTCTGATTCTCTTTACTAGGGGATGAACCAATAGTAATCTCCAGTGTAGCCCGCCTCTTTGAAGAGCTCTTCCCACTCATCCACCGATAGAATCGTTTTAGCTGTGAGATTCCACGCAAACATAGCCTCTTTCTCTTCCTCGTTGCGGTACGCATCCACTGTAATGAACTTATCTTTTCTCGAGACACGTTCAATCTCTTTTAGAGCAACAATCAAGTCGTCTCTTTCTAGGTTGTGAATTGTATTGATTGAGATTACAAGGTCAAACGAGTTGTCTTTGAAAGGCAGTTCCCGTGCATCTGCTACAGAGACGTTTTCTCTTACACTCTCTAAGGCATTTTCAATTGCATAGGAGGAGACATCGACACCAAAAGCATAAATTTCGGGAATCACAGCCATAAAATCATGCAACATAAAACCCTTAGCACATCCAATATCGAGAACCCGAGACTCCGGAGTGAGACCGTATTGCTTTTGAAAGTCAGGAATGACAGGCTGCCAAAAGCGTGGGTTGTATGTAAAACCGCCATAACCGGTGCGCCTTTCACCATCGAAAAACTCTTTTCCAAACTTGCGGGCAATCGCACGATCCTCTTCAGTCTTAGTTGCTCCGCGCTCTTTGACATCCCGCTTTGTTCTAGGGTAGTTTTTTAATAGGTCGATTTCCATGCTCTACTCCTTATGTAGATACTCGAGAGGCTGCTCTTCAATTTCTTTAAAGTGGTCTTGCACCCAGTCGATGGTTTGCTTGATACCCTCATCAAGAGAGATTTCAGGTTTCCATCCAAGTTCTTTACGCGCTTTCGAGGAATCAATTGTATACGCTTTATCTTGTCCGAGGCGCTCTTCAACAACCTCTGTTGTCTCCTCGAAAGAGAGGCCTAGCTTTTCAGCAATAGTGTGCACAACATCACACACAGCAACGCCTGTGTCAGGAGAGAGGTGGTAGATTTCTCCCACCTTTCCGTGTTCCATTGCAAGAAGTTCACCTTTCGAGACGTCTCGAATATGGATATAGGATTTCACAGCTTTTCCTCCACCATGAAGCGGGATTTTCTTACCTTGCTTCATGTAAATCGCAGAGCGAGGGATGATTTTAAAGAGCTGCTGGCTCGGCCCATAAACATTGGTTGCGCGGATCATCACCATAGGGAAATTGAAGTTTTTTACAAATGTGAAGAGGGAGAGATCGCCTGCTGCTTTTGAAGCAGCATAAGGTGTGCTTGGATTGACAGGGGTCTCTTCTTTGATGAATCCTTCGCACGTTCCATAAACTTCAGGTGAAGAGATGTGGACATACTTTTTCAAAAACGTTTTATCTTTCAGAAGATTTGCCAGTGAGGTGACCGAAACTGCATTGGTTTGAAACCAGTGATGAGGGTAGCGCCACGAAGGAGCCACTTCACTTTGCGCAGCAAAGTTAACAACATACTCAGGACGAAACTCCTCAAGGAGTTGATCGAGTTTCTCAAGGTCACGGTTGAGGTCAATTTGGACAAATTTGAAGTGCTCTTGGTTGCGTTTTTTGTAGGGCAAAAAGAGGTTTTTTTTCTCAAGAGAACGGCTGATACCCACAACCTCGTACTTTCCTTCTTCAAGAAGGAGATCAACGAAATCACTGCCTGAAAATGAATTGCTTCCAATAACAAGTACTTTTTTCATTAAAACGGTCCTGTAAACGATTTATCGGGTTGGTCGAGCGGGATGCCCATCTTTTTATCGAGCAACTTTTGTAGTAGAGCCTTTGAAGCTGTCTTTTTGCCCAACATTTCTAGTACGCAGCATGCAATATCTTCTGCCGTTGGGTAGTAGTGATTGGCAAGGAGCCAACTCGTTGGGCTATGCCGATCGGGATAGGAGACTCTCTTCAAAGGCGCCTTCAAATCACCAAATGCCTCTTCTGCAATCACAGCCGCTACCTCAGCTCCAAAGCCACACATTTTCCAATCTGGATCGGCAATTACAACATGACCGGTTTTTCTCACAGAGTTTAAGATAGTTTCTGTGTCGAGTGGCTTTACACTTCTAAGGTCGATCAGTTCAACTGAGATTCCCTCGAGATATTTGAGGGCGCGGAATGCTTCAAGCGTCATATGAGAAGAGGCGACGATGGTGACATCAGTTCCCTCTTCAACTACTTTTGCTTTGCCAATTGGAACACGGTACATCTCACTTGGCACTTCGCCTGTGATGTTATGGAGCCAACGATGTTCAAGGTAGATGACGGGGTCGTCATCCTCGACAGCTGAAATAAGCAATCCTTTTGCGTCGTAGGGGTTAGAAGGCATGACAACTTTAAGCCCAGGGATATGTGCAAAAAGAGAGTGGAGTGATTGACTATGCTGGGGCCCTTGCCCCCATCCCCGTCCCATTACGAGTCGGATAGTGAGGGGAACGCGCATTTGGTCTCCAAACATGTAGTGCCACTTTGCCGCGTTGTTGATGATTTGATCGAGAGCAAGAAGAGCAAAATCCACTCTTTGGTGGGTCATCAGAGGGCGCATGCCAACGATTGCAGAGCCAATTGCGATGCCAGTCATTGCATTTTCAGAGGTGGGCATGTCTTGTATGCGTTCTGGGCCATACTTGTCGACAAGGCCAACTGTAGTGCCAAAAATCCCTTTTGGATCGGGGGCTCCAAGTCCCATCACATAGACACTCTCATCTTGTGCAAGAAGTTGATCGGTTGCTTCAAGAATTGCTTCACTAAATTTACGCATAGTGCTCCTGCTCAAGTGGGGGAAAGGGGCTTTTCTCTGCAAAATCGAAAGCAGCATCAATCTCTTTTGCAATCTCCTCTTCCCACCCTTGTGGGATCGCCACATTGTGAAGAGGCTCTAACTTTTTCCAGTGCGTTACCTCATCTTCAGGTTGATAAGGATCGATTGCGGGGCCGCAATGTTCACGAAAACGGTAGGTAGAGAGCTCTAAGAAGACGGGGCCATTTCCACTTCGGATGTAATGGACAGCCTCTCCTGCTAGTTTGTATACATCTTCTACATCATTGCCATCTCCTTCAAGAGCAAGCATGCCGTGTGCCTTTGCCAAAGAGGGGCGGTGGCGACTTACGGGCTGCCGTACATCTAGCGGAGAATAGACTGAATAGAGGTTGTTTTCACACACAAAGAGCACGCGTAGTTTCTTCAGCATAGCGAAGTTAAGAGATTCAGCAAAAACGCCCTCCTCAGTTGCTCCCTCTCCAAGGAAGACAACAGTGATGCGTTCCTCTTTTTTGAGGGAGGCTCCGAAAGCAGCTCCTACACCAACAGGAATACTTCCCCCGACGATAGGAGTAGAGCCGATAAAGCCACAAGAAAGATCAACCAAGTGCATTGAGCCACCTCTCCCAATACAGCATCCAGTCACCTTTCCATGAATCTCAGCCATCATTTTGTTGAGGTCACCTCCCTTTGCTAAATAGTGCGCATGCGCACGGTGACCACTCACTGCGTAGTCTTCTGGGGTGAGGTGAGCACACACACCGACAGGGACAGCCTCTTGTCCAATGCTCAAGTGAACAGGGCAGCGCATTTTTTGCTGGGAATAGCGATCCGCAATGCTCTCTTCAATTCGCCGAATCCTCAAAAGGGAGCGCAATCTTACTTCAGTAGGCGTGTAATGTACTTGCATAGTCCTGCTTTGTTAATTGCTTCTCTATTGCCCACGATTTGTACATCGATGGCAGCTGCCACAGAACCCACAAATCCTGCGAGAAGAGGGGAGTATCCATTGGCAACGCAAAGAGATGCAAGTGAAAAATAGCTATCACCTGCGCCCACTCGATCAACAGTTTGCATTGTGAGAGCAGGGATTGTAATGGACTCCCCTTGAGAGAAAATATAGACACCTTCACTTCCTCGTGTCACAGAGACAGTAGAGCAGCTGAGCACACGTGCAATGTCTTCGGTTACGCATTCCAGACGACTATATTTGTCATGTGCAGCGAGTCGAAGTTCAGGTTCATTGAGAGAAATGAAGTTTGCACGGTCGTAATGCGTCACCACATTGAAACCGCGATTGCCGCTGTTGGTTTGCGTATTGACCGCAAGAAAAGAGGTGACCTGAGAGAGGGCTGCCACAATTGAGGGGTCTGTAAAACCATTGCCAAAGTCACAAACCAAAACAAGGTCGAAATGATCACCCTCTTTTTCAATGAAGTCTGTCACTTCTTCACTTTGCCTAGCATTGAGAAGAGCGTGATGGCTCGAATACGTCTCAAAAAGCTTGTTTATTGATTTGCCATCTTTCTGTACATAACGCTTCTTTAAAAGAGTGGGCTCATCAATATTAATGAAATGCTGCTTTACATTTTTCGCTAATCCCTCTTCAATCCATGGACGATTTGGGCACTCTTTTCCCACAGCAGTGAGTAAAGTCACCTCTTGGACAAAATCAGCCAAGTGGTTCGCAATAATGAGTGAGCCTCCAAGAAACTTCTCTTCATCTTGAAGGGAGGCAGTGATCTGTTGCCCTTTTCCTGATTGTCCCAGTGGGGAGACGTATTGGTATTCATCGACGATGGCATCACCTACAACAAGGACGCGCATTTTAGAGAGCGCATCTACATGGTTGACCACATCTTGCGCAGAAAATTGTTTGCGGAAACTCTCAATGAAAGGGGCGAGTCTCTTCGCATCTTTGTCAAAGTGTTGGTTGAGCAAAGAAGAGGAGCTGAAGACAATATCATGTGTGTAGTGCACTTCACCACCCACACTCTCTACTGCGGCTACCTCTTCTGAGATTTTGCCTGTTACATCATCTTCGTGCTTCTGATATTCAGAACCTTTTACGTAGAGGTCTGGCTTCACACGTTTAATAATAGAGACAGCATCTGGGGAATCATTGAGCACTACGAAGTCGATGCATGAGAGAGCTGCAAGTTGTTCCGAGCGGAGTTGTTCATTAAAAGTGGGCCTTCCTGGCCCTTTATTGACAAAGCGATCAGGGGTGAGAGAGACGACCAATGTGTCGCCTAACTTGCGCGCCTCTTGGAAGTGGCGCACATGGCCAGGATGTAGCAAATCAAAAACGCCATGGCAATGTACAATGCGGTGCCCCTGCTTTTTCTCACTTTCGATTAGTGAGCTAATTTCATCAACTCTTCGGATCTTCTCTTGCATGAACTTAAGGAATCAATAACGGTGTGTAATAGGAAAAAGTGTGCGGTCTCAACAAGACCGTAGTCGCAGCTGTCAACCCAAAAGTTTAGGTCGCCAAGCTGACGCAGCGGGTTGTTGGCTAAAAAGCCACTGAGAGTGATCACGCGGCCACCCTTCTCTTTTGCCACATGGCAGGCACGCAAAATGTTTTCAGATTTGCCAGAACTTGAAATGGCTACAAGAAGATCTTCAGATGTCATGCGCACTCGCAATCCACTGCTAAAGACATTTTCATAGCCGTAATCATTTCCAAAGCATGTGAGAATATTTGAGTCCGAGAAAGAGGAAGCGGGGAGCTCCAGGGTTTTCAATAAGTCTGTGCAGAAGTGAGAGGCAATTCCAGCACTCCCTCCATTCCCTATGACAAAAATGTTGCCGCTTTGGATTTGTTTTTGCGCTTCGAAAAGTGCATCTTGTGCGGAAATCTCTCCCTCACGATCTGTGTAAGAGCACGTCTCAATACACCCCTTTAACTCTTCGATTCTTTCTAAGAACATACTGGCTCCGCTAAACAGTCAAACCACGTTTTGGTTGCTTTTTCAATTGTCTCTGGATCCCAAACTGGAGCATCTTTAAAGTCATCAATGCAGTCAAGCAACTTTTCTACACCTTTCTCGAATGAAACTTGTGCTTTCCACCCTAAAAGATTTTCAATTTTCGCAATATCTGCAAAAGTGCAATCAGGCTCCCCAGGGCGTTTAGGAATATGAACTACTTCGCCTTCAAGCAGCTCGACAAGGCGATTCACGCTGTAGTGATTTGAGCTGCCCACATTGAGAATCTCCGCCGTATGGCTACTTTTTGCCGCAGTCAAAAAGGCGCGCGCCACATCGGTTACAAAGGTAAAGTCACGTGTCTGCGTCCCATCTCCAACAACTGTGAAGGGAAGATCATGTAGTTTCTGCGCTAAAAAGACACCGAAGACCGCGCCATATGTGCCAGAAGTGCGCGAGCGTGGTCCATAAACATTGAAAAGGCGCAAACTTAAAGCAGGGAGACCATAAAGTCGGCTCCAATGCATCACAAGCTCTTCTCCCAAATATTTGGTCAAAGCGTAGGGATATTGTGGGTCGACTTTTGTAGTCTCAGGAGTGGGGTAAATATCTGGGATGCCATAACATGAGGAGGAGGCTGCATAGATGAAACGTTTCGCTCCCACCTCTCGTGCACACTCCAATACATTGAATGTGCCGTCTACATTCACTTCAAAATAGTCACGGGGATTCTCAATCGAGGGCACAATATCGGCTAAACCCGCTAGATGAAAGACCCAATCTATCCCGTAAAAGCACTCTTTAAGCGATTCTTTCTCTCGAATGTCAACTGGATAAAACTTGAAAAGGGGATCTTTGCTCACTCCTTCTAGATTTTTTAACCGGCCAGAGTTGAGATTGTCCACAACGACAACTTCATGGCCGCTATGCAATAAAAGCTCGACCAAATGACTTCCGATGAAGCCGGCTCCACCTGTGACGAGTGTCTTCATTTTAGATCCAATGCATTCATGGTTTTAATGTTAAAATACTTTTTATCTTCTAGTGAATCGGGCAGCTTCCCGGCTTTAAATGCGTCAGCAAGATCGCGCACAGCGTCACGAATAGAGCGCTTCGGTTCGAAACCGAGCTCATTTCTAATCTTTTCAGAGGAGACATGGTAGGAGCGATTGTCATTCGTAGGGACCACGCGCAACTCGCAGTTGCCCACCTCTTCTTTCACCAAATTGCCAATCTCTAAAACAGTTTGATTCCAAGAACCCACATTGTATGTCTTCCCTTGGACTTGCTCGTCTGAGCACTTCAATACATGAAGATAGGAGTCTACCATGTCGTCAATATGGATGTTCGCGCGCATTTGCTCTCCACCCATCACTGTGATTTCTCCCTTATTTACAGCGTGGTTGGTCAAAATATTCACGACAACATCAAGCCTTTGACGAGGGGCGTAGCCGCACACTGTTGCTGGGCGGATCGCTGTGCAGATGAAAGAGTCATCCATATAGCGGAACAAAATCTTTTCGCACTCTGCCTTAAACTTGGAATAATCTGTAAGAGGTTGAAGTTCCATCTCTTCAGTTACATTCGGTTCCTCTTTGATTCCATAAACAGAGGAAGAGGAGGCATAGACAAACCGCTTTATGCCTTTCGCCTTTGCCATTTTAACGAAAGGTTCAAAGGCATCGAGATTGATTGATTTTCCCAACTCAGGATTCAGCTCAAAGCTTGGATCATTAGAGATGCAAGCTAGGTGAATCACAACATCGCATCCTTCAAGAGAGCGCGCGACAACCTCAAGATCTCGAATGTCTCCTTTGATCTCCCTCAAATTTGGGTGTGCCTCAAAGATCTGCTCTCCGTACATGTAGAGGTCAAGAACTGTAACTTCATAATTTTCAGCTAGAAGAGCTGGAACAAGTTTAGAGCCTACATATCCGGCGCCGCCGGCAACAAGAACACGCATGTACACCTCATTGGAGAGAAATTAAGGGCTTTGGTATACTGTGCGCATATTTTTGCTGCAAGAAAAACATGACAAAGCTTTCGATCATTGTTCCCAATTTTAACCACGCTCCTTACTTAGGAGAAACGTTGGACTCCATTTTAAATCAAGATTTTAAGGATTTTGAGCTCTTAGTTGGAGATGACGCTTCAACAGACAACAGTGTTGAAGTGATCAAAGCATATGGAAGTCGAATTCGCCCCTTTTTCTTTAAGAAAAATCGTGGTTACTTTTCTGTTGTCGATGACCTTGTTCCTGAGGCGAAAGGAGAGTTTCTCCACATTTTTAGCTCCGACGATATTTATATGCCTGGCTTTCTCTCTTCTTGTATGGAACTGCTTGAAAGAGAGAAACTGAAACTAGTCTGTACGAATATTGGTTATTTCAACTCGGAAAGTGAGCGGACGACAAACCTTCTTCCCATAGCGAGAGTGTTTCACAAAGAACAAATTGTAGAAGCGTTTCGAAATACAGATTTTTGGATTCCTGGAGTCGCATGCATTGTAGCAAAAGAGAGTTACATAAAGTATGGGCCGCATAATCCTGAGTTAGAGAACTTATGTGACTGGTACTTATTTCACCACATCGCCCTTTTTGAGGGAGTGGGCTTTTTACCTCAAGTGGGTGTGAAAATGCGTGAACAGGAGAGTTCTTACACAGCGACTGTAAAACGGAGTCGTAAGAGGCGGAATGCCACGTATTGGGCATTACTGCGAGATGTGGTGAAAGATCGCAAAAGGCGGAAGTTGTTTCGCGACTCGACTGTGCTGAGTTATATTTTTGACAACCTGTTTTGGAAGCTGATTTGGCGTCCTCAGTGGTGGGATTTTTTCTACGCATCTCGCAAGAAATCGCCTATTTCACGGCGCTTTACAAAGAGCATCAAGAAGAGGCTGCATGCCACCTAAGACCGCGATTTTCGGAAAGGGAGGGTTAATTGGCAGTCATCTTTTTGACTACTACCAAAGCTTTTATCCGGATTTACTAGGTACTGATCGCACCGCTTTTGATTTGCGAAATCCCCAACTCTCTTTCTCTTTAGAGGGGTATAAGTGGGCGATCATTGCTGCTGGTTTTGCCACGCCACAGCGCTGTTTAAGCAATCCCGATCTTGTGGAAGCGATTGATGTGAGGGGTATGCGCACGGTTGTGCATGCTCTTCAAAAGAGAGATGTAACACCCATTCTTTTTTCTACAGCCTATGTCTATGATGGAAAGGAGGAGTGCTACTATCCTGACACTCCTACAACTCCACTAAATGCCTATGGTCAGCTACATGCCGATAGAGAAAAAGAGCTAGGGGGGTGTCTTTTTTTGCGCTTAGGGCGGGTCTATGGGGAGGACGAACGCTCTATAATTGGAAGCATCGCCGCTCAATTGATAAGAGGAGAAGTGGTGCGGGCAGCTGTGGATCAAGAGCTGCAGCTTGTCCATGTGGAAGATGTGGTATCCAATGCAATCACTTTTTGCATTACAAGGGGCAAGAGGAATTCACCACCTTTGCCAGAAGGAGGTGTTTCTAGTTATGAATTAGTCTTTATATTGCAAAGTGTTTGAGCCTCTCACCTTGTAGAGCCCTCTCTATCCATTCATTAGACTTAATATTTCTAGACTAGAATGTAAATCTTTGTATCGTCCTTTCCTGTTGAGAGATCGTGGACCATCAGAAGGACTTGGAAATCATTAACACTGGATACTTGCGATAGAGCAGTTGAATGGGGCACCATTTGGTCTTCAATTTTCGAAATGATCCAAAAGATTAGCTTTCGTTCTTCTCGCTACAAGTTTGTAGCTAAGATGGCTGCAAGGGCGAGATGTTTTAGAAGATGGGTGTGGGGAAGGAATTGGAGCCCCCATTTTGAGAGAGTGCCGAAAGTTACAAGGCATCGACTATGATGAAGCCCCAGATCGTAAGCACGTCAAATCTTTGAGGGCACCACACAATTACACTTTTTAGCCTGCTGATTTTTTCGATCAGAAGATTGGAGATTTTGACACAGTTGTGAGTCTAGATGTAATTGAACACATCTATCAGAAATACGAAGAGACGCATGTAGAAAGGCATTTGTCAATAATTTCGTGAAGATGGCGTTGCAATTGTAGGGACACCTAATGAGACTACGACACCTATGCATCAAAATTGAGCCGAGAGGCTCATGTGAATATGTACTCTCAAGAGCGTTTGCGCGCCCTTTTAGCAAATATTTTCAAAAACGTTTTTTGTTTTGGCATGAATGATGAAGATTGTGCATACAGGGTATGCTCCCATGTCTCAATATCTTTTTTGTATGCATGATAGGAGAAAGTGATGAAAGACATGTCAAAGAGTATATGGAAAAGGGTGGACCGTTGTCGATTTTCCTGACCCTGAGCCTGTCTTATATGTGAAGGGAGCTTGAAAAAGAGCTCTCAGCCTTTACTGGGAGAGGCGACGACTCTTGAACATTACCATGAACATGTTGAGGATGATCAACATCCTGACATTCAATTTGCAATGACGAAGTTTTTCCATGAGCACTTTGACTATGTGACGCCGATGCTGCCAATTTTTCGCGGCATTTTTGGCCTTGACATCAGCATGCAGATGAATCCCTTTTTGCGCATTGCCCGCCCAAATAAGGGGGGAGATAATATTGGCTTTCATCGTGATACTTTCTATGGTGGTACACCGTATGAGCTTTCGTTCTTTGTCCCTTTGTTGACTTAGGTCCTGGAAATACAATGAGTGTGATTTCAGGCTCGCACTTGCATTCAGAAGAGACCTATCCACTACGCAGATTGAGAGCCCTGACCCTGAGGTAACAAAAAGGGTCGAAGAAACACTCATTGGCTTTATGTGCACCTAAGGTGATGGAGCCCTCAATTGCAATGAGGTAGAAGCTGTTCCTTTACACATTAGGGCAAGCGCTTATCTTCTGCCTTTCAATCGTGCATGGGTGTACAAAAACTATGAGAACATTACAAGGTGGAGTTTGATATGCGCCTTCTCAGCACCTACTCTCCCATTGATGGGAACGCGGCAAGTTGAGTATCGCGCAATCGGTGAATCCCCTCCAACTTATGTGGCACACAAAGTATGAGGAAGGAATGGCCAGCGAAGCGAAGTCGAAATGGGACTCTGTCTATCAGAAAATTGAGGATCAGCCTGATCACTGACCAAAGGAATTTCTCACTTGAATCTTCACTGCTCCTAGAAGAGGTCATGCACTGCATGAGCTACTATAAGTTCGCTGCCAAGATGATTGGAGGCAAGAAGCGAGTTTTGGATGTTGGATGTAATGAGGGCTTGGAACCTATCTTCCTAGCAAAAGAGTGCAACTACGCTCTTGGCATTGATCAAGATGCAGAGGCGATCTCATTTGCTAAGCAAAACTTTTCAGGAGAGCTCATCGATTTTGAAAAAGTGGACTTTCTCCATAGTGATATGACCGGTGAATGGGATGCAGTCACAAGCTTTGATTTGATTGGTAATATTGCCCCTGAGCTTGCTGAGAGCTTTATTGGCAAAATAGCCTCTTTCTTGAAAGAGGATGGAGTAGCAGTTATTGGCACGCCTTCAAAGGTTAGCCAAGAGCTATCTTCGCTTGAGCAGCCCAATCTTTACGATCATGAGCGGCTGGAAGAAGAGATGCAAAAACACTTTCGCCATGTCTTCATGTTTGCTGCAAACGATGAGGTTGTTCACACAGGATATATGCCTCTTGCCCACTATTTCATTGTTGTTGCGTGCGGCCCAAAATGTTAGCAGCAATTCTTGAAAAGCTAAACGCTCCTCTTCGCTTTATTGAACTGGAACAACCTCCTTTGAAAGCGGGACAGGTGCTCGTTGACATCGCCTATAGCGGACTTTGTCATACACAGCTCAACGAAATTTTTGGCTTGAAAGGGGAAGATAAATTTCTCCCTCACACACTAGGCCACGAAGGGTCTGGTACGATCCTTCAAGTGGGAGAGGGAGTAACAAAAGTAAAGCCGGGTGACAGAGTGGTGTTGACTTGGCTGAAAGGGCGTGGTCACGACGTCCCAAGCACGCAGTATGACTCTGAGATTGGGAAAGTAAACTCTGGTGCAATCAGCACCTTTTTGACCCAAGCTGTTATCTCTGAAAACCGCGTCGTTCCAATTCCAGACGAGATGCCACTAAAAGAGGCGGCTCTTTTGGGATGTGCTCTTCCCACCGGTGCTGGCGTTGTGCGCAATGAGATGGGAGTAAAAGAGGGAGACTCTTTCGCTCTATTTGGGTGTGGTGGTGTAGGACTCAGTGCACTTTTGGCTGCAGTACAGGCGCGTGCCTACCCTATTTGGGCCGTTGATGTGAGCGAGAAGAAGCTTGAAAGAGCGCGTCAACTTGGCGCTACCCACACGGTGAATGCTGCTAAAGAAGATGCTCCCGCTCTAATAGGTGGTGTGGATTTTGCTTTTGAGTCTGCAGGGAAAAAGGAGGCGATGCAGTCAGCTTTTGCCTCTTTGAAAGCGCCTGGACTCTGTGTTCTTGCAGGCAATTTGCCAAAAGGGGAACAAATCGAAATTGATCCCTTCGAGCTCATTCGAGGGAAGCAGATTCGCGGCACATGGGGCGGCAAGAGTGTAATTGATGACGATGTTGCAGCCTATGCTGACCTCTTTATCAAGGGGGAATTGAGGCTTACCGAACTCATCACACACGAAGTTCCACTCAGCGAAATCAATGAGCTTGTAGAACTGTTACGCAAGGGTGAGGTCGGAAGAGGTCTCATCCAATGCAACAAATGAGGCTATAGTAGCTCGATGCGGCGAAGAATTTCTTGGGGGTCATCGATTCCCTCATTCACTTCGATGCGCGCTGCTTTCTCTAGTAGCTCTCCCATCAGAGGGCTTGGCCGGATGCCATGCTGCATCAACAGAGCAGAATCAACTGCAGGTTTCTTTCCAATGTACTTTTTCAGTTTGTGCATGCGCTCTTCATGCGCATTGATGGAGTGCCCTTTTGCTACCTCGATTTCTAGGTAGAGAGTGTGGTAGGGGTTGGCATAGAAGTGTGACCAATCGTATAGGTCTTCACACTCAGTGGCAAAGTAGTCAAGCAGCTTTTGATCTTGGTTGCTTGCTTTGAGGTAGGGGACGATGTCGGTTGTCTCTTCTAAAATCTCCCTTAGGTAGAGAATGGTGGGGCAGTTTTTGGGGAAGCGATCAAAAGGAGCTGCTCTTTTTTCGATCTCTTCAATCGAGATATTTTTGAGTTGAGGGAAGATTGTAGGGAGTAGGCCGTAGCGGTGGAGCATCACAAAGGCTTGAGAGTGGTTGTGTAACTTTGTAAACTCTTGCCAGACGCGTTCCATTGAAACGGCAGGAAAAAGGGTGTGTGCTTTTTCTTGAATCGCCTTTGCTGTTTTCTCCTCGATGCGGAAACCAAAGCGTGCTGCAAAGCGCACAGCGCGGATCATGCGCAGGCGATCCTCCTCAAAACGCTCTTTTGGATCTCCAATCGCGCGGATGATGCACCTTTTCAGATCTTCTTTTCCTCTCACATAGTCGAAAACTTCCTTTGTAAGAGGGTCATAGAACATGCCATTGATGGTGAAGTCCCGCCTCTGTGCATCATGTTCGGGGGAAGAAAAGTCAACCCCTTCGGGGTGCCGCCCATCTTGGTAGGGGTGGTCTTTGCGAAAAGTGGCTACCTCAAAGTTTTCTCCATCGAGCACAACGATGATAACACCAAATGCGATCCCCACTGGAATTGTTTTTTCAAAGAGAGCTTGCACCTCTTCAGGGGAGGCGTTTGTCGCGATATCCACTTCTGATGAGGGGTGACCAAGCAGGTGATCGCGCACCCAGCCACCTGCAAAATAGGCGACAAACCCAGCGTCGTGTAGCTTTTGAACAACTTGAATGCTACGCAATTTTCTTGTCGGTGCCGGAGCGGATGATACGGGGAGTTTTTCCTTGTGTGATCGTCTCTTCTTCGATGTAGATGTCGGTGATCAACGGATCTGACGGCACCTCAAACATCAGGTCAACCAAAAGGTTCTCCAAAATCATGCGCAAAGCGCGTGCTCCAGTTCCCGCCTCCTTCGCCTTTTTCGCAGCAGCAAGGAGCGCATCTGCAGAAAAGTGTAGATCAACACCCTCTTCAGCAAAGAGCGCCTTGTACTGCTTCACAACAGCATTTTTTGGCTCTGTGAGGATGTGCGCCAAATCTTCTAAAGAAAGCTCATTGCAGTTCACGATGCAGTTGAAGCGTCCGATGAACTCAGGAATCATCCCAAAGGTGACGAGATCTTCTGGCTCCACTTGAGCAAGAAGCGCGCTCTTGTCATGGCGATCGATCGGCTTCCCTGTTTTTGTGTCCATAAAACCAATCGTACTTTTCCCTAGACGCTTGCCAATGATCTTGTCAAGATGCACAAAAGCACCCCCAATGATGAACAAAATGTTCTCAGTGTTTACCTTGATGTACTCTTGGTGTGGATGCTTACGCCCTCCTTTTGGCGGAACGCTTGCAACAGTCCCCTCAACGATTTTGAGAAGTGACTGCTGGACACCTTCTCCTGAAACATCGCGTGTGATCGAAACATTAGATGTAGTGCGCCCAATCTTGTCGATTTCGTCGATGTAGATAATGCCCCTTTCTGCAAGGGCAACATCGTAGTCAGCTGCTTGTAAGAGACGGAGAACAATGTTTTCTACATCTTCACCCACATAGCCCGCTTCCGTTAATGTTGTTGCATCAGCAATTGTAAAAGGCACATCGAGAATATCAGCCAAAGTTTTCGCCAAAAGTGTCTTTCCAGAGCCTGTTGGCCCCAAAAGCATTACGTTCGACTTGCTATAGCCCACATCTTTTTTCTCCATGAGGGCGCGCACGCGCTTGTAATGATTGTAAACAGCAACAGAAATTGTGCGTTTTGCACTATCTTGCCCTACCACATAGTCGTCTAAAAGTGCCTTGATTTCAGCGGGCTTTAACACCCGAAGTTCGTGATGCACAGGCTTCTTCTCGATAATACTCATGCAAAGACGGATGCAGTTATCACAAATGTACACATTTGGGCCCGAAATGAGCTTTTCTACATCATCTTCATTGCGCCCGCAAAACGAGCAAGTGGTGGGAGTCTCTTTTGTTGACATTACAATACCTTTGTCGTGACCACCTCATCGATCAAGCCATACTTGATCGCCTCTTCGGGGCTCATGAAAAAGTCACGATCTGAATCTTCCTCTAGTTTTTTTACTGTTTGTCCTGTGCATTCAGAGAGGATCTCATTCAAATGCCTCTTCATTCGGACGATTTCATCTGCCTGCACTTTAATATCTGCTGACGTTCCCATGATACCGCCAGAAGGCTGGTGAATCATGATGCGGCCGTGCGGCAACGAACGTCTTTTACCTTTTGTCCCAGCTGCAAGAAGGAGGGCGCCCATCGAGGCGGCCTGCCCAATGCAGTAGGTGTTTACATCACAACCCAAAAAGCGAATCGTGTCGTAGATTGCAAGTCCCGCTGTGATATAGCCACCAGGGGAGTTGATAAAAATCTGAATATCTTTCTTCGGATCCTCTGTCATAAGATAGAGGAGTTGAGCAATCACAGTGTTGGCAAGTGGATCAGTGATCTCTTGACCAATCATTACAATCCTGTCTTTCAAAAGACGGGAATAAATATCCATGGCTCTTTCGCCACGTCCAGTATCTTCAACTACATAGGGAACTAATGACATCTACAGCAAACCTCGGTTTTGGGGCTCAGTGTAAGCTCTTTTTTGCTAAGGAGTCAAGCCTTTTCCAGAACCTGCGAAAGCGCATACTCTTTCGTCTTTTTCTGCATCAAAGATGAAGAGAGACGGGAGATAAGCTCTCGAGAAGTCTCCTTGTCCATATCTTGCCTTTGATAGGCAGGATTTGAAGAGATTTGTCGAATCAGCTCTTCATTCAGCTCTTGATTTGAAAGAGAGATTTTTCCCTGCTTCTCAATCTGCTTGTTGAGGAAATAGAGGCGTAAGTTGTCTTCGACACTTTCAGCTACCTCTTTCTCAATTTCAGTCTCTCGTTTTTTGATCTCTTCGTCATCTAACTTTTGCAACTTTAGACGGCGGATTTGCTCTTTTATGCGGTGTTGTCTTTCACCTTCAACAATAGAGGTGGGGAGATCAAACTTAAAGTGCTTCACGAGCGCCTCGTCGAGAGCATCAATCTGCTTTTGACGGCGCTCTTCTTCAGCTTGCTCTTCTAAATTTTGCTTGATTCTCTCGAGAAGATCTTCCTTCGATTTTGTGCCCACTTTCTTTGCTAGCTCATCATCTAATTCAGGAAGCAAAATCTTTTTGATGCTGTGAATTTGAATTTTCACCTTAGTAGGCTTAAACTCTTTTTTCTCTTTTGCACTCATCTTCGGATCTGTCTCGCTCGTTGTCTCGAACTCATCACCTGCGTTCTTGCCTACAAGCGCTTTGATCATCCACGGTGCCATCACATCCTTCTCGATAGGGAAACGGCGATCCTTCACAATTGAAGCAGGAGGATCTTGATCAATCGCATCAATCGTTAAGTCAACATAGTCACCCTTCTTGATTGCGCGACCTTCTACATCTTCAAAGTCAGCATTTGACTTTTGAATCTGTTTCACAACTTCGTCAATCTTTTCCTCTGTTACCTCTTCCTTTTCAATCTTAGGAAGGGAGATTTGTGAAAAGTCGATTTCAGGGATCTTAGGGTAGTGTTCATAAGAAAAGACAAAGTTAGCACCCTCTTCTTGAGAGCAAGACTCCATCTTTGGCTTGTCCAAAACCTCTTTCGAAAGGGGGTAAGTCTTAGTCAAGTCGAAAGCTGCTTGAAGCGCTTCTTGCATCATGATCTCTTTCCACTCTGTCTCTACATAAGAGCCATACTTGCTCACAACAGTAGCGTCTGGAGCCTTTCCCTTGCGAAAGCCGGGAATAGAGATTTGCTTGTTTACTTTTTTTATGCCCTTTCTATAGCACTTTTTTGAGTGCTCGGGCTTGACGTGTACATTGACAACAAGGCGGCAACCAGCCTCTTCCTTGGGTTCAACAACAAATGAATTGTCTTCGATTTTGTCCATAAAGCGGGTGATGAGGTTCGAACTCACGACCCTCACGTTGGCAACGTGATGCTCTACCGCTGAGCTACACCCGCATAAGAACTGAGGATTTTAGCCCCAAGCCACAATTTCCACAAGCAAAGTTTTTCTTGCGGATCGAAATCCAAAAATGTACAACTAC
This sequence comes from Chlamydiales bacterium, assembly GCA_024233495.1. Lineage (GTDB taxonomy): Bacteria > Chlamydiota > Chlamydiia > Chlamydiales > JAAKFR01 > JACKPM01. The sequence goes on from JACKPM010000001.1 coordinate 114,427, forward strand.
AAACATGCTAAATTTTCGCAAGCTTCGACAAGACTTTTCATCCTCTATTCTTAAGGAGGGGAAGGATCTTTTTGAAAATGAAAGTGTATTAGGTGCAAAGATCCTGCACATGGATGGAGACACGATTAAACTGAGTTCTCGGGTGAAGGGCTCTTTTGAAAACGTCTACGAAAGTGAGGTGGAGATCAACCGCATGGAGTCGACGGCAATCGACTCGAACTGCGACTGCACCTATACCTACGACTGTCAACACATAGCCGCTTTCCTCTACTTTTTAGAGAAAAATCTCCATGAAATCGTCGTGAACTACTCCGAAGATGTACTGGAGGTAGATGAGGAGCTGCAAGAGACGTTCGAGCAAGCTCATGAAATGCAGGAGAAACAGCGCGACTCGGCTTTTCAAAAGGAAGTTTTGAGCGAGTACATCACCTCAGCAAATGCTCTTGCTGCCTCTCCTTTCTTTTTGCCTCAAGAAAATATGCAAGAAGCAACAGCTGAGCTTGCCCTCCTTTTTGTAGAAGAAAATACGCTTCAGTTAGCGCTCCGTCTCCCTTCGCGCTCTAAGCCACTTTTCATCGCGGATGTGCGCCGTTTTCTAGATGCTTTGCAATACAAAGAGCCGATCCACCTCAATGGAAAGCGCTACTTCTTCACGCCTACATCATTCGATGTTGCGGGGAGGGAGGTGTTGAGAATTTTGATTGATCATGCCACCTTTCCAAAAGATGATCTCGTACGCACGTTTCACTTGGACAAGGCAAGTGTAGGACTTTTACTCTCGCGGGTATATGACTTGGCTATGGCCAAGGGAGCGCAGGTAGATCGTGAAGCTTTGCCCCTCCCTTATTTATATAATGGGAACCTTGAGGAACCAATTTGTTATTGTCCCTCTCCCGCGCACATCAATTGCACGCTTGAGTATTTGGAGGCGCCAGGACCCACCCTTCTCCTCAACCCATCGCTTACCGTAGATGAGGATGAGGTGGCTCCAGAAGATGTGATGCTTTTCCCGTCGACCAAACCGGGACTGATTCACAAAAATACCTATTTCCGCTTCCCTCCACAGGTAAAGAGAGTGCACCTTCAACAGCTTGCGAGTTTGCGCGATGTGACAATCCCAGAGCCTCTCTTTGGGAGCTTCGTAGAAAATGCACTCCCAGTGCTAAGACAATATGCAACGGTGACCAACCCTCTTATAATCAATCGTCTTACAACGCTGCCCTACACGGATAAAATTAAGGGACGGTGTGAGATCCATTACCTAAACGGGGAGCTCGAAGCAAAGCTCTTTTTCCGTTATGGCAACGTGGAAATCCCTGCTGCTCATGCTCAGCTTGACTACGCTCAAATTGCGTCGTTTGTGGGGCAAGAGGGCATTTTAGCGCGAAGTCTTGTAGAGGAAAGAAAGATTGCAGAAGCGGTTTTTGAAGACTTCTTGTTTGATGAGAAGGAAGGCTCCTATTGCGTCAAGAGCGAGAAGAAAATCGTTGAGTTCATGACGGAAGTGATTCCCCGTTTTCAAGATCAGATTGATTTCGAGTGTCCAGAAAACCTCAAAGAGCAATTTATTTACGATGACTCCACCTTTGAGCTAAAGCTCTCCACTTCAAAGAAGGTGTCGAGTTACGCAGTGCAGCTACAAGTGAATGGCTATTTAAAGGGTGTGCGTCTTGATCTTTTATGGGATTGCATCGCGGCGAAACGGCGTTTTGTGGAAATCGACCAGGGAAAGACAAAACTCCCGCGCATTCTTGTGCTTGACCTGGAAAAAATTATCCCAGTGATTCAGCTTTTCGATGAGATTGGGTTAAAAAAGTTAGAAGATTACACTGAATATCGTCCCCTTTGGAGCCTTACAACACTTAGTGCAACGCAATTTAAGGGGCTGCCTGTCACATTTTCGATGAGCAAAGAGCTCAAAGAGATTCAGCAGCAAATTCTCGGGGAGAAGGAAATCGTTTTCGACCCTGTACCCACATCGATCAATGCAACTCTACGTAACTACCAGCTCGAAGGTGTCCATTGGCTGCAAAGGCTGCGGGCTATGCATCTCGGGGGTATTTTGGCTGATGACATGGGTCTTGGAAAGACATTGCAAGCGATCATTGCCATTGTGCAAAGTCGAAAAGAGCGCGCTTCGTTAATTGTATGTCCTACTTCTTTGCTTTACAATTGGCAGGAAGAGTTTCACAAGTTCCATCCTGAGTCAAAAGTGTTGATCATCGACTCAACACCTGCGCAGCGACGGAAATTGTTGAAAACCATCGACCAATACGATATTATTGTCACCTCTTACAACTTGTTGCAAAAAGACATTGAAATCTACCAGAAGCTCACTTTTGACTACGTTGTGCTCGATGAAGCGCAGCATATCAAAAACCGGGGAACCCGCAACGCAAAATCGGTAAAGATGATTCAAGCTGAACATAGATTGATTTTGACGGGTACGCCGATTGAAAACTCACTCGATGAGCTGTGGTCCCTCTTTGACTTCCTCATGCCAGGGTTACTCTCAAGTTATGACCGCTTTGTGGAACGTTTCATTCGAGGGACAAAAGGGAAAGACATGCTTGAGGTTCTGCGTCGTAAAGTCTCCCCCTTTGTTTTGCGCCGCATGAAAGAGGATGTGCTCGACGACCTTCCTCCGGTAACAGAAGTGCTCTATCACTGTCACCTTACCCCTGCACAAGAAGAGCTCTATCGTTCCTATGCAGAGTCGGCAAAAGAAGAGCTCTCCCGCCTTGTCAAGAAGGAGGGATTTGATAAGATTCAAATCCACGTTTTGGCAACACTTACCCGGCTTAAACAAATTTGCTGCCACCCTGCGATCTTTGCAAAAGAGAAGGCGGAGCCGGGTGACTCAGCAAAATACGACATGCTTCTAGAGCTCATGCTCTCATTGATTGAAGGGAAGCACAAAAGTGTTATCTTCAGTCAGTACACCAAGATGCTCACCATTTTGCGTGAAGAGCTACAGAGTCGTGGCATTCCATTTGCCTACTTGGATGGGTCGAGTAAAAATCGTCTAGACATTGTAAAGCGGTTTAACGAAGATGAGACAATTCCTATTTTCCTTGTTTCATTGAAAGCCGGAGGTTCGGGGTTGAACTTGACGGGTGCAGACACAGTGATTCACTACGATATGTGGTGGAATCCAGCTGTTGAGAACCAAGCGACCGACCGTGTGCACCGTTTAGGACAGCAGAAGTCAGTCTCTTCTTACAAACTGGTCACTTTGAATACTATTGAAGAAAAGATCTTAAACCTGCAAAAGAGAAAAAGAGGACTTGTGAAGAAGCTGATCGATACCGACGAGGAGACGATCGCCAAGCTCACATGGGAAGAAGTCCTAGAACTATTACAGACGTAAGCTATGCTCAAAAATCTGAAGAAAAAACCAAGTGTGAAAGCTGCCCTCGATGCGGTGCAAAGCCGTGTCTTTCGCCGTTTTGACAAAGTGTTCAACTTTTTTTCCAATGACATTGGAATTGACCTGGGAACAGCCAATACGCTCGTCTATGTGCGAGGGAAAGGAATCGTGTTGAGTGAACCTTCTGTTGTGGCAGTCGACTCGCAAACGAATGAAGTGCTCTCCGTTGGTCACAAGGCGAAAGCGATGCTTGGTAAAACACCGCGCAAAATTCATGCTGTACGTCCGATGAAAGATGGTGTGATTGCTGACTTTGAGATTGCAGAGGGAATGCTCAAAGCGCTCATCAAGAGGGTGACGCCTAGCCGCAGCCTCTTCCGCCCTAAAATTCTCATTGCCGTCCCTTCAGGCATTACAGGCGTAGAGAAGCGAGCTGTGGAAGACTCTGCTCTGCATGCTGGTGGTCAAGAAGTGATTTTGATTGAAGAGCCGATGGCAGCAGCGATTGGAGTTGACCTCCCTGTGCATGAGCCAGCTGCAAGCATGATCATTGACATCGGCGGTGGTACCACTGAGATTGCGATTATCTCCCTTGGTGGAATTGTGGAATCGCGCTCTTTGCGCATCGCGGGTGATGAGTTTGATGAATGTATCATCAACTACATGCGCCGTACCTATAACCTAATGATCGGTCCGCGCACAGCGGAAGAGATCAAAATTACAATTGGCTCTGCCTTTCCTTTGGGGGACAAAGAGCTTGAGATGGAAGTGCGCGGCCGCGATCAGGTGGCTGGCTTGCCTGTCACAAAGCGAATTAACTCTGTTGAGATTCGTGAGTGTCTTGCGGAGCCGATTCAGCAGATCGTAGAGTGTGTCCGTCTCACACTAGAGAAATGCCCTCCAGAACTCTCTGCCGACTTGGTGGAGCGGGGGATGGTGCTTGCTGGGGGAGGCGCTTTGATCAAAGGACTGGATAAAGCGCTCACGAAAGATACTGGTTTGCCAGTCATCATCGCGCCCCATCCGCTTCTTGCAGTTTGTCTTGGTACAGGGAAAGCTCTTGAACATCTAGACAAATTCAAGAAACGAAAAGCGATGATATGAAGATAAAGAACCGAAGACTGAATGCTTGGATTGAAGAAGTTGTCCAGCTGTGCGAGCCCGATGAAGTGCACGTCTGCGATGGAAGTAAAGAGGAATACGACACACTCGCTGCACAGCTTGTAAAAAGCGGCACCTTTGTCAAGCTGAACGAAAAACTCCGACCAGATAGCTACGCAGCATTCTCTGACCCTAAAGATGTCGCCCGTGTGGAAGCTCGCACCTTCATCTGTTCAGAAAAAAAAGAAGACGCCGGTCCCACAAATAATTGGGAAGACCCCGCCAAGATGAAAAAGAAGTTGCACACTCTTTTCAAAGGGTGCATGCGAGGGCGCACGCTTTATGTCATCCCTTTTAGCATGGGACCACTTGGCTCTAAAATTTCTCATATCGGTGTAGAGCTCACTGATTCTCCTTACGTTGTGTGTAACATGCGCATCATGACTCGCATGGGAAAACGCGTGCTTGATCTCCTAGGGGAAGAAGGGGAGTTTATTCCTTGTCTACATAGCATAGGAAAGCCGCTCAATGCAGGAGAGAAAGATGTTGCATGGCCGTGCAACCCTGAAGAAACTCACATCGTCCATTTCCCTGAAGAACATGCGATTTGGTCTTTTGGAAGTGGCTATGGTGGCAATGCTCTTTTAGGGAAAAAGTGTTTTGCTTTGCGCATTGCCTCTGTCATGGCAAAAAAGCAAGGGTGGCTTGCTGAACATATGCTCATTGTAGGCATCACGAATCCTCTAGGAGAGCGCAAGTATTTCGCCGCTGCCTTTCCAAGTGCTTGTGGCAAGACAAATATGGCGATGCTGAAATCCCATCTCCCAGGTTGGAAAATTGAGTGTGTAGGCGATGACATCGCCTGGATGAAATTCGGTGATGATGGACGATTGTGGGCAATCAATCCAGAAGCTGGTTTTTTTGGTGTTGCTCCAGGAACCTCGAAAGAGTCGAATCCAAATGCGTTAGAAACGTGTCGTGCGCGCTCTATTTTTACCAACGTTGCACTTACACCTGAAGGGGATGTGTGGTGGGAAGGATTGAGTGCACCTCCTCCCAAGCTTACAAGCTGGCTGCGCGAAGAGTGGACCCCCAACAGCCAAAAGCCTGCAGCTCACCCAAACTCTCGCTTTACAACTCCAGCATCGCAATGCCCAGTGATGGATCCAGCGTGGGAAGATCCTAAGGGAGTGCCTATCTCTGCTATTATTTTTGGAGGGAGGCGTAGCACAACAATTCCTCTTGTGACAGAGGCATTTGACTGGGCTCACGGCACATTCCTCGGTGTTTCCGTCTCGTCTGAGACTACGGCAGCTGCTACAGGGGCTGTGGGACAGCTAAGGCATGATCCTTTTGCGATGCTTCCCTTTTGCGGCTACAACATGGGAGAATATTTTGGACACTGGCTGGAGATGGGGAAGAAGACAAGTGTTGACAAGCTTCCCCGAGTCTACTATGTGAATTGGTTTAGGAAATCCCCAGAAGGGAAGTTCCTTTGGCCCGGCTTTGGCGAAAATATTCATGTGTTAAAATGGATCTTCGAACGGTGCCGAGGAAAAGGGGCAGCTGAAGAGACGCCGATTGGGTGGATGCCTGCAAAAGGAGAGATTGAGGCAAGAGCTGAACTCTTTGAGGTAGATGCTGATGAGTGGCTCAAAGAGATGGAAGGAATAACCACCTATCTTGCCCAATTTGGAAAGCGCTTGCCAAAAGGGATTGAGGAGCAGCTTGAAAAGTTGAAAAAGAGGCTAAATGGAGCCACAAGATTTTGAACTCACCTTCTGTGCTTTTGAACCTCTCAAGAGCAAATGGTGGCAGCGCATCTGCCGCCAATTGCCCCTTACCCAACTTACGAGGAGTTGGCTTTCATCGCAATCTTTGCGTCTGAACCTCCACATTCACTCTAGAGAGGTGAAAAAACGCATAAGATGAGTTTTAAAGTTATAGTCTTAGGGGCTACCGGTGGTCCAAGTGAAGCTGACATTTCAGGTTATCTGCTCTATCCCACTTCTGACTCAAGTGAGGGGATTGTACTCGATGCTGGAACCCTTCTTCAAGGGTTGATCTCGGCTGGAGAGCGGGGCAATTTTAAAGACTTCAATTTGGAAGACCCCACCTTACACCCATTTGGGGAGGTCTTTTTGAAAAAAATTCGGGGCTACCTCATTTCTCACGCCCACCTTGACCACATTGCAGCTCTTGTAATCAACTCGCAGTCAGATGCACAAAATAAATTTGTCGCAGGTACAGACACAACAATTAATGATTTGCGCGACCATATCTTTAACGCAGTGATTTGGCCTAACTACGGCACTGAAGGGAATGAGCCTATACTCAAAAAGTATAAGTATGTGCGCCTTCCTTTGCATGAAATGGTCCCACTCCCCAATACAGCGTTTAAGGTCGAGGCTCACCGCCTTTGCCATCCCCATGACTACCCATCCACTGCCTTTCTCCTTGAGTATAAGGGGAGCTATGTGATGTATTTTGGAGATACCTCTCCTGATGCCCTTGAGAAAGATAAGCACCTATCGCATATTTGGAAGCGGCTCGCTCCTCTCATAAGGGAGAAAAAATTAAGAGGAATTTTCCTCGAGTGTTCAGTACCGAATGAAGATTCAGCTCAAGTGATTTATGGACACCTCAATCCAAAGCTCATGATGGAAGAGTTTCACAACCTAGCGAAAGAGGTAGGGGGTGATCTCAAAGGGCTTAAAGTCATTGTCTCCCACCGAAAGGAGAGTTTGCTCATCTCAAAAGACAAATGCCGGGTAGACGTAGAACTCAAAGAGGCAAACGATTTGGGTATAGAGTTTATTTTCCCCATTCAGGGCGACTGTATACCCCTTTGACAATAGAATCAAACCAGTTGAAAATTTTACAAATCCATACCATCTAGCTTTACAAAAGATCTGACTATACTTTGTCATCTGCTACAAATTTGTAAGATTTTCAATCCCTTTGACTATAATAGAGCTAAGGTTTATGCTTGGCCATGGATTTCTTCGAAGGTATTGGACTAACCGAACTTCATACGCATGTCGGATTTGGCATGACGCCAACGATGCTCTGGGAGATTGCTCACGACCAGGGCATGATTCTTCCCACTAAAGACTATTGGCAATTTGAAAAGCTCGTCACGATTCATGAAACAAAAGAATTTGACGAATATCTCAAAATGTATGACTTGACGGAGCGCATTCAAAGTTCTCCCGAGTCACTTTTCATCGGTATCCAAAATGTGATCTCAGGAGCCTACAGAAAAAACAACATCACGAAAATTGAGCTGCGCTTCAATCCAATGCTGCGCAATAGAGAGGGGGAGCGCGACCTCGATCACATCATTGTTTTCACCTTGCAAGGGATGGAGCGCGCGATGCTCAAGTATCCCGTTCAAGCTGGCCTTATTTTGATGATGGACCGTCGCTTTTCACCACAGAAGAATGCGATCATTGCGCGCAAAGCGATCAAGTATAAAGAGCGAGGTGTAGTAGGCATTGATTTGGGAGGCCCTAACGTTGAATCCTTTTCCTTGAAAGAGCTTGTGCCCATTGTAGATGAGGCGCGGGAGCACGGCATTGAGGTGACGATCCATACAGGTGAGACGACCGATACAGATGAGATGTGGGAGGTGATCCGCCTTCTTAAGCCAAGTCGTATTGGGCACGGCATTGCATGCGTCAAAGATAAGAAGCTCATGCGCCATTTGATGGAGAAGCATATAGTACTTGAAACATGTCCCACATCGAATCTCAACACGAAAGTGGTAAAGGATTTTGATCATATGCGCGAAATCTATAAAACTCTCAAAGAGCACAAAGTACCTTTCACCATCAATACAGATGGGCCTGAGATGCAGAAGATTTCTCTAAAAAAGGAGTTTATGAAGCTTCTAAATGAGAATATTTTAACCCCTGAGGAGATATTGCAGTCCAATGCCATTGCAACAAAAGCAAGCTTCATTAGTTGAATATCTAACCTACGACGATGTTCTTCTTCTTCCCAGCTACTCTGAGATAACGCCTCCAGAGACAAACCTAGAGACTTTTTTGACGCACAAAACGCTCTTGCAAGTCCCTATTATCGCAGCTCCTATGGACACTGTTTGTGAGAGTTTGATGGCGCGCAGGATGGGTGAGCTTGGTGGACTCGGTATTTTGCATCGTAACCTTTCTATTGAAGAGCAAGGAAAACAACTGAAAGAGGCGCCTGGAGCGGGAGTTGCTGTTGGGGTGGGTCCCGACTTTAAAGAGCGGGTTCAACATCTAGTTTCTTGTGGTGCAACATTGGTTTGTATTGACTGTGCACATGGCCACACTAAGGGTGTGATTGAGGCTATTCGCGCTCTTTCCAATGTGGAGATCATGGCAGGCAATGTGGTCACTTATGAGGGTGCAAAAGCGCTCTTTGATGCGGGGGCAGACATTGTGAAGGTGGGTGTAGGGCCAGGGGCAATTTGCACAACCCGTGTGATGGCAGGTGTTGGTGCACCACAGCTCACCGCTGTGATGGAGTGCGCACGTGCTGCTGAGGAAGCGGGGAAAACGATCATTGCGGATGGCGGTATCAAAACCAGTGGTGACATTGTAAAAGCGCTTGCAGCAGGCGCCTCAGCCGTCATGCTTGGAAGTTTGCTTGCAGGAACTGAAGAGGCGCCAGGAAAGCGGGTAGGTGACTTTAAGGAATACCGTGGCATGGGCTCTGTCGCTGCAATGCAAAAAGGAAGCGCTGAGCGGTATGGCCTCAAGCCTGACAAACCACTTGTACCACAAGGTGTAGAGGGAAAAGTTCCTTACAAAGGCTCCCTCGAATCACACCTCTACCAACTCACAGAGGGCCTTCGTGCAGGAATGGGGTATGTGGGAGCTGCTGATCTTGCTGAACTGCGCGAAAAGGCACGCTTTGTGCGACAAACCTCAAATGGCCTATTTGAATCACACCCCCACACGGTAATTCCATGCTCTTAATTGTTGATTTTGGCTCACAAACTGCACACCAAATTGGAAGACGCCTCACCGAGCTTGGCATTCCTAATAAACTCGTTACGAAAGTAGAGCGCCTTGAAGGAGTGAAAGGCATCATCTTCTCTGGCGGCCCCTCTTCTGTTTCTGACAAAGGCGCTCCCACTGTGGATGCAAAACTATTGCAAGCCCCGATCCCCATCCTTGGCATCTGCTATGGCTGGCAACTCATGGCGCACCTCCTTGGAGGAACTGTAGAGAAAACGACGGCGGAATATGGACCGCAAGAGCTCCACTTCCATGAAAAGCTGCTCAACAAAGAGAGCCTATCTGTTGTGATGAGCCATGGCGACTCTGTCACCAAATTGCCCAAGGGATTTCGCACCATTGCCTCCACAAAACAAGTGCCGCACGCCTTTGTCTCAGATGGAAAAAACATGGGACTCCAATTTCATCCAGAGGTGGAGCACACTGAAGAGGGGCAAAACATTCTTAAATACTTTGCTTGCACCATTTGCGGCATCGAACCTGAGAAAAAACCGCAAGAACTTGAAAACGATATTCAGGCAATTGTTGGTGACCAAGAGGTGCTCTGCGCTGTCTCTGGTGGCGTCGATTCAACTGTTGCAGGAACGCTCATTCAACAAGCAATCGGCGAGCGTTTCCATCCTGTCTATGTTGAAAGCGGTCTTATGCGGATCGGCACAAGAGAGCGTGTGGAAAAAGCGTTCCCCAATGTCCACGTCATCGAAGCAGAAGGAGTCTTTCTCAAAGCACTAAATAACGTTGAAGATCCTGAAGAGAAGAGAAAGATCATTGGCAAACTCTATGTCGACCTCTTTGCAAAGGCTGCAAAAGGGGAGAAGTTTTTAGCTCAAGGCACCATCTATTCAGACGTCATCGAATCAAAAGAGATCAAGTCTCACCACAACGTAGGCGGTCTTCCAAAAAACATGCCTTTCAAACTGCTTGAGCCACTGCGTTCGCTTTACAAAGATCAAGTGCGCGCACTAGGCCTCTCGATCGGTGTTCCGAAAGATCTGATTGAAGAACACCCCTTCCCCGGTCCTGGCTACGCCGTACGCATTCGAGGAGCCATCACAAAAGAGCGTCTCTCGCAAGTGAAACAGGCCGACCAAATCGTAGTTGAAGAGCTTGCCCCTTGGAAAGAGAAACTCTTCCAGTGTTTTGCTGTGATGACAGGAGCGTATAGTACAGCTGTGAAAGGGGATGCTCGGGCTTTCTCAGAAGTGGTAGCGCTACGCGCCTACGAGTCGAGTGATGTAATGACCTCCAAAGTTGCCGAGCTTCCCTACTCAATCCTTGGTTCTATTGCCAACCGCATTGTCAACGAAGTGCCCGACATTTCCAGAGTGGTGTACGACATCACTACAAAGCCCCCTGCCACTATGGAGTGGGAGTAAAATATTTGTAATGTCGATTCAATAGACTCAATGATTCCAATTGGGGGTTTGTTCATAACCCCAAGCTAGAAGATACTTGTTCCAATGCTTTTTGAATGCTCGTGTGACTTCAGGGGTGAACTCACTTTTCCATCTTCCGATTTGACTGGTATGGAAGGTAGGGCTTTTCCTCCAGCACTGTTCTAGTAACTTCTGCACTTGTGGGTCAGTCATCTCCCAACCAAAATGCCTAAGCATGCCTTGGATTTCTGCCAATTGTCTAACATTGCTGCCACCACTTTTTTCCCCCATAAAATCTTCAAAACGCATGATGTATACTTTGGGCTTCCCTATACATTCCGTAACATTTCTAAATAAATCACGAACTGCGACAGGGTGAAGAGGAGAGTTGGCTGTAGAGGAAATAAGAGCAACTAGTCGTTCGTTTTTATTGAGCTTTAGATATGACTGTCGATCAAAATTTGGCTTTAGCATACGGATTGATTGATTTTTTGAGAAAACGATATCGATATAGTCACGCATTGAAACCCAAAAGTCGCGAGGGTCTCTTATCGCAACAACCTTTTTGTGCGAAGCTAAAAAATCACAAGGTATCGTTGGCCCATGCACGTGTTCGATGACTTTTCTTCTTTGGCCAGGGAGAGAATTAATAAAAGGGAGAAGAAAATGTGTTCCAGATTTTGGAAGTGTATAAATCACAATCCTTTCGCCAGCAAATGTCGAAGAGAGAAGAAATAGAAAAGTAAAGACTTTAAAGATCATGATTCCCAATTATATCGGCGTAGAAGGGATTTAGGGATTATTTGATGTATACGCTGGATTTGCCTTGGGGAAAGCATTTTTTTCCACTCATCCTTTTCCCCCTTTCTGAAGTATGATTTCGGGTTCTTTTCAGGCAAAAAAACGTGTGGAGGTTTGAGATCATAAAATCCAGCAATTTTTCTTATAAAGCGCTCAGGATCCTGCACGAAATCTTCATATCTAGTGACCAATATATTAAATTCATTTTTATCAATCACTCGTGTCCAAGCTTGCATCCATTGCACAACAACAGGAAGAAAATGTGCAATTTGCCAGTCAAATTTCTTTTCTAATGGGAGAGAGAAATAGGAAGCAGGCGGGTGGAGGTCTGAAGAGATATATTTGAAATTCTCTTGTCCGAATTTCTCGATAAAGTGGGTCCACGAAATCAAAACTTGCCTAGGGTCGCGAAGGTGCAGGATGAATTTAGGAAAATAATCGTGAAAAATGCGTACATTATGTGCAGTTGGAAGAAGATGCTGCCTTGTAAAGTATACACGTCTTTTACTTTGCAAATGTTGGATCAATTCAAGATTGAACGCATCCTCATAAAAGGAGTGGTTGGCAATATTTCGATATTCGTATTGGAAGGGCTTTAGTGTCTTTTCTAGGCTTTGCCATATGTACACACTGCCAGACTTTGGGATCGTATTCAATACGATGGTAGGCGGCAGAGAAAAAAGCGGAGAAAAGAAGCAAAAGAAAATAAATATTGAGCGCATGCCTTGATTTTTTCTTAACTAAAAATTTTAGGCAAGCAAGTTTTTATAGCGGTCTGAACGTGCTTTCCATGTAAAGGAGGGTAAGGCTTCTTGCTGCAGCTCTTTGTAATTTTTTTGCAATTCGTCAATCGCTTCAGAAAGTTTTCTAGGTTTGAAATAGACGCCGCCTGTGGGGAGGTGCTCGTGCACAATGGGGGCATCGGGGGCGATGAAGGGGCGCTTCCAGTTTGCATACTCGTAGAGCTTTGTGTGCGCAACGTATGGCATACGACCTGTCAGTTCAAAGGGGGCAACAAAAGCGTGCGAGTCGCGCACAATCTCTTCAATCTGCGAGGGTGAACAAAAACCATAGAACTTTGCTTTTGGATTTAGCGGTTTGAGTTTTTCAATCTCAGAAGGCGTCCCTCCTACAATGCGCAGCTCGATGTCCTTTGCAGCCTGTAGAAGCTGTTCCACTCCTTGCCCTTTGTAAAGCTGCCCTACATAGGTGAGTACAAAAGGAGAGCCTTTTTCGATTGGGGGAAGGGGGGTACGGTTGACTGCGAGGGGGATGACTGAGATTGGGGTCTTTGTGGGGATGCAGTGTTTGAGTTGCTCTGTTGTGACGACAATGTGGTCGACGTTTTCAAAGACAAATTTTTCCAGAGGCGAGAGGTTGCCATCGTAGGCGGTGAGCTGGTGCACTTCATAGATGTATCGGGTATTGGGGCGCTTCCTTTTGAGGTGATACACCGCTTGCTTGAGTACGCTTAAAATAACGGTCCCTTTTAGCTCTCTTTGCGCGGCAAAGAAGAAGGGGAGGTTCCAGCTAATGTTGAAGGGGTTGTTTTTCCTGATGATGGGGAGGCGTTTGATAGGAAAAGGAGAGGTGTTGTAGTGTTCGAAGAGTTGGTGGTCGGGTAGGGAGCCTTTTCCGCAAAGAAGTGTGACTGCAAAGCCCGCTTCATGGAGCGCTGCACACTCTTGAAAGACAAAGACATCGTGCGCCTTTTTACGCGGCAAAATCTCGCTATACGGATAGGTTATAAAGATTTTTCTAGAATTCATGCTCTAACTCTTGTAAGTAGTATAAGTATGAGAGAAGTTTTGCGCCAATTCTACGCGATCTGGCAAGGAGCGAAGCCGGTTCAGAAGGTTTCCCTTCTAGCTGTTGTGATTGTGCTTGGCAGCGCACTTGGTTTTACTGTGATCCACTCCTCAGGGGGGAAGTATACGCAACTATTTACTCGCTTAAGCTCAAGTGAAGAGAAAGAGGTGCGCAAATATTTGGAGAGCATCTCGATTCCATATAAAGAAAAAAAGGGGAGCCTTTGGGTTGCGGCGAATCAAGCTGAGGCGTTGCGCGAAGAGTTCAACGCTTTGGGCATTCCCAAGAAAGAGCAGGGGAAGGGATTTGAGCTTTTTGATTCTAATACGTGGATCAAAGGGGAAAAGGAGTTGCAAGTTTTGGAAATGCGCGCATTGAAGGGGCAGCTTGAGCGCGATTTAGCAGGCTTTGAAAATATTAAGAGCGCGCGCGTGATTTTGGATTTAGCGCCGTCGCGCAAGTTTGGGGGGCAGCAGTACAAGACTAAGGCATCAGCGATTTTAACTTTGATGCCAAAGGCGCGTCTAAATACCTCACAGCTGAGTGCCATCACATTCCATTTAACGGGAGCTGTGCGTGGGTTAGAGCCTAACATGATCGCTATTTCAGATACAACCGGGCGGCTCTACCAAGCAATTGAATCAGAGGGGGTGGACAACGCGATCATCGAACAAGAGCGATTAAAGGATGAGGTATGTGCTCTTTTGGAAAAGATGATCGGAGAGGAGCACTTCCACTGTTTGATCAAAGGCGAAGGGGTTGAAATCTTTGTCGATCAGGCAGTGTGGCGTGCTAACATGGAGGGGGAAATCGAGCGTTGTGTGCAAGCGGTGGCGTCATTCACTCCCCGCGTGCACACAATGGCTTTTAAACAGACATGGACAAAAAAAGAGAAAAGCGTTGGCTTTACTAGCTCTCTTTTCTTTGCCGCAATGGTGATCGCAGCGATAGCAATCGCTTTTCCTTTTGTGCGGAAAAGAAAGCCAGAGTACCGCCTATTGAAGATGGCACCGAAAGTGGACATGAGGCGTCTTGCTGAGAGTTTGAAAGAAGAGGATCCTGAGATTGTCGCATGGACGCTTTCCTATTTGGAGCCACGGCGTGCAGAAGAGATGATTGCTTCTTTTCCTGAAAAGTACCAAGAGGCAGTTTTGCACCACCTCTCTGAAATGGAGAAGGGGGGGCTATGATTTTGAAAAGTGTACACGTAGCAAAAGAGCTTTACCTCACACCCTCACGAGAACTTGTCGAGGAAGAGAGGGAAGATGCTTTCGAGTCGCTCTTTGCTGAGGAGTATCAAAAAGCAAAGAGCCGGGGGAAGAGCGAGGGAGAGCAGCTTGGTTATGAGAAGGCAGCGCATGAACTCGCTTCGCTGGTTTCACTGTTGCAGCGCCTTTCAGAGCGGCTATTAGAGCAAAAAAAACGGGTGTTGGAACAGCTGAAGCCAGAGGTAGTACACTTCGCATTGCGTGTCTGTGAACGGGTAATCCGCAAAGAGCTACAAGAGCCCGACACCTTTGTGCACTTGATCAATGAGTTGCTAGGAGAAGCTATTCACGCATTTGCGGGGGAGAAAATCAAGATTTTCCTTGCTCCACAAGACTTAGAGACACTGCAAAAACATTTAGGCAAGGTTTACTACAACAAGAGCGAAGTGCCCAACCTCTCCTTTCATGTAGATGAGCTCATGTGCAGCGGCGATTGCCGCATTGAGGCAGCTTCAGGAGTTCTCAATGCCGATCTCGAGCATGTGCTCGATGACCTAAACACAAAGATTCGAGGATGTTAGAGCAAGAATTGCAAGCTGTAGAGGAATGGTCAGGGCACCGCATCAGTGGGCGTGTCACGCACCTCATCGGTTTGCTTATTGAATCGAACGGTCCTGACACTTCAGTGGGAGAGATCTGCTATGTCTTTGGGAAAGATCGGAAAAAATTGCCATGTCAAGTAGTTGGGTTTAAGGAGCGCAAAGTGCTCCTCATGCCGCTTGGCGATGTACGGCATATCAAGCCTGGCAGCGAAGTTTTCCCAACAGAAGACGTGCACACAATCCCGGTCGGATATGAGCTCAAAGGACGTATCCTTGATGCGCTCGGTCATCCCATCGATGGAAAAGCACCCATTGTCCCTCAAAGCTTCTACCCTGTCTCTGCCCCTCCTCCAGCGCCACTTGCACGGAAAAGGATCCGAGAAGCTCTCCCTACGCAAATCAAAGCAATCGACTCTCTCCTTACTATTGGCAAGGGGCAGAGGGTGGGCATCTTCAGCCCTCCAGGCGTGGGCAAGTCGTCACTCATGGGAATGATCGCCAGGCGCGCACAAGCGGACATCAATGTAATCGCCCTCATCGGAGAGCGGGGACGAGAGGTGCGCGAATTCATCGAGCGTGACCTTGCAGTTGAAGGGCTTGCGCGCTCAGTTGTTGTGGTTGTTACCTCGGATCAACCTGCTTTACTTCGTAGAAAAGGAGCTAATGTTGCCATGTGTATCGCGGAATATTTCCGCGACCAAGGGCAGAATGTTCTCCTCATGATGGACTCAATTTCTCGTTATGCGATGGCGCTGCGCGAAATTGGCCTCGCTATCGGAGAGCCTCCCACAAATAAGGGGTACACCCCTTCTGTATTTGCTGATTTGCCCAAGTTATTGGAAAGGGCGGGCAATAGCGACAAAGGGTCGATCACTGGGATTTACACAATTTTGAGTGAGGATGAGGAGTGGGGTGACCCCATCCCTGAAGCGGTGCGTAGCTTGCTCGATGGACACATCTCACTTTCGCGCTCTCTTGCAGAGGGTGGGCACTTCCCCCCGATCGATGTGCTAAAGTCGCTCTCCCGTTTGATGGCGCAGCTCGCCTCACAAGAGCAGCTCTCCCATGCCTCAAAAGTGCGCAAGCTACTACACGCCTACCGCGAAGCGGAAGAGCTCATCCAAATTGGCGCCTATGTTGAGGGCTCAAATGCGCTCATCGATGAAGCGATTGCGAAAAGAGAAGCGCTCCTCAACTTTTTGCAGGAACCCGGAAAAAACACTCCCCTCAATATAATTCTATGAATTTAGACTCCCTGCTTGCTCACCGTGAAAAGAAAGTGAAAAAATTGCAAAGCGAACTCGCTCTGCTCGAAAAAAAACGCGTATGGTTCATCGAGAGGGAAGAATCTATTGGCGTTGAGACGCTCAAGCTCGAAAATGAGAGTGTTGAGGCACGCAAAAGGGGAGATTTGCGCCGTGAACGCGATCTTGAAGAGTTTCTCTACTCGTTGAAAGAGGCGATTCCTGCCGTTGTAGAAAAACGTGCTGAGATCACCAAACAAATTGCTACTTTGCAAGAGCATTTAAAAAGTGCGTTACAAGAGAAAAAAGTGGTCGAAAAGTTGCACAAAAATCACTACAATCGGCAGCTACTGAAACAGCGCAAAAATGAAAATCAAGAATCTCGCTAAGCCGATTACTCAATATGCCCCTCTTGATCACTGTATTGAAGGGTGGAGCACACAAGAGATTGAAATTGGAAAACAAGTTGTCAAAGAGGGGCGCGCCTGCGTCGTTGTGCTTGCTGGTGGGCAAGGATCCCGTCTCAATGCGAAAGGGTCCAAGGGATCGATTTGCATCACCCCATTTGCCAAGAAGAGCCTTTTTCAAGTGATTGCAGAAAAGGTGCTTGCAGCATCGCAATTAGTCGACCGCCCTCTTTCTCTTGCTTTCATGACTTCAAAGCATAATCACGAAGAAGTTGTAAACTTTTTTTGCGCACATAACTTCTTTGGATTGCAATCAGCTCAACTCGCTTTCTTTCCACAAGACGAACTCCCTCTTCTTGATGAAAATGAGCAGCCTTTTGAAGTGGCTCCAGGAGAGCCTGCTCTAGGACCAAACGGCAATGGTTCTATCTTTGAACAAATGGTCAAGTCGGGCCTTTGGAAGCGCTGGAAAAGCGAGGGGATTGAACTTGTTCAAGTGCTACCTATCGATAACATCCTTGCCACCCCTTTCCATTTTGGGCTCTTAGGTGTCCATAAAAAGGTGGGGTGTGATGTCACTCTCGCTGTAAGTCGGAAGAAAGAGGTAGATGAAAAGCTAGGCAACGTTGTTATCGCTGAAAATAAAGTACGCATCATTGAATACTCCGAATTTCCGCAGGAGAAAAAGGAGGCCCTGGACGCCTCAGGCAATTTTGTCTATAAATATTTGAATCTTGGTTTGCTTACCTTCTCACTTCCCTTCATTGCAAGGGTGGGGGAGTTGCCATATCATATCGCTAAAAAAGCCTCTGCCCGCTACCGCAATGGGAAAATTGAGCCCCCCTTAGTGCCTTTTGCCCACAAATATGAGCAGTTCATCTTCGACTCTTTTCTTTATGCTGAAAGTGTGCAAGCGATCCATGTTAAGCGAGCCGACTGCTATGCCCCCTTGAAAAATTTAACTGGAGACGATAGTATAGCTTCGGTTCAGGCAGCGCTGCAAAGGCGCGATCGGATAGCCTTTGAAGAGGTAACCGGCATCGCTCCACCAGAAAATGCCCGTTTTGAGCTTTCTCAGGAGTTCTACTATCCAACAGAAGAGTTCCAAAAGAAGTGGCGGGGCAAAGAGCTGCCCAAGGAAGGATATATCGGATGAAGAAAAAGATAGGTTATCTCGGTGCAGGTGTGTGGGGCTATACCCTCGCTTCTCTCCTCGCCTCAAAAGAGGGGTATGAAGTGGTGGCATGGAGCGTTGAAAAAGGAGTTGTCGACCACCTCAACGAAAAAAGGGAGCACCCCAAAGCGCCCGGCTTCCCCGTTCCAACCAATCTCACCTTCACCCTCGATATGAAAGAAGCGCTCATGGACAAAGACCTTGTCGTTGAAGGCGTCACCTCTGCTGGAATTCGTCCTGTTTTCGAAGCAATTAAAAAAACACACATCCCTGAATGTCCTATTGTTCTCACTTCCAAGGGAATCGAACAAAATACAGGCCTCCTCCTCACCGATGTTGCTGTCGAAATTTTAGGTGAGCAGTATAGGCGACAAATCGGTTGCCTTAGCGGCCCCTCTATCGCCATGGAAGTTTTGCAAGGGCATCCCACCTCTGTCACATGTAGCGGCTACAGCGAAGAGGTAATGGCCAAAGTGCACGAAGCGTTTTCAACGCCCTTTTTTCGCGTCTACCCCAATCCTGATATCAATGGAATAGAGCTTGGTGGTGCCATGAAGAACATCATCGCCATCGCTTGTGGCATTTCTGACGGCCTTGGCTATGGCGACAATGCCAAAGCAGCGCTCATGACGCGCGGCCTGCACGAGATTCGCCGTCTTGCTGCAACAGTTGGATGCCAGCCCGAAACACTCAATGGCCTGGCGGGGATGGGCGACCTCTGCGTCACTTGTCTCTCAAAATATAGCCGCAACTACCGCTTTGGAAACCTCATCGCACAGGGGAGAAGCCCCGACGAAGCCAAGAAAGAGATTGGCATGGTAGTAGAAGGAACCTACACTTGCCTTTCTGCGATGCAGATAGCTAAAAAGGAAAATATTGAGCTTCCGATCGCAAGTGCTGTGCATAAAATTGTGTACGAGGGAATTGAACCAAAGCAAGCAGTCAAAATGCTTCTTCAGCGCGCCACCAAGCAAGAAGATCTTTAGAGATCTCTATGCAAACCATTCTTTAGAGGCGTGGCTCCTTGTTTCAGCAATGTATAGTCAAATCGGTTGAAAATTTTACAAATTCATGGCAGATGGCAAAGCCAAAGTAAGCGCGGAGTTCGACTTAGACCATTGATGGTCTATGAGAACGAGCACGATCTTTGGTAAAGCCAAATGGTATGAATTTGTAAAATTTTCAACCGATTTGACTATAGATTTTGATGCCTCTTTTCCGACGAGGTAGCCTGCTGCTAGAGAGGCAACAGCAATTGCACTTGGAATAGCAACCTTCGCGCTAAGGGGAAGGTGCATAGTTTGATAGAGAAAATGGACCTTGACCAGCGAAATAGCGCACACCACAAGCTGCGAGTACAAAAAGAGCAAAAAGAATCACGCTCCCTACGGCAGCCCTACTCTTTGGATTGAACCGATTTGACTATAATGCTGAGCCCCCTCTAG
Source organism: Chlamydiales bacterium (assembly GCA_024233495.1). Lineage (GTDB taxonomy): Bacteria > Chlamydiota > Chlamydiia > Chlamydiales > JAAKFR01 > JACKPM01. Next base: position 133,973 of record JACKPM010000001.1, read on the forward strand.
GAGGGGGCTCAGCTCCATTTGATTTATTCTTATCCTTCAGCTGATGAATGCGATGTTGAGTCAGAAGGTTTTGTTTTCACGATGCGTCCTTCAGCATTGAAGTACTCACTCCCGTTTGCAGTTGAGCGCTTCTTAAAGAGCTCACCCGTTGCAGGGTTGCGAAGCACTGTGATGTTCTTTCCATCAAATTCGTAAGAACGCACCTCTTCAAAGCCCTTCTTCGCGTCAAGGAACTCTCGCTTTGAGCTCCATTGCTGTACCGTTGCAAGCTTTCCTTGCTGTGCTTCATCAGATACAACCTCATCCTTAACTAGCTTCCACATCGGTCCTGCCAATCGACTGTTCCCAGCAGGTGTAGAGTAGAGAATATTTCGACGGGTAAGAGTGCCTTTTCTCTCTTCGCCATGCAGAGCTTCACGAGAATCAATGATCTCACGGCGAAGAACAATTTTTCCATTCTCAATGTAGTCAGTGATTTGTTCTCCCTTTTTACCCTGAGATCGAACTTTTGGAAGGGTCTTTAAGTAAGCGATATCATTTGAACTATCAAGGTTTAACTCACGTGGAACTACACCTTCTGAAGGTTCTTCAGAAGCTATTGTGCCTATCGAGCTAGTATCGCTTGCTGTCGATGTAGATTCTTGACGAGTAAGAGTTTTTTTAACAGCTTCGTCTAACATACTTTGTTTTAGTTTTGCTAACCGCTCTTTTTTCTCCGCTTTCTCGGTGCGGTGAGCTAGTCCTGCAATCGTTCCACCTGCCAAAGCAACACCTCCAGCACCTGCAAGCACAGCGGCTTCTGGGCTGTTAAAATCGATCTTCGGCGCATGTTGGAAGCCCGTTGAATGAGCAATCACACCTGCAATCACCAAAAGCGCGATCAGAGCGCCAACAAAACCACCCACTTTCCAAGCTGTACGGATTTGCTCAACCTTCTTTTGAGATTTAAATCCATTCTCATAAGCAGCTGCAGCATCGTCATTTACAATGACGCTCTTAGGGCTCGGAGAACGAGTTGTTTGCTGTTGAGGAGATTGACTACGTGCCCGCATGTTTGCCTCTTTCTGCTCTTCTGGTGTTCGTTGAGTTTTAATTATTTGAACGGTTCCATCAGCGCTACGCACATAGCGTCCTGCAACAAACATGCCCTCGCTATCGTTACTATCTGGTGAAGCAAAGGTTTTGCAGATGCCCAGACCAAAGCTATAATCCTTGTCTGCTTGATTCATTATTCCCTGAACGCTAGCATCTACATCGCTAACTTTTGAATCTTTTGTAGGAACGAAAGCAGTCATTTTCCCTCCGACGCTTTCTGTTCTGTAAGTGCTTCCACTTTCTCGTAACCAAGACATAATTCCTTCCTTTTAAGTTAAATTATTGAAAATTATGCAGTTATTATAACTTAAAATTATTTTTTAAGGATAAAGGATAGAATAAATTATATTAAGACTGTCTTGACAAACTCTTTAGAAATGAGGGGGCAAAAGCCCCCTCCTAACTACTCTGGTTGCGTCCAAATAGGGTTAGTAAGCGTAGTGGGACTCTGCTTGTTACGCTCACCAATACGCCTTCTCACCTCTTCCTGATCCTTTGCTCTCAGCCTTAGCATGATCTCAAGGGCATTTGGTTCACTTCTGCATGTAAAGATCTGGACAAGGACTTCTTCGATTTGCTGCTCCCGTTCAGCTCTCTTGCAGCAGAGCACGATCGCTGCAATGATTGCGGTAGCCGCTACAGCCGGAATTGTGCCGTAGCCAATGTCCTTCTTGTGCTCTTGGATCCAGTGCATCACCTTGGGAGAGGTATAGTGGAGCGTTGTAAATGTCGCCATAAGTGCAATCGCTGTGAAAGCGACTGCTGCTACCGCCTTCTTGTTATACCCCTGCTTTACAGCAAAAATGACAGCTCCTGCAAGGGAAGCTGCTAGCACTGTGTCTGCAATAGCAGCAGGGTTCATTTTCAAGAAATCGCCTGCTTTCGAAAAGGCGTGTCTCATTTTGTTTAACGTCCCAGGAGCCTCAAAGTGAAGAGACGTGAAAACGACTAATGAGATCGCTGCAAGAACAAGAAATGTAAGAAGGGGCTTATTTATCCCCATATGAGCCACTCCTAATACACCTAGGCCAAGCAGAGGGGCTCGAATCACCTCAGGATGTGCCTTCACAAAGGCGCTAAATTTCCCAAAGGCGTGCGGAGCTCCAAAGCGAAGGGCTAGGAAAGCTCCTGCAATGGCAATGGCTGCCAGAGCCACAGCCCCGATCTGCTTCACGCAGGTATAGTCTCTTAAGCTCTTTTTTAGAGAAAAGAGCCCACTTTTTGACACTATTTTGCCTGAAGGTACAGGAGCATCGAGTTTCCAGGGCGGTTCATCTTGCCAATTCTCTACCAAGTTCATCTGGTGACAAAAGTTTGATTGCCCAGGGAGTCCTGCAGCGTTGCCTGAATTTGCCATCTGAACCTCCTACAGCCCTTCGTTGAGCATTTGTTCATCTTCCACAGCTTGTGCGAAACGGTGAGCGCCATAGGCGACCCCTGATCCAGCCACAACACCCATCACGAGGAAGGCTGACCCAATCTGCTTACATGCAGCTCCTTTTGTCATCATTTGAGCAAAGACATGCTCATGTTTCAAACCAAAGATCGTTGCCGTTGCAACAGCAGCAATAGCCAAAGCTCCCAAAACACCTGCAACTAGGAAGACTTTTTTTGCGCTTCTATGACCGCAAGGAAGCTTTCTAGACTTTCGATTGGCCTTCTTAGTGACTCTGTGCAAGACAAGGCCTCCGCCAAGAGCAAGAGCAGCTCCTACTCCTGCGAGAGGAAGACCGATATCTTTACAAGCAGCTCCCTTCGAGATGATCTCATGGAAAGTGCCATGGTGCTTCAGCCCAAAAACCGTTCCCACAATTGCCCCAGCTACTGCCAAAGCCCCAACAATCCCTGCGCCTACAATTGCGCTCTTTCTATCACAACCCATCTAACGAACCTCCAAGTTAAAAAATATAAGACAATTATAAATCAAAATTTTAAATATCAGATTAAATTAAAATGAATTTTCGATAAAAAAAGGGAGGAGCGGATCTCTCCACCCCTCCCTAGGAGGATAGATAGTTTATTTATTACTTAGTTCTCATTGTCTTTTCTTGGTTTGCGATGAAGTATCGGATATATCCTCTTCATCTCCACTTTCGTAGGCTGGGTTCTCCATCCCAAGCCCCCTAATCCTTGTATTTATCCTTGTATTTTGGGCTTTGTGGTAGTGGTATGACTTAGCTATGCCCAATCCTAGTACTGTGGTCGCTACTACAGCTGCAGTTGTGTAGACGCCGATGCGCATCGCTTGAGAGGTGTGCCACTTGTGGGCAATCATGTTTCCAAACTTTGAAAAGCCATGGCCGACTTGCCTTGGATGTCTTCGAAGTTTGGGTTTATAAAGCCTCTCACTCTCCCATCATTAAAACGCAGAGTATATTCTTCGGATAGCGGTGAACAAAAGAATCTGCTCGTTTCATCTTCATCTTCACTTCCGTAGGCTGGGTTCTCCATCCCAAGCCCCTTAGCCCTTGTATTTTGGGCTTTGTGGTAGTGGTATGACTTAGCTGCGCCCAATCCTAGAGCTGTGGTCGCTACTACAGCTGCAGTTGTGTAGACGCCGATGCGCATCGCTTGAGAAGTTTGCCACTTGTGAGCAATCATGTTTCCAAACTTTGAAAAGCCATGGCCAATCTGACCGTGAAACTGGTAAAGTGCGAACGCCACTCCTGCAGCTGCTACAATACCGCCGATGAGCAGCGCCCAGTTGCGCACTCTGTGCTCAGCGCCTTTTCCAAAAGTATTTAAACAAGCATCTGAAATTCTTCCCATAATGTTACCTTCCTAGAATATGGTGTAAATATCTAACTAAAATTATATTAGATTTTCATTAATTTTATATTAAGAATAATAATTGTTTGTTAACAATAATTATTTTAATTTGAGCTTCTGGCCAACGATGATGGTGTCACTCTTGAGATTATTGAGATCTTTGATGTTTTTTGTGGTGGTTTTGTGCTGGAGGGCGATTTTCCCAAGGGAGTCGCCCGGTTGGACGGTATAGAGGTCGGAGCCCTCTTCGCCGAGGAGGGCAAGCATGGAGTTCAGAGAGTTTTTGAGGGTTTTGATGTCAGAGGAGAGCTGTTTGTCGATATCGCTGAGTTTCTTTTGGCACTGGGCAAGAGAGGAGTTGGTGGTGTCGATGTGCTTTTTAAGAGACTGGAAGTCAGTGATTAATGCTTTATGTGCCTTTTCAAGGGAGCAAACGCGGCTTTCTAGGGGCGAGGGGAGGTTGCTAGAGAGTTTGGAGACATTTTTTTCGAGGGTGTTGAGCCGTTCAAGGAGGAGATCGAGCTCCACTTTTTGTCCGTGCAGCTGGTAGGAGAGTTGCTCGAAGTTGATCTTGAGCTCTTGCACAGCCATAGGGGGTGCCCCCCATAGGGGGGCGGTCAATAATAGAAGAACAAATCTACCGATCATAGAGCTTGAAGTGGGCTCTCCTATTTTGGTAGTGCGCATTGTCATCATGGCCCATTGCGATTGGGCGCTCTTTTCCATATGAGATAGTGAAGAGCTGGTCTGGGTTCACTCCATTTTGGATTAAGAAGGTGCGCACAGAGTTAGCGCGGCGAGAGCCGAGCGCAAGGTTGTAGGCAGCAGCTCCTCTTTCATCAGCATGCCCTTCAATGAAGATGTAGGTTTGCGGCGATTTCGCAAGGTAATCGGCAATCTCTTTGAGCGTTTTAAGATTCTCTTCTCCTTGAATTGCGAAGTTATCAAAGTTGAAGTGAATATTCGCAAAGAGTTGCGCTAGGCGGCCACCTGGATCATGGAAGCCTGCAATACCGGGGATGGGGCAGCCGGGGTCGCCGGGTGACTCTTTTGAAATGGGAACGTAGTCACTCATAAAGGCAACACCCGTCTCCTCCTCAAGAGGTACAAACTCCCCCTCATGACTCCAGTTGCTGTAGTAGGCGTAATCGCTGCCATCTACATGCCCTCCCAAAAAAGAGCGCAGTCCCTTGCCCATGTAGCGGCCACATGTCTTTGTGTCCTCCCACATATCGCGTGACGTGCGTGCACACGCTGTGCAGGTGAGCAAAATCAGTATTGTGAGTGCTTTCTTCATGTTTGTCCTCGTTAGTTCTACCAGGAGGGGAATCTCTTTTCACCCGGCCCGGAGGAAATTTTTGTCGCTTCCTTTTGATTCAAGTTAATGAGATAGAGCTCAGCATAGCCATCAGCAACGGTGTTGAAAAGTAAGTGCTGACTGTTGGGGGCCCACGTTGGATTCTCTTTGTGAGTTTTTCCTTCGGTAAGCTGCCACTCCTCTCCTCTTTCAAAATCGTAAATCCATATCTGCCGCACGCCGGAAGTGAGCGCGCTATAGGCGAGCTTTGTGCCATCAGGCGACCATACAGGCGATGTGTTGCCCCTATTCTTCTTGGAAATAAGCTGTGGATGCAAGTCGCGCAAGTGCGCTCCTGGAGCTGGAATGCGCATCATGTAGACGCGCGCAGTGCCATCTTTGTTCGACACAAAAGCCAAACTCTCCCCATCTGGGCTAAACGTTGGACATCCTTGCGTCGCACCAGGTGCGCTAAACACTTGCTGCGCTTTCCCCATCACCCCATTTTCTGGCGAGAAAGCTTGCACAAAGAGATCGGGATTGCCAGATACATCGCTAATGAAGGCTAACTTGTCTAGCTGTGGCGAAAGCACGGGCATCAACTGATTTCCCCGTAAAAAGGAGACACGCTTTGGCTCTTCCCCATGGGTGGAACCTAAATAGATTTTCGGTTGCCCAATTTTGTAGGAGACAAAGAGAAAGTGCGCAGGCGTAATCGAAATAGGTGTGACACAGAGATAGCCATCATTTGTTAGCTTTTTCGCATTGGCGCCATCTAAATCAGATTCCCACACCTCTGTGACCCAACTCTCAGACGAGCTGCTCTCTTTAGTGCGCAATGTGTAGAGAATGCGGCTGTTTGCAATCCCTTTTTCATGGAAGAGTGTTTCAAAGGCGGCATCGTGCGCTTGGTGCAATAGCTTGCGGTCACGATTTAAATCGCCTGTGAGCACAAGCTCGTTGAGCTGTTTCACTTGCCCTGTTTGTCCATTGAGAGCATAGAGAGAAAATCGTTTGTTTTGCACAGTTGGGTGGATGAAGTAGGTGACGCCTAAACTCTTCCATTTCACACAATCGAAATTCTCTTTTTGTCCCAACAGCTCTCTCTCAAGTGTCTTATGTACTAGAGAGATTTTCCCGTTGTTTCTAAAGTCAAACTCTAAAATGTGGTCAAGCTGCCGGAGATAGCCTTTTGTGAAACCACTTCCCTCTTCAGGAATTTCTGAGATATAGAGAGGGGAGAGCTGCCCTTTTGTGTGCAACTGCACGACGATATCATCAGCTCCAAAAAGAGGTACGAGCAAAAACAGCGCAAACAGAAACCTAACCATGAATGAAAACTATCAGTTATATTCAATACTTTTCAACCGATTTGACTATAAAGGTTATGGGGCAGCGTGGAGGGTGATGGGAAAGGTATGGGTGGACTCCCCCTTGAAGTAGTTTTCAAACGGGGGGAGGCAAAGTTGGGCAATCTCGCGGTCGACGTATGTTTGATTATGTATGTTTGTAGCTGAAGTGATGCGGTGTTTCACGACCTTACCGTGGCGGTCGAGGGTGAGCTGCACTTTTACCTCGCCCTCTTCAGGAAGCTCAAGCAGTTGCTTTAGGTATTCGATCAGTACGCTTTCGTAGGTGGCAAGGTTCTCGCACTGTAGTTCACCCACTTTTTGTGGCTTTGTGGAAGTTGTGGCAGTCGTGGGGGTGCTGTCAAGTTGGTCGAGGCTTTGCTGGATGAGTTTGCGCAAGTCTCCTGCTTGCTTGCCTATTTTTTTAGTGGGCTGAGGTTTGGTGTCAGAGGTCTTAGGCTTTGCTGCTTCTGCCTTTGGTTTTGGAGGAGCGACAGCGATGGGTTGTGGTGCAACCGTTTGAACAGGTTGTGGCGACGAAGCTATTGGTTTGGGCTGTGGTGCGATTGCTTGCGGTTTTAGCGTGATAGTTTCGATATGGAGTTTTTGTGGTGGCGGGGATTCGGGGAGCCTTTTGAGCAGAAAGAGAGCGACGATGAAAACGTGGATAAAAGTGACGATCCAAAAGGTGCGCATCACGCCTCCGGCTTGAGAATGACGTCGAGTTCCAAGAAGCCGGCGCGTGTCACAAGATTTTTTACCTCTTGATAGGTGCCAAAGGAGGCTTTTTTATCTTGATAGAGTTGTGGCGTTTCATCAGAAAAGCGGGAGTGCGCCTTTTCAAGAATGGTAGCGAGTTGAGCGAGTGTGACAGGGCGGTGGTTGACAGTAACTGAGTTGTCTGCAAAGACGTGAATCATGAGGCGACTTTGCTTTTCCGCGCTACACTCTTGTGCGATGCCTTCTGCAAGCTCCACTTTGTCAACTTCAAGGAGGGGAGCTACAACAATGAACATAATGAGGATCACAAAGACAACGTCTATGAGAGGGGTGAGATTGATCTGGGGCTCTTCAAGTTCGTTCATGTTCTACAGAGGCTACAAGAAGTTGTGCGTAATCTTCCATCTCTTGTGAAAAGTGGCGAATCGAGGTGCGCAAGTAGTTGTAGGCGATGAGGGCTGGAATTGCAACGATAAGGCCAAGCACAGTGGTGCCGAGCGCCATAGCAAGTCCTCCCATCACACTGGCGTTAGCATTGGCAACAGCTCCAGTTTGCAACTCAGAGAAGGTGAGCAAAATGCCCCAAACTGTGCCAAGTAGTCCGAGGAAAGGCGCTAAACTCATGATCGTTGAGAGAAGCGAGACTCGCTTTTCCATGCGCACTACTTCTTTCGAAACAGTGCTTTTAAGGTGGGCGCGGAGATATTCAATATCTTTAGGAAGAAGAACCTGCTTTTTTTGGAGGAGAGCGGAAGAGGTGCTTTGGAGGATGGCATAGAGGCGACCAAAGGGGTGGTTCCCCGGCTTTACATTAAAGTCTAGGCGGCTGTACTTCTTGTGGGTAGCGGCGGCTCTGTGTAAGCGATATTTCTGAATAAAGATGACCCAGGTGGTGATAGAGAGGAAAAAAAGGGTCAAAAATATGAGTTTTCCTAGGAGATCAGACTCCTGATAGGCATTGACAATTGGGTTAGCATAGAGGAGAATCTCCATAGATTTAAGAAAATAGCAATTTGAGAGTGGCGTGTCCATAAAAATTCCCTTTACAAATGCTTAAAAATAGGGTATACTAGAGGTGCTATGATGAGATCTACGTTCAAGTATCTTCGATTGCTGTTGCCGGTAGCAGTGTTGGCAATGGCTCCTTTGGCTGCGCAGCATCATGAGGAGTCGGGGCATCACGATGTGCCTAAGCACCATGATACAGAGCGCTTCTATGAGACAGGCAATCCCGATGCGCACAATAAGCATTATGAGGAGAGCTACAAGCATCACGATATGGGGGCAGATAAGCCGATTACCCCTCATCACGATGAGAGCAACAAGCACCATTATAGTGATAAACACAATGAGCCTGTAAAGGCGACATTGATGTCGGAGAGTGCTTCAGTGAAGCCTGGTCAGCCATTTTGGGTGGGGGTTGAGCTGCAGATGAGTCCGGGGTGGGATACGTATTGGATGTATCCAGGTGATGCAGGGTTGCCAACTCAGATTGAATGGAAGTTGCCAAAGGGATTTACAGCGGGCCCTATTCAGTGGCCCTACCCGGAGAAGATTACAGATGGGTCGATGGTAGGATATGGCTACACAGGCTCTGTGATGCTGCTCACCAAGATCACTCCTCCAAAGAATTTCAAAGGGAGTTCTATTGATTTAGGGGCGAATGTGACGTGGCTCGCATGTAAAGATGCGTGCATGCCAGGGAATGCAGAGCTCAATTTATCGTTGCCGGTTGGAGTTGGAGAGACGAATAGCCAGGTTGCGCAGCAATTTGCAGATGCGAAGGCTAGGCTGCCGATGCGCTCTCCATCAAAGGTAACAGCAAAAGTGAATAAGGGGCAAATTGCCCTCAATGTACCTGGTGCACGCGATGTGGAGAGCGCTGTTTTCTACCCTGCACAGAGTGACGTGATCAACAACAATGCGCCACAGCAGATGCAGCTCGATCAAGGAGGGATCACGCTCAACTTGGAGCCGGGCTCTACTCAAGCGGGTTCTATGCAAGGCGTGCTGGTTTTGTCGCAAAAGGGTAGTCCAGACAAGATGGTCTATCAGGTAGATGCAAAGATTCGGGAAATTGCGAAGGCCCACCTCTCAGGTGGATTGGGAATGGCGCTTGTTTTAGCCTTTTTTGGTGGTCTCATATTGAACGTGATGCCATGCGTCTTGCCTGTGATTGCGTTGAAAATCTTTAGCTTTGTAAAGATGGCTGGAGAGAGGCGCCGCGAAATATTGAAGCATGGCGGTGTGTTCACGCTCGGTGTCTTGGTGTCGTTCTGGGTGCTTTCGGGAGCGCTTCTTTTGCTCCGCTCGTTTGGGCAGAGCGTGGGTTGGGGCTTCCAGCTTCAAGAGCCGCTTTTCGTAGCGGCGATGATTGGGGTATTGTTCCTTCTTGGTCTTAGCTTGTTTGGGGTGTTCGAGTTGGGCACATCGATGATTTCTCTCGGTTCAAAAACACAAGTAAAATCGTCTCCGTTCTTGAGTTCGTTCATGGGTGGGGTGTTGGCAACGCTTGTGGCGACGCCGTGTACGGGTCCTCTTTTGGGGCCAGCGCTCGGTTATGCGATGACGCTCCCTTCTGTGCTCTCCCTCTCTATTTTCACAGTAATGGGGCTTGGAATGGCCTCTCCGTATTTGCTCTTCTCTGCCTTCCCTAATTTGGTGCGCTTCTTGCCAAAGCCGGGTAACTGGATGATTACGTTCAAGCAGATCATGGGCTTCTTGATGATGGCAACTGTTGTATGGCTTGTGTGGGTATTTGCCTCACAGGTGGGGCACATTGCGCTTCTTGTGATGCTTCTCTCGCTTGTTGTAGCGGGAGTGGGAGCGTGGATCTACGGACAGTGGGGTACCCCTTTGAAGAAGAAGTCGACGCGCACGGTTGCGACAGCGATTGCAGCACTCCTTCTTGGGGTTGCTGGTATGGGCACGGTGAAAGTGACGCACAAGTTCCCAGCATTGACACAGACCGAAAGTGTGGGAAACGGGTGGGAAAGCTACTCTCCTGACAAGGTGGCGCAACTGCGTACAGAAGGAAAGCCTGTCTTTGTCGACTTCACGGCGAAGTGGTGCTTGATCTGCCAGGCAAACAAAGTTGTGTTGCACAATGCAGACATCACGAAGGAATTCCAGCAAAAAGGTGTGGTCACCATGTCGGCTGACTGGACCCGGAAAGATGCTGTGATCACGAAGCAACTTGAGAAGTTGGGTCGCACCGGGGTGCCTGTCTATGTGCTCTATCCAGCGCATGATGGCGATCCTGTGATTCTACCGCAAACGTTGACATCGAAAGTGATGCACGATTATCTCGACAAGTTGCCGAATGCTCATTGATTCTCACGCACATCTCACTTTTGAGGGGCTCGATCTTCCCGCTATCATGGCGCGTGCCCAGGAGGTGGGTGTTGAGCACATTGTCAACATCTGTACCAATCCAGAAGAGCTAGAGCGTGGGATTGCCTTAGCCAAAGAGTATTCGTGGATTTCAAATGTAGCCTCTACAACCCCCCATGATGTTGAAAAGGATGGAGAGGCACACTTCAATGCGATTGCAGCACAAACAGAGCATTTAGTGGCAATTGGAGAGACTGGTCTTGACTACTACTATACCCACTCGAAGCGGGAGGTTCAGCAACACTTTTTACGCCGCTATTTCGATTTGGCGACAAAAGTGAAGCTCCCTGTTGTGATTCACTGTCGCGATGCTTTCGACGATTTTTTCTCTATTTTGGACGAATGTTATGAGGGTGAAGGGGTGCTGCATTGCTTTACAGGCACGGAAGAGGAGGCTAAAGGGGTGCTTGAGCGGGGTTGGTATCTCTCGTTGTCAGGAATTGTGACGTTCAAGAAGAGTTATGTTTTGCATGAGGTGGCAAAAAAGGTGCCGCTTGAGAAGTTGCTTGTGGAAACCGACACGCCTTACTTAGCTCCTGTGCCGTATCGAGGGAAGCAAAATGAGCCTGCCTATGTTGTGGAGACGGCGAAGTTTATTGCGCAGTTGCGCGGCATCTCGTTTGAGGAGCTTGCGCACGCCACAAAAGAGAATGCAAAACGTCTCTTTTCCATAAAATAAAATTGAAGTCTTAGCAGTATACAAAAAGTTTTGTGCACAACCCAGGTTTGCAGTACACTGCGGCACATGTCTCTTGGTATATATTTTCAGAAGATCACGGCAGACGAAGCAACGACAACAACTCTGGAAGGTATTACTGAGATTGGATGGCAAATGTGTGATGAGGGGCTTGACAAACTCGCGAGGGCAAAATGACCACGCCAACGCATGAGAAAGTTTTTCCAGAAGATAAGAGAGTAAAGCTTCCTCTTCCTTTTATCTTTCGCCGTTTGCATTCCCTTCTCGGTGTCTGGCTAGTGCTCTTTCTTTTTGAGCATCTATTGACCAATTCACAGGCAGCTCTTTTCTTTTACGATGATGGCTACACATTTGTGCGTATGGTGAATAAGATTCATGAACTTCCTTATTTGCGCGCAATTGAGATTCTTTTTTTGGGTCTTCCTTTTTTGATTCACGGTTTGTGGGGGGTCCACTATGCAATCACAAGTCGCACTAATTCTTTTTCAGGCAAAGGAAAAACACCTGCTTTGCCGCAATACAAGCGCAACCGCGCATTTACGTGGCAGCGCGTGACGGCTTGGGTTGTGGTTGTCGGGGTCGTGTTGCATGTGATTCAGATGCGCTTTATGGAGTACCCAACGTTAGTTGTGCAGGGCGATGCTGAAGTATACATGGTACAAGTGAAAGATGATGCGCAGTCGCGTAATGTGGCAAAAGAGCTGAAAGCAGAAGTGTATCGGGAAAATGAGCTTGCAAAAGCTCCACACGATGCGGAGTGGCGCGATGCGGCGATGAGCAAAAAATTAAAAAAAGGGCAAGTGCTTGTTGCCGCTCCGAATGCGGGAGCGGCAATTTTCTTTGTTGTGCGTGATACATTCAAAAGCCCCCTTATGGTGCTGCTCTATTCGATTTTTGTAGTGACCGCAGTCTACCACGCCTTCAATGGGCTGTGGACTGCCTTTATTAGTTGGGGCATCACTTTGACGCGCCGCTCTCAGAAGAAGATGCGTTACTTTACCACATTTTTGATGTGGGTAGTGATGATCTTTGGGCTCATGGCGTGTTGGGGCCCCTATTGGACATTTGTATGGCATTGAGAAAAAAAGAGGTGATCGTTGTTGGGGGTGGTTTGGCAGGGCTGTCCTGTGCAATGCGTCTTTGTGAAAAAGGGGCGTATGTAAAAATCGTAAGCCTCACCAAGGTAAAACGTTCTCATTCAGTGTGTGCTCAGGGGGGGATCAATGCCGCGCTCAACTTGAAGGGGGAGAATGATAGCCCACTGATCCACGCCTATGACACGATCAAGGGCGGCGATTTTCTTGCAAACCAGCCTCCCATTTTGGAGATGTGTCTCTCTGCTCCCGGAATCATTCAGATGATGGACCGCTTTGGCTGTCCATTTAATCGGACGCCGACGGGTCATCTCGATGCGCGCCGTTTTGGGGGAACACTCTACAATCGCACAGTTTTTTGCGGCGCTTCCACTGGACAACAGCTGCTTTACACGCTTGATGAGCAAGTGCGGCGCTATGAGGCAAAGGGGCAGGTAGAGAAATTTGAAAATCATGAGTTTTTGCGCCTGATTCGGGATGATGGGGGACTTACGCGTGGCATTGTGATGATGAACCTTTTCAACCAAAAGCTTGAAGTATTGAAAGGAGACGCTGTCGTTTTTGCGACAGGTGGGCCTGGGATGCTCTTCAAACTCTCGACGAATTCTACTTTTTGTACAGGCGCTGCAAATGGCCGTCTCTACCAGCAGGGGATGGAGTATGCGAATGGAGAGTTCATCCAGATTCACCCTACTTCAATCCCTGGAATGGACAAGTTACGTCTCATATCAGAGTCAGTGCGTGGGGAAGGGGGGCGTGTTTGGGTTTGGGGTGACTCTTCGAAAACGATTGTCGCTCCAGATGGAAAAGAGGTGCCGTGCGGGAAGACGGGAGAGAAGTGGTACTTTTTGGAGGAACTCTACCCTGGCTATGGAAACTTAGTAAGTCGTGATGTAGGAGCGCGAGCCATCATGAAGGTGTGCAAGCTTGGGCTTGGCATTGATGGCTTGATGCAAGTGCATCTCGATGTGACTGAGCTGCCCGAAGAGACGCAGCACAAGCTGGAGTCAGTACTCGATATATACAAAAAATTCACAGGTGACGATCCGCGCAAGGTGCCGATGAAAATTTTCCCCGGTGTACACTACTCGATGGGTGGTGCGTGGGTTGATTGGCCAGCTGCTGATGATCCTGATCGGATGGAGCGCTATAGGCAGATGACCAACCTTCCAGGTTGCTTCAATTGTGGAGAGTCAGACTTTCAGTACCACGGCGCTAATAGATTGGGAGCTAACGCGTTACTTTCCTGCATCTTCAGTGGCCTTGTCACAGGTGAAGAAGTGGTGCGCTATATTGATACGCTCCCTTTTAGCTACTCATCGATTCCGGATCTTCCCTTCTCTGATGCATTGGCAAAAGAAGAGGGGGTCCGGACTGAAATCCACGCAAGGAATGGAAAAGAGAATGTGCACAAGCTCCATGAGGAACTTGCTGACTGGATGGTACGCAATGTGACGGTAGAGAGGAATGAGGTAGAGTTGCACAAAACATATGAAAAGATTTTAGAGTTGAAAGAACGACTCAAAAATATCTCTTTAGATGACCATAGCACATTTGCGAATCAAACGTATCAATTCGCCTTGCAGCTGGGGCCGATGCTCGACTTAGCGTTGGCGATCACCAAGGGAGCTGAGCTGCGTAAAGAGTTTCGAGGCTCTCACTTTAATCCTGCCTATACTGAAAGGGATGACGTGAATTGGCTGAAGACTACCATTGCGACCTATCGCAATGGGGAGCCTGAGATTAGCTATCGAAAAGTGGATACCCGTCATCTTGATCCAGTGGGGCGAGACTACACCGTGGCAAAAAAAGTGCGTCCCGAGTTGAAAAATGTCCCCGAGCATATTCCGCTTGTAGTATAAGGGCCCTATGGAGACTTTCATTCTTAAGATTTGGCGCGGCACGCCAGGCAAGCAGTATTGGGAGGAGTTTGAACTTCCGCTGCGGCCAGGTGAAAATGTGATTTCAGCGTTGATGGAAATTCAGAAGGATCCAGTGAATAAAAAGGGGGAGAAGGTCGAGCCAATTGTGTGGGAGCAGGGGTGCCTCGAAGAGGTGTGTGGCTCATGCTCCATGCTAGTAAATGGCTACCCCCGTCAAGCGTGTACAGCGCTCATTGGCAACTACATGAAAGAGGGGAGAACCGTTACGCTTGCTCCCTTCACTAAATTCCCTCTCGTGCGCGACTTAGTGGTAGACCGCACGCGCATGTTTGAGAATCTTAAACAAGTGCATGCATGGGTGGATACAGAAGGCTCTCGAGAGCAAGGCTTTGGCCCGCTTATCAGTCAAGCAAAGCAGGAAGTGATGTACTCTCTTGCAACGTGCATGACGTGTGGTTGCTGCTCTGAAGCGTGTCCACAGGTAAACAAACACTCCAAATTTGTAGGGCCTGCTCCCATTTCACAGGCACGTCTTTTCAACGCACATCCCACGGGCAAAATGCAGCGTCATTTGCGTCTTCGTCCTCTTCTTGATAGAGGAGGGATCAGTGACTGTGGCAATGCACAAAACTGTGTGGAGGTATGCCCTAAAAACATTCCGCTGACCGATAGCATTGCTGTAATCGGCCGCGACGTCACCCTTCAAGCTTTCCGAGATGTCTTCAGTTTTCACGATCGAGAATAGGTACCAGAGGAACTATTTTTATCTCCTCCTTTTTCTCCTTATCTTTAAGGCGGCACTTGCGCTTGTTTTGATTGGGACGTATGACGTCCATCTTGCTCCCGATGAGGCGCAGTATTGGACATGGAGCCAGCAGCTTGACTGGGGGTATTTTAGCAAGCCCCCCGCTATTGCGTGGCAAATTTTTCTCACGACCGCCCTTTTTGGAAATAACGAGTTTGGTGTGCGTTTTGGTGCCGTGCTTATCTCATTTTTTCTCCCCCTGATCACTTATGCAACTGCAAAGTATGCCCACTTCTCAGCTCGTACAGCGTTTTGGACGGGCATTGTCATGGCATTCTCCCCTCTTGGGATCTTCCTTTCATTTATGGCAACAACCGATGGTGGTATGATGCTTTTCCTCACTCTAGGGATTTGCTCCATCGTACGTGGACTCAATGAAGATGAGGGACCCAATTACGCTGTCACTGGCCTTTGGATCATGTTAAGTGCACTTTACAAGTGGACAGCTTTCGTCTTATGGCCAGTCACACTTTTCTTCATGCTCTTCTATGGCCGCCTGCGCAAATGGGGCTTTTTTTTCGGTATTGCGATTTCACTACTAGCCTTTATTCCCTCTCTTTACTGGAACCTTACTCATGATTTTGCAACGTTTAAACATGTAGGGCATACCATCACAAAGAAGATTGGGCATCACGGCAATTTTCTTGACTTCTTTTTTGCGCAAATTGGTCTTTTCTCTCCCATCTTTTGGGGGATGCTCTTTTGCAGCTACTTCTTCATGAAAAGTCGCTCAGTCATTTACTGTGCAGCCTACCCCTTTTTGTTCCTTATTTACTTTATTGCTGCCTTCTTCAAACAGATTCAGCCCAATTGGGGTGCCTTCCTCTATCCAGCGGCAGCTCTTCCTGTGGCGTGGTTTGGAGTGGAGAGACTACGTACAGGAAAGATTTGGTTGCAGCTCGGCACTTGGCTCTCGATAGTCTTTTCGGTGGTTGCGATTGCGATTCCTTTTATCCAGTCAAGGAACTTGCTGCCCATTCCCTATAAGGTGAGCCCCTTTCGTCAAAATGTTGGGTGGAGTCATCTGGGACCAGCGCTCTCTAAAAGTGGATACGATCCTCAAACAGACTTTCTTTTTGGGGATAAATATCAGACGGCGAGTCTACTCAGCTTTTATGGTCCTGAGAAGAAGCGCGCCTATTTTTTTAACCTCAATGGTGACCGAAAAAATCAGTTTAGCTACTGGCCACAAATAGAGGAGAAAGGTAAGACAGGGTTCTTTGTGGTGATTGAGAATGTGAAAGAAGAGGCGCTTAATTGGTATAAAGAGCACTATGAGCAGCGACTCAAACCCTATTTTGCTTCAGTTGAGCACATGGGTGTCACACCTCTTTTTGTATCATGCGGTGAAGCAGTGAAGCACGCCATCATTTTTAGGTGCACCGATTTTAGCGGCTCACACCCACAAGACCCTGAAAAATATTAAACAAGCTGGAGGTTTCCGTATTATAGATGGTGTCGTCAAATTTTCTCCTTTTTCATGCTTGGCATCTTTCCCAAAATAGGAGAGGCTACCTCTAGGTGGTGTTGGAAAGTTTGCTGACCACGCTGTGACCATTTGCTGCAAAGTAATAATGTAAGGAAGGCACTTTTTGCTCGAAAGGAAAGAGGTGATCATGCTGCTGCTCTCGTGGAGCGTGAGTGTATTTTCGGTGAGTGTTGCTCCCTTCGCACGGAGCATGAGAAGCCAAACAAGAGAGCGGTCTGCAGTGCACCCAAAAAGCAGTGTAAGAATGATCACTTGCCTGAGTATTGACAAAAGAGCGCCCCCTGTTGAAATTTTGCTGAAGTAGCTCCTTGGGAGAAGCGTACTTTGAACGAAAGTTTTTTCCCATCGAATTGAGGACGGCTTAGCTTCATCTCTAACACATGGAGGTCTTGGTCTGTGTCATAAAATAGAACAGCACTTTTCTCTTCTTCTGTCCATCCCTCAACTAGATTTTCTACTGTCATCACTGTTGCTGATTCAAGATCAGTATCCTGAAAAAGAGCCACAGTAGTATTCACGTCGTAAAGATCGAGAATATTCTCTTTCAACTCTCCTTTTGCAGCGCGCAGCTCACACTCCCATTTCTCATCTTCAAATGTGCATGCAGTTAAAAGTAGAAGAAGAAGGAAAAGTCTCATCGAATCTCCCTGTCAATGCTACTGCACTGGAAAACGCACCCTTCGCGAAAAAAAAGCACACAATTCTTCCCTTCCATTGCAGATGTTGCCCCATTAGAAACGACTTCGAATGTGAGTTTTGGGGGCGTTAGTTGTGGATCACTAAGTTGTAAAGAGACTGTCTCTACATCTCCATCTTCTGAGAAGAAGGCCAGAGTAGCTAAGGGCGGCTCTGGAAAGTTTGCACTCCACCCACTCACAAATTCGGCAAGAGGGACCAAAAAGGGAACCCGTTTGGGCTCGGTGAGAAAGGAGGTCATGTGGAGATTGACTGCGTTGAGTTCAAGGCGCTTTTCGGTTAGCGACACTTGATCGGCTCGCACTATGATCATCCAATTGAGCGTTTCATCTTTTTGGCAGCCAAAAAGAAGAGCAAGTAAAACAAAAAGGTACACACCTTGTGTGTATCAATTTTAGATTTGAATGTCTAGGGGTTGAGATCAACCTGTACGGTAGCACGCCTATGTGGCCTTTGCAGTACTTCATCCACTTCTTCTTGTGTGAGAGAGGTGAGTGTGAAGTGATCACGGATCATTTGCACGAGCTTTTCTTTCGAGCGGAAACGCTCTTTCAGCGTGCACAAGAAATCTGTGTGCGAACGGTCATTGCGGTAGTCCGGACGCTTTTGAGGTAGCTTCAACGCCGCCATCTTGGTGGGGCAATAGTCCCACAAAAAGGAGGTGTGTAAGAGCCACCGCCCCTTGCGGATGTACTGCGCATTCCCTCCAAATTTCTTTTTCCCAAAAACAAAGTCATTCTCAACTAGCGCAATATCTTCAAAAATTGACTTGTAAAGCGAATGTCCCCACTCAAGGATTGGGAGAGGGTGTGGCTTGATTGGCACATCATCCGAGTTACAGATGAAAGTCACAAAGACGGTGTCTGGGTCAATAACCACTGTGCCTCCACCGCTAAATCTTTTAATAATAGGGAGGTCACCGGCTCTTTCTTTCTCGATAAGCTCTTCTGGCTTTCCAGAAATTCCCATTACAATAGAGGAGGGAGCTCCTGTATTGATGATGCAGATATTGCGGTTATCAGCACGTAAAAGCGCCTCTTCAATGTACAGCTGCTCAACAATCGGCGTATTTTCAAGAAATAAGGTTGTGAATTTCATACATTTAGTTTAGGCTAATTGCGATTAAAATTCAAATTAAAGGGGTGGGCATGGAAAAGCCTCAAGATTCAATAACTCTTTTGGGAGTTGCTAGAGGTGGAACTCATCCTCTTATACCGTCAAGTCCCCAACCAAACGCTCTTCCATATATCGAAGGTCTTTGCAAAATTATTTCAGAGAGGGGAAGGTGCCAAGCTGCAGGTAGAAGAGCCCCTTTTCTCGCACTAGCTGGGAGAATAAATGGCCCAATAAAACCGGGAGATTACCCTCTTTGTGCATTGTCGACGCATTTTATTCTAACTGCGCACCGCTACCATCAAAACTTGGATATCGGCCGGGGAGACGCCACTAATACGCGCGGCTTGTCCTAAAGTTTGTGGCATGAATTTTTGCAGCTTCTCTTGTGCCTCTCGTCGTAACCCTCTCACTTTTTTATAGTCAAAACTAGAGGGAATCTTCACTCTTTCTGTTTGGGCAAGTCTTTCAATCTCCACCTTCTGTCTTTCGATATAGCCAGCGTATTTCAAGTTGAACTCGATTTGAAAATTAATCTCCTCACCGTAGTCAGGCAGGTTGAGCATTTGGTAGGTGATCTCTGGGCGGCGGAGCAGTTGCGCTAAGGAAAATGTTTTTCCCTCCCACTCCCTATGTGTTTTTTCAAGACGCACCATTTCTTGCTCAACTGTTTGCTTTTTGTAGCGTAGCTTCAAAATTTGCTCTTCAGAGATAAGGCCGAGTTGGTATCCCATTTCGCGCAGGCGTAAGTCGGCATTGTCTTGGCGCAAAAGGAGGCGGTGCTCTGCTCGGCTCGTGAACATGCGGTAGGGTTCGTCGAGCGGTTTGGTGACAAGGTCATCGAGCATCACACCAATATAGCTGCTTGCTCTTGGTAAGATAAAAGGCTCTTTTCCTTGCACTTGAAGCGCAGCATTCACTCCAGCGATAAAACCTTGAGCTGCAGCCTCTTCATATCCGGTTGTTCCATTAATCTGCCCTGCAAAGAAAAGACCTTTGATGGTGCGCGCTTCAAGCGTGATGTGCATTTGTCCACAAGTTACGTAGTCGTATTCGATGGCATAAGCAGGGCGCATGATGTGTGCCTTTTCAAGACCTGGAATCGTGTGTAGCATCGCTTGTTGTACATCAAAGGGAAGAGAGCTGCTAATACCGTTCGCATATATTTCCTCTGTCTGCAGCCCCTCTGGTTCAAGGAAAATTTGGTGGCGTGGCTTGTCAGCAAAACGCACAACTTTATCCTCAATAGAGGGGCAATATCTGGGACCTATGCCTTGAATCTTTCCCGAGAAGAGGGGGGAGCGGTCAATGTTCTCTTGGATAATGGCGTGCGTCTCTTCGTTCGTATAGGTGATGAAGCACGAAATTTGCGGCAGCCTTTTCTCAGGTGTATCAAAGGAGAAGCGAATGCCCTCTTCAGGAGGTTGCTCCTCAGTTTTAGAGAAGTCAATTGTACGGCGATTGATGCGGGGGGGGGTGCCTGTTTTTAGTCTTGCGAGGTTGAAGCCATGGTCTAAAAGGCACTTTGAGATGCCGGTTGCAGGTTTGTCACCTGCTCGCCCTCCCTCATAGTGAGTTTGTCCAATGTGAAGCAGGCCGCGCATGAAGGTACCTGCGGATAGAATAACCGTGCGCGCCTCGTAACGGATTCCTTCAAGAGTGGTGACGCCAACAATGCGCCCATTTTCCACATGGAACTCAACTGTGGTGCCCTGGAAGATATCAAGATTTTCTGTAAGTTCGAGACGGTGCTTCATCTCGTGTTGGTAACGCACCTTATCGCACTGAGCACGAGGGGCCCACACAGCAGGCCCCTTGGATGCATTGAGCATGCGAAACTGTATGCCACTTGCATCAGTTGCCTTGCCCATCTCACCACCGAGAGCGTCAAGCTCACGCACCATATGCCCCTTGCCCACCCCGCCGATCGCAGGGTTGCAACTCATTTTTGCAATCGTGTCAAGGTTCATGGTAAGCAGAAGCGTGGACGCGCCCATGCGCGCCGCAGCCAAAGCTGCTTCACAGCCAGCATGCCCACCGCCCACTACGATTACATCATAGGACATATTTTATTTGCCCGAAGCTCAGGTTATCTGTTCTTGTGACGGTCGCGTCTTCTGCGCTTCTTGCGCTTGTGCTTCGCGATCTTGTATTTTCTTTTCTTTTTTACTGATGACATTAGCCTTACCAGGAATTATCGATGGCCAGGAATATAACAGAAATGCCTAGATTGAGGCAAATGGAGATTCTTCCCCTATCTCCACCTGAATCGGTGTGTAGTTGCGGAATTGAACTAATTCCTTAACAAATGTGAGGTTGACGCTTCCTACACTGCCGTGTCTATTTTTTGCCACAATCACCTCGGCCATCCCTGGCTTGTCATTTGGATCATAGTACTCCCGTCTGAGCAAGAACATGACAAGGTCACTATCTTGCTCAATACTGCCCGACTCTCGTAAGTCGCTCAGCATGGGGCGATGTCCTGCGCGGTCTTCCACTTTTCGCGAAAGCTGTGAAGGACAAAGGATAGGAATATTGAGTTCCCGTGCCAATGTCTTGAGCATGCGCGAAATTTCGCTAATCTCATTTTGTCGACTCTCCATCGTGCGCGATGAGCCAGATCCTGAAATGAGTTGGAGGTAGTCGATTACTAAAAACTGGATATCGTACGACTCTTTCATGCGGCGTGCACGCGCACGCAAGTCGGTAATTTTCAGGCCAGGCTGGTCATCGATCACCATCGTGTGCTCTTGCATTTCACTTACGGCGGTCACGATGCGCTGAAACTCCACACCTGAAAGAGAGCCTGTGCGGATTTTGTCAGATTCCACTTCTGCTTGCGAACACACCAAGCGGTGCATCAACTGTTCAGCGGACATCTCAAGTGAAAAGATGCCAACGGGCATGTTATTTTTAAAGCATACTTGCTCAGCAATATTGAGAGAGAGTGCTGTTTTACCCATCGCGGGACGTCCCGCAATAATCATCAAGTTTGAGTTGTTTAAACCATTGATCATCACATCAAGGTCTAAATAGTGAGTGGGAATGCCCGTAATCTTGGCATCATCTGGACCAAGTGTGCGAAATTTTTCTTGTCGCTCTTGCAAGTCTTTGAGGAAGGGGGTTTCAGACGTTGTCTTTTGTCCTTGCAACAAGTCGCGTAAAGAGACGCCCGCCCCGGGTGCTGCCGACTGGCCGATCTGGAAAAAGAGTGCTTGCGCCTCATCCAAAGCGTCGTGCACATTTGGCGGCTCTTCAAGCGCATTTTTCTCTACCTTCTGCGCAGCTTGGATCATGCGGCGGAGAAGCGCTTTAGATTTTACAATGTTAGCATACTCTTCCAAGTAGGCAGATGTACCTGCATACTGTGCTAACGTTGTGACATATGAAACGCCGCCAACCGCATCGAGTTTCCCCAAGCGCTTTAATTCTTCACACACAAGGTGCACATCAGCAGGTTTATCTTGCCGGTATGCCTCTTTCAGCACATGAAAGATCAAACGGTTTTCAGGGAAGTAGAAATCGTTCTCATCGAGAGCATCAGCTGCAGTATTGAGGCTATTAATGCCGGTCAACATGCAGCCGAGAACCATCATTTCTGATTCTTTGGAGTTAGGAGCGACTCTGTACTTCGGTTCCATCTGACAGGTAACATACGCAAATGCAAGCGAAAAGTCAATGTTTAGGGAAGCTCTTATAACCCTGGGAACAAACCTGGTGGAAGTCCAGGAATATTAAAGCCAGGAGGGAAGAGGGACTGTTTCATGTGCTGGGTAATCACTTCGTCAAGCACAGTGTCTAATTGGTCATACGCCTTTTGGTCCTTCATTTTCCACGACGCTTCGTCAAGAGCATCGGCATGCTGGCCTGATGAAATCAGTCCTTGTTCTTTAGCTAGATCGAGACCCTCTATCATGCCATTCGCTTTAGCGATGATTTTTTTTCCAGCTAGATCATTTGGATCTACATGACTGAGTGTTTGGTTGATGCTCGCTTTCGCATATTCAGCTTTGCTTTGCTGTGGTCCTCCTGTGTATTGAGGTCCTTGTCCGCCATCTATTCTCATCTTGTATTCCCTCCTAAAATATTATTATATATGGCTGGGAACATGGAAGGCAAGTGTTGAAGTAATTGTCTTGTACGGGTATGCTGCTCTCCACCTGGAAAGATGGCTGAGTGGCCGAAAGCACGTCCCTGCTAAGGACGCATACCCGTTATAGGGTATCGAGGGTTCGAATCCCTCTCTTTCCGAAATAAAGAGGGTGAGTCAGGTTTGTGAGGCTTTTTGGCTGATATTACTCTGATCTGAGGGATCTCATGCGACGTTTTCAGAGTTTGTAGGTTTCGGCAACTTCGTCGATATCTAAAGAGTAGGGGCAAAGTTTGACGCAGATTGCGAATCTCCTCAGAAGCCGACGCTCGAGATCTCTCAGATCAGAGCAATATCACCAAAAGTACTTGGTATCCATTTGTTAGGGCTCATTTTTGTTGTCAAAAGTGCTTGGTTGACCGTTTGTTAGGGGTCGGGTTGCTGCCAAAAGTGCTTGGTTGTCCCTTTGTTAGGGGTGGATTTCGTTGCCAAAAGTGCTGGTGTCCTCTCCTGACAGTTTGATCGTCTCCCCACAAAAGTGCTTGGTTGTCTTCCCGTAGCAGTTTGATCGTCTCCCCACAAAAGTATTGATGCTTTATTTTCAGGTGCTTGGTGCGGATTTCTAAGCGAAGTTGACGCGGGGGTCGAGGAGGGTGTAGGCAATGTCCGCGATGATGTAGCCTATTAGGGTGAGGAGAGAACCAGCAAACGCTGAAAAAAGTACCACGTTGTAATCCCGGTTAAGGATAGCTTCATAGAAGAATCTACCAAAGCCATTGATCTCAAACACTGTCTCAACAATCAGAGAACCTCCAAGGATCACGCCAAGAGAGGTTGCAAGTGAGGTCACAATTGTGATTGCTCCATTGCGGCCAACATGCTTGATAAGAACGGTTTTGAGTGGAAGCCCTTTGGCGTGTGCAGTTTTTACCCAGTCTTGTCGGAGCACCTCTAGAAAAGCTGTGCGCGAAAGGCGAGCTTGAATGGCAAGTGTGCCGTACATAATGGCAAGAAGAGGGAGGGCGATATGGACTAACACGTCAACCAGGCGCTGGCCTGAGGTGAGGCTTTCATAAATGGCATATTTGCTATGAAAGCCGCTATAGGGGATAGGGATTTTCGTGAAGGGGATGGTGTGGTGAAGCGCAACCTTTTCAATAAGGAAGGGGGCGACAACAAAAATTGGGATCGCAAAGAGTATGAGAAAGAAGATGTTAAGTGAGATGTCGGGCCACTGATTGTGCTTTACCGCCATGATCATGCCAAAGATCTGGCAGAAAACAAAGGTGAGAAGCATGGGCACCACTGCCAGAGCAAGACTATATTTAATCCGCTTTACAACCTCGGAAATGACGGTTTTATTGCTGTCATTCCTCAGTGTTCCGAAATCGAGCAGAAGGACACGGCTGAGGTAGCGCGAGAAGCGGGTTTCAAGGAAAAGCGTGCGCAATCCTTTATGCTCAAATGCTTGCTTGCCTCCTTGCTCTTGGAACCAGGCAGAGAGTTGGGCGACTTTTTTATCTAGGGTAGCCTCTTTGTCCCAGTCATAGACGCGGCTTTGGGCGAGCTCTTGATTACTTCGGGCAATAAGGCGGTTGGCGCTTTTCTGTTTGGCCGTCAGAGTTGGGCCAACAAAGCCAAGGCGTGTGCCTCCTCGAACGAAGAGGTTGGCACACAGCCGCCGCATTTCTAGAGGAAGGGATTCATCCTCAGCTTTTTCGAGGAGGATGGGCATAATAAAGCGGGCGCGGTCTCCCCATCTAGTGCGCATTTCATGGTAGTCTTGCACGCTCATCTCTTTGCCATTTTTCGTTTTTGTGAGGAGCTCGTCGAGGGCTTGATCCACTTTTGTGAGAGTGATGGCAGGCCAGTTATTGAACAGGATAGGGAGTGTGAGGCCGTAGTGTTCCCGAAATTGGAGGTGGTGGTTTTCTTCCATGCTTCCTTCCATGTCAGCATCACGGGTGAGGTCTCCGGTATTTGAGCGGTCAGTGACATTGACTGGGTCGCCGGGCACGAGGTTAAGAATGACGAAGTTAACCAAGATGATGGCAAAGAGGGTAATGGGGAGGAGAAAGAGGCGGCGAATGAGGTAGTCAGTCATGTTTATCTAGCCAGATCACTTCAACATTTGGTTCAGAGATGTCTGCTCCAGGGATGAGGTCTTGCCTCTCCCGAGGCACAAAGAGGTTTTTCACATACTCACGGTAGAGGAGGCGTACTTTTGGGGTATAAAGGAAGGTATAGGGGGTTTCTTCATGAATGATCTGGTGAAACTCGTGGTAGAGCTGCTTTCTTTCTGCTCTTTTGTCTTCGTAGTTGAGTGTCTCAATGATGCGGTCAATTTCGGGGTGGGAAAAGCCAATTGCGTTTGAGGAGCCTTTCTCTTTGGCTCCTGAGCTGTGCCAGATTTGTCTTGGATCATCTGGAGGTGTGCCGTGTTTCCATCCCATAAAGATGGCGTCGAATGTTTTATCATCGAATTGGCGGGAGAGATCTGTGATATCAAGACCATAGAGCTGACACTCAATCCCAATCTCTTTGAGTGCAGTGACGATGTACTCGGCAATCACTTTTGCTGAAAGACTTTTTACGAAATAGCAGAGGCGGAAGCGGAAAGGAACCCGTTTGCCTTCTACCATTTTGTCTCGAATACCATCACCGTCGAGGTCAACCCACCCCTCTTGTTCAAGAATGCGTTTTGCTTCAAGCGGGTTGTAGGGCCAATCATCAACTGAGCTATCATAGGCGGAGGAATAGCGGTAGAAGGGGCCGGTGATGGCAACAGCCATCTCATTGAGGTTTTGGTGAATGATCCGTTTTCTGTCGATCGCCATCGTCATCGCTTGCCGGATGCGCGCATTGCCGAAAAATTCGGTGGCAAGGTTCCATCCAAGGTAGTAGTAGCAGCGATCGACGTAGTCAATCGCTTCAATTTTCATCCCGAGCTTCTCTTGCGCGTTGTATTCAGCGCTTTTCAAAAATGATTCGAGTTCAAGGAGTTGGTTCGGAGCTACGTGGCACAAATCGATATTTCCGACTTTAAAATCCTGCCATGCTGCATCAAAGCTGTCTTTAAAGCTGTAGTGGACACCTTCAATAAGGACGGTGTAGGGGTTATAGTATCTGGGATTGCGCACAAAGGTGATGCCTTCTTCATTCATGCCGTCAAAAAGATAGGGACCACAGCTAGGAATGACATTTTTTGCCCAGTGATGTGCAAAATTTTGTGCCCATACTGAGTTAAGGCGGTAGGTGTCGTTATCTTGGTCATCATCAAGAATTTTGGCGCCATCTGCAAAGTGCTGGTAGACAAAAGAGGCAAGCGGCTGTAGAGAGCCGGTTAAGTTGAGAGAGCTGTATTTTGTCTTGAACTCACCATCTGCTTCATGCGCCTTCCACCGCACAACAAATGTGAGCGCGTCAATCACTTCAAACTCTTCGATGTCATTGTAGTATGTGCGTAAGGAGACTGCTTTCGGCTCTGAAACATATGGATTCATCACAGCATCATAGAAGAACTTGAAGTCGTGGGCAGTAACCGGATGCCGCTCACTGAAAAAAGAGGAGAGCTCAAAGTTGGTTGGAAAGTGTTTCTTGTTCAGTGGAGCCCAAAAGACATTTTCTCTGAGGTGAACCCAGTACTCTTTCAGCTGAGGAAAATCTTCCCTTGGGCGCGCCTCCACTTTAATGGCAAGGTCGGGACAAAGAGTCTCATACTGTCCAAATTTTAGCTGTGCCACAGTGCCTACACACATCGAGGTCATGTTCGAGACATCGCGAAAACCGTTAAAGGGGTGGAGGTGTTCAGGCTTTCCAATAAGCGCCTCGCGCCGTACACCATGTGGGCGAAAGCTCTCTCCTAACATTTTGGGAAGGGTATGGGTAAAGTAAGGATCTTCTGTGAGGAGGTTAGGGTACTTTTCTTCAATGTGCGGGCGGGCCAAAGTGAGCTGTGCAGGAGAGTGGTGAGTGGGAGGAGCATGGCTGATTTGCTGCGTCTCTTTTCTTAGCTGTTGCAAATCGGCACGGATCGACTTTAAATCTTTTTCAACAAGGGAGGAGGACCACCACACCATCGTCAGCATGAAGATAATGATGAGTAGTCCGAATCCTTTTAAGCCTCGTTTCATGTCTTTATTTTGTGTCCTGCCAAGTTGCCCAATCCATCATAAGCTGCGTACTTATAGAGGTCATGAAGTGTTGGATAATTGTAAACATTTCCGATGATATCCATCAAAGATTTCTTGTTCTCAATTAACCCCATACCGTGATGGATCAGCTCAGTCGCCAAGTGGCCTACAATATGTACGCCGCGTAAAATCAAGTCATCACGCGTGAAGATAAGCTTGAGCATCCCTCGCTCAGCTCCCATAATTTTCCCTCGTGGCATGTCACGATGGTGTGCTACACCGACGCAGTAATTCATGTTTTTCTCTTTTGCCTCTTCTTCGGTCACTCCTGCACACGAAATTTCTGGAACAGTGTAAATGCCGAAAGGTAAGACGCGAGCGATCTCTTCAATGTCTTTGGTTTGAAAGATGTGCGCTACAGCTACACGCCCTTGATCCATCCCTGTACTAGCGAGAGCAGGGAATCCAATCACATCACCCACAGCATAGATGTTGGGAACTGAGGTTTGGTAATTTTCATTCACCTCAATCGCTTTGCGTTTGGTTACCTCAATACCCACTTTTTCTAGGCCAAGGTTCTTTGTGCAACCGTTGCGACCCGCAGCAAAGAGGAACATATCCACATGGAGAAGCTCACCTGACTCCAAGATGACCTCCATCTTTTGAGCATCATCCGAGGGCACATTGATCGATTTCACCCCCTTTCCAAAAAGAAGATCGATTTGATCACGCTGCATTGCGCACTTAAATTCCTCTACGATCTCTTTGTCGATGAAAGTTAAAATCTCCTCGGCACGGTTGATCAAGAACACTTTTGTGCCCATCGTAGAAAAGATCGTAGCATATTCGCATCCAATCACTCCTGCGCCCAATACGGCAATTGATTGTGGAAAGTGCTTGATGTCTAAAATGGTGTCCGAGTCGTGTACGCGCTTTTTGTCAAAAGGGATATTTGGAGGATGGAAAGGGTACGATCCTGTTGCAATGATGATGTAGTCAGCTGAAATGTCGACTTCTTTGGGCCCAGAGACATGCACGGTATTCTTGTCGACAAAGGAGGCTTCACCCTGAAAGATATCTACGTGGTGCTGCAAAAGGTTATTGTGCACAACTTCGCTCTCTGTCTTGATGATGTAGTCTTTGCGGTACATGAAGTTTTCAACAGTGGCATCACCTTGTAAGTTGCGATCCACACCGTAAAGCCCCTTGTCATACCGGCCAGAGAGATAGAGAGCTGTTTCTTTGAGTGTTTTAGAGGGGAGAGTTCCTGTTGTGACACCGGCACCACCAAAGAAGGTAGACTTTTCCACTAGAGCGACTTTGTGCCCAAAATAAGCCGCCTTTACAGCTGCTTTTTCCCCTGCAGGCCCCGAGCCAATTACGACCAGGTCATACTTATCCATTCAATCTCCTTTCTCGTGGACCCTATTGGAAAGTCACACTTTGGAGGCCCTTTGGTTGATTTTGCCTCGATTTGCCCGATCGCTCGCTTGCCGTACCGTTTGTACTGTCTGCGCTCGAGATCGATCAATTTCGAACATAATTTCCAAAAGATCCTGTTTCCCATTTGGTTAGGCGTCTCTTCAACTTCTTCAGCGATGAAAACTCTCTAACCAGGTCGACAAAATCACTCCTACCAGACTTTCAAACCACAGTCAACCATGTTGAGAAAGTCAGGCTTTGAGCCCCTTTCTCGTGATTCTCCACACGAGAAAGGAGATGATCAAGCATTTTCTAATCTTTGATTAATTTCCACACTCACAATAGATGTAGAATGAGTCGCGAAAATAGGTGTAACGCTCATAAGCCCCAAGGGGATGCACACACTGTAACGTATACGCATTGAATGGAGTCACCACAGTAAGCGAACGCACAATGTAGTTGCGGTAGCCGTCTTGCGCCGTATACTCCAACACTAAATTGCCAGATGTGTTCTCGTAAATTGAGTGGTAAAGAACAGAGTAAGGGTAGGCAGAAACACCTGATAGCATCTGATCAAAGAGCGCATATGCATCGATATTTCCAATAGGGGGATAGTACCCTGTAAATGTATAGGCAGTTGCGCGGTCATAAGCAGTTGCCATAATTTGTGTGCTTCCTTGCGATACCGTTGGCGTGTGAGGAAAACGAATCTTTGTTTTTTCCATGCCAAAGTTTTAGCGCAGTGTTACCCACCACCCTGAGCCGCAGTCCACATCTTTTGCGAATGCTGAAACACAAAATAACATACAAAAAATTATAGCCAATTTCTTCATATTGATCTCCTTTTGGAGAAAAACAATAAAGATTAAATTAATAGATGACAAGATGTGATTTTGAAAGGTGGGGAATCACTCCCAATTCTGCGAGGCCGCGCAAGAGTGCAATCGTTCCCACAATGAGCATCGCAATGCCCATCCATGTGCGGTAGTGTTTACGCCATTTTTGTAAAAATGCAGAGGCCTGCATTGCAGCAATTAAAGAGGGAGAGGTAAGCAGCGCAAAAAGGAAGCCGTTAAGTAAGCCAAGCCACGCGCTCTGCATCAAGGCGATAGCTGAGTAGATCACTACTGTTTGTCCACATGGCAATAATATTGTGGCAAGACCAAAAATGAAGATGGGCCATGGTGATTCTTTTGATAAGTTACGCGACAAAGTAATAGAGAGGTTGCCCCCCACACGATTTAAGAGTTTTTGTCCTGGATAGGCTAGGTGTAAAAGAGAGGTGATCCCGAATGTGATGATGACTAAGCCTACTCCCAAAGAAAAGAGAGCAGGGAGGTGCACTTTTTTTAGTGCAGCAGTAACCAAAAAGCCCATCTCACCGCTCAAGAGTCCCACAAAAGAGAAAGAGGTGAGGCGTCCTAGGAAATAGAACCAGCGATAGCGATGCTTGGCAATAAACATCATAAGTGGCCCACACATCCCAATACAGTGTAGATTCCCAAGTAAATATAGAGGTAGAAGTGCGATCATATTTGACGACACCATCTAGACTTTTGGAAGATTTTGCCCTGATTTGAACGATCTCTTGCTTGTCGTCTGCGCTCAAGATTGATCAACTGAGAGCAAAATCCCCAAAAGTGCTTTTCTATCAGCGGAATCAAGAGCGGAGCTCGTTTAGGCGGGCGGCGTCATGGCCGGTTTTATTGGATTTGCGGAAGAAGGAACTAACGGTCACTGTCCCCAACACCAGCGCAAAAGCACTGAAGATGAGGAGCAGTGTCCACGCTCCGCTTTTAAACAAGTTCGGCTTGTTCACGATTGCGGTGGCAGTATCCCAAAGCAGAACCAATTATCATTGCACCACCAATGGCGGTGATGACAATAGGCATTGTGAGTAACGCAGCTCCAGTTCCTTGTGAGATTTTTTCAGCAAGCTGGCGAATTGGAGTCATGCTTCCAGTAGTGATGCTTGCAATTAGCAAAGCACCGAAAACTGCAATCGCAAGTCCTGCAACTGCTGTAACTAACCAAGCAGTTTTAGAAGAACAGCAGCAGCACTGCGCTTCATGATCAATATCGCGATTTCTTTGAACGTCTCCACAACAAACCATCTAGAACCTCCAGTTTTGTAAGGTCATTATAAAGATAATTGAGATTAATAGACAGAGAATTTTTCTCTTAGGGCTTTGTAGCAGCTCTTGGCGCGCAGCTTACGCAGCCCACGATTGAAATGTTGAATCAATTTTTCATTTTCACCTTTGATGGTGAGGAGTCTTAGCCCCTTGTCGTTGAGAGGGGGTGTGGCGATTTTGAGGACGCCAG
Source organism: Chlamydiales bacterium (assembly GCA_024233495.1). Classification (GTDB taxonomy): domain Bacteria; phylum Chlamydiota; class Chlamydiia; order Chlamydiales; family JAAKFR01; genus JACKPM01. Next base: position 164,343 of record JACKPM010000001.1, read on the forward strand.
GATAGAGGTGGGGCACAAGGGCATGCGCCTCAAGATTGTTGATCAAAAGGCCATCAATCTTCCCCTTAGCCAAATCTTCGAGTCCCACTGCCATATTGCTGTAGAGTTCTACCATAATTGAGGGATACTTCTGTAAAATCAAAATTGTATCGTCAAATTGGTTGATGCCGACGATGCTCTTTTCAAGATCAATCAGCGAGTGGTCTTCGCTCTTTTGCCGCACCACAAGAACGGGGCCAAGGAAGAGGAAGGGATCAGAGAAGGAGAACTTATCTTTGTTTTCCATGTTAGGTGGGAGAGAGGAGAAGACGCCAGCATATTCTCGCGCTCCCAATCCCTCGAAGAGCTGATCCCACCCCACGTTGTGAATCTCCAAAGGCTCTTTCTCTTCTTTGGCAATCTCTTGCACAAGGGCAGTAGAAAAAGCGGTCACATTAGCTGTCTTTTGTCCAAGGTTAAGAGGAAACCAGGTGGGGTCACGTCCAATTGAGTATGAGCCTTCCTTAGAGGAAGAGCAAGCAGAAAGCAGGGCCAAACATAGAAGCACAACAATGCGCATAAGAGTCACACTAGAACAAAGATTTTTTTTCGGAAAGATATTGTTGATAGCCATGCTCTAAAAAACGGAGCTGATTCTCGATTACAATGCGCTCATCTCCAGAGGCGTATTTTAGCCTCTTTTTGAGTTTTTCAATTCGTTCAATATAGCCAAGGATAACGAGACGACGCCTCCTTTTAATCTGCGAAAAGTAGATAAAAATGCTCCCTACGAGTATTGCACAAAAAATTGCCATTGAGTCCACTCCTTAAACCAAAATGCGACTTCGTTTCCACCAGTGATAAGGCTGCAACTCTCTTCAATTGAGCAGCCTAACTGAAAGGCGCATAAAAGAGTATACGCCTCTTTTGGAATTTTTTTCCATGCAGGGAATTTCTTGGGAGTGCGGTAGACCACAAAGTGTCCCGCTCTTTTTTCTAATTTTTTTCCCTCGCGAAATGAGAAGTAGTCAGCATCGAGGGCAAAGAGGGAGATATAAGGCTGCAGCGTCATTTTTTTCGTGCGGATCTCTTCGTTAGTCAGCTTAGAAAAGTCGATGGTGGGTCCCTCCTCTTCCCAAAAGGCGATTTCTGCTGCCCAGTCAATTGCGGCGATTGTGGCGCTCTTTCCAGTGAGCCATGAGGGAAGGTGTGCTCCTAGGCGACAAAGTGCCCAATGATCTGGGGGGTGTGCAAGCAAGTAGGGAATCCCCACCTCTTTGTTGAATTTCTCTGCGCCGAGTTCGCGCACAAGTGTGGGAAACGTTCTTTGAAGCACATCCAAAAGGCGCCACCAATACTGTTCGTGGTAGATTTGCAGCCGCTCATTTGGTTCGAGAGTTGGGCTGGGAGCGATATAGTGCGATGCATCAACAGCGAGCTTTTCGCTTGCAATTGCACTGCCAAACCACGTTTGCAACTGCTCTAGCATATAAGCTCCCGCTGAAACGCTTTTGCTTTCAGAGCCTCTTTGCACGTCTCATCAAAAGAGACAAAGTTGTCATCCCATTCGAGCAGCGTTGCGACCTCATTTGTGCGGGGCCACACCGTTCCATAAAGCTCCCATACAGCATCGCAGACGGGATTGTCGTGCGTATCGATTACATAGTCTCCCCGGTCGCTATGTCCAGCCAAGTGAATCTGAATGACGCGCTCCATGGGAATATTTGTGATGTACTCAAATGGGTCAAAACCGTGATTACGACTTGAAACATAAATATTATTGACATCAAGCATCATGAAGATGTCAGCTTCCTCCACAATGCGTGTGTAAAACTCCCACTCGGGCATCTGGTCAGCGTTGAAAGCGACGTACGAGGATAAGTTTTCGAGTGCAAAAGGGACTTCAAGAAAGTCTTGTACAATGCGTGCACGCTCTACAACAAGTTTGATCACCTCTTCGGTGTAGGGAAGGGGAAGCAAGTCGTGAAAATGCGCTCCAGGCAACCTTCCCCAACAAAGGTGGTCAGAGAGCCAAGGTGTTTTTGTAAGGCGAGTGAGTGCTTTTAGTTTGTGTAGATAGTCCCAATCGAGAGGCGCTGTACTCCCAATCGCGAGATTGACGCCGTGTTGCACAACAGGGAAGCGCTCTAAGATGCGTTCCAAATTCGCAAGCGGCCTTCCACTCACTTCCATGAAGTTTTCGCTGATGATTTCGAACCAATCGATGGCCGGCTCACACGCGAAAATTTCTTCGTAGTGAACCGGCCGAAGCCCAACACCAATACCGAGCTTAGTGTTTGCTTCCATTCATTTGATTATTGTGTTGGACGTGTACAGCTTCATCGTGATCCTTCACTGGAGGACCTCCTTCACCTTTACATCCATTTTTACCTGCACAGGCGTTGTTTGCAGTCTTGCAACCGCCCATTCCTTTGCAGTCGTTTTTGCCTGCACATTTCTGTTCTGCCATCTCCATTGCCATCATCTTGTGATGCGCATCGAGCTCCATGAATTCTTTTTGTGCGTCTGGAGAGAGTGTTGAGTAAAAAGCCTTCATTTCAGGCGACATTTGATGCGTGGCAGCCGCTTCGTGCTGTGGCTTTGGTGCCGCTTTTTTTTGCATTTGTTGACATCCCCCTAACATGAGACCGGCGCTTACACCAATCACGGCGAGGGAGGCAAGATCACGTTTTTTCATGGAAAACCTCCTCTGGTTTTCCCGATCCTAAAAGATTATTTTGTATTATTCAAGACCTAGCTGAAGGCGACGCGCGAGCTTGGCATCCTCTTCCTCTTGTGCACGTCTTGCAACAGCTGCATCTGCTGAGGTGTCCATCACCTCTTGAATCAGTTGATGCTCTTCTGGAAGCTCTTGGCTGTTCACTTTTCTCTCAAAGATGCGGTGTGCACGATTCATTTCGCAGATACGGTCACGTGCGCGCGCCACATCTACTTGCTCCTCGACAAGGTATTGCTGTAGTTGCAAAGTGTTTACCTTCACATTGAGCCGCTCGCGCACCGCTTGCGATTCAACCCTTTCAGGAAGTCTTTCCACAAACTCAACAAATGCCTCTGCTTTTGTCGCAAAGTTCGAGTCGGGGTGGACAAAGATATCAAGCTGCTCCCATGCATCCCAAACCTTAGCAAACTCTTTTTGTCGTCCAAAGTAGACGAGCAGCGCGCCAAACTCTGCTTGCGTCTCCACTTGTTGCATCCACTCATCAAATGAGGGCGTCTGTGGTCGCTCAATGTTAAACTCCGTGCGCACAACAGTGTAGTGTTGCTGGATCTCATTCGCGCGGTTCACAATTTCTCCATGAAGATCCAAAACTGCTTGAAACTCTTCAGATGTTGGCGCTTCGCGCAAGAGATCAAGAATGCGCTCATCTAGCAATCTTTGTAAAGCTCGAGCACTCCCCGAAAACTGCTGCCGTTCACCGAGTTGCACTTCAGGTTTGTATGTCGGGAGTTGCTGCTCCAGCTCCCTACGCGCAGCGGCAAGTCTGTCAGCAAAAGTGCGGTTTTGGGCTGCAAGTGCTTCAATCGGTGCAAAGGTTCCGCCCACAACCGTGATCACCCGAGGGGGTGGAGGAGGCTCCTGTATTGGTCGATTGGGCACTTTTTTAGGCCGATTCAAGAAAAGAATATATAGACAAGTGGCGCTAATGAGAGAAGTGAGCACTGTTGTCGCAATCGCGGCCTTATAGGAAAAGCCAGCTGAAAGCGTGCTTTTAGGAAGAGCAAGCGCCGCAATCGCCACTGCGCATACGATAAGAGAGGCCCCAAGGAGATTGCATGTACGGACTTTACCGCCATATGAGAGATTTGTACAACTCGTACACATAAGGTAATTATTTTAGCATAACCTGCTATATTTGATGAATTTCATTCTCGGTAAGGGGGCGGTAGCCGCCAATGGGAAGATTGCCAAGAATGAAAGGGCCGAGACGGATGCGCTTAAGCTCAAGAACTGTGAGACGAGCTGCTTTAAGGAGCTCACGCACTTCATGCTTCTTCCCCTCGCACACTGTGATTTTTACCGTTCCACGCCGCACTTTTTTTACCGAGTGAGGCTTGATCCATGTCCCCTGAATACGTGTCCCTTCAGAGAGACGCTCGAGATGATCTAACGTAATTTCTTGACCCGTCTTTGCTACGTATTCTTTTGTTTGATCAAATGATGGGTGAATCAGACGGTGCGAAAAGTCGCCATCGTTGGTCACAATGATCGCTCCTGTGGTGTCTCTGTCAAGCCGCCCGACAGTGAAGAGGCGTTGCGGCACATGGCCAAAGAGGTCGATCACTAAACGGGTGTTTTTCGACGGGCGCTTGCTTGTGCAATGGAATCCAACTGGTTTATTAAGTAAAAAATATACTTTCTTTTCTTTTGCAATTGGCTTGCCGTTAACGCAGATAGCATCTCTTTCTGGGTCAACATCGGTTTGTGGCACGAGCACAATCTGTTTATTTACAGTGACTGCGCCATCGAAGATAAGCTGTTCTGAGGCGCGCCTTGAGGCGACGCCCGCTTGTGCTAGTGCTTTGCTGAGTCTCATTTCTTTTTGGTTTTAACGATTAAAGCAGCTATTATAGCGTGTTCACAATTAAATTAGGAGCGAAAGTGGCTGATCTCATCTTATTGAGGCATGGCAAGTCGGAATGGAATAAAAAGAATATTTTTACTGGATGGGTGGACATCCCCTTAGCCCCTGAGGGCATTGAGGAGGCACGCCGCGCTGGTGAAGAGATTTCGGGGTGTAAAATTGATCTGATCTACACCTCCACCCTTGTGCGCGCAATGGAGACGGTCATGATTGCGATGGCGTACCACAACGATGTACCCGTTGTGTGCCATAGAAGTGATGAGCACCAGTGTGAATGGTACGACTTTCCTCGTGATCAAGGGCTCATCCCTGTTGTGCAGGCGTGGCAGCTCAATGAGCGGATGTATGGAGCGTTGCAAGGGAAAAACAAGCAGCGCACACGCGAAGAATTTGGTGATGAGCAGGTAAAGATTTGGCGTCGCAGTTACGCCACACCTCCTCCAAATGGAGAGAGTTTAGAACTTACCGCAAAGAGAACGCTTCCCTACTTCAAGCAGACAATTGTGCCTCACCTTGAGCAGGGGAAAAATGTGCTCATTTCTGCGCATGGCAACTCGCTTCGTTCCATTGTAATGGAGCTTGATGGTCTTTCCGAAAAAGAGGTGCTTGAACTCGAAATCCCCACTGGAAAGCCGCTTTACTACACATTTGAATCAGGGAAGTGTGTACGGCGATGACTCTCTACTTCGATCACCAGTTAACCACCCCTCCAAGGGAGGGGGTTGTAGAGAAGATGGCTCCCTTCTTCCACATTCGGTGGCACTCACCTGTTGCTCCTTATACTGTGGGAGAACCTCTCTTCTCCATAATTGAAGAGAGTGAGCAGCATGTGCGACGTCTTCTAGGTGCTACGGATGGTGATCACTTTGTTTTCACTTCATCAGGTGCAGAGGCAGTCAACCATGCCATTTTTTCAACCTATGTGGATGTTACGCGCAAAACAGGGAAGAATCATTACTTGAGCACCAACATGAGTGAGGCCCCCTCTATTTTGGCGATGACTCGTCTGCAAGAGATGGGGTGTCTCTTCGATATGGTGCGTGTTGGGGCAGGTGGACAACTCTCGGCAAAGAGTGTGGCAGAAAGCTTGACTCCGCGTACAGCAATGCTTTCTATTTCAATTGCTTGCGGCGTGACCGGTGTTATTCAAAAAATTGATGAGATTGCAGCTATTTGTCAAGAGCGGGGCATCTTGCTTCATGTCGATGTGACGCATCTTTTAGGGAAAGGCGACGTTGCTTGTAAAGCTGATCTTATTACGTTCAATGGTGAACAAATTGGTGCACCCAAAGGGACGGGCGGACTTCTTGTGCGCAATGGTTTGGAGATTAGCCCTCTTATCTTGGGGGGGAATGAGCAAGAGGGGATGCGTGGAGGTAGTCTCAATGTTCCTGCTTTAGTGGGCCTCGGAGAGGCGGCAAGACAAGCGCACGAAGATCGTGACCACACCGCAATGGAAACGGCCCGCCTACGCGCTGTTTTTGAAGAGCGCCTTCTTGCGCTTATTCCAGATGCTCAGATCGTGCTGGCCGATGCATTGCGCGTGCCCAATATTACGGCGATTGTTTTTCCAAAAGTGTCGACAGATGCGCTCGCCTTTGGACTTGCGCATGATCACCTTTTTGCGAACATGGGAGGGGGCAACTTCCAGCAAATCGTTCACCTTCTCAAAGCGTGTAAAATTTCTTGCCCCCATTCTGCTATCAGCTTTGCGCTCTCAGTGCACACGACGCAAGAAGAGGTGTTGAAAGCTGCTAAGGTTGTTTTCGAAAACGTGGCAAAGTTAAGGAGATATAGCGAGAGATTATGAAACCGATTTGGAGTCGCTTTTCGAAGAAAATGGTGCAGAAGATCACCAACCCTCGCAACTTTGGTTATTTCACTCAAGAAGATGCGGTGCTGCGCAAAATGCGCTTTGTGCAAGGAAAAGAGGGGTTTGTTATTGATGGTAACGCTGTCGCCTTTTACTGGCTTGTTGATGAGAGTGACGGCATGATTGTAGATGCCAAGTTTCAAATGGTTGGTGAGTCTGCGCTGATAGCGGCGTGTGAAGAGGCGTGCCTTCTTGTTGTGGGCAAAAACTATGACCAAGCGAAGCGGATTAGTGCTGACCTCATTGACAAGCAGCTGCGCGACCATCCAGACAAAGAGGCATTTCCTTCCGAAGTGCGTGCACATCTCAACCTTGTGATTGACGCCATCGATGACGCCGTAGAGAAGTGTCTTGATCTGCCACTTCCTGAGTCATATGTCTCTCCAGTTCCTCACGCAATCAAAGGGGATGGCTACCCTGGCTTTGAAGAACTCTCTCACGCAAAAAAACTCGCTGTGATTGAACACGTTATTGAAGAGGAGATTCGCCCCTACATCGAGCTTGATGCTGGAGGGATCGAAGTACAAGAGCTTACCGATACAGAACTCAAGATTGCCTACCAAGGGAGTTGCACATCATGCTTCTCTGCAATTGGAGCGACACTCTCTACAATTCAAGAGATCATCTCTGCAAAAGTACATCCCAACCTCAAAGTTGTACCGGATATGGAAGCTCTCAATCTTTAAACGACTATATAGATGGTGTCGTCAAATTTTCTCCTTTGTCAGCCGGATCTTTTCTGCCAAAATGCGCCCTTGCAACCTCGGAAGTAGCGCTTTGGCTACTCCCTTCGCTTTCGATTGCGCATTTTGCCTAGAAAATCTCTCGCCTCACAAAGGAGAAAATTTGACTATAGAACTCACGTTATTCAGGAGTGCTTTTTAGACGTGAAAAACGAGTTCACGGAAGGTAGGGAGAAAAGGAGCAAAGCCACTTTCTAAAAACTGCGCCAAAGCGTCTGAAAAGAGTGTCTCGAGCCTGCCAATTAACACCTCTTTGTCGTATGTCTTACCCTTTTCTATCGCAAATGAAGTAGCTGGGCGTCCCACGCTTGCAAACTGGTCACGCGACATGTTGATGTTCAGGCCAAGCCCCACAACAATGCCCGTACAGCAATCCATGGGTACGGTTTCACACAAAATACCAGCAATTTTTTTTCCTCCCACAAGCACGTCATTTGGCCACTTGATTTGTGGAGAGATACCCTCCTCAAGCAAAAGGCGTGCAATAGAAATTGCCATTACATGTGTGATAGAAAGTGCATCTTTTTGATCTTCCGAAATGAAAAAACAAAAACTTGCGTAGAGGTTCCCCGAGTTGGGTGAGATCCATTGCCGTCCATACTGTCCTCTCCCAGCAGTCTGTTCATCAGCTGAGACGACGGTCATCTTTTCTCTTGAAAAAGTCTCAAGTTGCTCCTTGGCCCAATCGTTTGTTGACGAAATGGAATCGAAGTGGTGGTGGATTAATTCCATGGTAAGAATTATAGTGAACCTGGGAGTTTATTGCCATGTGGAACCACCGATTGTTACTGCGCCTTGACTGGCGTTTTATACCAATAATTTTATCTTTGATGATAGTAAGCCTGTTAGTTATCGCCTCTACAGACCCTGCTGCCTTTGGTACTCCCGATGTTTTTTTCACGCCAAAAGTGCAAAGACAGCTGCAGAGATTCATTTTGGGGTGGGGTGTATTTTTGGTCTTTGCTGCTCTTGACTATAGCAAACTGCGCGACTCAGCCTTTCTCCTATACATAGGTATGATCGTGGCCCTCTTAGGTCTATTTTTTGTTCCCGCGATTCAAAACGTGCACCGATGGTATCGCATCCCTATCATTGGCGCAAGTATTCAGCCAGCTGAGTATGCTAAACTTGTAGTTGTTATTGCTCTTAGCTGGTTTTTAGAGCAAAATCGCTCCAAGGCGGCGTCGTGGAGCACATCGCTTATGGGATGTGTGATTGTAGGGATTCCTTTTTTACTTATTCTAAAAGAGCCTGATTTGGGAACCGCGCTCGTCCTTTGCCCCATTTGTTGTGTGATGTTTTACCTTGGAGGAGCGCATCCCAAAATGGTACGTCTCATGTTTTGGGGAGGGGGGATAATGCTTGTTGCTATTCTTCTCATTTTTATGGGGATCTTCTCTCATGAAGGGATGCGGCCTGTGGTCACTCGTGTGCTCAAAGAGTACCAATATGAAAGACTCAATCCAGATAACCACCACCAATGGGCTGCACTTACAGCAATTGGTGTGGGAGGGCTCACTGGGAGCGGCTGGCGCGCCAGCACCTTTACAGGGAGGGGGTGGCTTCCTTATGGCTACACAGATTCTGTGTTCCCTGCTTTCGGAGAAGAGTTTGGGCTTGTTGGTCTTCTTATTCTCCTTGTGCTCTTCTACATGTTGATTTATTTTGGGTTTCAGGTGACTGCAGTGGCCAAAGACCACTTTGGGCGCATGCTCTCAGCGGGAATAACGGTTTATCTCGCCATGCATGTGCTCATTAACATCGGGATGATGTGCGGCATGCTTCCCATTACAGGAGTGCCGCTTATCCTGGTCTCATATGGCGGGTCATCGATTTTTGTGACGATGGCAGCTCTTGGCATCTTGCAGAGCGTCTATACGAGGAGGTTCATGTTTTGAAACACCCATTCATTTTCCAGCCCGGCCTGTGGCAAGGTGAGGGAGTGATCTCCTTTAGTATGGCTGAAGATCAATTTCCCTTTGTAATGCGCTGGAATATCGAGCCATCCGAAGAGGGGCTCTACCGCTTTGACCAGCTCGTCGAAGTGGATGACTTTACAGAGAACATGCACAACCATTTTGTTGTTAGTAAAGTGGGGGAGAGTAGCTTCAATATTGCGCTTCAAAATCATCTAGTGGGCAAAGTTGAGGGGAAGGGCGTGATCAACGATAACGTGCTTGCCTGGGAGTTTCGTGAGAATGAGCAGGGATTTGAAGGCTTTGAGATTTATGAGCAGAAGGGGGATGTCTATCTCATGCGCGCCGAGTTCTCAGCGGGCGACGGCTTGCGCACCTATATAAAAGGCAAAATTGCCCTGCAGCATTGAAACGCTCCTGTTTCGTCGGCCTTTTGGCCGATTTTATCCATGGTTCGGGTCAAAATCTATCTATTTATCTGAGCTTCCTTAGGAAGTAGAGCGCCCAGCCCCAGGTAAACGGAAACTTAATTTAAATTATATTGAATTTTAATATAGTATATAGTAATATAATTAAAGATTTATTAATCAAAGGAGGTAAAAATGGCAACAACTGTTTCAGGAAGTATGGAAAATCCAGTTCAACCCGATAAGTGGTCAAACAAAAGGAAGGCGGCGGTTGCGGTCACGGCTATTGCTATCCCTCTACTTTTGGCTTTTGGGCTTTGTATCCTCCTAAAGGCGGGCCCGATATCCAAGGTTCCAGGGGGTGTTGGGATTGGAATGGTAGTTCTTTCTGGTCTCGTAGCGGTCACGTGGGGCTGTTATGAAGAGCAGATGGATCCAAACCCTTAATTTTGATGGGCCGCATATTGCTGACCCGCTATGCCTCAGTGCCCGTTTTTGAAGAGGGTTTCATCTTGGAAAATGAAAGAGGGGGGGGGAGGGAAACCAACCAAGACCGCACAAATATAGTCAAATCAGAAAAATGAAAATTATTTATAGTTCTTTATATTAAGAGTTTATTTGCTTAGGGGGCAAAATGGGATCGTCCGTTGCAATAGGGAGGGGAGATAGAATTCAACCCGCTAGGTGCTCAAACAAAAGGAAAGCGGCGGTTGCGGTTACGGCTATCGCTATCTCTCTACTTTTGGCTTTTGGGCTTTGTATCAGTCTAAAGGCGGGCCCTATGTCCAAACTTCCCTCAGATATTGGCTTCGGGATGATGGGTCTTGCTGGTTTCGTAGCGATCACGTGGGGCTGTTATGAAGAGTGTATGGATCCCAACCGTTAATTCCAACGGGTCACGCATTGCTGATCCACTATGCTTCAATGCCCGTTTTTGAAGAGGGTTTCGTCTTGGAGAATAAGGGGGAGAACATCGACGAGAGTGGGAAACCAACTAAGGCCGCGCGAATATACAAGGCGGGAAGCTATGTGCGATGCGATGATCGCCTTCTTATGGTGGTCTGGAATATAGTCGATGAGGTCCTTTTGAAAATTCTCGCGTAAAAAGCGAGGGCAGTAGGTTAAAAAACACTGCAGAAGGGGATCTTTCGGATCCTTTGAAAGCACACTCTGGTCAAGGTAAGAGAGCATTTGATCCGTAAACTTATTGATGCGCTTGGAAACTTCATCAGACAGCTCTATGAGCGGAGTTTTGCTCTCGTCATGCGTTTGCAGCAAGAGCGTCGCTTCATTGAGCGCACATTGCTTAAGCCTCTCCAGGATCTGCTCTACAAGTATCTCTTTGTTCTCCAAAAATAGGGGATCAGGAAGTGCAAGGCCACACAGAATTTCAAATGAGCTACAGATGACGCCCCCTTTGTTTGCAGAGCTGTCTTTGATGATTACAACGCCCTTTTCTTCCAGGTAGTGGCGCGCCCAAGGAGAGAGATAGAGGTTCGCTCCTTCTACGATCGCTCTAGCGGTGGGTTCTCCATTTTTATCGAGGAAGTCTTTGTAGTTGTTGTCGCGTAATGTGCGGGGGCGTCCACCACAAGGGAGAAAGATGTCAGCTTTTGTTTGGTGCACGTTGTTGCGGAAAAGCGCATTCATCTCATTTCCTGAGATCCAGTCGGCAACAACATTGCCATCATTATTGCGCCAGCAAAGGGTTTGCTGGATATAGGGTGTGGGTTCCCGTCTGCTTTCACGGTCGAGAAGAAAGCCTCCGATTGAGAGCATTTCGTGAGGGTAGTGTCGAATCGAGAGACCTCTGTGGAAGAGATCAACAAGAGCATCAAGATTGAGTCCATGCGGGTCATGAATTGTTCCAGAGACGTCTGTAAGGGCGACAAGTTTTGCAGTGTCGGGGTAGTATTTTTTTAGGTTATAGATTTGGTTGCCAGCGACATCGCCATCAGGGCCACCTGTGATTTTCACCGTAAAGGTGTCTTTTTCAGGATCAATGCCAAAGTAGCGGAGCACTTGATCCATATAGACGTTAACGCCAAGAGAGGTGACGCCGTACTCCTTGTGGTTAATCCCTAGGCCTGGTTTTCCGCTGATGAAGGCGCCTCCTGGGCGGTAACCCAATTTGCGACTTTGCTCTGCAATCCACTCAATCATGGAGTTATGCATGTTTTCGTCAGGGCCAAGGTAGATATATTCAGGCTTTTTCCAGTAGTCAACAATATGTTTGCATTTGAGTGTGCCATCCTCTTCACAGTTGATCAAAGAAAGAAAACTGGTGATAAAAGAACGTTGCGTTTGGTAGAGGTATTCGAGCTTTTGCTCTTCAGTAAACTGCTCAAGGCGCTGTTTACGCTCCTCCTCGCCTAAGCCAGCGATTTTCATTTCATGGTCGAGAATCGTTGCTTCTGATGCGAGTCTCTCATATGGTTTGAGAAAGATAATCGCCTTCGCACCACCCTCTGGGATATCTTTGTTCTTTTTCTGTTGTGTGAAAGCGAGGTTGTAGCATTCGGAGAAAACTGCATCTCTCTCGGCAAGCATGCGCTCTTTTTTCTGTGGAAAAACGGTGCGCAAACCCCCACGCGCTAGTTCTCGGAAACGGACGTGGAAGCCAAAAAAATGCATTCCTTTAATGAAAAAAATGCCGTAGGGAAGCTCTGGAAAGACTTTTTCTCGTTCAAATGGGGCGTGGTCGAGATAGTGCGGATCGAGGCGAAAAGCGAGAGCAGTTTTGTTGTTGCGGTAGAAGTTGCATTTGAGCGTATGCTCAACAAAATTCATGCTTTGGCGGAAGATGTTTTTTCGCCTAGTGTCGTGGTATTCATGGCCCGTATCAAGTTTGTCCACGAGAAGGAGAAATTCTGTTCTTGCTATCTCGAATTCTTCGAAGTTGTGTCGTTGTGGGTGAAACTTGTGCTCAAACGCTTCACAAAGTTTAATGGTAAGCTCAGGATGACGGCAAAGCGCTTCTTCAATGTTCTCTGGGCTATAGAGGTTGGGATCATCGTGGGCGAGCACTTGTTGCACAAAATTTATTGTAGTGCGCAAGAAGTTGCCAAGGTTGCCGCGCAATATACCTGTATTTACAAAGGTCTCAGCAATAAGGTCAATTGAGCCAAAGTATTTGACAGTGACCATCTCTTGTAAAAAATCTGCAATGTCCGCGGTGTCCCACGCAGCCTCACCATCCTTCCCGTGCAATCCAAAAGAGAGGAGGAAGATAGAATCAACTTTGTATGGATTGGTGTAGGTCGCATTGACTCGGCGCATTACAAGGCCGTGCTGATGCACAATACGCGCCAAGCGGTAGAGAAAGTTGTGCTTCGGAACATTTTTCCACGCAAGTACGATGTTCATAGAGGGGAGCTCCCGCTCCTTCCAGTCTTCTTCATACACCACTTCATATTGACAGGGGTCTCGGCTTTGTGCGCGCTCAAACATTTCAAGAGCAAGCACTTGCCTTGGAATCGGCATCTTGCGCAAGAAGCGCACATCCATGCCATCAATGAGCTCGAAGCATTGCTCCTTCGTCCATCCAGTATGCTTACCAGTTAGGTAATGGGAGAGTTCCTCACGGTGTTCATCGGTAATCGGTTCACCAGAGGGCTCTCCTGCTTCAGTAAAGTACAAAGTGGCAATGCGGAGCTTTCCTTCAATCTCAGGGAAGGGAATGCGGTGGCGGGAGATGTAGGTGGTATAGTTGCTAATGCCATGAAAGGGGTAGCTCTTCAAAATCTTGACATCTGCTTCTGGGCAATCAATGCACATCGAGATGGCGGCACTGCGCAAGTGCACTTCTGAGAAGTAGTCTTGAACACGAAAGCCCATAAGGCTGTGTACAATAAGAAGAATCCATTCGTCCGGCACCTCCTGGAAGAAGGAGCTGGGCATGCTCTCTTTGAGCCAAATATAAATCTCCTCAAAACGCTGCTTCTCGGTTTCCACCGCCTCTTTCAGCTCTTCGGGAGAAAAGTCATCGTACTGCGTCATGCATATTAACCTAAACTTCAGGTTATTACTTCTTCAAGAGTCTAAGGGCATTAAGCCCTACAACCACCGTGCCGCCTTCATGCAGCACCACCGCTAACCATAGCGGGATCCACCCGAAAAGGGCGGGGAGGATGGCACACACAATCGCCAATGCAGCCAATCCCAAATTCTGTTTTACCACATTTTGGGTTTTGTATGCTTTCTTGAAAAGCCATGCAAGCAAATCAATGCGGTCTTGCAGGAGTACAACGTCTGAAACATCAACGGCTGTCGCATTTCCCATTTTCCCCATAGAAATGCCAATATCGGCACGCGCCATCGCCGGAGCGTCGTTGATGCCATCTCCCACCATTACCATGCCGCTCTTAATCTGATCGAGCTTCTGTTGTGGAGAGAGCTCGTAGAGAGTCTTCTTAATTCCTAGAGAATCAGCAACAAAGGTAGCGCCTTTTTTGTGATCCCCTGAAAGCATGAGTGTGGAAAGACCCATTTTATGCAGCTCAGCCACAGTCTCTTTTGCATGAGGACGGATCGCATCTTGGAAGGTAAAACGCACCTTGTGCCCCTTATAGGTGAGCCACGTGTAGACTTTCCCATTGTCTTGAGGCTCTTCATCTTCGAGTTTGCCAAGCAGCGCCTCTTCCCCTTGATAGTCAGCACGTAGCCCGGTTCCAAAGAGGGCGCGGAAGTTTTCGATAGGAGCTGGGCAGATCATTTTTGGGGCAACATAGCTGCAAATCGCACGGGCGATGGGGTGGTCAGCGCGCTGCTCCATCGCAAGCGCAATGGAAAGAAGCTCTTCTGTCTCTCCCTCCACGTGTGTACAGACGAGCTCTCCAGTTGTGAGGGTACCTGTTTTATCGAGAGCAACCGTGTCGCACCGCGAGAGTGCATCGAGCACGACGCCCCCTTTCAAAATGATCCCTTTGCGCGCACAAGAGCTGATCGCACTGAGATAGGCGATGGGGATCGCCAAGATGAGCGCGCATGGAGAGGCTGCGATAAGAAAGGCGAGAGCTCGATAGATTGAACCCTTTGCTCCCAAGTATGTGATGGGAAAAAAGAGGGGAAGGAGAATTGCAAAAGCAAAGGTAGCAATGATGACACAAGAGGCGTAGCGGCTCATGATTGAATCGAGCCAAAGGCCTAGTTTCGGCTTTGCTTTTTGTGCCTCAGTGATAAGGTGGATGATGCGTGCGAGAGTAGAGTTAGAGCTTGTGTGCGTCACCTCAAGCACAATCGAGCCATCTTTATTGTGGGCGCCAGCTGGAACCGTGTCGCCAGGACGCTTTGTGACAGGAAGATTTTCCCCTGTGAGGTGGACGAGGTTGACCGAGGTGATGCCCTCAATCACACGTCCATCGAGCGGAACTACAGCTCCTGCTTTGACGCAAATCTTCTCTCCCACCTTGATGTCGTCAAGTGCCCTCTCAATAATAGAGCCATCCTCCCGCACGACGAAAGCTCTTGAAGGCGAAAGTTTTTGGAGAGAGCTGATCGCCCCTTTCGCACGGCTACGCACATTTTTTTCCAGAGCTCCAGCAAACGCAAAGAGTACAAGAAGAAGCCCTCCCTCTTGTCCACTTCCGATGAAAACAGAGACAAAGGCTGCAAGCGACATCAATACATCGATGTTAAGCTTGCCCTGTACAAGATCTTCTACAGCACCAATCAATGCTGGTACACCAGCAAAGAAAAAAGTGAGGAGAAGAAAGAAAGAACTGAGAAGAGGGGACTTCCACGTAAGAGCGTAAGAGAGTGTCAAACAGGTGGCAGAGAGCAAGGCCACTTTGATCGCTAAGTTGTGCCCCCACCTGCGTGAACTCGGCAGAAGAAAGGGGCTGCGGCTTAATTCTTTCCCGGAGTTATAGTAGGATCCAATTAACTCTTCACTCATGATAACAGCCTAAAGATAAAAAAGGCAGCGCCCACCGATAGGCCCGCAATTGCCAAATTCCACACAATCGCAGGAATCACCTCATTTTTCTCATAAAGCGCAGAGGCAGCTGCCCCTCCGCCTACAAGCAGAAGTGCCGTCGCATAAATGCCTATCACAGGTAAAAAGAGGAAAGCTGCACTCAAAAGAAGAACAGCAACAAGTGAGCCCAAAAGGGCACCCAAACACTGTTTAAGAGGGTGTTCATACGCCTGCAATGTGAGTCCAAGTTCCTCTTCTAACATTACTTTGAGCAAGCGGTCGTTGTCTGCCATTAAAACATCCATTACATCTTCGAGCAGTTGTCCTTCAAACCCTTTTGCCCTGTAAAGCGCTTTTAATTCTTCTCGCTCTTGATCGCGGTGGTTTTCGATTTCAAACTTTTCTTGCTCCATTACGCGGTGGAGACGTTCAAGCCTGGCC
Source organism: Chlamydiales bacterium (assembly GCA_024233495.1). Taxonomy (GTDB): domain Bacteria; phylum Chlamydiota; class Chlamydiia; order Chlamydiales; family JAAKFR01; genus JACKPM01. The sequence continues at coordinate 180,223 of JACKPM010000001.1, forward strand.
CACCCAAGCCACGCACTTCGTCCCGTTTTCCATGCAATAAGTGCTACAGAAACAGCAGCCAAAACTGTGAGCGAAGGGGCTCCAACAAGAAAGAGAATAAGCCATGCCAAAAAGAGGAAGAGAGAAGTTTCTCTAAGAGCATCTGCTCCGCTTGAGAAGTGTCCTGGCATCTCTGTGCCGTGCGACTCGCTAAGGCTTAGAAACCCTGCAACTTTTTTTTCTACAACATGCCCTAGGGCATCACGATTTTGAAAGTGTTCCATTATAGCGATTATACCTATTCTGACTTTTCTCGTAAGCTTTGTCGTAGTACTCAAGAAGCAGTGTAAAGCATTCTCTTAATTTATTCTCATATAAGAGCTTGATTGCTTCTTGCGTCCGCTTTCCCCCCAGTCGCTTTGTAAGCTGGAGAATACTTTTTTCTAGATCAGGAGTGGGGTAGTTGCCATAAGTGGAGATCAAGCGATCCATCCGTGCCTCAAAAGAACAGTTGAGCGTTTCTCGCTCAGAGCAGCGCATCGTTTCAAAAAATGCATCGGGGATTTTACACGACCCAATCACCCGACTTTCATCCTCTACCCAAATCTCTTTGTTTGGGTCGAGTTGGAGCAATTGGGCAGCGATGCAATTTTCAAGCTGCTCGTTGCTCGGTTGGGGCCCCAACCCGAGTGCCCCAAAGGCGCTTCCGCGATGGTTGGCGAGCGCCTCGAGGTCGATATACTGCTCTTTTGTGCGTAGAACTTCTGTCTTTCCACAGCCGGTAAAACCTGTAAGAATGCGCAACTTGTAAGGGCGACTCAAAATGGTCAAAACTTCTTGTCGATAGAGTTTGTATCCCCCCTCTCGCACAGTTGTAGGAATGCCTGCAAGATTAAAGAGCCACGCCATCGAGGTGCTGCGCATGCCACCGCGCCAACAATACACTTCAACTGATTCGAATGAGCGCGCCTTTTTCACATAGGAGGCAAACTTGGGGCCGACAAGTTCAAGGGCGAGCTCAACCGCTTGATCTTTTCCCTTTTGCTTGTAGCAAAGACCTACGAGATGACGCTCCTCGTTGTTGAGGATGGCAATGTTCACTGCCCCAGGAATGTGCGCATGCGCATACTCTGCCGGGCTGCGCACATCGACTAGCACAGCTTATGTTTCTTCACTTTTTCTGCGAGTACGGGAGGAAGGTTAACCGAGCCGTCGCTGTTTTGGTTGTTCTCCAAAAGCGCTACCATCAGGCGAGGTGTTGCCAATCCAGAACCATTGAGTGTGTGTACAAATTGCGGCTTTTCGCCCTTTTCACGGTAGCGAATCTGTGAGCGGCGCGCTTGGTAATCTGTGCAGTTTGAAATCGATGAGACCTCGTAATAGCGATTTTGTCCAGGTAGCCACACCTCAATGTCCACTGTTTTTGCTGCGGTAAAAGACATGTCGCCTGTGACCAAAAGGGAGAGGCGGTAGTGCAAACCAAGTCCTTGCAAAATCTCTTCTGCAACACTGATCATCTCATCAAACATCGCTTCACTCTCTTCAGGCTTTGTGAAAGCAAACATCTCCACCTTGTGGAATTGGTGAATGCGGATAAGACCACGCTCTTCGGCGCCAGCAGCTCCCGACTCTTTGCGAAAACAGGGCGTGAACGATGCATACTTTTTCGGAAGTTCATCCAAAATTTCATCCATGTGCAAACCGTTGAGGGCCACCTCAGCTGTCGGGATGAGGTAGAGCGGATCGTGCTTGTCGGTCATCTCATAGAACTGTCCTTCAAACTTCGGCATCTGCCCCGATCCAAACATCACAGGAGGACGCACCATGAGAGGGGGCATCCACAGCTCAAAGCCACGCACCTGCTGAATCTCAATCATATAGTTGATGAGCGCCCACTCAAGCTCAGCGCCAACGCCGCGATAAGAGGCCCACCTGGAACCTGAAATTTTTGCGGCTCGCTCAAAGTCGAAAAGGTTGAGCTTCTCATTCAATTCTAAATGATTTTTGGGCTCAAAATCAAAAGAGGGCTTCTCGCCCACCACTTTTGTGATGACATTTTCCTCTTTGTCTAGTGAAATCTTCACATCATCAAAAGGGATGTTGGGAATGCGGGAGAGCGCATCGACAAATTTTTCTTCGAGCTCGGCCAGCTTACGGTCGTGCTCTGAAATTTTTTCTCCAATCTGCCGCACCTCTTCCATGAGCGCATCGGCTGGCTTCTTCTCTCGTTTGAGAAGGCCAATTTCTTTCGATTTTTCGTTGCGCTCCGCTTGAAGACGCTCATTTTCCGTGCGAATAGCTCTTAGCTCCTCATCGAGGGCGAGCACAGGGTCCAAAGAGAGAGAGGGCTCCTTAGAGCGAATCTTCTCTTCAAACCACGCTTTCTCTTTTCTAATTTGTTTAATATCTAGCATAATAGTGCGCTAGTATATGGAAGAGAGCAAAGAGCAACAACTCTTTTTTATGCGGCGCGCCATTTCGTTGGCGGAGCAAGGCAGGGCGAGTGCTCCCCCTAACCCGTGGGTGGGGTGTGTGATTGTGAAGTCAGGCGCCATTGTGGGCGAAGGTTTTCATGTAAAGCCCGGGGCTTTACATGCAGAGGCTGCCGCACTGGCCCAAGCGAAGGGGGCTGCGCGCGGCGCCACTGCTTATGTCACCCTTGAGCCCTGCTCCCACACAGGGCGCACCCCCCCCTGCACAAAGGCACTCATCGAGGCTGGCATCTCTCGTGTTGTTATCCCTTTCCTCGATCCCGATGCTATCTCAGGGGAAGGTGTCACAGTTTTACGAGAAGCAGGCATCACCGTTGACATCGGCACTGGGAAGGAGGAGGCTTACCGCTCGCTCGCTCCCTACTTGCACCACCGCAAAACGGGGATGCCCTACTGCATTCTCAAAACCGCCACCTCTATCGACGGTGGCACAAAAGCTGCAGATGGCACCTCAAAGTGGATCACCTCAGAGGGAGCGCGTGCTGACTGCAAACGGCTCCGCACTCAATGCCAAGCGATCCTCATCGGCTCTGAAACAGCGATTCAAGACAACCCCTCTCTTAAAGAGTGCGGCTTGCGCGTCATCCTAGACAGAAGGGGAAGAGTGCCTGATGACCTCGCTCTCTTCCAAAACCCAACTCTCGTATTTACTGCATCAGATCGTCGTTACAAAAATGCTGAAACAATCAAAGTAGGCTCGCTCAAAGAGGTTCTACTTGAGCTTGGGAGAAGGGGAATTATCCAACTCTTCGTTGAGGGTGGCTCTACGATCCACACCGCCTTTTTTGAAGAGGGCTTTGTGAACAAATACATTGTCTATATAGGGAACTGTTTGCTTGGTTCGCAGGGGCTTGGGCTAAATGTGCCTACAATTGAAAAGGCGCCCCGTTTGAAGTTGGAAGAGGTCGTGAAACTCGGCAATGACTGCCGCCTCACCTATAGTCAAATCGGTTGAAAATTTTACAAATTCATACCATTTGGCTTCACCAAAGATCGCGCTCGTTCTCATAGACCATCAATGGTCTAAGTCGAACTCCGCGCTTACTTTGGCTTTGCCATCTGGCACGAATTTGTAAAATTTTCAATCAATTTGACTATACTTGGTGTCTGGGAAAGGGGGAGCTGAAGGCTCCCTCTGTTGATGAACAGGTGGCTGCTGAGGAGGTGCGTACGCGGGAGGTGGTTCTACGAGCATCGCAGCATGCCGTGTCCACTCCTGGTTGATGCTTGCAAGCGTGGCATGTAAAGCTCCTTGCGCAGCACGAATCGCTTGATCTCGAGTTTGTGCTGCTTCATCAACCACGCGGCTATATTCTGAGTCTGCTCTTGACTTCTGCGCCGCTGCTCCGAACTCATTTACAACCGCGAAACCTCCACTCAACAGAGGTAAAGCACTATCTCGTCTGCTCGTTGCGGAAACAAGAGCGTGTGTGCCCAAACTCTGCATGCGACTCATATCTGCACGTGCATGCTCTGCAGAGCGTCTTGCATTTGCCATGCTTTCCGCTGCTTGAAACTGAGCTTTAGCTTGTTGCGCTGCTTCGCCGCAAGCGAAGTGTGCGGCTCTGTATTGTGCATATAGCATAACTGCTTTCTGCTCAGTGAGGAGACCATAGTTCTGCGCATTTTCTGCATGTCTAGCACAAAAATCGGTGAACTGAACGGTTTTTAAGTACCCAATAAAAGTAGGGAGATACATTGCAGGCGTTGCAATGCCGTGTTCAAAGAGGTTCCAGAACCCCTCTCTTTCGACATCACGTGCAAAGAGACACGCTTGTTCTAGGCGTGCTCGCAAGTTTTCTGCTGGCACAACGCCATATTTCACAAGATTGTGGATTGGCTTGACAGGGATCTGCCAAAACTCATGAGCTTTAACCATCTGATCCGCACTCTCCCGTGCCTGCACATTGCCTTGAGGAATAATATCAAGCTCAAAGGGTGTCCATCCAAATTGTGTGATGAATGCAGGAAAATTGCTGAGGTGCTGAGCATAGAGCTCTGTAAGTTGCTCTGCAATGATCACTCCATCTCTTACCATGTTGTAGTGATTGAAGCCTGGGGCTGACGTTGCTGAGTTAAATGCACCTTTTTGTTGTGCTGCATTCAGAATCTCACTAACGGAAATGAGCTGATGCTGTTTAGTCTCAAGATATCGGTTTCTGATGGCATCGTAGCCGTCTTTCCACAGATTGATTTGGAGCAAGCTCGCCTGCTCTGCACGGTATTTAGGGTCATTCCAAAATTCTTTTTTACAAAGGAGGGAGGTGCCGATAGCAGCCACAGCCAGAGTCACTGGGATGCCTGCGGCAAGAGAGGTTTGAAAGATGCGGTAGTTCCAGCGGTAGTATACCGACGTAGCAATTGTGGCGGCTGCAAGTGCAACGCCAATTGCAAGGACAACAGCTCCTAAGTTATGCACAGAGCTACGGCTCTCCCAAAAAGAGGGAGCAGGGGTGCGTGATGCCTCGGTGTGGCTTACGTTCATGGAGTCATGGTAACAAATAAAGAAAATATGAAGAACTTTAAATAATCAGTATAGAGTAATTAAATGGGCCTAGTGGTATACTGCGCGGCATGGAAGAGGCAATCGCAGCATTTGAGAGGGGAGAGTTCGTTTTAGTGGTGGATGACCCTGATCGGGAAAATGAGGGAGATCTCATCATTCCGGCAGAGTGTATGACACCTCAAAAAATGTCTTTTCTCTTGCAGCACACAAGTGGCGTCATTTGCGTGGCGATGACAGGAGAGCGGCTCGACCAGCTCCACTTGCCTTTGATGGTGACGCAAAACACGGAGCAACAAAGAACAGCTTTTACCGTCTCTGTTGACCTGAAGCAGGGAACGACCACAGGAATTTCCCGCGATGATCGTCATTTAACTGTGAAGGCGCTTGCTGATCCTGATGCTGTTGCAGATGATTTTCGTCGTCCGGGGCATGTTTTTCCGCTGCGTGCAAGAGAGGGGGGGGTGTTGAAGCGAGCTGGCCATACTGAGGCGGCGGTTGACTTGGCACTACTCGCAGGGAGGGGGCCTGTTGCAGCTTTGTGCGAGATTGTGAATCCTGACTACACGATGACCCGTCCAGGTGATTTGAGCGCTTTTGCAAAAAAGCATGCGATTCCGATGATTGCGGTGGCTGACTTGGTGCGCTACAGACGGAAAAGGGAGAAGTTGGTGCGCCTTGTTTCGAAGGCGAAGTTGCCCACTCCTCACGGTGAGTTTACAGCATATGCATATGAGTCGCTCATTGATGGTGTGCAGCATCTCGCTTTGGTGAAAGGAGAGGTAGCTGGGGAGAAGGATGTGTTAGTGCGCGTCCACTCAGAGTGTTTGACTGGCGATATTTTCCGCTCAAAGCGGTGTGATTGTGGCTCGCAGCTTGAGCAGGCGATCGAGCATGTGGCAGAAAAGGGGCTGGGTGTTGTGCTCTACTTGCGTGGGCAAGAGGGACGAGGCATCGGTTTGGGCCACAAATTGCGCGCTTATAACTTGCAAGATGAGGGGTTCGACACAGTTGAGGCAAATGAGAAGTTAGGGCTTCCTGTCGATTCACGTGAGTATGGGATTGGAGCACAAATTTTAGCAGATCTTGGCCTTTCAACGATTCGGTTGCTTACAAATAATCCGGCGAAGTATGGAGGACTCGATGGCTACGGTTTGACCATCACAGAGCGGGTCCCTCTTTTGCCGCAGGTTACAGAAGAAAACGCGCGCTATTTGCGCACAAAGTGCCAAAAGATGGGGCATGAGATAGGAGAAGTGTTAAATGTCTAGAATTGCGATTGTGTGTTCCCGCTTTAACGAGGAAATTGTGAAGCAGCTGCTTGAGAACGCGCTGCCTCATTTGAAGGGGCACCATACAGAGATTGCTTGGGTTCCTGGAGCTTTCGAAATTCCGCTCATCGCGCAGCAGTTTGCAGAGTCGGGCGAGATCGATGCTGTGATTTGTCTTGGGTGTGTCATTCGTGGCGAAACAGCGCACTTCGATCACGTCTCAAACCAAGCAGCGTCAGGTATCATGCAAGTGGGATTGAGAACGGGCATTCCAGTGATTTTCGGCGTGCTCACGACGGAAAATGAAGCGCAAGCTGAGGCGCGCGTGTGTCTTGGAGCCGATTATGCGAAAGGTGCGCTCGAAATGATTGAAAAAGTATGCGTCTTAAGAAGTTAAAAATCGTTGGGTTCAAATCGTTTGCGGACAAGGTTTCGATTGATTTCGATCGAGAAATCATCGGCATTGTAGGGCCAAATGGCTGCGGCAAGTCGAATATTGTCGATGCATTTCGCTGGGTAATGGGTGAGCAATCTGTCAAATCGATGCGTGCATCGGCAATGCAAGATGTGCTTTTCGCAGGCACTTCAACGCGTTCGGCATTGAACTACGCTGAGGTGTCGATCACATTGACTGATGTAGCTGAGACGTTGAATACGCCGTATGAAGAGGTGACGATTACGCGCCGTCTCTACAGAAATGGCGATTCTGAGTATCGTCTCAATAAGGAAGTTGTCCGTCTGCGCGATATTCAATACTTGTTCATGGGATCGGGAATTGGAAAAAATGCGTTCTCTATTTTCGAGCAGGGAAAGATTGACCGAGTGATTCATTTAGCGCCACAGAGCCGACGTGCAATTTTCGATGAGGCGGCGGGCATTGGACTTTTCTTAGAGAAGAAGAAAGAGACAGTGCGCAAGCTCTCAACCGTAAGCGATAACTTTCATAGAATTCGTGACGTCTACGTAGAGGTAGAGAAGCAGGCGACAACATTGAAGCGGCAGGCAAAGTTGGCGCAAACGTTCCAAGAAAACAAAAAGCGCCTCACTTTTCTTGAGGAAGGCGTGCTTGCAACTAAGCTGTATGCGTTGCGCGAGAAGGGAGCAGCGCAAAAAGAGGAGCAAGACAGCTTGCAAGGGCAGCTCGATGCACTAGAGCAAGAGATCAACGCTGCTGCTGAAGAATATGAAAAGCAAAAAGAACATCTCGCCATTGAGGAGAAAGATTCTGAGGCGAAGCGAGAAAGACTCTACCAAGTAGAAAAAAGCTACGAAGTGCAAAAGGTGGAGATTAAGCGAGCAACTGAGCGGTTGAGTGAATTGAAGGCGCAGCTCACCGCTCTGCATGAGGAAAAAAAGGATCTTGCAAAAACAGCTGAAGTAGCGCTCCCCGATGTGCAGAGCAAAAAAACTGCTCATGACGCCCTTGAGAAAGAGGTAGAGGTGCTCTATGAGGCGCGGCAAGAAGCGGGACGCGCTCACATGGCTGCTGTGCAAGCGCACGAGGCGCGCTTCCTTGAAGAAGAAATCGAGAAACTGAGTGCAAATCGCGCATCGCTTGACCAAGAGATCAAAGAAAAAGAGTGCTCCCATGCAGCTCTCAAAGCTCAAAGCGAAGAGTTAAAAGAGGCATGGCAGAGCGAAAAACTCGCAATGCAAAAAGTGCGCGATCAGCAAGAGAAGTTACGCCACCGGATTGCAGAGCTCGCAGCGCGCGAACGCGTTTACGCTGGCGGGGAGCAAAAACTTTTAAAAGCGTTCCCGAAAAAAGTGCGTCCACTTCTCGAGGCAATCAAGCCGAAAAAGGGATGTGAGAAGGCTCTAGAAGCGCTTTTGCACCGTTACGGTGAGACGCTTCTTGTGCCAAACGAAAAAGTAGCGCGCGAAGTTTTGGCTTATGCTGAAGAGCACAAGATCGACAACTTCTCGCTCCTCCCTGTCGATGCGTTGCAATCTGGGAACGCGACTATGGCGACAGGTGAACTTTCCCATCACTTTGCTGTGGAGCTTCTTGAAGAGCTCTCTTTTGGTGCTCTAGGTGTAACAAAAGAGGGGCTCTTTATCGATCACTTTGGTGTTGTTTTCCGCACACCTTTTGAAGGGCGTGTGCAACTCGCTACACTGAAAGAGGAGCGCGAGAGCGCTGAGAAAGAGCTATCAGCATTGAAAGTGGAAGATGTTGCTCCTTTAGAAGAGGCATGGCGCAAAATAGAGATGTGCTCTGTACAGGAAAACTTTGCACTTCAGCAGCTCCTTGGCGAGTTAAAAAAAGAGGAAAAGGAGCGAGAAAAATTAGAGAAGAAGCTTGAGCGTCTAGGGGCAAAAAGCACTGGAAATGAAAAAGTTGAAGATCTACAAGCAAAAACTGTCGAGCTCGATGCGCAGTTGAAAGAGAAGCGTTACTCCTTAAATGAGGCGCAGCGTATTTGGCGTGAGCTAGAAAAAGAGACAGCTGCGATCACAGCTCGAGCTCAAGCGCGCGCAGAGCGAAAAGGAAAAGTGGATCATGAGATCGAGGAGTGTGAAAAGCACCGCGTTTTGTGCGAGAAAGCACTAACGACGCGTGAGCAGAGCATTACGTCTTTAGAGAACGATGTGACTGTTTTTAGAGCGCAGTTTGAGGCTGTGCATGCAACGCTTGAAAAGGCACGCAAAAAAGTGGCTACTCTCGACGACTCTTTGCGTAAACAGAAAGGAAAAGCCTCCTCATTGCGCGACAAGCTGCATAAGGTAGAAGTTGCTTCTGCCTCCAGTTTGACTGCCCAAGAAGATTTGGAGAGGCAGCTAGAAGGTATAGAAGCTGAGCCGCTTGAAATCCCGCTTGAAGAGGCTGAGAAGGAGATCAGACAGCTCAAGGTGACGCTTGAAAAAAGTTCAGCTGTGAATATGCTTGCTATTGATGAATACGCAGAGCAAGAGCAACGAGCACAACACTTAAAAGAGCAGAGTGACGATCTTGAGAAGGCAAAAACTGAACTTGAGAAGATCATTGTGAAGCTTGATCAAGAGAGTCGCAAAATTTTCAAAGAGACTTTTGAGCTAATTCGTACGAACTTCCAGAAAAACTTTGCTATCCTCTTCCGCGGTGGAGAAGCGGATTTGCGGTTCACTGAAAGTTCTGATGTATTGGAGGCCGGAATCGAGATCGTTGCCAAACCACCTGGGAAGAAGTTGCGGGCGATCTCACTCCTTTCTGGAGGAGAGAAGTGCTTGACAGCGTTAGCTCTACTCTTTGCAATTTTTGAGGTGAGACGAGCTCCTTTCTGTATTTTAGATGAGGTAGATGCTCCATTGGATGATACAAATATTGGACGTTTCACTGAGATGTTGCGGCAATTTACTGATAAGACGCAGTTCATTATTGTGACGCACAACAAAAAAACAATGTCGATTGCTGACATTTTGATTGGAGTTTCTATGGAAGAAAAAGGTGTCTCTAAGCTACTCTCCTTGGCTTTCGCAGAAACTCAGCCGGAGCTTGTGTCATGATCATTGGAATTCCAAAAGAAATCAAAAACCACGAATATCGAGTTGGGGCTACTCCTGGCTTTGTAAGCCTCTTGGTCGATGCGGGGCACGAAGTGCTCGTACAAAGCGATGCGGGCGCAGCAATCGGCTATACCGATGAGCTTTATGTGAATGCGGGAGCGCGCATTGTGCCAAAGCTCGAAGATGTCTACAAAGCGGACATGGTACTTAAGGTGAAAGAGCCGCAGAAAAAAGAGTATCCTCTTATGCGCAAAGGTCAGGTCATTTTTTGCTACTATCACTTAGCTGCTGAGCCTGAACTTTTGAAGCACTTAGTCGAACAGCAAGTGGTCGCAATTGCTTTTGAGACCGTTGTGGATGAGCAAGGACGTCTTCCTCTCCTCACACCAATGAGTGAGGTGGCTGGTCGTGTAGCGATTCAATCTGGAGCATGGGCGCTCCAGATGGCAAATGGAGGAAAGGGGCTACTTCTTGGTGGTGTTCCAGGTGTTGCACCAGCAAAGGTAATCGTGATTGGAGGCGGTGTTGTGGGTACACACGTCGCGCGCATGGCAATGGGCTTTGGTGCAGATGTCACTATCTTGGAAAGACGCCTTGCACGCCTCCGCGAACTCGATGATCTTTATGGGCCGCAGCTAAAGACAATTTACAGCACGCCTGTCTCTATTGAAGAGGCCGTTATAGTAGCAGACCTCGTTGTGGGCGCTGTTCTCATCCCTGGAAAACGCGCCCCATGCCTCGTTACAGAGGAGATGGTAAAAAAGATGCAGCCTGGAAGCGTCATTGTCGACGTTGCGATTGACCAAGGGGGATGTGTTGAAACAGCGCATGCAACGACACACAGCGACCCCATCTACATGAAACACGGCGTTGTGCATTATTGCGTTGCCAACATGCCCGGAGCATGTGCGCGTACGTCCACACAGGCGCTCACAAATGCGGTCGCGCCCTATGCCATGGAGATCGCTGAGAAAGGGTACGTGAAGGCGTGCAAAGAGATGTTTGGACTAAAAGAGGGACTCAATGTCTGCTTAGGCTCGGTGACTAACAAACCAGTCGCTGAAGATTGTGGCTACGACTACGTGCCACCAGACAAATTTCTTTAATGATAGTTGGAATTGACTTAGGCACGACAAATTGTGTTGTGCATTATTGGTACGACAAGTGAGAGATCGCTCAAATCGGGGCAAAAGCAGCCAAAATAGTCAACAAACCCATATGATCGTAGGAATCGATCTTGGTACGACGAATTGTGTTGTGCACTATTTTGATACGAAACTGAGACTCTTTCAAATTGAGCAGTACGGCTGTGGCAAACTGCCACTTCTGCCGTCGTTTTGTTATCTTGGTGAAAAAACAATCGTAGGGCAGTGGGCGAAAGAGGAGGGATCCAAAATTCCGACTCGTCTTGTGCACTCTGCAAAGAGTTGGCTTTCCAATCCTGCTGCTGATCGTGGGGAGCGCATTTTGCCCCTTGAGGCCGATGGGCGTCGCCTTTCACCTGTTGAAGCAACAACGGCCTATTTGATGCACATCAAAGAGATGTGGAACAAAGAGCATGAAGATCTGGAAGAGCAAGAGGTGGTTCTCACTGTTCCTGCCTCCTTTGATGAAGTGGCGCGCACGTTGACCCTCGAAGCAGCAAGGCAGGCAGGACTCAATCCCACTCTTTTGGAAGAGCCACAAGCCGCTTTCTATGCATGGATTGGGAAGAGAGAGTTGCCCGTTGGTTCCACGGTTCTTGTGGTAGACATTGGAGGTGGTACTACCGATTTTAGTTTGATCGATGTAGTGGAAAATGGCTTTCGGCGGATGGCGGTGGGCAAACATCTGCTTTTGGGTGGAGACAATATTGACCACGCACTAGCACACCGCCTTGGATGTGACAACGTGCACGCTGTACGTGCAGCGAAAGAAAAGTTTTTCCAAACAGGGGAGGCTGTCACATTCACCGTTGAGGGACGGGGCTCTGCTGTAGTGAGTGGTAAGAGCTACACACTTAGTGAAGAGCATTTAGATCTCGACGGCTTTTTTGGTCTCTACAACTTTGAAGAAGCGAAAAAGATTCAGCACAAAAGCGGTGTGAAGCGTGTGGGGCTCGCCTTCGAAACTGAGCCGAGTTTTACCAAGCAACTTGCTCACTTCTTGTGGAAAAGTGGAGGCAAACCCAACTACGTGCTCTTCAATGGCGGTACCCTAAAGCCACAACTCTTTCGAGACCGCATTTACCAATCGCTGCAGAGGTGGTTTGGTGCAGTGGAGGTGCTGGAGAGCGATGATCTTGATCTCGCCGTTTCGAAAGGTGCTGTGCTCTTTGCACAAAACAAGCAGATCCAGGCGGGCTCTGCGCGCGGCTACTACCTCGGCATCGATGTGCAGAGTGAGAAAAAGGCGCTCACACTCATTGCGCGTGGGAGTGATGAGGGGACGTGGTACTCTCCTGATACGCTTTTCACATTGCGCTCCAATCAACCCATTGCCTTTGAACTCTTCAGCTCAAACATCCGTCTTGACGACGCTCCGGGCACGCTGGTCCCCATCGATCCAGAAGAGATGACTCCTCTCCCACCGATTCAAACTGTACTAAAGCTTGGGAAACAAAAAGAGGCCCAAGTACACCTCAAAGTACATTTTACTGCAGTAGGCACATTGGAGCTCTTCTTGCAAGCTCAGGCAACGGATCACAAGTGGAAACTTGACTTCGATGTGCGTGCTACTCCTTTGCAGAAGGTGCGCATCGATGAGACGTTTGAGGTAGGAGAGCTTGATCCTGCTAAGGCAGTTGTGCGCGAAGCATTTGCTCCAGGACAAAGCGCCATGCTCAAAGGCGTTATGAAAAAGCTTGAAGAAGTTTTGGGTGAGAAGAAAAACAACTGGTCCCCCTCTATTTTGCGAGCTCTCTTTGACTCCCTTTTACAGCAGGCTGAGAAGCGGACTCTCTCAGCTGCTTATGAGGCGCGCTTTTGGAATCTCGCCGGCTTTTTTCTCCGGCCAGGAGTGAGCCACCCTCTTGATGACCACCGCATCAAAGAGCTATGGAAGTTGCACCTCTTTGATAAAGTGCTTGCTGAAGAGGTAGAGGTTCAAAAGTGGATTTGCATGCGTCGCATTGCTGCAGGCTTGTCAAAGGGGCAGCAGCTGCAACTCTTTAACACGCTTCTTCCCACCATCTGGAAAAAGAAAGGGCTCGATGCGAAAAAAGAGTACCTCTACTGCGAAAAATTGCGCTGCCTCGCCTCACTTGAGCTCGTCAATCATGATCAAAAGATCAAGCTTGGCAAAGGGGTGCTTCAACGCCTGGATGAGGGCAAAGGAAAGCCATTTGATTACTGGGCTCTTGGCAGACTCGGTGCACGGCAGCCTCTCTATGGCACAATTGCAAATATCCTGCCCAAAGAGGCGTGTGAAGAGTGGGTGCACCGCTTGCTTGCAATGCCTTTTACTGACTCAGAACATATCAGCTTTACACTGCTCCATCTTGCGCGGAAGACTGACGCGCACGAGATCAACCTCAGCGAGACCACACTTCAAGCGATCTTAGAAAAGCATTCTCTCGACTTTGAAACACCGCTTACGCACGAGGAGCAGGAGAGATTTTTTGGAGATGCTCTCCCTTCTGCATTGATTTTAAACCAAGATTAGCCCAAAACAACGACCCGTTTTCCTCTCAAAAACACTTTCTGACTACAAACTAAGGAGAGAGGATGTATCTATGTCCCAGAAATGATTCCCAAAAGGTTCAGATTAGCTAGTCTTATGGCTCCCCATTTCATATTCAACAAGAAGATTTGAATGTTATCCTTGATGCTGTTGCCCGAGCTACAGCAGGAACTGTCTTTTGTGCAATTGGGAGGGGGAGTGAAGTTCAGCAGTACGTATAGTCAAATCGGTTGAAAATTTTACAAATTCATACCATTTGGCTTCACCAAAGATTGCGCTCGTTCTCATAGACCATAAATGGTCTAAGTCGAGCTCCGCGCTTACTTTGGCTTTGCAATCTGCCATGAATTTGTAAAATTTTCAACCGATTTGACTATACCTACGAGAATATGCCTTTTTCGACCATTGATTTTTTTTCCTCCATCATAACCTCTAGAGCCCCTTTTTCTGTTGTCTTAACGCTTTGACTGTCTATGATGCCTGCTGATGCGCAAATGTTACGCCCTAACTTCTTTTGTAAACGCTCATATATCTTCATAAAAGTACCCGTTCGTTTCCATTTACTGAATTGAGCATACACTGATTTCCAAGGAGGAAAATCATGAGGTAATAACCTCCAACTACACCCGATCGTAGCAGATAGAAAATCGCATTAAGTATCTCGCGCTTTGGCAGGAGAGGATTAGACAAACCTGCTTGAGTAAATAAAAATATATCTAAGCTCCTTTAGATGGTGTCGTCAAATTTTCTCCTTTGTCAGCCGGATCTTTTCTGCCAAAATGCGCCTTCGCAACCTCGGAAGTAGCGCTTTGGCTACTCCCTTCGCTTTCGATTGCGCATTTTGCCTAGAAAATCTCTCGCCTCACAAAGGAGAAAATTTGACGACACCATCTAGTAAAATAAATCATTTAAATAAGATGACATTGCTTTTCTGAAAAAAATGCTATAATACTTTGAAATGAAAATACTTAATTTTACCAGAACCAGCCTTATACCAAAAACGCTTGGTGCTAGTTTGCTTATTAGTGGGACCGCAATTGGAGGGGGGATGTTGGCCCTCCCAATAGCAACCTCTCCTGTAGGCCTTGTTCCAGCATCTTTTCTCTTCTTGTTAATGTGGGCAGTAATGACATTTACAGGTTTTCTTCTACTTGAGTGTAATTTGGCTACAAAACCAGGATCTAATTTAATTTCCATGAGCCGGAATACATTAGGTGTTATGGGACAGTGTATATCTTGGATCTCATACTTAGCACTCCTTTACTCCTTACTTGCTGTTTACATTTCTGGAACAAGCACACTAGTCTGCCATGCAATCTCATCCATTATGGGATATACCCCTCCAGCTCAATTAGTAGCTGTTATTGTAGCTTTTGCAATAATTCTACTGGTCATCTATGGCATTAAACTGATCGATAGACTGAACCGCTTTCTCCTTTTGCTAGGAGGGCTCTGTTATGGGGTCATGTTGTTATCGCTAATGTCTAATTTTCATATTGGTCACTCCTTAGCAATGAGTTTTGCAAATATGCCAGTACCCCTCCCTATACTTGCAACTGCTTTTGGATTCCATATTATCCTACCTACATTGGTAAAGTACCTTGATGGAAATACTAAGGCACTTCGTCTAAGTCTTATAATCGGATCTCTCTGCCCTCTTATCATGTATTTAGGTTGGATGACAGTAGTCATGGGTTGCATTCCTCCGGAAGTGCTTAAAAGCATTCAGCATCAGCACGACCAGCTTGGCTCCCTTGTTAATGCGCTAACCAACGTGATGAAGAACAGCATGCTTGCTACAGTCATTTTCTCTTTCTGTGGGATAGCGATCCTTACGTCTTTGTTCGGTGTGGCTATCAGTCTATGGGACTTTTTGGCAGATGGTTTTGCCTCAGTCAAGTGGATGAAGCATAAAGCTGTTCTTACAAGCTTGACCTTCGTTCCTCCCATGTGGATGATTCTCTGTCTCCCAAGAGCCTTCACTTCCCTTCTTGGCTACGCTGGGATTTTTGTAGCGATACTCTCAGGACTATTACCAATCGCTATGTGTTGGCAAGGAAGAAAAAGAGAAAACTGGGCATCCGAATATAGAGCCCCGGGCGGAAAATTATTATTGATATTTGCAGCATTTTTCTTCATATCTGTAATCATCATCCAGCTGGCAAAATGAACGACTCTCAGACTTTCTCAACACAACTGAAATGACGAACTCTTCTGATCTCTCCTCGGCTACCTCATGAGATGAGGGGCAGGGGAGAGACTTTGTCCTGAGGCATGCGCTAAGACCATATCCAGCACAGCCTTGAAGCCCCCTTTCAGGCTATTGTAGTGTCTACTCTTCTCCACCAAAGAGTACAACCACTACAGCGACTTCCACTTCAGAAGATCATATCGCTGAGGCTAACCAAAGAAGAAGAGCTAGGGCTGTTTTATAGTCAAATCCGTTGAAAATTTGACGACACCATCTAGTCGAGCAAAAGAGTGCAGCAAGGGGCATGGGCGCGATTTATATTTTAAATGGCTATAAAAAATATTTCAAAAAAAGAGGGTTTATAATATTTTTTTAA
The DNA here is from genome assembly GCA_024233495.1 of Chlamydiales bacterium. Lineage (GTDB taxonomy): Bacteria > Chlamydiota > Chlamydiia > Chlamydiales > JAAKFR01 > JACKPM01. Next base: position 196,181 of record JACKPM010000001.1, read on the forward strand.
AATGTGCCTCCGTCGAGGAATGGAGATGCGTAGATAGCGCAGCGCCCTAAGTGTATCACTTTTAAAGAAAAAAAGGATTTTCATGTTTTGTTGTAGAAATACAGTTCAAAGAGTACCAATATCATGTTTAACACCTCAATTTAAACTCTCAGAAGTGCAAATGCGTGCGATATATGACGCCATAGAGAATTCTTCCCACGCGAAATTGACCTTCATGCATATGGGAGTGCTTATGCTAGCCTCCCGTAAGAAGAAAAAGATTGTGATTGAGTGTGCCCCGAAAAATTGCCTAGCATACTCTTCAGGTCTTACATTCTCAGAAGACAGTAGAAAGAATGGAGATGCCCAAATACCACCTGCAACCTCTGTACCCCTAAGACAATCTCAAAAGCCTCTGCGACGTTGGCCTGGTATGGAGTCTCTCAATGATGCCATACCATTTAGAGATGTCAGATTTGACGAGAACTCGCCAGATATGTCTTCAAAGGAAGACAGATTTTACACGTCACTAGTTAGATCTTCTTCTCCCACAGAGCCAGACGAGAATTCAATAGACGAGGTATAACCTTCTTATGAGTTACAAAGAGTTCAACTTTTAGAGGAAAGGAGAGGCATTTTCTGGAAGAAAATGGCTTAGTTCTTTAAGATATAAAAATTTAGCCGTTCTTTTGAGTCAAATAGGTTACAATCTAGATGGTGTCGTCAAATTTGCTCCTTTGTGAAGCGAGAGATTTTCTAGGCAAAATGCGCAATCGAAAGCGAAGGGAGTAGCCAAAGCGCTACTTCCGAGGTTGCGAGGGCGCATTTTGGCAGAAAAGATCCGGCTGACAAAGGAGAAAATTTGACGACACCATCTAGTCATTTTCATAGTTTTAAAGGAGAAAAAGTGTCGTGTTTTTGTAAATCATCAGGAAGTGCAAACTCTTCATCAATCTATGTCCAGTTGAAGATGTCCCCTAATTCACCGTTCTTTCTGCCATTTGGGACGATAAATGAAATTGTGACAAGATGTCTAAATGAACCTGCTAAATATTTTTACTATTTCATGAGAGGCGATAACAATTCTTTCACCTGCTTGAAAGCATTCTTTGTAGAGGGGAGAGTCTATATTCAACATATTTCTCATTTGCCTTCAGGAGCTGCGTCCAGTGAATGTCCAAAATGGCGCTTAGAGGCTGAAAAAACGCAGCCAAATATCCCGCCTTGGCTTAAGGAGCTGCACCTGCTTTTTTCACTAGAAAAGGAGATAAAATATTTTACTCTAGCTTCTCTTGACTCTGCTGCACAAGCTCTTAAGAACAGTGGAAATAACAATGGTCAATGCCTTTTTGATCGGAGAGATGGTAGCCAAGGAGTTGCTGACCTCAATCTTAGTTTGGGGACGCTTACTGTTACGATACCCTCTAAAAGTAAGGCTAACAGGAAAAGTAATGGTAATAGGTTAGAGGTAAAGCTGAATCCTTCTGCGCTCATCACAAGGGTTCAGCAACTTCAGCCTCAAGAGATGGTTCCTCTATCTTCTGTCAAGAAAAAAGAAAAAAGTTGCGGCTCTTCTACTAGATTTGTTGTTTCATACGTTTGATGCTGTAAAAGCTATTTTCGCAGTGAGCCGCTTGGCACAAGTAATTTAGGCTATTGATTGAAAATGCTTTAGGTATTGACATTTAGTAGCTTTTGATTCAAAATGGTTCTTTGTTTTAGAGGGTTTAAGTCAGAAATAAGCCTTTTCTAAGAATATATAAAAACTTTTATTGAAAAAGTTGCTTTTAAGCATATACTTAGTTGTTTCATTGGGATGAAAATGTAACGGCCCTGCCTAGAGTAGGCAGCCAAGTGACTTGCAAAATTTCTAAGAATTATTTGATGATTTTAACAAAAGGGAATTAAATGTTTGGTTGTTGTAGGCGGCAGGGTTACGAGGTTCGGACATACTCTTTTGAGTATCCTCAAGAGTGCGTTGGATCGCTAACAGATGCACAGATAAAGGCTCTTATAGACAAAATGGCAGCATCTTCTCTGAGGGCGGCTAGATTTCAAATAGGGGCCTTTACCATGTGCGCCTCTTTGAGCGGGCAAAAGCTCACAATCAAGCCTCCTTCCTGGTGGTGTAGGGCAAAACGAATAGACCTTGTATTTCAGTTACAAACTGTTGCAACGCGGCGTGACCCAGAGGTGTGGGGTCTTTTTGACTTCAGTACTGGGCGTGGACGCCTTATTCCTAATAATAACTTTTTGCTTACTGGAACTGACTCGTCTCCCCGAAATCTACCCGATAGCACATCGCGCCAAATGAATCGGAATGATCAAAATAACGAGTCTTCCGAGGGCTAGGGTTTAAAATGCCATTTTGATGTGTAGAGTCGATTCATTTGAAAATGTTTCAGATTCCGCACGATCTGGCTGTGCCAAAGATCGTCCACACTCTCATTGCTCATCAATGAGCAATGCTGTGAGCACTTCCTGGGTGGAGATTTGTTTCATGCAGCGAAAGTCAATAGGGCAGGTGCGGAGATAGCAAGGGCTGCATGAAACATGTTTATGGATCACAGTTCCAAATTGATAGGGACCAGTTGCCACTTCATTTGTCGAGCCAAAGAGCGCAACAAGTGGGGTGCGCAGCGCTGCAGCAAGATGCATAGGGCCGCTGTCGTTAGTGAGAAAAAGATCGCATGCATCGATTAGCGCAATGAGTTCACGAAGTGTTGTTTTTCCCGCAAGATTATGTACAGCAAGCCCTTTGCAAATCTCAGCGATCTCCTCTTTTCCGTTGTTATCTCCAAAAAAGAGAACGTTATGCTCTGCCTTTTGCGCTACTTCACGAAACCTTTCGGGAAGCCAGCACTTGGCTGGACCGTAGGCGGCTTGTGCATTGATGCCAAGAATCTTTTTGTGGGGATCGAGGTTTAAGCTTTTAAGTCTTTTTTGCGCTTCTGTGCGCTCTTGCGGTGTGACAAAGAGTTGGGGAGGGGTATCATCTTCATGTGCATCAAGGAGGCGTTTGTAGGTGGTAACGAGATGCTCTTTCCCCCGCTCTTTGGGAAAGGGGAGCGCCTTTGTGAGGAGAAAAAAGCGGCACTCGTTGCGAAAGCCGATGCGCTTTTTGATGCGCGCTTTGAAAAACTCCCAAGAGGAGGAGAAAGAGTTGGTGGTGAGAATGCCGATATCGGCTCTTTTCGCCTCGTGCACCACTTCGTTGATGTAAGGATTTCCGTGGTAGAGTGGGGCAAGGCCCTTTTTGGTTTGCACGATGATGTGCGCATCGGGCCACCGCCTTCTTGCGATGGCAAGGAGCGGCGTTGCCATGACGGCATCTCCGAGCCAGTTGGGCATTCTAAAAATTATTTCCACAATGGAATTGTAAGTATATTCATCATTATTTATACAGAAGAAATATGGGAAAGGCTCATACAGAAGAAGAGTTCAAAAACCTTCTGAAGAACCTATTTGCGGAGAAGAAGCGCGTCGAGGCACTGAAAAAGGAGCTCGATGTGAAGCGGAGCTTTCAGGCAAAGCTTTCTGACATTCAGAAGTTATCCGTTACCGAAGAGTTTGCACATCTCAAGCAGGCATATGCTGAGAGAGATGAAGAGGTGCTCGAGCTGAAGCGGCAGCTAGAGAAGGTAAAGCCTGTTTTGAAGAAGCTTATTGCTGACTTAAAAGAGGCTAAGAGCCACGAGCAAGAGGTTGAAGCGCTGAAACAAGAGGTTTGGGCAAAAGAGGGAGAGCTGACGCAAGCGCTCGAACAGGTGAGGAAAAAGAGCACGGAGCGCGATGAACTTGTCGAGAAATTAGCAGAGAGTAGGAGTCAGGAAGAAAAGCTCAAAGAGAAGATCATGACACTTCAAGAGACATGCGAAAAACTGACGCAAGAGTTCGAGAAGAAGATGTTTGACATGAAGGGGAAGGCTGCTGCAATGGAGGGAGAGCTCGAAGAGCGAAAGCAGCAGCTGCGCACGTTGGATGAAGAGTGTCATCAAGAGAGAAAGGCGTTTGCTTTGCAAGCTCATGAGTGGGAAACCAAAGAGAAGCTGCTTGAGAAGTTGCATGCAGACTTAGAGCAAGCGCAGGCGCGTCTCCAAGAGAGCGATGTGGCAGCTGTGCACGAAGAGTATGGTGTGCGTATCGAGGAGTTGCAAACAAAGCTACGTGAGAAGGAAGAGATTGTCGAGAAGGGGTATGTGGAGATGCGCTCATTGAGCCAGAAGAATGCCACTTTTCTTGAAGATAATGAGAGGCTAAAGCGCAGCGTCACCGAGCTTGATGAATTCAAGAAAAAAGCGACAGAGTTAAGAGAAGAGATGCGCCGTGCGCAGCAACACCTCGCAAAAAAGGTAAAAGAGACGACGATTTTACGCGATCTTGTGGAGCGGCAAAAGACGCAGGTGGAAGAGGGGCGTGAGCAGCTCAATAGACAGAAACTCGAAGTGAAGCGACTTGAAAACAGTCTCCATCTCCAGAAGATGCATGAAGAGAAGCTGGAGCATGTTGCAAAAGAGCGCGCCTTGACAGCAGAGAGTGCTGCAAAAGAGTGGCAGGAGAAGTATTTAGCTCTTCAAGAAGAACTCGCTCAGCAGAAAAGAGAGATTGACGCTCTTCAAAAAATGAAAGAAGAGTATAGTCACATGGCATCGAAATTCTCCAACCTAAAGAATGTGCTCAAAGAAACAAACGATTCTTGGGATTGATCCTGGTACACGCATCACTGGCTTTGGTGTGATTAGTGCTGAGGGTAACCGTGTCACACTGATCGATTACGGCTGTATTCGTCCCCCCGCTTCGATGCCCCTCAATGAGAGGTACCGTATTTTGCACGAAGGCGTTTTAGCTCTTGTGGAGAAGTATGAACCCACAGCGTGTGTTTTGGAGACGCAATATGTGAGCCGGAATGTGCAAAGCGCGCTTAAACTGGGGCAGGCGAAAGGAGTGGCGCTTTTGGCTGCCTCTTTGCGTGAAATTCCCATTTTCGAATATGCTCCCAGTGTGGCGAAGCTAGCTGTTGTGGGGAACGGGCGGGCGAGCAAAGAGCAGGTGCAAAGAATGGTGATGCATCTCCTCTCACTGCGAGAGCCCCCCACCCCGGAAGATGCAGCCGATGCGCTCGCCCTTGCCCTTTGCCATAGGAATCGCCATGTATGAATACATTCACGGAAAAGTTGTTGAAGTCACAGAAGAGAGCGTCGTTATCGATGTGCACGGTGTTGGCTACAAAATTTGGATTCCGTCAAGTCGTGGCTTGCCACAAATAGGAGAGAAGGTGCACCTCTTCACCTCCTGGGTTGTGCGCGAACAGTCGCAAACCCTCTACGGCTTTGTTGAGAAAGATGAGCGTGCACTTTTTGAGCTGCTCATCACTCTTTCGGGCATTGGCCCTAAAACGGCACTTAACGTGCTCGCCCACTTCTCGCTCGATGATTTCAATGCTGTTGTACAAGATCAAAGTGCCGTCCGTTTGGCAAAGGTGCCGGGGATTGGGAAGAAGACGGCTGAGCGCCTCCTTGTTGACCTAAAGGGGAGGATCAAAATCGCCCCTTCTGCTGGCGGAAAAAGGCACAAACTACAAGACGCCCTCAATGCGCTACTGAACTTGGGCTATACCCAAACAGCAGCCGAAAGCGCCGTGAAAAAGGCCGCAGAAGAGGTGCAAGATCCAAACGACCTCTCCTCTCTCATTACCGCCGCCCTCAAATTTAAATAGTATTGAACTTCTCTCCTTAATGGTGTATCCTCTTTGCCAAAAAAGGAGAAAAGGATGGCTCAAGAAAGAACATTATCAATTGTTAAGCCCGATGCGGTGGGGAAAAATGTCATTGGAGAAATTTTTTCCCGTTTCGAGAAGGCGGGACTCAAAATCGTTGCAACACGTATGTTGCACCTTTCACGTGAGCAGGCAGAAGCATTTTACGCTGTGCACAAAGAGCGCGGCTTCTTCAAAGATCTTGTTGACTTCATGATCTCTGGCCCTGTGGTAGCCTCTGTTCTAGAAGGAGAAAATGCAATTTTGAAAAATCGTGAAGTGATGGGAGCAACGAACCCTAAAGAGGCGGCTCCTGGCACTATTCGTGCAGACTTTGCAGATTCAATCGATGCCAACGCTGTGCATGGCTCTGACGCTCCTGAAACAGCAAAAGTCGAGATTGACTTCTTTTTCAAGAGTGATCAAATATTCTCTCGATGAAGAGTTTTCCCTCTAAGGTTGTCCGCGCACTTCGCCTCGGTTTAAAGAGGGGATGTGCGCGTGCAATACGCTCATTCGGCTCCAAGAGCTACACTCTTTTTGCCGTCCCCTCAGGTCTAAGTGAATCTAAGAGCATCACACAAGTTGTCCCCGAAAAAAATGTGATATGGGATGCTCCCAAGAGCATTGAGTCTCCCCTTTTATGGAAAGGGGGAGCTGCACAGGCGCTGGCCCAAGGCTACTTCCATGTGAAAGGGGGCATCGCGACGCATCTAGGTGGCAATCTCGATCGGAGTGGGAAATTGATCACCACCTATCTTGTCCCTGTTGACGGGAAAACGCCCGCAAACCATGACCTTTTCAATTTTAGCTCTAAACGTTTCTTTCCTAGGATCACACATGCAGATAGGGTGATCTCATTGGCAGCTGGTTGGCATGACATGTTTTATCACTGGATGTATGAGGTGCTCCCTCGCCTCTTTTTGGTGAAGGAGCTGCCAGGAATGATCTACATCGATCAAGGAAAGGCGTTTCAAAAGGAGAGTCTTGCTCTTTTTGGTATTGAGAAGGGCCGACTTATTGATGCCTCAAAATGGAATGCCGTACGCACAAAAGAGCTGATTGTTCCCTCTATCCCGAATTTCGCCACAAAGTGGGTATGTGACTTTTTGCGGGACAACATCCACGTACGAAAGTTAGATAGAAGGCGGCTTTACATCTCACGTAGCGATGCACAAAAGCGGCGTATTCTCAATGAGGAGGAGCTTCTTCCAATTTTGGAAAAGCACGGTTTTGAGTGTCGCACGCTCAGTGACTTGCCTTTCCTTGAGCAGACGGCTCTTTTTAAGAGTGCAGAGATTGTAGTGGGGCCACACGGCGCTGGATTTTCCCATCTCGCTTTTTGCGAGCCAGGTACTCCCCTTTTAGAGATTTTTGCCCCATCCTATACTCATCAGTGCTATTGGCAGATTGCTAATGCCGCCTCTTTGCCCTACCACTATATGCTTGGAGAGGGGAAAGGGGGTGTAGAAACAGATCCAGACATCGTGGTCGACCCCAAAAAATTTGAGAAGGCGCTCATCTATGCTCTTGCTGATCGACAATGAAGATAGCTTCACCTATAACATCGCCTCAGCTTTTGAAGCTTTAGGGCAAGAGGTGTGTGTGGTGAGCAGCAAAGAACCTCTCCCTCAAGCAGACGCGGTTGTGATTGGCCCTGGCCCTGGCCACCCAAAAAGTGTGCCCCTTTCCCGCACCTATCTAGAGAGTGGGGTTCCCATTTTGGGAATTTGCATGGGACATCAACTCATCGGCTCTCTTTTTGGGGGGAGTGTGTGTCCTGCCAAAAGCGTGATGCATGGGAAGCGTTCTCGTATCTATCACAATGGAAAAGGGCTTTTTGAAGAGCTGGAGCAAGGTTTTTTGGCGATGCGCTACCATTCGCTTGCGCTTGGAGCGCTTCCTGATTGTTTGGAAAAAACGGCTTGGACAGAGTGTGGCGAGATCATGGGGGTACAGCACCGCACGCTTCCCATCTACGGCGTGCAGTTTCACCCCGATTCAGTGGGCACACCATGCGGCCTTGCTCTATTTGCTAGGTTTCTTAGATTAGGATGCTCGGATCTATTTTCGCCAAGTCGGATTTGACTATAGCTGCGTAGTCTCCCTAACACCGGTTTGCTAAATGTTCATCTCAAAGTACTTGCCATACTTGTTCTGTTGGAATCAGCTACATCTTGAATTCGCTGCCCAAGTAGTAGCGGCGTGCCTCTTCACTCTGGAGGAGCTCATCTACGGTCCCTTGGAGGAATACCTTTCCATCGCGCATCAAGTAGGCACGGTCCACAATAGATAAAATCTCCCGTGCGTTGTGGTCGGTGATCAACACTGAGATCTTCTTTTTCGTTAAGAGGCGGATGAGCTCTTTCAAGTCAGCAATTGCGAGAGGGTCAATATTGGCAAAGGGCTCATCAAGCAGTAGAAAGCGGGGCTCGGTCACAAGCGCCCGCGTAATCTCTAGCCGCCTTCTTTCTCCCCCTGAGAGGGCGGCAGCCTTTTTTTTGGCGAGCTCTTTTAGGTGGAGTTCATCTAGGAGTTGGACGAGTCTTTCGTAGCGCTCTTTTTTGGAGAGCTTGAGACTTTCAAGGATACACAAGATGTTTTCCTCTACAGTGAGTGAGCGGAAGACAGAGGGCTCCTGTGCGAGATAGCCCATCCCCATCTGAGCCCGCTTATCGACTGGCATTTTTGTGACGTCAACACCACGGAAAAGAACACGCCCATGGTCGGGGCGAATTAGCCCAATCGTCATGTAAAATGAGGTGGTTTTTCCCGCACCATTTGGACCGATCAAGCCAATTACCTCTCCCTCACCAATTTCAAAGGTGAGGCCGTCTACCACTTTTCTTCCTCCATAACTCTTTTCGAGCTCTTCTACTTCCAGCATTTTCCAAACCTCTGCTCCAATTTGTCCATCTCAGAAGCGCCAAACAAGAAACGTACATTGCCAATACCACGCACGCTCTCTCGTTTTTCTTCATCCCGTTTTGCATGCACCTCTTTTGCTGAAAGTTCTACACTTCTCTCCTTGTCATAGAAAAGAACGCATTCTCCCTTCAAGATCATACGCTCCTCAGCAGGGAAGTACTCTACGGTATCTGCAAGAGCGTACTGCTCTTTCTCACGGTTTACCATGCGCACATCGTCATAGAGAGTCACCTTTGTAGGCCGGAGCTGCTTCCCATCTTCTTCATAGTCAATCACAGCGCGGTTTGCAAACACCTCACCATGGTCATCGCTGTAGTGCGCCTGTGATCCCACGATAAGCGATGTCTTCTTGGTATAGTCCAAAAAGGCATGGTCACAAAGCAAGTGTCGCCCCTGTTCCAAATCAAAGCGCACATTTTGCTTTAGCTCAATCCACGGAAAGTCTATGCGTGTCGTCTTGGCCTCGTCCTTTGTTAAGATTGCCACATCCGCAAAAAGCTCACCCATCTCATTTTCGACATGTACCTTGCCCGTTAATGTGATCACAGAGCCATTATAATGAGCATCATCAGACTCAACAGATGTTTGTTGTGCAAAAAGAGACGAGCAGAATAGTAGAAGCAGCAATATCATCGCATTGTCCCCTGAAAGTGGTGAGCATTGAGATCAAAAGCGCGCCCTTTTAGCTTCAAGTCAACTCTCTCAGCTCGCCCCACTAAAGTAGGCTCAAGCCCCCCTACGCTCTTAGGTGGCTCGTGCCCTGGAAGTTCATACGTCCACATCTTGACGCCCGTTGCCTCGAAAAGCTCAGCAAAGTAGTTGTAGCTCGCCTCTTTGGCGCGTAAAAAGCGCACCGTCTGCATAGGCGCGCCCTCTTTGTAGTAGAGGCACTCTTGCACCAAACACTCCACGTCCTCGAGCTCCTCAATCACATCCACCTCACCCCGATCTGTAAAAAAGAAAAGCTCAGAGTGGCGGCTCTCAATCGCGCAGTAGTGTGCATCCAAGCTCCAAACTTGCTTGCTCACTCCATCGCGCGCCTGCTGACAAAGGGCCCGCACCTTTTGCGGTTCACTGCTTCTTACAAGCTCCTCATAAGAGCCCTTGTCTGAGCGCAAAAGAGGCAAACCTACACAAAGCGCCCCCACAACAAGTAAAACGGCTAGACCTTTGTACACGGTTGCACCGCCTCAAAAATTCTCAGCCAGCTCGAAACAAGCTCTTCTAGTTGAGAGAAAGGAAGCTGACAAGCCTGATCGCAAAGAGCATTTGCAGGATCTGGATGCGCTTCCGCATAAATTCCCTGTACACCAGCTGCTACAGCAGCGCGGCTCAAATAAGGAATGAACTTCCGCTCACCTCCAGATGATGTGCCCAACCCACCTGGCAGCTGCACACTGTGCGTTGCATCATATAAAACAGGGAAACCCAAATCCTGCATGATCGGAACCGCACGGAAATCACTTACCAAATTTTGATACCCAAAAGATGTGCCTCGATCGGTCAATAAAATTTGATCTGTTCCAATCTTCTCGACAACATTTTTCATCTCCCAAGGTGCCATGAATTGCCCTTTCTTTACATTGACTACAGCTCCAGATTTTCCAGCAGCCACCAAAAGATCAGTCTGCCGACTCAAAAAAGCGGGGATTTGAATCACATCACAAACTTCAGCCGCAGCTAAAGCTTCTTCGGGGGAGTGTACATCTGTGAAAACCGGCACACCAAAACGCTCTTTTACCTCAGCCAAAATCTTCAATCCCTCAGCCAGACCAGGGCCGCGAAAGCTTCCACGAGAAGAGCGATTGGCCTTGTCATAGCTCGATTTGAAAACAAAAGGCACACCCAGCCGCCCAAATAGAGAGGAAAGAAAATCGCAAGCGTACAAAGCCGCCTCGCGTGACTCAATCACACAAGGGCCACAAACTACAAAAAGAGGTTCACTCGCGCCAACAGAAAAATCACCTACAAAAACTTTCTTCATAAAGCTCTACACTCTCATTGTTTCGATTTACAAAATGCTCCAAAAAAAGGGATGCATCTAGACCAAAAGGAAGCTTTCCCAAATCGGCCAGAGGGGCAATCACAAAAAGACGCTCATGCCACCTCGGGTGGGGCAAAACAAGCCCCTGGGAAAAAAGCACCTCCTCTCCATAGAAAAGAAGGTCCAAGTCAAGGGGCCTAGGTTCGTCTCTCCGTTTCGGCACCTTTCCAGCCTCTTTTTCAATTTCCCCTAGGGCAGAGAGTAATTCAAAAGGGGATAAAAAGCACTCAAAACGGCAGCAAGCATTTAAGAAGTGAGGCTGCTCAATAGCAGAGACAGGAGAGGTGCGATAAATACGAGAAGCAACACAAGAATTAAATCTTTTTTCCACAGAGCGCAAGGCAAAAGCAAAGTTTTCAATAACATTGCCCTGATTGCCTCCGAGTCCCACAAAACATTCCACGCAACTACAATATTTCGACAGAGGTTAAAACCCAATCAGAAGTTGTACATAAGGATAAACTGTACTATGATGAAAGGATGTTGGACCGATAGCTCAGTGGATAGAGCTTCCGCCTTCTAAGCGGGAGGTCGCAGGTTCGAGTCCTGCTCGGTCCGTTTTTTTGGTCTCAGAGATACGATCGCACGCCGACTTCTGAGGAGATCTGCAATCTGCGTCAGACATTGCCCCTACTATTTAGGCATCGACGAAGTTGTCAATCGCTCCTTTCGAAGCAGAGTAAACACTGTGGTTGAAAGCTCCAAGCTTCCCAGCCACAGAGGAGATAAAAATTCGAACTTCCCTGAGACATGTGGGGAAGCGCTTTTTAAACCGTAAAAAACGCCCCTTCCACATTGGTATTCATGATGGCGTTGTAACTCTCTTCGGTCACCTCCACCATGGGTTTAAATTCAGAAATGCCTGCATTGACGATGAGTACATCAATGCGATCAAACTGCTCAAAAAGTTTGTTGAGGCTAGCAAGGTCACCTACATCATAGACAATGCCTTTGGCACCAATCTCTGAGCTAATGGACTCAAGGCGCTTCTTGTCACGTCCAGTAATGATGACATGGGCGCCATCACGTGCAAACTTCTCAGCTGTCGCTTTCCCAATGCCGCTGCTGCCACCGGTGACCACAACGACCTTGTCTGCAAACTCACCCATTGGGTTTGTTGTTCTCTTCTTCCAGAATCTCAAGGTTGACACGCAAACCGTTACGGCTCGCAACAGACATCAAAAGAGTGCGGATCGCATTGATCGTCTTCCCTCTCTTCCCAATAATCTTCCCAATGTCAGACTTCTCAACAGAGAGCTCAATAATCAAGGTGTGTGTCCCTCCCACCTCATTGATTTCCACCTTGTCAGGGTGGTCAACCAGATTCTTTACGATATAAGCTACAAATTCTTTCATGATTCGTTCCTAAGCAAGGGTCGTTCCCAGCATCATATTACGAATTTCATTTTTATTTGGCGACAGAAAGATTAAAATCATGTTTATAGCAACTTAATAATTCGGAACGAATTACTGGTCAGCGTTCTATGATAAGGGTAACGGGGCCATCGTTAAGGCTAGCGACTTCCATTTTGGCGCCAAAGATGCCGCATTGTGGGGGGAATCCGAGTTGTTTGAGGTGGGTAAGAAAGTATTCGTAAAGAGGAATTGCATGTTCAGGAGGTGCTGCTTCAAGAAAGTCAGGGCGTCTTCCTTTTTCACAAGCGCCGTAGAGGGTAAACTGGCTGACAACAAGGATTTCGCCATTCATATGTCCAAGGTCGTGTTGAAACTTCCCTTTTTCATCGCAGAAGATGCGCAAGAGGGTGATTTTTTCTGCCATCCATCTTGCCACTTCTTTTGAGTCGTTCAAGTGAATGCCAAGCAAGACAAGAAGGCCGTGTCTGATCTCTCCGGTCACTTTCCCTTCAGCTGTGACCTTTGCTTCTTTCACACGCTGTACAACGGCTCTCATCGGATTTTCTCCATGAATTTTTGCATGTCAGCGGGAATAGGAGCGGTGAGTTCAAGTGGTTGATTTGTAATAGGATGGGTAAATGAGAGTTTGTAGGCGTGTAGAAGCGTGCGTTCAGCACCATATTTTTTATTGAGTGCTTCATTGCCATAGATGGGATCACCAAGAATGGGAGTCCCCACAGATTTTAGGTGGACGCGAAGCTGGTGTGTTCTCCCTGTTTGCGGAAAAAGGTGCACTACGCTCATGTTTCCATCACACTTGGCAGTCTTTATCTGGGTGATCGCTTCTTTACCTCCAACTTCCAGCACGCTCATCATTTTGCGGCGCACGGGATGCCTTCCAATGTTGCCTTCAATGGTGCGCGTTCCTGGATTGCCGAGCGTGATCGCGATATACTCTTTCTTGATCGCGCGAGAAGCAAAAAGGGCGACAAGTGACTGTTGCGCTTTTTCGGTTTTGGCGGCAAGTAGGAGGCCTGTGGTCTCTTTGTCTAAGCGGTGCACGATGCCGGGGCGCAGCCCTTCTCCCTCAAGTTTGCAGTGAAAAAGGAGGGCGTTGACAAAGGTGCCGCTCCAATTTCCAACGGCTGGATGCACCACCATGCCAGCTGGTTTATTGATCGCAAGTAAGCTCTCATCTTCATATACAATGTTGAGTGGAATATCTTCAGCTTCAAGGGAGATTTCAGGAGTAAGGGCAAATTCTACCTCAACTTCATCTCCTTCAGCGACCATCTGCCTCTTTTTAACCACTTCTCCATTGACCAATACTAAATTTTCTCCTATCAGGTATTGAAAGTAGGAGCGAGAGTAGTCGGGAAACTTTTGACTTAAGTATTTATCGAGCCTTTGATCTTTTTCTTTCTCTGAAACAAAGAAGGTATCCATGAGCAGAAAAATAGCATATTTGGGGATTGTTGTACTCCTTCTTACAGGGTGCGTCCAGAAAAAGGTAGAGACGAGGTAGGTGTTTGTGATGCCTGTTAGGGAAGCGCAAATGACTGAGAGGGGAAAGTGACCTTCTCGGTCGAGACGCTCGATAGCTCTAAAATGGGAGACATAAAGATGGGAGAGCAAGTGAGAAAAGTATTGTTGTTGATTTGTGCTGTGGTGCTGATGGCCGGATGTACACAAAAGAAAGAGGCAAAGTGGCTCTTTGTATTGCACTCTCTTGATGCAGAGATGTCAGCCACAGAGTTGAAGATGACAGATCCTGATCGCTATGTTTTGGCATTTACTGATCGTCCGGAGCGGAAGACAGCTATGATCCCTATTGCTGATTTCGTAAAAAATTGGCCTGAGTCATTCGATAAAAAGAACACTAAGGCTTCTATTGCCTATTTTGATGAGCAGCATAAATATTACGACGCTGCTCTGGAATTAGCGGATCCCGAAATTAAGGAGAACTCCCTGGTATTCAAGATTAAAGCGCTCGATAAGGCAGAGCCAGGAAAGCTCGGAGAAGCAGCCCTCTTCATCGACCCAACTGATCAGATGTGCTGCATATACAACATTTCAAAGTAGAGCATAAACGTTATTAAGCATATAGTCAAATCGGTTGAAAATTTTACAAATTCATACCATTTGGCTTCACCAAAGATTGCGCTCGTTCTCATAGACCATAAATGGTCTAAGTCGAACTTTGCGCTTACTTTGGCTTTGCCATCTGGCACGAATTTGTAAAATTTTCAACCGATTTGACTATACGTTACTACCTGTGTTCGAGAGTTTTCCAAATCATTCAGATTGGATATCGAATTTAGAGCTTTTTGCTCAACGAAACTCGCTAGAAGGGTAGATTTAGAACCTACATGACACCGTATAGTGTCAAGTAGGTTCTGCTCGAAGGTTATCCGCCTGTCTTTCTCAAACAGTCAGATGTTTTACGGTTTCCAAGCGCATCAGAGATTTTAAGCGCTGTCGCTCCAAAATCATCTGCATCATTGATTACCGCGCCTTTATTAATCAGGTGGGTGACCATCTCAGGTTGGTCTTTTTGCACCGCAAACATAAGTGGAGTTTGCCCATCATTATCTTTTGCGTTTACATCAGACTTTGCTAGTAAAAGCTGCTTACAGCACTCAAGTCCTCCAGATTTACAAGCATACATCAAAGGTGAGCGTCCATTTACATCTCGAATGTCTACATTTGCTTCATGATCTACAAGAAAATTGATGGCCTCAACATTCCCAGCCTCTGCAGCTAAGTGGAGAGCAGAGCGTCCTTGCATGTCTTGTTGGTCAATTCTTGCTCCATTTATGAGTAAAGCAGTTGCTAAGAAAGGGTGAATCTTGAAGTCACTTTTTACATAAATAATTTTTCCATCATCAAGTTCTTTTGGGACTGCTTTATCACCATTTACAACCACTTGAGCTAAAGGGAAGATACCAGCACGATTTGCTAGACAGCAATCTGCTTCGAAACTTAGCAAAGCTTTTACAATTTGAATATGATTTTCCCTAATGGCAAGTAGTAGGGGAGTGTCGCCATTTTGAGTTTGAGTATTGATCTCAGCTCCAGCTTTTATGAGTTGTTCGCACTCTTTTGCATTGCCTTCGAATGCAGCGACCAACAGCTTTGCATTGAGCTCTTGCGTCGACTCTTTCATCTTAGTGGCTAATTGCGCTTGTGACATTTTCTGCGGATTCTTTTTAGATTTTGCTTCGACAGATGTAGGAAACAGGATAAATGCGGTGGCGATGACGATTGCAGCGGTAATACGATGTTTCATGAATGCTCCTTATTTCAGCATGTTTAATTTTTACTGCTGCTTGATGTTAAGGTCGGTTTGGATATACTTCAAGGAAATGTTGAGGTGGTCAGTCAATTGCCGAGGCTGTGTTTCCAAAGTCCGAGAGCAATATGAACTTTTTCTCCTTAAACTAGATGGTGTCGTCAAATTTTCTCCTTTGTCAGCCAGATCTTTTCTGCCAAAATGCACCCTCGGAAGTAGCGCTTTGGCTACTCCCTTCGCTTTCGATTGCGCATTTTGCCTAGAAAATCTCTCGCCTCACAAAGGATAAAATTTGACGACACCATCTAGCGTGCCGAGGCTCCGTTAGCTCTGGCTAGTGTTCACCCGAAAGGGGCGCGGCTTTACCGCTATCGTAAAAGGGGAAAGACTCAATTCACTCTCGAACTTTGGAAACACAGCCTTTGCCAAAGCTTTTGTATTCCAAATTTGGGACAAAATGATTTGAGTACTAAAAATAATAAATATTTTAAAATAACAAGCCTTTCCCTTAGTCTGATGCTCCAAGAGTGTAGGCAAATATCAAACAGCAAGGAGGAAATTTCATGAGTTCGCTAAGAGTAGGTTCAGAAACAACTCCTCAAGGGACTTATAGAGAAGGGCGCTCAGACGAGATATCAGCGGTAGCTGCAGCCGCTACTTCTGCAATGCCCAAGAAGGACTTATATGGTTGTAATGTTTGTCCCCAGAAAATGTTTTTCTGCTCTCAAAGGAAGCTGAGAGAGCATCTAATGCAAAATCATAACTCGTCAGATGCTGAGGATACAATAACAACATTCGAGCAGCTTGAAAAAACTCTAAAAAAGGTGAATCCCCTGCCATTTGCGTGTGGCCGCTGTAACGGTGCTTTTATGCTACTTTCTTCACTTAATCGGCACACTAAACAAGAGCACTTGTGTAAGCGCTGTTCAAAAGTATTTGATGCGAGGCTAGCTTTGGTATTACATTCGGAGAGCTGTAAGGTTACTTTGCCTACAAGTAGCGCAAATTATGTTGTTGGTTGTGATACAGATCTTTTCAGAGATCTAGAGGAGCCTCCATCTCCACTTTCACCCGATTTCTTGGGAACTCAAGAAGGCACTCTTTTTGCTACACCTTCAATGGACACTTCTTTTGTTGATTTCGGTATTTGGAGTGATACAGATGTTGATTTCGGTATTTGGAGTGATACAGATGGTGTTAGAGAAAAATTCGAAGATACGTTCTTGCATGATCGGGATAAAGTAACCGGGTTGGACTTGGATCAGAAAATTGGAGGTGAGGCGATTGAGGATAGTTCAGGCGTCGACCCTGTTGTGCTCGAAATACCAACAACCAACCTATACGGCTGTAATATTTGTTCTCAAGGGCAATCTTTTTTTTCCACTATGGAGGGGCTTCATAATCATCTTGAAAAAAAGCACAGACCTAGAAACGGATTGAGTACAAAGAAATATTTTAAGCTTCTTCTTAAAGAAAATAATAGACCAATATGTATGTGTAACCATTGTTCAAAACCTTATAAGGATAACATTACTTTGCGAGCACACATTTTCGATGTCAATCATGGGGGCTATACGTGTCAAAAATGTTCTAAAACATTTCAAGCACGAGTAACATTTATAGTACATGAATCTAAATGCGGTAAAAAATAATTTTTTGAAAGTAAAATGTTTTTTGACACTAGGTGTCGCGAGCAGTTTCTGTTAAATAAGCTCTAAATTTTCAACCGATTTGACTATATAGCCCAAATTTGGAAAAATGATTTAAGATTCAATAAATATTTGAAAAAAAGCGTGAAAAGAGCTAGCCTCCCCCTTATCCTGACACTCCAGGAGTGCAGGCAAATATCACAATAGTAAGAGGCAATTTCATGAGTTTGCAAGCAGTAGGTTCAGCAAGCATACATCAAGGTGCTAACGGAAGAGGGAGCTCAGCTGTAGCTGCAGCCGCTTCTTCCGCAATACCCCCGACAAAACTTTACGGTTGTAATGTTTGTCCTCAGGGAAAATCTTTTCCCGATGCAAAAAAACTGCAAAACCATCTAAGGCAAACCCATCTACTGAAAGGGCATGATTCGCCAGGAAGATCAATAAGGCAGCTTGAACTAGCTTTACAAGAGGAGAACTGCACGCCATTTGTGTGTGGCCACTGTAACAGTACTTTTATGCTACTTTCTTCACTTAAGCGTCACATTGAACTACAGCACTTGTGTAGGCTCTGTTCAAAAATATTTAATAATAAAATAGCATTGAAAAAACATTTGCAGAGCTGTGAAACTGACCATTTGCCTACAGGTGGAATGCAAAACGATGTTAGTGGTGATACAGATCTTTTCGATGATCTGGTGGGGTCTTTGCCTAAACTCGATTTATGGGGAGCTGAGGATCAAATGCCAGTAGAGATTCAAATAGATGATGATCTACTTTTTTCACTCACTGATTTTTCTGGTTTAGATGCTGGGGGTGATGCACTCGAAGATATGCTCTTAGCTGATTATCAGGGAGAAATAGAATCTGACGAGGTTACTCCAGATAACGTGTTTGAGGGTAGCTTAGGCGCATCGGCTGCTGAGCCCACAACAAAAATCACAACCAGACTATTTGGTTGTGGAATATGTAATAAAGAGGAAACTTTTTATTCCACTTTTGTGAACCTAGATCGTCATTTTGCAAAAATCCACCTTGATAGAGGAAGTATGATATTGAAAGATTTTGGCAAAGCTCTTTGTGCAATGAACAATGGACCTGTATTCCTGTGTCGCCATTGTAGGAAAAGTTTTAAAAACCGCTATTCTTTTGGAGAGCACGTCAGAAATCTCTTGCATGGGCCATTCATCTGTGAAGGATGCAAAAAAACATCCAGGACACGAACAGCTTATTCAACACATCGGAGCCAATGTGAAATGGTAGAAATTTCCTGAAGTCAAAAATTTTTATCTTAACTGTTGCGAGCAGTTTCTGTTAAATAAGCTCTAAATTTTTAAGGTGTTGTATAGATGGTGTCGTCAAATTTTCTCCTTTGTCAGCCGGATCTTTTCTGCCAAAATGCACCCTCGCAACCTCGGAAGTAGCGCTTTGGCTACTCCCTTCGCTTTCGATTGCGCATTTTGCCTAGAAAATCTCTCGCCTCACAAAGGAGAAAATTTGACGACACCATCTAGTCAAATCGGTTGAAAATTTTACAAAATCATACCATTTGGCTTCACCAAAGATCGTGCTCGTTCTCATAGACCATATAGTCAAATCGGTTGAAAATTTTACAAATTCATACAATTTGGCTTCACCAAAGATCGTGCTCGTTCTCATAGACCATCAATGGTCTAAGTCGAACTCCGCGCTTACTTTGGCTTTGCCATCTGGCATGATTTTGTAAAATTTTCAACTGATTTGACTAAAATTACTCAAGAAGCTCAGATAAATGCCCATTTATCTGAGCTTCCTTCATATTAAAGATGTGACAAGCTGCACTTGCGCTTTGCAATTTGGTGCAATACGGCGAATAAGCGAGAGCACATGACTTTCGAGATTTGTGAGGTGCTCCAATGTTGGAAATAGAGGTGTTTCCTTTCCAAGAAAGTTTCCTTCGATCTCAGTAAGTTGCAGAAGCTTAATGAGCTGTGGGTTAGTGCTTTTCAGCGCCTGTTTCAGCTCACTTGTTTGCGGTACTGCAAGATAGAGCTTTTGTTCAAACATTTTATCCCCCTTGTGACTGTTGGTTCATCTCCTTTTCTCTTTGGACTGCAGCTTGTGAAACAGAATGCATTTGGTTCACAGCAGTGATCATAAATGAAGACATAAAGCGATCAAATGCTTGTTTCCCTTCCTTCTTTCCAAACGCATCGATGAATTTATTTTCTAGATCTTTCACGGTCATACCACCACCATGATGATGGTGCTTTCCTTTTTGTCCCTCTAATTTAAAGGTGCTGTCAGATCCAGAGGGACCTTTTGTTTCCGGCTTTTTATCGGGTTCGGGTGCTTTGAATCCACCCACTCCTGTTGCTTCTACCATCTATTTGCACCTTTTCAGTTGTTTTAACTCTTTTGTGGCAAGGCGAACACCACGCGCTTGCGCTCCTTTTAGTGGCATCTCATTCACAGAAACCTCAAGATTCCCTACTTTCCGGTTCCCCTTCGGCTTAAAGGAGAGTTGCACACTCTCTTCCTCATCACTTGTGATGTACTCAAGTTTATGACTTTCGTCAAGGAAACGATACTCTTTTTCTAAAATGAACTGTTTGACGATAAACCGCTTTGCATAAGGATAGCCACTCTCAGTATCTTTGTAAATGACTGAAAGCTTTGTCTTTTTATCAGCAGGGCCAATCCATACAGCCTCAGAATCCGTATGCACATACTCTTTGGTTGGAATATTCATGACACGGTAGCTTCCATTTTTGAAAAGCACGAGGAGTTTATCTAGATTAGAGCATTCAAATGAGGTGTCGCTGCTCACCGATGTGCCCAAAAATCCGCTCTTTGAGTCATATCCAACAAGAATTTTCTTCTCTAAGATAGCTCTTTTGTCAACCTCTGCAATGGCTTTGATCTTTGTGCGACGAGGAAACTCTTTCGCATACTTTTTAATAAGCTCTTTCAAGTACTGAATTGTATAGCGCTTAATGCTCTTAAGGAGCTTCTCTACCTCACCAAGGCGCTCTTGTAGGGCGCGAATGTCGTCCTCATTTTTCCCGATATCAAAGCGGGAGATGCGTCGAATCGGGATGCTGAGCAGTCGCTCACGATCCGCCTCCTCAGGAACTCGCTCTAGCTTTTGGTGGAAAGGTTTTAAGCTCTTGGCAATCGTATCGTGGATCAGTTCGTAAGTAGCAATCTCTTCAATTTGTTTGTAAAGCCGATTTTCAATAAAGATTTGTTCGAGCGTTTTGCTAAAAATTTTCTCAATGAGCTGTTCTTTTTCGAGCTCAAGTTCTTTTTGGAGGTAGCCCTTGAGCTTTTCAACGTTGTAGGCAAGTACTTCGTCAACAGTAGTCTCCCACGGCAAGCCATCTTTGATGACAATGAGTTGCGTACTAATGGAAACTTCGCAGTCAGTGAAGGCGTAGAGACTTTTGAGGCACTCTTTAGCATATTGGCCGCGTGGAAGTTTGATCTCGATCTCGATTTTTTCTGCTGTGTAGTCATTGATCGAGTCAATTTTGATTTTGCCCCGCTTTGCCGCCTCATCGATCGAGCGGATGAGCGATTCAGTCGTAGTGCCATAGCAGATCTCTTTGATGACAAGCGTTTTGTCATCAACAATGTCGATAGAAGCTCGCAGTTTGACCTTTCCTCGCCCTTTATCATATTCAGAGACATCCATGATGCCGCCAGAGAGGAAGTCGGGGTAGATGGCAATCTCTTGTCCCTCGAGCAGAGCAATTTCTCCCTCAAGGAGTTCGATAAAGTTGTGGGGCATGATTTTTGTGGACATACCGACTGCAATCCCTTCCGCTCCTTGCATAAGAAGAAGAGGGATTTTGACGGGAAGCACTGTGGGCTCAAGGTTGCGTCCATCATAAGAGGGGAAGAACTCTGTGAGTGAGGAGTTGAAAAGCGTCTCCTTTGCGAGGGAAGAGAGGCGCGTCTCGATATAACGGGAGGCAGCGGCGGGATCACCTGTGAAGGGGTTCCCAAAGTTTCCTTGCGTGTCGAGCAAATAGTTTTTATTGGCAAGGTTGACAAGCGCATCTGTGATCGGAGCATCACCATGAGGGTGGTACGCCATAGTTTGTCCTGCCACATTGGCGACTTTGTGCAACTTTCCATCATCGATTTTGTGCAATGTCCATAAGATGCGACGCTGCACAGGCTTGAGGCCATCGACGACGTGTGGAATCGCACGGTCCAAAATGACGTAGGAAGCGTACTGTAAAAAGTTTTCCTTAAACTGTTCCTTTATGTCATCCAATGTCTTGCACCAAATTCTTCATGATAAATTGTTTTCGATCTGGGGTGTTTTTCCCCATGTAGAACTCAAGCGTCGGCTTGATGTCAGAAAAAGTGTTTACCCCAATAGGGCGTAGACGCATTTGCTTTCCAATGAACTGTTTGAACTCTTTTGGTGAGATTTCTCCAAGCCCTTTAAAGCGGGTAACTTCGGCTTTTTTCCCGAGCTCATTAAGCGCTTTTTCCTTCTCTTTTTCAGAGTAGCAGTACGATGTTTTGTCTTTTGTTCGCACTTTAAAGAGGGGAGTTTCAAGGATGTACAGGTGTCCATTGAGCACAAGTCCTTCAAAGTAAGTAAGAAAGAAGGTAATAAGCAAGTTGCGGATGTGCATGCCATCCACATCAGCATCTGTAGCTAGAATCACTTTGTTATAGCGCAAGCCACTGAGGTCATCTTCGATGTTAAGCGCATTCATCAAGTTGAACATCTCTTCATTCTTGTAGAGTTGGTCCATCTTCATGCCGTGCACGTTGAGCGGTTTTCCGCGCAAGGAGTAGATTGCTTGCCGCAGAGGGTCACGTGATGAGACGATTGAGGCCGAGGCTGATTCACCCTCAGTAAGGAAGATCATCGTTTCATCGCCATAGAGAGACTCTTCATTGTAGTGAAACTTGCAATCGCGCAACTTAGGAATTTTGTAGGAGATCTTCTTCTGCTTCTCTTTGGCCTCTTTTTTCACAGCTGCAAGCTCTTTGCGCACTTTTTCATTGAAGGCGATGCGCTGAATGATCTTTTCTGCTTGAGGCTTATTTTTGTGAAGGAGGTGGTCAACAGCTTGTTTTACCTCTTGCACAATGGTAGAGCGAATTTCAGTGTTGCCCAACTTGTTTTTGGTTTGCGACTCAAAAATGGGATCTTTCACTTTGACGAGGATGCATCCCACAATCCCTTCGCGTACGTCAACACCTTGGAAGTTTTTCTTCGCAAACTCATTCACCCCTTTCAAAATGCCCTCGCGGAAAGCTGAAAGGTGAGTACCGCCATCCGCAGTGTATTGCCCATTCACAAAAGAGAAATAGCTTTCACCGTAGTTTTGCGTGTGCAAAAATGCGAATTCCACATGTTTATTGCGGTAGTGTAGCGGCTCGTAGAGACGGTCGGTTACTTCACTGTTGAGCAAGTCGAGCAGGCCGTTTTCAGAGACGATTTTCTCTTCATTGAAGTGGAGGGTAAGACCTGTATTTAGGTAGGCGTAATGCCACAGCCTTTTGAGGATAAATTCATTATGGTAGGCATATTTTCCAAACACCTCTTTGTCTGGAATAAACTCAACGTAAGTGCCTGCAGCTACCCGCTTGGCCACTTCCTTTTTCCGTATGAGTTTTCCTTGCGAAAACTCTGCCTCCATCATCTTCCCTTCACGGAAGCTGCGCACTAAAAAGTGGCTTGAAAGTGCGTTCACAGCCTTTAAACCAACGCCATTTAGACCAACAGAAAATTGAAAGACGTCGTCATTATACTTTGCACCTGTATTGATTTGACTGACGCAGTCAATCACCTTACCCAGCGGAATGCCTCGACCGTAGTCGCGCACACAGACGCGCTCGCCATCAAACTTGATCTCGACGCGATCACCGTTGTGCATGATGAATTCATCGATGCTGTTATCGATCACTTCTTTTAAAAGAATATAGATGCCGTCATCTGGGTGGGAGCCGTCGCCTAGTCGGCCGATGTACATGCCCGAGCGGAGCCGGATATGTGTTAAAGCATCAACCGTTTTGACGGCACTCTCGTCATATTTTTTTGCCATGTTGCTTGTATCATACCCGAGGCCACAATAAAATTCCTACTCCAACAATTCTTGATACGCTATACATGGCACTATGCTGATTGGGATCTTGGGGATCAACCACAAGTCGGCGTCGCTCTCCTTGCGTGAAAAGCTCGCAAAAGCGTGCGTCAAGCGGTTCCACCCCTCTCACCTTCATTCTCTTGACTTTGTTCCTCTTTCCACATGCAACCGCACGGAAATCTATTTTAGCGCCTTTGACCTTGCGCAGATGCAAACATACTTACTCAATATTTTGCGCGAAGAGATTGAAGAGGAGTTTGAACACTGTGTCTATTCCTATTTTGGGATGGATGCTTTTTTGCATCTTGCTCGTGTGACGAGTGGGATGGATAGCGCAATTGTGGGAGAGACTGAGATTCAGGGGCAGGTAAAGCAGGCGTATGAGCTTGCCTGTTCCAAGTATCTCCCTCACACTCTCCACTTCATTTTCCAAAAGAGTCTCAAAATTGGGAAAGAGGTGCGGTCGAAATCACTGCTTGACCGTGGCTTGCCCACTCTTGAGGACACTATTTTCACGAAGGTTGGTGCGAAAAAAAAAGTGCTTTTTGTGGGCATCTCTAAAATTAATCAGAAGATATTCAACCGCTTCGTACAGAAGGGGGTTACTGATATCACCTTTTGTAACCGTACTGAGGGGAAGAGTTTGGGTACAAAAAGTCTGCCCTTTCGTTCGCTCCATTTGTGGCAAACCTATGACGTCGCAATTTTTGGAACGCGCTCTCCTGATTTTTTGATCACGCCGCAAACGATTTTAGGAACGCGACCACGCCTTGTGATTGATCTTTGTGTGCCGCGCAATGTCGACCCCCGCCTCTCAAGACAACCTCAAGTGACGCTTTACAACATAGACCAACTCAATCGGGAAATCGACCGGAAGCGGAAGCTCAAAGCAGCAGCACTTGAAAAGATTGAACACGAGATCATTGAGAGAGGAGTGGAGCGGCAGTTTGCTCTTTTTGCTGCGCGCTCTTCAGCGACCCACAACCTCTCCACAGCTTGAACCTGTTTTCCATTGAAGTTGATCCCCTACCTTTACTTCATGTTTTTTGAACCACCCTGCATTCATCTCAACAGCATACTGAGCACGCTTTTTCGAAGTGATGGCAGTGAGTGGTTCAGCTGGCAAAAGATAGATCTCTTGAATTACTTTCTCGCTGTCAAGAAAGGCGAGGTCAAGATCGATAAGGCAGTTTTTAGACCAAAAGGTGAGTTTTTGCGGCTCTTCGTAGTTGAACGTCATGCCGCTATTTTCAGCAAGCGCCTCTCGATACATTAATCCTTGCTCTCTTTGCTCAGGAGTGACCGCATGTTCAAGAAAAAGACATAAACTAAGGAGCATCATTTGCTCCTTCGTATAACAGAATGGTCACTGCAACATCCACGATTAAGATGACTATATAGTCAAATCGGTTGAAAATTTTACAAATTCATACCATTTGGCTTCACCAAAGATTGCGCTCGTTCTCATAGACCATCAATGGTCTAAGTCGAACTCCGCGCTTACTTTGGCTTTGCCATCTGCCAGGAATTTGTAAAATTTTCAACCGATTTGACTATAGTAGCCGCACCGCTGAAAAGGGGTGATGTTGTCAAGAGCACTCAGCAGGTGCAGAAAAGGAGCTTTTGGGGACTTTGTTCCAAGTTGGTCGATCACAAGTGTAGACAGTACAAGTGGTACGGCAAGCGAGAGATCAATCAAAAGGCTTTCAAAAATTGAGGGATTAAATATGCATCAGAAGTCTGCGTGACCTGGGTAGCGAGGAAAGGGGATCACATCGCGAATGTTCTCCATCCCTGTCGCACATAGCACAAGGCGCTCAAAACCCGCTCCAAAGCCTGCGTGAGGAATCGAACCATACTTCCGTAGCTCGAGGTACCACCAATATGTCTCTTTGTCGAGCCCCTTCTTATCCATTGTGCTCTCAAGTACATCTAACCGCTCTTCCCTTTGAGATCCACCAATGATCTCTCCAATCCCTGGGACAAGCACATCGAGCGCTGTCACTGTCTTTTCATCGTCATTGAGACGCATATAAAATGGCTTAATCTTCGCTGGATAGTTGTAGAGCATGAGGGGCCCTTTGATGTGCTCCTCACATAAGAAGCGCTCGTGCTCCGCTTGTAAGTTGCATCCCCAATGGCAGGGGAATTCAAACTTCTTGCCACTCTTCTCTAAGATTGCCACAGCGTCTGTGTAGGTCATTCGCTCAAACGGCTTTTCCACAATTTGCTGCAGCTGGGCTTTCACCCCCTTTGAAACAAAGTTGTCAAAAAGATCCATATCTTCAGGGCAATTCTCTAATACTTCTTTGAAGACGTATTTTAAGTAGCTCTCCGCCAGATCCATATCATCGTTGAGATCAGCAAATGCCATCTCAGGCTCAACCATCCAAAACTCAGCCAGATGGCGTGAAGTATTTGAGTTTTCAGCACGAAACGTGGGGCCAAAAGTGTAGACATCAGAGAGTGCACACGCATAGATCTCCGCATTAAGTTGGCCCGAAACGGTGAGGTAGGCAGGCTTCCCAAAAAAGTGCCCTTTACCAGAAGAAACAGAGAACATCTCTCCAGCTCCCTCACAGTCAGAGAGGGTAATGAGTGGGGTGTGTAAGTAGAGGAAGCCCTTCTCTTGAAAAAACTTATGCGTTGCAAAAGCAAGGCAGTTGCGTACACGGGTAACAGCTCCAATCGTGTTAGTACGAGGACGCAAATGCGCAATTGTACGCAAAAACTCGAAGGAGTGCCGCTTCTTCTGTAGAGGATAGTCCTCGGCATCGCACTTGCCAATTAGCTGGATTGAGTCAGCTTGCACTTCAACCGCCTGTTTCCCTCCTGGGCTTTCTACAACCTTTCCCTTTATCACAACAGCAGAGCCTGTTGTCACATCTTTCGGTGTCTCATTTGCTATCACTTGTAAATTTGAAAGTGTAGAGCCGTCATTCACTTCGATAAAGGTGAATGTCTTTTGAGCGCGTGTTGTGCGTACCCATCCTTTGATGAGCACATCTTTTCCCAAAAATTCTTTAACCGACTTGATTTTAGTGCGCAAACTCACGAAGTAAACCTATCTCTTTGTCCCAAAGGGGTGGCCCTCCAGGTGTTTCTAAATATTTGGGAATTTCTCGCGTTCTAGGATGTTGCATGAGGAACTTGAAGCACTCCATCCCAATCTTTCCTTCTCCCAGCGCCTCGTGTCGATCTTTCTTCTCCCCAAGGTCAAAAATCGAGTCATTAAGATGGAAGGCGTAGAGGTTCTTGAGCCCAACAATCTCGTCAAACTCTTTCAGCGTCTTCAGCCAAGCTGTCTCTGTGCGAATGTCGTAGCCGGCTGCAAAGATGTGGCATGTGTCGATGCAGACGCCTACGGGGAGACGTTCTTGTGTCCGCTCCAAAATGTAGGCGAGCTCTTCAAAGCGCCACCCTACTACCGAGCCTTGACCTGCCGTTGTCTCTAAAAGGAGTACAAAATCATCGGAATCAATCAAATCTTCTGCCTGCAGCATGCCTTCAACAATGCGGTCCAAACATTTTTCGACAGGGTCGGTAAGCGCAGCACCAGGGTGGAAGTTAAGGTAGGTGATGCCGAGAGTGAGGCATCGTTCGATCTCTTCACGAAACGCTTTGCGGCTTTTCGTGCACACATCCTCTTTGGGAGAACCGAGGTTGATCAGGTAGCTCGCATGACTCATGATCTGCTCTAAGCGCGTCTCTTTCAAGGCGTGTTCAAACTTTTCAATTGCCTCATCAGTGAGCTCTTTTCCCTTCCACTGCTTTTGATTGGCAGTGAAAAGTTGTACAGTTGTCGCGCCGATCGATTGCCCCTCATACAGAGCATTGAATGCGCCCCCTTGAGCGCTTGTGTGCGCCCCAATAAGCAGATCTTTTGCAGCCACTTTCTTCATTTTAATCGCCAAATTTTAGCAAATGGGGCTATATTTCTGAAATATGAAAGACAGCAAACAGCTTATCGCCTCATCAGCAAAGCGCTTTTTTTCAGGCACGGCGCTCTCTCGTATCACAGGATTAGGAAGGGAAGTGAGCATGGCGGCACTCTTTGGCACCTTGCCTGCGGTTGCCGCCTTTTGGATGGCGTTCCGCTTTTCTCACCTACTGCGCCGCCTCTTTGGTGAAGGAGCGCTTCATACCGCTTTCATCCCTCACTATGAGCACTTGCGCGCTGAAGATCCGAAGAAGAGTGCCCGTTTTTTCTATGACCTGACAATGAGTCTTTCTCTTGTGCTTATTGCGCTTGTTGCCATCACAGAGGGAATTTTAGGTGCCTTTTTGATTTTTGGCTCCCCCTCGAGCGGGAATGCAGAGATATTGCGACTCACGATGACTCTCCTCCCTGCTGTACTCTTTATTTGCCTCTTTGCTCTCAATAGCTCACTTCTTAACTGTGAGCGCTCTTACTTTTTGCCTAGCTTTGCTCCAGCGATTCTCAATTTAATTTGGATTGGTGCTCTCTTCCTTGTCTATAAACAAGAGCCCATGATTGCAATGCAGCGCCTCTCAATGATTATTGTTGCTGCCTTCGCTTTGCAGTGGTTTTTCACCGTTCCTCGAGTCTACAGTATCTTGGTGCGTGACGGCGCTGAGAGGGCAGAACCGTTTCACATCCGCTCCCTGGCAAAGATCTTAGCTCCCTTCCTTCTCGGGATGCTGGGTGTTGCAGCAATGCAGATCAACAGCGCCTTCGATGCCATTTTTGCCCGGGTGGCTAGCTCAGAAGGCCCCGCCTTCCTCTGGTATGCGCTCCGCCTGCAGCAACTTCCGCTTGCGCTTTTCGGAGTTGCGATTGCTTCGGCTCTCTTCCCTCCGATTTCTCGCGCAATCGAGAGCCGCCAATATGAGAAGTATCACGAGTTTCTTAACTTTGCGGTGCAGCGTGCGCTCACTTGGATGCTTCCTATCACCTTCGCTATCCTAGCGCTTGGCTACGCCTCCGTAAACCTTGTTTATGGCCATGGCCACTTCTCTCGAGAGGCTACTTTCACAACCACATGGTGCTTGGTTGCCTATGGAGCTTCACTTGTTCCCATGACGATGACTATGCTCTTTGCAGCGGCCTTCTACGCAATCAAAAACTATAAAACGCCTGCCATTTTCTCCTGCCTCAGCGTCGTGCTCAACATTGGGCTCAATACTCTTTTTGTTTACGTCTTTCACTGGGGGGCATTCAGCGTCGCTATTGCCACAACAATTAGCTCAACTGTGAATGCGCTTCTACTTGTTTGGATTCTCACAACAATTCAAGAGATTAAATGGAAAGGAGTGAGAGACCTCTCAGCCAAACTCATCGTCTGCTCACTTGTGAGCGCTTTTGCGACTATCTGTGTATCGAAATATCTGCCCACAAACTCGCGAGAGATCTGGACACAATTAGAAGTGTTCGGTGTCGAGGCAGCGCTCTTCACCGTCACTTTCTTGATCGGCTCAAAAGTATTAGGAGTTCCTCTGCTATTCAGAGGAAAGAAGTCCTACGTACGGTGAGATAGGAATTCGCAAACGACAGGGATGTTAACCGGAATCGGCATTTGTCCCTCTACCTGCTCAAGCTCAGGATTGACGAGAAGTTTTCCCTCGAACTTATCTTTGTTGAGCTCTAGGTACTCAGGTAGTGTTTGCGTTGAAACCTCAAGCGCCTCGAGAACACACTTCATCTTGCGCGACTTCTCGCGGATTGAGACAGTTTGTCCTGGGCGTACGCGGAAAGAGCGGCGGTCCACTTTCTTCCCATCGACCAAAATGTGGCCGTGAGAGATCAGCTGGTGTGCGCCGAAAATTGTACGTGCAAAGTGAAGACGGTAGACGACCGTGTCTAAACGGCACTCCAACTTCTCCATGAACTTTTGAGCTGTGTTGCCGCTCTCTTGCACAGATTTCTTGAAAGCGCGCACAAGCTGCTTTTCAGAAAGCATCCCAAAGCATGCTTTGAGTTTTTGTTTCTCTTCAAGCTGTAGGCCGTAGTCCGATTTTTTGCGACGACGCGCTCCGTGCTGCCCTGGAGGGTTGGGCTTGCGCAGTAGTGGGTTGCGTGCGCGACCAAAAATGTTTGCCCCAAAACGGCGGGCGACTCTGTTCTTCGGACCTCTATAACGTGCCATGCTTTAACTCCTAAAATTTCGAAGCCAACATAATACCGTCGAAATCCTTTTTCCACAATGGATTTATTTCCCCTCCTAGAGTATACTCACTCCCATATGGAATATTTTGCACTCGCTTACTACATTTTTGAACACATTGAAGAGCCCAAACGAGAGGTTAAAAATCACAAAAGATTTTTTAAAGACCTCGACGTTCAGGGGCGTATCTACATCTCGAAAGAGGGGATCAACGGGCAAATGAGTGGCTCGGCCGAGGCGTGTGACAAATACATGGAGTGGCTCAAAAGCGATCCCCGCTTCTCCCGAGTGCACTTTAAGCTCCACCCGCTTAAAGAAAATATATTCCCTCGCATGACCGTCAAGTACCGTGAGCACCTAGTCGCGCTAGGTGAAGAGGCTGACGTTAAAGATGGAGGGGAACACGTCTGCCCACAAGAGTGGAAAAAAATGCTTGAAAGTGGCGAATATCTCATCCTTGATGTGCGCAACAACTATGAGTCGAAAATCGGCCACTTTGAAGGGGCAACGCTTCCAGATCTAGAGACTTTCCGCGATTTCCCTGCCTACGCTGACAAGCTTGCGACGGAGAAAGAGCCAGAGAATACCAAAGTGATGATGTACTGCACAGGGGGAATTCGGTGTGAGGTCTACTCAGCCCTTTTGAAAAAACGGGGCTTTAAAGATGTCTACCAACTTGACGGCGGCGTGATCAACTACGGCCTCAAAGAGGGGAAAGAGCACTGGAAAGGGAGCCTCTTTGTCTTTGATGACCGTCTAGCAACCTCGATAGATGGAGAGAAAGCCGAACCCATCTCGAACTGCTCATTTTGCAACGAGCCCTCGGATACATACTATAACTGCGCGAACATGGACTGTAACGAGCTCTTTTTAGCGTGCCCGAAGTGTATTGAGAAGCAAGAGGGCGCATGTAGTGAAGCCTGCCAATATGCACCGCGCAAACGCCCCTTTGATCTCTCAAAAGGGAACCGCCCCTTTAGGAAGAAGCATCTTCTTGAGTGTGGTTGTCTTACAGATTAGATGGTGTCGTCAAATTTTTTCCTTTGTGAGGCGAGAGATTTTCTAGGCAAAATGCGCAATCGAAAGCGAAGGGAGTAGCCAAAGCGCTACTTCCGAGGTTGCGAGGGCGCATTTTGGCAGAAAAGATCCGGCTGACAAAGGAGAAAATTTGACGACACTATCTAGGTGTCACTTCGATGTCGTTGTGTCGATGTTGTTGTATCGCAGAATATCGCGGACTCCTGCAATTGCTATAGCATCGGCGGAAAGATCGATGCCTTTTTTTCCTAGTTCTCTTGCGAGCAAGTCGATTGCTTTTAGAAGAGCAAGGCGCCTTTCCACCTTGTTTTGAGTATCTGGATCGATTGTTGTGCGAAGAGGAGCGAGAACATCTGTTTCTAATGCAGTGGCGAATGCTGGATTTTTTCCAGCGCCTGCTCTGAAGAGTGTGACAGATTCTTTCGCAAGTCGGTCCATGATGTCATTGACCTGTGATCCAATAAAAGTGGACGAGATCGCATTGAATGCTGGGCCAAATCCCTCTTCTTCTGTTCCATCGTGATTTGTAAAATTCTTCGTAATCGCAGCTCCGATCGCAACGGAAATGGCTACGTCAGGCACCCAGCCACTTGTAAGTTTGCTGATCTTTCCATTTTTATCCTTGCTAACTTTGGCCGAGTCTCCATCTTGTGGACGCAGGTCGCGGAAAGTGCCCACACTGTCCGAGAGAAGCGTTTCAATCACAAACATGAGTCTGTCGTAGTATCCCTCATCATTCTGAGTTAAATCGTCTTGCAGATTAGTGGTACCACCATCTGTTACGTTACTGTAGAATGCGTTTTCTAAAGCCTGCATATCTCGCTCAAGTTTTGCGCGATCAGGAGCAGGGCCACCAAACTGGGCAAAGTAAAGGGCAAAAAGGTATTTTACAAGCTTGAACTCTTCAATGCGGGGATGCAGCTCATTAGCTCTCCAAATTTCGACAGTTTCAGGAAGGCGAGAAGCTTGAGGAGGCTCTGGCGCTTCACGAATCTCAGGAGAATACTCCCTTCCTTGATTGGAGGAGGTTAGAGAAGGCGCTCTTTCTGCGTCAGATTCAGAACCATTCTCTTCACCAGTTGGGGAGGTTGGAGGATCTTCTGGTTTGGGGGGCTCTACTTTCTCTTGAAGGTCCGGAAATTTGACGGGAACGAGCTCCGGTTCGCCGCGCCTGTGGCGAATCATGATGATAAGTGCCCCAACAGAGATAAGAGCCGCTATGCCGCCAATACAGCCGCACGTCGCAAAAGCAGCAAAGTTGGGCTGCCCCTCCTGGAAGAGCACAATGAGGGCCACCGCCATCACAGTAGAGAGAAGCGCAGAGCCAATGCCCACATCCTTCGCTCTTGTGTACATATCTATTTGACACTTACTGACTGACATATGTGTTATTTTATCATATAAAATATTAAGATTGCGTTAACAAAGTGAGGAGGTTAAGCCCCGTCTCGCCGCTTTGTGCAGCACTCTGGAAGATGGCTTCGAGATCCTGCCTCTCTCCACGGATGAAGAGCACACCTGGCTTAATCAGGGGAGGGACAAGGTTTGAAATAAGATTTGCTACTTTTGAGCCTTTGTAGATTGGGGAGGATTTGAAAAGTTTCTCTATCATTCCTCCAAAGATTTTTTTTGCAAAATTTTCTGTGGTGGGGCCTGGGTCGCTCTGAATCAGTTGGCTGAAAGCAGCTCTTTTGAAAAAATTCATTTTGTCTAGCTTGTTTTTGATTTGCTGTGGGGTTTGTTGTACAAGAATTAGAAGCTGCCCAATCATGATAGTTTCAATGCTAGCATAAACATCATTTAAGAGCTGTTGGTATTGGCGTTCATGGCTTCTTGCAGTTGGTCCAAAAAAGCGGAGGAATTCGGCTTTGATTGCGTCTACAGCTTCTGAGATGCGTGGGTCGTCTTGTGCAAATTTTGCAAATAATTTTTGGAGGTTGTCGCAAAGTGGACAGAGGCTCATTTCATACCATATATCCCAAGTTGCTTGGTGAGTGGGTTGAGCCTCTAAAGTAGGCAATGCTGCGGCAGTAGCTCCATTATTTTGTTCAACACTGTGCTCTGCTGTGGGGAGAGTTGCTGGTGAAGTCGCGTCGCCTTTGTTTGCCTGCTCTCGCCTTTTTTGGCGGGCTGCCACACCAAGAGCTGTGAGGGTGAGGAGCGCTGTTACTCCCATGAACGAGCCGGGAACTGCTGCAAGCTGAGCCTTCCCGTTACTGAGCAAAATTGCAAAAGCAACAGCCATCACTGCTGAGACTGTTGCCGAAGCAACTCCCACATCACGTACAGGCTGATATAGAGGGGTGTGGGATACTTTATTTGTCATCAGCTAACATTTTAACACGCTAGCCAATAAATAGTTAAGTGTTATTCCTGGAGATCTTCCTCTTCGATTACTTCTTGTGCAGCCGATTTAATTGTCTCAAGGCCCTCAGGGAAGCCTATAATTTTGAGGAGTTCATCGACGTAAGTAATTTCAGTGCTCAGTTGATCGTTTACGAATTCTAGGTAAGCAATTTTTTGCAAGAGTTGTTGTTGTTCCATTTGGACCTCCGGTTATACCGAAGGGGAAAGCAACTTTCGTGCCAAAGTAGATATTTTTTGAATTCTAGGTTGGAAGAGAAGCCTCCAATGCCATTTGAGGCTACAATGCGGTGGCAAGGGATGAAAAGGGGGTAGGGATTTTTACCGCATGCAGTTCCTACAGCACGGCAAGCGTTTGGGTTGCCAACTCTTTCGGCGAGCTCCTTGTAGGTGATGCATGTGCCAAAGGGGATTTCTGCAAGGAGAGTGAGTACTTTTTGCGTGAAGGAGGAGAGGTTTGCAAGGGAGAAAGAAAAAGGGAGTGGAGGCGGCCTCTTGTTGAGATAGGCTGCGATCCACTCCTCTGCTTCTCGAGGAAGGTGTGGCCCGAAGGCCACCTCTGCGAGTTTATACGCTGCGTGGCGGGTTGAGGCGCTCATACGTCGGTCTGCTCACAATCTCCCCTTGATGGAAGTAGTCGGTTTGTCTTGCACCATCAACATAGATCGTGCGGATGCCGTGTGGTCTATCGTTTTTCCAAGTCATCTCCTCAACAAGAATAGTGCCATCACGGAACTTCTTCTCTACCCCTTCTCGTTTTCCATGCAAATAGGGAACCTCTGCAACTTTTTCACCATTTTGGTAGACAGTGGTGATGCCCTCTTGCAGGTCGTACGCCCACTGCTCTACTGTGTTAGGTAGACCACCTGGTGCAAAGGTGAGGCGAGTGCCATGAATGTGATCATTTTGATACGGTGTGATTGCTTGAGGATCGCCACTTGGATAGTAGTCGACGCGCTCAGCGCGACGTCCCCCTTCAATACTCTCCTTCGCAAGAAGCACGCCTTCGCTTGAGCGTACAATGCGGGTTCCTTCGCCTCCTTTCACGCGCGCTTCTATATTATTGATAGGAGAGCGATACTCGCCACTTGTAAGCAGCCCTTGTGAGTAGCTTTCGACGATTTGAGGTGTTCCATCTTCAAACCAGACGTTACGTGAAGCAATGAGCTCTTTCTCGAATGACTCTTCTGTTTGCGGAATACCGCTTGGGAAGTTCGTTTTCCGAGAAACAAGAGAGCCATTCTCATAGATCTCGATTTTTGCCAGCGTTGAGGTGTTAGGGAAGCTATACGTGCACTCCCCATGCAAGGCGCCTCCTGCATATCCCTTCGATGTGGTCACGCCATCTTTGTGGAGCTGTACCACCTTGCCATCTTTTCCTTGTCGGTTCCACTCTTCTTGCGTGACAGGCACTCCGTATTTGTGAATATAAGTCGATTTTACGACATCACCTGTTTGTGCACTGCGACACGCTGTTGCGAGTAGGCCGAAGCAGCAAAGAGTGAGTAGATGGCTTCTTTTCATGATGTACCCCAATTTGAATTCGTCATTTTGTTTGTGAGCTTCGCGTGCTCTTTTTCCACCTCTTCCACCGAAAGGGTCTTATTCGGGTCGCGGTAGACAAAGCGGAAGGTCATATTTTTTACCCCCGATCCTAGTTTCTCACTATGATATACGTCAATAAGAGAGATCGCTTCGAGTAATTTGCTTTCTACGCTCTTTGCTGCAGCAAAGAGTGCATCAGAAGAAACGTTTTTCGGTACAGTGAGTGTCAAATCGCGTGAAGAGGAGGGGAACTGCGGTAACGGACGCATCTGTTGCGTAGAGGCAACAGCTTTTTGTAGCTCATCGAGATAGAGCTCAGCAAAGTAGACATCCTCTTTGTGTGTGGGATGCACTTGTCCCAAAATGCCCACTTCACCTCCATTGACAATCACAGAGGCTTGTCTACCTGGGTGGAAGCTTGGGTGTGCACTCTTCTCAAAGGTGTGCTCAATGTGCAAACTGCTTAGAAAACTCTCCACTATTCCTTTCAAGTCGAAGTAGTCAGCGCTTTCTCCTTTTTCACTCCAGTGAGCAGGTGTGCGTTTTCCAGCTAGTACGATCGATGCCACCATGGGCTCCAAGTAAGTGTCTTTCACTTTCAAGTGCAACTTGCCCACCTCAAAGCCCGCTAAATCGTGAATGTCGTGGTCGCGGTTGTGCTGCACAACGCGTAGCAGCGAAGGCAAAAGGGAGGGGCGTAAAATTGACTGCTCATGTGAACCTGGATTTGCCAAGTGAATTAACGTCGTTTCGTGTGCCAATACCTGCGCATCTTTTGGGCCGATAAGATCACATGTCAAAAGCTCTTGCAATCCTTCTTGTAAAAGGAGATGACGCACACGTCTTTCAAAGAGGTAAGAAGGGTCGTGGCTTACTAAGTCGTTGCGATAGAGCGTTGGGGCCTCATTTGCAATGTTGTCATAGCCATAAAAGCGTGCCACCTCTTCAATCAAATCAATCTCTTCGTTAAGGTCATGCCTATAAGGGGGAATAGAAACAGAGAGCTCATCTCCTTTAGCGGTTTGGACTTTTAGATTGATATTGCGCAAAATCAGCTCCACCTCAGAGATGGCGAGTTGCGTACCCAAAATCTGATTGACGCGCTCAACGCGCACCTTCACCTTCTTGTCAGGAAACTCATTTCCTTTCACATTGATCGGAGAGGCCTTTCCACCTGCCACTTCCAAAATGATAGAGGTAACTTGATCAAGTGCAGTGAGCAGCGCATTTGGATTGGTGCCCCGTTCAAAGCGGTAAGATGCGTCAGTCGACATCTCAAGTCGCTTTGCTGTACGGCGGACAGACGACGGCTCAAAATAGGCGGCTTCGAGCAAAATGTTGGTTGTCATCTCGCTTACCTCGCTATTTTTTCCACCCATCACACCCGCAATCGCCACAGCTTTTTTATCATCGGCGATCACAATCATTTCCTCGGTGAGGATGCGCTCTTGATCATCAAGCGTGATAATGGTTTCGCCTCTTTTTGCAGCGCGCGCGTGAATCTCTCCCTCAATTTTATCGAGGTCAAAGGCATGCAATGGCTGTCCCATCTCAAGCATAACATAGTTCGTTGCATCGACAATGTTGTTCACAGAGCGCAAACCAGACGCCTCAATGCGCTCTTGTAGCCACTGAGGTGAAGACTCTACCTTCACATTTTCGATCACGCGGCAGGCGTAGCGCGGCACAGCGCTCTCAATTGCCACTTTCCGCTTTCCCTTCTCCTCCACCTTGAACGAGGGGATTTGTACTTTCTCCTTTAGAAATGCGCCGAGTTCATGTGCCAGTCCGCGCACATGTGCGGCGTAAGCGAGGTTAGGCGTAAGGGCAACCTCAAAAACGAGGTCTCCGAAGTAGCAGCCAAGATGCCGCCCCACTACAAAGGTTTCATCGAGCTCCATGATACCATTCGCATGCCCAAAAGGCTCTTTAGGCAAGTCGAGCTCATCGTGGGCACACAACATGCCGAACGACTCAACACCGCGCAATTTGCGCACCTCAATGGTAAAGTCACCCAATTCAGCGCCCACTTTTGCATACGCTACACGAATTCCCTCTCGACAGTTTGCAGCACCACACACAACTTGAAACGTGCTTGTGCCATCACTCACCTGAGCAACTGTCAATTTGTCTGCATCAGGATGTTTTTCTGTAGAGACCACTTCAGCAACCACAACATTAGAGAACGAAATGCCACACGGCTCAATTGCCTCCACCTCAAACCCAAGGCGGGTGAGAGCATCAGCAATTTGTTGTGGTGACAGTTTTGTGGGTAAAAAGGTTTTGAACCAAGAGAGAGGAAATTTCATAGCCGATATTTTAGAGATAATGCACTATAGTGACAAGTCAAAATATGGGACAAAAGTGGATCCGTCAAGTTCTTGCTTTGAGTCTTGTTTTGAACGTTGCGCTCCTTTCGCTTTTCTTCTACTTCCTCGTACGTGAGAACAGACTCTCCCTCCTCTTCGCCTACAAACCTGTCGAAGAGATGGTCCCCCCCATCCTCGAAGAGCTACAAAAAACACGTGATCCCAAATTACTTCAAACATTTGCCCAAAGTGCTGATTTTACTCTTGTCCAAACCCTCTTTGCAAGAGCTGATCACGATGTCTCACGTGGGACTCTCCTCCAGCTTGTCTTGGAAGGAAACCAAGAGACGCTCAGCCGCTTTACAGATAAGCAGAAAGGGGGAGCGGACTTTTCAGCGCCAGTGAGGCAGCAATTTCTTCTCGACCACATTGCACTTGGCTCGAAAACAGCGGCCTACCTTCTCGTGCTGCTCGATCCCGACTATGCATTACTTCTCTCAAATGAAAAAATTGAACACCTCTTCGAGCTGATGGATGAGCCCACTCCCGAAGCGATCGCCTTTACTGAGCAAGTGCTTGGGGAGAAAAGGAGTCCTAGGGTGGACAAACATGCGCTCGAAAGGTTAGCTCAATATACGGGGCAGTCACAAGGTGAAATAGCTGCGCGCTACGACCGCTACCTCAACAACGAGAATCTGCGTCCCGTATTTCGGCAGCAAGTGCCCATTACGCAAACGCAGCAGACGCATATTGTGCAGCCAGGGGAGTCGCTTTGGCTGATTGCAAAGAAGTATCACGTGACGATTGAAAAGATCATGGTAACGAACAATCTTCGTTCGACGACGTTGCAGCCAGGGAAGATGTTGAAGATTCCGTCTCCAGATTAAGGTCTCGCCTCACCCTCTGGTTGAGCGGGAGATTTCGCGCGCATAGCGCACGAGGTGTCGCCCTCGACTGGGTCGTATCCACCTCTGTGCCAAGGACCACACTTGCAAATGCGTTTGAAAGTGAGCCATCCTCCTCGCCAAAAGCCCCGCTTTTGAATTGCCTCAATCGCGTACTCACTGCAACTTGGATAGAAGCGGCAGCAATTCCCCACAAAAGGGCTCAGCAAAAGGCGGTACGCCTTGATGAAGAGGATGGCTATCTTTTTCACAACTTCTGCTCCGCAAAAATGCGCATCGCCTCAGCCAAGAATTTTGCTAAGCGGGGGTCATGGCTGTCAAAATGCTCTCTCATTTCAGAGTGCTCAATATAGAGTTGACCTAAGTTCGTATACGACTCTTTTGTAGGAGTCCAGAACTTTTTGATCCACTTAAAGTGTTCAGCAATCTGCGTCTGCACAGCAGCAGAAGCTGCATCTTGATCCAGAAGAGCGCAAAGCGCACGGTTGATCTCCTCTCCTGCAGCCTTCACTTTGTCAAAGTCTTCCTTCTTCCAGTTAGCAGTATTTTTTTTGCACTCAGCGATGGTGGACTCTGCCTCTTTGCCATACCGGTCGATCAAATATTTGACGTGCTCTTCATTGTTAAAACCGAAGTAAAGCTCGTTGTTAAAACCAAAGTAAAGCTCGTTTTCATCCATCTCACGATCTCCTTTTATGTGTTTGATGGTTTTTTCCACGGTTTCAATTAATTGCTCTAGGCGCCCCACCTCTTTCTTGAGGTGCTCCTTATGGCTGACCAAAGCGGCGAGCTGATCGAAGTTGCTACTCCTTAACACCCGCTCAATCTGCTTCAGGTCAAGACCCAACTCCCGAAAAAAGAGAATTTGCTGTAACATCAACAACTCCTTCTCTTCGTAGTAGCGGTAGCCGTTCTCACCGTAGTAAGCAGGAGGCAAAAGCCCAATCTCATCATAGAAATGGAGCGTTCGCACTGTCACACCAGCTAGTTTAGCTAATTTTCTAACCGTATACACGACTTTCATATCCCGTTGATATTAAAGAATGTCTGAATTTTAATCTATCACGTAACGTGAGGGTCAATCGATTTAGTGGAATTTATTGTGCGCCTAGAGTAAAGTTGCCTCCTTCGCGGAAGTGGCGGAATTGGTATACGCGCTACCTTGAGGTGGTAGTGGAGGAAACTCCTTGGGGGTTCAAGTCCCCCCTTTCGCAATGGGACGTCTTGTTGCAACTTTTTTCTTGATTTTAGCAGCGCCGCTGCTCGCCGTTCGTGTCGACCCCACTTCGAAAGGGTTTGACAACCATGAAAAACGGCAACACGTTGACACGTTCGACTTTTCAGGACTTTACCCGCACTTGGAAAACATCGACATCGATGCAGTGCGCAAGAAGAATGTGGAGATCGATCTTTCAGGTGAGTATCCTCTCCTTCATTCTATCTGTTATGACGGCACGTTTGGAATGTGTAAGGGGCTTTTGACTGGCACGTTTCCAATGCTTTCCGATATTGACATTACAGTGACAAGCAACAAGGTAAAGCTTGACTTACGTGGGGATTGGCAAAAAAATTGTGAGATCAACATTCGCGGCACTTCTGCAGACATCGTGCTTGAGTTGCCGAAGAGTGTTGGGCTCGACATTTATGCAAAGCGCTCGGTTTCCGGGAAAATTTCTGCCAAAGATGGGTTAAAGAAGAAGGGATTTGGCCAGTTGCGCAAGCATTTTGTGGCGAATCCAGACGCCGAGGTCACGCTCACTCTCAACCTTGAAGTGACTTCAGGCACAATTGTTCTGAAATAGTTCCTCAATTTTTTGTGCCAGAGTGTCGTCTGGCAAGATCGTTTCTAACATTTCAAAAGAGCGCACTTCTGAGAGAGCGCGCACATGCTTTTGCTCCTCTTCTGTGAAGAGTGAGGTGTCCAAAATGCCTTCATGTTTTAGCAGCTTGAGGTAGTAGATGGCGAGCAGCTTGTCAGGATGTTCTGTTTGGGGAATCTGTTTGAGAAAATGTTTGGTAAGTAGGTAGAGTGCAGGAGCGGGTTTGTTGGGCCACTGCGTTTGGTGGAGCGCTAGGAGAATTTTCTGCGCTGCCTCAAAAGAGGCAAGGCGGTCGCGCAGCTTGAGGTTTTGCTCCACAATGCGCCCCTCTTGAAAGCGGTGGAGCTCACTTTTTGCTGTTTCGTAGGTATATTCTGCAATTGTGAAGGGGGAGATAAGGGCGTTATGGTGTGGGTCAAGGCGTTTTTTCCCTTTTACAAAAAGCTTGAAGATGGAGTGGGGAGTGAAGAGGGTGACGATGTGGTCATAATCCTTGAATGGAATATTTTGGAGCACAAGCCCTTCGATTTGCATCACTCAATTGTTGAGGAAAAGAGAATTTCTTGCTACTGTATACGACGATTGTGCACCGATAGCTCAATTGGATAGAGTACCTGGCTTCGGACCAGGTGGTTAGAGGTTCGAGTCCTCTTCGGTGCGAACAGGAGATTTGACTATGACGAAAAAGACACGGGCAGAAGTAAAAGAGAAATTTGCAGGGGAAGAGTACCCTATTCACGTGATTGGACGGCATCTCGAAGTCACTGAGGCAATGCAGCAATACGCGATTGAAAAACTCATCAAGATTGAGCGCTTTGGTGGAAGTGTGATCGAAGCAACGATCTCTCTTGAGCACGTGAAACAAGTCTACTTTTGCACATATGTTGTCACTGTAAACCGCACCAACATAAAAGTGACAGGGAAAGAGCATGAGTTTTACGCTGCAGTTGACAATGCCATTGACAGATTGATGAGCAAACTTGGCCGTTATGTTGAAAAGCTTCACAGTCACCATGCAAAACCTCTGCATGAAGTTGACATGCATGTCAATGTGATTCAAGGACCAGATCCTTTCGAGCAAGAGATCAATGATCAAATAGAAGAAGAAAACCTCCGTCAGCTTGAAGCCACGATGAAGCCAGGAGAGATCGTAACGCAAAAGAAGCGCCCCCTCAAGATGTTGACCACAGAAGAGGCGGTAATGAAGATGGAACTCACTGAGAATAACTTCTTGGTCTACAAGTGCGAAGAAGATCAAAAGCTGAAGGTGATCTACCGCAGACAAGACCGCAACTATGGCATCATCGAGCTCCCAAATCTATGACCCGATCCGTAAAAGTTGGGTAAAAGAGACGCCGGAAGAACGCGTGCGACAGAAGTTGCTCCGCATCATGGTGCGTGACCTCCACTTTCCTCCTCACCTCATCTCAGTGGAAAAAGAGATCGCGCAACTTCCCCACCTCCAGCTCACAGTGGGCATTCCTAAAAGACGTCTAGATATTTTGGCATTTACAAAAGAGCTTTTGCCTCTTCTCATGATTGAGTGCAAGGCGGTAAAGCTGACTCCCGCCTTTGCGCAGCAAGTTGTCGGCTACAACGCCTTTGTGGGCGCTCCCTACGTCTGCCTTGCAAATGAGCGAGAAGTGCTCACCGGCTTCTATGATGAAGAGGCGGGGCACTTCCGCTTCGAGCCCGGACTTAAGAGCTTCCCTCGCCTTCTCACTGCCTCAGCAGTACATTAAAGGGTGGTCTTTGATCACCAAAACCAACCCTTTGCTTTTACAAAAGTGAGCATGCGCGCTCCGCATTGTGCTACATTTTCTCCATTTTCAGGAGTGACGCATACGAGCAGTTTGCTATCCATGCTAAGCGCTAAGATAGCTTCTACTCGTCGGGCAAGATTTTGAACCGCAATCTCATTTGGCAAGCTCTTTTTCCAATCAGCGTAGCTCATCAGACCATAAGCAATTGTCAGGCTGTTTTTTCCAAGCACAACAGATATGATCGTTTGTCCTTCGTAAAAATCTTTAATGTGTGCAGCTGCTTGAGGCATAATTGTGCTCCATTCAACTGCACCCCCCTCACCTGGTTGAATCCCCATCGTCTGGCAGTAAGTGAGATGAGAAGCATCACAAGCTTGATGCAGATGAAAATCACAATTGGGACAAATCGTCTCAGCTGCCCTATTGCACACAGTGCAGAGCCCAGGCGTCCATTTGCCCTCTCCATACACAACCAACTTTGCAACCTCTTCTACAATGTCATAGTCTTCTCTATCATTATTGGACCCACCCGAAGCTGCAGCTTGGGGAGGAGATGCGGGGTTAGGCAGGGATAAGGGAGAGGCTGGAGCCTCTGATGCCTTCTGCAAGACAACGATCTGACGGCATGAATCCGGGGCATTGTGTTGTGTAAGGAGCACACAAAAGCGACCATCCTCTTGACAATACTCCATTATCATTTGCGCCATTGTTATTTGGAGGCTATTGTCTGAAACCTTTCTTTGATTTTGCTCTTCAATCTGAGAAATTCTCCAAGATTCATTGAAATAGACAATGACCGCTTTTTCTGAAAATAGGTGTGTAAGCTTTTCTAAGCAAAGAGCTAAAGGTACGCCTACACCTGTATGGGTCACACTTTTTCTGCAATTGTGCTCAGTTTCTATATGTTGTTTGCAGAAGGCATGGAGACGACAAAGGGCACAAAACGTCACATCATCTTGACTCTCACATCCGGGAAAAAGACAAGGTTGATGATAGTAAGTTGTGGATGCTGCGGCTGCTGCCATTGAGATCTCCTGTTTATGAAAGTTGTGTAAAGGATCCTAAAAAAAGAGAGTATTTTCCGAAAGCAAAAGTTTTAGCGCCTTGCTTGAAGGACTAGGAGTTGAGCCTTTTCTGAGCGCCCTGTCACGAGCACGCAAACACGTCCTTCCTCTTTGCAGTATGAATCCA
Source organism: Chlamydiales bacterium (assembly GCA_024233495.1). Classification (GTDB taxonomy): domain Bacteria; phylum Chlamydiota; class Chlamydiia; order Chlamydiales; family JAAKFR01; genus JACKPM01. Next base: position 238,339 of record JACKPM010000001.1, read on the forward strand.
TTACTCGCTTCATCATCTTGTGCACACAACTCGAGCTAAGCTGAGTCGTAGAGACCCACCTAGCGTTCTGAAATTCCTTTCCACGGTAGTGCATGATAAGTCCTTTTTGTTTGGGCTCTTCGCGGTGAATATCGCCAGCAATCCATCCGTAAAGCCCACTAGGACTAACCTGAAAGGAGGATGGCTTACACGCATGCGAACAGCCGGCACAGTGTGTAGCAATGTGGCACCGTGCACACACATCAACGCGCTCTTCTGTTTGGCCACATTCTAAACAGACAGGCACATAAGCTATTTGGGCAAAGGCGATATAGGAAGGGACTGTATCCATTAAAATACCATCACTTTGAAATATTGATCTAGGATTACCATAGCTTCTCCTCTTTTTGTAAAGGGAGTGTAAAAGAAGGAAGGTGTTTCTAAAAAGCTATATTTTCAGAGTCGAGCACAATCATCCGCTCCATGATGTTGGCAAGTTCGCGAATATTTCCGGGAAAGTCATACGCTAAAAGCTTCTTTTCAGTTACTTTAGAGAGCTTCTTTGGTGAGCGTTTGTTTTCTGCAGAAAACTTTTCGAGGAAGTAGTGCGCAAGCGGAAGAATGTCCTCTTTTCGCTCACGCAGCGGTGGGAGTTTAAGGGGCACAACGTTGAGGCGGTAGTAGAGGTCTTCGCGCAAGATGTTTGCTTGCAGCGCCTCTTTTAGGTCGCGGTTTGAGGTGGCAATGAGACGGATGTCAACATGCACAGAGCGGCTTCCTCCAACACGTTCGAACTCTTGTTCTTGAATCACACGGAGCAGTTTGGGCTGCAAGTTAAGCGGGATTTCAGTGACTTCATCGAGAAGAAGTGTTCCTTTGTCTGCAAGTTCAAAGCGCCCCACCCGTTTGTTGTTGGCTCCAGTAAAAGCGCCTTTTTCATGTCCAAAAAACTCTGACTCGATCAGTGTATCAGGAACAGCAGCGCAGTTGACACGGATATAGGGGCTTTGTGCACGCAAAGAGTGAGCGTGGATCGCTCCTGCGATCACCTCTTTTCCTGTGCCCGACTCTCCTTGAATGAAAACACTCGCATTGCTCTTCGCAATTTTGGCTACCTCATCCAAGATCTTTTTCATGGTGGGGCTATTTGCAATAATGCGGCTTTTAGATTTCTCATCGAGTTGCTCGCGCAAGTAGATGTTTTCGTGCACCAGTTGCAAGTGCTCTTTCCCTTTTTTAATGAGCGCTTCCAGTGAATCGAAGGTGAAGGGTTTGAGAATGTAGTGAAAGGCGCCAAGTTGCATTGCTTCTACGGCGTTTTCAATTGTGCCGTGCGCGGTCATCACAAGCGAGAGAGTTTGGGGGGAGAGTTCACGCGTCTTGCGCACCACATCGAGACCAGTCACATCGGGCATCTTCATATCTGTGATCACAAGGTCATAGCTGTTTTTCAGCAGATGCGCAAATGCCTCTTTTCCATTCTCAGCGATGTCGACAGCGTATCCCTTGCGCTTAAGAGCCTCTTCCAAAAACTTCCGCATCAGTGGCTCATCATCCACAACTAATATTTTTTCAATCGTCATAACTTCACTCTAAATGTTGTGCCTTTTCCCTCTTCTGACTCCACTTCAATGGTGCCGCCGTGCGCGGTAATCACCTTTTGCGCTTCCACAAGGCCGAGTCCTGTGCCTTTTGTCTTGGTGGTGAAAAAGGGCGTGAAGATCTTTTTCTTCACATCCTCGCACATTCCGGGGCCTTCGTCTCTAATCTCAACGATCGCTCCTTTCTTCACAATGATTTTGACCTCCCCAGCAGCTTCCAGCCCATTGCGGATAATGTTGAGGAGTGCGAGCTGAAGTCGTTCTCCATCAGCGCTGATCTTCAAAGAGGGGGGAGCATTGATCGTGCACGTACCTGCAGAGAGTGCGGCTGACTTCTTCACCAGGTCAACTAAATCGCATTCCCGAAAGTGGAGTCGCACCTCTCGCGTATATTCCAATATATTTGAGACAAGAGAGTTGAGTGTGCGTGTCCCCTCAATAATGTGTGCGATCATTGCTTGGTGTGAGCTTTCCTGAATGTCATCTGCCAAGAGGGAAGCAAATCCTTCAATGCCACCAAGAGGATTGCGGATCTCGTGAGCTAACGTGGCAGCCATCTCGCCTAATTCTTTCAACCGGTCGTTACGCTGTACACTCTTTTCTAATTGAGTCATCTCAGTGCGGTCGCGGATTAATACGATTAATCCGTCGGAAAAAGAGGCAGTCACTTCCACCTCCCTTTCATCGAGTGAGAGTAACACCCTATGCTGGCTCTCCGATTCTAGTGCCCCGCTCATTGAAAATCCGAAGAGGGAGTCTTCAAAGTGATTCCAAAAAGGAGTCTCTACAACCCGCTCTTTTTTTACCTTAAGTAAGCTTTCCATCGCAGGATTGATCAAGGAGATCTCTCCTTTTGGAGTGAGATAGAGGATGCCCTCTGGTAAAGAGGTGAGCACAAGGTGGGAAACTTCGAGGCGGCTAGAGAGATGTTGTACTTTGCTTTCGAGTTCGAGAAAAAGGGCGCGTAGATCACTCATTGCCTAGTAATTTCTTCCTTGCCCTTTGCACTTGTGAATCCAGGTGGAGAATCTTCTCTACCACCGTCCTTGTTTTTTCAAGCTCCTCGGTCACCTCCTGCGAGAGGTTATGGAGCTTAGCTTTGAAGGGAGAGAGCTCGTAGTCAATCTCATCGATGCAGGAAAGGAGCACTTTCTTTTGCTCTAAAACAGAAATCCAGTCGGGCACTGGGAGATACTCCTCGTCCTCGGAGAGGTCGAGGATGGCCTCGAAGAACCCTCGTTTTTTTTGGAGGAGGTGTAAAAGCTTTTCTTCGCTCATCCCCTCTAACATATCCAGGCGCGAATAAAGAGCAAGTGGAGTTTATTTTCTGAGGAAGAGCAAAAAACATTTTGAAAATTCTTCTTGATGAGATATTAATTATTTTCAGCCCACTTAGGAGGACTCTTTTTATGAATCAATGCAGTTCCGGTCCAAGTCTAGAAGGAAGCAACGTGTGCCCACCCGGTTTGTCACATGCACAAAATAAGTACACAGTCGTTTCTTGGAATGTGGGCACGATTCGGGATTTTGCGCGCATGTGCTTTGTAGAACAACGTAAAAGAGATCATGGGATTGGCCATGCACAACAGGAGTACAGAAGAAAAGAGGAAGCCTATGTGAAAGCGGTAGGAGATTTAAGGGTAAATATGCATTTCGCTCCGCCAGATAAAAGTGAGGCTGCTAGGCAAAGCCTCAATCGGAAGATGGGTGCGCATCGGTATGTTGACTCTGAGGGACTACAGAGACGCTCACAGTTGTTTCAGCGAAGCTTTTCCCAATTAGGGAATCCCGATATCATTTGCCTTCAAGAGGCTTGGCAGCTAGAAGATTACGTGCTGAGATCTATACTACCCCCGGGGTACGCGTTTTCTCGCAAGAGTGGGGATGATGGTGTGGTTGTTTGGAATTCTGCGAAATTTGACATGGCACAATGTGTAGATGTGACCTACGCATCCAATCGCAATCCAAGTACAATCATCATTTTGAAAGCGCGTGATAGCAGTGCGACGATTTGCGTTGCAAGTGCACATCTTGCAGGGTTTTCGTTAGCTTTTGGAGAGGAAGGGGCAAAAGGGGTTGAAGAGGGTGACCTTCAGATTGAAGCTGACCTAAAAACGATGGCAACTACAAGAGCTGACTTATACCTCTATGCGGGCGATCTGAATACGCCATCGGCTCTATATTCCCGAAGGCATGAAATTGCTAAAGGGAGAGGCTATGTTTTTGATACAGCTGAAGAGCCCACAGTGTATGATTTCAACTTGAGGCGAGAGGATGGGATCACTTCTATGCCTGTCCGTCTTGACTACATCTGTGCAAAAGGCGGGAAAGTTGAACCAAGACCACTTGAGGGGGTGCACTTAGATAACTTCAATCGTCCCTCAGACCATATCCCCATTTCTGCAGTAGTTTCGTTCTAAAAAAAAGACGTTTTTCGGTTAAGAAAAACGTCTGGGCTTGTGCCGATGATTGGACTCGAACCAACACCTTATTGCTAAGAGCAGATTTTGAGTCTGCCGCGTCTACCAATTCCGCCACATCGGCATGGTCAAAAAGGTTAGCCCAAAATCCTCATTTCTCGCTAGCTTAATTGTGACACCAAGGAGATATAGTCAAATCGGTTGAAAATTTTACAAATTCATACCATTTGGCTTCACCAAAAATCGTGCTCGTTCTCATAGACCATAAATGGTCTAAGTCGAACTTTGCGCTTACTTTTGCTTTTCCACCTGCCATGAATTTGTAAAATTTTCAACCGATTTGACTATAAAAGCAAGATTTGAAATCGAGCAGAGACCAAAGCGCTACTTCCGAGGTTGCGAGGGCGCATTTTGGCAGAAAAGATCCGGCTGACAAAGGAGAAAATTTGACGACACCATCTAGAGAAGGGATTGAGTCGCTTACACCCTAGGGTGCGTATTGTGATCTACTCTCAAGACGATCCATCTTGTGGACAAACTGTGCGGCACCATCACGATCAAGTGGTCGCATTTGATGAGACAAAAATGCCGTTGCGGTGGACAGCTGGCTCTCTCAAGTACATGAGGGAGGAGCCTGCCAGTGTGGGCGATGCGGGAATAGAAAAAAAGGTTGAATTCTGCCGATGATTGTTTCAATAAGTAAAATAGTATAAAATACTTATATGAAGTGTGATGGTAGGGCAGGGGTTGCGTTTTTTTTAGGTGGGTTGGGGGTTTCTACCATTGTGGTGGCGTCGCTCGGCTTGTCGGGTGTGCTTTCGCACAAGACGGCGGGCTGGATCAACTTTGCCCAGACGGTGGTGACCACTGGAGGGATCGCGACGCCCATTTTAGCGGCATTGGGAGCTTCTGGAGTTGTTCAGGCCAAGATAGGGAATGGCTTTTCCATTGCAGTGGGCGCCTTCTACATTGCAGCAGCTCTTATCATTTTTAATTCCGAAGATAAGCCTCGCTCAGCTGAGCCTCAAACCTAACGGGTTGATTTTTGTCACGATCGTGCCGCACTTGAATGCCAATGTAAGAGAGTGTGTGCTGGTTGTCTTTATCTCGCCCCTCATCGGGGAGATAGAGTTTGATGAAGACTTCTTTGTTGTACCAAGCAGGCGTACGCACGTTGAGGTTGTTTTTAGTATACCGTTGAAAGGGTTCTTCATAGTAGCTCTGGAGAATGGGGATAAGCTCTTGGGCATCGACTCCCTCGACATAAAAATCAACTTCCGCTCCAATCATGTGTTTTGAGCCAAAGTTGTAGCTGGTGTAGTCGCTATAAGCGTTGTGGGTAGGGCAGCGATGGCCGGTTGTGATCACGACCCGTTTTTTGGTTTGCGCTTGGATGTAGTTGAGCAGATCGAGGAGGACGGGATAGATGAATTCTTCTCCATCGACAAGGGGTAGTCCGTGCGTTCCAGAGCAGTCTCTGTAGTAGAACGACTCTTTGCCCTCCCGTTTCTTCTCTACGACATCGTTGAGGGGGTTGCCATTGCAGCGAAAAAACTCTTTCGTGATGCGAGGATAGCCGCCCACATCTTGTTGTTCCCACGGGTAAGGGGGGCGCTCTTTAGAGACAACAGGGGGTGGGATAAAGAAATATTCGTCGCTTTTGCGGAAGAGGTATTCGCCTTGTACCTCTTTTTCACACGAAGTGAGCAGCAATAAAAAGGGGAGTATGCTATATTTCAGGGCATGGATCTTCAAGAGTATCAGCTTGTCCTTTTTGATTTCGACGGCGTGCTTGTGGACACCGAGGCGCTTCACTTCGAGGCCTACAAGCAAATGTGTGCGAAAAGAGGGATTTCTCTCAAGTGGGATGAACACGAATATGCACAATTTGCACTCTACAGCGCATATGGTTTGAGAAAGGCGCTTGTTGCTGAGTACCCACAACTGCGCGAAGTGAAATGGGAGACGCTCTACCAAGAGAAGAAAGAAGCGTATCACGAGTTAATTTCAAAGCATGTTGAACTCATGCCAGGAGTACAGCCGCTGCTAGAGGAGTTAGCAGGAAGGCAGATGTGCGTTGTAACGCACTCACCACGTGCACAAATCGAGCGCATCCGAGAGATGCATCCTATTTTGCAAACAATTCCAAGATGGATTACACGAGAAGATTATGAAGAGCCAAAGCCGAGCTCAGAGTGCTATTTAAAAGCAATTGAGTTGCATGAGCCTGTGGAAAAGATTGTGGGTTTTGAGGATTCGCCACGTGGATTGACTGCGCTTTTAGGAACACGGGCAAAAGGGATCTTAGTTACGTCCGTGCTACCACAAGAGGAGATTGCGCGTCTGCGCAAGGAGATGCCTCCTTTTGAGCACATCCAGAGCTTTGATAGTGTACTTGCATAAGGAAGAGAGCGTGTGCTGGGGCGCAGATACCTGCTGCTCTTCGATCTTTCTTTGCGAGCATCTCTAAGATTTCATCATGTGACCGCTTTTCAAGCAGAGCGCCCACTATATTGCGCACCATCTTGTACAAAAAACCATTTCCTTCAAACTCAAGCCGTATCCCTCCTTTTTGCTGCACGATGTCAATGCGTTTGAGTGTGCGCACAGTTGTTTTCACTGAGCTTCCTACGTTTGAGAAAGTAGTAAAGTCGTGTGTGCCAATGAACGCCTCTTTTGCCTCAGCAAGATTTTCTATTGGGTAGGGAACGTGACATCTGTAGCGGCGAAAGAAGGGGTCAGCCACTTTGTCAAACCAGAGGTGGTAGTGGTAGATTTTCCCGGTTGCAGAATATTGTGCATGGAAGTCGGAAGAGACCTCTTCAATTGACTGGATGCGGATATCAGTAGGGAGGATGCCATTGAGGGCATGGAGGTCAGGAATGGTATCTGCGTCGAAGTGTGCCACTTGTCCCAATGCATGTGCACCACTGTCCGTGCGGCCAGAGCCAATGAGGCGGATTTCCTTTTTCAGTAGGAGGGCAAGCGCTCTTTCGATCTCACCTTGAATCGAGTTGGCGTTGGGCTGCACTTGCCAGCCGCTATAGCCTCCGCCGTCATATGCGATTTTCACCTTAATTCTCATAGAAGTTCCTTGCAATGATGATGTCTTCTGGAGTCGTGATTTTGAGGTTGCGGCTACTACCTTCAATCAGTTGGACGGGATGGCCCACAAGCTCTGCAAGCGAAACGTCATCTGTGACAGTAAGATTCTCTTTGTTCGCCTTCGCGAATCCTTGCTGCAAGATGGCGCGGGATATGATCTGTGGTGTTTGAATCTCCCAAACAGTCGAGCGATCGAGAGTTCTTTTTACAACACCCTTGTCACACGTCTGTTTCACTGTTGAGGTAATTGGCATCCCCAGCGCTGCTGCCCCAACGTGGCACGCAACATTGTACAGCTCAGCAAGTAGGTCAAGTGTGATGAAAGGGCGCGCTCCATCATGGACGCAGATCATGTCGTGGTGACACCGCGCAAGGGCATTTTCTACTGAGTCTTGCCGTCTTGTGCCAGGCTCAGCAAAAAAGACAGGGTAACCAGTAAACAGATTGTGGTACTCCTCTTTGCACACCACCACGATCTCTTGCACGCCCGCCTCACAGAAGAGGTCGAGGCTGTGAAGGATAATCGGCTTGTTACCTAAGGGTAAAAACTGCTTGGGAGTTTGGCTGCGCATCCGCACGCCTCGGCCACCACCCAATAAAATGACAGAGAGATTATGCACGCTTTCTCCCTGTGAGTACTGTCACTTCTGGGGGAGAGAAAAGGCGGAAAGGTTTGTAGCCACCGAGTCCTCGATTGACGTAAAGCCGCTTGCCATCAACGTTGAATAGGCCGCGCGTGTATTGAGGATTCTCAAGTCTAGCAAGTTTGCGAGAGACTTTGCTGAGAAAGGGGAGATGGATTTGTTCACCGTGGGTGTGCCCAGAGAGCACCCAATCACCGGGGTATCTCTGCAAGTGGACAAAAGTATCGGGGTTGTGTGAGAGTACAATGCCGGGCAGCTCCTTCTTATAGCCAGCAAAAGCGGTATCGGGGCGGCACCTTCCCAAAGCGTAGTCTCCAAGTCCTGTGATATTTAAGCCAATGGGGAGTGTCGTTGTTGTATTTTCTAGAAGAGTGAAGGGTGTCTCACGCAAAAGGGCACAAAGCTCTTCGTGGAGGGGAGTGGAAGCAGCGTCGTTTGTGATTTGAAACACTTCAGGCGTATTTTTGATGATCGCCCAAATAGCGCGCATGATGCCCACAGCGGGCTTGATGGGGCGCATGATGTCATAAAGCCCAGAGCTGTTGCGGCTCACATAGCGCGCATAGTCGTGATTGCCAAAAATACAATAGCAGCCGTGCTTTGCTTGCAATCTGTTAAGAAATTTCTTTAATCTCTCCTGGTCTTGCAGGTGGGAATGGCAAATGAAGTCACCTGTAAATAAAATAATATCGGGCTTTTGTCGCAAAATGCGGCGTGCAATGCGGTCTAAAAATTTGTCTGAAAAACTTTCGTGAAAGTGAAGGTCGCTGAATTGGACGATCCTTAGGCCGTCGAGATGAGGGTGCTCCTTTGGGAGTACCCAGTCAAGGTTAGTTACCTTGACCAGGTAGGGCTCGATGTAGCGAGGCCAGATGCCTACAATCGAAATGGCGCTAATAAAGTCGATAAATAGAGACATTACGCCCCCATTATCGACCTTATCAATAAATCGAGCAACACCTTACTTAATGTGCTTAGAAACTTTCTTTGTCATTTGGAACATGTCGATTGCATTCTTTGATCCAAATACCTTTGCCAGCTTCTCATCTGGGATGATATTGCGCTTATTCTTTGTATCTTGGCAGTTGTGCTTCTTGATGTAGACCCAAAGTTTTTTGATGATTTCAGTGCGTGGCATAGGACCCGGTCCTACAACAGCCTTTAGGTCGTCACTGATGTTCACAGGCTCCATGAACGCGCTATTCTTTTTTTTAGCCATTTCGTTCTCTCCTCTAAAAGGTGTTTACTCTTCGTTCCAATTCTTTTATCCTCACCTCCAATTTTGAGTCAAAACAATTTATAGATGCTGCGAGAAAGATTAGCTGAGATAGGGCAAGAGATCGTCCTCACAGATGAGAACGTTCAGAAACTAAATGAAGTTGAGAAGTTTTATGCGAGTATTGGGGGTGTTGTGGGTTACCACAATAAGGTGCTCGCACTCCTTGACAACACGCACATAGAAAAGAGGCGTTTCACAAAAGCTCCTCAACTTTCTCTTACAAAAGAGGCGACGATTGCGGGGATAAAAGCGCTTCCGCAGTTTGGGGAAATCTATCCGCTTGGCGGTCTTGGCTCGCGTCTCGACTTGCGTGATGACAAGGGAAATGCGCTTCCTGCAGCATCGCTCCCCTTTTTAGGACGCACACTGCTTGAAGGGCTCATTCGTGACGTGCAAGCGCGTGAACATCTCTACTTTGAGCTCTTTGGTGAACGGGTCATCACACCGATTGCGATGATGGGGTCTGATGAACGCCCCCACATCCTTAAACTGTGTGAGGAGAGCAACTGGTTTGGGCGTGGAAAGGAGAACTTCTTCCTATTCAAGCAGCCCTCTGTGCCTGTTCTTACAACAGAAGGAGAGTGGCTCACAGAGGACGATGTTCTTGTTTGCCAACCAAATGGACATGGAGCGATTTGGAAAGCGGCGCTTGATAATGGTATCTTTGACTGGTTTGAAAAGAAAGGGCGCTCCCGCCTTCTTGTGCGACAAATCAACAACCCAATTGCTGGTGTTGACGACTGCCTCCTCTCTTTTATGGGCACTGGTGTGATGCAAAATAAGGCGTTTGGTTTCTCTTCATGTGAACGTGCAAAAGGTGTGCAAGAAGGGATGCTTGTGCTGGTTGAAAAAGAGGGTAAACAATGCATCTCTAACATCGAGTACACTGAACTTGAAAAAGAGGGAATTGAAGATCAAGGCTTCCCAGCGAATACAAACATTCTTTACGTCGATCTGAAAAAGCTTTTGCCCATAATTAAAAAAAATCCTCTTCCTGGTTTAATGGTGAATCTCAAAGGAGACAAAACAGCGCGCCTTGAAAGCATGATGCAAAACATCAGTGACACGCTCATGGCGCCAATAGGAGAGGAGTTACCAACCTTTCTTACCTTCAATGAGCGCCGTCGTACCATCTCATCGGCTAAGCGGAAATTCGAAGAGGGGAAAGGAGTTGCCTCCACGCCGCAAGGCGCCTACCTTGATTGGATGGCAAATGCGCGTGAATTGTTGAAAAAATGCGGTTTCGAGCTGCCGGAGTATTTCGCCTTTAATTACACTCCCTCTCTTGGTCCTCTCTATTCTATTATTGAGCAAAAATTGCTTGGGGGAAAAATTGAAGAGGGGAGTGAGCTTGTGCTTGATCACCCAGACATTTACATCGAAAATCTTTACCTTAAAGGCTCGTTACAAGTTCGAGGGAAATGCCGCCTAGAAAACGTAAGAGTAAAAAATCGAGGGATCAAGGGGGGGAGCTTTTGGGATCATGCTTTAGAAAGGGACGAAACAGTTGAGATTATAGGCAATTTTTGGGCTCAAGATGTAGAGCTAACAAGAAGTTACCATGTTCCAGAGGGGGAGGCGTGGAAGCTCACCCCCACTGGCTTGAAAAAAGCAGCTGATTGGCGCTTTAGCTACCTACTCAATGGTCGCAACATAGACGTTGACTTGCTCAGTTAGGCAGTTTGGGCACTTTTTTCGCCTTTTAGCCTCAAACGAGCTAAAAACTGCTAAGATCATCAATAAACTAATCGCATACTTCATTCTTTATGTCCTTTTTGTAAATATTGTCTATATAGTCAATTCAGCTCAAAATGTTAGAGATTCTGCACAATGAGGCTTTGCCAAAGCTCGTCCTTGCTCATCAATGGTCATTGCCAAGATTTGGACGTTCTTTATCTGCGCCATACTACACATAGCCTATAAAATTTTCGAGTGAATCAACCGTATTTCACCAGAAAAGAGGACTTTAGCCAAGTCATATTTATAAAATATTATTCAAATCTTAATTAAAAATTAAACTTTATTTTCTATAATTATGGTAGTTCTTAACACAAAGGTGGTGAGTATGAATAGGATTGAATGGATAGAAATGACGGATTTTGGCCGAAATCTGGAGAATTATCCTGAAATGGAGGTTCCCAAAGAGGGGGGTAAAAAAATCGATAAGAAGGTTTTGGCTATTGTAGTAGGAGTCATTGCTGCTGCTATTCTAGCCTACGGTCTATCAAGCATTCGTATGGAGCATCCACATCATGTGCCGCATAATGCTATCCATTTATCTAATTTCAGGCAGGCGTATATGGATCCAAGTGATAAACTGTTCTATGATGCAAAATTGCGGCATGCTTTTGAGGCCTTTCATGGCAAAGTCTATAGTTATATTGTAGATGATACGCCCTATAGGCACCATTTTGAATTTATCAGTGGAGATGCGACAGCAGAGCAGTTGCATCAACTCTTACAGCGCCATGACGTAGGCTTTTTAAATTTAGATATAAGAATTGGGAATACCGACCAGTATCTCTGCTGGCATGATGTTTGGGTATCTCCATAAGAAACTTTGAAATAGTTATAGTCAAATCAGTTGAGAATTTTACAAATGCGTGCCAGATGGCAAAGCCAAAGTAAGAGCGGAGTTCGAGATAGACCATTTATGGTCTAGAAGAACCAGCACGATCTTTGGTGAAGCCAAATGGTATGGATTTGTAAAATTCTCAACTGATTTGATTATATCTTAGCCTTCAGGAAAGCAACGTTCATACACCTTTTTGATTCCATAACAGATGCCCGCTACAGCTGCAATGATCACAACAGAGAAGATGAGGATCTGGGGAACGTAGTTCCCCGGATTGAAAATCACACGCTGAATCACCTCAAATCCAAACTTGGCTGTGAGCGCAAAGTTCGCCGAAGTCGTTGCAGTTGAGATCATAGACACTATCATACAGAGAGCAGCATGCGGCTCTTCCCTTTTTTATTCAAGTGTTGACAATATGTATAAGGAATGTGTTAGCAGGGTTTTGCGTGTTTTAAGACAGCATGAGGTTGCACGCGACCGGCAGCAGGGAGAATTTTTACTTCTGCCAAATGGAATCACCATACACGGGAAGAGCCATCATAGTGGAGAGCGGTCCAGCTGAAGAATTATAATGAAGATGCAAGGAGTGACCTGGCATTGACCGAATAGTCTTTTGCCACTATACTTTCTTGCCATGGAGATAGAAGAGAGATGTCAAAAGGTGAAGGAGCGTGTCCTTCACATGTGGAGGTATCTTTGACTTAGAGTCAAAGAGCAGGCGAGTAGCTGAGCTAGAGAAGGCGATGGAGGATCCTCAATTTTGGGATGACCAGGCCGCGGCTCAAAAAGTGATTGCCGAATCCAACGAGTTAAAGGCATGGACAGAGCCGTATGGAGAGATCAAGCGCACTTTTGAAGAGGTGAGCGCTCTCGCTCCCGATGCAATTGAGTTAGACGACGATGAGTTGTTAGGCGAGCTAGAAAAGCAGCTTGACCGTGTAGAGGCTGACCTTGAGAAGCTCGAGGTGCGTCGCATGCTTTCTGGGGAGATGGACAAAAATAACTGCTATTTGAGCATCAATGCGGGCGCTGGAGGGACCGAGGCTTGCGATTGGGCGCTCATGCTTTCGCGCATGTATCAACGCTGGGCGGAGAGGCGGAAGTGGAAGGTAGAGGTGATCGACTCAGTAGATGGTGATGTGGCAGGTCTAAAGAGCATCACGATGAAGTTCACAGGCTCTTTTGCATATGGCTATTCGAAGGCTGAAAAGGGAGTGCATCGCCTGGTGCGTATCAGCCCTTTTGACAGCGGTGCACGGCGACACACCAGTTTTGCCTCTGTCGATGTCTCGCCTGAAGTGAGCGATGATATTGAGATCGATGTGCAGCCAAATGAGATTCGAGTTGATACATTTCGCGCCTCTGGAGCTGGCGGACAGCATGTCAACACGACTGATTCCGCTGTGCGTATGACGCATATCAAGACAGGAATCGTGGTGTCGTGTCAAAATGAGAGAAGTCAGATTCAAAACAGGGAGACCTGCTTGAAGATGCTAAAGTCGAAGCTCTATGAAAAAGAGGTATTAGAGCGGGAAGAGAGTTTGAAGAAGATGCAGGGAGAGAAGATGAAGATTGAGTGGGGGTCGCAGATCCGCAACTACGTCTTCCAACCCTACACGATGGTGAAGGATGCCCGCACCAACTTCGAGAGTGGCAATGTGAATGCGATGATGGATGGAGAACTTTTAGATGATTTCATCGTCGCCTATCTAAAGGAATTTGGATGAAAGAGAAGTTAGACTTACGATACACAACCCTAGAAGATGGGGAGTATTTGAATGAGTGGCTGTTGCAGCCTGGTGTGCTCGCAGGTTTTCCAATGGCAGATGAACAGGAAGTGGAAGATTCGGTGAAGCACTGGATCGGTTTCTCTCGCTACAAGAGTAGCTTAACAGTGACTCATGAGGAGGAGCCAATTGGGCTCGCAACGCTCTGCTTGATGCCGTACAAAAAATTAGCGCATCAGTGTTTGCTCTCCATCATTGTCTCTGAAGAGTGGCGCAACAAAGGTGTGGGGACGCTTTTGATGAACAACATCCTCCACTTGGCAAAAGAGTACTTTGCCATGGATGTGGTCTATCTAGAAGTGTATCAAGATAATCCAGCAATTTCCCTCTATCACCGCTTTGGATTCAAAAAGGTGGGAGAGCAAAAGCATTTCATGAAGGAGAATGGAAAATACATTGGCAAAGTCGTTATGGAGAGAGTGCTTTTCTAAGCGCCTCCACCGCTATCTTCCACACACGGTTGAGGTTGTGATTAACTCCAATACGAGGACGTATCTCAGCTTGAGTCCTACTCGTTTCTCTGTGCATGAAGCATTTCTTGATGCCCCAGAGGACGTGATTAAGGCGCTCGCGCACTATGTGATGGGCAAGAAGAACAAGATGTCTAAAAGATTGATCCGTACCTACATGCAAAAAAAACAAAGCGACCTTGATTATACAGATCGTGTAGGGGATTTGAAAACAAAGGGGAGTGTGTATGATTTGCAAAAGATTTATGATGAGCTCAATCTCAACTATTTTGAGGGGCAGCTCAACTTGAAAATTGGGTGGTTTGGGATCGAAAAAAAGAAGCGAAAGCATATGACTTTTGGGCTGTATAACGATGCAATGAAGTTGATACGGATTCACAAAATGATGGATAGTTTGACATACCCCCTTTATTTTGTAGCTTTTGTAGTGTATCACGAGATGCTGCACAGCGTTATTCCAGGCTACCATGATGAGCGGGGGCATTTCCGCATTCATGGACCCGAGTTCAAGCAGCGGGAAAAAGAGTTTCATGCCTATGAAAGAGCGCGACGTTGGGAGAAGCAAAACAGGGAGAAGATCTTTGGCTGGACATAGTAAATGGGCAAACATCAAGCACAAGAAGGACCGTGTAGATAAGCAGAAGGGGAAGGTGTTTTCCCGCATTGCGAAAGAGATCATCAGCGCTGTGAAAGTGGGTGGCCCCGATCCAAAAGCAAATCCAAGACTCCGCTTGGCGCTGCAAAAGGCAAAGGGTGCAAACGTCCCAAACGATGTGGTCGACCGCAACATTAAGAAGGCAAGCGACCCCAACACTGAGGATTTCTCTGAGGTCACCTATGAGATCTATGGTCATGGTGGTGTTGGGATCATTGTAGAGGCAATGACGGACAATAAGAACCGCACAGCCTCTGACATGCGCATTGCCACCAATAAGCGAGGCGGCACGATTGGGCAGCCAGGTTCAGTCACCTACAATTTCGATCGTAAGGGTGTGATTCAAGTGCCGAAAGATGGATTGAAAGAGGATGAAGTGTTTCAGGCTGCACTCGATGCTGGAGCTGAAGATTTTGAGGTGGTTGATGAGGGCTTCATGATCACTACCAGTCCTACCGAGCTGTACGCGGTGAAAGATGTGCTCGATGAGAAGAATATCTCCTCAAGCGAAGCAGAAATTGAGTGGATCCCAAACACGCTCATTGCAGTAGATAGTGAGATGCAAAAGGCAAATGAAGCGCTTGTGGAGTGGTTGGAGGACTTAGACGATGTGGACAACGTCTACCACAACATGGACCTTTAAAAGGGAAGAGCCTTTTGCTCTTGCCCGTCGCTATGCCGATGAGGAGGGCACTTGCTTGCTTTATTCAGGCGACGAAATTGGCTACTCCTACCTCGCCCTTTTCCCTGACAAGAAAATTGAGGTGCCGCTCACTCCCAACTGCTGGGAGGAGCTAGAAGCGCAAGTCGACTCCGACCTCTACTTCGGCTTTCTCAGCTACGAGATGGGGTGTTATAGCGACTCTTGCCACATTACGCACCACCCCTCAAATTTTCCTGCTGCTCTTTTCTATCGCCCCACAACCCTCATCGTTTTTAATCACTCTACAAACGTAGCCACTCTCTATGGTAAATCCATACGTCCAAGTGAGAAGAAAGGAGAGTTCTTGGCGCAGCTCAGAAGCTGCTCTGAGACTCTTTCGAGCTACCTAGAAAAAGTACGCACTATTTTAAAGCACATCAAAAAAGGGGATGTCTACCAGGTCAACTTCTCGCAACAGTTTAACTTTGAGTGGAGCGGCTCTTCTTTTGCTCTTTTTGAGAACTGCGCTGGTACGAATCCCTATGCAGCCTATTTGCACACACCTAATTTCTCATTAGTTTCTGCCAGCCCTGAGATGTTTGTGCACAAAGAGGGCAATGTTTTGCGCACAGCACCAATCAAAGGGACAGCGCCTCGTGGCAGTACGCCGCAAGAGGAGGCGGAAAATCAAAAACGTCTTCTTGCCTCTGAAAAAGAGCGCGCTGAGCTCACCATGATTGTTGATCTCTTACGCAATGATCTTTCAAAAGTATGCTTCCCTGTTGAGGTTGAAAAACTCTGCTCCTTAGAGCGTTTCCCAGATGTTTTTCATCTCGTTTCAACGCTCAAGGGTGTCTTGCGCAAACCACTTCACCCTATCTCCATTTTGCGCCATCTTTTCCCTGGAGGTTCTATTTCGGGGTGTCCTAAGCTTTCGGCTATGCGCCTCATTTCGCAGCTTGAAAATGCGCCGAGAGGCCCCTACACGGGGTGTGTCGGCTTTTTAAACAAGGGAGAGATGCACTTTAACATCGCGATCCGCACAGCCATTGTGGAGCAAAAATGCCTCTCTTTACGCCTCGGTGGAGGCATTGTTGCTGACTCCGACCCCCTTGCTGAATATGAAGAGACGCTCCACAAAGGGCGCACTTTTTTCCAAAAGTTGGAGCAGTATGCCGACACTCTTTCTCAATGACCACTTTGTTGAAGAAGAAGAGGCAATGCTTCCTCTCACAGATCGCGGTTTTCTCTTCGGTGATGGCGTCTTCACCACCCTGCGCATAGAGGAAGGAAAGGCAGTTTGGCTTGCTGAACACCTTGAGAAGCTCAACAAGCATGCGCAGCTGCTCAAAATTGTGCCGCCAAAGTTGGATATAGAGGTAGTCGATACACTGATTGCACGCAATGCGCTGCAAGAGGGGCGGCTCAAAATTATCTACACAGGTGGGGATGGCAATGCGCTCACTTTGAAGCCGCGCAAAGGGCGCCTCATCATGATGGCAGCTCCTCTTTTACCTACTTCTGACACACTGCGCGTGTCGATCTGTACTTTGCCCTCTTTTTTAGGCAAAACGCTCTCCTATGTTCATCGTCTACATGCTAAGCGAGATGATGTCGATGACTGCATCACACTCAACGAAAGGGGAGAAGTGCTTGAAACCCTCTTTGGTAATCTCTTCTGGGTTATTGATGATGTTTACTACACCCCTGATCCAAAACAGCTTCCCATCTACTGGGGTGTTACAATTCAAAAAGCCCTGGAAAATAAAAAGGTGCGCTATGTGCGCACCCGATTTGAGTCGATTCCGAAAGAGGCTTTTTTTTTCCGCACGAATGCGGTTAGTGGTATTAAGCCCCTGCTTTTCGCTTAGAGTAGAGATCACGCTTCGCAGAGACCTCGCCCTTCTTCCACCACTTCTGAATATCTTTCTTCGTGCTTTTCGAAAGTTTCATCTCAAGACCCACAGTGCAGTCAAAAGGATTACGCTTATAGGTTCCTGTTTTCTTCGAAATCTCTACATCCATGAGCACTCTAAACGTCCCATTTTCCACATCGAGGACGTAAGCAAGTGGTTCTGCTCTTTTCACACCCTTCTTGAACATGCGTGAATGGATCTCCCGCTCTGTAAGACCGCCGTTAAGGAGATCATCGAGCTCCCCAATGCGCTCTTTAAAGAGGCTGTTCACACCTTTCGCTTCTTTCGCGTCAGAGGCTCCTAGCTCCTCTTCTACAAATTTATTTACCGCGCGTTGGCAATTTTTTACGAAAGCTTCCTCTATTGGATTGCGTGGTTCCTTGAATTCAACCGTATCAATTCCTTCATGCTCCACACCCAAATCGCGCAATGCCCTTTCTACATCGCGTGTAAAGTGGTCACTAGCTATTGCCTCTTGGTGAGCAGTAATAAGCGTATGAGTGTTAGGATTTATCCGTCGGAGATGCTCTTGGAGTTTTGGAAGATTCACTTGCGCAGCATCTGCGGGGTCGTTTACCTCACCCTGATGAGTGGGGTGTACAAGGCCGTGGCGCTTCAAATAGGCGGTCATGTCAGCGTCTGAAGCTTCACCACGTCCAGCTAGACGCATCTCTATTTGAAGGTCCTTTTCCCAATGCGCTTTCGCTTCAGCAAAGGTCTTCTCACCAGAGGTAATAGACCACAGACGCTGCAACGCTTGGTGGCGCTGCATATCTGTGCGCCACTCTCCGTGTAGATCCTCTGGGCGTGCTCGATTAGCCTCTGCTCTCTCCCTGCCAAGTGCTCCAGCGAGACCTACATCGTTTTGCTCTCCATACTGGTTCCTTAAGGAGGTGAGATGCCCTTGTAGCTTTGCCTGGTCGATGTTTGCATCTGTGATGCCAGTGATGTCGCCTTGCATGTCAGCTGGAACCACACCAACTGCCTTGAGATACTTAGTCACTGAAGCGAGGTCTCCACCCGCTGTCCCCGAAACATCTGCAAAAATGAGGTTTGGCTGAGGTCTTTGTTGATCGAGAAGGTATAGGATTTGCTGTTGTGTGACAAAATCGCGTCCACCAAGTGGGTAAATGAGGTTGTTCGCTCTTTGAATTTCGTTATCAAACGCCTCTATCACTTGGGGAATCTTTTCTGGGTCATCGAAGATGATGCCATGGCGGTTGCGGCACACCTTCAGCATTTCATCGTTCACATCATTAATGAAACCCGCACGCTCTTCGACAAAGTCCGCGACCTTATTTACAAGCTCCATATCCGCTGGGTCAATTCCAGAGCCGTCGGTCACACCCATACGGCCCAGATACTCACCTAGCGTTACGCATTCTGCAAGATTGGGATCGCGTGTTGCATTGTCGCTATCAGCTTTACGTGCACTGCTCCAATTTCTAAGAGTGCGGAGAGCAGGCCTCTCATCAGTTTCGAGATGAGGTGTTGAGCCAGCCACTTGTTTAGTGCGCTTTTTTAAAAATGCCTGCATTTTCTTTTGAGTTGCATCTGCAAGTATCTGGCCATCATCGATCACACCCATGTTTTGAAGGTATTGGCTAAAGTCGAAAGCCTCACCATTGATTTGCGCAGCAGGTACATGTGCATCAGCTGTATTGCGTGTTGCTTGATAGCGCTGCAGCTCAGCAAGAATGAGCGCCTCTCCAGCAAGCGTAGGAGGGACGCCGAGCTCATCGCGCATTCCCTTTCTAGCTAGATACTTATTAATCATTGCCCATTCATCCGCTGATGGATGAGGGTTTCGGCCATTCATGTGCGCAAAAATAAGCTGCTCTGCGCGCATGTCTTCACGATTTTCTTTTAGATTGTTGACATAGTTGTTTACGTGTTCATCCAGCTGCTTTCCTGTGAGGTTCTCAAGTTTTTCGGGGCAGTTTTTCTTCATATCGCTGTATGCAAGAGCAAAGGAGCGACCCCACTTAATAAGGTCTTGTCCCTTAAGTGGTTTTGGTTTTCCGTTTTCATGAACTTCCACAGCAATAACGCGGGCAGTGCGCACAATAGGGCGTCCCTCAGAGTTTTTTTCTGCAAAGAGGAAAGAGCCCCTTGCATGGTCAAAGTAAAGAATATGACCAGAGAGTTCGTCAACAAGGTCTGCTGTTCCTGTATCCATTTGCCTATTTAAGAAGGCTGCAATAGAGGCGCGGTCACCTGGGTTGTACCCTTGGGCAGCAAATTCCTCTTGTTGTTGCGCCTCTAGACGCTGCTCCTCAGCAAATGAAGCGCGTGTATAAGTTGTTGCTGTGTCAGTCCCTTTCCATGCCCATTGTCGGAAACTCTTACTAAGGTTCAACGGTGCTAGTAAAACTCCTACTGCCCCTCGTCCAATAGTGGCTGCTGCCTTTTTATAGTCATGTCTAGTAAGAGGCTCAGTAGGAGCCTCTCCACCCCAGCTTCCGCGAGAAATTGTTCTTAGGAAAGCATTTCCAGCGCGCGCCATCACTTTTGTGCGGTCGCGCGTTCCTGTAGTGCGCTTCCAGGTGTGCCCCCACTGACGCACAATGTCGGTTTGAGCGCTTTCAGCTGGAGCTCCGAGCTGTTCCTTCATCTGTGGAGTCGAGAGATTTGGATCTACTGAACCTGACATAATATCCTCATACTATCATAGAATAATGGTATTATTATAACTAATTTTAGTATTAAATTAAATTAATGTAATATTATTATTTATTTAACAAAAGAAGGGATAGGTTTAGATTGCCGGAAGTGGTTTTTTAGGCTAATCTGAAATTGAATTGAGGATTTGCATAATGTATCAAAGAGAAGCTGAAAAGGAGCTCCTATCCCTAGTAAAAGGCTACCCTGTTGTCACGGTGATTGGACCGAGGCAGTCGGGCAAGACAACTCTAGTGCGCCATACCCTTCCTGGGAAGCCATATGTTAACCTATAAGTTGTTGATGAGCAGAGGTTTGCAGTGTCAGACCTGCGTAGTTTCTTGAAACGTTTCCCCGAGGGAGCGATTTTAGATGAGATCCAACGGGGGCCAGGACTTTTGTCATATCTACAAGTTCTTGTAGATGAGAGAGATAAAAAAGGGTTGTTCATTTTGACAGGAAGCCATCAAGTAGAGTTACATCAAGCGATTACACAGTCGCTAGCTGGACGCACAGCACTTTTGAACCTGCTTCCAATGAGTCTGTATGAGCTTCAAAATGCAGGTTTTGAAATCTCACTAGAAGAAGCTCTTTTGTATGGTGGGTATCCCAGAATATACAAAGATGAGCTAGATCCAACAAAAGCATATCGCAATTACTTTCAAACGTATGTTGAGCGCGACTTGCGGCAACTTATTCAGATAAGAGATCTATCTTTATTTCAACGCTTTGTGAAGATGTGCGCGGGTCGCATAGGTCAGATTGTCAACCTTGATAGCCTTGGTGGAGAGGTGGGGATTTCTGCAAATACCGTCAAAGAGTGGATCTCTATTCTAGATGGTGTCGTCAAATTTTCTCCTTTGTCAGCCGGATCTTTTCTGCCAAAATGCGCCCTCGCAACCTCGGAAGTAGCGCTTTGGCTACTCCCTTCGCTTTCGATTGCGCATTTTGCCTAGAAAATCTCTCGCCTCACAAAGGAGAAAATTTGACGACACCATCTAGAAGCCTCTTTTATTCTGATTCGTTTGCGGCCCTATTTTGAAAATTTTGGGAAAAGAGTGATCAAGTCACCCAAACTTTACTTTACAGATGTTGGGCTGGTGAGCTATTTGCTCGATATCGAAAACATTCAACAAATTTCACGAGACCCATTGCGGGGGCAGCTTGTTGAAAACTTAGTTGTCCTCGAGCTAATAAAAAGTCGATACAATCAAGGGCTTGATCCGCAGCTCTACTTTTTTCGAGATTCGAATGGGCGTGAAGTAGACTTGATCTTTAAGCAGGCAAATCAATTGATTCCGATCGAGATTAAAGCTGCAGAAACATTCAATACCTCTTTTCTAAAAAATCTGAACTTCTTTAAGAAGCTAGTAGGAGAGCGGTGTGAAAAAAAGTTTGTCGTGTATGCTGGGCAAGAAGAGCAAGAAGGGGAGAATTTTTCTCTGGTCAATTTTCATCACGCGCACAAGATTGTAAGGTGAGTCAGTGAGATTATACAGTTTTTTATTGCTATTCGTGTGTACGGGGTGCTGCTGCTATACGCAGACAGAGCGTCCTTATATGATTGGGAAGACTCCAGTGGAAGCTCAGCCAACTATTGCTGAGTCCACTCCTTCTTAAGTGTCGCGAGCCTTTTATTTGAGACGCCGCCCAAGAAGTTGATAGCATTGAGGAGGCGAGCGCGTGTGATATCCCGGCCCAAAATCTTTACAGAGTCAAAGAGAGGAGGCCCCTTCTCTTTTCCCATAATCGTACCAAAGAGAAGCGCCATCACCACTTTTTTGTGGTGCACTTCGAAGTGCTCTGCGACGCGGTGCGACGCTTGCTCAATCCCTGTATTCGACCAATCTTCACTCTCTTCCATCGACCATATGACGCACTGCAAAATGCAGGCCGCTGTTGTGGGGTCGATGTTTTTCGGAGTGAGGAGCTCTTGTGTGTAGGGCAGGTGGTTAATGAAGAAGAAGTCACACAGCTCGATAAATTCGCCAAACGTTTTGATGCGCGTATGCACAAGCGGCATGAGTTTTTTCATGAAGGTATCTGAAAAGCCCCACTCACGGATACGCCCCCAAAGCTTTTCTTCGGGAATATGGTTGATGAGGTAGTGCTGGTTGAGCCAGTCGAGCTTTTTAATGTCAAAAACCGCTCCTGACTTTCCAATCCGTTTTGCATCAAAGTGCTCAATCACTTCATCGAGTGAGTAGATCTCCTTATCTTCGGGCATGCTGTAGCCCATAAGGGAAAGGAAGTTGAGAAATCCTTCGGGGAGGTAGCCGCTATCGCGGTAAAAGAAAATGGAGGTAGGGTTCTTTCTCTTGCTGAGCTTTTTGCCATCGACTCCAAGAAGAAGAGGCATGTGCAGGAACTCGGGAGGCTGCCATCCAAAGTGCTCATAGAGGAGGATGTGTTTTGGAGTAGAACTAATCCACTCGTCGCCGCGGATGACGTGCGAAATTTTCATGAGGTGGTCATCCACAACATTTGCGAGGTGGTAGGTAGGAAAACCATCTGACTTGAGGAGCACCTGGTCGTCGATGTCAGCCCATGGCACGGTGATGCGCCCTTTGATACGGTCTTCAAAGACACACTCGCCAGTGAGCGGTACTTTGAGACGGAGGGTGAAGGGCTGCCCCTCCCGGGCTTTGATCTCCTCTTGGGATAGGTTGCGGTAGCGACGGTCATAGCCGCCTGCTTTGCGCATTTCGCGCATCTCTGCAAGCTCTTCGGCTGTTGCAAAGCATTTGTATGCCTTTCCCTCTTCAAGAAGTTGATACGCATATTTTTTATAGATGTCGGAGCGTTCAGATTGTTTGTAAGGAGCGTAGGGGCCTCCGATATCTGGTCCCTCATCCCACTGCAACCCACACCACTTGAGGGCGTCAAAGAGGTTGCGCTCATACTCCGGTCGGCTACGCGATTGGTCGGTATCCTCAACGCGTAGAATAAAGGCGCCTTTATGGTGACGTGCAAAAATATAGTTAAAAAGTGCCATGTAAGCGGTGCCTACATGAGGGTCCCCAGTGGGGGAGGGCGCGATTCGAACACGTATATCAGACATAGTGCAAGGGAGTATAATCTAATTGAGAAGGAGGATCAAGTCTTTGGTGATATCGATTGCCTCTTGTAGCTGAGGGTCGCTTTTATTGAGTAGCTCAATGCGCTCAGAAGGAACATCGTCTTCGTCAAGGGCTGCAAGAAAATTTTGATAGAGCTTGCTCTGTTCAACTCTCTTTTTTGAGTTTTCTGCCAAGAGGGGAATGAAGCGGTTGTACATCTTAAGGCGGGGCTGCAAATTGTAGCGGTAGAGCCAGCTGATCTGTTCGCGCTGTACAAGAGGAATATCTGAAAGGTCATCGTCGAAGTTCTCTGGAATTGAGTCATTCTCTAGAGGAAACTTCCCGTACTTCTCCCCAATATCCATCACAGAGTAAGCACTTGGCACGACAATGTCTGAAGCCACGCCGACAAGTTGAGGGCTCTTCCCTGATACAGTGTAGTAGCGGCCACGAGTCACTTTAAACTCGCCCTTAGGGTTCACCCGTCCATTGCTTGCTGCATCGAGTGTAAAAGTTTGGAAGGTGCCTTTGCCATAGGTGTGCTCATCACCCACTACAATGGCGCGTCCATAGTCTTGCAATGTTTGTGCGACAATTTCTGCAGCAGAGGCGCTGATTTTGCTCGTAAGCACAATGAGAGGGCCATCATAGGCGACTTTTCCATCAATGTCGCGCAAATGCTCAAGTTCGCCATTGTTATCCTTCACGGAGACAACAATTCCCTTTGAGATAAAGAGGCCACAGACGGCAACAGCTTGTGGCAAGACGCCGCCAGAGTTGGTGCGCAAGTCGAGAACCACACCTTTGAGGCGGTCATTCTTCTTGATTTCAGCAAGATGTTCATAGATGTCCGAGCACGAGCTGTGCACAGGGTCTTGATAGAAGGCGTGTAGAGCGATATGTGCAATCACACCATCGCCGTAGGGGTAGGTATGCGATTCGATACGCGCTTCTTGAATTACCACCTCACCGCGGGTGATGACAATTTTGTGCACCTCTTCGTCGCGCAAAGCAGTGAGCACCACTTGTGTGCCCTCTTCCCCTCGGATGAGTTCAACGGCGTCAGTGATTTCATATCCTACGACGGGCTCATCATCGATCGCAATTACGCGGTCTCCTACTTTTAGTCCTGTATCTTGGCTCGCTGGCCCCCCCTCAATGATTTTGACAATAGTAAAGCCATTGAGGTCATCGCGGAGCTGCGCACCAATGCCAAAGAGGCGCTGTTGCACTTGGATCATGAATTGAGATGCCTCACCAGGGGTAAAATAGGAGGTATGGCCATCTAGTGAACAGGCAAACGATTTCAGTACGTTCGAAAGGACGATCTTTTGCATCTCCTCAGTGGAGGCACTCTTGACTTCATCTTCTTTCACTAGCCGTCTTTTGACGATGCGCTGCATCACCCGATCACGCGCTTCAATATCAAGTTTCTCAGCAGCCTCTAACTGAAGAGTACGCAGCTTGTGAAGGCGGTCCAAAAGCACTTCCTCACTCTCAGCCCACGGCAGGTCATGAAATTCATCAATAGAGACCTCCTCTGGAGGGGGAAGGATATCAATTTTTGCCTCTAAGCGGTTACGGCGATGAATCGCAAAGAGCATTTTGTCTTGAATACGCTGAAAAAAGGAAAAGTCGCCATTGTTCACTTGCTCAAGGAGGGGGGTGTAGTCATCAAGCTCGAGCCACTGGTCCACCTCCGACTTGAGAAGATAGCAGCGAGAACCATCAATTTCTTCAAGATAGGACTCAACAGCTCTAGCAACTAAAGCGGGCGTGAGCACTTTATAGGAGGCATGGCTCTCCATAATCTGCGCAAGCATTGTGGAGACATCTAAAGGGGT
Source organism: Chlamydiales bacterium (assembly GCA_024233495.1). Lineage (GTDB taxonomy): Bacteria > Chlamydiota > Chlamydiia > Chlamydiales > JAAKFR01 > JACKPM01. Next base: position 262,980 of record JACKPM010000001.1, read on the forward strand.
GATCTCGGGCAGTTTGCCGGCTGTAAGAAGGAAGAGGGCGAAAAAAGGGGTCAAAAAACGTTTCATTCCACCTGGAGATACCACCTGCGCACATTAAAGGCCAGAAATAAGCCAAAAGGAGAGATAAAGTTTTTTTTATAAGGCGAGAAAGGTGAGGGGGTTTAGAAAAATAACTATAAAGATGTTGTAAGTACAGTGTATATTTAGAATAAATATGAGAATTATGTTGTTATTAAATCGACCTTTAATGAAAATATTACACTTTAATGACTCCTGCGGCGGGGAAAATGAGAGTTTGAGCCAAAACCGAGTTGGAAAATTAACGAAATGCTAAAAAAATCTTGATGTTTATATCAAAAACGGGCGATAATATTAATATAAAACAAAAAAAACAAAGGTTTAAAATGCTATTTGAGCATTCCAAATATTAAGAGACGGTAAAAATAGCTTTAAAACCTAGAAAAGGCTATCATTAAAAACCTTAGGGGGTTAAAAACCATGGAAGAGCAAAAGATGGAAAATACTGAGGAGAGAAAAGTCGTTTCCATTACTGAGGCTGCAAAGATTAATAACGTAACGCGTCAAGCGATCTATGTTGCGATCAAGCAGAAGAAGTTGAGAGCGACAAAGAAGACACGTTGGGAAATCGACCTGAAGGATCTGGAAGAGTACAGGCGTAATAAGTACTCTCGTAAGAAGTCGATCTTTGATGGCGAGCTTCTTTTTGACAATGATAAGGGTTACTACTCTGTAAATCAGGTAGCAGAGAAGCTAGGTGTTCCTGCTCAGAAGATTTACTACGCTACGCGTACAGGGATGATCAAGGGGGCTCGCAAGGGAGCTGCTTGGGTGATCCATACAGAGGAGATCGAGCGTTACAGAGCTGAGTACCTAGACAAGCGTGCTCAAAAGTCAGAAGCGTCTTAATCTCGATGTATCCAAATTTCTAGAAGATTCCGTAGTGTGAAAACACTCGGGATCTTTTTTTTCGATGAAAATGAAGAAATTTTCAAAAATTGCTAGATGGTGTTGTCAAATTTTCTCCTTTGTCAGCCGGATTTTTTCTGCCAAAATGCGCCCTCGCAACCTCGGAAGTAGCGCTTTGGCTACTCCCTTCGCTTTCGATTGCGCATTTTGCCTAGAAAATCTCTCGCCTCACAAAGGAGAAAATTTGACGACACCATCTACTATGAGGCGTCTTTTGCTTGCGGCCTCTTACTTCATTTGCTTGAGAGAGCACAGATTTATGCTTAATAGGCCTTTACTCTCATGAATTGATGTATAATCAAATCGGTTGAAAATTTTACAAACTCATACCATTTGGCTTTGAAAATCGTGCTCGTTTTACAGACCATCTCTAATACCATTTGGCTTCACCAAAGATTGCGCTCGTTCTCGTAGACCATAAATGGTCTAAGTCGAACTCCGTGCTTACTTTAGCTTTGCCATCTGGCACGAATTTGTAAAATTTTCAACCGATTTGACTATATCTAGCTTTCTATCACTTGGAAGTCACGGATGAGGAGCTGAATGCTGCTCTTATTATGGAAACGATTGATCTGGGGAGTGTAAGCGATCCGTAGGCGGAGGTTCCGTTTGCGGATTAGTTTTTTTCTGTCAGCCATTCCAAAAGCAATACCTTCTAACATGCGGTCATCTTGCTCTAAGTAAAGCTTGAGGTGGTTCCCTCCAATCACCTTAGGCACCCATGTCTGGTTTGCCTCACAATAGAGGAGCGGAGGAGGATTTTCATTGCCATAAGGCTCGAAGAGCTCAAGAGAGCTGAGCAGATCATAGGAGAGTTCTTTAAAGTCGGTCTTTGCATCAAGATAGAGCTTTGAAATGATGTCCTGCTCTTTCAATGATGAGTTAGCAGCGTGCAAAAACCTTTTCTTGAATTGAGGGATATCCTCTTCTTTAATCGTGAGCCCTGCCGCAAAGTCGTGTCCCCCATAGTTTAAAAAGAGGTCAGCAGACTTTTTAAGGACAGGTAGCAGGGGAAACTCTCGGATTGTACGCGCAGAGCCTTTCCCCAACCCGTTGTCAATAGCGATCAAAACAGTGGGGCGGTTATAGAGCTTTGCGAGACGTGCACTCAAGATGGGGATCACTCCAGGATGCCACCTATCTGAGCTCAAAATGATAGCCTTCTCCTTTAAAATACCAGGATTCTCTTTAAGTAGCTTTTCGATATCTTCGGAGACCACTTGTTCAATCTTTTGCCGCTCAATGTTAAAGAGGTCGAGCTCTTTTGCTAAATCTTCCGCTGTTTTCTCATTGCGTACAAGGAGGAGTTCCACCCCTTTTCGTGGGTCAGCAACGCGGCCGAGGCTATTGAGGCGGGGAGCGATCTTTGTTGCGATATCAACAGTGGAGGCTTCGCTTTTTTCCACACCACAAATGGTAAGCAATTTGATTAGCCCCATGCGCTTGGTTTTGCGTAGCTGCATCAAGCCATATCGCACGAGGATGCGGTTCTCATCGTGCAAAACGCCCATATCGGCAACTGTACCAAGCGCGACTAGATCGAGGTAGGTTTTGAGGTCAACTTTTTTTGGAGAGAGCTCTTTTTTCGAAACAAGGTAATTGGTGAGGGCGTGAGCAAATTTGAAGGCGACGCCTACTCCAGTGAGTTCTCGGTGGGGGTAAGTTTGGCTAGGTAGTTTCGGATTAAGAATAGCGATACATTCGGGAATTTTTTCTGTGGGCTCGTGGTGATCAGTGATGATTACATCAATTCCTGCATCACTCACTTTTTTGATTTCGCGTACAGCGGTGATGCCGCAGTCAACAGTGATCAAAACAGAGCAATTTTTCTCCTGTGCATAGGGTAGTGCATCGACAAACGTCTCTTGTCTTTTGAGGGTGTGGTTGGGGAGGTAGTACTCAACGCGTCCTCCCACCTTCTTCAAAAACTCAGCAAGGAGAACAGTTCCCGTGATGCCGTCAACGTCATTGTCGCCGTAGATCAAAATGCCCTCGCCCCTCTTCAATGCTTTGGCGATGCGATTGACAGCCTTTGACATATTCAAGAAGAGTTTGGGATCGTGTAGATCGGGGAGTTTTGCGTAGAGGAATCGGTGAATCGCCTTCATGTCGTGGAAACCGCGTGAGGCGAGAATTTGAGCCGTGACAGGGTGCACACCAAACTCTGCAATAATTTTGTCTACCCAATGGAGATCATTCTCCGGATAGCACCATATTGGCTCTCCCTCAACCGCAGCTTCTGCAAAATTGCCGTCTCTCATCAATACCCATTACGCCCAGTGCGTCATTCTAGCAGGCCCAATCGAGAACCGCTACTACGAAATGACGCTCGTCAAACTTTTTTCACAGACTCCTCTGTCTCTTCATTCTTACGGTGGAAGTAAAGAAGAACAGGAGCCGCGACAAAGAGTGAACTGAACGTTCCAATCGCAACGCCAAGGGTCATGATGAGTGCGAAGTTTAAGATCGAAGCGCCACCAAAGATGACAAGGGCCAGCAGTACAGCAAGCGTCGTTCCTGATGTCATCACTGTGCGACTCAATGTAGCATTGAGGGCATGATTGACAACATCAACGAAGCGCGACTTGCGCATGAGGCGAATGTCTTCCCGAATACGGTCGAAGATGATGATCGTGTCATTGAGAGAGTAACCCACAATGGTCATCAGAGCTGCAATCACTTGAAGATCAATCTGTACGACGCCGAAGAATGCGTGTAAAATAGCAAGCACTCCGAGCGTTACAAGCAAGTCGTGTGCAATCGCCACAGTTGCGGAAATAGCATACTTGAACTCGAACCGGAAGGTGATGTAGATCAAGATTCCAATGAGCGCCAAGATCAAGCCAAAGAGGGCTTGGTTGCGCATGGTCTCAGAGAGTTGACCGCTCATTTCTGTCCAGTGCAAGTTTAGATCTTCGAGAGAAGCTGGGTTGAGCTGCAGCCCTTGAGCTTCTAGCGCATTGACAATCCATACAATGCGCGGATACGTCTGGTAGGCGAAGAGCGGATTCTCTGGCACTTTCACAGCAGAGAGATCGGAGAAAGCGCCTCCTTGCTGCTCCATTCCCATGCCGAGCTGAATGCGGAGTTGGTTAGGGCGGTTGAGCTCTTGGATCTGGAAGTCTACAGAAGAGGCCCCCGCTTTCACAAGCGCCTGCTCAGCCTCTTTGCGGTATGCCAGACCACTTTGCTCTTGAAGATCGACTGAAAGTGCATATCCTCCAGTAAAGTCCATGCCAAAGATGGAGTGTCGCTCTTTGATAAGGAAGAAGCCTCCCACCAAAATAACCACTAGAGCAGAAATGATCGCAACACGCGCCTTCTTCAAGAAGTCGAACTTTGTCTCTTTGAAGAGATGCACCATCTTCAATACTTTGTGCTTCGGATTCTGCACCCACCCGGCAAAGAAGAAGCGCGTCATAAAGAGAGCAGTAAACATCGAACTCAAAATACCAATGATAAGGGTGAGCGCCAATCCTTTGATCGGCCCCGCATCAAAGTTGAGCAAGATAATCGCCGCCAAAATTGTCGTTAAGTTGGAGTCAATAATCGCGCTGTATGCCTTGCGATAACCTGCTGCAATCGCAGAGGGGAGGCGTCCAGAAAGCGCGAACTCTTCCCGAATACGCTCGAAAACAAGCACGTTCGCATCAACCGACATTCCGATCGACAAGATAATACCTGCAATTCCAGGAAGGGTAAGAGCGGCGCCCAAGTTTTGCAAAACGCCCCAAATGATCAACAGGTTTACAATCACTGCAACACACGCAATCACACCACTGAAGCGGTAAACCGAACACATGATGGCTGCCATAAGCAATAGGCCAAGAGCGGCGGCTACAATTCCTTGTGTGCGCTGCTCTTTACCAAGATCAGGGCTCACATTCTCTTCAGAAAGAATCTGTGGCGTAAAGCTCAAAGAACCAGCTTTTAGGTCAGCAACTAAGCTGTTCACTTCACGTTGTGAGAAGTGTCCTGTGATGTGCGCGCTATCACGTAGTGAAGCGTTCAAGGTGGGAGCTGTAATCACGCTGCCATTCAAAATGACTGCCATGCGCCACCCACGTCCTCGGGAATAGTTCTCTTTTGGGGTTCCAGCAATCTTTTCTTCTGAGAATTGAGAGGTCCATGTGTAGAAAGCGTCGCGAGGATTCACCTTCTGTCCGAAGCTGTTGACGTAGGAGCTTTTCACTCCAAAGTAGAGGGTGTTTCCATCTTTTGGGTCGTAGCCTGACTGAATGTCATTGAGGTTTGCTCCCTCCAACGCATAGTTGCGGAAGACAATGATGAGCGGATATGTCTGCCCTTGCCAATCAGTGTAGTCAGAGCCACGGAAGCGGGTAATTGCAGATAGGGTGTCATCGAAGGCACTTGATCTAGGAGCACTGCGTGGCCCTGCCAACCTAAGTCCATTCTCATAGAGCAACTTTGCGTGACTCGTATAAGGGGTAAACTCGTCTGGATGATCGAGGCTGCCTCCAAGGTGCTGCCATGCAATCTCATTCAAACTTTCAGTATCTGTGCGGTTAGTGATGACAGCTTCGTTCCAAACCTCTTCAAGGAAGGTGTTCACTGCCTCAGCAAGTGTTGGATTCTCCCTTGTGAACTTCTCATTCACCACGTTGAAATACATTGCAGAAGATTGAATCAACTCAGAAGCAGAAAGCGCTTGAGAGCCAGGGAAGTCGAGCACAATATTGGACCCTTCAGTGCGTATTCCAACTTCAGAAACTCCTAATCTGTTCACCCTCTGATAGAGTTCATTCACAGCTTGGCGCAAATCATTCTCATCAGTGATCGCAACGTTGTTTTGGTCTTTCAACCCAATGCGTACTGTCTTTCCACCAGAGAGGTCCAAGCCCCATTTCAAAATCTTGCGTTCGTCGCCGCGGAAATACTTGAGCGTACTCAATTTCAAGTTGCTCAAAAGCACATTTTGCGTTGGCTTTGGTACATCGAAGCGTGTTTGGGGGTCGATAGAGACGCGCGCTTGACGGTACTCATCTTGCCACTTCACCAAGTCCTCTTGAATGCGGGTCTCAATTTTGTTGCGCGTCAACATGCGCTCTTCCACATTTGTGAACTCAAGAAGGGCAAACTTTTTGCTTCCCTTTACTTGGAATTCTTCGCGTGTGGCTGCAATCAAGTAAGAGTAGTAGTCGTCAAGTTCAAAGACATAGTCATCATCATGCCCAGCAGGTAGGCCAGAGTTTTTGCCTGCGTAGCCGATGAAGCCGTTTGAGCGCATGATCTCTTGCAACTTCATGAAGTCAGCTTCATATGCACTCTTCTCTGTGCTATCGGGAAGCTCTTGATACTTCTGTCGAATCGCTGCCATACCCTTAGCTACAACATAGAGCGAGCCAGGACGGAAACCTTCAACAACCTTATCCTCCATAGCAGGCGCATAAATCACAAGGCCAAGCTTTGGATTTCCCTTAGGATTGTAGTGGGCAATTGGGTAGTTCGCTTTTCCAAGCTCGCCGCCTTCTCTTTGCCACTGGTCTTTCAAAAGTGTTGCAAGTGTCTCGGCTTGCATTTGTGCAATTTTGCCAATGTCAAGGACGAGCAAACTTGAGCTGTTGGTCAACTTGTTTAATGTGACAACAAAGTCAGAGACTGAGGGAGTAACCGTCTCATCTGAAGTGCGTGAAACAAGGGCAATTTCGTTGAAGAGAAGTTGGTTAAGCTTCTCTTTTTCCATGGCTGCTACTTCTGTGCGTCCTTGAGCGGCGCGAAGTTGCGAGACGTCATCGTGCAAGACGAGCTCAACTTGATCGCGACTCCAATCAATTTCAAGCTGCTTCACAAACGGGTTGCGCTCTCCAAGGGAGACAATTTGCACCTTTGTTGCAGGAATTTTTTCGCTTTCAAGCTTGGCAATCACAGCGTCGCGCTGCAAAGGCTTTGGCCCCGCTTCAAATGCTTTGCTGTTGCGGCGCAAAATGGTAAGCGCTGAGTCTACCATTGTCTTTTGGTTGCGGAATACTTCAAGGCGTTGCTGTTGCGCAGAGTCGAGGAAGGCACCCTCTTTTTGCAGCTGCTTCTGCTCCTCCTCAAGTTTTATAATGCGGGAGCCTAATGTCTTGCCTACGCCCTCTAGACGACCCACAAAGCTGTGGACAAGAGAGGCGCGATCTTTTTTCGTATCAACTGCAGTGAAGCTTGCAAAGTAACGCTTTGTGATTGCGCTGTTGTCGCCAAAGGTATTCTCATACTCTACAATCGAGCGAGCAAGGCGTACAATGGCTTCATTTTCATCTTCACGTGAGCCTGTGATGCTCTGCAATACGCGACTTGCTTCACTTTCACCACCAAGAGAAACTGCAATTTCAGCAACACGCTCACCCACCAAGTGGCGATAGGGGGCTGAGAGCTCTCCACTCTCCATCTTAGGAATAAATTGGAAGTACTCATTCAAGGAATTGGGATCTAGATGAACACCAATCCTTCTCTGTACAACGACTGTTTTGTCGTCTACTTCAACCGGGGAGAGTTGCGCAGGAACAAAGGGAATTAGCGCCCCTGCACGGTAGAGTGTTTGTTTGAAAAGCTGAGCATCGGACTCTTTTTTAAAGGTAACGCGCGCCAAGCGAGGATCGTCTCGATCAATCGCGATTGAAGTGGTCTTAGCACCAATGTTTTTCGCCTGAGCCTTTAGCCATGAGAGAGTGAATGTCTCTAGGCCATTGACTCGCTCCACAATTTGCCCTGAAATGCGGCTCGCTTCTTTCTCGCTAATTGGGCTCTTAAGAGGGCGGGAGTAAAAGAAAATCGTGGGAAGGATGTTGTAAATTGTAAGGGCGAGGACAGCGACGATGAGGAAGGTTTGCCACTTCTTGCGTTTTTCCATGCTAATGAATCCTTTTTTTAGAATCCAAGGATCATAGCAATGTTGTATCTAACTGTCAACATCTCCTTGAATTGAATAGGGCAATCGATTATGGTGAATCAATAATATAGATGACAGCACAACTAGAAGAGACGATCCACTTTACGCAAGATGAGCTCGCCGCACTCAATCGCGCAAACATCCCTCGACACGTCTCCATCATAATGGATGGAAACAGACGGTGGTCGCGCCAGCGCAACCCTTTAAACTTCACAAGTGGCCACTGGCAAGGAGCTGAAACAGTGGATACGATCGTGGAAGCTGCGATTGAAATCGGTATTGAGGAGCTTACACTCTACGCCTTTTCCACTGAGAATTGGAAGCGCACTCCTCTTGAGGTTAGCACACTCCACGCAATTTTAGAAAAATACTTAAAAAATAAGTGTGATAAGATGATGGAAAATGGTGTGCGCTTCGATGTGATTGGCGATCCCACTCCCTTTCCAGAAAGTGTGCAAAAGGAAATTTTACGCGTGAAGCGGAGAACAGCCGATAACTCTAAATTAAAGTTAACTCTCGCCCTTAACTATGGTGGACGGGATGAACTGCGTCGTGTTTGCAACACTTTGGCGCAAAAAGTAAAATGCGGCGAACTTGCTGAGATTACAGAGGATGAAATTGAACAGCATCTCGATACGGCTCACCTTCAGCCACTTGATCTATTCATCCGCACGAGTGGGGAGATGCGAGTGAGCAATTTCTTGCTCTGGCAACTGAGCTATGCAGAAATCTATGTGACCAAAACTTTATGGCCTGACTTCACGCCTCATCATCTTTTAGATGCGGTTTTGGAATATCAGAAAAGGGAGAGGCGAGCAGGAACATGAGCGGCAAAAAAAAGATGGGCGATCTACGTTACCGCATTCCAATTTTGAGCTTTGTCACATTACTTGTGGCATTTTTCATTTTTCTTGGTGAATACCACCCCATGCGGTGGGTGTTCACTGCCTTTGCGGCAGGTGTGGCCTCTATCGCTCTTTTTGAGTACTACATGCTTGTGAGGCAAAAAGGGTTAACACCCGCGATTACGTGGGGGATCATTGCAACAGTTCTCTATATATTTGCCCTTTTTTTTAAAACTCAAGGTCCTCACCATCATTGGGATGCGCTATGGCAAAAGATGCCTGAAATTGTGCTAGGAGTCGCCTTTTTTGGCTGCTTTGTTCGCTTTGCTTGGTCGGGAAAAGAGCCGATCTTGAACATTGCTACGAGCTTTTTAGGGATTGTTTACCTTGCTGTTCCATTTGGGATGTTTGTGCGCATCATGTATTTCTTTGTCTTTGATGGGATGGAAGATCCTCATTTTCAGGGGGCTTGGTGGATTCTTTACTTGGTCGCAGTGACAAAAAGTGCTGATATGGGAGGTTATTTTGTTGGGAGGTTTGCAGGAAGGCGGAAGCTTGCCTTTAAAATCAGCCCCAACAAGACGTTTGAAGGGGCGCTTGGTGGTCTTCTCTCCTCTGTGATCATTAGCCTTGTGATCTGCTCTTTAGGAAAGCGTTTTGGACATGTCTTTGTGGGCTTCTCCTACGTGAGCTCAATCTGGCTCGGTATTTTGATTGGCATTTTGGGGCAGATTGGGGATTTAGCTGAGTCGCTCTTGAAGCGGGATGCTGATGTGAAAGACAGCAATACCCTTCCTGCTGTGGGGGGCATTTTAGATATGACGGATTCCATTTTGTTCACTTCACCTGTTGTCTATATTTTCTTAAGGGTGTTGTACGCGTGATTATTGTGATTGATGGTCCAGCGGGAACTGGAAAAACAACGATAGCAAAGATGATTGCAGAAAAAATTGGCTTTCACTACTTTGACACGGGCGCTCTTTACCGCTCTCTTACTGTTGTATTGATGGAGAAGGGAGTGGATGTAAAGGATAGTACAAGAGTGCACTCTGTTCTCCAAGATTTTCATTTCGATGCGAAAGAGGGACGCTACTTTGCAAACGGAGAGGATGTGACAGAGAAAATCCGTACTCCTGAGGTGACAGGGCATGTTTCAGCAGTTGCTGCGCTTCCTATTGTGCGGGAGATGCTGATCCATGTGCAGCGCGATTTCGCAAATGAGCGCAATGCAGTCTTCGAGGGGCGAGACTTGGGAACGGTCGTTTTTCCCAGTGCCCATCTAAAGATTTTTCTTACAGCGCGTCCAGCAGTGCGTGCTGAGCGCCGTTATCTTGAGTTGAAAGAGAAGGGGATTGGCACAACAGAAAAAGAGGTGTTAAACCAAATCACTGAGCGCGATCATTTTGATAGCACGCGTGAAATTGCCCCTTTGAAGCAAGCAGAAGATGCCCATCTTATTGATACCTCGGACCTCACAATTGAGGGAGTGGTTAAAAAAATTGAAACCTTGATCCCTACAAAAAAATGATCTTTCGCTTTTTTGCCTCCCTCATTGTACGCCTCTATTTCATGCTTTTTTTCCGTCTGGAAGTGCATGGAAAAGAGAACATGCCGAAGGGACCTGCAATTATTGCAGCGAACCACGCTTCTTTTTTTGATCCCCCGCTCATCGGCTGTGTGCTGTGGCCACGTGTTCCTTTCTTCCTAGCCAGAGGATCGCTTTTTAACTCTAAAATTTTTACCTGGATACTGAAACAGTGTCGATCGCTGCCCATCAAAAGAGGTGGGGAGAACGCAGCTCTTTTCCGCGAGGTGATGCGCATCACAAAGGAGGGGCGCAAAGTGACGCTTTTCCCAGAGGGGACGCGCACAAAAGATGGTGAGCTTCAGCCTCCACTCCCCGGCATCGGTCTTCTTGTCCAAAAAGCCAACTGCCCAGTTGTGCCCATGTATATTGAAGGGACATATGATGCATGGAGCTGTCACAGAAAGAAGCCAAAGCTTTGTGGTAAGATCAAACTCACCATTGGGGAGCCCATTAGCTTTGCAAATCAAGAGGGGGACCGAAAAGAGATTCAGAGACAAATTGGTGGGGAGATCATGAGAAAGATTGGAGAGTTGAAGAGATGACCTTGATTTCGGATATTGATCAACACGTGGAGAAAGCGCTTCACGAAGAGTTTCCTGACCTCTCCCCCAAAGTTGAAGTTACCCCTGCTACATCAGAAAAGTTTGGGCACTATCAGTGCAATAGTGCAATGAAGCTTGCGAAAGAGGCAAAAAAGGCACCCCGTGAAATTGCTGCTACGTTGGCAAAGCGACTTGAAAACCCCATGTTTGCCAAAATTGAAGTGGCTGGACCTGGCTTCATCAACTTGACTCTCGATCCTCACTACATGGGTGAGCGTCTTACGGCAATTGCGCATGACCCTCGCCTCGGGATTCCGCTCCCCCAAAAAAAGCAGCGCATCATCGTGGAGTTTTCTTCACCTAACATTGCAAAAGAGATGCATGTAGGGCATTTGCGCTCCACTATCATTGGGGACTCTATCGCCCGTCTTTTCGAATTTTTAGGGCATGACGTGCTCCGACTCAACCACGTAGGCGACTGGGGCACAGCGTTTGGTATGCTCATTGCTTACATGCGCGAAGAGGTGAAAGATACCTCTAATGCCCACCTCCCTCAGCTCATGGAGTGGTACCGTGCATCAAAAGAGAAATTCGATGCTGATGAAGCGTTCAAGCAGCGTTCTCGGCAAGCTGTTGTGGCACTTCAAGCAGGGGAGGCACAAGAGGAGTGGGAACAAATCTGCCAAATCTCCCGTGAAGCCTTCCAAGAAATCTATGACATCCTAGACATTCATCTCCAAGAGCGAGGCGAATCGTTCTATAATCCGGAACTTCCTAATATTGTTGCAGATCTTGAGAAGAAAGGGCTCATCACTGTTTCAGAAGGAGCAAAGTGCGTCTTTCATGAAGGCTTTCGCATTCCTCTTATGGTGCAAAAATCAGACGGTGGCTACAACTATGACACGACGGACATGGCGGCTATGCTCCACCGTGTTGAAGAGGAGAAAGCTGACCGCATCATCGTTGTGACTGATGCGGGACAAAGTCTCCATTTTGATCTCATCTGTCGAACAGCAGAAAAAGCAGACTACTACGATCCTGAGAAAATGCGCTTTGACCACGTCACCTTTGGTGTCGTACTTGGGGAGGATGGAAAGAAGTTTAAAACGCGCTCAGGCGATGTTGTGCGCCTTGCAGACCTTCTTGACAAAGCAGTTGAAAAGGCGCATGCCATCCTTAAAGAGAGAGGAGCTCCAGAAGAGATCGCCCCCATCCTCGGTATTGACGCCGTAAAATACGCTGATCTCTCATGCAATCGCGTGAGTGACTATGTCTTTAGCTTTGACCGCATGCTCCGTTTTGAGGGTAATACAGCTGCCTTTATCCTCTACTCCTACGTGCGTGTCAACGGCATCAAACGAAAAATCGGTGACTTCAACCTAGAAAACGAAAAAATCGTGCTTGAGCACCCCTCTGAAATCGATTTAGGGCTCACACTACTTCGCTTCCATGAAACACTTGAAGCGATGGAAAAAGAGCTTTACCCTCACTACCTAACGGAATACCTTTATATTCTTGCGCAAAAGTTCAATAGCTTTTTCCGCGACTGTAGAGTAGAGGGTGTGCCAGAGCAAAATCGCCGTCTACTGCTCTGCGAGTGTACTGCTCGCACAATGGAGCGCGGCCTCACTCTTCTCGGCCTCAAAACCGTCGACCGCATGTAGTTGTACGGTTTATGCATATTGAGCCGTTTCTCGTGTAGCTATCTCTCGGATTGCTTCTACTTCATTTATAACTGGGGCTGTATAGTCAAATCGGTTGAAAATTTTACAAATTCATACCATTTGGCTTTACCAAAGATCGTGCTCGTTCTCATAAGACCATCAATGGTCTAAGTCGAACTCCGCGCTTACTTTGGCTTTGCCATCTGGCACGAATTTGTAAAATTTTCAACCGATTTGACTATAAAGGAGACAAACGGCGAGAACTATTCCTAAGCAGAAGAAGAAAACACATTGTTTCATGTAAGGGGGTTAGATGGTGTCGTCAATTTTCTCCTTTGTCAGCCGGATCTTTTCTGTTAAAATGCGCCTTCGCAACCTCGGAAGTAGCGCTTTGGCTACTCCCTTCGCTTTCGATTGCGCATTTTGCCTAGAAAATCTCTCGCCTCACAAAGGAGAAAATTTGACGACACCATCTAGAAGTTTAAACTATTTCCGCTACAAGTTTTTTGTGCGCTTCACCAGCGACCTCTTGCACATAACGAGGCAAGGAGTAGCCCGAAAGAGACTTTGCAAGCATCTGCATGATTGCGAGCCCCTCTTCATGTGGTACCTCAAAATGCGCGCCTCCTTCAACACGGTCGAGTTGATGCAAGTAGTAGGGCAAGATGGCGTGGTCAGCAAGCTCTTCAAAAAGGCGTTGCAACACATCCTCAGAGTCATTCACTCCTTTTAAAAGAACAGATTGATTGAGAACAGGGATGCCAAGCCGAGAAATCTCGCCAAGATGTTCAAAGAGGATGGGGTCAATCTCGTTCGGGTGGTTGATGTGCACAACAAACCAAACTTGTTGAGGAATCCGTTCAAGTAGCTGTAAAAAGCTATTATCAATTCTCTCAGGAATCCCCACTGGGAAGCGGGTATGAAACCGAATCCTTTTAATATGAGGAAAATTGAGTGCATCAAGAATCTCTTCGAGTTTTTGATCAGAGAGTGAGAGGGGATCCCCACCACTCAAAATCACTTCATTGAGCTTGCTGTCTTCTCGAATCGCTCTGATCTCATTCTCAAGTGAGGCGACTTCATAGGGAAAGTGGCGGCGGAAGCAGTAGCGGCAATGCATGGCACACGCAGACGACGTAATCAGTAGAGCGCGATTTTTGTACTTTTTTAAGAGGCGAGGTGTCGTCTTTGCTTCAAGGTCGCCCACGGGATTCTTTACAAAATTAGGAACTGCTTTCTCCTCATCAAGGAGGGGCACAAATTGCCGCAAGATGGGGTCATCAAGTCGCCCTTTCTCAATCTTGTGCGCAAGACGGCGGGGAAGGTTGAGAACAAAAGAGGGCTTTCTAACAAGATGCTCACACTGAGAGGGATCGAGATTTAAGAAAGAGCAAAGAGTTTCGATGCAGGTGAAGTTTTCCCGCTGAATAGCGCGCCAGTTCATTAGAGTGTATTTTTAAAGTAGATGGCCATATCGGCCCCCTTCACAATGTGAATAGGAAGCGTTCTAGCAAGTTGTTTCAGGTATGTATGGATGGAAATAAAATCGTGCCAAATAACAATGGCCTTCTCATCCAAGATAGGAAGTGTTTTTTCGGTGTCACTTTTTACGCACTCGTAGGAGTGTCCACCATCAATGAAGGCAAAGTCTATAAGACCAAACTTCTGGAAATCATATGTGGTTGAGTCACCATAGTGTTGCACGATCTTCTTTTCCTGAGGAGTGTGGAGAAACCGTCGGTTACGCTTTGTCTCGCTCTCAATGCACCACACATCTGACTCAAGAGTAGGGAGTTTCGTTTTAGGATTGTCATAGGGCAGATCAAGTGTATGAATTACAGCGTTATCTGGAGTGTTAAGGGCCATTTGGAAGGTGGTATTCCCATCAAATGTGCCAATCTCCAGCACTCTTTTGCTGCCAAAGCGGGAAAGCAAAGAGCAGATCACCAACTTCTCAAAATAAGTAGAGTTCGCAGCGCGGTAACAAAAGTTGTCTAGGTGCACTTGGGTTTTTGCATCGATGAGCTCATCAAGGGTGATAGTATGAAAAGGACTTTGCACCCCCGTCTCATAAACGTATTTAATACCGGCCTTGATGCCTCGCAGTAGAAGAGAGGGGCTCTTCAGAGCAAAGCAGCAGGCATCGAACCGTCTTTTGTGCTTATTAAACTGAGTAACAGTTTTCATGCTTTCACTTTTCTCTGCTTTGCCGGAGGGGTGATTGGGTTGATCGGTTTGGTGTCAGGTAGCGTTTTGATGCGCTGAATGTCGGCTCCGAGTGCTTGCAGCTTTGGAACAAGACGCTCATACCCACGGTCAAGGAAGGGCATGCCACTGATGTAGCTATTTCCCTTAGCTGTGAGGGCTGCCATCACGTATGCAAAGCCAGCGCGCAGGTCTGGAATCGTAAACTCATTCCCTTCTAGCTTGGTGATTCCCCGCACAATGATGCTGTGGTAGTAGTTTTGCATCGCATAGCGGCACGGCTTACTTCCCAAACACTCTTTGAAGGGCTCAATGTGAGCGCCCATCTGCCGCAACATTTCTGTGTAACCGAAGCGGTTATCGTAAACAGTCTCGTGGATAACCGAAGTGCCTTCCGCCTGGGTCAGTAAAACAGTGAAGGGCTGCTGCCAGTCAGTCATAAAGCCTGGGTGCACATCGGTTTCAATGTGCGCGCCTCCATGCAGCTTTCCTTGATAAAAGAATTCAATCCCATCCTCTCTCACCTTAAAACCACCCCCAATGTCGCGAATCTTATTAAGGAGAGTGATCATATTTTGGTGTTGGGCCCTCTCTACAAAGACCCGCCCCTTTGTTGCAATTGCCGCCATGCCAAAAGAGGCCGCTTCAATGCGGTCGGTCAAAACAGTGTGCTCTACCTCATTCGAAACAGTATTCCCTTCAATACAAATTGTGCGCCCGGCATCCATGTGGATGTGTGCTCCCATTTTCTGTAAAAAGAGGATGAGGTCGACGATTTCAGGTTCAGTGGCTGCGTTGCGGATCACAGTGTGTCCTTCCGCACGCACACCTGCCAATATGGTGTTCTCGGTAGCGCCAATTGAGGGGTAGGGGAGTTCGATCAAGTTGCCCTTTAAGCCGTTATGGGCATGGGCAAGGTAGGCTCCCTCTTTGCGCATCTCCCGATATTCGATAGAGGCTCCAAGCTTTTGAAGAGCATTAATATGGAAGTCGACAGAGCGCACCCCTATCGCATCTCCTCCAACAGTAGGGATAATGATGTCTTCAGCAGTTCTTCCCAACAAAGCTCCAATCATCAAAATAGGGATGCGGTTGGCTCCAGAGAAGCGCTGAGGGATGTATGATGTCTTCAAACCCTTGGTTCGAATCTCAAGGATGCCGTTTTTGCGATCCCATGAAACTTCAGAACCTATTTCTTTGCAGAGGTTTACAGTTATTTCTACATCGCCAATATCGGGCACATTGTAGAAAATGCACTTTTTGTCGGAGAGGAGAGAGGCAACAAGAAGCTTTGTCATTGCATTCTTGGCACCCGCAGCTCGCACACTCCCTTTGAGTTGGGAACTACCCTTTACTTCTAGAATATCCATGCGGCCACATTTATATATTACGCTGCGATCAATTGCAAACTCCAAATTATGAATGGATTGTAAAGACGTCATAACTAATTAATAGTCAAAAGGGAACAATATAATGATGAAAAGAGTAGTTAGTTTTCGCTTAATTCAATCAAAAAAAGTTTGATAAATTATGGAAGCGGCAAGATAATGGAGTCAAAGGACTGTGCGACTTGTGTTGTACAGATGCCCGGAGTACTCGGGAAAAAAAACGACTTCTTAAACCAAAGAGGAGTTTCATATGAAACACTTGAAAATGGCCTTTGCTGCCCTATTTATCATGGGTGCTTTCAGCTTGGCTGGTTGTAGCAACTTCTGCGATTGCTTCTGCGATCCATGTGGTTGGTTCAACAGTGGCAGTAACTGCTGCAGCCCTTGCGAAAAGCCATGTGCACCTAAAAAGTGTGACCCATGTCCAAAGCCTTGTGCGAAAGAGTGTCCTCCAAGATGCCCCAAGCCTAAGTGCGAACCATGCTGCAAGCAGCCTCGCTGCCAGCCTACCTGTAAAGAGCGTAGCTGCAGCCCATGCCAACCTAAATGTAAATAACTTTAGGTTATAACGTACCCAAGCTCCTTGTGGGGCTTGGGTCGAAGTTCCGAATATGGAATCGAATAATAGGAGTTTTTGATGGTGAAGAAGACCATACGTACCCTTTTTTCAGGACTCTTTTGCACGAGTCTTTTTTTCATGGTAAGCTGCAGTGGAAGCTGGTGCGATTGCCTCTTCCCATCTTGCGGGACGAAGTGTCCCCCACAGGATTGCTGCTCTCCTTGCCAGAAACCATGTCCGCCTGCAACGGCGGCCTGTCCTCAGCCTTGCGCTTCAGAGGGCAATCCTTACTTCCCATGTAACTCTTCAGTTTCCCCTTGTGGAAACGGCGACTGTGACCAAGGCATGTGTGGCCAAGGTTCTTGTGAGCCTGCAATGGAGCGTTGCTACGGAAGAATGAACTCTTATCGCACAGACGATGGATGTGTTGTTGAGCTCTGCCAAAGAGCTCCTGAGTTTGCAACTGTTGGATCACCTTACCCTGTAGAGATCATGATCACTGCGCGCAAAGAGTGTGCGGACGTTACTGTCCACCAAACACTTCCTTGTGACTCAGAGTTTGTGAAGAGTGACCCTCCAGCAACACCAGATAAAGACAATGCGCTTGTGTGGAAGTTTCCTCACATGAAGTGCGGTGAGACACAAAAAGTTTGTGTGTGGATCAAGCCAATGAAAGAGGGATGCTGTCTTGCAGCAGCCACTGTTTGTGCTTGCCCACAACTCTGTGCTTACACCAACTGTTCACAGCCTGTGATCTGCATTAAGAAGTGCGGACCTGAGTGTGCATGCGTTAACTGCCCTGTTAGCTATCTTATTGAGGTAACTAACTCAGGTTCAGCTCCTGCATACGACGTTGTTGTTCAGGACGCAGTTCCTGAAGGACTTTGTCACTCAAGTGGCATGAAATGCCTTTCATATAACCTAGGCACCATTTGCCCAGGAGAATGCAAACGCATTTGTGTCAACTTCACAGCGATGAAAGAAGGATGTGTGACCAACACAGCTACAGTAACTTACTGTGGCGGCCCTAAGTGTTCTGCAGAAGCGACTACCATGATTAACCAACCATGTGTAGAAGTGACTAAGACAGGTCCAGATTGGGCGTACATCTGTAAGACAGTTGAGTACACAATTACCGTGAAGAACCCTGGTGGTATCGTTCTTAGAGATGTAGTCATCGATGACATCTCAGCAAATGGTACAACTATCGTCGACGCTCAAGGAGCTGAGATTTGCTGTAACAGAGCAAAGTGGTGCTTGCCACAACTTTGTCCTGGAGAGAGCAAGACATTCAAGATCACTGTGAGATCTCAAATGCCTGGTAAGCTCACCAACAAAGTGACTGTATGCAGCCAATCTGACTGCGGTCCTTGCACATGTTGTGCAGAAGCGACAACTCTTTGGAAGGGTATCGCTGCAACACACATGTGTATGGTAGATACGAAAGATCCTGTCTGCATTGGTGAGACAGCTCAATACCGTATCTGCGTAACCAACCGTGGTTCAGCTGAAGATACAAACGTGAAACTCGTGGTGAACTTCACAAACGAGCTCCAGCCCGAGAAGGCGATGGGGCCAACATCTGGAACCATCAGCGGACAAACTGTAGAGTTCAAGCCAATTGAGCGGCTTGCACCTAAGCAGTCTGTTGAGTTCTGCATCACAGTGAAAGGAGTCTCTGCGGGAGATGCTCGAGGGGAAGCGAAGATCACTTCCGACAGCTTGAGCTCACCTGTTGTTGACACTGAAAGCACTCACGTCTACTAGTTCTAGACGAGAGAACATTCTAACAACCGCCAGTCTTCGGGCTGGCGGTTTTTTTTTGTGTTCGGTACGATGGCCATTATGAAAATCCGCACTGGTCTTGGACAAGACAGCCACCGTTTCCTCACGGAAGAGAGCACAAAGCCGTGTGTGATCGCTGGACTCATCTTTGAGGATGTCCCAGGCTTCAAAGCCAACTCTGATGGAGACATCGTCTTCCATGCGATTTGCAACGCGATTTCCTCTGTTACAGGGGAGATTATCCTTGGAATCAAGGCAGATGAGATCTTGAAGACACGCGGCATTACAGATAGCCGCGTCTATTTAGAAGAAGCACTCAAAACGCTTGGAAACCAGAAAATCGAACATGTGGCTATCTCATTGGAGGGAACGCGCCCTCACTTTTTGCATCGCAATCTTGAGATGCGGCAGTCGATTGCTGAGGCGTTGCGGATCGATTTCTCTTGTGTAGGGCTCACAGCAACGACAGGAGAGCGCCTCACTGATTTTGGGAGGGGAGAAGGAGTGCAGTGTTTGTGCATTCTGACTACAAGCGCATGATCAAGCTCTCCATTCTTGTCACCAACTACAACTACGGCCATTACCTTGAGGAGACGCTCTCTTCTCTTTTTCAAAATAAGCGAATGGATGAAGTGGAGGTGCTCTTTGTGGATGATGCCTCAACTGACAACAGCCGCGAGGTAGTCGAAAAGCTCAACCTTCCTCTGCGCACTTTTTGTCATGAAAAGAATTTAGGGCAAGAAGAGGCACTCAACACCCTCTATCCTCATATTCGTGGCCTCTACGTGCATCCCTTTGCTGCAGACGACATCATGCTTCCAGGAGCACTTGACACTATGCTCAGCTACTTTGATCGCTTTCCTCACATCGCCGCCTTCTGCTCAGATGTCGCACTTTTTGAAGAGGGGCAAAAAATGCGTGTGCAACCCCTTTTCGAAACAAAGGAGTTTCATTACTTTTCCCCAAAAGCTGTCTGCCATCTTTTTGCACACACTGATTTTTGGATTCCCGGTCCCACCATTTTTGCTAAGAAAGAGATCTTTTTGCAGTATGGCCCCTTTGACAAAAAGCTTTATTCTATCAATGACTGGTGGGTGAATCATCGCATCGCCTTTTTTGAAGGTGTAGGCTATATTCCCTGCGCTATCTCAAAGCAAAGGCAACATGCACACTCTTTTGGTCGCCGCATTTCAAAAGAGAAGGTGATTGCAAGCTGGCTCCATCTGTTTGAGTTATTGAATAATGACCCAAAGTTGAAACCCCTCTACCGCACGGGTGTCTTCCGTATGTTTGGACTGCGCATTATCTATAAACACCTTCTGTTTAGGCCCCGTTATTGGAAATATCTCCTCCCTATGATGAGGAAAATGGTTGAGGAACGTCTTTTCAAAAACCGCAACCAAGCTTGGCTGAGGAGAGTGTCGTGAAGTGGTGTGCCCTGATCACGCACTTATGGAATGAGAGTGGGCACCGCTTTCAATACCACCGCTGTTTTCAAGAAGCGATTGAAACGCTTGATCTCCCCTATGAAGGCATCACGAACAAAGTGTGCCCTATTGCGAATCTTCCTAAGGAGTGGGAGCGCACGCTTTCATGGCGCGATGCCACGAATCTTTTAGGTAGAGTTGAACAACTCTTCTCAAACTTCTTTGACTTCTCCCGCACCTTTCTCAGAAGTGGAGAAGAGCGCGCCTACTTTCTAGAGTCATACACACTGCGCGACGCTGCAGCCCTTGCACTTGCCATCTCTCTTTTTTTTAAGCGTAAGGACCGCTTCTACCTGCTCATGCGCACAGACCTTCAGAGCAACTACACCTCACCTAAAAAGCGCGCTCTCTACCTCACCTTTTTCCGCGTTATCCAAAAGAAGCTCAAAAGTCGCCTTATCCTCCTTTCGGATAGTGATAAAGTGGCAGCCTACTTTGAACACACCCTACAGCAGAAAGTGCATGTTCTCCCAATTCCGCACACCGCGGGGCTCCCAGTAGCGCCAGTTTGTCCACCCAAAGAGAGAATCCGCATGTGGTGGGTTGGTGTGCCCAACCTCGTCAAAGGGCCAGATGAAATCAAAGAGCTTGTCAAAAGCCATACCTCTGAGAAATTTGAGCTCTCACTGAGTGAAGAGTTTCCCCTAGAGGGCACTATCCCCATTCACTATCTAAAAAGCGTGCTGACTAGAGAAGAGTACACTGAGCAAATGGCTAATACGGACGTTATTCTTCTCCCTTACGATCCCATCTCGTATGCAGCGCGTACATCGGGCATCTTCGTCGAGACAATTTTTGCTGGGAAAATACCCTTTGTGCGAGCAGGAAGCTGGCTTGCCGACGAGCTTCTCAAGCACAATCTCCCTGAACTTCTGATTAAGTGGAACTCACTCGATGCAATTGCTCGTCTTGCTCGCGACCCAAGCGTGCATGCCAAGCTTACTGCGATGCAAAATCACTACCGCCACTACCACTGCATGGAGAGCTTCACCCAAACCCTCTCGCACATTTATAGTCAAATTGGTTGAAAATTTTACAAATTCATACCATTTGGCTTCTCCAAAGATTGCGCTCGTTCTCATAGACCATAAATGGTCTAAGTCGAACTTTGCACTTACTTTGGCTTTGCCATCTGCCATGAATTTGTAAAATTTTCAACCGATTTGACTAGATGGTGTCGTCAAATTTTCTCCTTTGTCAGCCGGATCTTTTCTGCCAAAATGCACCTTCGCAACCTCGGAAGTAGCGCTTTGGCTACTCCCTTCGCTTTCGATTGCGCATTTTGTCTAGAAAATCTCTCGCCTCACAAAGGAGAAAATTTGACGGCACCATCTAAGCCGGCCACACAGAACTTTTGGTGATTTTGTTTCCAGTTTGGTTATCTCGGCCGTAGACAGTGTTAGTTCACACGGCAAAGCCGAGATAGCCTAAATGGGGGCAAAAGCAACCAAAAGACTACACAAACATGTTAATGAACCAAATATCCTACGATAGAGATGGCGAAGGCTGCAAATATGGGCAGGGTGCGCATCTTCATCTCATAGAGCTTATGGAAGATGTTGAGAATACACAAAATGATGAGCCCAGGGCACAAAACCTGCAAGATGGGCTGCAGCATGCTCGCAATCCCCATAAAGCCCAAACATGCAATTGCCACAGAAACTATAAGAGGAATCGCAATCGGAATCATAGGGTGCACTGGCTTTTTGATAAACTCCTTTTGAATGTACTCGCCAGAGATCGCCGCAATTGGAATCGCCGTGGTCAAACAAGAGAGCGCAATCGCCAAGCATGAGAAGAGAGCGCCTTTTGCACCAAGAAGGTGAATCGCGATAAGACCCAAGCTCTGCTCAGGCAGATGATCGCCAAGGGTGTGACGGTAGTAGGCACCTAGAAGCATAAGGCCTGAGAACATAAGTGCAAGAAGTCCACCAGCAATTGCGCATGAAATGGTCATCTTCTTGAAAATATGGCGTCTTGCTTCAACTGTATCTTGCTCTTCCTCATCTTGTCTAAAGTAGCTAAAGACGAGAGGGGCAAAAATGAAAGACGCAATCATGTCGAGCGTATTGTAGCCTGTTCCTAGACCTGTAAGCACTGCGTTTGTATTCGTAATGTCAATAGGCGCCGGAGCTGGGTGGTGCCAAAAACCGAGAATCAAAATAGCGCCCAAAGAGAGAATCAAAACAGGTGCCAAAATCACACCGATAATGTCGACAATGCGGTTTTTCTTCAAAGCTAAGACAAGCACCAAAACTGAGGCAAGAGCGCTAAAGAGCAAAAGTCCCACGTGCGGCATGTAGGGGGCAAGCGTTGCGTGTGCGAGCGTAAAGAGGCGAGGAAGTGACCCAAATGGTCCCAAAATCATCTGGATGATAAAAAGAAGAACAAAGCCTACACGGCGCCCAGTTTGATTGAAGAATGCGCGGTAATCACCTTGGAAAAGCATCATCGAAATGAGCCCCAAAAGGGGAAGGGAAACTGCCGTTACCAAAAAGCCGCAAAGGGCTGGGACAGTGTGGGAGCCCATCTTACCACCCAAAATGAGAGGCCAAATTAAGTCTCCTGCTCCAAAGAACATGGAAAAAAGAGCTAACCCTGCAGCAACGATTCCTGATTTATGTAGCTTGAATGCCATGCATATATTATGTCTGGGGGTGTATTAAAAATCAATAAACATCTCGGACATACCGATTTTGTCTCTTCAAATTTTTAATGTATTCCTTGGGGTCTTCTTTCCCCTCGCTTTCAACGATTGTATGGAGCGCTTGATCGACGCTTTTGGCCATCTGCTTTGCATCACCACAGACGTAGAAATAGGCGCCATCCTCTAACCATTTCCAAATATCGTGGCTATTCTCGAGGAGGCGGTCTTGAACATAGATTTTTTGAGAGGTGTCGCGGGAGAAGGCAGTATCCAGGCGTAAAGCACCCTTTTGAACAGCAGCCTTCCACTCCTCTTCATAGTAGTAATCTTTTTTCTGGTTCCGCTCGCCGAAAAAAAGCCAGTTGTTGTGGGCTTGCTTTAAGAGGCGCTCTTGCAAAAAGCCGCGAAAAGGAGCGATTCCTGTTCCTGGTCCCACCATAATAATCGGCTTTTGAAAAGATTCTGGGGAGAGGTAAAAGCTTTTTGCTGGATGAAGGTAGAAATTAAGGATAGGCTCATTTAGAGGGGCGCGCTTGCACAGAAAGTGGGAGCAAGTGCCGTAGCGTGTAGGGAAGTGCTTGGGATTTTCGTTTACGCTCACAGTAAGGTGAATCTCTTTGCCGACGGCCTCCATTGAGGAGGCAATCGAGTAGAAACGGGGTAAAAGAGGGCTAAGAAGATCTACTAGCGCCTGTGGAGATATACCGCAATTTTGTTGAAGTGAAGCGAGCACATGATCACCACCTCCAAGTTTTTTAGGTGAGCGCACAAGATTAGCTTTTTCAGAGAGGTAGCTTCGCAAGTTGAGAGCGTTACCTTTTTTGTCGATAACACTCTCTTTGCCTGTTGCTCCCATAGCATCGAGGATGTCTTGGACAAGGATGGGGTCATTTTGCGGGTATATGGCAACACAATCCCCGACACGGTAGGATAGATTTGTTTTTGAAATGTCGAGGACTAAATGGTAAGTCTCCTTTTCGGAGAGCGCATTTAGTCTTCGACGTTCAATGATGGGGATCATGCAGCTTTAATTTTAATGTCCACACCCGCTGGCAGAGCCAACGTTTTCAGCGCATCAATCGTGCTTCCAGATGGATCTAGGATGTCGATCAACCGCTTATGTGTACGGATTTCAAACTGCTCTCGGCTCTTTCGGTCGACGTGTGGAGAACGGAGCACAGTGTAGATTTCACGCTTAGTAGGAAGGGGAATCGGACCCACAACGCGTGCACCTGTGCGCTTAGCAGTCTCCACAATGTCGGCTGTTGAACGGTCGATTTGACGTTGGTCAAATCCCTTCAAACGGATCCGAATCTTTTGCTTCTGTTTTGCCATTTGTTGTTACCTTTTCGTAATTTCATCTTGAATCTTTTGCGGCACTCTCGCGAAGAACGCAGGCTCCATTGTAGACGTTGCACGCCCAGAACTCATAGAGCGTAATTGCGTTGTGTACCCTGACATCTCACTTAGTGGTGCCTCTGCAGAGACTTTGACCATTCCTTTTGAGGTCTCTTGTCCTAAGATCTTTCCGCGGCGACGGTTCAAGTCACCGATCACATCACCCATCGCAGCCTCTGGTGTGACAACGTCAACTTTCATGATAGGCTCAAGGATAACGGGCTTAGCTTTTCTTGCTGCATCTTTCAGCGCCATTGATCCGCAGATCTTAAACGCCATCTCGTTCGAGTCTACCTCGTGGTAAGAACCGAAGACGATGTGAACCTTGACATCAACAAGGTTGTAGCCAGCAAGAACTCCAGTAGAGAGCCCTTCTTCAATCCCTTTAATTGTGGCAGGGATGTATTCTTTTGGAATCACTCCACCCACAATCTTGCTGACAACCTCGTTTCCTTTGCCAGGCTCGTTTGGCTCAATTTCGAGGCATACGTGTGCGTATTGACCACGACCACCAGACTGCTTGACAAACTTTGTCTCAGTCTTGCTTGGCTCAGTGATTGTCTCTTTGTAAGAAACCTGAGGCTTACCTACGTTCGCTTCTACCTTAAATTCACGGATCATACGATCGCGCAAGATGTCTAGATGAAGCTCTCCCATTCCGGAGATAATTGTTTGCCCAGTTTCCTCATTTGAAGTGACACGGAAAGTGGGGTCTTCTTCTGAAAGAGCTCCCAAAGCGTGTGCTAACTTTTCACGATCACCCTTCGATTTTGGCTCAATCGCCATCGAAATTACAGGCTCAGGGAAGTCCATCTTCTCTAGAAGAAACTCACCACCATCTTCACAAAGAGTGTCTCCTGTAGTGGTGTTTTTTAAACCGATACAAGCAGCGATATCACCTGTATAGAATTCATCACGGTCAGTACGCTCGTTACTGTGCATCTCAAGTAGGCGAGAGACGCGCTCTTTCTTATCTTTTGTTGTGTTAATGAGAGTAGAACCCTTTTTCAACGTTCCTGCATAGACACGTACAAATGTAATGCGGCCTACATAAGGGTCAGTTGCTACTTTAAAGGCGAGTGCGGCAAGAGGAGCGCTATCATCCGGCTCTACTTCAAATGGCTCACCTGTATCGATGTTGACACCTTTTACACTGCCACGGTCAAGAGGGGAGGGCATGTAGCGCACGATTGCGTCAAGAAGCTGCTGTACTCCTTTATTTTTGAAGGCAGAGCCACAAAGAACCGGGTTGATTTTATTGTCACAAACTCCCTTGCGGATCACAGCATAGATCTCTTCAGGAGTGAGTGTATCAGGTGCTTCAAGCACCTTGTTCATGAACGCTTCATTTTCTTCGTCGATCATGGCAAACTCTTCGAGCATCTCTGCGCGCATCTGCGCGCACTTCTCTTTGAGGTCAGCAGGGATCTCTGTCTCATCCCACTTTGCACCCAAGCTTTCATCATTGAAGACAAGCGCCTTCATTGTGATAAGGTCAACCATTCCAGCGAATTCGCCCTCTGCGCCAATTGGGCACTGAACAGGCACTGCATGCGCACCAAGCTTCTCTTTCATCGAATCAACCGCTGCAAAGAAGTCAGCACCCATGCGGTCCATCTTGTTGACGAAGCAGATACGAGGAACGCCATACTTGTTCGCTTGGCGCCACACTGTTTCGGATTGAGGCTCTACACCAGATACAGAGTCAAAGACAGCAACAGAACCATCTAGAACCCGCAGTGAACGCTCCACCTCAACAGTGAAGTCTACGTGTCCTGGAGTGTCAATGATATTAATCTTAGACTCTAGCCAATAAACAGTAGTTGCCGCACTGGTAATGGTGATCCCACGCTCCTGCTCCTGCTCCATCCAGTCCATCGTTGCGGCACCTTCGTGCACTTCACCGATTTTATGAGAGCGGCCTGCATAATAGAGGATCCGTTCCGTGGTTGTCGTTTTTCCTGCATCGATGTGGGCCATGATGCCGATATTTCTGACTTTATTCAGCTTGTCCTTTTCTGACCTGGGCATTCCTCTTCTCTCCTACCACTTGTAATGTGCAAATGCTTTGTTCGCTTCCGCCATGCGGTGTGTGTCATCTTTCTTCTTGATTGTGGAGCCTTGATTGTTGAAGCAATCGAGGAGCTCTTGAGCAAGACCATCGGCCATAGAACGACCTACTTTTGCCCGAGCGTGGGCAATAATCCAACGCATCGCCATTGATGTGCGTCTGTCAGGAGCAATTTCAATCGGCACCTGATACGTAGCACCACCGATACGGCGACTCTTTACTTCCAAAGAGGGCTTTGCATTGTCAAGCGCCTTTTCAAAAGCCTCGACAGGGTCTTCCATATTAGCTTTTTTCGCGAACTCAACAATAGCGCCATATACGATGGCTCGTGCACGCGCCTTTTTCCCGTGCATCATCACCTTATTAATAAACTTGGTGAGTACGGTACTGCCATACAGCGGGTCCGGCATTACTTTGCGCTTCTCAGCTTTCCGTCTTCTAGACATATTCCTACCTAAATATTGTACTTTCCTTTTCACCTGTGCGAATGCACGGCCGCGAACTTCTCCCTCCCCTTTGAAGAGAGGAGTTCGCACCAGGATGAGGATCTACCCCCATCCTAGAATTACTTCGGCCTCTTAGCTCCGTATAGCGATCGGCTCTGCTTACGGTCTTTCACCGCAGCGCAGTCTAAAGCTCCTCGCACGATGTGATAACGCACACCTGGGAGGTCTTTTACGCGACCACCACGCACAAGCACAATGCTGTGCTCCTGCAGGTTGTGTCCCTCACCACCAATATAGGCGATCACCTCTTGGCCATTTGAGAGGCGCACCCACGCTACTTTACGCAGCGCCGAGTTCGGCTTCTTAGGAGTCTTTGTCTTCACCTGAAGACACACTCCACGTCTGTGAGGGCACTTATTAAGAGCGGGCGACTTCTTGCGCCGGTCTTTCTTCCCTCTTTTCTTTCGAATCAACTGATTAATCGTTGGCATGTTTCACTCCAAAAATTGAGTAGGCCAACTATAAGGCAATAGGGGCTTTTCAGACAAGATTATTTCATGGCTTGGACGATTTCGCTTAGGCGCGCTGGAGGAATTTCTCCTCCAAAATTTTCTATTGCGGCGCTTCCCATCAAATTTCCAAAAAGTGCACACCTCTCCAATGATTCACCATGCAGGTAGCCATAGAGAAAGCCAGAGGCAAAAAGATCTCCCCCCCCTGTCGAATCAACAACGGTGGTAGGAATAGCAGGCTGGTGAATAAAATCTTTTCCTGATGCGACATAACATCCTTTCTCGCCGATTTTGACAACTGCTACATGACAAAAATTACTTAGAAAGCGACAGGCGTGTTCAGGATCGAGGTGGGTGAGTGCATACGCCTCATCCACATCCATAAAAAGCACGTCGATGTAGCTATTGAGCAATCCCCAAAGGCGCTCTCGATACTTCTCTCCAATATTTTGATTGCCGATGTCATATGAGACAGTTGCGCCTTGCTCCATCGCAAGTCTAGCTGCTTTTTCAACAACCCCTCGATTGGGGATCAAATACCCCTCAATGTGCACCAAATCGACCCCTTTGAAATATTGGGGGAGAATATCCTCTTCACACGTCTCTTTTTCAGAGTCGATGAAGGTGCAAAAGGAGCGTTCTCCATCTGGAGTGACTAGAGAGATGACGTGCGCTGTAGGGGTATTTGACCGAGTAACGAGGGGAGTGATGCCACACTTCTCCATCTCATAAATTAAAATGTCTCCCCTACGGTCGTAGCCCACATTGCCTGTGAGCGCTGACGGAATGCCAAGAGAGGCCAACCCTTTAATGGTATTTGCAACACTCCCACCAGTCATCAATGTCGGCTCTGCCTGAGACCGTGAGAGCGCCAGAACTTCTGAAAAAGCAGCCCAATCGAGATCTTTCCACCCCCTTTTAGGGAGATAGACTGCCTCTAAAAACCTCTCATCAACAGGTTGAATGTAGTCCCAAACATAGGAGCCTATCCCTAAAACACGGTAGTGCGCATGGATTGAAAAATTGAGAAGGCAAAAAAGAAGAGTGATGCGTATAGTGGCTTTCATGCGCTTCAGTATTATCACGATCACGTTTAATGCGGAAGAATTTTTAGAAAAAACACTTGATTCTGTCGCTGCGCAAGAGTTCTCTTCTTTTGAACATATTATTTGGGATGGGGGAAGCACAGACAATACGTTGCGCATCGCTGAAAAGTATGACGCTCAAGTGCATCAAGGGAAAGATGGCGGCATTTCTGATGCAATGAATAAAGGGGCGGCTTTGGCAAAAGGGGAAATCTTACTTCACCTGCACGCTGATGACTTTTTGCCCCACCCAAAAGTGCTTGCCTATGTCGATACAGCATTCAAGCAGCACAACCCCTCTTGGCTCTATGGGCAGGCGTATACAGTTGATCAGCAAGGAGAGGTAATGCGCGAGTCAAAGTATCGTCCCTTTTCTCACCGTAAATTGCGCCGTTACAACACAATTACGCATCCGGCAACCTATGTAAAGCGAACTTTATTTGAAGAGATAGGAGGCTTCGACCCCACCCTCAGCTACTGCATGGACTACGACTTGTGGCTCCGCCTTGCAAAAAGGGCAACGCCTCACGTATTGCCATCTACAATCGCCTCTTTTAGGGAGCATAGTGAGTCTCTCTCCACTTCTCAACCGCGCAAGGTCGCTGATGAGGCATATAGTGTGCGCAATCGCTATGTTACCTCCCCTTGGGAGAGATATAAGTCGTATTGTACGTGGAGGAAGCGGTGTGCTAGCACGTAAGCTCGCTCTTTTACTGAATGAAAAGTTGCCTGGAAAGCGGGTTTACTTTGTCTATACACATAAGAATGGGTACGACCGTTTTCATCACGGATTGCGTGCGAATACAGAGATCAGTTACTGGTCGTTTCATGCCCTGAAAAAGGCGTTCCCTCGGGTGACATTTCTTCGCTTTCAGGGGGAGAAAAAAGAGCGTATTGAAAAGATTCAAAGTAGCGATGTTGTGATTGGCCACATGGGCCCTACCATGTTGGAGGCTAGCCGGCGCACAAAGAAAATTATCTCTTTTGCCCCCTTTGTTGGACATGAAGATCATTGCATCTCAAAGGGGCCACACTGTTCCAATATGGAAGAGGAGATGGCGGCTTATGAAAGAGCTGCCGCTCTCATTTTCCTCACATCGGAATACAATAAAAGAGAGTACATCGAGAATAACCGCAACTTTTGGTACCCCTTTTTGCAAAAGTTGAAAAAGCCTCTGCGCATCGTGCATCAACCAGTTGATCTCAAAACATTCAAGCGAATTAAAACTGATTATAAAACCTCCCACTTTCTTTACATTGGGCACTTTGGCCACATGAAGGGTGTAGAAATGAGTCGCAAACTCGTAAAAGAGGTGGGGCGGACGCTCCATATCTTTGGGAGCGAAGATCGCCGCTTTGACAACTTAGATATAGAGCAAGTGCGCGTTCTTCCACAAATGGCAGACTTTTTCATTCAACCTGGCATGTGGGAGGGGCAGTGTGTCGCCATTTTAGAGGCGGCAGCACGTGGGTTTATTCCTGTTGTTTCTCCTGAAACAGGCTACCCATACGACCATCCCTATCTCCTGCGTTATGACGATTATGACTATAACCTTGCTACCTTGAAGAAGTTGCTTGCTACCTCTGCTGAAGAGAGGAAAGAGCTGGGCGATTTCCTCTATCAAAAGCTCACAGAAGATGAGCAGCACAACACGTGGAAAAAGCTTACAGATGTCCTTGTAGAGGAAGTCACTTCTCTCTTCTAAGCCCTTCGAGGCTGCTTCCTGTAAATCCCGTTTTCTTCATGTCCTTTACAGAAGGGGATTGCTTCTTGAAAATGCGGAAGTAGGCGCGTAGGCGCCAAAAGAGGTGCATCTGACGGTAGCCAAAGTTTTCCATCAATGCGTACCAGAGCATCATCCAAAGGTGTTTAAAAGAGTTATACTTTCGAAAAAGCCACGCTTCAATCAAGCAGCATGAAACAGTGAACATCAACGTCACACCAATTGTAACAGTAAAGAAAAAGAAGATGTATTGCCACGCATTGACTCCCAAAATCACTGTGACAATCATGGTGCAGTAGCCAATCACTTCAACGATGGGAGAAAGCACTTCTGTAAGGCAAAAGTAGGGATAGGCAAACATTCCTGCCACTCCATACTTTGGGTTGAAAAACATTTTGCGGTACATCCACACAATCTGCAAGGTGCCCACTTGCCACCTTGTGCGTTGTTTGCCCAAAATCCTCCACGCCTCTGGCACCTCTGTCCAACACGCAGGTTCGGGAATGAAGCCAGTCTTGGGGTTTTGCTTATGTTCGTAGCGGTACTTCTTGTATTTCGCTACCATCTCCATATCTTCTGCAAGCGTGTTGGTTTCATATCCTCCAGCCGCTTTCACGACATGCGTCGCATACATCGCAAAGGCGCCGGAAATAATCAAAGGGCCGCCAATGTATTCATATCCCATCCGTCCAAAGTAGAAGGCTCTCAGATACTCAACTGCCTGAATCCTTCCAAGAAAGGACTTAGGCATATCCACTTTAGTGATGCCCCAAAGTTCCACCGTGCATCCATTTCCCACGCGCACTGAAGCGCCAAACCCTTCAATTTCGGGCTGTGTAAAGCTATATCTCAGAAGGCGGTTAAGCTCTGTCCCATCGAGGAGAGAGTCGGCATCGACGGCAAGCATGTAGTCGGTCGTTGTTGCGTTGATTCCAGCATTTACCGAGTCGGGCTTTCCTCCATTCACTTTGTCGATCACAATCAAGTTTTCATGGATCAAACTGTGGTAATACCCTTTTACTTCAGTGGTTTTGATCTTTTGACCGTGCGATGGATGGACTCTGGTGAGTTTAAAGGCACTCTTCATGATTTCAAGAGTGTCATCCGTTGAGCCATCATTGACGCAAATAATCTTCTTGTTGCGATAGCTCAAATTGAGAAGTGTTTGCACGCAAAAGACGATATTGGTCATCTCATTGTAAGCGGGCACAATGATTGTAATTGAAGGCATTCCCTCTGCTGTGAGCAAAAGCTCAACGCGCTCAGACTGAATCTTTTTATAGCGAGGAATGATTGCAATGAAGGCGCAGATCAAAATGAAGAGATAGAAGAAGTTGACGGCTAAGAAGTAGAGGATCATGTAGTTCTGAGCCTGGAGGATATACTTTAATACCATGCTAATAACTCGTCAATACGTAGCGGGCAACCTCGTACGCATCTGGGTTAAGGTCCCAATCTTGTTGTTCTAAAATGGTTCTTCCTTTCTTACCAAAGGAAAAGATAGCTTTTGCTGCTGCCAGACGCACTTCAAACTCGGGGTCTTGCAGTAGGGGAAGGAGAGCTGAAAAAGATTCGTTGCTGCGGATTTCCCCAAGTGCTTTGAGGGCGCTCTCCCGCACACGGCTCTCTTCATCATGGAGCAAAACCACTAAATCTTCTACAGTCATAGGAGAGGCTAGGTTGCCCAAAATGCGGCAGACGAAAAGTCGAATTTCAGTGTTCGGTGAACTGAGATCTTTCCGGATAGTTGCGTGAATATTGCCATAGTATTTGTACGAAAGTACATCGAGACAGCAGAGTCGAAGCATTTCATCTTCCTTTGCCTCTTCGTACACTTTTAAGATCTCTTTTGCCTCTTCGAGAGGCATCTTGAGAAGAACGTGTCGGTAGATAAAGCGCGCTCTGGGTGCTTCTCGCGCCATTCTCTTTAAAAGAGGGGGAATACTTGCAGCAACTTTGATCTCACCTAGAGCCTCTGCTGCAATCATTCGAACGTAGTAGCTTTTATCTTCAAGGAGTCCCTCAATATTTTTCCGGTCCTTCTCTTCCGTATGGAGTAAGAAGATGCGTGCTACGTGGTTGCGGTGAATCCATCTCCTTCTAAGGAGGTTCGCACGTGCCCATGGAAGGAGGTAAGCTTCGGTAAGATGTGTTTCTACCTTCTCCCAATTTTTATCTTGGAAGTTGGCGTGATAGTTCTCCAAGATGCGGAGCATCACATCACGAGAGATGAGTTTTTTTTTCCACTCAAAACCCTGCAACGTTTTTTGTTGTGTCATCAATGCAAAAAGAATCTCTTTAAAGAGTTTTTCTTCCCGCCGCACTCTGCGCTGTTTGATTTCATACACAATTTTCCCCAAGATCAAAGAGACGAGCAAAAGGAGAGCGACTAAAATCTCTAGAGCCCAAATGATGTAGTATTCATGCAGGAATTTCATTGATTGAGAATCGCCAATGCCTTTTGTACAAGCACTGAAATGCTAAAAGGTTTCGTAATATAATCTACAGCCCCCATCTTCAGCCCATCTAGAATGTCTTTTTCTGAAGCGAGGGAGGTAAGGAAAAGTGCCTTCACCCTTCCAGGAAACTTCTCTTTCAACATGTGTAGAAGAGTGATGCCATCTCGGTCAGGAAGAACTCTATCTAAAATAAACAGAGTGTGCTCCTCCAGCCTTTCCATCTTTGCAAAGTGGTCCAAAGCCTCTTGTCCAGTGTGAAAGTCGATAATGTCGAAGCCGTGGTTTTTGAACATGTACGTGATCACATTGCACAAGTCAATATCATCATCGACTAAGATCACGTGCCTAGTCTCTGCTGCAATCGCCATGCCTTCGGTGAGTCGCTTGAGGGTGACGCGTTTCCCTCCTGCATCTTGCGACTCTTGGAGTGCATTGCGCGTCTCCTCTAAAACTTGTTCTAACTTAGCGCCATGCGTGTCAAAAAGAGTAGCCCCTGCACTCAATGTGAAACGGAGATCCTCTCTTCCTGCAAGCCAAACTTTTTCTCGCATCTGAGAAAAAAACGCATCCAACAGCGCCTCGAGCTCTCCACCGCTCATTCCTTCAAAAAAAAGCGAAAAGCAAGATTCCCCCATATAGCCATATTGTGAACGCACTGAAAATTGCGCCTTGATCGTGCTCGCAACATTGATCAAAAGCTCTTTGCTTTCAGTGCTCGAGAGAGTGTGTTGCACCGTATCCCACAGATCGATTTCGATCAGCACTAAAATTCCCCGCCCATCTTTTGCAAAAGGAAAACGGTCGTGCACTTTTTGTAAAAAATACGACTTTTTATAGAGGCTAGTTGTTGGATCGATCATTGTTTGGAGACCAACACTTGCATGCCGCATCAATAAGTTCGATACTCGTGATTTGAAGTATTCTGGCTGAATAGGCTTGTAAATGATCGAGTCGCAATTTTTTTCATAAGCTGCAACCTCTTCTATTTTCTCCTTGAACGCTGTCACAAGGACAATAATCATCCGTTGAAAGCGCATATCAGCGCGCAAAGTTTCAAGGAGCTGCTTGCCGTTAAAGTGAGGGAGGTTGATGTCGAGCAAAAGAAGGTTTGGAGAAAACTCTTCTAAAAGCTTCAACAAGTTGCGCTCATCACTTAAAAAAATACTCTCAATACCGAGATCTTCTAGGAGTTTCTTTTCAATCAATCCTACATCTTCATCATCATCGACAACAACAGCGCGCGTATTGGGGCAAAGGTGAGACTTTTCCAACTGTTGAAAAATTTGCAGCACATTATGCTCTGTGAGCGGCTTCTTTAAAACCCAATTGATGTTTTGCTCAAGCCACTCAATCCGCTTTGTCAAATCGTCAGAGTTCGAAATAATTCCCGTCTTGAGGTCACTCTGCTTCTCTTTCAACTTTTTCAAGATTGCGATTCCAGAGACAGTCGTGAAAGGGAAATACTCTTCGGTAACAAGGCCGCGTGCTTTGAATGGTTTTTCTTCAATCCGCTTCATAAAATCGCGCGGATTGCTCTCAATCAAAAGGGGAAGACGAAAGCGCTCGGCTAACTTTTGAAAGACTGAGACAAGAGAGAGGTCTGAGGAAACTACAACCAAAGAGTCTTCCTCTTTTGCCGGCGCGAGCTCTTCTTTTGCAGACTTTACAGGTGTAATTGAGGCGACAGCTATGGATAAGTGCTGAAACTGCAGCCGCAATCTTCTCAAGAAAATATAGTTTTGTTTGTCGATTTTCTCTTGGTCTTCTGCAGAGATTGTTTCTTTGGAGTAGTAGTTATAGAGGAAGATCTCCTGCGCTTTACACCCTTTCGATGCTTCCTTATAGCCGTAAGAAGCGGCGCTCCCTGCAATCTTATGCACCTCGTTGCGTAAAGCCACGAGCTTTTTCCTGTCTTGAGGATTTTTTCGAATCGTTGAGATCTGCTCTTCAATGCGGGAAATCTTCTCAAAAATGCTCTTGTTATATGTCTCTACAAGCTCTTGGGGAAGCCCCCCTGTATCTGCTGCTACCCTCTCTCCTTTGAGCGCTCGGAAAAGAGCGGCCATCTCTTCTTTGATGAGGGGCGTTTCCAAAACATATTCCACATGGTACTGCTGCTTAAGTTTTTGAAAACTACTTGCAGTGCGGTGTTTAGTGACAAAGAAGACAAGTGGCTTTTGGTGCGTTTTGAGCTGCTTGATCAGTTCAACAGCCTCTTCAAAGTGCTCTTTTTCAAAGATAAAAAGCGCATCAAAAGAAGCGCTCTTTTGAGCAAAGGATTCAAGATCAGTCTCATATTCACACTCAAGCGAGAAAATTTCTGTAAGTCCACTCTTCTTAAAGAAAGGTGGCAGCAATTTTTCCGGATCGAATGTGAGAATGCGCACTATCTAACACTCACGATCGGAATTTTCTGAAATGCGAGGAGGAATTTTCTAAAAAAAAGTGCATTTTCCTTCACAATGCGCTCTTTTGTTTCTTGAGAAACATGTTCATCCGCATAGTTCTCTTCTAGAAATTTCTCATGTGCACGGCAAACGCTTGTTACAACGGGGAAGCCGTACGAGGCAGCATTGCCCGCCAGTTTGTGCACCCCATTGCGCAAGTTGACTAAATCTTCTTTGTTCGGCGGGGAACTCTCCACTTTTTGAATAAAGTCTTCAATTTCTGCGATCTTATCATAAAGAGAATCAGCATACTTTTGAATGAGCTCAGGAGGAAGCTCGCTGCTCATGTCAGCACTTGATATCTCAATTCGCCCTTCAAGTGCGGCCTGTAATGCCTCAAACTCCTCTTTTTGCACAGGTGTTTCCAAGAGAAAGTTCACCCCTCTTTTTTTCAAAGTCATAAACTCAGAAGCGCTTTTGTGCTTTGTTGTAAAAAGGGCGATCTTACTTCCCTCGCAACTGGCAAGAATCTGTTCAAGCTTCTCATCCTCTACAATAAAGACAACATCGCTTTTTCTTGAGACTACCTCTGCAGGTGTCTTGGCAATTTCAAATCCTTTCGCATGGTCACTTAGCATTCCATTTGGATCGTAGATCAGCGGCATCAATACTCTTGGGGTTGAATTTTTATTCTCCTATATAGCGGATTGTTTTTTAAAATTACAAAGTTGTGCTGAACTTCGAAGTCAAAGAAAGCGCTAAGATTGACGTTGGCCATTTATGGTCAATGAGAACGAGCGTGATCACTGCAGATGAAGTGCAGTGCAAATTTATAGGATTTAAAAAACAATTCGCTATATATACGAAGGAATGGGTTTTTGGCAAAAGGGCCTCTTTTTGTGGGTTGTGCTCGCTTCATTCTCTACTGAGCAGTTAGAGGAGAAAAAGAAGTTTGAGAAGCGAATTGAACGCTTCCCAGACGATAGTTACGCCTTCTATCGCTTGGGTCGTCTCTACTCTTTGGAGGGAGATAAAAAGAAAGCACAACAGCTTTTAGAGAAGTCAATTGAGCTTGATCCAAATAATTTAGATGCGAAGGTAACACTCGGCTACCTCTACCTTGGTGAGGAAAAACCATTTGCAGCGCGCTCGCTTTTTGTCGAGGTGTTAAAAAAGTCGCCCAACTATCCTGAGGTGAGAGAGGGGATTGCGCTTTGTGACAATCTAATCGCGCAGTTAAAAGAAGAGGCGTTCCAAGAGCACTTGCGCTCTAAAGTTGAGGTTGCGCAAGCGCTTGAAGAAAAGCGCGAATATCTTGAAGCAGTGAAAGCGTGGATGGCATTGCGGGAGGAAGATCCTGACAATCCCTACTACGACTACCACATAGCTAAAAACTTCTACGCATTGCAAGAGTATGCACGCGCTGAGACTTTTATTCAGCACGCCCTTGAAGCAGATCCAGAAAACGTCGACTATCAGGTAGTGTTAGGGTTTATTCTCTTACGTCAGGGAGAGGCGCAAAAGGCGCAGCGTCTTTTTGAAAGAGCACTTACAAAGGCTCCAGAATACGACGATGCGCGTAAAGGGCTTGAAGAGGCAAAACAAGCGTATCATCTACAGCAGATTTCTCTAAAGCAAGAGGAAGAGAAGAGCCTTCGTCTCAAGATTTCTCAACTTGATGAGGAGGAGAAGTACGAACAAGTTGCAGAGATTTGGGAGAAGCTTGTCCACGAATATCCACAAAACCCCGTCTACCTTTTTGAGTTAGGAAAAGCATATACGCGCATCGAGCACTACGCAGCGGCAATCAAAGCGTTGCAGCACAGCTTACAGCTTGATCCAGGGAATGGAGACACGCTTGCTGTTCTAGGATTTGCTTATTTAGGTGATGGGCAAATTGAGAAAGCGGAGGCGACGTTTAAGAGTGTGCTTGCGCGTACACCGCGCAATGGCGATGCAAAGCTTGGAATGCGTCTTGTGAAAGAGGCGTTTGCAAAAAGAGAGGCTAAAAAAACAGAAGCGCTTTGGGCGCTCATGCAAAAAGCCGATGTGCATGAAGAGATGGGGGAGTATGCACAGGCTCTTGCCATTTGGGAAGAGTTGATGCTTAAAGACCCTCATAATGCCTACTACTTCTATCGCTTGGGTCGTCTTTTTGCAGCTATAGGGGAGTTCTCAAAGGGGGAGAGCTTCTTGCAGCAAGCGCTCGCTCTTGACCCAGAAGATGCTGACTACAAGGTGGCGCTTGCCTATGTGTGGCTCTACCAAGAGAAGAGAGAAGAGGCGATTGCTCTTTTTGAAGAGGTTTTGGTGCAAGCGCCCGATCTTAAAGAGGCTAAAGAGGGGCTTTTGCTTGCACAAAGCGTAGAGCCTTTACCAGAATTCTCTGTTCCAGAGGTAGAGCCTGAAGAAGAGATTGCGATCGAAGAACTTCCTGTTGAGGAGTACACCTTGGAAGAGCACGCCCTCGCCTTCGAAGAGCAAGGGGAATATGAGAAGGCGGCCAAGTTGTGGGCCACTCTTGCAGAAGAGGCATCAGACAACGCTTACTTCTACTTCAAGGAGGGGCAAAACTATGTGCGCGCAGGTCAAGAGAATCGGGCGTATTTCGCATTTTCTAAAGCTCTTGAACTCGACCCAGACAATGCAGATGCGAAAGTGGCACTTGCTTACATCTATCTTCGCAGCGGGCATGAGGAGCGCGCTGAGAGGATGTTTCAGGAGGTGCTCACTCACTATCCCAACTACTCTGATGCGCACTATGGTTTGCGTGCAATCAAAAAAAGACACCGGCTGGAACAAGAGTTGCCACATCTATACGAAGTGCGTGAGCTTGTTGCGCAGGCAGAGGCTTATGAGAAGAGTGGACAAAAAGCGCAAGCAGCGAGCACCTGGCAAGAGCTGATGCGTCTTGATCCGACAAATAGCCACTATCCCTACAAACTTGGGCGCTTTTATGCTGAACAAAAAAAGCCGCAAGATGCAAAAGCATACTACAGGTTGAGTTTAGAGCTTGATCCACAAAATGATGATGCGAAAGTGGGACTCGCATATTTACTTATTGCTGATGGGCAAATTGATGAAGCAGAGGTCCTCTTTCATGAGGTGCTTGCAAGCTCTCCTGAGTATGTCGATGCAAAGCAGGGGCTTGCCAAAATCGACTTGATTCGCCATCCCCCTCCAAAGCCCCCACGCTTTACTGAAGAGCAACAAGAGTGGATAGAGCTTGCACAATGCTACGAGAAAAAAAGCGATTACGACAACGCTGCTGTGATTTGGGAGCGTGCCTATGAAGAAAATTGCGATGATGCCTATTTTGCCTATCAGCTTGGAAAGGTGTATGCGCTGCAAAGAAAGTACAACCGCTCGGAAGTTTTTTTAGAGCGTGCTTTGCAGCTTGATCCAAAGATGGAAGAGGCGCAGTTTCGTCTCGGGACTGTGTATGCAGCAAGAGGAGAGAGGTGTCAAGCGCTCGATGTCTACCGCGCATTGGCAGAAGAGAAGCCAGAAAATGGAGATTATTTAGAGGCGTTAGGACGCTCTTTGCGAGCCTTAAACGCGCACTCAGATGCTAAAGAGATTTATCTGCAACGTTTCACTCTTGGCGATCCTCACTACGGTCTCTTTAAACAACACAACTCTACCTTAGAGCGTACCAATCCTTCAGCAGTGGGGACGATGCTCTACGCACAGGAGAGAGAAACAGATATCATTACGCGCCTTCTCTCTGCTCAAAGAAACACTGCCGTGGCTATCCTTTCCTACAACAAGCCTATTTTCGATACGTTTCAAGTAAAGGGTATGATTTTAGCGAGCACAGTAAGGGAGCTCAACTTAATCGCAGGCGTTAACAACCTCTTCATCAAAACTCAAGACTATCGCTTATTAGGAACATGGAATGCACACCCTCAGCTCGTGATTAATGCGAGTATGGATTATCAGGTGGGGCGCGATATAGGTGATCCTCGCTTCCCCATAGGACATCGCTACCGCCTCCTCCCAAGTGTAGCAGCGAATTACAGCGCTCCAGCACACTTTATGACTGTCTCGTTGGAGTATGACACTCTTCTCATTAAAGACTTTGTTGCCTCCCCATTGAAGGGGAATTTATTGCGACGCATGACTGTTTATGGGCGCGATGAACACCATGTCATCTTGCGCCACTTCAAAGTGGGAACAGAAGGATTTTACCGCTACTACGAAGGCGATCCCTATAATAGGCAGTGGCAAGGGGCGATCTATGCGCAAGGAGGATTGCCGAAGTACGCTCCTTGCTTCTTTTTGCGCTACTGGGGACAAGTGGGAGGATTCACTACAAACCAAACAGTTTACTATAGCTACAAGAGGCAGTGGCAACACTCAGCTTTCCTCATCTTCTCGAAAAAGGTGCCTCTGAATATGGAAATCGACTTTGCACTTGAGCAAGCGTGGCAGTGGAACCGCAAACTCAATCAGCCTGTCAACACGCTTGTTTTCATCAACAAGCTTTTCAGGAGCTATGAGAGGCTATTTTTTGAAGTGAGACAACTCTACAGACCCAATACCGAATTCACATTCAAAACAACAGCGTACTGGGATTCGACAAAGTATACTACTTGGGATGTGAAAGGAAACTTAACACACGTTTTTTAGGATGAGACACAAAGGCATAAGAAATTTAATCTATATACTGGGAGTTGTTGTTGCACTAGTCGGCGCGGCTATTGTAGGGCAGCTTTTTTTTGCCGTTCGAAAAGATGCGCTTTTTAGTGTGAATGTCATTGAGGCGGTCAGCATCTTTTTGCTCGGCTTTTCGCTTATTTTTCTTCCAAATTTTCGTATTTTTTCTCTCTTCGTATCGTTTGCTTTAGGTGCTCTTTTTTTCTTGCGTATCGGTTATGTTTGCTCCCCTTTTCGGGACAACTGTTTTACTGCTCTAGAGATCCAATTTGTTGAGTCGACGATCCCTATTTTTATCTACGTGTGGATCTCTGTTTTTGCTCTTTTTTTCACTGCGATTGCGCTCTTCTTTACTACTGTTTTGTCAAAGAGTAGAAGCTGCTTATGGATTGGGGGAGTCTTTGCAGGGTGTGTGCTTGCCGCCGAACTTGTTGTCGTCGGGTCATATATTGCCGATATCCCTCTAAGAGCAAACTGGGATCTTTTGGTCACTTTGACGGTGGTCGATGCAAGCGCCTTTATCCTTGGTATGGTGGGTCTTTTGCTTTATGCGGCAGAGCGGCTCTATGTTTTAAAGAGAACATATTTTGGTGTTTGGGTTTCGGTCTTAACCGCGACAGTAACCTTAGGGATCATGATGAGCTCTTGGGTGGGAATCGCTGCACGTGAACGCGGTCTAGCTTTGGTGCGCATTGGGGATGAGGCTAGCATCTATCAAGAGGCCGCAAGCGAGCATATTCGAGAGTTTTTCTTTGCCATTGATCGCTGGGTGCGTAGATGGGAGCAGTATCCTGAGGGAGTGCGCGAAGAGCTCTCCACAGAAGATGCACAGCAATACCGCGCCTTTTACACCTACATTCAGTATATGGCGATTGAAAAAAAGGATGGAACGGTTGAGCTTGCAGAAGGGAAAAAGCTCCCTGTTACGGCTAAGCCAGTGGAAGAGCAAGAGTTTTCCCTAAGCATCTTTGGAAGAGAGTTCTTTGGCCCTGTCATTTTAAGCGATGGAGATGTGAGCTTAGATGTGCGCATTCCCGTTACAAGTGTTGAAGGGGAAGAGCGCTTCTTCCACCTAGTAACAAACCTTCCCCAAATGATCACCTTCGAAACTCCTTACGCAATCAAGAAAAACTATGCGTTTCGCGGCTACCTCGATCACAAACTCTTTTTATCTGAGGGAAAAGAGCAACAAGTTTTCGAGAAGCGGTACAAAGACTCTTCTACCTGGATCTTATCAGGCGTGAAGATCGAGTTTGAAATGTGGCCAAGAGACTTGCTACAGCCCGACCTTAAGCCTGCAACACGTATCTACCAGCTATTTTTGGGATTTGCTGTCTCTTTTGCTCTAGGACTTTGTGTCTTTTATGTTTTCCGCACGGGCTTGCAAAAAAGGAGAGCTGAAGCGCTCTCATTGGAAAAAACCTTTTTTGTAGCCAATATCTCCCATGAGTTGCGAACGCCCCTTCACGGCATTATGGGAACCCTTTCGATTCTTGAGACCATGGAATTTTCAAAAGAGCAAGCAAAGTGGATTGCAATGTTGAAGGAGTCGAGTCAAAAGCTTTTCATGTTGATTAGCGAACTGATCGATATTTCAAAAATTGAGCTTTCTGGGGTGCAATTGACACTCTCAAATATCGATTTAGAAAAAGTGGTACATGCTGTTTGTCAGGAGAATTGCGCTAAGGCAAAAGAGAAAAATCTAGAATTAACCTTTGATTACCCCGCTGATCTACCCAAGCGTTTCTTACTTGATGAGACCCGTCTCTATCAGGCACTGACACACCTTCTAGACAATGCCATAGCTTTTACCAACGAGGGGAGAGTCAGTGTTGAGGTGAAAGGGGAGCTCTCTTCAAAAGGGGTATACAATCTCCACCTCACTGTGCGTGATACAGGTGTTGGGATTGAGAAAAGCAATCAAGTGAAGATCTTTGAGCAGTATAAGCACATCGATGTGCGCAGTGCAAAAGGCTCTGGTTTAGGACTTGCAATTGTAAAAAGCTTCGTCGAAAGTATGGGAGGGAGAGTTGATGTGCAAAGTGAGCCTGAAAAGGGAAGTGCCTTTACTCTTCAGATAACAGCAGAAAAAGTAGAAAGCAGTGACGGTTAAGCCACAAATTGAATTCAAAGACGCTCGTGTTTTAGTTGCTGAGGATAATGAATTTAGTATCGAAATCCTTAGGTACATGCTTTCTCTTTTTGGAATCAATGCTGATTTAGCTTCGGATGGTACAGAGGCGGTAGAGAAAGTAAAAGAAAAAGAGTACGACCTACTTATCCTCGATATCCATATGCCCAATATGGATGGCAATGAAACAGCGCGAGAAATTCGGAAGATGTCTATTAAACAACCTGTTTTAGTCGCTCTTACAGCGAGCGTCTTTCAAAAGGAGAAAGAGCAGTCGATGGAAGCGGGATTTGATGACTATTACAATAAGCCGCTCGAGCTTCCAGGCCTCGAATTAATCTTAGTAAAATATTTAAAAGAAAAAATTGTTTCTCATTGAAATATAAATACATATACGGTATGCTGGCCGACTATGTTAAGATGTTGTGCTCTTCATACAGCCCCGCCAGATCCAAGGCAAGCGGAGCAATTTGAAAAGTCATGCAAAGTGAGTGCTATAGCTCTTGCAGTCATTTCAGTTGCTTTTCTTACAGTTGGGGCGGCTCTTCTTGGAGTAGGGATGAGCAAAAAGATGATGGGAATGGGGATTGGTCTTATTCCCTACCTAGGGGGCTGGTTCTTTCTTCTCATAGGAACAGGCACTCTTGTCTGGTCAGGGCTTTCTGCTTCAGCAGCGTTTTGCTCGAACCGCATTAAATAACGACTAACTCTTTCAGCTCTTTCTCATTTTTAAGGCCGAAGTGCTTCAAGAAGCGCTTTGTCACTCCCCACTGAATAGGGCGACCAGGAGCCTCTTTTCGTCCGACACCCTCGATAAGTCCACGCTCTACAAGAGAGGCGACTGTCCCTGAGCTATCTACACCCCGAATTGCATCGATTTCAGCGCGCGTAATAGGGGAGCGATATGCGATAATGGCCAAAACTTCCATACTGGCTTTGGAAAGCTTTTCTCCCCGTTTGTTTAGCATAAGAAGCTCAACGTAAACACCCATCTCTTCACAGGTGCGAAGAAGATACCCCCCCGCAATTTCATCGATTTGGAAGGCGCACTCACGCTGCTTGTATTCATCGGCTAGCTCAGCTATCAACCTCTTCAGTTCGCGCAGTCCAATAGGATAGGCTGAGCTGATCACCTCTTTCATTTTTTCAGCGGTGAGCGCTTCATTAGAGGCAAAAAGGAGCGCCTCTACAATGCGTTTCACCTCTTGATCTTTTGAAGGCGCTTTCGGCTCATCACTTACCTCAACATCGAGTAGATTCAACATAGATCCCTCCATCTCTCACAACACGCACCTCTTCCATTTTCATCAACTCCAGTAGAGCCAAGAAGCAGACGATTAATTCGTCTTTGCACTTCTCCTCATTGAAGATCGCCTCAAATGTGAGGCGCTCTTTTTCAAGTGCCTGCAGCAGCCACTCCATTTTTGGGGCCACTTCCCACACTTCTTTTTCGATCACCTTTATTTGGGGAACTCGCAGCATCACCTCTTGCAATAGCGACGTGAGCTCATCCAAAGAGACCTCTTCAAGTCCTGAAGCACTCCTTTTCGGGCACTCCTTTTGTCCCCGCGAATAGAAGAGGCGCTGTTTGTTTTCCATATGGGAAAGCGCAGATGCCGCATCTTTAAATCGGCAGTATTCCAAAAGTTTTTGGAAAACTTCGATGCGTGGCAACTCCTCCTCTTCTACCTCTTCGCCGGGGATCAATTTCTGGCTCTTCAACAATAAAAGTGTCGCCGTCAAAGCTAGCCATTGCGCACTTCTGTCAATCTCACCTATGGCATCAAGTTTCTTTGCAAATTGCTCAGCCAACTTTGCAAGCGCCACATCTGTGACATCTACCTCTTCCTTTTGAATCAAAAAAAGGAGCAGGTCAAGCGGCCCTTCAAAGTTATCTAATGAGAAATTTTCTAAAGTATTTTCTTTAATTTCCGATACCCCAATGAAGCTTTATCCCATCATACAGGAATCTTCCATGCGAAGACTACTTTTTTTTCTTTTGTTTAATGCCCTCACTTTTACCTCATTAGGGGCTGAGACCGAACTGCTTGATTCGTCCGATGTGGGACGTGTCATGAACCGTCTTTTTGAGTATCATATCGACCAAAAACAGATCAGCTACACTGTTATTGAACGCTCGCTCAAAATTTATTTGACCCAGTTCGATCCCACGCACTCCTATCTATACATGGAAGAGGCGCAACACTACCTCCACCCCAACGAGCAAACACTCCATGTCGTATATAAGGAATACCAAGAAAGCAACTTCTCCACCTACTTTACACTCAATGACACAATCAAAGAAGGGATCATGCGAGCCCGTAAGTGGCGCGAAGTGTGGGAAAGTGATCCAATCGTACTAGTGGATGAGGCTAAGAAAGTTAAGATTGACTCTCCCATCCATAGAACTTTTGCTGTGACCAAAAAAGAGCTCCAAAAGAGACAAAAAGAGCGCCTATTACGCCTAATTGCTTTTCTCATGCATGAACTCAAATATGACAGCTATGAAGGCTTAGAAAATAAGCTTGTCAAACTTTGCGAGAGACAGATCCGCAACGGTGAGAATCAATATCTTGGGATCAATGAGAAGGAGGAGATCCTCTCTACAGAAGAGTGTAACCACCAAGTGATTCTCCGCACTCTCAAGGCGCTCGCCTACAGCCTAGATGCCCATACCGCCTACTACAGCCCTGAAGAGGCGTACGCCATGAAAGTGCAGTTAGAGAAAGGGATGTGTGGAATTGGTGTCGTTCTCCGCGAGGGGATTGATGGCATCTCAGTCTACGAAATTTTACCTGGGGGGCCAGCTGACAAGTGTGGCCGGCTTGCAAAAGGGGACACAATTGTTGAAGTGAATGGCGAAAATGTGCGACATGCCACATTCCATCATGTGCTTGAAGCGATGCGCGGCAAAGCGGGAAGCAAGCTCACTCTTGGTATTTCCCGTAAAACAGAGAATTTTCAAGTTGACCTTGTCCGCTCTCAAATCGCCATTGAA
Source organism: Chlamydiales bacterium (assembly GCA_024233495.1). Lineage (GTDB taxonomy): Bacteria > Chlamydiota > Chlamydiia > Chlamydiales > JAAKFR01 > JACKPM01. The sequence continues at coordinate 307,439 of JACKPM010000001.1, forward strand.
GACAAAAGAGTTGATGTAGAGGCAGAGCCGTATGGCGATGGTGTGATTGGAAAACTTACTCTTCACAGCTTCTATGAAGGAGAAAATGGCGTCAGCAGTGAGAAAGACCTCAAAAATGCCATTGCTAAACTCAAAGAGCAAGGTCCTCTCCACGGTCTTGTCCTTGACATGCGTGAAAATAGTGGCGGCTTCCTCACCCAAGCGGTTAAAGTAAGTGGCCTTTTCATCTCAAGCGGTGTTGTTGTCATCTCCAAATACTCGGACGGCAGCATCAAATACTTCCGCACAGTAGATGGACAGCGCGCCTTTGAAGGCCCCCTCGTTGTTCTTATCTCTAAAGGCTCCGCCAGCGCTACCGAAATTGTCGCTCAAACTCTACAAGATTATGGAGTTGCTCTCGTAGTAGGCGACGAACAAACCTACGGAAAAGGCACCATCCAACACCAAACAGTCACCGACAAAAAGAGCGATAGTTTCTTTAAAGTTACAGTAGGGCGCTACTACACAGTCAGTGGTCGTTCCACCCAGATTGACGGTGTGAAATCAGATATTGTCATTCCTTCACTCCTCCACTTTGAAGAGGTGGGTGAAAGCTACCTCGACTATCCCCTTCCGCCCGACCGCATCGCAGCAGCCTTTGAAGACCCCCTATCGGATGTCGATCCCTTTGCCCGCAAATGGTTTGCTAAATACTACGTCCCCTCAATTGAACCCGTCCACCAAGAGTGGCGCAATATGTTGCCCACACTAAAAGCCAACAGCGAGAAGAGACTTTCCCAAAATAAGAACTACCAAATCTTCTTGCAAAAGCTTCAAAAACAATCTGATAAATCTCCAGGACAAAACGACCTCCAAATGGACGAAGCCACTAACATCTTGAAAGATATGATCTACCTCTCCTCTGAACAAACTTGGACAATAGACACCCAATAGACTAGATGGTGTCGTCAAATTTTCTCTTTTGTGAGGCGAGAGATTTCTAGGCAAAATGCGCAATCGAAAGCGAAGGGAGTAGCCAAAGAGCTACTTCTGAGGTTGCGAGGGCGCATTTTGGCAGAAAAGATCCGGCTGGCAAAGGAGAAAATTTGACGACACCATCTAGAGAGTTATCCAGATTCCCAATGGGTGAACGTAGCCATGGAAGAGTTCTTTGCCACAAAGCCCATGAGCTTCAATAAGTGGGCAGAGCTAAAGCCCGAGTTAGAGGAATATTTTCTAGCCACATTTCCGAATCAGAAGAGTATTTCCGTGAAAGTGCTTGCTGGATAAGCAAACTTAAGCTAAGATTTTCGGTTCGTCGGCCAGGTAGCTCAGTCGGTAGAGCAGAGGACTGAAAATCCTTGTGTCGCCAGTTCGATTCTGGCTCTGGCCAAATTTCCCCTTTTGGCTCCCGCATTTTTCTGTATCACTCCTCCACCGTGCTGCTCGCACTGCTGTCGTCGCGATCCTGTAAACTGCAGGAGCCAAAAGGGGAAATTCTTTGGGGGTTGCGTATTTTGCTTTTTCATTCCTCGGCCGTGCTACTCGCGCTGCCCTCGTCAAGAAAAAGCAAACTACTCGCTCAAAAGGGGAAATTCTTTGGACGTGATTTGCTTGCTCCCAGCCCCAAAATTCTAACCGCAACCTTCCTTCAACTTCTAACGAGACTCGAGCGTCGTGCTCCAGCAAACTGCAGGGCCAAAAGGGGAATTCTTTGGACGTGGCGAAATTTTATATGATTGTCTTTAAAGAGGATAAGATCTATTCTTTGGTGCAAAAAGGAGAGCGCATGACTTCATATGTAGAACAAGCAATAAGAGGGGCAGCTGAGGGTGCATGGAATGGTACTTTTGGAGGGTGGCTGCAAATGGGGAAACTCGCTGTTGGTGGTGCTTGCCACTTGGTGACAAGACCAAGAGAGTCCTGGAATTCGGTGTCAAGCGGTGTTGCTTTTGCTTGCAGAGATCCCAGAGCTGTTGTTGAGGCTGTCAAAGGGGTAGCTATAGACTGTTTTTCAAATATTAAAGATGAGTTTGAGCAAAAGCCAGTTGAGGTAACAACGCGCATTTTCACACAACTCATTGCTGGAAGAGTTCTTTCTGCTTGGCTATTGCCGAAGACAAACATGGGGCTGCTTTCTGAGGCTAAAAACGTAAACGCGCGTCAGCTTATCGCGGGCATTCGCAAATTTGTTGAAACTGGAGACGTTGCGGCCTTGCAGCGAATTGGCATCCCTGTGAGTGATGTTGCTAGATTGGCTGCAAAAGAGATTAGAGAAATTAATAGATTGGGTTTCGTTGGGCGAATAGTGAATCGGGATCTTCAACGGCGGGTGATAGAATTTGGGGAGCAACTTGCATCGATTGTTAAGCAAGCAGAAGGTCTACTTGATGGTGATACTGCCGCGCGGCTGGCTGAGCTTCAGCGTGCCCTTGTAGCTTCGCGAGCTAACATGGTCTTTTCCACTTCAGCAGCGGTATCATTGGCAACGAATTCTAGAGGGGATGGCAATGCCTTACAAATAGAGTTGCCTGGGGACGTATTTACACCTCAAAATGCTCAGGCTAGTGACACAGGAGAAGAGGAGCTACGTGAAGCAGAAGACGGTGAGTCTGTTTCTTCCTTGCCGCACATTGAAAGTGTGGCTGTAGAAGATGCGCCAAAAGAAACGCGGACCAGAAAAATAGAGAGATGTAGGCAGCATTTGGAGATGTTGGAGGTAAAGTTTAAGGCTAAGCAAGGGCGTGGGAGCTCCACAAGAGCGCGCGCTGCAAGCATATCGTCCCAAATCATTGTTCATAGAGAGCGCCTACAGATGCTCGTTGCAGGCCAAAAGATATAGCGCTTGCTCCTTAGACTTGCTTTTCTTTTAATTTTTGAGGCAGTTGTAGTGACTAAGCCAAGCGCTGCTGCAGCTGTGCCGATACGCCCTGTGAATTCAGACGCGCCACTCGCCCTTCCAACGCGACGACTCTACCCATACAAGCTGTGCATGTTGTCTAGATGGTGTCGTCAAATTTTCTCCTTTGTCAGCCGGATCTTTTCTGCCAAAATGCGCCCTCGCAACCTCGGAAGTAGCGCTTTGGCTACTCCCTTCGCTTTCGATTGCGCATTTTGCCTAGAAAATCTCTCGCCTCACAAAGGAGAAAATTTGACGACACCATCTAGTTGTCAAGAAAGTTGTCTGTGGAGGTAGTGTAGGGTCGATTTGTTCAATAAGTATCAAAGAGAGAATGCGGGTGTTTGCGCATTTTTTTTGCGCAGAAGAATGTAGAGGGGATTGGGCAGTTGTTGAACGAGGATTTTACCCTTTTCAATCCTGCTTCTTGTTGAATAAGTTCCTAAAGCTGGGTAACAAGAACTTTTGGGCGACTTCCGACGAGATCCGTAGTGTCCCCCGACGGTTTGTGGCAACGACTAGGCATCGAGAAGGTTGTCGAACCCTCCAAGCATTAGCATGGGCTGTGTAGGTAACACGCCAAGTGAGAGATCATGCGAGTGAGGGTAAAATCAGCCAAAAGACTTCCAGAGGTTGACTTATGCGCGATTAGAGAACAATGCAATTCCTAAATGTTCGCCTATTGGTGGAGGTTAAACGGGTAGACCATTTACAAAGCAGTCCGGGGCAAATGGATTTTCGTGTCCACATTCATAAAGTTCGCTATGAACAGAATCAATATGACTACGAAAAGCAGCAAAACCTACATAGGTATTGTTATCAGGACATCTGCATTTAAATTCTTCTCTTTCTCTTCGCTGAATGGTCACGGGTGTTGGAGCAGTGCGAACAGCATCTCTCAATGTCGTAATTTCATAGGTAGCTCGCGAGTCAGTAGCTGCTGCATCATGTGCAGTTTCTAGCATTGTAGGTTGAGGAGGGAGCTGCGTAGTTGTCATCAGATTACTTGGCATTGGAGGTAGAGATGGGTATGAGGCCATACCTTGCATGGAAGATAGAGGTGGATATACGGGCCACCTGGAACAGGGAAGGTGGAAGTGCAGTCATGCTTGGCACCGTGCCTGATATTAGAAGTGAATGTTCGGTCATAGCTGGTTGAAGCACAACTTGGTATCCCAGTAGCCCCTGCTGCACTCGTCCTAAGTCAAAATGACCAGCTGACATCTGACTAAGGGCTCTTGCAGCTACCGCCGCAGCTAGATCACCATTAAAATCAAGTTCAGGATCTCCTGCTTCTGGAGAAGGAGGTCGTGGGAAAGTAGGGCTCAAGGTCATGGCAATGTATCGTCTTAATCAAAGCTACATATTGAATCAATCCACTTGGATTTGCATGAAGAATAATTCTATCTGATGCGTATTTAAATCTTGTTGCTCAGCTTAGAAATCTGTGCTGGCCTCTCGCTTGATAAAAGGTCTACGTGTTATGAGCTATTGTTAGGGGAAACACTCCTTACGTCTAGGGTAAAATTTTGAGGTTTCAAAAAGATCAGCTCAAAAAGTGGGTAGCTCAAGGAATAGGTTTTTTCCTTCTGATTTTGGCCATCATAGTTGCTGTTGGGTGGTTCACAAAAAATGAAGTGTTGATTCGAGTTTACCTACAGTATCCAGCAATGGTATTCAATACCGCACTCTCTTTCTTTTGCCTGGGTATGGGGGTTATTTCTCTTGCGAGAGGTTGGCTTCGTATTACCAGAGCATTTGGGCTCTTTGTAATCGTCCTTAACCTTCTCAATATGATGCAGTATGCATTCAAAGTAGATCTGCATATAGATCAATTTTTTCTCAGCTATGACATCTCTTCACCCATGAAGTTTCCAGGCAGGACGTCGCTAAACACTTCTCTTTGTTTTTTCCTAGAGAGCATCGCTCTATTTCTACTCACATTTAAAGTGCGTCTGGTGAGGCTTTCAATCATACTGCTATTTGCATGTATACCGATGGGAATCTCTTTTGTCACTTTTATCGGCTACACAGTTGGATATGAAACTGGTATCGGATTAGATCTTTATTCAAGAATGGCTCTGCACACCGCACTCGGAATATTTCTGAGCGGCTGTGTTGTTTTATCCTGGACATTGTTTACTTCAATTGGAAGCGCAGTTCAGTTGTATGCGCTGCCAACTGCTCTTTCTCTCTCTATTGCCTTAAGTACACTGGCTCTTTGGAGAGCATCGACAAGTAAGACTTTTTATTTCGCAGAATTGCATATGAAAAGGAATATAAATGAGATAAAAAAAATAATTGATGCTAAGCTCTGGGAAGATGTAAAGGCTATTGAGCGCATGGCAGCTCGTTGGGATATGCTGAGAGGGTACCCTTCTGATCTATGGGAAGTTGATTCAAATAGGTACATTCAGGACTTGCCAGGGCTAGTTGGATTGCAAATCATCGATAAGAGTTTTAAAATTCAGAAGCAAACATCTGTTTTTCATAACAAAATTCTAAGAATCGACCAGCAATATCCAGAGCAGTATGCGGCAGTGCAAGAGGGGAAAAATGCTTGTGTCTACAATAGGAATCAAGAGCTTTTTTGGGTCATGATCCCGATTATGTATAAAGAAGAGTTCCAGGGGGTTTTAGTTGGTTTTATTGATGTGGATACCATTTTTGAAAACTCAATGGCTCTGTTTCACGAATTTTTGTACAAGGTGATCTTTCTCCAAGATAATCATGTTGTCTTTATTGGGAACAATTTCCATGAAAAATCTATTGGCGCTCCATATGAAGTCACGATTGCGGAAAATTTTGTCCCTTTTACATTGCAAGCATACCTCACTGAAAGCGCGCTTGATCAAGCAACTACAGGAAGCGATTCAGCCCCACTTGTTGTGGGGTTATTTTTAGCGCTTTCATTTGGTGCAGTAGCTTACTTCGGCATTAAAGCAAGGTTGAAAGAGTCATTATTGGAAATTTCATACAGAGATTTGAAAATTGCAAAGGAAAGGGCTGATAATGCTGCAGTGGCAAAGGGGTCTTTTTTAGCAACCACGACCCATGAGATCAAAACACCGCTCAATACCATTATTGGGACTATTCAACTTCTAACGGAAACTGAAGTGAATGAGACGCAGCTGAAATATATCCACAGAATCGACCTCGCAAGTAAAAGTTTGCTTAATTTGATCAGTGATATTCTGGACTATTCCAAAATAGAGGCAAATGCTCTGAAATTCGAGAATATTCCATTTGATGTTGTGGATACTCTCAAAAATGCTTGTGAAAGTTTCGCAGTTTTGTCAGAGGAAAAGAAGATCCCTCTTTATCTCGAAGTTCCCGCTCAGCCAATGCCAAAGGTCATTGGAGATGCGCATAGGATTGAGCAGATTCTATTAAACCTTATCAACAATGCCTTTAAATTTACAGAAGCGGGAGAAATTCTAGTCAGAATGAAATATCATGAGACAGATTCATCGAGGGCAGTGTTGCATTTTGAGGTAATCGATAGTGGAGTTGGGATAGCGGGCGATGATCAGGCAAAGCTCTTCCAGAAATTCACTCAGGTAGAAGTATCAGATGCGAGAAAATTTGGTGGTGTTGGATTAGGGCTCTCTATTTGTAAGGGGCTGATTGAAAAAATGCAGGGAAGGATTGGCATTGTGAGCTCCCAAGGAGAGGGGACAACACTTTGGTTTGAAGTTTCATTCAACTTCCTAACTACAGATCTTCCTTTGAAATACTCCTTAGAAAACTATCGTGTGCTATTGATTCATCTATCCGCCATAGAAGAGAAAATTCTCTCAAAGTATTTTCGAGAGTGGGGTGCTGAGGTAGAAACTAAGAGCGTTGGAAGTGATTTTCCCTTTGATCTCGTTATTGCGGCAAAGGGGGAAATGGAACAAACAGAAAACATAGTGAAGAATAGAGCCCCAATTCTATATAGCACAGCACAATCTGCTAGAGAGAGTGGAAGGGATGTTTTGCCCTGGCCTATTACTCCCAAAAACTTATGGGAGGCGGTGCAGTCAAAAAAAGGCACATAAATGGAGAGAGATTGGAAAACATGTTTTAGGGGAAAAAAGATCTTAGTAGCAGAAGATGATGAGTTGGCGCGCGAGCTGATGAATGATGTTTTGTCGCAGATGCACTGTGAGCTCGATTTTGCCATGGATGGAAATGAGGTTGTTGAAAAAGTGACGAAACAGTGGTATGACCTGGTCTTGATGGATATCAGAATGCCAAATAAAGATGGGGTACAGGCAACAAGGGAAATTCGAGCGTTGAATAGTGACCATAAGAGAGTGCCCATAGTAGCTCTTACAGCAGCTTCACTAGAAGGTGAAGAGTCTCTACTGCAGGCGGGTATGAATGGGGTAATTTTTAAACCTATTATCCTTTCGCACTTACGAGAAACAATGGCTGAAATTCTTCTGAGGTAACTTTGAAAGCGCGCTTTTATATTGTCATTGCACTGTTTTTTTTCGGCGTGACGCTTGTAAGTTGGCTCATGCTAGATCAACTTGTACAAGCTACAAAAAAGACAAGGCAGCAAATTTTCAATAACCAAGTAGAAGCAAGCCTTTCCTCTTTGACCGGGAGATTCTCTACGATTAAAACGACGATGAATGGCTTCGAAGGTTTTTTTGCAGGTTCTGAGTCAGTTACTTATGAGGAATGGAGGGAATACTCGACACATCTACAGATTTCAAAAGCGTTGCCGGAAATCGTATGGATTGGATTTGTAAGAGAAGTATTGGCTTCAGATAAGCCCGGTTTTAGTTCTTCCCTCCAAAATTCGAAGATCTGGCCCGAAGCGGATAGAGCGCGTTACTTTCCTATCGAATTTGTAACTCCAGAGGCTTATGAATATCTAATGGGGTACGATTTATGCACAGATGAAGCTGTGTGCGAAGGATTGAATGAAAGGGCCTTTAAGGCTATTTCGGCTGTTCCTACCCTCCCACACAGTTCTAAAAAAGTAAATCAAGTTGAAAAACTGTTGTTCTTGCCTATACATAAATCATCAAAGTTTTTTGGGTGGGTTGTGGCAGCTGTAAATTTCGCAGAAATCATAGAGCAAATTGATAAAGATCTACTCTCTTCAAACCTCTCCTTAGAAGTTTATTCAGGAGAAGCTTTAGGTAAACGTAACTTGATCTTTCAGAAAGATATAGATCGCCAAGCAAAACCTATTTTTACTTCTACGAAAGTACTTGATTTATCTGGAATGAAATTGGTCTTTGTCTTTGAAGAAAAAGCCTCTACAACCTATGACCTTTCTGCATTTGCCTTTTACCTCTTTCTTTTCTTAATCCTAATTTCGATTTTGTTTGGTCTTTTTCTATATTTTCGGTTTTTGAAGAAATCGGGATCGCTGGCTGAAACGGATCAAATAGAGCAAAATATTCTATCGAGCATTTCATACACAGTTATCGCAACTGATCTGAATGGAACGATTACCTTCTTTAATCCTGCTGCTGAAAAATTACTTGGATATAGCGCTTCTGAAGTGATAGGAAAGGTATCTCCTGTATCTTTTCATGATCCAGATGAAATCGCGCAAAGAGCTATAGAGCTCTCTTCAATTCTAAAAAGCGACTTGAAAAGCGATTTAGACGTCTTTGTTGCTCTCGCGGAAAATGAAATAGTTGAAGATCGAATTTGGACTTATATCAAAAAAGACAAAGGTAGGGTTTCTGTGCGACTCTCTGTATCCCTTCTAAGAAATTCGAAAGGCGATGTCATTGGATATGTCGGATTTTCAGTCGAGACTTCTAAGCTTTACCTCTAGTTTGCTGGATCAAAGGTTGTTTGTGCTTCTACCTTTTAGCTAAGACCTTCTGCTTCCTGTTCCTTAAGATACTGTGGATCAAGGGATGATCTGTAGAGAGCATCATCTGCTCTATCAATTATCTCCTTTGTGCTTAAGGTATTAACAATAAAAATAGGAGTTTCGCCACTTAGTTCTTGTGGAACAGCCTCCATATTTAAATGAAATCTGTAAGCGTGGAGAGGCCAGCTACTAGAGGGTGTCCAAAAATTTAACTATCTGTTATCAAATAGCTTTTCATTTTTTTTAGGAGTGTACAATGAAAAGGAGAAGCTATCCAGATGATCTAACAGACCAGGAGTGGGAACAGATCCAAGATTTAGCAACAAAACAACTTAACCCAAGAGGGAGAAAAGGGAAATACTCTAAGCGCGAGATGCTTAATGCGATTTTCTATCTGCTACGATCGGGGTGTAGTTGGAGGTTATTACCTCATGATTTTCCTCCTTGGAAATCAGTGTATGCTCAATTCAGCAAATGGAAACGAACGGGTACTTTTATGAAGATATATGAGCGTTTACGAAAGAAGTTGAGAAAGAGATTAGGGCGTAGCATTTATGCATCAGCAGGCATCATAGACAGTCAAAGCGTTAAGACAACAGAAAAAGGGGCTCTAGAGGTTATGATGGAGGAAAAAAGATCAATGGTCGAAAAAGGCATATTCTCGTAGATACAGAAGGCTTTATTATCAAAGCTTATATCAGTCCAGCAAATATGAATGACCGAGAAGGCGCTGCTCATTTGATTAAAGGTAAATCCAGTAAGACAGTGAAGAAGATTTGGGCAGACATGGGATACCGCGGGAAAAGGCTAAGAGATCTGATGAAAGTGAAGGATAAGGATTTAGAAATTGTACAAAGGCCTAGAAGATGGTTTTGGGTGACTCAAGAGCAGGCCGAACGAGGAGACATTCCGTTTGTACCCTCTTTTACAGTATTGCCCAGAAGATGGGTTGTTGAGAGAACTTTTGCTTGGATTGGCCGGTACAGAAGAATGAGTAAAGACTATGAGTACAAAATCCAAACAAGCAAAGTGATGCTTTTCCTATGCCTCGTGAGAACTTTTTTAAAACGTTTATGTAAAACATGTTAAATTTTTGGACACCCTCTAGAGCTGTGTATGAGCACTATTCTGGAAAGAGGTATCGGGTGTTATCTGTGGGGCGGCATAGCGAGAGTTTGGATGAGCTTGTGATCTACCAAGCGCAGTATGGAGAGGGCGATGTGTGGGCGCAGCCGCTACGGATGTTCATCGAGGAGGTGGAGGGTAGGCCGCGCTTTAGGCATCTGGAAGAGCAGCCTTAAAAACGCGGTGGAGCGCGCTTCGTACGTCATCAAAGTGGGCAAGCCCTTTTTCTGTTGTGCCGCCAGGAGGAGCAATACGGGAGATGAGCTCTTGAGGGGTTTGGCCCGATTGTTCGAGCAGCATGAGTGTGCTGACAATAAGCTGGAGCGTGAGTTCGGGAAGCTGTAATTCATCAACAATCTCTTGCAGTGTGTCAATCAGGGAAAGGATAAAGGCGGGGCCTGAGCCTGTAAAGGCAGCAACAGCAGGAAAGTACTTTTCATCAATGGTGTCAACAAAGCCGAAGGGTTCGAACAGAGGGATGAGCTCAGGGGTGGTAATATAGGTAATGCCGCAGCCGTAGGCGACACCAACATTGGGCATGAGGCGCACACAAGTGGATTGAGGATATTTCTCTCGTAGCTTCGCTAGAGGGGTGTTGGTAAGCACGCTTGCAACTAAGCGCCCTGTGAAGGGAGGGGCGGTATCAAAGTCTTTCGGCTTCATCGCAAGGATAAGAAGCTCGGCATCAATTTTATCATGCTCTTTCCGCCCAATGAGTTGCACAGTGTGCCCCGCTTTGGTGAGAGGAGGTTCCATGCTCTGGCCCATGCGGCCTTTTCCAACGATTGCTATTTTCATTAGCCTATCCAAAATGATGCGAAGCGCAAGTGTAACAAATTCTCTGATAGGTTCATAGCTGGATCACGTTTTTCATCTCGAAGACACGCCCGGTGAGGTAGCTGCGTAAATTGCGTCTAAAGTGGGCAAAGTTTTCTTCATCCGTTTCACTCTCAGGATAACCGGCAACATTTGGGGTGAGAATGGTCTTGGGGAGGTTCCAAAGCGGGGAGTTGCGCAAGGGGGGCTTTTTGAAAGAGTCAAAAAGGATGCCCCGTAGTCGTCCACTTTTAGCGATTGGGATAAGGGCCTCTGTGTCGATAGTTTGGGTGCTGCCTATAATGATAAGGATAGAATCTGGTTTAAGCAAGGCAAGCTCCTCTTTTCCCAGCAAGACACGCTTAATCCCTTGGCTGGGAAAGGCGAGAACAGTGACATCCGCAGAGGGGAGTAGAGAGTGCAAATTATTTGTTGCAAAAGTTTTGTGGCAGTGGGGGTGGAATGTTTTTTTAAGGCCCACTCCCCATGTTTTCATGCCAAAGATTTGGGCAAGGCGGGTAACTTCAGTGCCAACACGTCCAAGCCCAATTTGAAGCAGTGTGCGCCCTTTAACTGACCACATAGTCTCTTTGAGCGGCCAATTCCAAAACTCTTGAGGCTCGTGAGGAACAGAGGGCCAAAGAAAAAATTGTTTGCTAAATGAAAGGACAGAGCCCATTACAAATTCAGCAATATTAGAAACATTTTGTTTGAGGCCAGTCGAGATCATGATGCTGCCTCGCTCACGAATCTTATCGTAGCAGAGGTTGCCAAGATCGTTGCTGGGGGCATGTACCCAGCGGAGGTGGGGAGCGAGCTCAAGCTGAGGCTCTGTGAGCTCAGAGCCATAGATAACCTCAACTCCATACCAATCAGATTCTTGAGAACACTCTCGGATGATGTCATAGTGGGAGAACTCCGACTCAATAAGGTGGACGTATTCATCGGGTACGGGTGTATGAAATAGGATCTTTGGCATTGACTTTCAACCTAGCTTCAGGTTATATTAGTCTTCCATTTATCAAAAAATAAATTTTGGACGCATCATGACAAAGTACGCAGTAATCCAAACCGGTAGCAAACAATACCGTGTGGAAGAGGGAGATGTAATCGACGTTGAGCTTCTCGAGGGAGACGATAAGAAGGTAGAATTTGATGTTCTCTTCTTCACCGACGGGAAAAAAGCGAAGGTGGGAGAGCCTTTGGTAAAAGGTGCAAAAGCGCAAGGCGAAGTTCTTGACGCTGTGCGCGGACCTAAGGTGATTTCTTACAAATATAAGAAAAGAAAGAGTTCTCATCGCAAGGTGGGGCATAGACAAGACTACGCGCGTGTGAAAATCACGAAGCTAAGTGGAAGTAGCACCGGAGGAGCGAAGAGTGGCACATAAGAAAGGGCAAGGATCAACACGCAACGGAAGAGACTCAAAGTCAAAAAGACTTGGGGTAAAAGTTGGGGCTGGAGAGTTTGTGAAAGCGGGGAGCATCTTGGTACGCCAAAGAGGGACCAAGTGGCACCCAGCAAAGAATGTAAGACGTGGCACAGATGACACGCTCTTTTCACTCACTGATGGCGTTGTGCAGTTTAGAAAAGGAAAGCACACGTACGTCACCGTCCAGCCTGCATAGTTTGAGTGGGGGATTTTCCCCCACAAGTAGGCAACATGTTTACAGATAAAGTTCGAATTAAATTAATTGCGGGAAAGGGTGGAAATGGCGCTGTCGCATGGCGGCGTGAGAAGTACATCCCAAAAGGTGGGCCCTATGGCGGCAATGGCGGCCCTGGCGGTTCCATCGTTTTCGTCGCTGACCCACAAATCGAGTCTCTCGATGCCTACACCTACAGACGTATCCAAAAAGCTGAAAATGGGGGAGCTGGTGGCTCAAACAATCGGCAAGGACGGCGAGGAAAAGTTTTAAAGCTTAGAGTTCCTCCTGGCACTTTGATCAAAGATGCCGAAACCAAAGAGATTCTCTATGACTTGACCGAAGAGGGAGAGGAGTGGCTCGTCTGTCAAGGTGGGCGAGGCGGTCTTGGCAATACCTATTTTAAAAGTGCAACAAATCGTGCTCCAAACTTTTCCACACCAGGAAAGCCAGGAGAAGAGCTCGCTGTCGAGCTAGAGCTCAAGTCTATTGCAGATGTTGGATTGGTCGGTTTCCCAAACGCAGGAAAGTCTACATTTATTACTCAGGTGACACGTTCAAAAGCGAAAATTGGTGCCTATCCCTTTACGACACTCCATCCAAATTTAGGGCACTACGAGTATGATTTTGGAAAGCGTATTCTCTTTGCTGACATTCCTGGGATCATTGAAGGGGCACACCAAAATAGAGGTCTTGGTCTTGAGTTCTTACGTCATATCGAGCGCACAAAAGTGCTCCTTTTCGTCATCGATGGCTCAGGAGAGGATCCGGAAAAAGACTTAGAAACATTAGAAAAAGAGCTCGAGGCGCACAATCCTGAGCTTTTGAAAAAGCCGCGCGTCATTGCATGGAATAAGAGCGATCTCGATCACAAAGTGCCAGAAGGCGTCGTCTCAATCTCAGCTCTCACAGGAGAGGGAATCGAGACGCTCATCGGCCTCTTGAAGCGCAAACTAAGCGCATATACGCCCGCTGCAAAGAGTGAAATGGTCGCCCCAGCTGGCCAGTCGAGTTTGTAAGAGAGCGCTAAACCTCCCAATGAAAAAAGCACATTTAGCACAACGCTAATCGCGATCATGCGTGAGAGGCGGTAGGTAAACTTCTCTGCAATAGAGGCAGGAAGCACAAGCATGCTTAGCACCAAAATAATGCCTACAGTGTGAATCAAAAGCACAATGCTCAAAGCGATCAAACTAAGGAGAAGGAAGTAGAGGCGGCTCACATTGAGCCCTTGAAGCTTGCACTGCTCCTCATCGAAGCAAAGAGCCAAAAATTGTTTATACTTAAGGAGGACGACTCCTAAGATCACCAAGTCAAGAGTTCCTAAAATGAGGAGGTCAAGCGGGGCAACCCAAAGTACATTCCCCAATAGAAAGTTCATCAACTCCACATTAAAGCCAGGCGTTTGACTCGCGAAGATGACGCCTACTGCCATCCCTACAGACCAAATCATAGCAATCACAGAGTCTTCCCGTTGCCGGTGGTGAAGGTGGACATACCCAATAATCAATGCGGCAACTAAGCTTCCCACAACAGCGCCGTAGATAGGATGAAGCCACTCAAGGTCGTAGACACGTCGAAAATAGAGGGCGCAACCCAATCCCCCTAGAACGCTGTGTGCGATACTGCCGCTAATCGACACAATGCGCTTCACTACAACAAAAGAGCCGATCACACCACTCGCAAATGAGGCGCCAATGCACGCCAAAAGAGCCATCTGTAAGAGGGGATTGACAAAGAGCGCTTGGAGAAAGTTCAACGTGACCTCCCATGGTAAAGTCCATCTTCAAAGTGTTTGCACACCTCACACCGACTCATCGGCTTCACACCCTCTTGTACGCAGAGTAGGCGGTCACAGTTGTCTAAAGCCGTCTTCAAGTCGTGAGTTACCATCAAAACTGTTAACTTCAATGAGCGTAAAAGCTGCATCAAACTCGCAATGGAGGCTGTGTCTACATTCGCTGTTGCCTCATCCAAAAGAAGTACCTCAGGGTTACTCACTAAAGCGCGTGCAATCAAAACACGTTGCTTCTGTCCACCAGAAAGAGCAGAGAATGAGGCGGCATACCACTTCTCCATACCAACAGAGCGCAAAGCTTCGAGAGCTGCTTCTCGGTCACACTTTCGAAATCCAAAAAGACGAGGAGCAACAGAAAGCCTCCCCATCAACACTACATCTAAAACCGAAATAGGGAAAAGGGGGTCTGCAGCGAAATTTTGCGGCACCCAGCCAATGCGTCCAGGCATCTTAATGCGCCCGCGATCCTTTTTGAGCAAGCCCGCAAGCAACTTAAGAAGCGTTGTCTTTCCTCCACCATTCGGTCCAAAAATCGCTACAAACTCCTTCTCATGTACCGAGAAAGAGACGTTTTTTAACACAGAGTTGCCCTCAAAAGCGAAAGAGAGATCTTCAACTTCAATCACTGAAAACCTCCCCTAAATAGCTCAAGTTCTGCAAAACATTTTCAGCATAAGGGTCAACAAAAACGCGCTTCAAACCAAGCTCTCGAGCAATCGTGAGTCCGCCCTTTAAGCTATATTGCTTTTGCAAAAAGACAGAGTGCAAACCAAGCGCGCGTACCCGCAAAACCAAATCAGTCACCTGCCGTGGACCTGGCTCCTGCCCCTCCATCTCAATCGAAAGTTGTTCTATCCCAAAGTCACGACAAAAATAGCCAAAAGCGGGATGAGAAACTAAGATTGCTGAAGGGAAAACCCGCTCCGAAAGCTTCTGCTCAACGCGCTCTAAATCACGGAGGAAAACAGCAAGGTTCTCCTCAAAAAAAACGCGCTTTTCGGGGAGCTCTTCCGAAAGAACCGAGCAAACCTGAGTCGCCATCGAGCGCACAATAGAAGGGCTCAGCCATAAATGGGGATCTGCGCCATCATGACAACAACAAGCGCGCAATAAATCCACACCCTCACGTTGGTCAAACACGCGCACCGAAAGAGCCGAAAGTAAGCGCGTTTCAAAATCCTCACCAATACAAAACCAAATAGAAGCAGAAGCTAAAGAATTAACTTGTTTTGCAGTAGGCTCATAAGAGTGAGGACTGGCCCCAGCAGGCACAATTAAAGAGACATCTACACTCTTGCCTGCTACTTTTTCAACAATAAATTTTTGAGGAGGCACGCTCACTAACACAACAGGCCGCGCGATCAAAGCCGAAGAAAGGAGAAGTAAGATAAAAAAAACGCGCATAAAAGGGAGCAATTATAGGGCAAAAAGGATTTTCAATCAAATGGACAGTGTAGTAGACTTTTCGCTCGCTTGGGAGGGATGTCCGAGCGGCCGAAGGAGCACGCTTGGAAAGCGTGTAAGGGATAACCTCCCTTCGAGGGTTCGAATCCCTCTCCCTCCATTTTGAGCCGGCGCATTCTTAGTGCTGCTCCTCCACCGTGCTACACGCACTGCTGTCGTCGCAGCACTAAGAATGCGCCGGCTCAAAATGGAGGAGGCTGAGCTCTGGGCTAGAAATCCCTCTCTATATTTAAAACTCAAACCCTTAATTGTTTCTTAAATATTATGTGTTAGAATGTTGCGCATGGCATCTGGTTTTGGGTTTTTCAATCGATTGAAAAGGGGTTTCGAGGGGCTGACGGGCCCTGGGCAGCATGCTCAGGAGCAGCGCGCTCGGCAGAGGCATGCTCAGCAGCAGGAGGCTGCCTTGGCTCGGAGGGTGCTGGAGTTTGGTAAGGAAAGCTTTGAGGCGCGGAGTCAGGAGTCAGGGCTGCTTAAGCTGGAAGAGGCCCTCAGGAAGCTATTGGGGGGAGAGGGAGCTTGGCCTGAGATAAACTGGAGGCAGTTTGTTCTGCAGATGGGAGGGGCAACCTCTAACTATGCGAATTATGCGGGCGGAGATGTGCGCTGGAGCATCGAGGCGGTGCGAGAAGTGCTTTCTTTATGGAAAGAGAATAGGGGACGCTTTCTCTCTTCACGAATGAGTCCTATTATTGCTAAGGAACTATTGGAGCGGCTCAACCGCGTTGAGGAGTTGAGTCGTCCTTTCAATTTGCCAGGACGAAGATGCTTAAGCAATAGTGAAGTACGTACTCAGGCAAGCCTCTTTCTAAGTGGCTTGCGCTGTCAGCTAGCGAAATATAATTTTGCCTATGCTTTTATTGGGGTGCGAGGTGGGCTAGGGGGCTCCCCTGGACATGCGATGTGTGTGCGGTTTGAGAGTTCAGGAGAAAATGTCATTGTTTCAATTTTGAATTTGGGCGATGGGGTGCAGGATCATCCTGTTCTTAAAAAGCAGACAACACACTTTGAAAGGTCATACTCCTCTTTTCCTATCATCATTGCAGAGAAGGATCTCTATGTTGCGGAGGAGGCTATTTGCCGCTTGATCCGTTTAAACACAGATGAACCAACAAGGGGATGTGACTATTCGGCACATGAGGTTTATGACATCTTTCGTTTGCTGGGGGAGCTGCAGACAGAATACTCGCAATCACAAGTTCTGCTCGCTTTGCCAACGCAAAAAAATCCAAACTGCAGCGAGATGGCCGTACAGCTTTTCTTACGCGACAATTTGAATAGAATACTAAGTGGGTTGGAGGAAGAGGCAACGTTGCGTCAAATCAAGCTTTTTTTCTTCGAATACCGGTTTTGTCAGCTGATCTCAGCTTTTCGCACACCTGCAAATAAGGAGCAGGTAGAGATCTTTCTAGATGCGTTGCAGGTTTTCTCTTTCGAGCTGCTGGATATTCGCCAAAGGATAGGAAAAGAGGAGTTTATCAAGCTTGGAAAAATTTTGCACCACATGCGGGGAAAGGTGGAGCAAGTAGAGAGCCAGGCAGAAGAGAATAACTCAGAACCCCCGCAGCAGAGGGAGAGAATTTATTGGAAAGAAATGCCAAGTGTAGCTGTTGTGGCAGAGGTATCAGATAAGCAGATGGCGGAAGAGGTTAGCGGTGTATTGCGCGCTCCTATACACGCTGCTGGCACTCCTCTTATGCAAAAGGTAAAAGATTGGATGTGCTACTTGTCAAAGTTGAAGGCGGGAGAGAGTTTTCTCTATTTCTTACAGTGCGTCTACACACTTCCGATTCCAAAATTTGGTGAAGATGATGAGTGGGATTTGGTCGAAAAAAGAGAGATCCCAGACTTTGTCGCGCTTTTGCGTGCTTTTGTGAGCAGGGGATTTGAACATCAAACATTTGACAATGAATCAACCGATTTATTCCAAGACTACTTTATGACGATCCACATCCTCTATGCGGCAGTGGACAAGTTGGTTCGGCGTTGCTCTGAGTATCAACTGAACACATTCGCCTCTCCCTTTTTGATGGAGCATGCAGGACGTAATACTTTTGAGACGCTCACCTCAGGACACCAGCAGAGACGTTATGCCGCAATCGAGGCTTACTTTGAAGGGACGCGTAAGGAGAGGCGGCCAGAGATCTTTCCCATTGCGTCTACGCTGAATATCGAGAGTGAGGATCAGCAACTAGCAGGACAAGGTGGGGTGAAGAACCGTACTCAAGGGCATGCCTGCTATGTGCGGAGGTTGATGAGAAAATCACAAGGCTCTCTCGTAGAAATATGGGAACCATTGCTCCCTCAACCTGTTCGTGATCTCTATTTCATGGTTTTCATCTCACAAGTAATCGCACCAAGAAGCGGCTTTTTCCTTGAGAAGCTTCCCAGGGAGCTTGTCTGGGAAAAAGGGCAGGATCTAAACGCTCTTGACACACTTCACATGTGCCCAGAGCTTTCAGATAGAGATAGACAGACAAGCTCGTGCACGATGTGGAATAGGGATGTCTTCAATGGAAGTCCAGGCATGCACTTCAGACCTCGTCCAAGTGACTACTATTGCCGCACCCTTGAAGTAAATCAAGCTGTGACGGAGAGGGTGCCTGAAGGTGGGCCATGTATCAGTGACAGGTTGTGGTGTGACTTGCTGCGTTTGTCGAGCTCAAAAGAGCTCTCTATGAACTTATTCCTCGATTGGCTCCCACTCAATTACCGTGCCCTTGCAGAGAAAGTTGTAAGAAGTGAGATATATTTCGCTTGGTTTGCGCCTGGCCGTCTAGCGCATGCCCTAGAGAAGAGCCCTGAATTAATTGATCGTTTCCGCCAAGTGATTGAAGGGGGGCTGAAAGAGTTTTCCACTGGATCCTTCCCAGCGAGAGAATTTCTCGTTGATTGTGCTCTTGGCATTGAGGCGTGCATGCCAAGAGAGCTGCGTAGATTTGACTACTTCGCTGACCCCATACTATTTTTATCAACCCTATCGGATGCGCGCTATCTGCTCCGCACTTCTTTGATGCCAACGCTGGACAAAGAGGGGTGTCAGTTACTTGTCCACATCCTCTTTAGCACGGAGAATGGAGTGAGAATGATGGAGAGGCTGCAAAGAGAGCATAATCGAGAGGAGCTCCTTGCTGATAGCTCCTCTCTTGTTTTGGAACACATCCAAAGAGATGAAGAGATGCGAGCTCTTGCTTGTAATACAGTTTTAGAGGCATTCGGTCTTCCTCCCGAAGAGAGCTGGCAAATTGAGGGAACATCTTGTGTGGGAACAAGACATACACTCGACTTCTACAGACGCAAGATTGAAAGAATGGGATTGGGATTTGGGCGCTACCTGCAACTGGGAGAGGATTTTAAGCAATTTGCAGGTGACAAGGCAATGGCAGGTATGTTCTTCGGCTCAGGAAATGAGATGCAGAGCATGGATGGAGAGTATGTTGTGCGTACAGCTGGCGGGAAGCGGCAAATCTTCCGTCGTTTCATGCTAAATGGCGAGCAAGTGGAGGGTGTATATACCAAGATTGATTCGAAAAAGTTGCGCAACACACCTCTTCAAAACTTGATAGATGTGACGACAGCATACACACTTAAAGATGGAAGAATCGCCCTTTTTATTGAGGGAACCCTTTATTATATTGTGTGTTTTCCCCCAGATGGGGAAGTCCATATCAACTACTGTAACTATGGTAATGAGACGTCATATCAACTCATTAACTTGAGTGGACTTTCGCAAGGGAATCCACTCTATTCATTCGCCTCAAGGCTCCCATTCCCTCACACAGTCAAGTGCGTTGCAAGACAAGATTGCAATCCAGGCATCTACTTCATCCATTTTAGAGATATTCAGATCACCTTTAGTGCAGGTCTGAATAACGAAAAATTGTTCCCAGGATACCGTCTTGTTCTTGATGAGGTGTGGGACCACTATCCAGATGCCCTGGTTCTCGAATCTAAATATGATAAGAAGGTCGTCATTCCCAATCGTATGCTTACTCTTTCTAATCCTGGGTTCGGGGCGGGTGTCCGCCCTCAGGAGAGACTCAATCCTGGACGAAAGAAATACCGTGTCTACGACGTAGATCCTCTTAGCGGCACTCTGATTGCGAGTGAAGCTGAGGATTATCTCTACCTGGCATTGCTCTACAAAATGCGACGCAATTTTACTGCTGCGGCTCACTACTTAGAAAAAGTGCGTACAACGGACAATTTGATGAAGGCGGCAGAGGAGCTGATTGAGTGTTTCTTCAAGCTCTCTGAGCAGAGTAACCACTCCACTGCTTTCGATATGAAGCTGCTTTATTTGTTGGTAAGCAATCAACTTGTGATGTGCAAGGAACAATTTGAAGGGCGACGTCACTTTCCCTCTTCCATATTGAACTGGGCTTTTGCTACATACGATCGCTACCTGGGGACGATGAGCGCGGACTACCAATATTGCGAAATTCCGAGAAAGTTGCGCCTCTCTCTTAAGCAGGAGGAGACGGTGCTGCGCTTTTTGTATGCACAAAGTGAGCTGCGTAATCGCAAACTTCCTTCCCTTTTAGTTTCTAGATTTCTCTCTCTTTGCATGCCGGGGCGCACAACCACAGAGCGGATTGCTCCTCTAGCGGTCCCTCTTTTGCCGCGCACGTTTAGAGATAGTCTTTTACAGCCGCATGACTTGAGAAATGCGTGGATCTTGATGGACAAAAAACCTTCTCCTAGTGGTTTTAATCCCTCTTTACTTGGATGTGTGCGTTATCCTGATGGGGCTCTTTTTGAGCACTTCCCTACTTTGTATCAAAAGGCAAAGGAGTGTGTGAGCTGGGCCCCAACCAGTTTTGACTTTACACTCCTCTCCCTCTTAGCGAGTCGAGAAGATCCCTTTACTTCCCAAAACCCTCTAGCCTCCCTTCTCTTTTATGTGCGCTTCTTTCCCCAAGAATTTCGTTCGATTGCCCCCCATTCAATGCTAACAAGAGTGGCGCTCATCGAAGCTCTAATAGAAAGAGTTGAACAGCTCAGTCATATGCAGCGATGGCGTGAGAAGTTGGGAGAGCTTCTCAGCCAATCGAAAGAGTTTGTTGCGCTTCACAGTGAAGAGATGCTCACTGTTCCAGTGCAACTTGAAGAGGAGGAGGTGTCTCTCCCTAAGCCTAAGATGGGAGAGCCAAGCTTTTCTCAAGCTCCATTTGCTGACATATGTCCCACTATTTATATGCGCGTAGACCTTCCTTTTGAAAAGGGAGAGCGTAACCCTTTTACAGAAGAAGCGACGACTCCTTTAGAATCAGATATTTTAGCTGTTCACAAAGAGGGATATGAGGCTCTTAAAGGAGTGAAATTTTCAAACTATTCTGATATTGAGGGCCGACCAGTTGAAGCGGTCCCAAGAGCGGTTACAGAATTGAATAGGCATCACGAAGCTTTGCAAAAGGAGGCGCAAGAGTTACGCCAGTCAATTTTGGAGAGACTCAATCAACTGCCAGAGGCATTGAAGGGCACGGATGAGGAGGTGGAGTATCACTTGTGTAGTGATGCTCAGCAATGGCTTCCAATCTTGCCTGAGACGGTGATGAAAGAGGTAATCTTAAAAGGGAATGCGGCCATTTTTCGCGCGCATCGAAAGTATCTAACGCCAGAGGATATTGACGCGATTATCCGCGACGTCAAAGCCTATTACTACCTTTTGGTAAAGGGGGAGCTTGCAAAGGAAGCGATTTCCGCTATCGAGAAAGGGGATGCCCAAAAAGCTGGAGAGCTTCTTGACTACACTTTCTTGTGCGACCCAATTGCTTTTCCTGAGGTCTATTACTACAAAATGGTAGCGGGCAAGCTGCCCCGCCCAGATCAAGTAGAAGTGTACAAGTGGGTGTGTACGCGTTTTGAGAATGGGGAAAATGCCCTTTTCCAACTTGCGGCAGGAGCAGGAAAGACCTCTTATTTGCGACAGCTCTTCTTTCTCAGGGCGCGCATGTTTGGATTTATGCCAGTTGCTGTGACACCTCCTGCAATTTACGCAGTAGACAAGCAAAATTTAGATGAGATGTGGGCTTCGAAAGGGGAGGCTGTTGCGCTCCTCGAGCTCGGTATTAAACACCGCCTAAAGAAGGAAGACTATAAATACATTCTCAATGAGCTTCTCCGCTACCACCGTGAGGGGCAAGTGCTTTTGATTTCTCCTCAGGCATACTATTCACTCAAGCTCCATGCAAAAAATGCAGCGCTCAGCGAAGGTGACTCAGGAAAGCTCTATTTCATTGACCAGATTCTGCACTTTTTTGAGACAAAATGCGTGCTCATATTGGATGAATCTCACCACAACCTGGACCCAGTCACACGTGCTATTTTTGGTATTCGCCCCTTTGAAAAGATAAATAGATTCGCTGCTTTGACTGTGCTGGAGTTTATGAAATTGTTAGTAGGTCGAGACAGAGTTATGAGGCTTGACGATGGGCGAAAAGTGGCTGACGTTGCTAGCCTATGCTCTAAGCCTGTGCTTCAAGAAAGGATTCCTTCTTCTGAAGAGATAGAGGCAATGAAGCGGGCTCTCGCTCTCGCTCTTGCTGGCGAAGAATACATTCAATTCCTCACAAATAAAGAGGAGCCCCCTCCTTCCGCTTTCTTCAATCTTCAAGATAAAGAGAAACAACAGCTTGCTGTTCTGCGTCACTGCCTCCTTTCTTTGCTAGAAGAGGTAGTTACACTGCGCACACACTTTGACCATCAACCCTCTCCTTATAGAGAAGAGTGCATCCAAACACCAGCGCGTCACAAGACGCCCTCTACATCGCAGTTTAAAGACCCTTTCTTGACGCTTGCCCTGACAATTAAAACGCTCTACCAAGAGGGGATCACGCCTGCAGGGCTCAAGCGCCTCCTCCAAATATATGTGGAAAAAGATCTGCGCGAGCGGAGAGCTGGAATTGAGTGCTCTTCGGCGCAAGAGGTGATGACTTCTGTCTTCGAGAATTTTACGTCATTGAAAGGCAAAAAGTTGCGTGACCTATTGCTCGATGATGAAAGTTCGATACAGCATCTACATCATCTCTTGTCGAACAGCCGAATATGTATTGACCTCTTCATTCAAGAGGTGATTTTTGAGCAGGTGGGGTCATCCCCTGAGCAAGTGACAGCCTCCCCTGCGGATTTTATGCTTTTCTCCCAATTGCTTCTTTTCTCTGCTACTCCACAACACCCCGCAACGTATCCTCGAGGCGTTACTCATTTCCTCCCCTCTGCAAAATTCGAAGCGCAAGTGGTTACGCAATATTGCAAAGAGCAGAACAACCGCTTTTGCTCCTTCGTGTCATTGGAGGCTTTACTACAAAATCATGAGCACGAAGTGATCATTGATCCAGGTGGTTATATTCCTATGAGCAATGAGGCGCTCGCAAGCGCGTGGCTCTCCAAAAATATGAAGCTGAGAGGCGTGCTCTATTTTGGGAAAAATGGCATTTGTTTAAAAGTTCGAGAAAGAAAAGATGTTGAGTTTAAAGGAAGTGATTCCCTAAGCGAGCAACTTCGTCGCCACCAGCTTAACCTAGAGAAGGATGCGATTGGTGTTTACTTTGATGCCGAGCACACTGAAGCTGCAAACATCTTGGTAAAACGGGAAGTGAAGGCATTCATGATTTTGCCCGATGAGTTGGGATCAGCACGCCTCATCCAGGCGATTATGCGACTACGCGGTTTTTGCTCACCTCACTACAATCAAACGCTCACATGGGTGCTTGCGCCGGGTGTGCAAGAGAACCTTCCAGAGGTTTCAGGTAGGGGGATCTACCATTGGAGCACAGCAAATGACATTAAGAAAATGCGCAAACGCATTGTTCTAGCTGCATTCCAAGAGATCGCGCTATGCATTGAAGGACCATTTCGTGAGCGCCTTGCGGTTGCACGTACGGGGACAAACAAAATAGCGATAGGGGATAAATTGTGGCAGTGTTACCAAAAGCATGCTGGCGGCCTCATTGAAATGACACAGAGGAATCTTGTCAAACTCTTTGCTACCCCAGATGAAGAGGTGGATACGGCCCACGTGCTCTTTGAGTATGCGCAACTCCTGCATAAACAGCTTTATCAAGAGCCGCTGACAGCTAAGATGCAAGAGCTCATCAATCCAATTATCACTCGCGCCTCTGGCTATGTACGAACGATTTCAAGCAAACTCTCTCTTGGTGGAGAGATCGAATCCCAACAGGAGATGGTGCAACAGACGCAGGTCGTCGAAGTGCGGCCCCGTCCACGCAACCCAATTGATATAGAACATGCATATGGCTCAATTGGGCTAGATGATGAAGACTTTTTTGAAAAAGTCTCAGGAGAAATGGATGCGCGTACATTTTATCAAGCACCAGGCTTCTCTCCCAAAGTATTCCTTGGACAAAACCATACTCGTACAGCCCACTTCTCTGATGATCCCAGCTCGCAGCTGCTCAAGCCAATCGATGTTCTACTTCTTGTTGAAAAGGACGGGGACGAAATCGCCTTTGTTTCGGCTAACCAGATCATGGAGGCCTATAAAAAAGAAATGGAGAAGTTTGAAAAGAGCAGCTCTCCACATCGAGTGCTGATGATCTCAGCACTTAGCGGAGGAGTGATCGCTGAAGGCAAAGGAGCGCTTCGAATGAAACCAAAAGTGAAAGATGAGCTTCTTCGTTCACAGTGGGTGCGTGATTTGCGCATTGATGCTGGACTTGTGGCGGGGAAAATTTTACAAATGGAGCATGGCATTGGACGAGATGCTATAGTAGAGCGCCTTGCGCGCTTCGAAGGGATCCATAAGGTTTGGGCTCGCCTCATGAAACTCCAGATTCACAGGGATGATGTGTACGATCTTGGAATGAAACAACTGCTTAATGAGATTTCGCAAGCAAAGCAGTATGTTGAATAAGTCAATCTCTGAAAGTCTTTTGGCTGATCGGACTTTAGAAACACAGCCCAAGCAAAGTATGAGTAGAGGCGGTTGTTGAAAGCGGGAAGCCTTCAGTGTGACAATTTACCGAGTCTCCGGCGCACCGAGAAGAGTGCAGCACTCACTCCTCCTAAGAAAAGAATCAAAATTACAACCAAATTGGTCAGGTGTAAGAAGGGAAGATACCCCATGATTAAAACACTTAGGCAGGCGGTCCCCATGTTGATAAAACTCATCATGCTTGAGCCGCTCCCTTTGTCATTCACAGAAGAGAGCGCGTAGTGCGTCCCACATGGAAAGAGGAGACCGCTGAAAAAGTAAGCCACCATCGTGGTGATAAAAAACCACGAGGCGCTTTTCGAATCAAAGAGATACTGCAAAAATAAGGAGCCAATACACAGTGCCAAAAAGGCAATGCTGTAGACGATAACTGCAATCGGCTTGTACTTCTTAAGTAGCCATCTGGCGCCAAACCCGCTTCCCAACATGCCGATGATATTGATCAAGTTCCAATAGCCATATTCACTTGGAGAGAGGTTTAAGCGTCCATGGGCTATCAAAGGAGCCGATGCAGAATATGTGTAGTTCACAATTGCGGAAGCTGCAAGCACAAGGGAAAAGATGATAAATAGGGGATTTTTTAAAACGTGCACGTAGCCGCGGATAAGGTGCACGATGTGCAAACTTTGCTTCTCCTGTAAAGGCTCGTCGTAGAGCCATGTTCCCCACAAGGCCAGCGCTCCGTGTAAGAGGAGGACCCAAAAGATTCCTCCCCAATTCCAGTACTCGGCCACAATACCGCCAATTGAGACGCCCAGCCCCACGCCGAGTGAAAAAGAGACAACTGCAAAGGCGAGTGCATGCTTTGCGCGCTCTTGCCCCAAAAGCTCATAGAGCAAAATAAAGGTGCAGGTGAGACCACAAGCCGCCCCTAGAGCCGTTACAAGGCGTCCAAAGAGGAGGAGGGAGTAACTGTTTGTATAGTAGCTAGTTAGGCACAAAAAGCACCCGATCAGGTTGATGACAAGCCCAAAGCGCATCGAAGTGAGCCTCCCAAAGCGGTTGGCAAGCGGGCCGTAGATAAGCTGTCCAAAGACGTAGCCAAAGAGAAACACGGTCACGATCCATTCCACCTCCCCTGGCCCCAGAGAGAAGACAGCTTGGAGATGGGGAAGGGCGGGGGTGATCATCGCTGCCGAGAGGGTCGCAACGCAGATATAGCTGAGAAGAATGGCTATCTTCAGAGGAGACATGAGGAAAATCTCGCATATTCCAAGAGAAAAGGCAATATTTTAAAAAAGTTTACTATCTTTATGATAGCTTAATTCACTTGTGCTAAACTAATTATGTGTATAGAACTTTTTTAAGTCAGATTCAAAAGGAGCAGCCCCATCTCCCACCAGAAAGGCAGAGGGAAATTGCCCGTGAAAGGGCGCAGCGTATCGCAGCTTGTATCCCTCCTCCAAGGGAGGTGGATGTCCCCACATGGGGGCCGCTTGATAAACTCAAAAAGGCGGTAGGACTCCTCTCATCTGCTGATATGGCCGAGAAGCGCATGCGCCAAGAAGAGGCGCGAATTGCTAAAGAGATCGCTAATGACTTCTTTCTTCAAACTCCAGATTTCGCTTCTGAAGGGGAAGCAGAGGCGATTCTAACGGGGAAAAGAAGCTGCCTTCCTTTCTCTTGGCGCACCTTTGTACTCCGCCTGGGTGGTGCTGTTAGCTGGTATGCAAAATATCAAGGTGGGCGTCCTGTAGACAGCGTCAGAGATTGGCAGGAGGTTTTGACGCAATGGGCAAAACAAAGATGGCGCTTCATCGACTCGATAATGACTAGTAAGCTTGCAAAAGAGTTATTGCAGCGCTTTGATCGCTTAGTCGATTTAAGCGTCCCTCTTTCACATCGTAGTAAAGCGGAGTTGAGTCAAAATGATGTGGAGCGTGCGGTAAAAGCATTTCGCAATGGCTTAGCTAAGCAGCTGAAACAACACAGCTATGCATACTGCTTTATGGGCCCGCGTGGAGAGGAGGTGGGGCGAGCAGGGCATGTTATGTTGGCACGCTTTGAGAAGAGAGGAAAGGATATCTACCTTACTTTAATGAATCTTGGGGATGGGGTGAATGCGCATCCCATTGTCAAAAAAGATCCGCGCACCTGCTTACGTTCCTACGCCTTTTTGCCGATTAAGATCAGTGAAGCAGAGTTGATGAAGGGGCATTTGGGATACTGCGCTCTGGCTCATATTGTGCGCTATGAATCAGATACCCCACTTCCTCAAACGCACTACGACAGCTCAGATATTTACGACGTTTGGCGCCTTGTGGGGGAGGTTGTGCCTCGCTATGATTTAGATGAAGATTTGCTCGCTCTTCCTGAGCAGCAAGTGCCCAATTGCTCTGAGGTTGCCATACAGCTCTTTATTCGCGACAATTTATGCCGCATCTTGGCTGGCCGCTTCGACAACGACCGTATTTTGCTTGAGATCGAAAAGGTTCAATTCGAATTTAACTTTTGTCAACTTCTCAATGCTTATCGAGCACGTGCAAATTCAGTAGAGCTTCAAGTGTTTCAATACGCCCTGCAAGTTTTTGCTTTTAAGCTTCTCGACATGCGTCCCAGCATTTCGGAGGAGGAGTTTATTGCTCTTTCGAGAGCTGTGCATCACATGCAGCAGAAACAAGCTGAGTTAGCGCTTCCTCAAGCTGTAGAGGTTAAGTCGGGTATTAGATTTAACCCGACGCTGCTAGCCCTCCCTGATGTGAAAGTTGTAGAGGAGGAGGTGGAGCTTGCTGAGGGAGGGGGAGTTGTCTATCCCAAGGTCCCTACACTCCTGCCTCACGCCCCTTTTGCTGCGAAGCTGGCAAGCTGGATGGAATACATTCAAAAGCTACAAGGAAAAGAGGCTTTTGATTTTTTCTGCAAAGAGATGTACGCGCTCTCACCTCCAAAATTTGGAGAGGAAGATGAATGGGATTTGATTGCCCTATCAGAAATTCCTCGTTTGATTGAGCAGATCCACGCCTTTGTGCAGCTCGGTATGGCTCCAATCGAGCCTTTAAGAGGCGAGCATTTTGAAGATGTCTTTTTTACGCTACACATCGCCTATATGATTGTGGACAAGTTGGCAAGACGCAACCCCAGAAATGGACTTTTCCAATTTGCCTCTCCTTTCCTTTTAGAGGGAGAGGATAAAAAGCAGATCTTTATAACCTTGATTTTTGCAGACCAGCAAAAGCTTTATGCGCAAATTGAAAGCTATTTCAAGGCCTCTAGAGAGAGGTGGCGACCAGAGATCTTTCCGGTCGCGAGAAAGCTCGATGTTGAGCATGCAGTCCACACGAAAAGCCTTGGAGGGATGAGCCCTCGTCTACACGCGCATGTACGCTACTTAGAGGCAAATTTTATGCGTAAGGGCGATCGCATTGCTGATGCCTGGATGAGAGTCCTTCCAAAAGAGGTACAGACGCTTTATTACTTTGCCTTTGTGTGCCAGGCTATTTTAGATAATCGCGGGTTCGGGCGGATGAAAAAGCTCCCCTCACATCTTGACCTCACTTTGGGTAGTGACTCGAGAGGAAAGGATGCACTTTTGCTGAACAAAGAGATTGCAGGGGAAGGAATAGCCGCTCCTTTCAATAACTCGCATCAGGAATGGGAGTGGAAGATACGTGCCAAAGAGTACTACACCCGCCCTTTGACTACAAATGAAGCAGCATCCCAAGTGCGTCCGCGAGATTTTTTTGAAATTTCTGTCGAATTATGGCGCGACATTCTTCGCCTTACCGTAGAAGATGAAATCGCTCTGCACGCCTTTTTAGATTGGCTTCCCTTTAACTACACTGCACTCGACGAGCCACGTGTGCGAGATGAGGTGCACCGCGCCTTTTTCGCCCCGGGAAAACTAGCTCATGCCCTCGAAGAGGACCCAAGTGTAATTGAGCGTTTTCGCTCTGTTTTCCATGCAGTTGTGAAGGAGTTTGGTTTGGAAGGCGCCCATAAACAAGCGCTTCGCTTTGTTCTCGAGTGCTCCCTTTGCGTTGAGGCTATGTTGCCTCTAGAAAAGAGGGACCTCTCGGTAGCTACTCTCCTCATAGAGGAGTGGGGGGTAATGTGGGGCTATTACCGTCTTTTTTTGCTCTCCTTGTCAAAAGCGTATACTGGGGATGATACAGCCTATATCGCGAGATGTCTTTTCAAAGAGAAAAGCAGTTTTTTGCCACCAACCGCTATTGAGAGAAGGGAGGAAAAATGGCTTGAAAACTGCTATCCACTCTTTCTCAGATGTCTGGAAGATGAAGAGTATCGAGGCAGCATTTGCATGAGCGTTATGGAGATGTGTGATATAGAAGAGGATCCTCCTGACTTTTGGGAGCTCAATGGCGCAGTTGCCCGCAACTCCAAGTATGAGATCGATTTTGAAAAGCGCACCGTCGTGCGCGTTGGGGTGGGATTGCGACAAAAGCAAAAGTTATCGGGCGCTTTTGGAGGCATACGCTCTAAGCCCATGTGCGAAGCCGCCCTTTACGGAGAACCCCACTATTTGACTGATGCTGACCAAACATTTGTTTTGGAAACGCGCGGTGGTGTGCGCACTCTGCGTAAAAAGGTGAAATTTGGAGGAGTAGAGGTTGAGGGAATCTACGTGAAGGTGGACACCTCGCTTTGGGGGAAAGCGGTCAGTTCAAAGTTAGAACAGTATGACGCCTATCGCCTTCCAGATGGCAATCTCGCCTTCTTTACCGATACTCAGGAGGGAGAGCTTCTTGTCTTTGTGACGGAGATGAAAGAGGATGGGTTACAGATGCGCCGTATCTATGCTGGGGGAGAGGTGAGTCCTTTCGTCGTCGTTGACTTGTCTAAGGTTCCTGCCGATAGTAAGCTTGCGCCTCTTGCGGCTCGCTTTGAGTTTCCTGACCAGGTGGTGTGTGAAGCTAATCTTGAAACAGGAGAAGTGCTTGCCTTCTTTTTTCACTCCCCATTAAATCTCTTTGTCCTGCGTGGCTGTGCTCGTCGTTTCCCTAGATGTCGCTTACAGATTGATCAAATTTGGGAGGGGTATCGCGATGCGCTTGTATTTGAAAATCAAGAGGGGGAACGGAAGATTATCCTTCCTTTTCGCCTACTATCGCACGCAAATCCTGAGCTTGGCTCCCCCGTAAAACCTCTTGAGCAACTCTTCTCGGTAGACCAGTCTTATGGCGTCTTTACAGAAGATCGTATCACAGGTGACTTGGTTGCAGAGAACCCAATTGATTATCTATACCTTGCACTTTTGTACAAGATGCAGCGCAAATTCGATAAAGCTGTCCATTACCTCAAAAAGATGACAGCGATCTCTGACCTAGAAGCACATGCTGAGCCGATTCTCGACTATTTCCGCAACTTAGGCGAGCGGAGCAATTACGCCTACGCATTCAATATGCGCCTTCTCTGGACTATTGTGGATCACAAAAATCGTTTGCAGAAAAGGCAGTTTGAACAGCGCGAAATTTTAAGCAAAAAGACACGCGCATGGGGTGAGGCGGTCTATCGAGATTATTTAGGGACGCTCTCTCAGGACGGTTTTTACAGCGAGGTGCCAAAAAATTTACGCCTCTGCGCAAAAGAAGAGGCTACGATTCTCCGCGCCATTTATGCAGCCTATGATAAGGAGAGTGGGGAGTATAAAGGAGAAGAGAAAAAAGGGCTTCCAGATCAACTTAAAAGCCGTATGCTAAGCCTTTGTATGCCTGAGAGAATTACCACAGAGCGCATTGGCGAGTTGCCAGTTGAGCTGGGACCCTGCGCTTTCAGCAATGGTTTTACTCTTTGCGAGAAACGTCCTAAAAGGGAGTTAGCTGCTCAAGAGGAGGTTTTCGTTGACCGTCATCTCCCAGTTCGCTATCCACTGGGCGCTGCATACCGTAACTTCAGGCACTTCTTCGAGCAGGCACGCAAAGCACCTCCTTCCCCTTGTGAATTCGACTTTACACTCCTTGCACTCTTTAGTAGCTACGAAGATCCATCTGAACCAAAAGCTTCTGTTGCTTCCCTTCTCCTCTATGTGCGGTATCACCCAAAAGAGTTTGCTCGCTTTACAGGGAAAGAAGAGAATTTAGTCCACCAAGTATACGACCAAATTAGGAGTAAGCCTCCAGAGAAAATCAATCGATTCAAGGATTTTTTAAAAAGGAGCGTTTCGTTTCAGGCTAAACACGCAGAAGAGAAGCTGCAATTCCCTATCCAGGCGTTAGAGCAGCCGCATCCTCTTCCCAAGCCACAAGTCGGTCAACCAATCAGTCACAAGTTATTTGTAGACTATTTAGAAGGGCTGTACGATCAAGAAGAAGTGCCGTTTACCAAGCCAGAACGCTCTCCTTTTGAGAGAGAGCAACTCTCTGGTTTGGAGAGCAGCCTTCTTGAAACAATGCGTGCAGGGTATGCTGCTCTCGATAATGAAAAAAGTGTGCGTTATACGCCCAAAGCTGGTGCCCAAGTTGAGGAAATTAAAGAAAAAATCCTTAAGGACGTCACTGCTTTAGATAAAAGCTTGCATGAAGAGCATGCAACGATCACAGCAGAGCTTAATGCTCTTCCTCGCGTTGTAGAGGGAAGACTCGTTGTCGGTTCGTCTCTTGAAGCAGAGTTTCATATGTGCTCAGTGGGGCAGCAAAGGCGCTCCATTCTTCCTGCACACATCATGAAAGAAGTAATCCTAAGAGGGGATGCGCGCCTTCTGAAGGTTGAGCGTCCCCATCTATCGGATCCTCAAATTAATGATTTGATCGTGCGCACCAAAAATTACTACAAGCTTCTTGTCTGGCGCAGCATGTTGATGGATGCTATTAAATATATCGAGTGCGGAGAGCACCAAAAAGTGGGAGAGCTTTTAGATTATGAATTTGAGTTTTCGGTAGATGACTACCCAGAGATTTTCTACTACAAAGTGATCAGCGGGAAGCTTCCCCGAAAAGAGCAGTTTGCTGTTTACAGGTGGGTGTGTGAAGGATTTGATCGGAATGAAGATGCGCTCTTCCAACTTGCGGCGGGAGCCGGAAAGACTTCCTATTTGCGGCAGCTGTTTATGCTTCGTCTCCGCATGTATGGCCTTATGCCCGTTGCAGTGACACCTCCTGCAATTTACCAAGTTGATAAACAAAACCTCGAAGAAGGGTGGGTCTCGATGGGTGAATCGCTCGCCCTACTTGAGCTTGGCATCCATCACCAGCTTAATAGCAAAGACTATAACTACATCTTGCGAGAACTAGAACGTTACCACGACGAGGGACGCGCCCTTCTCATCACACCAGAAGCATTTTATGCACTTCAACTGCAGGCGCAAAATGCTGCACTTCAAGAGGGGGATGAGAAAAAGGTTGGTGTGATCCACAAAATCCTACGTTTTTTCAAAGAGAAGTGTGGTGTGCTTATGGATGAGACGCACAACAACTTAGACCCAATTACACGTGCAATTTTCGGCATGCAGGGATTTGAGAAGGTGCAAGATGACCATTGCAGACATCTCATGAATTTCATGCTCCCGCTTTTCAATCTTCCTGCTGTGAAGGGTAGATCAGGACGCACAATCGCAGAGCTTAGTCATCTCACCTCACGTCCCATTTTCCAAGAGAGGGTTCCTACAAAAGAGGAGTTCGAAGAGTTGCAGGATGCCCTTGTCACACACATTTTCCCAAGCGCAAGAAGTGGCGCTCTTCGCGCTTTTTTGACTAAAAAAGAGGCTAGCCCACCAGACGACATTAAGCTGCTTGAGAAGCACGACCAAGAGCGTCTTGCTTTAGCGCGTCACTTCCTCATTACACTTCTTCCTGAGCTCTTGAAAAAGCGGACGAACTATGATCATATGCGCTCGTTACATGGTGAGGAAGACTTCCACACCCCAGCGCGCACAGGTACACCCTCAACAGCGCAGTTCCAAGATCCTTACTTAGCTATTGTGCTCACGATCAAAGGGTATTTCCAACAAGGGCTAGAGCACCATCAGCTCACCGCACTTTTGAAGAAACTCGTCGAATTCGATCTCACTGATCGTAAGCATGGAGAAGAGTTTGGATTTATTGCGCAGGAGTTTGACCGTATTGCCAAGAAGTACAGTGTATTGAATGGCATCCAGCTCCGCCATCTTAACTTAGAAGACTATGCACACACGCACAAACTGCACACATTGTTGAAAAACGATGAGACGATCCTTCAGCTATTTCTGACAGAGATTGCCTTCCCCCAAATAGGCTTCTCTCCTCAGCAAGTGAGCGTCTCTCCTGCAGCGCTAGCACAAGGCTTCAAGCTTGCACTTTGTTACTCTGCAACACCGATGCATGAGACGCTTTATCCCACTTCGATCAAGCGTCTGCGTTCTTCTGCTAAGTTCGAAGCGCAAGTAGTCGCGCAATACTGCAAACCCGAAAACCAATGCTACCTTTCTTTTGAGTCGTTGGAAAAGCTTTTTGACTCGCAAAAAGAGCAGGTTTTGATTGACCCAGGTGGGTTCTTCCCGATGGAAAACCAAGAAGTCGCGCACATTTGGCTTGCCTCGAATCCAAGGCTTCGTGGTGTTCTCTATTTTGGAAATCAGGGAGTTGAACTTCTGCTTAGAGGAAAAAGAGAACCTCACTTTATGCAAGGAAGTGACAATTTAGGAAAACAACTCGCCCATCTCGGTGTCGATCTTCAGGCACTAGGTGTCTACTTCGATGCGCAGCATACTGAGGCAGCCAATATTGACCTTCCAGATGATGCAGGAGCATTGCTCCTTGTCCCGGATGCTTTAGGGTCGGCACGCTTGTTACAGGCGCTTATGCGGATGCGCGGGTTTCTTGATCCCCTTCGCTCGCAAAGAGTGACATGGGTGCTAGCGCCAGGTGTAAGAGAGCAGCTCCCAGAGCTTACTGGTGAAGAGATGTACCGGTGGACAGCTGGAAACGATGCTAAAAAGATGCGCAAACAGATCGCACTCGCAGCGCTGCAGGAGATCAACGAAATCATCGCTCAGCCAGCTAAAATAGAGCTTGAAGAAGCCGAGAAGCAGGGAGGAGATGCCTTGGTCAGAACGTATAGACGGTATGCAAATGGCTTCATTGAACTTGCTGAAAGAGATTTAATGTGCGCTTTTGCCACCCCTGAAAGGGAAGAAGAGCTTGTTGCAGTACTCGAGTGCTACGCAGCCTCCCTTCACAGGCGCTTTTACGGAAAAGAGATTGTGCCTCAAATATCTGCCTCCATTGATCCAGTGATTAAACGTGCTGCAGCTCATGTGCATACCATCAGTACAAACCTTGCTATGGGTGGAGAGGTTCAGCAACAAAGGCAGCAACAAAGGCAGCAACAAGTGGAGGTTGTAGAAGTGCGTCCCCTTCCTCAAAACCCCATTCGCGCAGAGCGTGTCACAGGAGATTTAAAGCTCACACGCACTGACTTATTTGAACAAGTTTCAAGAAAAATACATGGCTCACACTTTTATCAAAACCGTGAATTTGCAAAATATCTCTCTCTCGACGAGTCGCACACAAAAACTGCGCATCTTTCTGACGATAGCTCCAAACAGCTTCTCAAGCCCATTACTCACTTCTTTGTCATAGAAAAAGAGGGAAGTTTTGTCCTATATGTTATCGATGCTGGTTTTGTAGCAAGCTATAAGAGAGAGATGGAGAGCTGTGAAGAGGAGCGCCTCCCACACACCGTCCTCCTTATTTCGGCTCTTTCGGGCGCTGTGGTTGCGCGGGGGAAAGGGGCATTACGCATGTCAAAAGAGATGGAAGAGCGCATTTTGGCCTCTGCTCAGCTCCGAGACAGCCGTATCGACGCAGCTCTTGTTCAAGGAAAAATTTTACATCAAGAACACGGCCTTCCTCGAAAAGTTGTTATTCAACGCCTCTCTCGCATCCCTAATCTTAGCCGCCTTCTTCACTGGCTCAAGGATCACCAAATCAGCCAGAAGAAGGGGCGATGCGAAGGATGGATGGGGCGTCTTCTCTCCGAAGTAGAAGTATATAAGGCCACTCTTGAAGCTGCCAAAGCCCCTTAGTCAATACGAAATTAGATGGTGTCGGGGGGGTTTTGTAAAGGGGGAGAGGCGGGGGTTATTGATAAAGAATAGGCGCGACCGCCCAGGGAGCGGAGGGGGGGGGGCCGGGGGCGTGGGGTTGGGAGTGGCTACTCCCTTCGCTTTCGATTGCGCATTTTGCCTAGAAAATCTCTTGCCTCACAAAGGAGAAAATTTGACGACACCATCTAGTAGGTTGAAGAAAATCCCCAAATCTTTTATAATATATTCATACAGACTAAATACAAACTTTAAAATTCGAGGTTTTTAGAATGGTTGGTAGAATTGAAAACAGCTGCCGTAACACAGCTGCCGGCTACTCACTAGCTGCAGTGGGTACTCTAGCAGTTGCACTTGGTATTATTGCGATGCTTGGATTGCATGGAAAAGTAGGTGGATTCACTACGAAGGTGAGCGATTTCCTAGGGAAAGCGGGTAGCTACAGCGTCCTAGCGGGCGGTGGAGCAGTTGCAGCTCTTGGAACAGCGATCCTTTGCTGCCGCAAGAAGAAAGAAGGTAATGCTCGGAACAACGGCGGTGCCCCTGCCTTTGGTTCTGATGAGGATAGCAATAGCAACCGCGGAGCTTCTGCTCTTAATCCTGGGAGTCTACCAAGTTCTTCAGCTCCAAATGCATATTCTACAGATTCTGATGTAGACCTGAATATGGTGTAAATCTAAAAAGGAATTTGCATTAAAAGCGCATATCTCTATTGTGGGGATATGCGCTTTTTTTTGTTTTTACTTCTCACGGTGCCCGCCTGGGCGTGCACCGATTTTGTCGTCCAAGCAACTGACAAGAGCTCCGTAGTGGGGCGCTCGATGGAGTTTGGTCTCAACCTCGAATCGCAGGTGCTTATACAGCCGAAAAACACGCTCATGCAAAGCCGCGTCTTCAACGGGCTGGCGGGCATGAAGTGGCGTGTGCAATACGCCTACATCGGCATGACCGCTCTTGGGCAAGATTGGCTTGTTGACGGGATGAACGAGGCGGGGCTCTCGATAGGAGCGCTCTGGTTCCCTGGCTCTGACTATCCTAAAGTAGATGAGTCAATCCCTCAGAAAACAATCGCCCTTGAAGATCTAGGCGACTGGATCCTCTCCTCATTTGAAACTATCGATGAGGTAAAGAAAGCGATCCATGATGTGCAAGTTTGGCCTCATGATTTGCCCAAGCTCAATAGCATTCCGCCTTTGCACCTTTCCCTTCACGACGCGCAAGGAAATAGTGCGGCAATCGAGTTTCTCGACGGCAAGCTAATGTTTTTTGACAACCCTGTTGGCGTGTTGACGAATGCTCCAAAGCTAGAATGGCATCTCACAAATTTGCCAAACTATATCAATCTCTCTGCAATGCAAAAAGAGAAAGCCTCTTTTGATGGGCTAGTGCTTCACCCTCCTGGGCAAGGATTTGGCATGCTCGGCGTGCCAGGCGATTGGACGCCACCTTCGCGCTTTGTGCGCATTGCCACCTTCAAGAACTTTGCAAACACACCGAAGAATGCGCAAGAGAACGTCACGCTCGCTTTGCATCTTCTCAACACCGTAGATATTCCGTACGGCGCAGTGCGCAATGTGGATAAAGAGCACTATGATTATACGCAGTGGATTGTAGTGAAGGATCTCTCTAATGGAGATCTCTATTACCGCACATATCGTGATTTAGATGTTTACCGCATCAATTTGCAAGAGGAGCTACGCAAAGGGCGCAACACCCAACGCAAGCTCCCCGTCTACGGCGCTGGCTCTTAGGAATCTGAGTTTTGGGTTGTCTTCCTCAGGTTAAGATATAGTCAAATCGGTTGAAAATTTTACAAATTCATACCATTTGGCTTCACCAAAGATCGTGCTCGTTCTCATAGACCATCAATGGTCTAAGTCGAACTCCGCGCTTACTTTGGCTTTGCCATCTGCCATGAATTTGTAAAATTTTCAACCGATTTGACTATATGTTCCAAGGAATGGCCAGTGTATCTGGGGTTAAGATAACAGGGCTTTCTGTAAAGCAGATGACAACACCTCTTTGCACGTTGAGACTTGGATAGCTTTTGCGGAATGCTGCAATGCCAGATGCATCTTGCTTTTTTGGATGTGAGGTGGCTTTGATCTCGATAGGGTAGTATTTTCCGTTCCACTCCGCGATGAGGTCGCACTCTGCGCCGCTATGCACGCGCCAGTGATAGAGGTTGGGAGCAGCGCTCATCCAGCTGCACTGCTTGCGCACTTCATTCACAACCGCATTTTCGAAAATCGCTCCCCAAAGAGGGTGGCTCGGAAGATCGTGAGGGGTGGAGACTGCTTGACTGAAGCATACCTGTCCTGTGTCAGCAAAATAGCCCTTAGACTTCAGGCTGACACGCTTCACCATGTTGCGCGAAAAGGCGGGGATTTCGTGCCACTCAAATGTTTCGCGCAAAATCATGAGCCATCGCTTAGCAGTCGTGCCGTCAATATCGATATCGCGTCCCAATTGATTGTAGTTAATCTCTTGGGCAGTTAGAGCGGCAACGAGGCGGATAAAGCGTGTGAAGAGTTGCAAATTTGAAACGTTTGCCATCTGCCGCATATCACGTTCTACGTACGTTTTTTGATACGCTGCATGAAAGCGGTGCACAAGCTTTAGCGGCAAAAACTGCGCTTCAGGGAAAAAGCCACGCCAAATGCACTCATAGGGGACATAGGGGAGCTCAAGCTTTGAGCAGGAGAAGTTTTCAGGATCTTGTAGCCACCTTTCAAACCACGGCTCTTTCGGAGGGTTTTTTGCGATCTCTCCAAGGGAGAAGGGGTCGAGCTCAACAATGATTGCGCGTCCTGCTAAACTATCGGCAAGGTTTTTCATCACGCCCCACTGCTGTGAGCCAGTCAAGATAAACTGTCCAGGTTTACGATCGTGATCAATTGCTCGTTTCACAGCGGCAACAACTTCCGGGGCGTACTGAATCTCATCTAAGATGAGGGGGGTGGGACGGTTGCGCAAGAAGAGCGAGGGGTCTAGTCTGGCATTTTCCACATCCTCAACCGGGTCAAAAAGGACGTAATTGTAGTCGGGAAAGAGCTCCTTGAGAAGGGTGCTTTTCCCTACTTGGCGCGCTCCTGTGATTACAACACAGGGGAAGTGGGCGATGAGCTCTTGGATCTGCTCAGAGAGCTGGCGGGGTAAATAGCGTTCCATAGACTCGATTTTACAGGATCTCATCCCGTAAAATCAAGGAAAACGAGCGTTGAGACTCGATTTTACAGGATCTCATCCCGTAAAATCAAGGAAAACGAGCGTTGAGACTCGATTTTACAGGATCTCATCCCGTAAAATCAAGGAAAACGAGCGTTGAGACTCGATTTTACAGGATAAAATCCTGTAAAATCGAGTTTGTGCGCCTCGCTTTCGTTAGGAGCAAAAGCGAATTTTCACCCTTGCCTATGGCAAGAGTAAGGCGCACTCACCATTTAGGCGGGGGGATGAAGAAGTATTTGTCGAGCAGCGCGTCGGAGGTTTCGAGGCATCCTTCCACCCATCCTTGGTGTTGCGAGTAAGCTGAGCCGATGACATAGAGGGGCTCAGCAACAAAGGGGTGGAGCATGTATTCTATTACCTCCTGAGGGTGTGCACCAACGCGCCAGAAGAAGTATGCTCCAAAATGCGGGGGGTCTGACCAATCAACAAATGTGCCGGTGTAAGCTGAGGGCATGTTGTGCACACCATGCAAAATTTCAAGCTGCTTCTCGGCTTGCCATGCTGCATCTTTTCCAAGGTTGGGAGCAAACTCAGCTCCTTCGTTGAACGACTGCCAAAAGGGTGTATAGAGCCCTTGGAATGAGGCAAGGATCAGAGAGTTATTATTATCGGGTTCGCCGCCTGGTGCTTCGGCCTCGCTGCCAAAGTAGTAGCAGCTGCGAATGGGGAGGGTGGTGACAGAGGAGCCGCTTTGGAGGCCGAGCTTTTGCCACCATGGGTAGCGGTAGCCAAGGTAGAGCTTCGTGAGGGGATTAGGAGTAAAGAGGTCGAGTTTTTCGCGGAAGTCGTTGTTTTGAAGAGCAGGGGACTGCTGCGCTAAAAGTTTGAGGGCGGGAGGGGTGATGGTCAAGATGAGGTGTTTGGCGTAGACAGGTTTAAAGGCGCCCTCTTGATCGTAGAAGAGAAGGCGGTAGCGGAACGTCTCTTTCTCTCCTTCATAGGAGACAGACATGAGGTGGTGATTGAGATGGAGCTTTCCTCCCTTTTGTTGAAAATTGTTAGCGAGGGTGTCAGGAAGCAGCTGGTAGCCGTGTACAAACTTGAGAGGAGCGCCGCTTGCTCCTTCGATAAAGTTTGAAAAGGCGGAGGCAACTGAGACGTCAGCCACCATCTGCACATAGCCCAGATCGACGAGCATTTGAAACGCCTCTGAGGAGAGGTTTTCGAGCAGAAAGTTTTGCCAGCTTACATCATAGAGTGACTGCCCTTTGTAGCGCGCAGTTTTTTTCCGCTTCGCCCAGTTATCAGTGGAGAGGTTGACGTCGATTTTGCCAAGTAGGCCAATCACAAGGGCGTAGGGGTCGTGCCCCTCTTCACCTGCAGGAAGGCTGTAAGGAAGCTCTTTCTCATCTTTTTCCCGAAACCGCTTTCCACGCACGTAGATGAAGTTATTTTCGTTCTCTTGAGTGAAAGGGGCGGTTTCAAGTTTGAGATATTTGACCAGCGCGTCTAGCCTCTTATGGCTGGGATGAAAACGCATTGCTCCAAGCTCAACAGGGACGTTGTCCATGCCGGGGAGGTGGGTGGTGTAAATGCGTCCTCCAATGCGGTCAGAGCCTTCGAAGATGTGTACATCTTTCTTCCCCCCTTCCACCAGACGCCAACCTGTGTAGGTGCCACTAACACCCGCGCCGATGATGACGACGTCAAAAGTTTCAGCAAGTAGTTGTGTGCTCACAAAGAGCGTTAAGAGAAGCCACCTCATCTAAAATCCTCGCATACGTCTTTGGAGTGTGATACTCCAAATAGTGTTGTTGCATCTTTTTCAACTTCTCACGAATGCGACTATTTTCACAGAGATTTTTTAAGTGGCGGAAGAAGTCTGGGCGCTCAAAATCAGTGATAAACTCCACCAAGTTGTGCTTGCGTAACTCATCCGACATCCAACACTCATCAGGCACAAGCGTCACTTTGCCCAACCCAATTGCCTCGACAAAGATGCCCGAGGAGCGGTAGCGGTACTTTGGCGCGTCATATGGGAGCAGCACCACATCAGCGCGTTGAATATACTCGAGGTATTTCTCCCGCGAGAGCGCATTGGGAAAGTGCTCTTGCGCCTGTTCCAAACTTTGCGAACAGATGAAATGACAGCCATGACTCTCGTTGAGAAGGCGACGGACCACATGCCCTCCCTTTTCTGCACGTGGTTCCCCAGGAAACACAATCACAAGTTTTTCGTTGTGATGTTCCACTGGCTTGAGGTCGAAATTGGGGATAGGGAGCGTATGGAAGGGCAACCCTGTCTTTTCACGGAAGAAATAAGTCAAATTGTCAGTGTCTGTAAAAAGACAGAGATTGCGACGAAATTTGGCGCGCAAAAGCGTTAAAAAAATTTTTACCTCAATTTCATCCCGTTTTTTCTTAAAAATATTATTATCTCTAAAGAGCATGCAGAGGCGATCGCTCTTTTTCCCATGTCGTAAGGCGGCGAGCGAAAAGTAGCGCATATCGCGCCGCATAAGAGTCTCGATGAAGAAGGCGCCCCTTTTCTGAAAAAGGGAGTTGCACGCTTTAAAATAATCTTTTTTTAATCTTTTGTCATACGGCTTGGGAAAGTGAAGAACCCAGTTTTCAGGCAATTGTGGGAGCGAGTGATCCTTAGGGATATAGGCGTGATGAGGGATCTTTAAATATTCGACTGCTTTTTGGCAGGCGGTGTGGTAGTAGAGTTGGTGTCCCTTCTCCGACTCACAAGCGTGTGCAAAGGCGTGAAACATGCTACCTCAGAAAGTCCAAAATGTTATATAATTGATGAGTTATGAATATATTCCAACACCTAACTGCAATCGACGAGTTCTTCTGGGGCTATGTGGCGTTTATTTTGATCGCCTCCCTTGGTCTCTTTTTGACGTTGCGCTTCCGCTTTTTTCAGATTCGGCAGATGCCTCAGTTTATAAAATTATTTTTTAGCTGTATGTCCAAAAGAGGGGATGGTGAAAGGGGAATTCATCCGCTCAAGGC
Source organism: Chlamydiales bacterium (assembly GCA_024233495.1). GTDB lineage: Bacteria > Chlamydiota > Chlamydiia > Chlamydiales > JAAKFR01 > JACKPM01. The sequence continues at coordinate 348,118 of JACKPM010000001.1, forward strand.
ATTTTTTGCCTCTGCTGGGGGGATGATTGGGATTGGCAATGTTGTGGGTGTAACTACAGCCATCCAGCTTGGCGGTCCTGGCGCCCTTTTTTGGCTCTGGGTGGCGGGCACGATTGGCTCGGTTGTGAAGTATTGTGAGATCTATTTGGGGTTCAAGTATCGCACTGAGAACAATCAAGGTGGGTATGATGGTGGACCTATGTACTTCCTTAAGAAGGCGTTTCGTTCCCCCTTCCTGCCGGTGGCTGTCTCTCTTCTTCTTTGTATCTACGGAGTTGAGATTTATCAATTTTCGGTGATCACAGAGAGTGTAAGTGCTAACTGGCACGTCCCTATATTTGCTGTGCTTGCCCTTTTGCTCGGCTCGATTCTTTGGGCTGTTAGGGGAGGTGTGCGCCGCATTGGGCAGATTTGTGGATTCCTTGTGCCCTTCTTTCTTCTTCTCTATATGGGGATGGCACTCTTTATAATTGGTTCTGAGGCAGTGCGCCTTCCTGCAGTTCTGGGCATCGTTGTGCGCTCCGCCTTCACTGGGCACGCAGCTGTTGGTGGGTTTATTGGTAGCAGTTTTATTCTTGCCGTGCAGCAAGGGATTTCCCGCGCAGCTTATTCTGCTGATATTGGAATCGGCTACGACTCGATCATTCAAAGTGAGTCCAATACAAAGCACCCTATCCGGCAAGCGCGGCTCGCGATTTTGGGTGTCTTTATTGACAATTTCGTCTGCACACTCAGCATCTTGATCGTTCTCCTTAGTGGAGTTTGGACAGTATTTGGTGCGAATGCTGAAGGTTCAACAGTTGTGCAAGCTGCTTTCAGCAAGTATTTCCCTGCTATGCATATCTTTTTGCCCCTTTTCTACATCATTACGGGATATACAACGATCATTGCCTACCTCTGCATGGGGCTCAAGTGTGCGCGCTTTCTCTCTCCAAAAATAGGGGAACGCGCTTACATGGTTTATGCTGTGGTGGCGTTTATCTTTTTCTCGTTCATGCCACAGAGGCACGCGCTACTTGTGATGTCAACATGTGGAGCACTGCTTCTCATTATCAACCTTCTTGGCATCTTCAAACTGCGTCACGAGATAGTCTACGAGCAACAAGAGAAGGAGCTTTTAGAAACATGACAACGGCAAACGTTACAGGTGGATTTGGGAGTGGTGGATCTGGTGGAATGCCGCCAGGCGGTCCTGGGAGACCAGGTTCAAGGGAGGAGGCTATTAATCGAAGTCTTCAAGAACTTCAACGAGTTAGAATAGCGGTTGCAGTTATTCTTCTGCTTGGCGTCATCCTTGCTCTTACTCCACCTCCACATCAAGCACAAATTCAACACGGCGGGCATCAGCCAGGGCCGCAACCTCCTCCTGGGCCGCAACCTCCTCCTGGTAGAAGGCCTCGGCAAACATCGTGTGGAAATCGTCAGTAGATGTTGAGCTATAGCATCCCCGGTGCTATACTCTGCGCGGTTTTTTTATGAATTGTTCAACATATTTATCTCGGCTTTTGGCAGGGAAGTCTTCCATTCCACGCGAAACGCTCCTTACCATCCATACGCACCTGAAGACGGTGCGTGCAGTTGAAAGAGCCTCTGCGCATATGGAGCTAAACAATCCTGCTATCACGCTTCAAATCTCTGAGTTAGAGGAAAGATTAATCAATCATGTTGATTCTAAGAACTTTATGCTCTTCGCAGACAACAAAACCGCGATACTCACTGCCCTCTCAGATGGGCAGGCGCACTTCCTTGAATGGGGTACATCTTATCCCAATGCTTAAAGTGATGAATATGAGATGCTGCTTTAGGGAGGATCCGAAATGACGCTGGTTGGCGAAGCTCTTTCAGGAGAGTATTGCGCTTGGGAACGGGTTTCTACTTGTGGAAGGGAAAAGTCTCCTCATTTAGTTGATTTAGTTACTCATATTATGAAAAGTTCAACTCAAGGTTCTACTTGCGCCCTCGACCGCAACTCAAACGAGATTGCTGAGGATTTAGTGAGAAAAAAGTTTGGGGTGCTCCAAGCTTTGACGGCGCAGCTCGATGAGCGTATAGAAGTTGTGATAGCGTTCCGAGTGCATGGGGCTGTTTTTGCCTTTATTGGAGGGCGAGGAACCCTTCTTGCCGCCACTGCCATTCCGGTTAAAGGTAAGGAGCTCTACTCTTCTCTCCAATTTGTGAAAGCTTCAGTGCAAGAGGGGGAGTGCATGCTCTACCATACCGAGGAGTCTTTGCGGGTCATTTACAGGGATGACGGTGTACTCTTCAATATGGAAGCGGAAATCAATAGTGAAGAAAAATTTGAGAAGGCATGCCAAAAATGGGCTCGAGGGCAGTTCTCTACTATCGAAGTGCCTAGAGAGATGCAAATCGCCCACCCTCTATCGGATAAAATATATTCAATTCATTGATGATCAGTGATATAATGTTCATCAAAAGGAGTTGTCTATGTTTGGAGTACAAGGTCCAGGTCTTGGAGGTGGGCAGCTTCCAAATCAAGTACTAGCTCATCACCCTCAGCATGTTCACCATCAAGCTGTGAATCAGGTGGCATTGGGTGCACTTGCTGCTCAGGTGCAGCAGCCACAAGTTCCTCAGTATCAGCCATGCGCTCAGACAAGAACATTTGAGCGATAGACAACAATTAATAGTTTGAACTTATAACTATTTTGTTTAATAATTGTAATAAGTAGTTATAAGGGTATTACTATGGAAACTTGGATGGTTTGGACCATTGCCATTCCGCTCATTGTAATGGGCGCAAGTGTCTTTCTGTTAGCAATCTTTGTTGCTCTTAAGATTCATAAGGCTTTCTATATTCTCGATGACATAAGCGATAAGCTACAGGCACTCAATCCACTGTGTCGGATTATCTATCGATTTGGCGATGCGGCTGATGAGAAACTTGAGGAGTATTTGGAGAGAAAACACTCATCGAGGGGCCTTGATTTAGCGCAGTGGATTTTGAATGGGGTTTCCATTATCAAAGGATTTAGGAGGAAGTAGTTATGGCAAAAAGGAGTGGGGGAAGCAAGTTCTGTTTGGGAGCATTGCTAGGTGGAATTGCTGCAGGGTTAACTGCGCTTTTGTTTGCGCCAAAGTCTGGGAAGCAGCTCCGCAAGGATATTAGCGACAAGTGTCATGATTGGTCTGACAAGGGGCATGAGTTGTATGACGATGTGTGTGAACGAGGCAAAGAACTTGCGAAGGACACAAAGAAGGCTGCAAAGCGCTTCATGAGAAAGTAATTTATGGAATGTGACTTCTAAGAAGCCATGCCTGTTTGTCGTGGTCGCGCATACGGCCTACAATCATATCTGAGGTGCCGGGATCGCCATTTTGATCACAGTAAGCGATGATCTCGCCGGCATGTTTTACCATGAGCTCGTGGCTTGCCACGAGCTCTCTTACCATCTCCGTCATAGAGAGGTCGGTCAGAGACTCTTTCATACACGCTAATTTGAGAAATTCTGCCATCGAACCTGGCGCTTTTCCTCCTAGCTGCCTGATCCGCTCAGCGACATCATCAGAAGCTTCTGCAAGCGCTTCATATTGATCTTGCAGCAGCTTATGGAACATGAAAAACTCGCTGCCAGTCATATTCCAATGGAAATTAAGTGTTTTTATATAGAGGACATAAGAGTCTGCCAAAAAATGTGAAAGTTTTTTTATAACTTCATTCATAGTCGTATCTTATAAGAGTCTTTTTTTTATCGCTACAATTTTGATTTTTCTTCTTTGAATATTAATGCTAGGTTTATATCTTCTTTTGATACGTGTGGAGACTGTGTCTCCAAAACCTGATTTTTTCAATGTAGCCACATGAAAAGTGATTTGGCACCAGATAAGATGCTAGCGTCGAAGGATCGAAGGGCGCTCGAGAGGATGCGTGTTTTAATGCGCTATTGGCCTGACCGCAACCTCTACCACAAACTTCTTTTTTCGCTTTTGCGCTTTCCGCGTGAGTTTAAAGAGGTTAGGAGCGAGATGCATCTCTCGCGCATGGTGTGTTCTGAGTATTTCTATAAGAGAAATTTGATCAAAGAGGTGGGGCGCTACCCACGAAAGCGGCATCTCTTTGTAAAGCTTTTGCGCACAAAGTTGGAGTATCCTTTTGGTAGCAAGTCTGTGCTTGGCATTGTGGTAGTGTTCAACCTTTTGAAGCAGCGCGAAGTGTTTGACGAGCAGCACATGATTGAGGCGGTGAAGCGCCTTGTCCCTGATGCGCAGGCGATTCATGGCTCATTTTATGACTATTTGGACAAGCAGCATCAGGTGCAGTCGGTCTATTTGGAGGTTGAGAAAGAAGGGGAGAAGTTCACCGCTGATGAGATTCACAGCCTTAAGAGTAAGCTTCCCACGGAGCTGAAGGGGTGTGTAGAGCAGCTTGTGCCAATGACCTTTATGCGGCGCAATGAAGAAGAGGTGTACCGCAACATTTTAGCATTGCGCGATCAGCTCAAGAGTGTTCGTGATATTCCCCAAGCGACCATCACATTTGAGGAGCAAACGCAGTTTGATCTTTTCTTCACTGTTGTGGTGTTGCGCCTTGTGAAGGAGGGAGACCTTACGGTGCGCACGCTTTTCGAACAGGCAAATCCAGATATGGTTTATATCCCTGACCGCATTGACCCTGTGGGAATTTTGCGCAAAACGCATAAGAAAGAGGCGACTGTGTTTCGTCTTCAGCTGCCAAAGAGCCAGTTTTATCGGAAGGATCGCTCGGTCAATCTCTATACAGCACGCCGCTATGTCGTGGCCCGTTTGTCCAAGGCGCTGGGACATGTGCGTGACTACAATGGGGGGCTCATTCTCAAGCAAAATGAGAGACTTGAAGACTTCTTATCGATCATGCCTAAGTTCTACGATGAATTTTTGCTAGAAAACTTCTTCTATTCGATCACACCGATTGCCATGCAAAGCATTTTGCCAGCAGCTTTGATAAAAGAGTGGTTTTTGGCGTTTTCTGCGCTGATGGATCAGGAGCCTGGGCGTAAAAAACCGTATGCGGTCACTTTCCAAAATAGCGACGATGCGCTTCTTGTAATTGTGCGTGCTGAGGAAGATTCTTTTAAGGAGGAGCTTCTTGCAAAGATTAATCAGTTCGAGATTCCCTCGCTAGAGCTCGCTTTCTCTGAAATTAAGATGAACGGCTTTTTCTGCTTTGGTTTTCTCTACCGCCCTTCACAGTTTGGGCGGGAGGTAAACTTCTCAAAGCGGATTGAAGAGGTGATGGAGCAATGGAGCCAAAAGCGGTGCAATACGCAAGTGCTCTCACTCTCTTTGCATGAGAACGACCCAAGCTTGGATCCACGCATCACGAAGGCAGATCAGTCAAACATTGTGATCAAGATGCTTTTTGATGGGCTCACACGCATTGGAGTTGATGGGAAACCACAACTTGCGCTTGCGCAAAGTTATGATGTCTCAACCAACATGAAAACCTACACTTTCCACTTGCGCGATGCGAAGTGGTCGAATGGCGCGAAGGTGACAGCATTTGACTTTGAGTACTCATGGAAGAAAGCTCTTAACCCCAATAGTGTTTTTGCCTCCACATTCCATATGATAAGAAATGCGCGTGATGCGCGCGATGGGAAGTGCAGCTTTGATGAGGTTGGTGTGCGCGCTCTCGATGCGCGAACGCTGCAAGTAGAGCTTGCCTATCCAGTGCCTTATTTTTTAGAGATCGTTGCACAATGGAGTTATGCAGTGATCAATAGCACAATCGATCGAAAGTATCCTGGGTGGGCGTATCAAGCAGGGGAGACCTATGTGTGCAACGGCCCTTTCCGTTTAGTTGAATGGAAGCACAATCGCTCAATCACTTTGGAGAAAAATCCTCACTACTGGGATGCCGATGCGGTTAACCTCAACAAGATCTCTATCACATTGATTGGGCGGGAGCAAAATGAAGTGCGAATGCTGCAAAGCGGTGAGCTCGATATTGTGGGCAGGCCGATGGGGCCCTTACCCAACACAAAGGGCATTGACCTTGAAGGCATTGAGGAGGTCTCTTTTCCTCTCAGTGGCTCTTATGCGATCACCTTTAATACTGCTCAGTTTCCTTTTAATCACAAGAAGTTGCGTCAAGCATTTTGCTATGCAATTCACCGTGATGTAAGCAGTGTCCTGCCATCAGAGCTCTCTTTTTCCGATACCCCTCTTTTTCCTAGGCGTGATTTAGCACGTGCGCGTGCCCTTTTCCGTGAAGGGTTGGGAGAGATTGGCTTTGTGCGCTCTGACTTTCCCAAATTGACCCTGCTCTATTCGGGAAGATACGATCTCTCCTCCTATGTGGAGCAGTGGAAAGAGGCGTTTGGGATTGAGGTGCATCTACAGCAACTTGAGTGGAAGCACTACTTTGAACAGCTCATGCAAAAGCGTTATCAATTTGGAGGAATCGAGCTCAAACCTCTTTGGGGTGATCCTCTCCATATGCTCACAAATTTTTATCATAGAGGGGATGCGCTTAACTTGAGTGCGTGGCAACACCCCCGCTATAAGAAATTGATTGAAGAGGCAAAGAGGGTACCCGAAAAGAGGCGCGAGCTTTTGCGGCAAGCAGAAGAGATGCTTGCAGAAGAGATGCCCATGGTGCCACTTCATCCGTTGCAAGGCGGCTACCTAAAGCGGCGTGGCCTCAAGGGAGAATTTCCTACGGAGTATTTCCAAATCGACTTCAAATGGGCTTATCGCGAGACTTGAGGATGCGCTCAACGGTTTTGACTGTTGCCATTGTTAACGAGTCGAACTCAATATTGACAAAATCGCCCACCTTTTTGTGGAATACTTTCAACGTCTCAGGGATCAGATGAACAGTGAAGGCGTCTTCAAATACGTCGACAACTGTAAGACTCATTCCATCAACAGCAACATAGCCCTTCTCAAAAAGGTAGGTGGTGTTGGGCACAGAGAAGGTGTAGATGTTCTCTTCAATTTTTTGAATCATGGAGGTGCAGTAGATGTGGCCAGAGAGCATGTGGCCACCAATCTCATCACCGATGCGAGCAGAGCGCTCAATGTGCACCTGTTGTCCCACCTTCAAGTTTCCAAGCGTCGTGCGCTTCAGCGTTTCTCCAACTGCTTGAAACCAGACGTGATCATCCACGGCTATCGCCGTTTGGCACGTGCCATCAACAGAAACGCTCGCCCCAATTTCTAGTCCATCATGCGGAAAGTCAATGGCATAGGTTTGTACGTCACCGCACTCTACAGCCGCTACAACACCGAAAATCCGAATAATTCCTGTAAACATATGATGAAATAAAGTATACTTCGCAATCTTTTTTAAAGGGAGGAAAATTATGGCAACATTAGCTGCGCTCACTCCGCGAGTGATTGGAGTAATGAGCATTGGTCCTGTGAGTGCTTTGGCTGTTAGATCACAACAGGTTGTCGCTGCAACTGCTCATGGAGTTTTTGAAAGTTACAACTGCCACACAGGTGAAAAGGCTAGATGGTGTGGTAATCCAAATTTACGTCATCTTGCTATGGCAGGGAGAGTGGTTCTTGAATATCGACCAGATCAAGTGATCGCTTGGGATACGAGGAAAGGGGAGTGCTTGCGAGCCATTAGGATGCCAAAGCAAGGCCCTGTTGTCAAATCAGTTTTTCATCCTCTCACCCCAGACGAGTTGGCATTTTTTGCTGAGATAAAACATGTAAGAGCTGGAAATAGAGATTATGTTCTTGGTCATTGGCATTCAGCGATATCGACCTGTGCATCATGGTTTGGATCTGTATCTCGTGGCGTTGGATCTACTTTTTTTGGGGCGCTTCCTCAATATATTTTGGGGAGCCACAACACAGAGGTTGTCCGTTGGGATCTAAACAAGGATGAAGTCGTAGGCCACAACTTGCATGAGGGGAGTGTATCAGCAGGTGCGTTGCATGAGCATTACTTTGTAACAGGTGATGTTTTTGGTAAGGTGGTGCTTTGTGGAGACGAAAATACGACGACAACATTTCGTATGGGTGGACCTGTAACAGCTCTTGCAGTCGATCAAAACATTGTTGCGGTTGGGCAGCCCAATCAAGTCTTACTTCTCGAAGCTAACTTTCCACCGGGTACTGCCTAAAGCGGAGCGCGGTAGTGGCGCCATAGTGCGATGATGAGCGTCACTATAGTGAGCGGCGCGATGAAGGCGAAGAAGGCGGTTTGGAAGAAGGGGAGAAAGGGTGTTTTGATTGCGGCCATCACAACATAGGCAAAATAAAGAGCGTAGTAGGCAAGAAATAAGACACCTTCCCATCTTGAGATTTTATGTCCAGTGATCGCAATAGGAAGTGTTGCCAGCGCAGTGGCAAACATCACAGGGATGTCGAAATCCATGGCCTGTGCAGATACGGCGAAGGGGCGCACAATAGCCGAAATCCCTCCCACGGCAAAGATGTTGAAGATGTTGCTGCCGATGAGGCTGCCTAGCGCCATCTCACCCTCGCGCTTACACAAGCAGACTATAGTGGTAGCCACCTCAGGCAAAGAGGTGCCAATTGCGACAAGTGTGAGTCCCAAAAAGAGCGAAGAGACGTTCCAGCTCTGTGCCATTTGCTGCACACCTGTGATGAGAAAGTCCGATCCGAATGAAAGCAGCGCAAGACCTATAATGACCCAAATGATCTGCAGCCATAAGGCGTGTTTCACCTCTTTTGGTTTGATCACCTCATCCTCTTTGAGCATGCGAAAGGCAAAGAAGATGTAGCAACAAATGCCGAAGAAGAGGAGAAAGCCTTCTGGGCGGCTGATAGCCCCAAAAGTGGAGAATGCCCACAAAAGCAAAGAGGCAAAGATCATGATTGGCACATCCCAAAAAAGGAGGCGGCGGTGGACAATGACAGGCTGAATAATAGCAACTAGAGCGAGGACAAAGAGGAGGTTAAAAATATTACTTCCAACAATATTGCCAATCACGATGCTTCCTTCGCCCTTGTAGGCAGCAAGAGAGCAAACGGCGATTTCAGGGCTGCTTGTTCCAAAGGCAATAATCGTAAGGCCAATGATCAGAGGGGAGAGACGGAGGCGTTGCCCAATCGCTGAAGCACCTGAAACGAGCGCCTTTGCTCCTACAACCAGAGAGACCAATCCAATAAAGAACCAAAGCACGAACTCACTAAACGAATTTTAAGCTTTTGGAGCAAGCTTTAGATGGTGTCGTCAAATTTTCTCCTTTGTCAGCCGGATCTTTTCTGCCAAAATGCGTCCTCGCAACCTCGGAAGTAGCGCTTTGGCTACTCCCTTCGCTTTCGATTGCGCATTTTGCCTAGATGGTGTCGTCAAATTTTCTCCTTTGTCAGCCGGATCTTTTCTGCCAAAATGCACCCTCGCAACCTCGGGAGTAGCGCTATGGCTACTCCCTTCGCTTTCGATTGCGCATTTTGCCTAGAAAATCTCTCGCCTCACAAAGGAGAAAATTTGACGACACCATCTAGAAAATCTCTCGCCTCACAAAGGAGAAAATTTGACGACACCATCTAGATCGTGCGCAATAAAAAGATGAGAGCCAATCCCAAAATTCATATACTTTTCGAACTCCCATGTTGGATGTTTTTCAAGCACTTCCGCTACTGCTTTTCTTTGTCCTAAATTTGGGTTTCCAAGCGAGGTCATCCAATCATCGCAGATGATCAACGTCCCATCCTGGATTACGTTATATTTGAAAAGAAGCTCCAAAACACACTTTGATGCTGAATAAAGGTCGCAATCTAAGAAAATGAGCCGCGCCTTTGCCTCTTTCATTCTGCTAAGGTAGCACTCTAATGTCTCTTCAAAAAAACCTTTCGTCACAAAAATACGGTCGCCCAGCACTTTTGAAAGCTTCCTTTGTATGTAGTCCTCGATTCCACTGGGGCCACGCATGCTTCCTTTCTTCCAAACCCCGGAGTGATGCTCGTAAGAGCAGAGGTCAAGTTCGCGAGCTTCAGGTAACCCCTCAAAAGAGTCAAACAGATGGAGAGAGGCGTCGATTTGGAACTGCTTCATATATTGCGCAAGAAGACGGGACGTAAATCCGTAACAAACGCCGAATTCAAAAATGTCTCCTTCTAAGGGGAGAGACTTCAGGAGAAGGAAAATTTCTTCGAAAGTCTCTTTGTAAATTTTTTTAACTCCTTTTTTAGAGGAGAGATATTGGAAAGGTTCTCCTGACGCGGGTTTGAATGCCTGCTGTTTTAATTGGATATGTCTGACAAAGGCGGAGCCTACTGAAGATTTGAGTAAGATTTTTTTAACAAGAGTTCTTAGCGCCATTCAAATACCATAGAGGAGGGTTTTTTATAGGGCAAAAGAATTTCTATCCTCTTACCTCATTTAGCGCTTTTGGAAAATGGAGGTTTTTTCTATAGTCCACCTCTTTTCAGAATGTGAAGGTGTCAGGTGCAGTGCCCTTATTGTGGTTGTGAAGAGCTGAAAGTGACCGATTCGCGCAATGCGATAGATGCAAATGCAATCCGTCGCCGAAGAGAGTGCTTGGGCTGTAGCCGCCGCTTTACTACATTCGAGATGCTTGAACTCACCATGCAGGTGAAGAAGCGAGATGGGTGTTACGAAGATTTCCAAGAACAAAAGTTAATCAGTGGCTTGGAGGCGGCATGCCGCCATACCAGTGTGAGCCATGAGCAGGTGCGCACAATCGCCTCAAAGGTGACAAGCGAGCTGATGGATAAGCAAACGCGGGAGATCTCTTCAAAAGAAATTGGGGAAATCGTAATGAAATATTTGAAAAGTATGGACACAATTGCATATATCCGATTTGCGTGCGTCTATAGGCGCTTTAAGGACATTGGGGAGCTGATGGAGGCGATTCACTCTGTCACCCCGGAAGGAGAGAAACATGGCATTGAAGAAGTCAGAAATTGCAGAATTTAAAACAAGACTCCTCGATTTAAAGAGGCAGTTAACTCACACCCTAGAAGGAACGAGTGAAGAGGTAAAAAAACCTGATGAGGCGACTGGCTATTCCCAGCACCAAGCTGACCAGGGGACCGATGACTTTGATCGTCGCGTGAGCTTGGAGCTCACCTCAAATGACTACGAAATCTTGCGTCAAATTGACCGCGCTCTTGAGAAAATCGATGAGGATACCTACGGCGTTTGCGACATCTCAGGTGATGAGATTCCCATCAAACGTCTCGAAGCGGTGCCTTACGCGACGATGACCGTAAAAGCTCAAGAAAATTTTGAGAAAGGGCTACTATAGCAACGAAGAAGCAAATAATTCGTTGTTGTGCTACACTCCCTCTCATGAAGCGCACTCTTCTTTATCTCGCGTTTGCTTTGGCACTTCTGGGACTTGATATTGTCTCTAAAGGGGTAGTCTATCGTGATCTCGCTCCATTGATTATGCAAAAGCCAGGAGAGGGAATCCCAATTTTTCAGAATTTTCTTGGAGTTGATTTCTTCCTAGGCCTCACCTTTAACAAAGGTGCGGCTTGGGGGCTTTTTTCAAACTTCAACTTCCTCTTGATCTTGGTGCGCATTGCGATCGTCATAGCCCTTTTTATTTATCTAATTCGCTTTTGCAAAAACCGTGCGCTTGTCTTCCCTTTTGTTCTCATATTGACGGGTGCTATTGGGAATATTCTTGATTTTTTCCTCTACGGCTTTGTGATTGACTTCTTCCACTTCCGTTTCTGGGGACATAGCTTTCCGCTTTTCAATGTAGCAGATGCTTTGATCTCGATTGGCGTGACAATTCTTTTTTTCAATCTCTACTTCAAAAAACATGCACGCGTCTAAATTCATCAAAATTCCAGCCCTTCTCGACGGGGATGAGCTTGCTGCTCTTTTCAAACATTTGGGGCCTTTTTCTATTTTTGAGATGGGGCGTATCAGTGAGAAGGTGGAGCTCTCTCTGGATGAATTTTTAGAGGCATACATCAGCTACATTGGGGGGCTGAAAAAGGGAGAAAAGAGCGATTGGCCTTTCGCCTATATTTTCACAGTGTCGCACAAGGCCCTTGAGATTCGTGAGATAGAGGGGCGTTTTTTGGTGCGTCCTAAGATGCCAGTTGTCCAACTGCAGCCGAGCCGTGTGCGCTACAGCAAAGCCGATGGCGCTTTTCAAACAGGTGTCTATGGAAAACAGAGCATCAGTTGGGGGATTCAGTTCTCCTATCCTTTTCTCTTTCAAGATGCTACAACACACGAAATTGAGAAAATCACGCCTTGTGAACGCTTCCCTAACACGCAGCTTTTTTTGGATTTGCAAAAATGGTTGCGTAAGAACAGTTCGGTCACGCCATTTGAGGTGGAGGGAAAGCGGATCAATGTGCCGATTCGTTTAGGGAAAAAGTGCTTTGACTGGATTTCCCACCACCCTGATTTAGAGGAGATATCTGTTGTTTGCTGAAAAAGTGCACGAATTGTTCATCAATCGGCGACTTACTCTTGCATGTGCTGAGTCATGCACAGGCGGAGGTGTAGCAAGTGCTCTTGTACAGATTCCTGATGCTTCGCTCTACTTTTTGGGTTCAGCCGTGACGTATGCCAATAGTGCAAAGCACAATATTTTGAAGGTAACGGCAAAACAAGCAGTTTCAGAAGGGTGTGCGCTGCAAATGGCAGAGGGTGCCCGCGCTCTTTTTGGTGCGGATGTAGCTGTATCTACAACAGGGGTTGCAGGGCCAAGCGGGGAGCCTGTGGGAAAAGTGTGCATGGCAGTTGCGCTTCCTGATAAGACAATCGCCTGGACAGAGCATTTTGAAGGGAGTCGAAGAGAGATCATCTCCCAAACAACGGAACGTATTTTGGAGCGCCTCTATGAACTATGCACTTCTTGATAGTGGAGATGGGGAGAAGCTGGAGCAGTTCGGAGAAATAGTGCTGCAGCGTCCAGCCCCGACTGCTCTTTGGCGCAAAAGCCGAGAGTGGAAACCAGACGCAATTTTCCGAGGAAAGAAGTGGGTCATGAAAAAAAGGCTCCCTGAAACTTGGACCATCTCAGTGGAAGGGATTCGCTTTTTGCTCAAGCGCACTGATTTTGGCCATCTAGGCATTTTCCCAGAGCAAGCTGAGCAATGGAAGTGGCTTTCGCAGAAAAAGGGGAGGGTACTCAATCTTTTTGCCTATTCGGGTGGAAGCTCTTTTGCCTCTCCAGGTGAAGTGACGCATGTCGATGCAGCAAAAGGGATGGTTGATTGGGCAAACGAAAATGCGAAGCTCAATAACCGGAAAAATATTCGATGGATTGTCGAAGATGTGCGGAAGTTTATAAAAAAGGAGATCAAGAGAGGAAGTACTTATGACGGTATTGTGCTTGACCCTCCCACCTTTGGAAGAGGAAAATCGCTCGAAGTCTTCAAAATTGAGAAAGACTTGCCAAAACTCCTGGATATGTGTGTCGAGTTGAAGCCAAAGTTCGTCTTGCTTAGCTGCCACACCCCTGGCTACACCCCAATTGTTTTAAAACAGCTCTTGCAAGAGCGCTTTGGAGAGAATCTCACTTTTGGTGAAATGGTGCTGCCCGGACCCTTCGATCTTCCAAGCGGAGGCTTTGCTAGATGGGAGAAGTAATTGAGAGCGTCCAAAATCCAAAAATTAAAGTAGCGCGCAAATTGTGGAAAAGACGGGAGAGAGACAAGTCAGGCCTCTTTTTAATCGAAGGCTACCGCGAACTCTCCCGCGCCAACGTTCCTGTCAAAATGCTCTTTATCTGTCCAGAGCTCTTTCTTGGTGAAAACGAAGGGGTACTCATCGCCAAGCACAAAGAAGTGTACACCGTGAGTGAAAAGGTGTTTCGCTCTCTCTCTTACCGCGACCGCCCTGATGGGTTGCTTGCGATTGCCGAGCAAAAACACTATGGCCTCGATATTTTGAAAGGTAAGAATCCCCTTTATATCGTAGCAGAGGCGATTGAAAAGCCAGGAAATTTGGGCACTATTTTGCGCACAGCTGATGGGTGTGGAGCTGATGGTGTAATTGTGTGCGATAAATGCACGGACATCTATAACCCAAATGTTGTGCGCGCCAGCACAGGAACACTTTTCACACAGCCTGTTGTGGAAGCAACTACAGATGAGTGTTTAGAGTGGCTTCAAAAAAATGGGATTGCTATTGTGGCAGCCACACCGCACGCAGATACGCTCTATACGGATGCAGATTTGCGTGGCCCTCTTGCCATTGCGGTGGGAACAGAACAGTATGGGCTCTCTGAGAAGTGGATGCGATGCAAACAAGTAAAAATCCCCATGCGTGGCGTAGCCGACTCTCTCAACGTTGCCATGGCCACTACGCTCTTGCTCTACGAAGCATTGCGGCAGCGCTCTTCCTAATCTGTTCCAGCTTTATCAGACACACCTATGTGACGTGGCAAGACGACCCTTGCACCACAGCGACGATCACCGTACATGGCGTGCAAACACCACCCAAACTTACCCTCATATGTGGCGAAAAAAAAGTGGAGGTAACTGGCTTTCAGATGCCTCTTCCCGACAAGCGGCGGATCTACCACTTCCATCTGGCGCAGCTTGAACCAGATACAGAATACGTCTTTTCTGTTGCTGACGCGACAGGGAGTTTTCGTACGCTCGCCTTTGAGCCTCCCTACCGCTTTATTGAGGGAGGTGACTTTGAAAATACAGTTGAGGCAGAGACGCTCACAAAACTTGCGGCCACTTATGAGCCGCAAGCTGTTTTTTTGGGAGGGGATTATCCCAGCACTGTTCTCTCTTCTGCTGATTATTCGAAATGGGATCGATGGCTCGATACCTACACCAAATATCTTGGCATGACTCCACTTGTGATGGCAATCGGCAACCATGAAGTGATTGGCGGCTATAACCAACCCAAAGAGCAAGCACCCTTCTTCTTCCACTACTTTCGGACGGAGAAAAACCCAGAGAGCTACTACACGATCCCTCTTGGCAAAAAACATCAGCTTTACATTCTTGACAGTGGTCATCATGCCTCTCACCAAATACAAGCAGAATGGTTAAAAGCCAATCTTCAAGAGCGCACTAACATCGCACTTTATCACGTGCCTCTTTTTCCAAGTGTGCGCTTTCCCAATAAAGGGCTTGCCTGCCACTTAGCGCAAAAAGGGGCGCACATATTTAAAAAGAAGGGATGCCTCTTTTCGCCTGAGTCGTATAGTGGACAACAGCACTGGCTTCCCATTTTCAAAGAAAACATAGACATTTCATTTGAGCATCACGACCAAACGTTGAAGCGTACTAAAGCGATTGGAAGGACGACCTACCTTGGCGATGGGGGATGGGGGTGTCTGCGCCAAACAAAGCCTCTTCAAGGGCTCTTTCACAACTACTTTGTTACATTACTCGGACATAAGCACTTTTTCTGGCTCATTGATATTCAAGATAAAAATATAATTACTAGTGCTATTTCGGTAAGTAACAAGCAGTTGGATTGTATTTATTTCCAAAATAAGCTAAAATAATATCCTTATATGTTGGTTAGCGCCGTTCATGAGTTTTGTGTCCGCACACATGCGCATTCTGATGAGGATGTCGTAAAATCTCGTCAGGATCACTTGTGGTTTGTTGTGGGCGATCTCGTATTGGCTCTGGGCCTTGTGCTCGTGGGTGTGCTTGGCTCGTATGGCCGTATCCCTCACCTCTCCGCTATCGTATCGGGGGTCCTTGTGGGAGTTGGGATTCCAGCTCTCATTGTAGCTATTGTGCAGCTCCCCAAATATGCATGTAACTCTCAATGTGGGATGGTGTGGTAATGCTGTTCACTGCCCTTCACAAGATTTGTTGGACTCCTTCTGGTGCTGAGGATGTCTATGCTGATGCGCTAGAAATATTAAAAGGCGATTCTGTGCTTGAAAGAGAGGCACTTTTTGAGGGAACGCCTACACGAAAGCAGAATTATGAGCAGCATATGCGCAATAAGATTTATTTTATTGCGGCCGATGTGATTGTGGCATTTGCGGCTCTTTTTACAGCAGTTGTATGGGGTAGCTTTGGCCCCATGCCCAAGCTCACTCCCTATATGACAGGTGTGCTCATTGGAGTGAGCTCTCCCGCACTTCTCTACCTCCTCTTCTCTCTCCCCAAATACCTCTGCCCCAAATCATACTAAATTGCAAGCTTCGGGGGGCATCCAGTGAGCGTCCTTTCCCTCCCACTTGATGTTACAGCCGATGGGGTTTGTGAGCGGCTTTGAGACCTTTTGGCCGTTCGTGAGTTCGGCAAGCGCCCTTTCAAGGTCATTTTCTTTCATTTTTGAGGTGTCGCGTGGGCTGTCCACGCCCCGTCCGCAGTAGACAAGTTTGTGCTCTTTGTCAAAGACGTAAAAGTGGGGTGTCGTAAGGGCACCATATTGACGCGCCACCTCTTGTGTGCTGTCGTATAGGTAGGCCCACGGAAAGTTGTGTTCCTGCATGCGCTTTACCATATGGTCAAAGTCGTCTTCCGGGTAGGTGTTCGGAGAGTTGGAATTGATCGCGACAAAGTAGGCGTTTGGAAACTTTTCCGCAGTTTTTCTGGTCACTTCATCAGAGCCAATAACATAGGGGCAGTGGTTACATGTAAAGAAGATTACAAGTAGTTCACGCTCTATAAAATCTTTAAGTGAATAGCTCTTTTGATCTGTACCTTTCAGTTGAAAGTCGATGGCGCTGTGGCCGAGTTGGATTGTATATGGCATAGGGGGTCCCCTTGATTTTTAAGGCAGTTTATGGCAAAATCTTTTTTTCTCCTAGGAGTGCGCAAATGAAAAAAAGAGTATGCGCTGCAATCGACGACGGAATCGCGGCACTGAAGCAGTTAAAGGAGCCCTCAGGGTTGAATTTCATTGAGAGCGTAGCGCAGAGTTTGGCGCACTGTTTTCAAGAGGGAAACAAGTTGCTTGTCGCAGGCAACGGTGGAAGTTTGTGTGATGCGGCGCACTTTGCAGAGGAGCTCACAGGTTTTTTCCGCCATAAGCGTCCCGCTTTACCTGCAATTTGTTTGAGCGAGCCAGGTCATATGAGTTGTGTGGGAAATGACGTTGGTTACGACTACGTTTTCTCACGCGGTGTTGAGGCGCTCGGACAGCCCGGCGACATGTTTGTGGCGTTGACCACAAGTGGAAATAGCCCTAACTTGTGCCACGCCGTTGAGGTGGCAAAGAAGAGGAGAATGAAGACAGTCGCCTTTTTGGGAAAAGGGGGCGGAAAGTTAAAAGGTGTGGCAGACCTTGAGTTGGTGATTGAGGGATTTAAGTACTCCGATCGCATTCAAGAGGCGCACATGGCGGCAATCCACATCATCATTGAGATGATGGAAGAGATATTGTTTCAAGAAGAGGTGCTACATGAGGCGCTTGCACACGCTCGAGGTGTGGGCTGAGTCAGTGATGCGGGGGCAAAGAGGGGGAATTTGTGCCTCTTGTTTTCGCATGGCGATGACGCCCTTTTCTTGGGTGTATGGGGCGGCAGTGAAGTGGCGCCAAGTGGAGGGGGTAAAGGTTTCGGTTCCGGTGATCAGCGTAGGAAACGTTGTGTGCGGCGGAACCGGAAAGACAGATGTGGTGACGCTTCTAGCAAAGGCGCTGCCAGGTAAGGTGGGAATCTTAAGTCGTGGCTATAAAGGCGCGGCAAGAGGACCACTCTTGGTGCACAATGAGAGTGCAAGTGTCTGTGGCGATGAGCCGCGCATGTTGGCAGATCGCTTGCCCAATGCGCTTGTTGTGGTGGGCAGAGATCGCGTAGCTGGAGCACGCCTTGCGATTGAAAAAGGTGCCACCTGTTTGATCATGGACGATGGCATGCAGCATCGCCGATTGGCGCGCGATTTTGAAATTGGTGTTGTGGATGGCAGCAACCCTTTGGGAGGAAATCACTTTCTTCCCAAAGGATTGCTGCGGGACGACCCAAAGAGGCTGCAAAAGGCAGACTTGGTGGTTGTCACTGGGAAAAAAATAGATCTCTCTTTCCAGCCCCCTGTGGTGCGGTTAAGAGCAGAGATCGAAGGGATCTTCACCTTGAAAGGGGAGAAGATCGAAACATTGCAAGGTATCGCGGTAGCACTCTTTTGTGCGATTGGCAATCCGAGCCGTTTTGTGAAGACGGTAGAGGGGTTGGGAGCCAATGTGAAGGAGAAGCTCTTTCTTCCAGACCATGCAAAGGTGGAAGAGAGACAGCTACGCGAGCTGTTTGTCAAAAGTGGTGCCAAATACTTGGTGTGCACGGAAAAGGATCGAGTAAAGTTGCGCGAGAGCGCATTGCCGATTGTGTGGATCAAAAGGCGCCTTTTGGTTGACGAGAATTTAGTTGCGTGGCAAACACTCTTGCAAAGCATAGGAAAAAAATTATGAAACTTTGGAAGAAGATGCTTCTGGGACTCGCCTTGGGTACAGTGGCAGGGATCTTTCTGAAAGAGAATGCGCAGTATCTCAAACCATTTGGAACTGTCTTTCTCAGTTTGCTTAACATGGTCGTCGTCCTGCTGGTTTTCAGTTCGATGACTGTGGGAGTGACGTCGATCAACGACGTGCGAAAGCTAGGACGTGTAGGGGCAAAGACATTTTTCCTCTACATGGGCACCACTGCTGTGGCGATTTGCTTTGCGCTCATTGCTGCAAAGATCATTAATCCAGGTGTCGGTATTGGCCTTGATCATAAAAATGTCTCAGTCAATTTAGATGGAACGCCAGAGCTATTAACGCTCTTTCTCAACTTGGTGCCCTCAAATCCCATTGGCTCTCTTGCGAATGGTAATATTTTGCAGGTGATTGTCTTTTCAATTTTCTTGGGATTGGGTGTCAACTTTGCAGGTGAGAAGGGAAAGCCCGTTGCAAAGTTTTTAGAGTCGCTCTCTGAGGTGATGTTTGAGATCACAAGCATGGTGATGTCTCTTGCGCCGTACGGAATTTTTGCAATCATGGCGTGGGTGGCAGGTACATTTGGCATGGCAGTGCTCATTCCACTCTTGAAACTTCTACTTGCACACTACATCGTCTGTATTATTCAACTTATTGTGGTGTTTGGTTTTATTTTGCTCTTTATGGCCAAACTTCGTATCACCCCTTTCTTCAAGGGGATGACAGACGCCATTACACTTGCTGCTTCTACGACAAGTAGCTCAGCGACGCTTCCTGCCACCTTGCACTGCGTGGAGGAGAATTTAGGCGTCTCGAAAAATGTAGCGAGCTTTGTCTTGCCACTGGGCTCAACGATTAACATGAATGGGACAGCGATTTTTCAAGGAATTGCTGCTGTTTTCATTTCGCAGGCGTATGGCATTGAGCTAGGGCTGCAAAGTCTTCTTTTGATTGTGGTGACCGCAACGCTCTCAGCCATTGGATGCGCAGGCATTCCAGGTGGTGGAATCGTCACACTCTCTATTGTTCTTGGGTCGGTAGGCTTGCCTCTCGAGGGGATCGCAATCGTCGCGGGAATCGACCGTGTTCGCGACATCATCGGCACTGTAGTAAACGTTTTGGGAGATGCGGTGGTAAGTCTCTATGTCGCTAAGAGTGAAGGAGAACTTGACATAGAACAGTACAATAGTGGAGAATATGTGAGTTACGATCACAGTAAAGCGAGTAAGGCTGAGGCATGAAAGAGTTTGAGGTAACCCTCCCCAAGCTGGGAGAGAGTATCATGGGTGCGACGGTAGTGAGCTGGCTTAAAGAGGTGGGCGACACGGTTGCTTTGGATGAGCCCCTTCTTGAGGTTTCTACCGATAAGGTGAATTCAGAAATCCCATCCCCTGTTGCTGGAGTGTTGCGAGAAATTTTAGTTGAAGAGGATGAGGAGATTGAAATCGGTGCTCCTTTGGCTCGCCTTACGATTGAGGGAGATGAGACAGTTGCTCCTCCTCCTGCAAAGAGAGAGGAGGCTCCCTGCCCGCTCAAGAATGAGACATTGAGCCCTGCAGTTTTGCGAATGGCGCAAGTGGAGGGGATTGACATTGCGACACTTCAGAAGATCAAAGGAACTGGTGGAGGTGGTCGTGTCACAAAAAAAGATGTTGAGCACTTCTTACATGCTCAGCGCGAACGCTCTGTACCTCCTCCTGCTGTTGAGGGTAAGGAAGAGCATGTTAAGATGAGCTCCATGCGCAAGGCGATTGCGGACAATATGGTGCGCTCTTTCTATGAAGCCCCACACGCCTCCCTTGTTTCTGAGGCTGATGTGACGGACATCATGCTATGGATCAAAGAGAACAAAGTGAAATTTCTAGAGACGCATGGTGTCAAGCTCACGATTACAAGTTTTATCATTCAAGCACTCACAAAAGCATTGCAGAAATTCCCAATGGTGAATGCCTCTTTGCAAGATGAGACCATTGTGATGAAAAAGTACATCAACATGGGTCTTGCAGTGAATGTGGAGAAGGGGCTCGTGGTGCCTGTTGTGAAAAACTGCCAAGAGCGTAATATCATCAGCATCGCGAAAGCAGTGGGAGATCTCTCCAAGCGAGCGCGTGAGCAAAAACTCGCACCAGATGATGTGCAAGACGGCACCATTACACTCACTAACTTTGGGATGACAGGCGCGCTTATCGGTGTACCGATTATCCGCTATCCGGAGGTAGCGATCATTGGGGTGGGCAGCGTGCAGAAACGCGTTGTCGTGCGTGAAGATGACAGCATGGCTGTGCGGCAGATGGTTTACCTCACCCTTACGTTTGACCATCGCATCATTGACGGCATCTACGGCTGCCAATTCCTAGCTGCCTTTAAAGAGCAGCTAGAGAGCGTTACCTATTCAGCTTGATGTATAGCGGTTGACTTTGTTGACTAATGCGAGCTTATAGTCAAATAGGTTAAAAATTTTACAAATTCATGCCATTTGACTTCACCAAAGATTGTTCTCGTTCTCATAGACCATAAATGGTCTAAGTCGAACTTCGCGCTTACTTTGGCTTTGCCATCTGGCATGAATTTGTAAAATTTTTAACCGGTTTGACTATAGATAACCTTTTGGCTGATTTTATCCTCACTCGCATGATCTCTCGCTCGGCGTGTTACCTACACAGCCCATGCTA
>JACKPM010000002.1 GCA_024233495.1 Chlamydiales bacterium
TAGATAATACGCTCCATATCTTGAAAAACATTCGGCAACTCTGCGAAAGGGGCTATCCAGTGCTGATTGGACTGTCAAGAAAATCTTTCATGCAGAAAATTTTGAATAGAGGTGCTACAGAAGTACTACCTTCCACACTTGCTCTTAATACGATGGCAATGTTAGAAGGAGTGGATTATATACGAGTCCACGATGTGCGTGAACACAGGGAGATCATCACGGTGATGGAACGTATTTCGGAGAAAACGTAAGAAGAAAATATTATGGAAAACCAGAGCTTTTGGGGATTTTGTTCCAAGTTGATCCATTTCAAGCGCCGGCTTGCGAGGAGATCCGTAGTGTCCCCCAATGGAATTTGGCAACGACCAGGCGTCGACGAGGTTGCTGCCCCCTACAAGCATCGCAGTGAGCACAAGAGCGATCAAATTGGAATAAAAGCAGCCAAAAGGCTTGCAAAAGTCAATGTGTTGAGTAAAACAGGAGTATAGTGGGAGTACTGTATTTTTTAGTCCCGGTTATTGAGATCGTTATCATTTGGGTGATGCTCAACTACCTCCTTAAATTCTTTTGGGGCACAAGAGCGATGGACGTTGTATTCGGCTTCCTCGCTTTTTTGTTCATTTTCTTTTTAGCGACTTGGTTTGGCTTCCCCGTCCTCGAAAAAATCATGCTCAATGTGGTGAATGTGGCAGTGCTCGCTGTCTTCATCATCTTCCAGCCTGAAATCCGCCTCGCCCTTTCGAAAGTGCGCATCAAAGGACGAAAATTCAGGGAAGTACATGAATTCGATGAGTTCTTAGAAGATTTAACCACAAGCATTTACAGATTCTCTGAAAGAGAAATAGGAGCGCTTGTAGTATTAGAAAATCAAGACTCTTATCAAGAGTATGCAAGCTCTTCACTCAAAATGAATGCGGAGTTTTCTTCTGAACTTTTGGAGTCCATTTTCATGACGACGACACCATTGCATGATGGTGCGGTGGTAATTCGTGGAACGATGATTGTAGCTGCAGGTACGATTTTGCCTCTTGCACACGAAACAGCTCAGCTGACCAAGTCAATGGGAACAAGGCACCGTGCCGCCCTTGGCTGCAGTCAAAAGACCGATGCTGTGATCATTGTGGTCTCAGAAGAGACAGGAAAAGTATCGATAGCACGGGAGGGTATCTTGACGCGCGGCATCAAAATCGACCGCTTCCGCGGCATTTTACGTAGCATCTTTACTCCCCCTGAGATGAAAAAATCCTTCAAATGGTGGAAACGATGAGAGAGATTTTTTTCCGCCTCTTTTTGAAGAACTGGCCACGGAAGTTAGTCGCCTTCACAACTGCCATCATTGTGTGGTTTTTGGTGAACCAAACAATCACTGTGACCCGCACAATTCCCAACATCCCCGTGCGTGTGATCAACCTCCCGAAAAATAAAACAGTGTTGGGTCTTTTGCCTAATGGCTACATGAAGTACCGCGTTTCAGTTTCAGTATCGGGGGTAAAATCATCCATCAATGACTTGGTTCCCAACGACTTGGAGATTGTCATCAACGCAGAAGGCAAGAAGGAGAGTTGGATTGCAACGATCACAAAGAAAAACCTCAATAACTTGTATGAGGAGAACCCTGAGTGGAAGAAGGAGATCACCTCTGTCACATCAAATGACATCTTTATGAAGATGAGCAAGCTTGTGACCGAAGAGGTGCCGCTCACAATCAACAAGCCATTTGGCGATCCGCCCAAGGGGTATCAATTCCTCGATGTATGGCCGAAGTATTTGACGCAGAAAGTAACAGGACCCGAAGAGCAAGTGCAAGCGCTAAAGCAAAGGGGGCTTGAGGTAAACTTCAATTTGAGTCGAGTCACTACCTCAGATTTAGATGCGCTTTCAGCAAACTCGAAGACAGATGAGATTAGCTTCTTTGTGCCTGGTTCGTGGAAGATGGTCTCCATCCCATTCAAAGGAAATACGCTAGAAGCCTTTAACGACCCTCGTGCAAAGCTGCTACGTCTCGACTTTTTGAAGCAGGAGTTGATGCCTTTGGGTGCAGAGCTTCCGATCACCATCTTCTTCCCCGTGAAGTATGCACGCACGATTAACCCACAAACCTACTCTTTGAAGACAAGCGACTACATTGAGAAAAAGAATGGATTGAAGATGCTCACTATCCCTCTCTATGTGAAGGATGTGAGTCGCCTCTTTTTAGACACTGTGCGCGACAACTTGCTTTTGACCATCATTGCCGCTCCAAAGAGTGTACAACCCTCACTTGACTGGGTAGTAGAATGCATAGACTGGAAACAGGTAGAAAATGTTTATGTGAGTGCGACGCTGAAAGAGATGGAAGAAGTGTATAAAGATGAGCACGAGTCGTTCACAAAGTATAGTGAGCAGTCGATACGTGAGCGATTCCGAGACTATCTGCGCAATTTTCAGCTCTTCACCGAAAATGGCAAGCTTCTTAAAATCGAAGCTGAAATTGATGCAAACACTATTTCATTGGAGTTGGAGGAGGAGTGAAAAAAGTCATCCTACTGAAAAGCAACATTGCGGCTCGGGGGGGACTGGAGGGGTATACGCGTCATTTGGGTGCTGCCTTTGCCAAAAGTGGCCATAGCGTTACGCTTCTCACAACGGGCGAGGTGCCCGCTCTCCCTTTTGAGGTACACTCTCTTTGTAACACAACCAAACTCTCTTTACTCCACCACTTGCGCTTCGATGCGCTCACCCGGAAGTGGCTGAAAGAGAACTCCTCCTATGACATCATCTTTGGAATGGAACGCAACTGTTTTCAAACGCATTACCGTGCAGGAAGTGGTGTGCATGCCGCCTATCTGAAGAAGCGTGCCCTAGTAGAGCCTACCTGGAAACGGTTCTCTTTTTCACTCAATCCACTTCATCTCAATCTATTGCGTTTAGAAAAAGAAGCTTTTGAACACCCTAATCTCCAGAAGCTCTTCACGAATTCTCACATGGTGAGAGAGGAGGTTTTGGAACACTACCGCGTCGATGAGAGCCGCCTTTGTGTTGTTCCAAACGGCGTTGACTGGGAGGGAAGTGAGATTGAGGTGCGCGATCCTCAAAAGCCTCTTCACTTCCTTTTCGTAGGCAATGGCTATAAGAGGAAGGGGCTTCTCTACCTCTTCGAGGGGCTTGCTAACCTTAAAGAGATGTACACGCTCACGGTTGTGGGAAAGGATAAAAATCTCTCCTACTTCAAATTCATGGCAGAAAAGCTTGGTCTTAACGTCCACTTTGCTGGACCACAGAGCAACCTCTCCCCCTTCTATGCTGCGGCTGATGCTGTTGTGATTCCCTCTCTTTATGACCCTTTTGCGAATGTTACACTTGAGGCGCTTGCACGCGGCATTTTCGTAGTCACCTCAAAGATGAATGGGGGAAAAGAGGTGCTCACCGAGCAAAGCGGTGTGATCATTGAAAATCTTACAGATCCCACAAGCGTGCAAAGCGCTTTGCTCACAGCATTCGCACACCCAAAAACTGAAAAGAGAGCGTGTGCAATCCGCGAAAGCGTGCGCCACCTAGATTTCTCCCACCAACTCACCGCGATCGTGGAGCAATGCTAGTATACGCCCTTATCCGTCTCTTTGGATTTTTTATCCGCCTTCTCCCCTATCGAGCTGTGCACGCAGTGGGACGGGTGAGTGGCTCTGTTCTCTACCACTTTCACATCCCCTTTCGAAAAAAGGCCATGAACAATCTTGCCGTTGCCTACGGCACCACTCTATCTGAAAAAGAACGCAAAAAAATCGCAAAGCGCGCTTTTCGCAACCTTGTGATCACCTGCCTAGAATTTTTCCGCCTGGATAAAAAACAATTTGATAAATTGATCATCCCTTCTAACCCGCAATCTGTCCTCGATCTTCATGAAAAAGGGCAAGGGATTGTCTTTTTTAGCGGCCACCAGGCGAATTGGGAGGTGCCTTTTCTTGCTGTGACACAGCGGTGCGGCCCTGGCATTGCGATTGGCCGCCCCATTAAAAACCGCTATCTCTATAAGTGGGTGCTCGGCGTGCGCGAAATGTTTGGTGGGAAAATCGTGATGCCGCGTAACGCATTGAAAGAGGGGCTGCGAGCTCTAAGACAGGGGCGCTTCATCGGCATTGTAGGAGACCAAGCGCTCCCTGAAAGCGATTATTCCTACCCCCTCTTTGGTACACGTGCATGGACTACAACAGCGCCCGCTTTGCTTGCCTACAAGACAAAATCTCCCATCATCGTTGCGACAACAAGGCGGCACAAAGGAAAGTATATCGTGCACGCCTCAGATCCCATTTGGCCTAACACAGATGCACCGATCAAAGAGGAGGTGCCGAGACTCATGGATGAAACGCTCAAACGCTTTGAAAAGAGCATCCGTGACTGCCCTGAACAGTGGATGTGGGTACACGACCGGTGGAAACAACAAGGAGTTGACCACGTTAAAAGGGAATACCGCTACGGATTTGTGGCTCTTATCCTCCCCAAAAACTTTGACCGCAATCTCCTTACTCTCATGCGCCGCATCTATCCGCGCAGCTTTCTCACAATCTATACGCCCGAAACCCTCTCTCTTGAGGAAGCTGAAGTGCACACCTACTCTAATCCCAAAGAGCTCTTTGTGCGCGATTGGAGACAACAGCTTGTCTTAGATTTTGCACATATGCCCAAATTGCGTCGCCACTATAAACGACTCGGCGCTGTGCGCACTCTTGCCCTCCCACAAGATTACACAGCTGTGCGCAACACACTCGTTAAAGGAGATTGTTACGATGCCGTTGAATAGATTCTTTGTCGAAGCTCCCCTCATTGTTGGCAGCCATATCACCTTGGACAAAAAGGAAGCGCACCACCTACGCGTGCTGCGCAAAAAAAAGGGGGCAACAGTTGAACTCATCAATGGGGAAGGAATTCTGGCTCACGCTGAAGTGGGTGAAACGCTGCACATCACAAAAGTTGAAGAGGGCGCCCCACCCCCACCCATCATTTTGTGCCAAGCGATCCCCCGCCTCAACAGACTCGATACCATTCTCGAAAAGTGCACCGAAATCGGCATGCAAGAGGTGTGGCTTTTCCCAGGTGAACGGAGTGAGAAAAAAGAGCTCACGAAAAATCAACTTGAACGCACGAAGCACATGCTCAAAGCCGCCCTCAAACAGTGCGGCCGCCTCCACCTTCCTAAACTCTCACTCAAACCCCCCATCAAAAAGTGGGACAAGCTCCCCGGCCTTACCCTCTTTGGTGACCTTAAAGGGAAGGCAACTTTTCCTCAAAAACTTGATGCTCCTATCCACTTTATCATCGGCCCCGAAGCGGGCTTCTCTCCCGAGGAAGAGGAGAAACTCCACACCCTTGGCCAAGGCGTCCATCTTAACGACGCTATCTTGCGCACAGATACCGCCCCTCTCACAGCTCTCTCCATACTCAACTACATCTTATTGACTTAAAATCAAATATTTGCTATAATACCGACCTTGTAAAAATTGGGAGAATGGATGGAGTCCATCAGTCATAGAAACCACTTTTTGAAGCAAGAGCCGGAAGAAAAAGAAGAGATGCCTCGCTGGAACGTGCACGCTCTCGATATCTTGCGCAATCTACCTGACTGGGGAGATGATGGCGACGATGGTTCTTGCGCTACCTGGCTCTACGGCCGCCATGAGTAGCCATAAATGAACCTATCCGAAAATTTACGAATCCGCTTTTCGCCCCTTTGCCCCAACTTTACGGATAGGTTTATGAGTTATAAAGGGCGTTTCTATAACTCAAAAATAGGCCAAATATGATTTATAAAACGTGAGTTCAACGGCGTAGCCAACTGAGATCCAGAGATATTTTTGACCAGAAGGGATGAATGCTCGTGACGGAGATAGCCGTAGCTATCTCCTCACGATAAAGCGTAGCGATTCATCCGTTTTGCTCAAAAAGATCCTGGAGATCAGGAGCTAAACCGTCGAACTCACGTTATAAAGAGCTTTTCTATAACTCATGCCCTGGGATTTCCCACTCAATAACTGGCCTTATTTCAAACTTTGGAGCAAAACCGATTTCCTTTCTACGATTGCAGCAGAGCTGCAATCGTAGAAAGGTGCAGGCTGCCTAGGCATGAGTTACTGTTGCCAGGAGTAGGCGCCTTTGTAGACGGCAGCGCTCTTAGGATCAAGGGTGATGAGCTGCTCGTTACGCAAAATTTCTGACGCTCCTTTCGCGCGCAAAACATAGCTAATCTTCAACGCTTTTGCCATCTTCATCAAGTGCTTCTCAGATTCGGGATCCGCTTCTTGCAGAATCACGCCCGCTGCATTCTTGAGCAGCGTATTGTGCCCTTCATTGCAAGAGTCAAGCACAACTACACGCCCTTTCTCATTGTAATGATGCCCTTCTGGCTGCGGAAAGAGCGTCACCTTTCCGTGAATGCGCTCCCCTCTCCCTTCACTCCCTTGAACCAGAACATCTCCGATACTATCGACAATCATCATGTTTGTAGTACCAGGCTTCCCAAAGGGTGTTCCCGCAGTGATCACCACTAGGTCGCCGTGCTGCACAAGGTTCTTTTCAAGAGCATAATGAGAAATGCGTTTGTACGCATCCTCGATTGTGTTCACCTCATCGCAAAAGAGCGGAATCACGCCCCACCAAAGGGCGAGTTGGTGATATACCTTTTTATTAGGGGTCATAGCAATAATGGGAATGCGCGGTCTGAGACGCGCTAAAAGGCGTGCAGTGCTTCCACTAGTCGTGAAAGCAAAGATCGCTTTTGCTTGGGCATTATGAGATGTACGCACAGAGGCATAAGCGACAGAGGCCGCCACATCATAATGTGAGATGTGGGCGCGCTCAATAAATTCATTGTAGTCAAAGTCGAGCTCGGTCTCCTCAATGATCGAGCGCATCACCTTCACCACTTCGATGGGATAGCGTCCAATCGCAGTCTCTCCAGAGAGCATCACTGCAGAGGTAGAGTCGTAGATCGCATTCGCAACGTCAGAAGCCTCCGCTCTTGTAGGACGAGGGTTGGTAATCATCGATTCAAGCATTTGCGTCGCAGTGACAGAAGTCTTCGCCTTCAAGTAGCACTCTCGAATCATCTTCTTCTGCAAGCGGGGCACTTGATTGAGCGGGAGCTCTACGCCGAGATCTCCCCGCGCTACCATGATACCGTCAGAAACATCGAGAATAGAGTCAAAGTTTCTAACGCCCTCCCGACTCTCAATCTTAGATATGATGTTGATGTCTGGCCGCTCCTCCATCTCGATCAACTTTCGAATAGCAATCACATCATCACTTGTGCGAATGAAGCTAGCAGCAATGATATCAACATCCATCTCACACCCAAATTTGATGTCTGCCATATCTTTTTTAGTGAGAGAGGGCAACTCCATGTCGATGCCAGGAATGTTTACGCCCTTTGTGGAGCGGAGGAGACCTCCATGATCTACTTCAATACAGACACCTTCATCGCTCACCTCTACGACATGGGTGACGATGTAGCCGTTATCGAGGAGGACAAACATTTCGGGCTGGAGCACTGACAAAATCGAGGGAGGCGTGAGAGAAATACGCTTCTCATCGCCTATCACATCCTCTTTTACAAGCCAGATACGCTGCCCATCTTTAAGGTCCATCTTATCGTTCTTTAGCTTGCCTAACCGAATTTCAGGCCCTTTGGTATCAAGCATGATGGCTACAGGCATGCCGAGCTTCTCTCTCAGCTGCTTCACCATCTCAATCACTTTTTGATGCTCTTCATGCGTTCCATGACTGAAGTTGAGACGCGCTACATTCATCCCTGCCAAAATGAGATTTTGGATGGTGCGGATCTCCCGTGTCGCAGGCCCAAGCGTACAAACAATTTTTGTGTGCAAAACCATGGCCTATAGTGATACCATGTCTGGTCAATATGGAAAAGCGCGAAATCGTCCTTAAAAAGGTTTCGGTCCACAATTTAAAGGGCGTGGACCTCAAGCTCAACACAGGTGAACTCATACTTTTCACCGGCGTGTCGGGATCAGGAAAGTCATCGATGGCTTTCGATACTCTTTACGTTGAAGGACAAAGGCGCTATATCGAGTCGCTTTCCACTTTTGCCCGCCGCTTTTTGGGAGACATGAGCAAACCCGATGTAGAGTCGGTTTCTGGCCTTTCTCCCACAATTGCGATTGAGCAAAAAAGTGCAGGAAAAAATCCCCGCTCGACTGTTGGGACGATGACGGAGATCTATGACTATCTACGCGTCTTCTATGCGCGGGTAGGTAAGCATTTCTGCCCTGTCTCCAATGAGGCGGTGATGCCCCAGAGCAAAGAGCGCATCATCAAAAAGATTCAAAAACTCCCAGAAAAGACGAAATTGATCTTCTTGGCACCCTTTGCCAAAGAGAAGAAGGGTGAATTCAAGGAAGAGTTTCAACTTCTCTTGCGCAAAGGTTATATGCGCGTACGGCTTGATGGACAGTATGTCGATCTTTCGGAAGAGATTTCACTCGATAAAAACCAAACGCACACAATCGAGGTGGTGTGTGACCGCATCAGCGTGAGTGAAGAGAACCAAAGTCGCATTGCTGAGGCAGTGATGGCTGCTCTTGAGTTGGGCGATGGCATGCTCACTTTGGTGAATATGAGCACGGATGAGGAGACGCTCTATTCGACACACGCTTACTCTCAAAAGTCAGGACTTTACTATTCATCGCTCGAGCCGCACCACTACTCATTCAATAGCCCGAGCGGCATGTGCCTGACGTGTCATGGTTTGGGTGAGACGCTCGAATTTGATCTCGACCGTGTGATCGACCCTGAAAAGAGTCTCGAAGAGGATTGCTGCTCGATTGCAGGCAACTACTACACCGTACGCTTTGGCAACATCTACCGCAACCTTGGAGAGATCTAC
Organism: Chlamydiales bacterium; assembly: GCA_024233495.1. Classification (GTDB taxonomy): domain Bacteria; phylum Chlamydiota; class Chlamydiia; order Chlamydiales; family JAAKFR01; genus JACKPM01. The sequence continues at coordinate 8,876 of JACKPM010000002.1, forward strand.
GGCTTTGATGTTGAGACGCCGTGGAAGGATTTACCGCAAAAGGCGCAAAAAATCCTTTTGCACGGTGTGCGAAAAAAGTGGACAGCAATGCACTTTGTGCACCCTGAAAAGCGGAACAGTTGGACCGAATATGTGCGGTGGCGTGGCTGGCTTTTTGATGCGCGGCAAAAGTATCAAGAGGCAAAGAGCGATAGCTACAAAAAGCGGATGGAGAAGCTCATGACAAAGCAGCTTTGTCCCGACTGCAAAGGAGCGCGCCTCCTCCCCTACCCTGCGCATACACAAGTTGGGGGAAAAAAGATTTGGGAACTCACAGCAATGACAATCGAAGAGTGCTTCCACTTCTTCGAAAAGCTCAAGCTGGATGCGGGCGATCTTCTTGTCGCTGAAGAGCTCATCCGTGAGACGAAAGAGCGGCTCCAATTTCTCCTTTCCGTAGGCCTTAACTACCTTAACTTAAATCGATCTGCCCCGACACTTTCAGGAGGAGAAGCGCAACGTGTGCGCCTCGCTTCACAAGTGGGAAATGGGCTTGTGGGCGTCACCTACGTCTTGGATGAACCCTCCATTGGCCTCCATCCACGCGACAACGCCAAACTCATCGCCACACTACAAAATCTGCGCAACATGGGCAATACCGTCATCGTCGTCGAGCACGACGAAGAGACGATTTTGGCAGCTGACACTGTTGTCGACTTTGGTCCTGGCCCTGGACGCCTTGGTGGAGAGATCGTGGTAAACGGCACAGTTGATGACTTGATCAACAGCGATACACTCACAGGTGACTACCTCAGCGGCCGCAAAAAGATTGAAGTGCCCACTGTGAGACGCAAGGGAGAGCACTTTCTCGAAATCAAAGGAGCGCGCCACCACAACCTACAAAATATCGATGTGAAAATCCCCCTTGGTGTGATGACAGCGATCACAGGCGTATCGGGATCGGGCAAAAGCTCACTCATCATTGAGACACTCTTCCCTGCTCTTGCCAACGCGTTGCACCACGCTGAGCACACTGTTGGCAACCACGATGCCCTTCTCGGCATCGAACACATTGACAAAGTGATTGCCATCGACCAATCACCTATTGGACGCAATCCCCGCTCCAACCCCGCTACCTATATCAAAATCTTTGATGAGATCCGCACACTATTCAGTCAACTCCCTGAGAGTCAATCAAAAGGATTCCTTCCCGGCCGCTTTAGCTTTAATGTGCGCGATGGCTCTTGCCCTCACTGCTCGGGTATGGGGATGGTGAAAGTGGATATGGACTTTCTGGAAGATCAGTGGGTGGAGTGCGGCTCGTGTTTAAGCAAGCGCTTCGACCATGAGACGCTCTCAGTCACCTACAAGGGGAAAAACATCCACGACATCCTTGAGATGACGGTGAACCAAGCTTCAGAGTTTTTTGAGAATATTCCCACGCTCATGCGCAAATTGAAGGTGATTCAAGATGTGGGAATGGGCTACATCACACTAGGACAACCCTCTCCCACTCTTTCAGGTGGTGAGGCGCAGCGCATCAAACTCGCGCGCGAACTCACCCGCCCTGCAACAGGAGGCACGCTCTATATCCTAGACGAGCCCACGACAGGACTGCACTTCCATGACATCAAGGCGCTTCTTGCTGTGCTTAACAAATTGGTAGAAAGGGGCAATTCAGTTGTTGTGATCGAGCACAATATCGATGTGATCAAATGTGCCGACTACATCATCGACATTGGGCCTGAGGCAGGCATCTACGGCGGAAAAGTGGTGGGCAGAGGCACACCTGAAGAAGTGGCTAAACTCAAAACGCCCACCGCTATTGCCCTCACCCAAAAGCACCAGAAAACGGGGAAAAAAGTGGTGCAAAAGCCGATCACAGAAATCACCATCGAGGGGGCTGAGCAAAACAACCTAAAACACCTCTCGATGACAATTCCGCGCAACAAGATGACTGTGTGCACAGGCCCCTCTGGATCGGGAAAGAGCTCACTCGCCTTTGAGACTCTCTATGCTGAGGGGCAACGGCGCTATATCGAATCCCTCTCTCCCTATGCGCGACAATTTGTCAAGCAGATGCCCAAACCCAAACTCTCTGCAATTGAGGGACTCTCTCCCGCTATCTCCATCGAGCAAAAAGCCTCTGCAGGCAACCCACGCAGCACTGTGGGCACAATGACAGAAATCTACGACTACCTCCGCCTCCTCTTTGCTACAAAAGGCACTGCGTACTGCCCTGAAACGGGTGAAAAGATTCAGAGCATCACGAAGCAAGACATTGTGGAGAAGCTACTCACCTTCCCCGAAGGAGAGCGGCTCACACTTCTCGCCCCCATCGACTTCAAACACTTCCGTTCGTCCGGCTACTTGCGCGTTCGCCTCAACGGCACCTTCTACGAACTCGACGACGACATCCCCTTCGACCCAAAGCGGAAAAACGACGTCGCTGTTGTGATCGACCGCCTCAAGGTGGCAGAAAAAAATCGCGCACGCCTCTTTGAGGGAGTAGAGAAGGCAACACACCTCTCCAATGGAAAGATGATCGCACAAGTGGGCGACACCGACCACTTCTTTAACCTTGCCTTTGCCGTCGAGAGCACTGGAAAGTCATATCCCCCCATCACACCGCACACCTTCTCTTTCAACAGCGCAGATGGCATGTGCCCAGACTGCCAAGGACTTGGATATCAATACGGCGCCCATCTTACTGAAAATCCCGATGTGTTGCATCTCTCCTTACAGGGGTTGCTACGCCGTCTTTGGGTCGACCCTAACTTCCCCCTCCTCACACACTGGATCACAGAAAGCTTCAAAACACCACTTAACAAAAGAAGCGATTTGCCCCTTCTCATGAATGGAGGCAAGTGGGAAACCATCAAGAAAGGTGTGCGCGTCCGTTTTCGTGGTTTGCAACCGGTACTTGCACTTGCAGGACGCATCGCACACCGCGATATCCGCACTCCACTTCTCCCTCTGCTCGATGAAATTGAGTGTCTTGGCTGCAAAGGAGCGCGTATCCATCCTCTCGCACGTAATGTGCGCATTGAACAACACTCCATTGCCTCGCTCTGCCAAATTCCTATCGGCAAAGCTCTACAATTCATTGAAGAGCTTAACATCAGTGACAAAGTACTCTTGGACGTGATGCAACAACTGCTTGGCCGCTTCCGTTTTCTTGTTGAAGTAGGTCTCGACTACCTTGCACTTGATCGGCGTGCTCCCACGCTTAGCAACGGCGAAGCACAGCGCATCAAACTTGCAAAGCAGCTCGGAAGTGAGCTGAGAGGGGTTCTCTACGTACTCGACGAACCTACTATTGGTCTCCATCCGCGCGACAATGCTCGCCTCAACCGCGCACTCAATAAGTTAAAAAATCTTGGAAATACACTCGTTCTTGTAGAGCACGACCCGCTCACAATTCAAGAGGCTGACTACATCTTTGACTTTGGACCTGGCGCTGGAGTGCATGGCGGGCACATCACTGCACAAGGCACAATCGAAGAGCTGAAAAAAAATCCAAAAAGCCTTACAGGGCAATACCTCAGTGGGAAAAAGAAACTCCCCTCCTACACTAAACGGAAACCAAAAGAGTGGCTTGTTGTTGAAAACTGCAACTTACACAACCTAAAAAATGTGACTGCTGAAATACCTATGGGATGCTTTACCTGTCTCACAGGTGTTTCTGGATCAGGGAAAAGCTCACTCATGGAGGAGATCAGCAAAAAAGTCGACATGAAGCAAATCGTGATCGACCAAAACCCCATTGGACAAACAGTGCGGGCTGATGTCGGTACCTATACCGACCTTTTGCCTACACTACGCCCCTTCTTTGCGCAACTTCCTGCTGCAAAAGCAAAAGGACTCCAACCGCGCAACTTCAGCTATAACCACAAACGAGGGATGTGCTCTCACTGCTACGGCCTTGGCTACAAAAAAGTGGAAATGCTCTTCCTTCCCTCCGTGCGTGTGCCGTGTGAGCATTGCAGCGGTTTACGCCTTAACCCTGTCAGTTTGGGTGTAACGTACAAAGGAAAAAACTTTGGGGAGTTTCTGCAGATCACTGTTGACGAGGCGCGTCACTTTTTTGATGCGATTCCAAAAGCGTGCGCCATCCTTGACACACTTATCTCAATTGGTCTTGGCTACCTTCAAATTGGGCAAGAAATTGCTTCACTTTCTGGCGGTGAGCAACAGCGCCTTAAAATCTCGCGCGACCTCTCTAAAAGAACACGTGGGAAAGCGCTCTACTTGCTCGACGAACCTACAACAGGACTCCATCTCGACGACATTTCGAAACTGCTCTATATGATTGAGCAGCTATTGGCACGTGGGCACACACTCCTTGTGATTGAACACAATACAGACTTCATCGCGCAGTGTGACCATATCATCGAACTCGGCCCAGAAGCTGGAGAAAGAGGTGGAAAAATCATTTCGACAGGAAAGCCAAAACTAACAAATTATAGCATATTCAATTGAACATTTTACATATTCGATGGTGTCGTCAAATTTTCTCCTTTGTGAGGCGAGAGATTTTCTAGGCAAAATGCGCAATCGAAAGTGAAGGGAGTAGCCAAAGCGCTACTTCCGAGGTTGCGAGGGCGCATTTTGGCAGAAAAGATCCGGCTGACAAAGGAGAAAATTTGACGACACCATCTAAACACATAGTCGATGGTTTCAGAAGGGGTAGGGAATTTAGAAAGTAGAGATTTCACCTTGGATTTGAAATATAGTCAAATCGGTTGAAAATTTTACAAATTCGTGCCAGATGGCAAAGCCAAAGTAAGCGCAGAGTTCGACTTAGACCATTATGGTCTATGAGAACGAGCGCGATCATTGGTAAAGCAACATGGTATGGATTTGTAAAATTAGCAACAAATTTGACTATAAACGTCAGATGGCTGGGACAATGGACATCTGTTGAAAGTGTTAGATGTCAACCCTTTTCGTGAAATCGCCCTTTATTTCTTCACCCCTCCCTCCGCTCGAATACATTGAAACATTACCTATCCTTTGAATTAGTTCATCCTTACGATTTCCACATAGTAGATCGAGTATAGCCTTACTAGGCATTTCACTAAAAAGATAGAACACAGTAGACTCAACGACAGAAGTTGTCACGTCCACTAATTTTGCACCAACTCTATAGCATTCCCCTGTGGATGACGCATGAAATCTCCTAAGGTGATTACGGAGAGTAGAGAATCTAGAGAAAGGCTGTACACGCTCACCATTTTTAGCACAATCTCCGCATATATTGAGTATTTGTCCACATCCATGCACCGGAAAATGCTGATGAAAATCATCAATGGGAATAGTACTTTCCTCGTTTTTGCAAACTCTGTGCCAGCAGCGGATCCTACCGTCGTGACGAGCCCTTGAATGATCTCTCATGACCTCCCAAGAACCAAGTGCCTCAGGTGGATTACATTGTATGCAGACAGCTTTCCTACAGAAGGATCTTCTGCGTTCTTTCCGGCCTAAGGCCTTTGCCTCCGCCCATTCTTTAACTGCTTTTAGACATGGCTCCCAGTTATCTTCCTCATCTACTTGTCCAGGTTTTTGTGCAGGAAAAAAATCGGAGGAGATAACGGAGGAAGCATCATCTTCAGAATCTGCATCTTCAGCAGGTAAGGGGGAAGGCGGTGCCTGTGGCAATGGAGGAGGGGCTGGAGGGTGCAGTGCAGGTGGAGGTGTAGGAGATTCAGCAGGTGAGGAGGAGGGCGGTGCCTGCTGCAATTCAGGAGAGGCTGCGGAAAACGATACAGACGCTATAGCTCTAGCTCTTTCGAGGACATTCGATGCCGGCGGCAATTGAAGAGGGGCTGGAGGGAGCTGTCCAGGTCGAGGCATAAGAGAAGGCTGTCCATACGGCTGCAACATATGCATGGGCACCATCAGTCCAGGTCCAGCCATAACCCAATACACTTGTGATGGATCATCTGCAGATTGGTGCGTAGCCGGTCCATAGGGCCATGAAGCAGGGGCTGCAGGGGGCAGGAGAGATCGAGAGGCAAGAATCTGTTGTGCTAGATAATTAACCTCAGTAAAATTAGGATTTTGATTACCGCCTGTGCCTGTATGAGAAGAGACTAATCCGGGTGGCAGCTGTCCGTGGATTAAACTTTGGGATGGATTTGCCATACCCTTAATTTTTTCTAAATAATGAGTTTTTTGCAATCACGAAAAAGAGACACTTGGAAAATAGACTCTCTTTGATAATGACGAGGCTGTGTTTCCAAAGTCCGAGCGCAATAAGAACTTTTGCTCCTTAAACTAGCGTAGCCAGTCAAAAACTTGAGGTTAAGGTGGCCAGGGCTATGCTCTGGCCGCCTTCACCGCCATCGTAGAAGAGAAAAAGACTCAATTCACTCTCGGAATCTGGAAACACAGCCGATTCAGATAAGTTCGAAAAGATCCTAAGGAGTAAATTGCAACAAATCTTAATTAAACTTTCAATTAACTCCCGTTGTTGTATATTTACAATTTACACTATAATACAGAAATGGCCAGAATTCATCCCGTAGACTCTAACCAGGGAGGGGAAGAGCAACGGAGAGCCGTCCATCAGCAGAGAGTGCAGAACCAAGGACGGAGCTACCAAGTTAACCCTCCAGAAACTCAAACTATTGAGCGAGTTGCTTTTAGCACGATTGAGATGTTTCGCTCACTTTGGACTGCTTTCATTGGGAAGTGGTTTAGAGGAACGGGGAAAGATATTCGCCGCACCCTTCTTGGGAGTACACATAACGCTCAGCTCGCTCAGAAATTCTATGAGACTGAAGCTGAACTGAATCAATGCACCTCCGTTCAACGCCTTTCTATCTTACGGCTAGTTGAACGTTATGTACCTAAAGAACACCGCTCTACAACTCTTATCAAACAGCTATGCGCGCAGCCAGATGCTCGGGCACGCGTAGCAACCATTCGTGAATACCTAGCAGCAAGAAGAGAAGAGCTTCTTGCCCCCCCTGTTAGAGAGGAAGGGGCTGATGCTCACGTTTCTGAAACAGCTAGACAGTATTTTCCTGCACCAGCAGCTTTAGGGTTTCATGACTTTAGATTGTCAGATGAGTGTTGCGCTGCACTTGATGGTCATCCAGAAGCTCAGAGCATTGCAGATCAAATTCTTCTATTTCGCATTCCTTCATACGCTCAGTCTTTGTTTGCTTCTATGCTTAAGCGTTTTCCCACGCAAGAGCGCGGTCATTTAGTAGAACAAGTGCTTGCCCTATATGGCCCACAAGTGAGCACTCTGGAATTAGCGGCTATTATATCAACTCCAGAAGAGAGAAGAGCTTGGGTTCTTCAAATGGCAAAAAATCTTGGTAAAAGGGTCTATGAGGATACTGCGCGTGTTATCACATTTTTATCTGCCGTTGAACCTCAGCATCAAGCTGCAATAGAAAACCTTTTTCAAGGCTGCATTTTGGATGAGCGCTTCCTACGTGAGCATATGCAGACTCATACAACAGATGGAGAACGGAGAGCTTTTGTACACCGCCATGCCCCCATTTTCTCAGCCCTTACCCACTTTGATATTCCGGTTGGTGACCGCACGGCAATTTTCAACGCTGTGCGAGAGCTTCGCAAATTTTCTACAGAAGATTTGGCTGCAGTTCCTTTAGCAAGCTTTCTGTTTACCCCCTCAATGTCATTTCGAGATCAGCTAGAACTTTGCCGTTCCCTTCAGCAAATCCCCAAAGATTCAAGAGAAGAGGTGATCGCTCGCTATAAAGAGCTACCAGCCAAATTGCGCTTTCCCGAAATGATACGCGTCTTCAAAGCGATTCCAAACAAAGCAGAGTTCGACAACTTCCTTGAGTTTGTGCAAGCGCACTACGAAAGAGAGATCATCCCTGCAGCTGTTGTCGCGCTAGCAACTATACCAAGCGAGAGGCGAGAAAGCTCATTTGAGCTCCTCCAGAGATTTGATCTAGACACCTTTAAGAAAACTCCATCACTTGCCTTTGTACTCACTAACTCACCTGAACTTGTGGAAGACCTGATGCAGATTCTACCTCGTCTTGGAGGGGATGCCAACCGTTGCCTTCAATATCTCCTGCACACGAATTTATCCTTTCGCGCCCCTTTTATCAAAGCTTTCACAGCCCTTCGCTCTTCCAACTTAACTCTCGAATGCTTCCAGGCTATACAAAAATATCGAGGTGTTCCTGAGCTAATACAACATCTACAAAGTTTCCAAGTGACAAACACTCCAGAAGAGCTCATAGAAACTCTCAGAACATTTGAAAAATTTCACCCGGATCATATTGCTGCACTCCCCTATGCAGAGAGAGTCTTCGATCCGCATATGTCAATGACATGGCGCTTCCAGATTGTTCAAGCATTCGCTTTGACACCGGAGGCTAACCGCGTTTCACTTGCTGCTTTTTTAAGTCGCGAACCCGTCGAATTGCGCTCACCACAGATTGTGAGACAACTAGCGCACGCAACAACCGATGAAAGCAGAGAAGGACTCATTGCACGCACGCGAATAAGAGCTATTCGTAGTCGCTACACCGAATACCTAAAAAGGCGAAGTCCTATCACAACGATGAGAGTGAGGCAAGAGGGTGAAGCGCTCCCTCAAATACGACCATTTATTGCCCACGGACTCGATGTGCAACTGCGCGTTTTATATGAAGGACAGCCTGGGGTCGATGCTGGTGGCCTTTCACAAGAGTTCTTCCAAAAAGCAGGGCATGAAATTCCCATCTTTTTTGAACATCTGCTCGAACGGAAGGATGATGGACTTTACATCAAGGTTTTCTCAGGAGATGGTGCGGAAGATGCTGTTTTCTTAGGGCGTATGCTCTTCCATATGGTGAGCTCAGGGGCGGTGATGCCTGAAGACTTCTCACAAGAGCTTTTCAACGAGGTTGCTGCTATACCAAGAGAGCTTTTTACTCTTCCTTCTGCAAGTCATGACCTCTCGCAGAGGTCATCCTTGGACACTGTTATAGAGCGCTACAAGCAGCTCTATGCGCATGACAACCGAAATCAATCTGTTGTTGACGAAGCGTATATCCGCGCTACTTTTATGCCTGAAGATGATGCTGAACTTAAAGACTCTCTTCTAGACGCGATTCGTGCAAAAGAGCTTAAGTTTCAATTCGCAAAAGGGCTCTCTGCAGATGGTAATGTACCAATTGACCCTATTGTGCGCGAAATGGTGCGCACACCGAAAGACTTGAGACCTATTCTCCTCGATTTTGAGAACAATTGGGATTTCAGTGAAGCGAAGGGAGATATTTCCTTACAACAAGAGTTTTTCCGCCGTTGGGTACAAGAGGCAACCCCTGAGCAACTTAAGAAGTTTCTAGGAGCGCTTTCTGGCTTAGACACACTCCCTCCTGGGAAGAAAGTCAAAATCAAAAACCTACATAGAGAAGATGAGCCCTACTTTTTCTTCATGCATACTTGCTTTTATCAACTCGATCTATTCACAATTTCCCACAACCCAGCTGATCCGATGCGTACCTTTGAAACATGGAGAGACCTCTTTAACAATTCTGTAAATGATTTACAGGCGGGGAGCGCCTTTAGGAGATCATAAGATGGCAGTTCGGGGGAGTGGAGCAGACGATTTGGGGCAGCCGCCAGAAAAAAAGTTGAGGCTCACATCGGTGACTCCTCGAGCTAGAGAACCCATCGTGATGCAGGGGCACACCTGTTTTTTTGATTTGCATATACCAGAAATTCCTTTGCAGGAGGGTGTGCTCTACCGAGATATTGATGGCAAGCAGGTAAATCTTAGAAATTATGAAGAATGGAAAGGCTGGATGGAGATGATGCTCCCCCACCTTCAACAAGATTTAGGACTATTATAAAAAAATGAGGCCAAGGATGGCAACACCAGTAGGGAATGAAGGACCACTACCAGAAAAACAAGCTGCAGCACAAGCTGTAGGCAAGCTTGAGGGGCGCGCAGTACGGCACATTACCGATCCTGATGCGTTGGGAAAAATTCGTGCGCTCGCTTCTTCGATCCCCGAATTGCAGAGTGAGGAGTTCGTGCGCGAGGTATCGCTTCTATTCACAAGCAAGAAAGAACTTGCAACTGCAGCGGGAATTATCAAAACATACGCTGCTTTGCCAGGAGATGAACGGGCAGAGTTAATGGGTCATGCGATGCAGCTCTTCACTGACTCTGATTCTGCAGCAGAACGTCTTGAAATCGCGCAGAGACTTAATGATGTTCCAAGCGATGCCCGCTCACGTGCCACGCCTCTTGTGGGTGAGCTTGCTACTACTGACCTTGACCCAGAGGCACGCGTAGAGATTGTGAAGGCGCTCGCAAAGCTCCCTCCAGCGCGTCTAGAAGCTATTGTGACGCATGGAAAAGAGCTCTTCCTCCCAACCGACTCCCTTGCTGATAAGTTCCAACTTCTCGACAAACTGTTAAAATATACAGATGAGCAGTTAGCTGAAAATACTGGAGCTGCAAAGAGGCTTTTGCAAGCTGGAGACACCGTGATGAACCGCATTATGCTCCTCCGAAATCTATCCAAGATGCCTGCAGCAGAGAAAACAGCTGCTGATGACATTCAACCCTTTCTTGCTCCCGAAGAAAGAGTCACAAGTCGCACAGAATTGCTTCACTCTGTGGGTGTCATTCCTGCAGATAAGAGGGCAAATGTCCTTACAGCCGCGCGCCGCGTGATTGTGCCAGGTGAAAATACAGTGATGCGCAATATCATTATCGGGATGTTGGCCTCTGCTGAGAATGACCAAGAGCGCCTCTGGTCGTTTACACGTTTCACCGCAGATGCTTTTTCTGAGCACTACACCTCACTTCCACACGTCACCTATGAATTTAAACTCAATGAACCGATTCTCCCACAACTCGAACGCGCCTTTGGCAACGGTATTCGAGAGCGTCTTTGGGTAAAATTTGAGGGAGAGAGTGGTATCGATGTTGGAGGACTCACCAAAACTGTAGCCACAAATGCCTCTCACGAGCTCCTCGAACGTTTCGGCCCAGTACTAGAAGAGAAAAGAAACCATACTTTCTCAGTAAGAGCAATGCGTGAGATACCTTCGGCAGCAGAAATGCATGAAGCGCGCTACTTGGGAAGTGTGCTGGCTCTTATGCTTGCAACGGCCACTCCCCCTCCTCGCAATCTTATCTTCTCCCAAGAGTTTTTCGATGACCTTTGCTCTTTTCCCCCACAAATGCTTCAAGCAGAAAGCATCGCTGAGCTCTGTGAAGGAAAAAGCATGGATGAGCTTTTTGAGTTGCATGCTCGGCTCTGCCCACAAGAACATGCAATGTTAGCAAGTATGGGAAATGTGCGAGAGATGTTTGATGCTACCTACATGGATGACCAAGAAATGGTCATAGAGATGATGCGTACGACAAAAGAGTTAAAGTTCCAAGTGGCAAAGGGGCTGACAATGAATGGCGCTGTGCACGCACGCCCTGCAATTCAAGAGGCACTTACTCCCCCTTCAAACCCGAAAGAAATTCGATGGGCTTTTACGCAAATGTCAGGAGATGCAGCCCTTTTGGAAAGTCACTTGAAAAGATGGGTTGTAGAGAGCGATGAAGCCGATGTGCGCCGCCTACTCTTTGCGGCTACAGGGAATGAGACGCTCGCTGTGCATGGTGCGCTCAATGTCATCTGCCTTCCAGAGCCCAACCCAGCACAATCTGTACTCCCTCAAGCGGCAACTTGCTTCTCTATGCTCAAGCACCCCCCCATCCCCGAAGCAACAGAACCTCCTATCACCTACCGCGTCTTATCGGATACCGATGGAGAGAAACGGATCGACTTTAGGAACTACGACCAATGGAAGGCGTGGTTCACCGCATCTCTCCCCCTGATCAAAGACTATGGCGCAGGGTAAACGTATAGTCAAATCAGGATAGTTTAGATGGTGTCGTCAAATTTTCTCCTTTGTGAGGCGAGAGATTTTCTAGATGGTGTCGTCAAATTTTCTCCTTTGTGAGGCGAGAGATTTTCTAGATGGTGTCGTCAAATTTTCTCCTTTGTGAGGCGAGAGATTTTCTAGGGCAAAATGCGCAATCGAAAGCGAAGGAGTAGCCAAAGCGCTACTTTCGAGAGGCGAGAGATTTTTCTGACAAAGGAGAAAATTTGCAAAATGCGCAATCGAAAGCGAAGGAGTAGCCAAAGCGCTACTTCGAGGTTGCGAGGGCGCATTTTGGCAGAAAAGATCCGGCTGACAAAGGAGAAAATTTGACGACACCATCTAGGCAAAATGCGCAATCGAAAGCGAAGGGAGTAGCCAAAGCGCTACTTCCGAGGTTGCGAGGGCGCATTTTGGCAGAAAAGATCCGGCTGACAAAGGAGAAAATTTGACGACACCATCTAGGCAAAATGCGCAATCGAAAGCGAAGGGAGTAGCCAAAGCGCTACTTCCGAGGTTGCGAGGGTGCATTTTGGCAGAAAAGATCCGGCTGACAAAGGAGAAAATTTGACGACACCATCTAGTCTTTCCACTGCACCCCCCGCCTCTCAACATCAAGAGGGTGTTTCGCCTCAATATGGCGGCTGTCGCGATAGGTGTGGCGCTCATTGATTTATGCGCAATTCGAGAACAATGCCACTCCAGAGGAGTTTGCTGCCATCAGCGGCTTTGTTGCGCAATAAATATTACTCCTCTACTCTTTCTTTATGACTCTCCCCTATCTTGTTGGAAAACTCTCTTCAGGGACACTTCTTTTTTTGAATGATGCTTTCGAGTGGACCTTAGAAGACGGCTCTTTTACAGGGTGTCAAGGAGCTTCTATGACTGATGCCGTTGAGCAGGCACGTGGAAGGTGGAAAAACGATTTCTTTGCTTTACTCCACTGCGGTTTCCGCTATACTCTCCCCACACGGGATGAGACGGGCACAAACGCTCATTTTCGACAGATGGCTCAAAGCTATAGCGCACCCAATGGCCACTACTTCGACGAAGAGGTAGGACACATGTGCTTTGTTGACTTTGCATCCCAAGAGGCATTGGAAGTGTGGAGAAAGATCAGGTAGAAAAAATTGGACGGTACCAAATTCTCGGGGCAATCGGGAAGGGAGGCATGGGCGAAGTGTTGCGCGCCTATGATCCTGTGTGCGAGCGAGAAGTTGCGATCAAGCGCATCCGCAAAGACATCAAGCACCACTCCAATCTGACTAAGCGCTTTTTACGGGAAGCTAAGATCACAGCACAGCTCACACATCCTGGCATTGTCTCCATTTATTCGATTCACCAAGAAGAGGATGCGCTCTACTATGTGATGCCACACATTCATGGAGAAACGTTAAAGCAGATTTTAAAAAGTGCACATCAAGGGAAGAGTGAGGCGCCGATCGTCTCTTTGTTACCCATCTTCCGCACGCTTTGCCAAACGATTTCCTATGTGCATTCGAAGGGAATTGTTCACCGAGACATCAAGCCTGAGAACATTTTAGTTGGGGAGTTTGGAGAGGTAATCATTCTCGACTGGGGCATTGCAATGCACCTCACCGACGATGAAGATGAGATGGAGATCATAGGAGAGGAAGGGCTTACCAGTCCAGGGAAAATGGTGGGAACGGTCGCCTACATGCCCCCTGAGAGGGCGCATGGAGGGAAAGTGAACTTTTCGCTTGATATCTATGCGCTTGGAGTGATGCTCTACCAAATTTTGACACTTCACTTCCCCTTCAAGCGTGCGTCTGTGAAAGAGTTCCGCAAGACATCGCATCTGGAGAAGCTACTCGATCCAGAAGAAATAGCACCATATCGTGAAGTACCACCTCGCTTGTCGCGCATTGTGAAGCGCACACTAGACCCCAATCCCGATGAGCGGTACACCTCTGTAGAGGAGTTGCTCGATGACCTTAACAGTCACATGGAAGGAACCAGCGAGTGGTTTGAGAGTGCAACGCTCGACATTCACAACAAAAAAGATTGGCTCTTCCAAGAGAATGTTCTTATCTCCCAATATGTCGCATTGACGCGCACAACAGAAGAAGCAGCGTGGGTGAGCATCATGGTGTCGAAAAACACCTTCCCAGATAACGTGAGGATTGAGACCCGTTTTCGCCTTGAGGAGGAGAGTGGCGGCATTGGCTTTTTGCTCAGCGTTCCAGAGATGGAGATGCGCGAAACGCCGATGGAGGGATATTGCCTATGGATGAGCGGCTCTTTCTCAAAATTCTTCCGCAGCACCGTGGAGGTGATGCACCTCCCCGATCTCGCACTCAAAGAGGGTGTGTGGCACACGCTGCGCATTGAGCGTTCAGGGAGCACATTGCACTTCACGATTGATGCACAGCTCCGCTTCACCTACGTGAGCTACCTCCCCCTCTTTGGTTCTCACGTTGGCTTTGTATCCCGCGATGAAAAATTTTCAGTCGACCCCTTCACCATTTCTGTGGGAAGTCAAGAGCTGCATGTGAGCTGTCTCTCTGTACCTGACGCCTTTTTGGCAAGCAAAGATTACAAGCGAGCGCTTGCTGAATACCGCCGCATCGGCGCCTCATTTCCTGGGCACCGCGAAGGGCGTGAAGCTCTTTTCCGCGCAGGCATCACTCTGCTGGAAAAGGCAAAAACCGCGAAGAAGGGGGAGAAGCTCTACGCAACAGCATTGGAAGAATTTTCCAAGCTACGCAAAACGCCGCTCGAATATTTAGGAAAATCGCTTGTCTACAAAGCGTTGCGCGACCATACAGAGGAGATTAAGTGTTTAGAGCTGGGCTTGCGCCGCTATAACAAACACCCCCTTGTCGACTCGTTGCGCGAGCAGATTTGTTACCGCATGCATGAGGCGTCACAAGTGGACCGCCGCTCGGCGTATCAACTCATTCTCATCGCCCTTCGCCTCCTTCCCGAGGTGATTTCCAAACCCGACACAGTGTGCCTTCTTTCCTACCTCGTGAAGCATTGGGAACAACTCCCCTTTATCGATACTCCTATTGACCTTAAAAGCCTTACAGAAGAGATCGCTCCTTTCGCAGTCCCTCTCGCCTTTTGGCTAGCAACCCCCTACACATTGCTTGAACTCGTGCCGAAATGCAGTGATTCTTCACTAAGCGACCTTATCTTTTGCCTCTTCGAAATTGGAAGCTATGGCCTTGCTGAGAAGTTGCTTCAGGAAAAACAATTCGAAGGAAAAGAGCACTTTACCCCGCTGCTTACAGGTGAAGCAACATATGAGACGCCGCTGCGCATCTTGTGCTATTTGATGCGTCAAGCGATCAAAAATGATGAAGAAGAAAAGGTGTATGCACTTGCAAAGTTTGTCGAATCTACTCCTCTTTCTAAAGAGGAGCGCATCCGTATCGATGCTTGCTGTATTTGGGCGCTGCTCAAAGAGGGGCGCTGGGCAGAAGCAGGCGCTCTTTTTGACAACTACCCCATTGAAATGCTTGCACAAGAGAGCACCGAACTCTATCCTCTCTACGGCTGCTGGCTCTATGAGACTGAGGGGGAAGAAATCGCTCTTCTTTTCTTCCAAGGAGTAATCGACACCCCCTTCCCACGCACGTGGGCGCTGCTTGGGCACGAGCTCACCAACAACATCCTTGACAATCCAAGTTGGTTCTCTACAAGCTTCTTATGGGAAAGACGCCTTCTTTACCAACAGCTTACCCTTTACTATACTATCGCTGAAAACCCTGAACTTGAAGCATACTATCGCGAACTTGAGAAAAAGGAGTACATCTATGTCGCTGAATGACCTGCCCTCTGTGATTGAAACCGAAGTGGTGAACCACGCCTTCTTCAAAATTCGGAAGGAGGTGCTCCATATGCAGCACCAAGAAGACTACAACTACTACGTATTGGAGACACGCCCCTTTGCTGTTGCGATCATTGCCACAACACCTGACGGTCGCTTTTTGATCAATAGAGAGTACCGCCACCCCTCGCGCACAATCTTACTCGGCGCTCCGGGCGGCTCGACTGACCCTGATGAAGAGCATGAAGCGTGCGCCAAAAGAGAGCTCCTTGAAGAGACCGGTTACATAGCCAAAAGATATGAAAAACTTGGACAGTCTTACCCCTACTCAGGCGTGTGCCACCAACAAACCGTCTTTTACCGCGCCTATGATGCTGAGAAAATCGCCTCGCCCAACCTTGACCACGCAGAGTTCATCGAAACAGTGCTCTACACAAAAGAGGAGCTGCAAAAGGCTATCAAAGAAAATCCTGTCGACGGTATCTTGCTCGCTGGTCTCTACTTCGCTAGCATCTGCTGAAGCTTTGCGACTGCGCGCTCTTTTGCCTTCGCTTCTACTTCAACTGTGAGCAACTCGATCCCTTTCCAACACACAGGAAAATCAGCAATGTCGATGTAGTCGTGGTGCCGCTCTTGATGCTTTTTATCCCATCCATTGAGTGGACTTGAGATATGAAAAAGAGGCTCCCGATTCCATGTTGAGAGCGCCTTTTGAGTTGCCTCCTCAATGCTCCACTCATCTGGCAGACAGCGGTGGTGGTGCACATCATAGACAAGAGGGATACCTAACTTTTCACACAAAGGATAGAGCTCTTGGGGCGTATATGTTTTGTCATCATTCTCAACGGTAACCTTGATGCGCGCCACTGAAGAAAGGCGGCTCATACTGCGTTCAAAACGCGCTAGTGCTGCCACCTTATCGCCATACGCACCGCCCCCATGAATATTGATCACATCAGCCCCCACTAGCTCAGCTACACTCGCCTGCGACTCAATTTCTTTCAGCGAATTTGCCACTACATCCTCTTTAGGAGAGCTCAATACAACAAATTGATCGGGATGAAAAGTGAGACGGATCTCTCCCCTCTTCCCAATAGCTGCTAGCCGCCTTGAAAAGGCTTCGGGTAAATCCTTAAGGGTATAGCCCACCTCTGGGTGGGTGGCTGCAGGAAGGAACTGACTGTTGATTCGGAAACACCCAATATTGTGCTCCAAACAGTAGACGATCGCCTCCTCAAGCGCTCCAATGTTGTGCCACACGATCTTCTCGATGTGCTCCATTGGCTTTTCCAAACGCTTCAAGTAAGTGACCGTCGTTTGACGAAACTTGATGGGTACATCAACAAATGTGCAACAAAGACCAAGTCTAAGCATTCTGTGATTCTCTCATGCTTCCCATTAAAAAGCTCATTCTCTATACCTGGGATATGGAAAAAAGCCATCTCAAAGTTGGCGCGTGGTGCGCCTACATTATGGGCATCTGCTACGTGCTCATCGTCATCTGCGCCTTTCTCTCCCCCCGCTCAATCGCAAGTTACGTCACTTCTGCTCAATACTTTCGTGACTTTGAAGGGTATGAATGGATCTTTGTCTTTCTCAAAACGCTCATGGTGATTGCAAATGCATCCATGGTGGGCGTGATTGTGGCATTCTACTCCATCTCTAACAAAAAAGGGGTACTTACGCTCTTTGCTCTCCTCGCAATTATTGGGGCAGGGATCGGCATGTTTCAAAGTGTGATCGACGCCACGACTGTTCCCCACCTCGCAAAAGAGTACGAAATGGCTGACCCTGCGATCAAACACGTCATTATCGCTTTTGGTGTTGCAAATCCTGGAATCTATGCCCTTTCGCTCGGCACCCCTGGCCTCTGGTTCTTAATCAACTACGCCTTTTTTGCACGCCGCCTTCCAAAATTTCTGGTCCTCTTGGGACTTCTTTGGGGTGCTGGCAATGTCGTAACAGTGATCGCGCACATGCTTGTACTTGTATGGTTGATCTATTTGGTTGCTCTCGGTGCTGGTATCGCCGCTCCCCTTTGGGCTATTTGGCAAGCACACTACTTCAACAAGTATTCTTTAACATTGTCGTAAATTTACCCTCTCTTTACAATCGCTCGCATGAGACGATTGCTGATTTGCCTATTTTTACTTTTTGCTACAACTGCATTTGCATTCACCATTGGACGGGATGGAGAGCCCTACACTTTTGAAGGGAACGAGTGGCAAAACTGCACATACGAAAATGGAGCGTTTGGATTTGCTGCAGCGTTTCCAGGAAAGCCTTTTAGCGGCATTGCGAACAGCAATGCCTACGCGCATAGCCAGCACAACGGAACCGACTACGAAGTTCACTGCTCAATTGCGCAAAGCTACACTCCCCCACCATCTCAACAACTATTCATGCAGCAAGTGCAAGCGGCCTTTGGGAAGGATGGCATCGTGAAAATGATGAGCGTCGATCAATCGGGAGCACTCTATGTTGCGCAAATTACATTTCGTGGAGTTAACCGCGTTGTGCGTATCTACTGCTCAAGCAACCAGCTCTACTGGGCCATTGTGCAAGGCGATGACTTTACGCTTGCCCCAGCCTTCTTTAATTCTATCCGCGTAAAGTGAGTGGAATAAGTCAAGTTTTGAAGGCTTAGATAGTGTCGTCAAATTTTCTCCTTTGTGAGGCGAGAGATTTTCTAGATGGTGTCGTCAAATTTTCTCCTTTGTAAGGCGAGAGATTTTCTAGGCAAAATGCGCAATCGAAAGCGAAGGGAGTAGCCAAAGCGCTACTTCTGAGGTTGCGAGGGCGCATTTTGGCAGAAAAGATCCGGCTGACAAAGGAGAAAATTCGACGACACCATCTAGGCAAAATGCGCAATCGAAAGCGAAGGGAGTAGCCAAAGCGCTACTTCCGAGGTTGCGAGGGCGCATTTTGGCAGAAAAGATCCGGCTGACAAAGGAGAAAATTTGACGACACCATCTAAAGTCTCTTTAAGAAGTTTATTCCAGAGATGAGTTCAATGCCGTGATCGATTTTCTCTTTTTTAAGATCTTTGACCACTTGCACAGCAGGCACATCATATCTTTCATGAAAATAGTGAAGCGAGCGGCTTGGTGTCCCATTTGAAAGCTTAACCTCGATTAGCTTTTCTAGCTTTTTATCAAGCACAAGAGCAAAGTCAACCTCTCGTCTCTCCTTAGTTTGCAGGTAGTGCAAAGCATAAATTTGCGCCTCATAATCCACTTTCTTGTAGATAAATTTCAGAAGCGAAAGAGCGATAAGATTTTCAAAAACCACACCTGGATCACCGCGCACCAATCCCAAATCAAAAAAATAGATTTTGGGCTCTTTCAAAAGACTGCGCACGATGTTGCGTGAAAAAGGTGTGATCCGAAAGACGATATAGAGAGCCTCTAAAATCTGTATGTACTTTTTCACTGTATTTGGCGAAATGGAAACGTCTTGCGCGATACTGCTATAGGAAATAGGAGAGCCCACTCGCTCCTGTAACATTTCAAATATTAAACGAATCGCCTTTACATTTTGAATATTTTCAAAATCAAGAACATCTGTACGCAAAAGACTATCGACATATTGGAGGCGCCAACGATCTGCCTCTGTTTTGTTTTCTGCTAAAAAGGGTTCAGGAAATCCTCCCCGCTCCAGAAAATGCTCTACCGAATAGGGCGCCTTTACCTTTTCACATTCAGAAGGAGAAAGAGGAAGCAGGCGGTGTAGAAAAAACCGTCCAGCTAAAGAATCCCCTACTTCTGTGAACACCTCCAAACGTGCACTCCCAGTTACCAAGAACTTTTGGTGCGCAACGCGTCCATCATAGACGCCTTTCAAGTAGTTCTTCCAATCAGGAAGCTTATGGATCTCATCTAAAATCACAAGCTCAACGGAAGGATGCCAGGAGCGATCAAGGATGACTCTGCGATCCTCTGCGACATCGAAGTTAAGATAGATATGAGAGTCAAACTCTTGAGCTACAGAGATCGAAAGAGTGGTCTTTCCTGCTTGGCGCGGCCCTGTAAGGAAAACCATCTTCTTGTGTAGATCACGTACAATTGCCTCTTTTTGCTCTCTTTCCATACTGACTATTTTGCAGCGCTTTGCAAAAAAGTCAAGACTATTTTGCAAAGCGCTGCAAAATAGTCAGCACGCTTCCCCCCTCCCATTGACACTTATATCATAATATAATAGATATTCATTGAATGAGGAAGTGGCTTTTCTTTCTACTTTTGCTCTCGGCATGCTCGCCAAAACTGCGCAAAGATACGCTCAATGACCCTCTGCCCCAACCCGATTTGCAACAAACAGCTGAGTATGCTCTTAAAAACCAACACTTTTTCTGGGGAGATTGGCCAAATGAAAAGTGGTGGGAGATGTTTCACTCATGTGAACTTAACTCTCTTGTTGAGCAAGCTCTACAGAGCAACCCCAATATTTTGGCCGTGCAGCAACGAGTAAATGTGGCGCGCAATGAAGCGATCATCACACGCTCAAAGATTTTTCCACTCATTTTTTTAAATGGAAATGAAGCGTGGCAGTATTTGAGCAAAACAGGCTTGCTGCATACTCTCAACCCAGCGCTCACACGCTCAACTGATGACATCTATGCAGCCCTCTCCGTTAACTATGAAGTAGACATTTGGTGGAAATACCACAATCTCTACTACGCAGCGATGGGGCGAGAGCAAGCAAAAGAAGCTGAGCAAGCACAGGTAGAACTTGTGGTTGCTACGATGCTCTCACAGGCGTATTTTGCCTTGAAAACCAACCTTGTACGACAAAAGTTGTTTTACCAGTTGCAGGAGGCTCGGCAACTCTTTTTCAATTTAAGCGTCCATGTGCAAGAGAGAGCGCTAACTTCAATGTTTGAACCCGCTCTCGCTCTTGAACAGCTCGAAGATGCTAAGAAGCTCGTCTATGAGATCGATGCAGAAGTCCGTAACAACATTCATGTGATCAACATATTGAGAGGTGTAGGACCTGATGAACCAATTTGTGTCGATGAGTTGCCCCTTGAGCCACCAAAAGAGATGGCTATCCCCGAAACACTCTCTTTGGACTTACTTGCCAGACGTCCCGATCTAGCAGCCGCTATTTTGCGCGCAAAAGCGCAAGCCTTTGAAATCAAGGCTGCAATTGCAGACTTTGTTCCCAATATCGATTTGCGCGCGATTATTGCGCTCTCCACGTTGCAGTGGAGCGAGCTTTTCCGCGCCTACAGCTCACAGCCAGGTCTATTGCCTGCACTCCATATGCCGATTTTCACAGCGGGTGCCATTAAGTCGGGTGTGCGGAAAAACACCGCTCTTTTTAATGAGGCGGTGCAAGAGTACAACAGCTTGCTATTGAAAGCTTCACAAGAAGTCGCTGACCTTCTTGTAGTTTTGGATGCAGTGTATGAAAAGCGAAAGGCGCAGGATGTGATTTTAACCTCAGCAGATTTTCGCTATGATTTGGCAAGCCTCAACTATATGCATGGACTGGATAACATGTTCAACGTCTATGAGAAAGAGATTGAATGGATTGAGAAAGCGTTGGTCGATGTAGAACTAATCTATGCACAGTACACAACTTCGATTGGGTTGATCAAGGCGCTTGGAGGGGGGTATTGCCATAACTAGAAGAGAGCGGCTCAAGATCTTTTGGATTGTGATCATCGTGTTGTTGATTGCGGGTGGTCTTTTTTGGCTTCTCTTTTGGCGGCATATTGTTTTTACTGATGACGCCTACGTACATGGAAACCAAATTGTCGTAACCCCTCTGCATGAAGGATTTGTGACGGGAGTTTACTCCGATGACACCTATTTGGTGGAAGAGGGGCAGATCTTGGTGCAGTTGGATGAGACAAATGCTCAACTGAGCTTTGGAAGGGCTTCAGAAGAGCTTGCAAGCGCTACGCGAGAGGTGTGCGCTCTTTATCACCAGCTTTTTGCGTATCAATCAGATATTGAGGTGCGCAAGGCGGCGCTTATCTTAGCAAAGCAAGATTGGACGCACCGCATCCATGTGATAGGACAGGGAGGTGTCTCACTTGAGAATTTGGAGACCGCTGAGGCGACTTTACGAGAAAGTTTCTACTCATTGCGCCGTACGGAGAGTCTCTACCAAAAAGAGCGGGCGCTCTTGCAAGAGACATCGATTTTGACGCATCCAAGAGTGACTGCAGCGATGGAAAGGTTCATCGATGCGTGGGTGTATCTCTACCGGTGCCGCATCCGCTCTCCTGTAACGGGGCTTGTAGCGCAACGCTCGGTGCAAGTGGGAATGTGGCTCCCCGCTGGCCAACCGATGATGAGTGTGATTCCCCTCGATCAGGTTTGGGTAAATGCAAACTACAAAGAGACGCAGATGAAGCGGATGCGCATCGGCATGGATGTGTTAATTACTTCAGACCTCTATGGGCGAGGCATCCACTACCACGGCAAAATTGTTGGCTTGCCAGGTGGTGCAGGCAACGCCTTCACCCTTCTTCCCCCGCAAAACTTGTCGGGCAACTGGATCAAGATCGTACAGCGCCTTCCTGTGCGTGTACGCCTTGAGCCAGACGAGGTGAAGAAATACCCACTCCGTTTGGGCATGACTCTCCACTCCACTGTTGATTTGCGGCAGAAACATGAGGGGGCTCTTGTGCCTGATCGCACAGACATCTCTCCTCACTATGTAACCACGATCTATGAGACAGAGGAGATGGGCGCAGGGCAATCAGCTGAAGAGATCGTCTTCAATAACATCGACCCTGTACTCGAATTTTTTGCGCAAAATCCTCTGCAAGTGCCGGAGGTGAAGCAAGAGGATGACCTTGACTTATGGATGGAAAATATGATGAAAGCTATTTCTATCCCCGTGACAACGCCTATTGAAAAAATTCGGAATGTGATTTGGGGGAGGCCATGAGCTTTGACAAGCTTCGCCTCTTTGCCGCCGCAATGAGCATGAACTTCATGGTGACGTTCATCTTCTATGAGGTGCTTATGTCAGCTCTTTTTATCGTCCCAGACTATGGCGGCAGCTATAATACAGTTATTTATCCCATGTGCTTCTATGCGATGGGAAATGTGATGGCGATTCCACTTGGCAATAAGTTTCCTCCAAAGAAGATTTTGCTGACGAGTGCGTGTGCACTTGTTGCCAGCACACTCCTTCTTTTCAGCGCCACAAACTATCAGTTTTTCAACGCTTTTCGCGTTGTACAAGGATTCTGCACCGGGGCGCTTTTTGTAGCAGTCCCTAACTTGCTTTCGGAGTTTCTCGAACACTTTGAGAGGCGCATCTATATTCGGAACTTTACCGTCACCTATTTGCTAGCTACGACAGCGGGAGGCACTGTAGGTGGCGCAATTGCATATGGATATCGGTGGTGGTGGATGGTTTTTTTCGATCTTCTATTCCTCATCCCTGTCTGCTTCTGGTTCCTGTGGGAGATGCGGCACCACGAAGCAAAATTCCCCGTCAAAAAGCTCGATTATTTGGGCTACTTTCTCTACTGCATCAATGTGAGCATTATCATCACCTTTCTTACCATGGGGCAAGAGCTTGACTGGTTTCGCTCCCACTTTCTCGACACCATTTTCTATCTCTTCCTCATCACGTTCCCCTACTTTATTCTGCATGAATGGGGCCATCCCCATCCCATTCTCAATTTCTCTCTCTTCAAGCGGAAGTCTTTTGGCTATGCAGTGCTACTTACAGCCTTTCTCTTCTCTTCTTATAACGCTGCGATCTCTCTACTATCCCTTTGGTTGCATGTCTATATCAACTATTCTGCAGACTATGTAATGGTACTTTGGGGAATAGCGCTTGTCACATCCATCATGGTGAGTTTCTTTATCTGCAAAAAAGAGAGGCAACACCGCATCTCTTTTTTATGGATCGCCATTATTCTCCTAGTAGGAGGCTGTTTTTTTGCGATGAATTTCAGTGCGCACGTCAACTTTGCCCGCATTGCAATTGCCCATGTGATTTTTGGTTTTGCACTCCCCCTCTTCATTCCCCCCTTAATGCACCGCATGCTTGACTTTGTAGACCGTGAAGAGATTTTGGATGGTATTGCTATTTTCCAACTCTCTCGCATTTTTTTTACAGGACTTGGACTCGCTGTTTACACTGCCGTATGGCAAAGACGCGGCTATTTCTATCACAGCCGCCTCGGAGGAGAGCTCACTTCCTTTTCGATCAAAACGCGAGAGTTTTTACACCAGCTCAAACTCTTCTACCTCTCAACAGGGCAGCAAAACGCCGAGATGGCAGTCGCACTCGATGAGCAGTCAAAAGCGCTTGCAATTAACGATACATTTTTTCTCATTGGGGTGGTCATGCTCTTTGTGATGCTAAGCATTCCCTTTTATAACAGATGGAGAACAACATGAAATACATATTAACCCTTCTTTTTTCGGTGTCGCTATATGCGGGCGAATCAATGTTTTTAGTGCACGCAAAAGAGGGAGCTTTTACCTATGACCGAGAGACCGAAACTGGCACACTCGAGCTCAACGATGTCAATGAGTATGCAGGGGTTTTCACTACAATCTCCCAAAGGCGGGTAGGAATGATCCCTGTCAAAGAACTCATTTCTGAGCTAGAAGAAAAGCCCTATGCAATGATCTCGTTCACTGCAGCTGATGGCTACCACTCTATCCCTCTCCAAATCGAAAAAGCATCGGATCAAAATGGAAAGCTTTTTTTTCACGTCAAAGTGCTCCACACTTTAGGTGTCTTTACCACTCCCCACATGGGAGAATCCCTTCTCTATATCGACACAGCCGAGATTGACAAAGGATGCTTTTTCCCTGGAGCTGGATATGAAACACCCGCTTGTCGCCACAAATTCTGATATTTGCTATAGTCCTTGCCTCTATGGACAAAGCGTACGACCCTAAGAAGACAGAGCAGAAGTGGGCAAGCTTCTGGGATGAAAAGAAATTATTTCAAGCAGATGCTACCTCGAGCAAGCCTCCCTTTTGCATCGTGATGCCCCCTCCAAATGTGACGGGAGTTTTGCACATGGGGCACGCGCTTGTCTCTACTTTACAGGACATTCTCACTCGTTGGAAGCGCATGAGTGGCTTCGAAGCGCTCTGGCTGCCAGGCACTGACCATGCTGGCATCGCTACGCAAACCGTTGTGGAGCGCAATCTTCTCAAAGAGGGAAAGCGCAGAAGCGACTTTACAAGGGAAGAGTTCCTAGAAAAGGTATGGGCGTGGAAAGAGAAGAGTGAAAGCGTCATTTTGTCGCAGCTGAGACAAATGGGGTGTTCGTGCGACTGGTCTCGGCTCCGCTTCACCATGGATGAAGGCTGCAGCAAAGCAGTCTATCAAGAGTTCAAGCGCCTTTTCGACAAAGGGCTTATCTACCGTGGTGATTACCTCGTCAATTGGGATCCAGTCACGATGACTGCTCTTGCTGATGACGAAGTGGAGTATGAGGAGCGCGACTCTTATTTGTGGTACATGAAATACCACCTCGCCGACATGAGCGGCTTTGTGCACTTTGCCACCACCCGCCCTGAAACCATGCTTGGAGACACAGCCATTGCCGTCTCACCTAAAGACAAGAGGTATGCTCACCTTGTTGGGAAAAAAGTGCGCCTTCCTTTCGACAATCGAGAGATCCCTATCATTGCTGACCGGCACGTAGATCCAGAGTTTGGAACAGGTGTAGTAAAGATCACCCCTGCGCACGACCCTAACGACTACAGAATGGGAATCGACCACGATCTTCCCATGATCAATATTTTAACTCCCGATGGGCGCATCAATGAAAATGGGGGGCAGTTTGAAGGGATGAGCCGCGAAGAGGCGCGCAATGCCATCGTCGAGCACATGAAAAAGGTAGGCCTTCTCGAAAAAGTGGAGCGACACACAAACCGTGTTGGTGTCTCCTATAGAAGTAAAGCTGTGATCGAACCTCTTCTTTCTAAGCAGTGGTTCGTGAAAATGGAGCCTTTTAAAGAGAAGCTTCTCAACACAAAAGTTAAAATTCTTCCCCCCTCGTGGGAACGCACTTACAATCACTGGATCGAAAACTTGCGCGACTGGTGCATCAGCAGGCAGCTCTGGTGGGGACACCGCATTCCTGTTTGGTATAAGGATGATGAGATGGTGTGCTCAGACACCTCCCCAGGCGAAGGGTGGGAGCAAGATCCTGACGTGCTCGACACATGGTTTAGCTCCGCGCTCTGGCCGTTTAGTACCCTTGGCTGGCCTGATAACTCTGCAGACCTCGCGAAATTCTATCCCAACTCTGTCCTCATTACTGGTCACGATATTCTTTTCTTCTGGGTCGCGCGCATGATTATGATGGGAGAGGAAACACTGGGAGAGGCACCTTTTGCTGAAACCTTTTTGCACGGCCTTATCTATGGAAAATCGTACTGGCGTGACAATCCAGAGGGGGGCATTACCTACGTTACTGGAGAAGAGAAAAAAGAGTACGACAAAGGGAAGCCGCTTGCAAAAGACGTCAAATCGAAATGGGAAAAACTCTCAAAGTCAAAGGGAAATGTTATTGATCCTCTCGAGATGATTGCTGAATATGGCACTGATGCTGTGCGCATGAGTCTATGTTCGTGCGCTAACCAATCGCCCCAAATCGACCTCGACAGAAGGCGCTTTGAAGAGTTTAAAAACTTTGCTAACAAAGTTTGGAATGGCGCTCGCTTCGTTTTCATGCACCTCGAAGATCTTGAAATTGATAGAGGCATCGATTATGACGCACTCAAACTTGAAGATCACTGGATTCTTTCAGCCATCAACCGCATTAACAAACAAGTAAACGAGAGCTTGGCCAATTACCAATTTGACCAAGCCGCAACAGCCTCTTACGACTTTTTCTGGAAAGAGTTTTGCGCTTCCTACGTAGAGATTTGCAAACCCACTCTTTTCAAAGGGGATAAGAAAAACAAACAAAAGATCTTGCTTGTTATTCTCTGTAATATGCTCCGTCTTCTACATCCTATGGCCCCTTTCATCACAGAGGAGCTCTTCCAAAACCTCAAACGGTTTGCTGGTACGTGCGATGACCCCTACCTTGGCCCGGCGCTTGAAGCGCTCAAAGCAGAGTCGTGCGCCATTGCTCCCTACCCCACTGTGATCAATGAAAGCGATATCCACCCCGAAATTGAAGAGCAATTTGCTCTTATGGAAGAGGTTGTCTACACTGTCCGTAACATCCGTGGTGAAATGAAAATTCCCCCACAAATTGCAATAGACATCTATATTGTAGGAGATATAGAAACCTCTATCCTTTCTGCTCTTGTCAAAACAAACAAGGTAGAAATTGTCTCAGAGGCTCCAGACTTCTCTTTTGCCGCTACAGGGGCTGTAGGGGATCTCAAAATCATTATCCCTCTACCTCAAGAGCTCGCAACTTTAGAAAAAGAGCGACTTTGCAAGGAGAAGGATAAAGTGCAAAAAGCTTTAGATCAGCTGCGTGCTCTTTTGAACAACCAGGGCTTTCTTGAACGTGCTCAACCAGAACTTGTAGAAGAAAAAAAACAAGCTCTCTCTCAGTTAGAGAGAGAGCTTGTTACAATAGAGTCAAAGCTCCGCCTATCTTAAACCAATTAGTATTGAATTTGGCCAGATAGGAAGGCTGCCTTTTCGCCTGCCCATCTTCCTTCAGCTGTAATGGTAGCAAGACCTGCATTTAACCATGTGACGCCGAAAGCCCATCCATACTGACGATTCTTCTCAATGTCGAAAAGCTGAACATTTACGTTAGAAAATCCAGAAATTAGTGCTGTTGCATTTCCAAAAGTCATCTTAGAGTCAGTCCAGAAGCCGCCCCAGTAAGGATTAAGCGAGTAGCACTCAGTAATAGGAATCATCCAATTTACTCCAAGTCCTACTTGCCAAGCTCGGTAGTTCACATCTTGGCCATTAAAATAGATTGGCTCAGCGCGCGCATAGCCAATTAAAGAGTTCAGACTAGGACTCGCTGAGAAATATTGACCTTCTATACCAAGTCCAAATGCTCCGCAATCCCAGATAGCCCATCGGCCACCTACGCTCCAAGAAGTACCTGCGTCGGTAGTTATCTCTAGTAGGTTGTTTTGATCTGTACCACTTGTCGCAAGTGATCGTGTTCCTAGAAGCACATCAATATTTGTCGCACCAACAGTTGCAAAAACATCAAAATTGCAGAAGTTGACAGTCACTTCACCTGCATTTGTCATCACAGATGTTTTGCGAACATTACCAGAGTTTCCTGGACGTTTCACTTTCATGTGTGTGTTGTAGACGTAATCGCCATAAAAGCCAAGACGCACGTCGAAAAGCCCGAAAAAGGCTGCTCCGCATGAATCTTCACAAATTAAACCGTCGGAAAACATTGTCGACAGCATTGGGTTTTGTAGTGGCAGCGCGCTTAAAGGTGCTGCTGCTAAAAGGAGTAGTAGTAACCGTTTCATTAAAGCCTCATTTGTACTGATAGAAATAGCGCCTTTTCGTACGCAAAACGCCCCTCTGCGGTGATAAGCACGCGCTCACCTCCTAACAAAGTAGCACCTAATGCATAGCCGAAAGGACGCTCTTTTTTCAAGTTAAAAAGTTCTGCTGTGACGTTTTGTCCAGATAAAAGCACTTGTCTGTTTCCCATATCGATGTTTGTACCTGCCCATGCGAGCGCACCGTAGGGCAAAAAGCTAAAGCAGCCGTTGATGATCACTTCATACGTTACTCCCAAACCCACTTGCCACGATTGGTAGTGCAGCTCTTGGTCGTTGATGTAGGTAGAGATTGAGTTGAAGTGATCGCGCACACAGTTAATTTCTGGGTTGGTTGCAAAGTACTGTCCTTCAACCCCAAAACCTAATCGACCGCATTGAAATAGAGTACCACGACCGCCTATGCTCCAGGCAAAATCGCTCGTTGTCTCAATGGACAAAAGCGAGTTGACAGGGGCACCTCCAACAGAAAAGTTGCTAATTGGCGCGCTCACTTTTGCATCTGCTACGCCTAATACTGCAAAGACCTCAAAGCGATTCCATAGGTTGAAATCGATTTCACCAGCATTTGTATAGAGTTGAGTGCGTTGAATGGATCCCTTACGTCCCGACTGGTCCACTTGGGTGTAGTTATTGAAGATAAAATCTCCATAGTATCCCAGCCGCACGCTGAAGACATCGCAACGCACAATGGGCGTGGCGCATCTGCTCGAAGAGAAAAAGACGCCATCACATGCGAGTGTTGCAATTTCAGGATTATTTACGGGCAGGGCAAATGCAGCGAACGGCGCTGCGAGTAGAATTGAAAGAAAATAAAGTTTTTTCATCGGTCACCTCCGATGAAGAACCAAATTACTCTTCTCCCCTTTTTTCTCGCAACCCCTTTTCTTTCATTGCAGCGCTCCATGCTAATTGCAAATCACTTAAAGCTGAGATTTTATTTGTGCACGCGCTCTTTTACGACGTAGCAGAGCTAACAAAAAAGCTGATGGATAAAGCTAGCTAGGCAGCGTCGGGAAGCTTGAGACCTTTCTCTCGACCCACTTGGAGAAAGAAATGGTCGCTCTCCTTGACAGCTACAGATGAGAGCGCTACCAGCGCAATCAGGTTAGGCAAGGCCATGAAGGCGTTGGCTATGTCTGCCAAAGGCCACACAATGTCAATTGGGATCAATACGCCTAAAAAGACACAAATCGTAAAGATAAAACGGTACCACGGTGTCGAACGCCTTCCGAGTAAGTACTCAGAACACTTCTCTCCATAGTACGCCCAACCCACTATCGTCGAATACCCAAAGAAAATGCAACAAAGCACCACAATATAGCCGCCAAATGGAATTCCATGATCAAACGCAAGCGCTGTCAAACGAGAACCAGTTAAGATCTTGCCATTATCCCCGATATAACCAAGCACTTTGGTTACCGCGATCGCAAGCCCCGTGAACGTACACACAATTGTTGATATAAAGGCTCCTGTCATTGAGACAAGCGCCTGCCTTCCAGGATAGTCTGTCTTAGCCGCTGCTGCTGCAATAGGCGCACTCCCAAGACCCGATTCGTTCGAAAAGACACCACGCGCAACCCCCATCTGCACTGCCATCATCACAGTAGAACCAACAAAGCCACCCATTGCAGCTTGCCCCGTAAATGCTGAGCGAAGAATCGACATAAGCGCTTCAGGCACAACTCCAATATTAAATGCCAAAATCCCCATACTCCCCAGCACATAGAAAAGCGCCATAAAGGGCACAAGAAGCGATGTCACCCCTCCAATTGAACGAATCCCCCCAATTAAAACAGCTCCCGTCACTGCAGCTAGAATAATGCCCGTCACCCACGGATCAACGTGGAAATATGTCGTTACTACTTCAGAGATCGAATTCGACTGTACAATATTTCCTGTTGTGATCGTTGCTATTGCTCCAAATAGAGCAAAGAAGCCAGCAAGCCACTTCCAGTTAAGGCCTCGCCGGATATAGAACATGGGGCCACCCGCCATATTCCCCTTCTCATCTTGCACACGGTACTTTACCGCTAAGAGCGCTTCGACATACTTAGTCGACATCCCAATCATAGTGGTTACCCAAAGCCAAAAGAGCGAGCCAAGCCCACCCATCGTAACCGCCGTCGCAATCCCCGCAATATTGCCAATCCCAATCGTAGCAGCTAATGCAGTCATTAAAGCTTGAAAGTGAGAAATATCCCCCACTGCTGTATGATCGTGCCGGCTAAACGCTAGCTTTAAAGCGTAAGGGAGCTTTCGAAACTGTAGAAAACGGAGCCTTACCGTGAGAAATGCCCCCACTCCAAGGAGAATCACAAAGAGCGGCTGCCATAGCAAATTATCAATTTTTTGAAACCAGTGAGTGCAGATGTCCATCATAGAGGGAGGATTTTACCCTTTTTTGAATATCAATGTCAAGATAACTCTTTAATTAACTTCTTGACGAACCTTAATACTTCTTTAATAAAATAACTGTATAATAACTTCATATTTAAAAAGGTTTAATTTTGGCAACTTCAGCATCTGGCGCTCCCTTAACCCCCTTGAGCAAAGCTCAATCACATGCAGCTGTACGTAAAAATTGCCCCCCCCCCCCTGACATCAATTTGGACTGTCTCCTATCGGAGACAAAATCTGCCTCTATTTCGCCGCAGCTTTTTGCCCACATCTTCTTGGATGGACGGCTAAAAGATACAGGCTATGAGGGGATCTCCCCCTATGAGCCTGCCCACTTTCTTCAAATTTTCTTTTGCCATCTCAAAAAAGCAATCCCCGAGCTTGGAGCAGAAGAAGCAGTGATGCGTAACCTTGCAGCGGATATAACTACTGATTGGACAAAAAACTACGTGAGGGGAGCACAAAATATAGCTAGGAGATTACGCGAACTAAAAGTTGGAGGATCAGCCCTGCTGCCTGGTGGCTGGAGGACTTCAAAAGGTGGGCACGCAATGCTCTACCGTTTCGAAAGAACCGCAAAAGGTTTCGACGTAATGATTATCAATACGGGATCGGGAATTGAAACATTCCACGGAGAGCAAATCAACCATCACAAAACGCTCTGCTCTCCCTATGTTTACTTCAAAGATGTTCCAATAGAGCTTGTGCTTCCTCTCGGTTCCCATGATATATGGATTCAAGCGCTCGTTTACTTCAATCAAGAGGAACAAAAAGAAGAGTTCCGAGCTGCAGCGATCTATCAGGGCCCCTTTAGAGAATTTTGGAAATATCAAGCTACACTTGAAGAGCACCTTAACCACTACATTACGCCTCAGAGGGATGGAACGTGTGCGTGGAAGAGCATGCTTGCCTATTTACGCTACACCCTCGCTCCACCCGTTTACGAACGTGTCAAGAGTTATATCCGCCTCTACGCTCTCGAGGCTATAATCCAAACCCCCTTACGAATGCCAAATCAAGCGATTCAAGAGGGATGTGCAGTTTTTGCAAAAGAAGTAAGAAAGAAAGAAGGCGTTTACTATTCCTATAATGAATCTGAACAGATGCTTGAAGTCATGAGAAGGTGCAAGCAATGCTATCTTGTTGAAGATCTGCAAGCTGCTGAAGAGCCGCAAAATGCGACGCCTCCTCTTACGATGAAACCCAACTGCATGCAAGGAAATATTTTAAACGCAAATATCTCTTACCCAGACACCACTGGAAGGTTGACGCCGGGTTTTACACTGCTGCTCGAAAAGCCATCTCCAACCACCATTGTGGACGTTAGTTCAAGGCTAGAGAAGCGACTTCAAGATCTTTCATGTGCCAACGCGCGCGAAGTAGGGCTGCAAATGGTGGCACACTATGTCATGCAGATTCCCCTAGAAAATGCTTTTTGGGAGCAAATTCCGAAAAAGGATGCAGCGATCTCTTCGCTCACTCAACTCCTTAGGGCATTTCAACAAAACACGTTATTTCACAAATCTGTGCAGTCACCTCAAGAAATTGTGGTGGCCTATACGCTCTATATTCATATCTTCGAAATCTGCGCTCTTCACTGCCCCGCGTATTTTGCAGGATTCGCTCCACAAAACAGGTGGTATAAATTTAAAACCGACCTCTTCTTCTACATACTCACCCCACAACTCCAAACACACTGCAATCTTTTGCTTAGACATGTGAGACCGAAAGTAGGAACCTCGGCCTTTTCTTGCCCAGCCAGTTTAACCGAAGTTTCTCATGACATTTTAAAAGATTGCATCGAGCTCAAGTTTTACCGCTCCATACTGGATAGGGATAGTAAGCTCAGACAAGATTTTATTAGGAAAGCAGATGCATGGCTTTTCGAACAGAAAACTTTTGTTCCTGACTCTACGAAAGCTCTCGCTATTCTTGCTCGTGGTTGGCAAGTAGATTTCCCTTTTGATTCATTGTGGCTCAACCACTTTCAGCACGCGCACTTTTTGATAGCAACAACTTTCAATTCTACTATTCAACGAGCATCAGATGCTATAAATCTTGGAAGACGCCTCCAACATAACCTAAATACCGACTCGATCCAAGTGATTAACTTTGGAAGAGATAAAGCAAAAATAGATGAAGAGGCAGATATATTCTCACAATTTTGGCCTGGATTTGAGAAGCAACGCGGTAAAGAGATCATCAAAAAAGTAAGCTCGACACAAGCGCTCCAACGGTGTGGAACTGCAGATTCGACGCTTGAAGCGCAGACTCTTATGGCATTCTCACAAATGGCGACAAGTGAAGAGATTTGGGCCTTGCGCCAAGTGGGGTGGAGTGGTGTAGAGAGAGCGCTTCAACCGATGCAACTCTTTTCTACTTTCCAAGCACACCCAGACCACTTTAAAGATGAAAAATACGCCTCTCTCTTTTGGCTCTCACTATTTAAGGCGCCTTTTCAAGATATTGGAGACTATGCAAAGCTTGATCTTCGAGAAATTGTAGAGGAAAATCCGCTCCTTTTGCCTTATGTGGTCTCATTTGTAGAGAATGGAATGCGCCACTTCATCGATTTGCAAAAAGGGGGGGAAGAGGGACCCAATGTCATCACCGCTCTATTTTTTGTGCGCGTAGCGACTGAGTTTGGATATGCCGCTCTTCACCTCTCCAATCAACAGGAGCGCATCGCTTATGTAAAAATGCTGGAAGGGTGTCACAAGATGATTGAGACACAGCTACATAAAAAGGAGCTTTCAGATAGTGAGAGAGGGCTGCTACACACCCACCGCCTCCATTTACATCTCATGTTTTGGGAGATGGAGCGCTCTCACTTCAAGTTTGAGGAGTTCTTTGCAAGCTGGTTTGGCATGCATATGTTCAAGGTGGAGCAAGCACACAGACTGCTGGGTCTAGAAAAGGTGTTGCATGCACGCATGTACCCACATCTCACACGACTTCAACAAAACAGCGAAGATGATCTCTCAAGCGCAGCGAGGGCAGTATTCGAGGCTCTGCAACTCCCTGCACTGGTGCAACATAAAAAAAAGTGGATGCGACCTCAAAGAGATGTTCTCACCTTAACATGCGATGAGCTGAACCTAAATATTCTCTCTGGCGAGGTGTTTCAAGATGAGCAAACCCTGTCACGAGGATCTCCAGACCTCAGGATAGAAGACCCTGCATATCGCCACCTTTTTGGAAGGGATAAGTTTCTCGTATTCAACAAAGGCAGACACTGTATCTTTAGTCACCCCGTTCATGGGGAGATGCGCATCTTACACCCCGAGAACTTAAGTCGCGGAGTGCAATTGAAAAGAAATGGGAAGTGGTATGAGTATCAGCTTCCCCTATCCATGATGAAATTGAGCACATACTCTATCCCCTACTCTTTGCTTACAAAACCCTACCACGCATGGATAGCAATCGATAAGTCTTGTTGTGTGATCACCCACCACGATGACTGGCAGGGGAGCGTTGCAACGTATACTAAAGGTGAAGAGGCATTTAGAACCAAAGAGGGGCTATGGATTACAAAAGGGGTAGATTCTAGAGATCTGAAAGGATTACGAGCGCTTGATCACCCTGGCTTCCAAGAGGTGTACTACAACGCAGATCTCTCCCTTAAAGCTGTCTGCATGCCCCGCATATGCTCACTGCAGGGACAAAAGCTCGTCTTCCGCATGGACAAAAGATGTGGAAAGTTAGCATGGGGGGATGATGACCGGTACAAGGTTGAAGATCAAAAACCTGTGCATATTCTACCTGTAGAAGAATACGTCTCCATTCGAGATGATAAGTCTGGCAACAGGAAAGTCCTCGTCGCTGTGCACCCTTTTAATCCCGATGCCTCAGCTGGCTTTTCTACCACTTCTGCACTTAACACCCCAGTAGATAAAAAACATGAGATAAAAGAGGAAGAGCTAGATGCTGCTAAACAGTTCTTCTACCTCGAATACGACCTTAGAGTGATGGCTGATGGCAGCTATTCACTCAAGCCGCAGAACGTGGAAGGGATTCTTTTTCTTGCCTACTTAAGAATGCATCAACGGAAGTTCGATGAAGCGCTCCATCTTCTTTCTGAAATCTCTTTAATCGACACTCTCTCTCCTTTAAGCTTCGATATTCTTAAGTACTTCTTCAAATACCCAAAGGAAAATAAGCACTACGCCCCCATCCCCATTGCGCTCGCTCTAAAGGCAGGTTACATCTTCAGTGCGCATAAAATGAAACGGGGGGAGGATCCGATAAAAAATCATTTTGATATCCTCTATAGACGCTACCGTGATGTGGAAAAAGGTGTGCCAGAACGCTTCACCCTCAGTGTAGAAGAGGAGATGTGCTTTAGACCTTCTGATCAACGCGCCCACTATTTGGGTTTGGGAGAAATGAATGAAAGCACAGGTTCAAAAAGAGTGCTACGCAGCTCCCTAATCGAGCTTACAGGTTACTACCGCCCTCCTCCAAAGGAGAGTTACACCCGTGTTGATCGTAATTTAGCAACCTCTCTAGGACAAAAGTGGTGTCCTATTGAATTTTTCTGGAGTGCGTGGGAAGTGATCATCGCTGGATCCTTAATTGAAAGAGAGCAGCTCAAAGCATTCCTATGCGTTGAATACGGCCTGCGTCAGGCAATGACTGCAACCGGCGGCATGGTACCTAAACTTAACGATCAGAGTTTAAACTTCCTTTTCCTTTCGCTCATGAATGTGAGAGCTCTAACATCTGGGCGCACTTACAATCAACTTAACCCTGATACTAAGAAAATCGGACAGTCGAAAGGGACGAACAAGGTAAGGTATTGGAATGGTTATTTACAAAAGTACATTGAACAAGAGATATCCGCTGGCTTCATAACCGCAAACGAAGTGCTGCAAGAGTGGTGGGAAAGAAATAGTCATTGGCTCAAACCTCCCCCTCATGCTGCACCTGAAATCACAAAAAACAATCCAGGGTCTGGACCTTTAGAGAGAAAGAAGAGGGTGCTGGAAAAAGAGCGCGACCTCGCCCTTCCTGAGAATCTCGACCTAGATAAAGAAAATACCTTTTTCCTGGAAATGCTCAAACTCTTCTCAAAAAAGAACATAGAAGAAGCATACTTTGAGAACTTCCCCTTTCCAAGATCAATGGAGGACATCTCGTTTGGGACACAGTATAGTGCTTCTGTGAAGCGAGAGATGAACAGTGTGCTTCGAGACTATGAAGAAGGCACACAGCAGCTACAACAGCGCTCTTTGCGAGACCTCTCTCCCGATATGGCGGCCAAGATTAATGGCAACCTTCGAGCACGCCGAGCAGACTTGGAAAACGAGCTCAAAGCCCTAGAGACAAGCATTCTCACAGCTGCCAATGTGCTGCCAGAAGAGCGTGAAGCGCGCATCCACAGAGAGTATGAACTGGAGTCAGGAAGAGTGAAGAAGCTCGATATGCATGAGCTGGAAAGGCTCTTCCTTTTGCGCAAAAAAGCGCTCTTTATGGAAGCAAACCCTGGTCTGACCGAGAAAAATATTGAAGAGCTTTTTAGGGAAATTGCGCGTTGGGAAGTGCTCCAAATCCAGATACTCCGCCTCTTCCAAGCTGAAGAGCTCCTTTGCAAAGTGATTAAACTTGAAGAAAAAATGAAGCAGCCTCATAAATCCCCTAGTCCTGATATCAGCGGTAGTGCAGCTGTCTCAAGAACCCCCTCTCCACTTTTACAAGCCTCTGAATTGGAAGAGATGTATTCCCTCTACTGCGAACGCATCGCAAAAATCTTGGAGATAAAACTCTCTGACTTTCCGCCAGAGGAGAGAGTGCCCTACTTGGTATTCTACCGCCGCTCACAAAAGTATCCACGCGCCGATCAAAGAGAAAATATTGCTCACCTTCCTCCCAAAAGCGAAAATCCTTGCTGTATTCAAATGATCATGGGCGCAGGAAAAACCTCTGTAGTGGGGCCTTTGTGGGCACAGGTGTGCTCCGATTCAGGGAAGCTTCCTGTTATCTTTGCTGATAGTGCACAATATGGAACGCTTGCCCATGCACTGAAAGTTTCACAAAAAACGTGCTTTGAACAAGAAGTGTTTACTATTGACTTTCTCCGTGAAGAGCTGACGGAAAACAGTCGCCTTAAGTACATTTTACAACTTTTGAAAGAGGGGGTAGAGAACAAGAAGTTGTTGATTCTTTGCCCTGAAATGTTGCAGCTCCTCGACTCTGAGAGATTCATTGCGATTCAACGTAGTACACTGCTTCATGGGCCTGACCTTGTTAATATGCGGGAACGCCTCTTCCTTTTGAATGAAATCATGCACTACTTCAAGTGCTGTGCAAAGGGGCTTTGTGATGAAGCTGACTTGATTTGGCGCAGTGACAAAGAGGTGAACCTCCCATCGGGGGATGTGATCCACATCTCTCAAGAGAAAGTTTCCCTTACACGAGCTGTTTTTGAAGCGCTCTGCTCACCTACACTTATGGTGGAGGGAGTCTCGATGCAAGAGTATGTGGGGCTGCAAAAGAAGGAACAGACACATCTTACGCAAAAGGATTGGGGAAAAATTTGCCCTATTATCGTGCATGATCTTGCAAAAAATTGCAGTATTCTTAAGCTGACTAAGAAGCTAGATCTTAGAGAGGAATTTGTCAAATATGTGATGGGTGCATTTGAGGACATGCGTGCCCCATTCTTCCAATATGTTGAGCAGCTGAAGCGCTCTGCAGATACTGCGGATCAAGAAGCCGCTGAGTTGATCTGCTTGGTAAAGCATCTCTTCCAAGACATCTTGCCCCTCGCTTTCCGGCAGATGGGCGGGAGGAACTTTGGAAGATGGCGTGATCAAGGCTTCCCGCTGAAGACACCAGGGAAAGTGATTCCTTACTTAGCAGCAGACACCCCTGCCCATACTGAATTCGCCTACCACTACGAAGCGCTTGCAAAACACTTCATGCTCGCCGCTCAAGAGGGTGTGGAAGAGGCTCAAGTGCTCTACATCGCAGAAGAGTTTGAGAAAATGGCGCGGCAGCAGATGGAGATCTCAGATGAGACGTTAGAGCAGACCGCTGAGGAGCGCGCTTTCAAACAGATGACGGGCATCTCTCTTCTCGATATTCGGAAGCCTGGAAAGCTTGTAGAAGCAACTGCCCACGTCAACTCCTCATTATCGCTCAAATTTTTATTTGAGTCAGAGACCGCAAACATCTACGCCACTTACTACGAAGGGCGCTTGACAAGCACAGCGCATGACTCCTATGACCTCCTAGACCGCACACAATCTGGAATGACGGGCACGCCTTGGAACAGCGATGGCTACGCCCCCGAGGTTGCAGACAGAGTGAAGCTTGATGTGGGAACACAAGGGAAAATCAACCGCCGCATTTTGATGCGAAAAAACGAGACAAAAGCTGTCTCAATCAATCCAAGCAAGCTCCTTGAAGAGCTTGAGAAACTTTACGACAAAGAGAAGAAGACCTTCCCAGCTGGAATCTTTGACTCAGGCGCTCTTTTAAGCAAGAGCGGCCTCACCAATGTAGAGATCGCCACAATCATTCTCGAGTTCTTGCAAAAGAAAGGGGTGAAGCAACACGCAGTTCTCTTCTTCTCCAAGCCAAAAGGTTCGGCGCAAGCCAACCAATTTACTGCATTAGTACAGGGACCTCAAGGCCCGCAGCTACGATTGCTAGAAAGCACGAGTTGGGACCAAATTCAAAAGCTTGGGATTGAATCCCCTAACGAGTATGTGCTCTTCCTTCCTGAGCGACAAACAACTGGAACAGATGTCGCTTTTCCCCTCCTTGCAGAGGCATACGTCACCTTCGATGAGACCATGACTATGCGCACGCTACACCAAACAATCATGCGCCTACGTGACTTCCTCAATAAGCAGAAAGTGCACTTTATTCTCTCCCCTTCTCTCTTAGCTAAAATCCCTCCAGGCACCGATCCTGTTGACTACATCCTTAAAGTAACGGTTGTCAATGAGGCGCGAGAGAAAGCAGATTCGATGCTCCGCTCCTACAAGCAGATGTTGGACGCTGAAGTCAAAAGGCAGTATAGAAAGCGGGTTCAAAGCTGGAATAAGGAAACTCCACATGAAGAGATGCTCATGATTGCCAACTTTTATGAGCCATTTTGCTTCTTGCAAAACAGCGACAACCTCTTTGATAAATTTTTTGGTGTGGAGAGTGAAATCGACATCATGATGTACCTAAAAGCGTACGCTGAAAGCATCAAGAGTCGCCTCAATGCTCAATCTGTTAAACTAAATGGAATGCTCATCCCTAAAATACAAGCAGAGCTAGAGAAAGACTGCTGCGAAATCCAAAGGGCACTTGATACCGTTCTAGAGCGTGCTGCTCAGCCAAGAGTGCTTGAAGGATTTGCGCAAACAGTGCGTGCAATTGTGGATAAACTTGGGTCTGATTCCACTAACATGCAAGCAGAAGTACTCCAGGAGGCGCAAAGAGAGGTTCATCAAGAGGTTCATCATGAGCAAGAACTTGAAATTGAGCTCCTGAACGAACTGCAGTATCTCATGGGTAGGGGAACGGGAGCTGTAAAAACCCAAATTCGAATTCTAACGAATCTAGAGGCTTTAGAGAGATTAGCAAACGACTTAGTCAAAGGAGCAAGACAACCTCTATACACGCGAACGCTTAGACAGGAGATCGAAACCTTCCCTACGCCGCCTATGGGGATAAAAGCGTATAGCCGCTTTGCCGATGTGTTTGAGCAAGAGATTCATGGCACAGAAAACTTCTTCCAGCCAACGTTTGCGCAATTGCCACTATTCCATAAGAGTGCCCGCCCTCCCGGACAAATTTTAGTCATTCAAAAGGGAGATGGAACTTTCAGTTACCTTCTTCTCTCCGAGTTCGAGACCACGAAGGTAGCAGAATTGATGCGCTCAGGATATCGTGCTGGAAAGTTACAAAATGTGTGGCTCATGCAGCCGAATGGACACCTTTTTGTTCCAAACCCACCCACCCCTCTGCCTGTCCACAGCTCATCTTTTCAAGCAGGGGTTGTAGAGCTTTGCCTCCTTTTTGGCATGCTCTCCCCTCTATCCTCGCTCAAAGTTTTGGACAGAGTTAAGACGTGGCTCGATGTAGATGGAGAGAGGGGGCAGCATCGGCGCGATTTTGTGAAAATGCGCTTTGAGCACCACCCTTTTGAGAGAACTATCCTCTACAAGAGCCAACTGCTTGAAAGCAGTGGAAGTAACGGGCGCCTTTTTTGCTCTGTTGTGCGGGCGGAGGAAGATGCCGTTGCCGTCTATGATCCGAAAGCGATCCAGATGCTCACTGATCCAGCTGAGATCTCCCGTCTCCATCAGAGAGCTGTGATTCATCTCCTCCCCACCCAAGTGCCGCATATGAACCCGCGCTATATTGGACTTTTGAGAGAAAGAGAGCAGATACAAGCAGTTCCGCCTGAAAAGGCAGACCGCATGGTACCGGATCAAGTGCGCCATGCAACACTCGCACAAGCTGTCCATTTCACGTCTGTTGAGATGGTGCAACAAATCTCAAAAGAGATGCTGCAAGCGATTGCCACCACCCCCTCCCAAGCGTGGGTTACGAAGCTCTCGCCCACGCAAATTGGCTGGATCAATAAGGAGGATTGGCTGCCGCGATTACAGCCTAAAGATTTCAAACACTTATCCAAAGAAATGTTGAAAGAACTCTCTCCTGAAGGGCTGAAACAGTCAAACTTGGAATTCTTCGCTGGGCTGCCTGATGAAATCATTTTGAAAGTGCCTGAGCGTGTAGCTCAACTTCCGATCGACCGTGTAAAAAGAATTCAAAACCAAATGTTAGTGGGACTAGTCAAAGGAGCACGCGTCAATGAGCTTCCTGCTGAGTGTGCCCCGCATATCAACATCGATGAGCTCAAGCATCTCGAAAATTTAGCTGCTATTGAGAAACTTCCAAATACCCACCTCCACCATCTTTCGACAGAGACTCTGAACAACAATGTCTCAGCAAGCAGAATCCACTTGCTTGAAAATCTAGAGGCACTTGTGGCTATGTTTGAAAAGGTGCCATCAAAACTCTCGCAAAAACAGCTAGTCACTCTTAAAAGAAGGGTTGTTAAAAAAAGACAATATGAATCCCTACTCAAACCGTATCAAAAAGGCGAAATCACTTCTTATCTTACACCAGATGAGTGTCGCGACTTTTTGCGCGAAGATTTGATCCGGCATATTAAAAAAACTGATCAGCTCCTTGCGCTTAGAGAGAGATTCAAGCACATCACACTCGAGCAACTCGTCTTGCTTGTGCGAGAAAAGATTGGCCCTATCCCTTCTCAAGCTAGTGAGGATATGGTGTTGCCCCCAACGCCACCTAAATCCCTCTCGTTTAAAGAGATTGATGTCTCCCTCCCCAAATTTGAAGAAAACGATGTGCGCAAATTGAGAGTTGAAGAGATGGCCCTTCTTCTTAAAGTGCGCCCAGAGCTCTTACCAGCCTACCGCAACCCTGATATTTTGCCTCACGTGATTGACTTTTCGTATCTGCACGAAGAGCTAGTGAAACGCATTTCCGAAAAAAAGCACTTTTCACACCTCCCAATGGAGTGGATTAATGAAGCAAACCCTCAATTTGCGCATCATATGACAGCGGAGCAACGCGCCGGACTTAGCCAGGAACAAGTATCTAGCATAACAAGCCAAGAAGCCCTGCAGTCGCTAGAAGACATCTCTGGAATAAATCCAAATCTTGCCCACCTCCTCACAGAAGAGCAAAAAGGGCGGCTCACACCGGAGCAGATTGGAAAGATGACCAACCAGACAACAATCTTTTTGCTCGATAAACAGCATTGGCCCCACGTTGCCAAAGAGTATAGAAAGCACCTTCCCTTTCACGAATCAAAGAGCACGACAACTGTATTGATTGCGCTCTCGGCGCTTGGTGGAGTAGCACTTATCTTTGCTCTTGTTCTTCAGTTTACACCTGCAGCCAAACTTCCCTCTTGGATGCAGAAGATGAAAATCAAACTCGGTCAAGCCGGCACAATTGGAATGATGGCAAGTGGAAGCGCTCTTCTTTTGATCGCTGCTATGCAATCGAGAAGAATACATGCCAAAAGAAATGATAAGAAGATCAGGTCTCAATAATTTTGTCTCTGTGAAGCGAGAGATCTTCTAAACAAAATGCGCAAGCCCGAACGAAGGGAGTAGCCAAAGCTGTACTTCCAAGGTTGCGCTTGCTTAGTTTTGCAAAAAAGATCCGGCTCACAGGGACAAAATTATTGAGACTCGATCTAATTAGATCCGCTTGCAAGTGGAAGAATAGTTTGCTATTCTCCCGCCCATATGCCGGCTGTTGACGAAATCGCCACAACACTTCCGACACCTGAAGAGCTCTATGTGGACATTCCACAAACGCGCGCTCAATTTGATTTTGTGATGCAAGCACGCAAAACTCTAGAGGCAATCCTTAATGGCGTAGATAGCCGCCTTGTGCTGATTATTGGCCCATGCTCTGTCCATGACACTAAAGCTCTTCGCGCCTATGCTAGAGAGTTCAAAGAGCTTGCAGATAAAGTCTCTGATCGTTTCTTTCTCATCTTGCGCACCTATTTTGAGAAACCACGCACCACAATTGGATGGAAGGGTTTTTTGCTTGATCCTCATCTTGACGGCTCTTATGACATGGCGCATGGCGTGCGTGAGGTGCGGCAAGTGCTTTCAGACATCACGGATATGGGAATTCCTGTTGGGAGCGAAATTTTAGAGTTGAGTACGTTTCCTTACTACTCCGACTTTTTAAGTTGGGGATGTGTGGGGGCACGCACAAGCAGCTCTCCTCCCCACCGTCAGGTTGCGGCTACACTCCCCTTCCCCATTGGCTTCAAGAACACAGTGGATGGGAGCATTGAAACAGCTGTACAAGGTGTAATCTCTGCCAATAGCTCTCACGTTTACTTGGGGATGGGCATTGATGGGAGAATGACTCGCCTTTATGGTGAGGGAAATCCCTCAGCGCACATCGTATTGCGTGGAAGCGAGCACCGTCCTAACTATGGACCAAAAGATATTGAAAAGGCTGTAGAGCAGTGTAAGGCGGCAGAGGTATGCCACCGCGTTGTTGTCGATTGCTCACACGATAATTGCTTCAAGAATTATGAAGAGCAGGTACCTGCTTTCAAATCTGTAATCAAGCAGAGCAAAACTAACCCTAACATTGCAGGGGCGATGCTGGAGAGCAACCTTTTAGGGGGCAACCAACAGCTCTCTCCTACCCTAGACTTTGGAGTCTCGATCACTGATCCCTGTCTTGACTGGACTACAACAAAAAACCTTATTCTTCAGTCAAGATATAGTCAAATCGGTTGAAAATTTTACAAATTCATGGCAGATGGCAAAGCCAAAGTAAGCGCAAAGTTCGACTTAGACCATTTATGGTCTATGAGAACGAGCGCAATCTTTGGTGAAGCCAAATGGTATGCATTTGTAAAATTTTCAACCAATTTGACTATAGCTCATTGGGAATGAAGGCATTACTCTTCGATGATAATGAGCTCTTGCCACAGGTGGTGATCCCACTGGTAGAGCACCTCGCCGTTGTGCACAATTTTGGCTGAATATGAGGAGATGCCGTCATGCGTCCAGTACTCTTTGTTCAAGAGGCGATAGATCCAGTAGCCGTTGTGCAGTCCGATAGGAGTCATCACTTGGTCCACCTCTTGGTCACCAAAGCGCAAGGTGAGTACCATGTCAGTGTCTTTGAGGGGACACTTGCGCGGAAGATTCCACGACACAATTACTTGCTCACCCACAAAGCAGGGATAGCACGGCTCTGGGGTGCGTACCTGAGTGCTGGCAAGATAGGTAGAGTTTAAGTACTCAGAGCGCGCCTTGAGAGCTTCATGGCGCGCACATGAGCACAGAAGTAAGAGAAGAGGGAGTACCTTTCTCATAGAAGCAATAGGGCAAAGACGAAGGAGAAAAGAGAGAAAGACTCCACAATCCCAACCGCAGCAAAGCACTTACCATAAATAGCAGGCTGCTTGGCAGAAGCTTGAATACCAGTGGCACAACACTTCCCTTGCATCACAGAAGAGAAGAGAAGAGCAAAACCTACAGAGAGGCCGATCCCGATACCACCCATCGGAGAGAGAGATTTATCTTTGATTGCAGCATTCATCAACATCATCAAAATAAAGCCGTAGATCGCTTGCGATGAAGGCATCGCACTCATACCGATCATTTTACCATGCCCTTCGTCAATACGCGCCATCACAGCGTGCGATGCCATACCTGCGATACCGCATCCAAACGAGCTTCCGATCATCGCGAGTCCCAAAACTAGGGCTGGTCCCACTACATTATAGTCCATTTCATCTCCTATTCTTTGATTCGAAAGAGCGGTAAA
The DNA here is from genome assembly GCA_024233495.1 of Chlamydiales bacterium. Classification (GTDB taxonomy): domain Bacteria; phylum Chlamydiota; class Chlamydiia; order Chlamydiales; family JAAKFR01; genus JACKPM01. Next base: position 52,733 of record JACKPM010000002.1, read on the forward strand.
AAGCTGCGACCCCCTCCGTCGAAGCTATAGTGATACCACTCAATAAAGTTAAGACGCAAGCCGTGAATCACACCTCCCATCAACGCGAGGGTGATGTTGACCAAATGGCCCGCCAAAATAATAAAAATTCCAAAATAGAGCGCCATCCCTGTCCCAATCTGGTCAAAGGTAGTGGCCATGATCATGCCAGCAAGAGAGAGAGCGTAGATACGCAAATAACTCATCACGTCGGCAAAAACAGAAATCACATGCATAGGCTCAGCGAGCCCTGCCCACTTGTGCTGCCATACAGCGAGCACACCGGCAAGCCCAATCCCAACAAAGAGCACCCAAAGGCCGATAGCAGCTCCTGCAACAGCTGGCACATGGAAAACAAAGTAAATCAAAGAGGTTGCTTTGATCACCTGCGGGAAGTAGAGATATCCTCCGATCAAGAAGAGAATCCACCCAAAAGCTGACCACCTCCTATCGGCATAACGAGCAAAAGAGACAAGAAGGTGCAAGAAGCCGATAAAAATAGAGAGCTCAATCAATACATTATTGGTGAAATTGCTATAAATAACATAGTTGTCTTTCCCCTCTTGAGGCCTATTGACACTCATCAAAAGCTCCATAGAGGTTTGCGCTTTCTCCGCTTCAGGGTACTCTTTCAATAAGTCTTTGAACGCTTCAGGCTTCTTATCGATGAAATAGGCAGCTTTTTGGTTCACCATCCAGTGAATGAGTGACACCTTTCGCAGCTTGCTATCAGGACGGAACTCAATGCCAAAAAAGGAAGTGAGCATGACACCCCAAATAATACACCCGACGGCGAGCCAGTTGGTAAGGCGAATGAACCGAGTCATAGCACCTCCCACTTTGCGGAATTTGAACCAAAGCCAAATGCCAATGCCGAGCAAGATCGAGCCGTAACCCACGTCAGCAATGATCATGGCAAAGAAGATAGCAAAGGAGATAAAGACCCATAGTGAAGGGTCGCGGTCCGTCTTTGCTGGTGTGTCGTAGATATTGATCAAGTCTTCGCCCAAACGGGACCACCCTTTGTTCTCTAAGTAGGTGGGAGGACGGTCTTTCTTCTCTTCTGCGATGGGCTCAATATAGATATTCAGCTCTTCAGCAAGCTTTTGCACTATACCCATCTTGTTTTCAGGAATCCAGCTCTCAACGGCGAAAACCTCGCCACTTTCCAAAGCTGCTGCTTTCTCTTTCGCCTCTTCCAGGTGCCGCTCATTCAGCGCTTTGATAAGCCCACGGCGCAACACTTTCTTTTGATGGGAGAGAGCACCAAGCTCTACTTCAAGGTGGTCGATTTCTTTTTCTGTGGCAGCGAGAGTGTATTCAAGGTCAGGAAGTGACTTCTCAATGAAGATTTCAGTGAACCCAGCGTAGCGACTCCTTTCTTTAGCAATGGAGACAAAGTAGTCGATTTCACTCTCAGTTGAGAGGTAGAGCACGTCAGTGGGCAGATCCTTCACAGTGCCTGCTTTTGCGAAGAAGAACTGAAACACTCGTCCACTCTCCATTTCAACAGAACGCACTGTTGAAAGAGAAAATTCACCAAAGGGGGCAATGCGGGCGATCTCTTTTTCGATCACACGCTTCTCTTCATAGAGGTGCTCGAGTCTCTCATTGTATTCGATGATATGGCGAGCGAGCATGTTGGGAGAGTAGAAGTGTTGAGGATGCGCTTGCTTAACAGGAATCATGCGGCGCAACACATGCAGAGCATCAGAAAAGGCTTGAATCTCATCACTGCGATCCACTCCCTTGGGGCCAATAAACTCAATCACCCCAAGCTCTTGCGCCTGTTCGAAAAAGCGATCTTTTTGGCTTGTGGGGCCAAGAATGAGCTGTTTATGAACATCAACTCTCATCGCGCTTCTTTTTCTTCCTCATTTCAATTTTACCTTTTGCCACTTTGGCTTGGCCAACAGCCGCAAGCTCCTGGTCTCCCAAGAAAACGCGGATTCTTTTGATGTTCCGCTTAGCACGCGGAATCAAATTCTTCTCGAAGAGGTTCACCCGAATTGACACCTCCCGCAGCTCTTTTTCGAGCGCCTCTTTCTTCTCCTCAGCCACAAGGACGCGGGCACGCGCCCTTGTAAGCTCGCGCAGCTCTTCTACAGCAATATCAAGCCAAGCTGGCGTCCCAAAGAGGGAGTATTCAAAGGGCTGAAAGACCACATCTTGAAAAATCGGGATGTCAACACCAGCGATATTTTCATATTTTTTGTCGATGTGATCAACTGCTGCTGCTTGTTTGAAGTCAATCCCAATCCTCTGGCTATAAAGCCCGCTGCTTGAAGAAGTATCGAGTCGCTTCATGTGGAAGGCGTCTTCGAGCTGTTGAATTTCAACGCGCACGTCGTTCACTTCCGATTGTAGCATCGCCTTCTTCAGCTGGAGGGTTGGGAGATACTTCTCCAGCTGCCCGAGGCGCACCTGCTGGCTGCGCAGCTCATTTTTGGTCAGCTTGATTTCACTCATCAGCCCGGCCAGTACTTTTCAATTAACCCTTGCTTCATCCCCACCTCGTGACGCTGGAAACATTCAGCGAGAATCTTCCACCCCAAATCGAGAGCCTCTTCAAGAGTGATGTTCACCTCAAGGTTCATCATCTCCTTTTCAAAAAGCTCGCTGTAGTGCAACAGCTTTTCATCCCACCGACTCAACTTAAAGCCCATAGCTTCTCTCTCACGCGCTTTCTTAGAGTCTGCATAAAGACGAATCATACAGTTGGCAATGTCGCCGTGATCTTCTCTAGTTACCTTTCCAATCACCTGCTGCTTAAGGCGGGAAAGGGAACCGAATGGGTCGATGAAGCCGCCGTGCAAGTAGAACTGCCCCTCTGTGATGTAGCCCGTGTTATCAGGAACAGGGTGGGTCACATCATCACCTGGCATTGTAGTCACACTGATGAGTGTAATCGAACCGCTGTCAGCGATGTCCACCGCTTTCTCATAGCGGGAAGCCAAGTCTGAGTAAAGCGAGCCTGGGTAGCCACGGTTAGAAGGCACTTGGTCCATCGTGATCGAAATTTCTTTAATCGCATCAGCAAAGGCAGTCATGTCTGTCAACAGTACGAGCACATCCTTCCCTTGCGTCGCAAACTTCTCCGCTGCTGCAAGCGCCATGTCAGGGGCGAGCATACACTCCACCGCTGGATCAGTGGCGCGGTGGATGAACATCGCCGTTCGATCACTCGAACCTGAGCTCTCAGCATTATCAATAAATGCCTGATAGTCAGCAAATGTGAGCCCCATTCCCCCAATCACTACAACATCGGCATCCGTTTGGTTAGCAATACGCATCAACACTTGGTTGTATGGCTCCCCTGCAACAGAGAAAATTGGAATCTTTTGCGACTTGACCAAGCAGTTGAAGACGTCGATCATCGGAATATTGGTGCGCACCATCTGCTTAGGAATAATTCTTTTTACAGGATTGAAAGAGGGTTGCCCAATCGCAACACTCTCTCCCTCAATTTTCGGTCCCCCATCGATCGGCACGCCAGCTCCATTGAGGCGGCGCCCTAAAAGCGCATCGCCGTAGACCACTTCCATTTCTCGGTTCAAAAAGACTACCTTATCGCCAGTGGAAATCCCGCGCGTACCTCCAAACACCTGCAAGGTGACTTGATCTCCCTCAAAACGCAGAACAGAGGCTAAAGTCACCGTACCGTCGCTTTTTTGCACCTGTGCTAGCTCACCAAGCTCAGCTTTTTCAGCCGTAACGGTGATCAAGTTCCCTCTCATGTCATTGATTCGGTCGTGTATCTTCTTCATATCTTCCTTGCTGATTCGATCTTTTCTTGCACCTCTTTGAGCACCCCATTGTATGCGTCGCTTTGATATTCGATGGAGTTCATGCTTTTGATTTTACCCTGAAGCGTGAGGAAAAACTGCCGCGCATGGTCGCGATCTGGAAAGCTAAACTGCGTTTCAAAGATCTGGTTGATCAATTGGAAAAGGGGCACTTGCCTCTCAATTGGGCAGTAAGAATCTACCTCGTCGAAGGCATTTTGCTGCAAGTAGCAAAAGTCGTAGAGCTCTGCTTTAAGGTGAATCACAATATCATCAATTGTAGTGCCCTCTTCACCTACAACTTCCATCCGCTTCCCAATCTCATCCCCCTCTTTGAGGAATTTAGCTGCGCGCAGCACCATCTCGTGCCACCCTGCGACTTTTTTCTCCAACTCTTTCCCGACGATAGGACCATACTTCGACCACGAAATCAACGGGTCAATTGCAGGATAACGCCGTGCATCTGAGCGCGCGCGAGAAAGACCGCAAAAAGCGCCCACTACTGAGAGAGTGGCTTGCGTCACTGGCTCTTCGAAGCTTCCTCCAGCAGGTGAGACCGCTCCACAAACTGTGACAGAGCCAAAATCACCACTTTTAAGGGAAACAACACCGGCGCGCTCATAAAAAGAAGCGATACGCGATGCGAGATATGCAGGGAAGGCCTCCTCACCTGGGATCTCTTCCAAACGGCCCGACATCTCTCGAAGCGCCTGTGCCCATCGAGAAGTGGAGTCTGCCAAAAGAAGCACATCAAGTCCCATTTGCCGATAATACTCGGCAATCGTCATTCCCATATAGATCGATGACTCACGCGCTGCCACAGGCATCGATGAGGTGTTGCAAATGATTGCTGTGCGCGTAATGAGCGGCTCATTTGTATGAGGATCAATGAGTTCAGGAAACTCCTGCAAAATCTCTACAACTTCACCTGCACGTTCACCGCATGCGCATACAACCACAATGTCAACTGAAGAATACTTGGAAAGGTGATGCTGAATCACCGTTTTTCCCGCACCAAAGGGGCCAGGAGTACAGAAAGTTCCTCCCTTCAAGATGGGCACTTGCGTGTCCAACACACGCAGTCCAGTATCCATCATCTTAAATGGCTTTACTTTTTCCCCTTCAAATAGCCCCATCTTCACTGGCCACTTTTGTGCCATTGTGAATGAGATCTCTTCCCCCTTCTCATTGGTGCCACGCGCCACCACAGTATCGATGTTGTATTTTCCAGGGGAGATCATCCAGGTGATAGTGATCTTACTATAAACTGAGAAAGGAAGCATCACCTTGTGTGTAAAGCGTCCCTCAGGAGTTGTCCCTAATACATCGCCGCGTACGAGTTGGTCGCCAACTTTTGCAACAGGGGTGTAATCCCACTCTTTTTTTCTGTCGAGAGGAGGCACATAGATTCCACGGGGCAAAAAGTAGCCAGATTCTTCTGCAATCGTCTCAAGACGATTTTGCAAGCCATCGAAAATCGACTCCAAAAGACCGGGACCAAGCTCAGCCTCCAAAAGATCTCCGGAGAAATGCACCTCGGTGCCAAGGTCTACACCTCGCGTGTCTTCAAAGACTTGAAGCTTTACCTCGTCCCCAACAATTTCGATCACCTCGGACTTCAGCTTCGTATCTCCAAGCTGCACAAAGCCCACTTCTCCTTGCCGCACATCCCCCTCAAATTTAACCTGCAGCAGGTTTCCAAATGCGCGGACAACCTCTCCCTTGCTCATTTCACTCCCTCTTCAATCAGGTCAATCACAGCAACCCCTTTTTGTACATCCAACTCTTGCCATTTCTCTACAAGAATAAGACGCGCCATATAATTTAAAATACGATCCACTGTGAAGATCGCTTCTCCCCACTTTTGCACTATCTCTGCAAACTGATACGCATAAAGCGCTTTGTGCAACTCTAGCGGATTATTCGCATGCTCTTCAAATACTGGGCGCAACTCTTTATACTCGAAGGGAGGCTCATACTCTGCAGCATCCTTCTGCGCTAAAATCTGCGCTACTAGTGGGTCTGTTGCATCCTCGTACTGCAATTCAGCTACGATATCTTTTTTCATCTTCTTAGCACGAAAGCCCACAAGAACCAACTGCCAATCGCGCTGAAATTGAAAATATTCTTGCAAGAAGCCGTCATTGCTCTCACACTCATCAGCATAAAAATCGACAAGCAGCCTTTGGAAGTGTGTGAATCGCTCCTCACCCTCTTGGTATTTTTCAAGGAACTCAACTAAATAGTCAGGAAACTGCTCTTTTTCAGACCACGCTAGATCTGTAAGCGCCTGCTCAATTCCATCATGACTGAGATTGCCTCTTGGGTCGATTGGTTCTTTCACCCAAAAAGCGCGGAAATTCTCCAGATCGATTTGACGCAAAAGGCGTTGCGTCTTTAAAAGATCTTCTGGCAACAGATTGACCCGCAACAGCTCCTTTAGCTCCACCATGCCAAGATCGGGAACGTGCCCAATCTCGAGCTCCGGCAATAGGGAGGCCAGGAAATAATACTCTTTCATATTAGACGTACGTCAAGTTGCCCCTTCTCTCTTTTCCTTGAAATACAGCGCTTAGCCTTCTTTAAATAGGAGAGGACGGAAGTCCTTCCTTATATACTTTCCAATCAAGTCCTTCAGCGCTTCGTCCGAAATATCCAAAATCATACGACGGTCACGCAACTTCAACTGCACTCCCCCAATAAAGTCAGCGACTTTAACTTCTTTTCCCTGCAGCTTGTCTAAAACTTGCTGCCCAAGAGCTGCCATTAATGCTTCTTTCGGCACCGCAGTGCCAATAAAACCTGCAAAATCAGCACTCGTGCCTTCCTTTTGCACAGCAGAAATCAAAGCAGAAAGAAGCTCTGCTTGCAACTTAGGGTCAACAGTCTGCTTCTGAACCCAGGCGGCCAACTCATCGCTAAATAGCTTGCTTTCAATATCCTGACGCAGAGCCTCTACACCTTGCTTACAAGCAGCGGCTAGACTTGTTTCGAAAACTTTGCGCTCTTGTACGAGCTGATCATGCGCCTTTTGAATGAGCGCTTTTGCTCGTTCTTCAGCGTCATGAATGATGGAGCGACTCTTCTCTTCTGCTTTTTGGATAATGGCTTGCGCCTCTTCTTTAGCAGGATCAAGCGTCTCGGCGCGCAGCTGGTCGCAAATTTTTTTGATTTTATCTTTGCCAGTTTCTAACTGATTCATTATTCTCCACCCTAGGTACCGAAAACCGGAGTTTCTCAGAGAAATCCATTAATTTCAAGGAGAATAGCAATGTTGCGTCAAACCCTTTTCACACTACTACTGCTTACAGGTTTGCTAGGAGCGCACAATGTACACCTCACCCTTCCTGATGGGTGGGAGTGTGTGACAGACATGGCGCAGCTTCCCAAAAAAGTGAAAATGATCGCCATTGGTCAATCATCAAGTAAGTTCACCCCCTCTATCAATCTTGCAACTGAAGAGACGGATTTAGATATTCAGGAGTATGTAGATACAGCTAAAATGTATCATGAGAGTGAACCTGAGACAGAAGTGACGTATATGGGCCGCATCCCCACTAAGTCAGGGAATGCCTTTCTCTTGCAAATTGATCGGCGCACTGATTGGGGTATTGTCCGTTTCATGCAAGCTGCGTTGATCGATGAAGAAACGGCTTACGTAGTGACTGCCACATGTTTAAGAGATGAGTTTGCAAACTATTGTGGACGCTTTTTTGATTCCATAAAGTCGTTTGAGATTGATAAAAAAGATTGATGCCAAAAACAAATTTGTGGTAATTCTAACCTATATGAGAAAGCTTTTTGCGATTACTGTTGCGTCGATGATGTGTTGCCAACCATTCTTACAGGCTGACGGCAATACATTCTTGGACTACCAAAACTACAATCACGGCTACTGCCCTGATTGCAATAGCTGCCCGTGCAACTGCCCTTCGCAGCCCTACCGTTCATGCCCACTGCCTCAAAATAGCTGCCCGCCTGCTACCCCCTACAACGACAACATCCAACCCTGCTATCCAAGCTGCCCTGGTCAACCACAGCAACCCTGCAGCACCTGCCCACCACAGCAACCTTGTAGTACCTGCCCTGGGCAACAACCCTGCAGTACCTGCCCACCACAGCAACCTTGTGGTACCTGCCCACAGCAGCCATCGTCTAACAGCTGTGCAGCACAGTCATGCAATACATGCCCACCCCCAAAACCAGTTTGTGCACCTCCTCCTCCCCCATGCGACCCCTCTGCACCAGTTTATGGAGCGCGGACCGGCGTCTCGATCTGTGCAATTGGCTTCTCCCTTCTCGCAGTGGGAGCAGCCGCCGCGATTATTGTGACCTCCAATAACGGAACGAGTCATGGATCATCTTAATGAAAAACCCGAGAGGAGAGAAAAAATGAAGCAATTTGCGAAAATCATGTTGATATTAGCAGTGATATGCGGTTTCAGCACGTCTAGCCTGTATGCTCAAGAGTACTACTATGAGCCAATGAATGTAGAGTACACAGATAGCTATGAAACTGAATACTATGAGCCTGCATATGTAGCAGGAGCAAGCTCAAACCACGGCTGGTGGTCTTGGGGTGCTGCGCTGCTTGCAGTAGGTGGCATCGTTGGCATTGCAGTCTCAAACAGCCAGACAAGCCACAACTAAAGTGTTTTCTACCTTAGAAGTTTTTAAAAGGGGCGCCCTTCTGGGCGTCCTTTATTTCATGGCAACATCTTGCCGTCAAACCACTGACTGGAGCTTTCTTGAACAACCCAAAAGAGGGTACCGTTCAGCCACACTTTGCCACGCTCCCTCAGGCCTACGTACCCACGAGCTCAGCATGCAACTTCTGAAGACGCAATCGGGGTTGACGGCTTATATAAGCCGTTCAGTGGGAAAGTTCCGCGCTAACAGCGATGGCAATGTAGATTTCTTTATCAAAGCAGGAGAGCACACAGTGCAAACTACGGCTCACTGCATGAGCGGGGGGCAAAAATGCCTCCTAACCCAAGAAGGCGCGCAGGCCATCATATCGCTGCTGCTTCAAAATAAAGAGGTTGTTGTCTATACAAAACGCATGTGTACAACTCTCTCACCTAAGAAGTTCTCCACATACTACCAAAAGATCGAAAAAATTTAAGCGCTTAAGCTTTAGACCTTTCAAGAAGAGCAAAAGAAGTCCAAAGTTTGATCAAAATGCATCTTTGATCTTTTGACCAATCTCAATGTCAATATTAGACCAGTACTTATAGTCAAATCGGTTGAAAATTTTACAAATTCGTGCCAGATGGCAAAGCCAAAGTAAGCACAAAGTTCGACTTAGACCATTTATGGTCTATGAGAATGAGCGCAATCTTTGGTGAAGCCAAATGGTATGAATTTGTAAAATTTTCAACCGATTTGACTATAAAAGTGCGTTCTAAGATAGGCTTTGATACACCATCTTTAAGGTGCATTGTTGAATAAGTCAATCTCTGGAAGTCTTTCGGGTGATTTTGTCCTGACTAGATGGTGTCGTCAAATTTTCTCCTTTGTGAGGCGAGAGATTTTCTAGGCAAAATGCGCAATCGAAAGCGAAGGGAGTAGCCAAAGTGCTACTTCCGAGGTTGCGAGGGCGCATTTTGGCAGAAAAGATCCGGCTGACAAAGGAGAAAATTTGACGACACCATCTAGTATCTCTGATTTTAGCATTAAGCCTGAGCCTAGCAGGTTATCATCTTTTGGTAATCGGCAGGCTTATATCCGATCCATGCGCTGTCCCTCATGCACCACAAACATTGGCTGAATTTCAATCTATGCTAAATGCTCCCCTCCCCTGCGCTACTGCAAGCTGGAGGCTTCTAGGAATTCCTATTTCGGCCTACAACTTAGTCCTCTCAACCGGCATGCTATTGTTACTCTTAGCTAAAGGGTTTAGAAGAGCATAAGTATCCCAACAGCTCTTTTGCTCTCTGGCTATGTGCAGGCATGCACAAGTTTTGCCAAGGTCTTAATAGTTGGATTCTTACTTCTAAAGGCGTGGTATAGAGTGGTTTTCGGCAAATCCGCCTCACTTGCTAGCTGTGCTTTATTGCATGCCTCCAGGTGGATCTTAATAATTTCAATAACTCCTTCAGAATCACCATTTTTTAAACATTCCCAAATCGCACGCCCGATACGATCCTCATCTAGCAAAGCCTTTGTAGGGTTATAGCGGCTCACGCCCATATTTGCCTTAATGCTGCGTGGTTTCGATTTACTCTGTGTACTTCTTGTAGAGACTTTTTGCCTTGCGGATATCCTTGTCTTGCCCATTTTTGTTCCCTCCCAACAGGATTAAGATTTTTTTCTCAGGTATATGAGCGAAGTAAATCCTCCGCCCATTCTTCCATCTCAGTTCCCAAACTTCCTGATTTACACTTACTGACTTATGATCACCAAAGTATGCTTCATACTGGATCCTAGATAAGCGGTCATCAATTTGCACTTTTGTTTTTTCTGTCTGCTCTTCAAACCAGTCAACAAATTCAGGAGCTCGATAGAGTTGAAATGCACGCCCTTTCATTCTCTAGAATGTACAATATATTGTACATTATCGCAAATATTTTTACCACTGCCCCTGATGACCATTTTTTGGGGCTGTGTTTCCAAAGTCCGAGCGTAATACGAGCTTTCGTTCCTTAAACTAGCGCGCCGAGGCATCACTAGCTCTGGCGGCTGTGTTTCCAAAGTTCGAGAGGAAGTGTAGTTGAATAGCCCTTTCATTCATCGCGGCGAAGCCGCGATGCCTTTTTTGGGATAGCGAGCAGGCCGCGCCTGCTCGCCCCCACGTGAGTTTTTAGCTGGCGTAGCCAGCTAAAAACTTACGGAACACTCTTGAAGAAATCGCTTAAATTAAACAGACTCCTTGAATCAAAAAAACTTAAGGAGTCTTGAGATGTATAAGCATAACTGGAAGAGTTACAACAAACAGCTCGTTCAAAGGGGAAGCATTACTTTTCTGGTAGACCCAAAAATCTTTGGAGTCAGAAAGGCTAAGAGGATGGGGAGACCTATGCTCTTCTCGGACTCTTTGATTCTTATGTTGATGATGACAAAGGTTCATCACCGTTTGCCTTACAGATCTCTACAGGGATTTGCTGAGTCTATGCTTAAGATTGCTAAGATCAAACACTATGTCCCTACATACTCTGCGATCTGTAAGAGGGCAAAGTCCAAAGCTTAGTGCCAAGAGACCAACTGTCATTGCCATCGACTCTTCTGGGGTAAAAGTCTATGGAGAGGGAGAGTGGAAGGTCAAAATTCATGGACAGTCAAAAAGACGAAAGTGGCTGAAGGTCCACATCGCGATGGATCCACAAATCTTAGAAGTGACAACAGCATCGTCTTGTGCAGATTCAAGGGCAGCCGAGCCACTAGTGGCTCGGCTGCCCAGCTCCGTACAAGATGTCTTAGCGGAGGTCATCAGTTCAGGCAATGCATCAAAGACAAGGGGGCTACACCCAAAATTCCTCCCCCTAAAAATGGGCGTATCCGCAATAGAGATCCTATGAGAGATGATGCCATTCGAATCATACGAGGCCTTGGGGGAGACAAAAAAGCAAGGTCTCTATGGGGCAAACTTACGGGGTACAGTAAACGCGCTCTTGTTGAGTCTACCTTCTCTAGAATGAGGAGACTCTTTGGAGATAGACTCTTCTCTAAACGCTTTGATACCCAAAAAGTAGAAGTCACTCTCCGCTGCTTCTTGTTGAATAAGTTCCTAAAGCTGGGTAACAAGAACTTTTGGGCGACTTCCGACGAGATCCGTAGTGTCCCCCGACGGTTTGTGGCAACGACTAGGCATCGAGAAGGTTGTCGAACCCTCCAAGCATTAGCATGGGCTGTATAGGTAACACGCCGAGTGAGAGATCATGCGAGTGAGGATAAAATCAGCCAAAAGACTTCCAGAGATTGACTTATTCAACAATGTCCCAAAAATCCCACTGCATATCGTGATCCCTTAAGCCACTATCTGCGCGCCTTTTTTGTGAACGAATAAAGTGCTGAAACTTCATCGGGTCGCGTACAAAGAAAACTGGCGTGTTGTTGCCCACCATGTCATAGTTGCCCTTGCGCGTGTAAAACTTTAGGGCAAAGCCTCTTGGATCACGCCATGTATCAGGACTCCCCTGTTCACCAGCTACTGTGGAAAAACGCACCAGGGTTTCACACTTTTCTTTGGGTTGAAAGAGGGCTGCTTTGGTATAGGCGCTCACATCATGTGTCACCTCAAAGTGACCAAAAGCACCACCACCCTTTGCATGTGGTTGACGTTCAGGAATTTTTTCTCGATTAAAATTTGCCATCTGCTCGATCAAATAGTGATCGTGCAATAAGATGGGGCCATCTGGCCCAACGCTTAAAGAGTGTTCATCACTTGAAACTGGGATCCCAGCATCATTTGTTGTGAAATCAGACAAGGGCTACCTATCGAGTTCAGCCACTTCCATGCAAGGTTCTAAGCGGAAAGCGATCTCCTTTTTCTTCCCGTTCATATTGAGTTCAATCACTGAGGAGAGACGGGTCAGCAATAAGTTGAACGGCACCTTCACACACTTCGAGCCAATGTCAATTGCAACAGCACTTTTCCCAAGAATCTCTTGAGAATCATGTATTTGGCGACAAAGCGCCTCAAAAAGAGCGAGGTGATGCAGCAAAGAAGTATCATCAAATTGATACTTCTTATGGCAGTGGGAGCAAGAAACCGTATTTTCTTGATCTAAAACACTGAACCGCACAGGATTGCCGCATTCTTCGCATTCGAATTGTAATTTGTGACCTTGTTCCATAAAGGAGCGAGTCTAGCACCTCCTCTATTCCTCTTCAAGGGGGTTTTTGATAGATAAAAAAATCTTTTATATGGTATAAATAACAGAAGTTGATTAAAATCAAACCTAACTATTTCCAAAGGTCTTTATCTATGAAAAGCAAACTCGATCAACTAAAGAAGCTAACAACAGTTGTATGCGATACAGGGGACATCAATAGTATTAAGCAGTATGCACCTACTGATGCAACAACTAACCCTTCTTTAATTTATCAAGCAGCGCAAGATAAGGCGTATCATCACCTTATTGACGATGCCATTCAATATGGCTTAAAAAAGGGCGAAACAGAAGAACATCGCATGCATTGCATTATGGATAAGCTCTTTGTGAACTTTGGTATTGAGATTTTGAAGATTATTCCGGGCCGAGTTTCTACTGAGGTAGATGCGCGTCTCTCATTTGATCTAGAGAAGACCTTGCACAAGGCAACAACTCTTATTGGCCTATATGAGGCAGCTGGGATTGACCGCAAGCGTGTTCTTATCAAGATTGCCTCTACGTGGGAAGGGGCTCAGGCTGCGAAAATCTTAGAAAAAGAGGGCATTCACTGCAACATGACGCTCATGTTTTGCTTGGCTCAGGCGGCTGCTTGTGCTGAGGCAGGAGCGACTCTAATCTCTCCTTTTGTTGGCCGCATTTTGGACTGGTACAAATCGGCTGAAAAGGTGGATGGCTATCCTCCTGAAAAGGACCCAGGCGTACTCTCTGTGACAGATATCTTTAACTACTACAAGAAGTTTGGATATAAAACACAGATTATGGGAGCTTCATTCCGCGATGTTGATGAAATTTTACAACTAGCTGGTTGTGACCTTCTTACGATTGCACCGAAGTTTCTGAAGACACTTCAAGAGGATTCGGGCAAAGTGGATCAGAAGCTCTTTATGGACAAGGCAAAACACGACCGTGAGAAGAAGTGGCACATAACACAAGAGGAGTTTCGCTTTGAGCTAAACGAAAATGCGATGGCGACTGAGAAGCTTGCAGAGGGAATCCGCAAGTTTGCAGTGGACACGCGTAAGCTTGAATCTGAAATCCTTACCCGCATGAGTGCAAAAGCGTAAGGCATTGCTTCTCACAAGTCTTTTTGCAACATGGAGCAGGGAATCCGGAAGTTTGCAGTGAATACGCACAAGCTTAAATATGAAAGTGTATTGCTTCTTGGGTCTCCCTGTTATAGTCAAATAGGTTGAAAATTTTACAAATTCATTGCAGATGGCAAAGCTAAAGTATGCGCGGAGTTCGATTTAGACCATTTATGGTCTATGAGAACGAGCGCAATCTTTGCTGAAGCCAAATAGTATGAATTTGTAAAATTTTCAACCTATTTGACTATACATGGAGCAAAGCCCCTATAATCAATCTATGAATTCACAGGTCGTGAATTTATCCAGAGGATAGCCAAGAAATTTTTCTGCAAAAATGGGTTTCACTTCTGCAGCCACATTAGCTCCGCCACACTTATGCAAAAGAGTGTCAATATTTCCGTGTTGATTGCATTGCTGTACATGAATCGCACTGGTATTCAGAGAACTTTTTCCACCAGATTCTGGGTCATCAAAGCTTCTTGGCTTATTTATCTCTGCTAACTTTTTTGCACCGCAAGCAGAAGAGCAAAAGTGTTGTGTCTGATTGATAGCAAAAAAGAGCGCATAGCACCTTCCTTTTACCTCATGCCCGCAAGTAGAGCACGGATGTGACCTCCACCTATCGATCTCTTTGTTTGCTATATCCACTACTGACAATATCTTACCTATATATAAAAAAAGGGGGCAGATGCCCCCTTTTTTATGACGCAAAGTCAAAGACGAACTCTTCTTCTTCTTTGTCGATAAAGTGTTTGACACGGCTGTGCGTTTCGAAGCCTGTACCACCCGGAATCATGTGCCCCATGATTACATTCTCCTTGAAGCCAAGGAGGTAGTCGGTCTTCCCTGCGCATGCTGCCTCGGTAAGAACACGCGTTGTATCCTGGAATGATGCAGCCGAGATAAACGACTCAGTTCCAAGAGAGGCCTTCGTGATCCCGAGAAGCAGTGGAGCTGCTTGCGCTGGCTTGCCACCCTCTTCGAGCGTGCGACGGTTCTCTTCGTAGAACGCTTTTTTGTTCACCTCTTCGCCGAAGAGCAACGTCGTATCACCTGGGTCAATCACGCGCACTTTCTGCAACATCTGACGCACAATGATCTCAACGTGCTTGTCGTTAATGTCTACACCTTGGAAGCGGTACACCTCTTGTACCTCGTTAACGAGATACTTCTGAAGCTCACGCACACCACAGATCTCAAGGATCTCATGGGGAACCACAAGACCATCAGTAAGCTGCTGCCCTTTGAGGATAGAGTCTCCTCTTTGAACAATGAGGTGCTTAGTAAGAGGAACAAGGTGCTCCTCTTCCATACCGGTCGCTTCATTTTTAACTACAACGATGCGCTTACTCTTCTGCACGCCGCGGAAGTCAATCACACCATCAATCTTAGCGATCTCAGCAGCATCTTTCGGCTTACGCGCTTCGACAAGCTCAGCCACACGCGGTAGACCACCGGTAATATCCTTGGTCTTGATTGCGCTTCTTGGCAGTCTCGCAAGAGTACGCCCTGCTTTCACTTCTTCTTTCTCCGCAACCGAGATAATCGCCCCTGCTGGGATCGCGTATGTACCTACAAGTTCCTTCAGATCTTTGTCTGCGTAGATCGCAATCTGTGGATGCAGCTCACCACGGTGCTGCTTCACAATCAACTCGACGAGTCCTGTCTGCTCGTTAGTCTCTTTATCTGTCGAAATTCCCTCTACGAGGTCTTCGTACTTGATGAATCCTGGACGGTCACAAATGATCGGGATATTGTGCAACTCGATCTCCGCAACTTTATTCCCTTTTTTCACCTTTGCACCATCTTCGAAGAGAATCTTCGCACCAACTTCGAGCGGGCTCGACTGAATTGGCTCAATCGACTTGGTAGAAAGAAGTTTCTTATAGTCTTCAAGCGTACGTCCTTCATCACGCACAAGGTGAAGTGCTCCATTCTTGTTAAGCACGAGGTGGTTGCCCTCTTCATCTTGCACAGTACGCAAGTCAAGGTAGACAACAACGCCATCTGCATCTGCCTCTACTTCTGGAGAGAAGCTGGCAGAGGCGATACCTCCAAGGTGGAACGTTCTCATCGTGAGCTGTGTTCCAGGTTCACCAATTGACTGAGCAGCGATCGTTCCAACAGATTCACCAAGACCCACTTTGCGACCGTTGGCAAGGTTGATGCCGTAGCACATAGCACAGATGCCGCGCTTGCTCTCACAAGTGAGTGCTGAGCGGATGCGCACAGTCTCAATACCAGCATCATCGATCGCTTCAGCTTGCAAAATCGTCAAGATGTCACCAGCAGAGGCAAGCTTTTTCTTGCTGTCTCCTGGCTGGTAGATATCATCTGCCACTGTACGACCAAAGATACG
This sequence comes from Chlamydiales bacterium, assembly GCA_024233495.1. Taxonomy (GTDB): domain Bacteria; phylum Chlamydiota; class Chlamydiia; order Chlamydiales; family JAAKFR01; genus JACKPM01. The sequence goes on from JACKPM010000002.1 coordinate 68,817, forward strand.
ATCTTTAAGTGGCAAGAGCTCCTCAGTCCCTTGACGAATCGCAGAGACATCAATGCCGTTTAGCGTGCCACAATCATCTTCTGTGACAATCACATCTTGCGCAACATCGACAAGACGACGAGTCAAGTAACCAGAGTCCGCTGTTTTCAAGGCGGTGTCTGAAAGACCTTTACGCGCACCGTGTGAGGAGATCGAGTACTCCAATACAGTCAAACCTTCACGGAAGTTCGATGTAATTGGAGATTCAATAATCTCACCTGTAGGCTTAGCCATCAAACCACGAAGCGCTCCTAACTGCTTGAGCTGAGATTTGTTTCCTCGTGCTCCAGAGTCAATCATCAAGAATAGCGGGTTGTGCTGCGCATTCGAGACTTTTGCGACCTCACGAACAATCTCTTCAGAAAGGTTATCTGAGACTTCAGTCCAAATACTAATGATCTTAGACTTACGCTCACCATCAGTGATAATCCCGTCTTCATACTGCTTCTTCACAAGCGCCACTCGCTCATGCGCTCGGCGTAGTGTTTCCACTTTCTCTTCTGGGATCTTCACATCCTTAATTCCCATCGAAACCGCAGCTTTTGTCGCCTGACTAAAGCCGAGGTCCTTCAAGTCATCAAGGAATTTCACTGTTGCCTCTAGCCCTACTTTCTTGTAGCACTCAAGGATCAAAGCACTCATGCGCTTACTTGGCATGCTGTAGTTTTGGAAACCAAGCTGCTTCGGCACAATTGTATTAAAAATTACACGTCCTGGAGTCGTCTCAATGATTCCACCCTCAACGCGCAACTTAATCTTCTCATGGATGTGCAAACCGCGACCCACTTGGTCAAGACGATCAAGCTTGTTATCCAACTCCTGGAACTTCACTTCAGAATCGGCAGCAGCAAGGGCCAAAAGCACCTCGTTGGTGTCGCGAAAGACTTTTGTCTTCTCTGGGAAGTAGACGGGATCCGCCATCAAGTAGTAAAGACCGAGCGTCATATCTTTGGAAGGCGTCGCAACCGGTTTTCCAGATGAAGGTAAGAAGATGTTATCAGGTGCCATCATCAACACTTTTGTCTCAAGCTGCGCCTCTAAAGAGAGAGGAACGTGAACCGCCATTTGGTCACCGTCAAAGTCAGCGTTGAATGCCGCGCAGACAAGTGGGTGGATACGGATCGCTTTACCCTCAATCAGAACAGGTTCAAAAGCTTGGATACCTAAGCGGTGAAGCGTAGGTGCTCGGTTGAGCATCACAGGGTGACCTTTAATGATCTCCTCAAGCACATCCCAAACCTCAGCATCGCCTCGCTGAATCATCTTCTTTGCAGAACGAATTGTGTAGACGTGCCCCAAATCTTTCAATCGCTTCACAATGAACGGCTCAAAAAGCTCAAGCGCCATCTCTTTTGGAAGACCACACTGATTGAACTTCAGCTCCGGGCCTACAATAATGACCGAACGGCCAGAGTAGTCCACGCGTTTACCTAGAAGGTTTTGACGGAAACGTCCGTTTTTCCCTTTCAACATCTCTGAAAGAGACTTAAGCGGTCTATTTCCAGCGCCCATCACTGGGTGGCCATGCCTTCCGTTGTCAAAGAGTGCGTCAACAGCCTCTTGCAACATGCGCTTCTCGTTGCGTACAATCACATCAGGCGTCTTGAGACGCAAGATTGCTTTAAGACGATTGTTTCTGTTGATCACACGTCTGTAGAGGTCATTCAAGTCAGAAGTCGCAAAGCGACCTCCATCAAGAGGAACAAGAGGACGGAGATCAGGTGGAATGACTGGAACAGACCCCATCACCATCCAATCTGGCTGGTTAGTGGAGCTTACAAATCCCTCTACGATCTTCAAACGCTTCGCTAACTTCATGCGCGCTTGCATTGATTTTGTACGACGCAGCTTATCTTTCAGCTCAACAAGAAGAGTTGTGAGATCTTCTGTGCGGAGAAGTTCAGCAATCGCTTCACCTCCCATCATCGCTGTAAAGGAGTCTCTTCCCCACTTCTCGATTGCTTCACGATACTCAGTATCATTAAGCCTTTGCTTTTTCTCAAGCTCGGTGCTACCTGGATCGGTTACAATGTACTCTTCATAGTAGATGACGCGCTCGAGGTCAGTTGCTGACATGCCTAGAACGTTTCCGATGCGTGAAGGCATCGTCTTGAAGAACCAAATGTGCACAACAGGAACCGCTAGCTCAATGTGCGCCATGCGCTCTCTTCTTACCTTAGAAAGCGTCACCTCGACACCGCAGCGGTCGCAAACAATGCCCTTGTGTTTGATTTTCTTGTACTTTCCGCAAGCACACTCCCAATCCTTTGTAGGGCCGAAAATCTTTTCACAGAAAAGACCACCCTTCTCAGGCTTGAATGTGCGGTAGTTGATCGTTTCAGGCTTCTTGATCTCACCACGTGACCATTTATCTTTGATCACAGCATCGGAAGCGATCCCGATGTTTAGCTTATCAAATACTCCCTCTTGAAGATCTTCTTCAAACATGCAAATGCTCCGTAAATTATTCTTCCTCTACTACCAGCGGCCGTACATCTAGCCCCAATCCCTGCATCTCTTTTATCAAGACATTGAAGGATTCTGGTGTTCCCGTCTTCAATAGGTTTTCCCCTTTTACGATTGACTCGTAAATACGGGTTCTTCCTTGGACGTCATCTGACTTGACGGTCAAGATCTCTTGCAACACGTGCGCCGCACCATAAGCTTCAAGCGCCCATACTTCCATCTCACCGAAGCGCTGACCACCCATTTGAGCTTTACCGCCGAGTGGCTGCTGTGTGACAAGTGAGTAAGGGCCGATTGAGCGTGCGTGAATCTTGTCAGCAACAAGGTGAGAGAGCTTCAACATATAGATGTAGCCAATCACCGCGCGGCTGTCAAAACGCTCTCCTGTACGGCCGTCGTAGAGCCACGACTTACCATCATCAGGAAGGTTTTGCTCACGCATCATCTCCCAAATGCGCTCTTCTGGGAAGCCTTCGAAGACTGGCGTCTTACAGTAGATGCCCGCTTTCTTCGCTGCAAAGCCGAGGTGGGTCTCCAAAACCTGACCCATGTTCATCCGGCTTGGTACCCCGAGAGGGTTGAGGATGATTTCAATTGTTTGCCCAGTTGGCATGTATGGCATATCGGCTTCAGGCACGATCTTAGAGACCACCCCTTTGTTACCATGCCGTCCTGCCATCTTGTCACCGACTTGCAGCTTACGCTTTGAAGCAACATACACCTTTACCTGACGAATCACACCAGGATCAAGGTCTGTATCACCCTTGCGGAGCTGCTCGAGTTCCATCTTGTAGTCTTGCTCAAGCTTCTGGAGCTGAGTTTCGCTATCACGCAAGATAGTACGTAGAAGGTCATAGTTGTCGTTGTGCTCCATGATGAGATCAATTGGATCTTCATTTTCAAGCACCTCGATAAGCTCTTGCGTGAAGAGAGCTCCTTTTGGCACTAGCTCCTCAGCTGTACGACGATGAATAATCGGCGCCGCAGCTTTGTCGTTGAGCAAAAGAGCGCCCAACTTCTCATGCTTCTCCATCTTCAGACGTGTCTGCTTTAGCTTGTACTCTTTTTGCAGATCTTTCAGGTGAGAAGCCTCTTCAACAAGCTCATCATCAGTCTTGGAGAGACGATCACGACGGCTAAACACCTTCACATCCATTACCACCCCTTCCGTTCCTGGAGGGACAGTCAAGGAGGCGTCTTTTACATCAGCAGCCTTCTCACCAAAGATCGCTCTTAAGAGACGCTCTTCAGGAGCAAGCTCTGTCTCAGACTTCGGTGTAATCTTCCCAACCAAGATATCGCCTGGCTTCACCTCAGCACCGATGCGGATGATGCCATCCTCACCGAGGTTGAGAAGTGCCTCTTCGCTCACATTAGGAATATCGCGCGTGATTTCTTCTTTTCCAAGTTTTGTATCACGAGCAGTCAACTCAAATTCTTCGATATAAATAGATGTGTACGTGTCCTCACGAATCAACTTCTCAGAGATGATGATCGCATCCTCGTAGTTGTATCCAAACCACGGCATGAAGGCAACAAGCACATTCTTTCCAAGGGCGATCTCACCTTTGTCTGTCGCTGGACCATCGGCAATCACATCACCAGCAATCACCGTGTCTTTCACATTGACAAGAGGAACTTGGTTGATTGATGTGCCCGCATTTGAACGCATGAATTTCTTCAACTCATACGTGCGCTTCTCCATCAAGTTTTTCTTTGATGCAATGACAATTTTGTTTCCATCTACATAGTCTACAACACCGTCTTCTTCAGCGATGATCACAGCACCTGAGTCGCGCGCTGCTCTCGCTTCTAGTCCTGTTCCTACAAGAGGAGCTTCAGGGATAAGGAGAGGCACCGCTTGTCTCTGCATGTTTGAGCCCATCAGAGCGCGGTTCGCATCGTCGTGTTCCAAGAAGGGAATCAAACCAGTCACAATTGAGACGAGCTGCTTTGGCGACACATCCATGTGCGTCACTTTTTCAGTCTCAATCTCCAACGCCTCCCCTTCAAAACGAGCCCAACAAATAGGCTCTAAGAACATGTTGTTCTCATCTAAAGGAGCGGAAGCCTGTGCAATCACACAGTCCTCTTCCATGTCAGCTGTCATGTACTCGATCTCATCGGTTACGATGCCGTTGTTTACCTTGCGGTATGGCGTCTCAATGAAACCAAATTCGTTGATCTTTGCAAAAGAGGATAAAGAGGTGATCAAACCAATGTTCGGTCCCTCAGGTGTCTCAATTGGGCAAATACGACCGTAATGACTTGCATGCACGTCACGCACTTCAAAGCCTGCACGCTCACGGTTCAAGCCACCAGGCCCCAAGCTTGAAAGACGACGTTTATGCGTCAACTCTGCAACTGGGTTTGTCTGATCCATGAACTGAGAGAGCTGTGAACGGCCGAAGAAATCCTTCAACACACCTGCCAAGCCCTTTGCGGAAATAATCTTTCCAGGAGTCAATGTGTCAGAAGAGAAGTCGAAAAGATTCATCCGCTCACGGATGATTTTCTCCATTCTTGCTAACCCAACGCGACACTGGTTTTGAATCAATTCACCTACTGAGCGCACGCGGCGGTTGCCCAAGTGATCAATATCATCAATTGAAGCACCTTTCTCGCCCATCTTAAGAGCAATCAAGTACTTCAAGGCACCGATGATGTCCTCTTTACGTAGTGTAACAGTAGAAAGCGTCTCATCATCGATAGAGAAGCCAAGCTTTCTGTTCAACTTGTAACGTCCTACACGTCCCAGATTGTACCGCTTAGGATCAAAGAAAAGACGCATAATCACAGAGCGAGCATTTGAAAGTGTTGCTGGCTCACCTGGACGAATCTTGCGATAAAAGTCCTTCAAGGCTGCTTCATAAGAGTCTGTTGGATCCTTCGCCAACATCTTGATTATCGGGTGGTTTTCATCAGCGTCAGTCGCAATTGAAAGCTCTTTGATACCGAGGTCCACGATGCGTTTCAACATTGCAGTTGAAAGCTTCTCACCAGCCTTCCCATAAACAAGACCGCTCTCTTCATCTGCAACATCGACTGCAAGCACTTTGCCCACAAGCTTTGCAAAGTCCTTCTCACCACCAATCTTTACCTTCTCAATCTTGAAGAACTCTTCTAGGATATCAGCATCAGAAGAATAGCCAAGAGCACGTATAAACGTGGTTGCCAAAATTTTGCGACGACGCTTCTTGCGGTCGATATAGACATAAATCAAATCGTGCATGTCTACAGCGGCTTCCAGCCAGCTACCGCGATAAGGAATAATACGGAAAGAACTTAGCATCATTCCTTTAGGATGACGCTCTTGCTCAAAATTGATTCCTGGTGATCTGTGAAGCTGGGAAACCACAACACGCTCAGCACCATTTATAATAAAGGTTCCCTTTTCAGTCATAATGGGGATTGTGCCCATATAGACTTCTTCTTCCTTGATACCCGTCTCGTCTGTGAGACGGAAACGCACTTTTAGCGTCACATTGTAAGTGATGCCACGGCGGATACACTCCTCAGGGGCATACTTTGGTACACCAAGGCTGTATGAGAGGTATTCGATACAGGTTTTTTCATCGTACGATTTGATCGGAAAGACTTCAGTAAAAACCTCCTGGAGGCCCATGTTGTCCCGCTCTTCGGGATATCTATCAGCTTGTAAAAATTGATTGTACGACTTAATTTGGATTTCGATCAGGTTAGGTAGGTCGATAATCTCTTGTTTCTTGATGAAACTTACCCGATCTGGTCGTCTTTTTAGCATATGCTAGCGCTCCTTGAAATGACAAAAAGCCCCCGCGCCTAAAGGCGCGAAGGAATCTTCCTCACCCGAAAGTGAGGGTATACACTTAGGGAGGGCAATAACCCCCTCCCGTCAAAATTAAAGTCCCTTAAGTGTGACTTTTCCGCCTGCAGCTTCGACCTTTTTCTGGATCTCTTCTGCATCAGCCTTAGACGTGCTGTCTTTCAACACTTTAGGCGGATTTTCTGCGATCTCTTTCGCCTCTTTTAGGCCAAGACCAGTCACTTCACGAACCACCTTAATGATGCCGATTTTCTTATCAGCAGGTGAATCTGTAAGTGAGACTTCGAATTCAGTTGACTCTGCTGCTGCTGGAGCTGCTTCGCCACCAGCTGCAGGAGCTACCATTGCGACAGCAGGAGCTGCTGCCGTTACATCCCACTCTTCTTCAAGACGCTTCTTAAGCTCAGCAAGTTCTACGACTTTCAGATTGCTAAGCGTTTCTACGATTTTATCCAATGTTTCTGTAGCCACGTTTAAACCTCTCTTTGACTAGATTATTTTTTACTCTTCTCTTCTAAGCAGTGGAGCACACTAGTGAGTACTGCATTCATTGCACCAACAGTTTGGCTCAATGGTGCTTGGAGCAAGCCAACAATTTGAGCACGCAGCTCATTTAGGCTTGGTAGTTTCGCCACAGCAATAACTTCTTCAGCACTCATTAGCTGCCCATCCATATGTCCTGCTAAGACAGAGATAGCGTCAGCATTTTGTTCGCCGTACTTCACAGCCTTTTTGGCAAGACCACTAGCATCCTCATGTGCAAAAAGAACACCAACGTGCCCCTCAAATGTTCCATCATCGAATTCGATTCCAAGAGCATTCGCTGCTTTAATGAAAACACGCTTCTTCACCACTTCGAATTCACCGCCAATCTCAGCTATCGAATCACGAAATTCCCGAGATTTCCCAGCTCCAAAGCCCTGGTAGCGCGCGACGATGAAGCCATTTGACTTCTCAATCTTTTCCTTGATTTCGTCTAGTAGAAATTGTTTTTCTGCTCGCATTGTTGGACCTCTATGTTGCCGGTATTTCATTTCGATCGATTTTAAGCCCTGGCCCCATTGTGGAGCTTAGAGCAAACGACTGGAAATACTGCCCTTTTGCGGCAGCAGGTTTTGCGCGTGCCATTGCGAGGAGAAGTGTGCGGATATTCTCCACTAGAGCATCTGCTGCAAAAGAAAGCTTTCCAACTCTACAGTTGCAAACTCCTCTCTTGTCAAGCTTAAACTCAATCTTTCCTCCCATCATCTCCTTAACTGCAGTCGCTACATCAGTCGTAACGTTTCCAGCTTTTGGAGTTGGCATCAATCCACGAGGACCGAGCACTTTACCAAGTTTTCCTACCTCCCGCATCATGTCAGGAGTTGTCACCACCGCATCAAAGTCGGTCCATCCAGCTTGAACTTTTGTTAGAAGCTCATCACTTCCCGCGTAAGTAGCGCCTGCATCAAGCGCCTCTTGCACCTTGTCTCCTTTTGCGAAAACAAGAACGCGAAGTGATTGGCCTGTCCCGTTCGGTAAGGAGACAGTGCCACGGACTTGTTGATCAGACTTTCTTGAGTCTACACCTAGTTTGATGGAGACCTCAACCGTCTGGTCAAATTTGACGGGTGGGCACTTCTTTAGAATAGCGACTGCGTCTTCAAGGGTGTACTTCTTTTCGGAATCCACCGTCTTCGCAATCTCCCGATATCTTTTACTTCTTCGTGCCATGATTAATCTTCTTCGTCATAGTTTGGTTCTACATCGATTCCCATACTCTTTGCTGTGCCCGCTACAAGCCTCTTTGCAGAGCGCTTACAACGCACACCTAGATCTGGGTACTTCTTTTCGGCAACAGCAGCGACTTGCGCTTTTGTCATTTTGCCAACCTTATCTCTGTTTGGAACAGAAGAGCCTTTTGCAAGCCCCATCTCCTTTAAAATGAGACGAGACATGGGAGGCTGCTTTGTGATAAAGGAAAAACTTTTATCTTGATAGACAGTAATAACAACGGGGAGAATGTCTCCGCCCATGTCTTTTGTCTTTGCATTAAACTCTTGACAGAAGCCCATAATGTTAACGCCTGCAGCACCAAGTGCAGGACCAATAGGAGGGGCAGGATTTGCCTTCCCAGCTGGGATCTGGAGCTTAATTACTTTTACTACTTTTTTTGCCATTGTAAATTCCTTCCTAAAGGGCGATCATTATAGAGGCCTTTCACTTTAGACTTCAAGAGTTTTCAGGTCCTACCTCTTCAACTTGCCAAAATTCTAGATCATCGACGCGTGTATCCCGCCCAAAGATCGAAACCATTACAGAGAGACGGCCCTTGTCGTGGAACACTTCTGAAACTGTTCCCATAAAGTTGACAAAGACACCCTCATTAATTTTAACGCGATCACCCACATTAAATTTATGTTTTTGGGTAATTTCTCCCTCTTTTGAAGCTAGGTCGCTCAAGATTTGATTCACTTCGGCATCAGAAAGAGCTGTCGGCTTTTCACCACCAAGAAAATCTATCACGCCGTTTGTTGCTTTTACGTACTGCCAGGAGTCATCAGAAAGGGTCATGCGGATTAGCACATAGCCAGGCCAAATACGCTTTTCGGAGACTTTTTGCTCCCCGCCCTTAACTTCCATCACATTTTCGGTAGGAATTAGCACTTCCTCGATCAAATCGAGAACGCCAGAAGCCTCCCTGAAATCCTCAAGCGTCTTCTTAACCTTACGCTCTTGGGCCGTAAAAACTTGAACTACATACCATTTGGACATAAAATTATCCTACCATCCACTTAACTAGAAAATTAATGATTCCTAACCCACCTCGAAGCATAATATCGATAAGGTAGATAGAGAATCCGAAGAGGAAGATGCATGACACTACAATCTTCGTATAGGACTTCAACTCATCCTTTGTGGTCCATTCTACTCTTTTCAACTCTTGCTTTACCTCTGCGGCAAAAGTGACGAGCTCTCTTCCCTTGGCTGCTTTCGCAGCTCCCCCCTTCTTTACGTCCATTTTTCCGATAGCCTTAGTTGTTCGCTGTACCACTTATTCCTCATTAACTTCTAACCGAGTGCGGAGGGATTCGAACCCCCGACCGGCGACTTTGGAGATCGCTGCTCTACCAGCTGAGCTACACACCCAAAAGCATCTGAGCCCCACTTAGGGGCTCAGACTGCCGATCGATTACTCGATGATCTTAGAGATGGTTCCCGCACCGATTGTACGTCCACCTTCACGGATCGCAAAACGCATACCCTCTTCCATCGCAACTGGAGCAATGAGTTCAGCTGTTAGCTCAACGTTATCTCCAGGCATGACCATTTCTGTTCCTTCTGGAAGCGTTACAGTTCCTGTTACGTCCGTAGTACGGAAGTAGAACTGAGGACGGTATCCAGTAAAGAAGGGCTTGTGACGGCCACCCTCATCTTTTGTCAAGATGTAGACAGTTCCTTTGAACTTCTTGTGTGGGGTTACGCTACCAGGAGCACAAAGCACTTGACCACGCTCAATTCCCTTCTTGTCAATACCACGGAGGAGGATACCAACGTTCTCACCTGCACGCGCTTCATCAAGAATCTTGTTGAACATTTCTAGACCAGTAGCCACTGTCTCTCTTGTGTCTTTCAAGCCAACCATTTGAAGCTTGTCGTTTAACTTCACAACACCACGCTCAACACGTCCTGTTGCAACAGTTCCACGTCCTTCAATTGAGAAGACGTCCTCAATCGGCATCAAGAATGGCTTGTCAACATCACGCTGAGGAGTTGGGATGTGTTTATCAACAGCAGCCATTAGCTCTTTAATAGACTCAACGTACTTCGCATCACCTTCTAGAGCTTTAAGAGCTGACCCTTTAACAATAGGAGTATCTTTGTAGCCTTTCTCCTCGAGAAGCTCTGTCAATTCCATCTCTACAAGCTCGATCAACTCTTGATCGCTCTCGCCGATCATATCGACTTTGTTGAGAAATACAACGATTGAAGGAACGCCCACTTGGTGAGCCAAAAGGATGTGCTCTTTTGTTTGAGGCATCGCACCATCTGTAGCCGCAACCACGAGGATCGCGCCGTCCATTTGCGCAGCACCCGTGATCATGTTCTTCACGTAGTCGGCGTGTCCTGGGCAGTCAACGTGTGCGTAGTGACGGTCTGCAGTTTCGTACTCAACATGGCTAGAGTTAATGGTAATCCCGCGTGCTTTCTCTTCAGGAGTGTTGTCGATTGAGTTGTAGTCGCGAAACTTACTTCCACCAGCTTCGGCAAGCACTTTCGTAATCGCAGCGGTCAGCGTCGTCTTACCATGGTCAACGTGACCAATGGTTCCGATATTCACGTGTGGCTTGTTTCTTTGAAATGTATCTTTAGCCATTTCCTTAATTCCTCTTTTGTTATCTAAGTTCTTTTAAATTCTCTCTTTCTGCCCAGAATAGGAATTGAACCTACGACCGCTTGCTTACCATGCAAGTGCTCTACCCCTGAGCTATCTGGGCTCAGATGACAGCAAAGCTTAAATGAGATTTCCAAAAAAAATCAACCCCTATCTGTTCCGACGGTATACAATGCGCGCTTTGGAGAGATCGTAGGGAGACATCTCAACGGTGACTTTGTCTCCTTTCAATACTCGAATATTGCGCATTCTCATCTTCCCACATAGGTGGGCAATCACTTCTCGCCCATTCTCCAGAATCACTCTGAAGTGCATATTGGGCAGGAGCTCTTCCACCTCCCCCTCGATTTTGATGGAATCTTCCTTAGGCATTATTCCTCTAAAAAACTTTTTTACGAATGAGGAATTAAACACCACACCCCCTTTTGAGGTCAACAGAAATATGGCAAATAGTGTATAATGCTTCTAATATGGGTAGAGTTTTAGGCTGCATTCACTATTCCGACCGCCCCCCTTACCACAACGTTGATGAGAGAGGGAGGATATTTAGATTCTGTGTTGAAAATGCACCATTCGAGTACGTTCATGAGTCAAGAAATAAAAAATTTCATTACTATGAAGAATCCCGCCTGCCCCCTCCCAACAGTCACATCGAAGGACGCCCTCCAAGGTGGGCTAAGGTGATCGAATTCGGCACTCTCGCAACCAAGCACTACGCGAAGACGTGTTGGAAAAAGGTTGTGATCCTTGCTGGCTACATCGCAGACTTTATCAAGGCCAACTGGACGACCCTGCTCACGTACGCCTTTGCTTGGGGCGTGATCTTAGGCTGTATTGGCTTGATGCATGGATTCCGCTCTACCTCAGCTCCTTTTTCAGTTGGAATGGGAGCCGGCGTTGGCCTAGGTGCCCTTATCGCCCTCATTTGCGTGAAAATTTTTAAATCAAGCAACTCTATGGGTGGGCGCCTCAATGGACGGATCAGCACTCACTTAGACTTCACAACAAAACAAATCTTCCTTACAGTCTTTGTAGCTGTCTACCTTGTAGCAGCATCGCGTTTCCCTCATGGCGTAGGAGCACTGACAGGCATAATTGTGGGCGACCACATTATGACCACATTCCTCCATGGGGGGAAGTTGATTAAAGCTGTAAGAGGTTGGGAAGAGAGAATTCAAGGAGCAGAAGATGTTGGAAATGAGACTCAGCGACAAATTACAGAGCTCCAAAAAGAGCGACAAGAAGAAATTGCACTGCTGCGAAGAGAGCATGCAGCGCGACTTGCCCATTTGGAAACAGCTATCAGGCGGCTCGAAAGAGGACATGTACCAGAAAATCATCTGCCTAGGTCGCACTCTACTTCCGATCTCCTCTCAAGCTAAAACAGAAGAAAATCGGGTGACCGGCTGTCAAAGCCTTCTCTATCTTCACAGCGAACTCAAAGATGGTAAGATATTTTTTTATGCTGACAGCGACGCCCTCATTTCAAAAGGACTCGCAGCGTTGCTCATCGACTTCTACAATGGCAGCACCCCAGAAGAGGTTCTCAAAGTACCACCAGACTTCATCGAAGAGCTTGATCTCCCCTCAGCGCTCTCACCAAGCCGCGTCAACGGATTAGCAAGCCTCTATCTTAAGATGAAGCAGCAAGCGCTGGCGCATCTTGTCGCCCATTCAACTTAAAACCTGAGTTTTGGGTTTAAAAAGCAGCAGAAGCTACTATTGCTTCTGGTCGCGCATTAAACTCGAGATTCCAGTGTCGCCCATCGTCAGCTTCACACCACAGCTCCAACATGCCCAGCTCAGTCAGCTTCGCCTTCAGCTTCACAATAGCCAGCCCCTCGCCGGCCATCTCAGCTTCAATCGGCGGCAACTCTTGCGCCTCTTCTTCTCCCGCAAAAAAGCGGAAAAGCGCAGGCTCACCCAAAACGAGCGAAAACTCCTCATCTAGCGTCGTTTCACTTCCCTCTTCGAGCCCTTTTGGCGCGATGCAGTGCATCTGAAGGGGTGGTTTCACTCCTGGAATCGCGGGCATCGCACCCTCCACACCAATCCAAAATGAGCGGCATGATGGCGCCTTTACACGAATCCCCTCACCAGCTCCATAGTAGGTTGCACCCAAACTCACCGCAAAATCAAAGTCGGGATCAGGCAAGAGTCGCACCTCCTCCCCTTTCCAATCAGAGAGAACTTGATGCAACCGCTCTTGAAAAGGACGCGCCTTCAACGTGCCGCCATTGAACAGCACGGCAGAGGGCAGTGTATGTTTTTGCAAAAAGCTCGCTAGCTGCGCGGTGATGCGCGGATCGCGCACAAAGGGCAAACCGAGCGCACTCAATGCCGCCTTCCGCTCACTTTGCACAGCTGTTTCAAGAGGAACATGGGGGAAAAATCCATCTACCAACAACTTTTGCACCTCTTCTTGCGTCAAGGGCGTCTTTGTCGTGTTGCCAATGAGTGCACTCCCCTGCCCCAAAACTGTGACAGAAGTCTCTTTCATGCCGCTAAGGAGCTCCTCTTTCGCTGTGCGGCAGCTGTGCACAAGCGCATTCATCGGCAGCTCCTTGCCCGCCTTTTGCTGCACAAAGTAGGCAAGCGCGAGATCGAGGTTGTCTCCGCCGAGCAATAAATGCTCTCCTACTGCTTCTCTCCGCAAAATGAGATTCCCTTCCTCTTCTTCCACCTTGATCAAGGTGAAGTCAGTAGTGCCCCCTCCAATGTCGACTACAAGAACTGTCTCACCCACATGAATCAAGTTACGCCAATTCTCTCTTTGCTTCCATAGCCATGCATAAAAAGCTGCAAGCGGCTCCTCGAGCAAAATAATCGAAGGATAGCCTGCCATTTTCGCCGCCTCTTGCACAAAAGCGCGCGCATCAGGATCAAACGAAGCAGGAACTGTGATCAATACTGTCTGCTCTTTAAGGGGGGGCATCTGCCGCTCCCACTCACTCTTCAAATGACTTAGAAATAGAGAGATTGCCTCTACAGGACTCACCTTTTCATCGTGCTCAAGGGGTAAAAAAGCACTGCGTCTATCGACGCCACTATGACTCAGCCATGACTTTGCACTTGAGACAACGCGGTCAGGCAACTCTTCGCCCCGCACCTTTGCAAACTGCCCAACGCACAGCTCTTCACCAGGAGGAAATAAGACGAAAGAGGGAAGGTTGAACTGCTCTCCCTCCATGCCTTGATCGACGCGCTGCTTGATCGAGAGTTGGCGCAACACCTCCTCCCCTACTTTTTGATATGCCAAGGTTGAATTTGTGGTTCCAAGGTCAATGCCAACGCAGTAGGTCATTGGATCTCCACCTCAGCAGGACACACAACAGAGTCTCCACATTCCAAATCCAAACGCTCAGCTTTCCACCCTTTGTGGCGCAAAACACCCGTATAGGGAGGCTTCCCTTTCACCTTTCCCACAACTTTTACATGCCCTGCATCATAGCCGTCAGGAACCGTCACCTGCGCTCCCTCCTCTTCGGGAAAAAGAGGGCGCAAACGCACACACTCTTCTAAACTTTTGCGCGTCTCTTCATGAATTTTGCGCACAGCAGCGCCCACCTCGGCGTCTGAAAACGCAGAAATATCTTGCTTCAAAAAATCGACAAGGCGTCCCTGCTTTTGCAGCAAATAGAGCAAACGCAAGTGAGAACGATCCTCTCTTTTTTTCTTCCCAAAAAGACGGCTGAAAAAGCCCATTACGACCCTCCTAACGATTTCACAACACCCAACATGCCAAGTATCTCTAACAAAAATACGCAGATAGCATAACACATTGCAATGAAAATTAAAGACTTTCCTCCCGGAATGCGGTATTCAGACTCCAACTTCATCTTGTACCGCCCAATCCAGAGCATGAGCGCTGGAAAGAGCGCATTCAAAATCGAGTCGCCAATCCCCCCTGTTGAATCGAGTGCCCGCAAAAAGACCCTCTTCACGGTGAGAGCAAAAAAGAGCGTGGGCACAATGATCATTACCCCAAGCAAAACGGCACCCCACCGCACTTTTGGAATTTTAAGGCCATCTGCCAAAAAGTCGAAGAGCCCCATCCCAATCCCCAAAAAGCTCGTCACCATTGCAAAAAAGGCAAAAGCATCTGCTATCAAGCCAAGAAGTGGCCTCCCTGTCCCACTCCCAAAAAACTTGGTCGCTGGCTTTCCTTCGATCAAACTCGTTTCAAGCCCATTATTCCAATGAAGAGCTCCCAAAACCACTGCTTGCCAAATTAAATAAATAGCTAAAGCCGAAAGAGTTCCATAAATTATTGAGCGACGCAACATCTTCCCGTCTTGCTTCAAATAGATGGTCAAACTAGGCAAAATCGTATGAAAGCTAAAAATTGAAAGGAGAAGGGGCATAGCAACAAAAGAGCCCTTCCACTCTCTTCGAAGCCAATTATGGACATCAATCGACTTGAGGCTTGTTAAAACGAGAAGGAGGTAACTTACAATCAGCCCCACAACGAGAAGCGTATTCACTCGCCCAATCACAATGTTGCCCAAGTAGACCACAAAGCTTGCCAGAAGCACAAAAACAACACTCGCCCACACATCGGAAATAGGGAAAAATTGCCGCAGAAAGGCTCCACAGAGTTCACTTGTTCCTGAAGTGTAGGCCACAAGAGAGGCATAGCAAATGAAAAGGTAAAGGAGCCAGGCGACACTCTTTCCCCAAAAGCCAAGAAAGCGCGACGTCATGGCGATCACGTGCTCACCCGGCTTCATCCATAAGTTCACCTCACTCAAATAGAGGGCAACAAGCGTCATGAATGCCCATCCTACTAGCATAAGAAAGACAGAGGGAATGAAACCCGCCTCACCAGTCGCGACAGGGAAGGCGAGCATGCCGCCTCCAATGCTAGTCCCTGCAACTAGAAAGGTAGCGCCTAAAACTGTTCCTTTTTTTTCCATGGTGAGAGGAATATAGCACGTCTTATAACAAGCACAAAATACTTTCTTGGGTGCCCCCTGTGATTTGGGGTGTGCCATCTGGGCCAATCAAGACATCGTGCTCAAGACGCACCCCAAATTCGCCAGGCAAATAGATCCCTGGCTCAATCGAAAAACAGGTGTTAGGCAAAATCTTCCTTTGATCACACGTCTCCAAATTGTCGAGGTGCGCTCCCGAACCGTGCACCTCGATGTCAATGTTGTGTCCTGTGCGATGAGTGAAGTATTCACTATACCCCATTTCCTTAATATAGCCGCGACAGACGTCATCCACCTCAAAGCCGCGCGCCCCTTTGTTTTCTAAAATAAATGCGTACGCTCTTTTTTGCGCCTCCCGCACTACTTCAAACACCTCTAGCTGCTTTGGCGTTGGCTCAGGGGCAGCTACACCTACACGAGTGATGTCAGCATAAACAGCGAAGGGGTGGTCCTTCTTACACCACAAATCAATCAAAATAAAGTCGCCTTGTGTAATCTCAGCTGTCACCTTTTTCCGCGCCATGTAGTGAGGAAGAGCACTATGCCCATTCACTGAGCAGGTAGGTCCATCATCTGCAATGCAGCCGTGCGCCGCAAACTCACTTAAAATGAATTTTTGCACCTCATACTCGGTGATTCGCTTCCCTGTTCGCACACGACCAGCAATGAGCTCCCACGCATTAGCCACTGCTCGCTCTAGGACTTCAGCAGCATCGAGATGAGAGGCTTTTTGCCGCTCATCAAGGACGCTTGTAAAATGCTGCAAAAGGTCAGCCGATGTACACACCTCAACTCCCGCCTCCCTCACCATATCCAGCGTACCCCCATCCACATTGGAAACATAAGGATTTGCTCCATCTGGACTGTACTCCATCGCCACCTTTTTTACTCCCCGCAACACCTTCGAGAGCGCTCCTTTAAGCTCCTCCCATGAGAGATAAATCTCGCGCTTTCCCGGCAAATACTCGAGGTTCTCCCCCTCAATCCTGTGCACAATCGCGCAAGGCTCTCCCTGAGCGGGAATCCAATAAAAGAGGCGCCGTGTGATCACTAAATGAGCGGGAATTGAGAGAAGCTGCCGCACAAAGCGGTTCGAGCCGTGGTGGTCAAAAAGCAGCCATCCATCTACCCCCTGCTCGCAGAGGCGCTCTTGAATAAGGGAAATCTCCATAGCCCCAATATGAAGACTCCTCTCTTAAATTTCAAAAATTGTCTCAAATATCATACTGATAAGAGCTTGCAATAGAATATTTACATGAGAGCAAAAGGATATGCAGTTTTGAAAGGGTTGTCGATCTTCATAGGCGTAAGCCTTGTTGTGCTGAACAGCCGCTATATTGCGATTCCGATTGGTTTGACGGGAGTGGCCCTGGTGGCTCTCCCCACAATTTTGAGCAGTCGTAAAGTTAGATGGTGTCGTCAAATTTTCTCATTTGTGAGGCGAGAGATTTTCTAGATGGTGTCGTCAAATTTTCTCCTTTGTGAGGCGAGAGATTTTCTAGGCAAAATGCGCCTTCGAAAGCGAAGGGAGTAGCCAAAGCGCTACTTCCGAGGTTGCGAAGGCGCATTTTGGCAGAAAAGATCCGGCTGACAAAGGAGAAAATTTGACGACACCATCTAGGCAAAATGCGCAATCGAAAGCGAAGGGAGTAGCCAAAGCGCTACTTCCGAGATTGCGAGGGCGCATTTTGGCAGAAAAGATCCGGCTGACAAAGGAGAAAATTTGACGACACCATCTAGAAAAAAAGAAAAGAAAACGGTGAAACTGTACAGGCCTAAAAAGTCGAAGGAAGACTCATCAATGAACAAATACGCCTGTTTTTTGATAGTGAGTTTTTCCTAAACCGAGATGTGATTCAAAACCACTGCCTTATCCTCAAAATCATTGAAGAGGTTGAGTCAACTATCTTGACTGAAATTTAATAAATCCGCATCATGGCACCCTTATGAAGCGTTTTTTTCTTCTCTTTTTTCTTTCATGTGTTGCCTTTGCAGAAATCCGCGCCATTGTCTTCGACTACGGCGGCGTTGTTGGAGATGTACATGTAGAAAATGTCATCCACTTTGTCGCTCAATCCCTTGGAACTACAACTGAAGAGGCAAAGCGTATCTTGCGCACATGTGATGGAGATCAATCTCTTCTAGTTGAAAGATATGGGCTGGATGAGCAGTGGTTAGAAAAGTTTGATCGGGTTGTTTTAAACGCTTGTTATGAAATGCCGGGAGCCTTGCCGATTATTTATGAGCTGAAGGCAAAAGGGTATCGTGTTGCCATGCTTTCAAATGTCACTGAGAGAGCGGCAGGATATATTAGAAGGCTTGGCTTTTATGACCACTTTGACCCTGTTTTGCTCTCCTATGAGCTAGGAATCGACAAGCCCGATCCACGCATCTATGAGAAGCTGTTGGAAGAACTCGCTCTCCCTGCAGAAGAGGTACTCTTCATCGATGATAAGATTGAAAATGTAAGAGGAGCACGCGCACTTGGTATTGAGGCGATTCATTATGTTGCCCCTGCGCAATTCAAGCGAGAGATGGTAGCTCGCAAGATCCTTGAAGAGGAGCGTATTGAACTTGGAACCCACTCTCTATGGAGTGAAAGCGTGGGCGACCCACGTAATCAAGCGGTGCTCCTTATTGCCGGAGCAAACTGCCACGCCCACTTCTGGAGCGATGAGCTTGCCAATGCGCTTGCACACAAAGGTTATTATGTCATTCGCTATGATCACCGCGATGTGGGGCTTTCCACTCCTTTCCCAGAAAGCTACGGAGTCGAAGATTTAGCAGATGATGCTGCAGCTATCTTGGATCATTTTGGTGTGAAAAAGGCGCATGTAGTGGGGCACAGCATGGGAGGCTACACTAGCCAAATGCTTGCCTTGTACCACCCAAAAAAAGTGAAAAGTTTGTGCGTTGTAGGCGCAGGCCCTGTTGGCGCTACAGATGACACGGAAAAAGCACTCACTCCTGATGAGATGCAAGTGCTCAACCGCACCTTTGACTTGATCTTCTCTAACCCTCCCACAGACGACTTTGTGGAGAGTCTTCCCCACTTTATCAACGTGTGGGAGCACACTAATGGTGACTACCCAATTGATGTGGGAATGGTCACACGCTATGTACACGAGGTTTATTTCCGCACAGTAAACCCCATCACCTTTGCCCGACACCACATTGAGGCAGTAGAAAAACTCATGCACACGATGGAAGAGCGAAGAGAGCTGCTCTCCCTCATTAAAGCACCCACCCTAGTCGTCCAAGGGGGACAAGACCCTCTTGTTTTGCCTCATCGAGGAGGAATCGCTCTTTACAAGGCACTGCCGCATGCTGAGCTCAAACTCTTCCCCAAAATGGGGCACATGTTGTTTAATCGGGAGCTAGAGAAAAACTTTATTGAGAGCTTGCAGAGGTTTTTGCAGCGTGTCGACCAAGAAACTTGAATACAATGTAGTGAAGAAAGAAGCGCAGCACTTCATAGGGCTGCCTGTGCGGATCACAGACCCTGAGCGCGCAATCGACTGGATCTCAGCCCTTTGGGATCGGTTTTACCGCGAACTTGTTTTCTTAGATATCCCCAACAGAAAAACGGACGACATTTATGGCATCTACACCGACTATGCTGGAGATTACACGAAACCGTATACGTTGATCGCTGCGTGTGAGGTAAATTCTGTGGAAAAGGTGCCAGAAGGACTTATTGCCCATACATCACCTGCGCAAAGCTACGCCCATTTTGAAGTGATTGGCGCCTTTCCTGACAACCTCATTGACAAGTGGGGAGAGGTTTGGAAGAGCGACCTGAAGCGCACATACAAATCCGACTTTGAATACTTCGGCCCCGAGTTCAAGACCGAGCCTCCCCAAGTCGATCTCTTTATCGGAATTGAGACCTGACGTTCACTATTCAGCGCTGGATGTGTGTGGGATTCAGCTTTTATTCTTATGGTTTATCATTGATCTAGCCAAAATAATTATAAATCCTACTGCATCGAGCACAACAACCGCGCCAAGTGCACCGAATATCGCACCTGGAGGAAGAGAGATGCGCCCCTTTAAGGCTAATGCACCCAGTGTTGCAAAAGCGATCAAAGCCAAAACGTCGATGATAAACGCGGATGCCACCAAATTTAAAATGTGCACCTTTTTACAAGGGTGGCAGTTACCTTCCGTCTTACTAAAAACCCTGTTATGAATTCTACACGCTACCATTGCGGGCACAAAGATTCCATATGACATCTAAACACCTCCTTAAAGCCCCTATTCTCACATCAAGAAATATTAAATGGTGTTCAATTTAATTTTTGATTGTCTGAAGCAGGACTGAGGCTGCTATGATGCGCATATTGAGCGAGGACTCCTTCAACCTTTCAAGCAAAAAAGGAATCGCTTCTTTACTGCCAATACGCCCTAAAGACTCTAATATTTTTATTTGAATCATCCGGTCCGCCTCTTCGTACTCTTGCATGAGGGTAGGGAGAGCCGATTGATCTTTCCCCCATGTCGCAAGTGCAAGAGCCGCTTCAAGGCGCACCTCCCTGTCTGGATCTTGAAGAAGTTCACGCATATGGTCAAGCGCACTTTCATCCCCTTCTCCTAGAAGACGTTCTGCCGCAAGGCCTGTTACCCCCCATCGCCGCTCTTTCAAGAACTGTTTGATCGCCTCATGTGCATCTTCATATTCCAAGATGGCCAGAAGGTTGAGCAGCTCAAGCCTTGTTGTTTGGTTGATCACTTCTGGGTAGTTAGGAATTTCGGGTTTATGTGTGAGCGTGCTTCTACGAATCGTTGAGAAGATGCCCTCATCCACCATCCACCGCTCTTTTTGTTTCCCCAGCACATTTGCAAGGACAGTGCACGCTTTGTCACACGCCTCTCTTTGCCCCAAAAGAGCGAGCGCTAAATTCGCCTGTACATATGGATCCTCTGCCTTCACAATATACTCTTCCGCAAGGTCCAAGCCATACACACCTGCAGCCGCTACACTCGCTGCTGCAGTTGCCGCGGCCTGAGCATTTTCGTGAACAAGCCACTGCGCCAACGCCTCACGTCCTATCTCTTCATTTTGGAGGAGGAGCGCCCACGACGCTGTGATACCAATGATAGGATCACGTGCTTTGGCAAGGCGCCCTAAATAAAAAGCGGAAGGACGGCCACGCAGCTGCTCAATTTTCAACAGTCCAACTGCGTGAATCGCACTTGCTGCTACTTCTGGGTGAGAGTCATGCATCAAAACAGCGAGCAACTCGCCATACTCTTTCAGCTGGAAGCGGGCGATGCACTCACACGCAAGCAAGCGCAACGGCGCGCGCTTACTCTCTGCAAGAGCAAGAAGCTCATCTTGATCAACGGAATCAGCAATGCGCAAAATCGACTTAATCGCTTCCCTTTTCTCTATCGCAGCACTTCTCTTCGACCCTACCAGCTCAATCAGCTCAGGAAGGACAGATTCCTCTTTAATCTCCCCCAGCGCCTTGATCACCTCAACACGCACATCAGCGTTCTTTTCCTCGTCAAGAAGACGGATGATCTCCTCTTTCAATACATGATCTTTGAAAAGCGAAGAGAGCTGCACCGCAATCGCACGGATCTGCACATTGCTGCTACGCATACCACTTAAGAGGAAGTCGACCGCATACATATCCTGCGTGAGAGCAGCACCAATGAGCGAGAGAAGGCGCGTCGTGTTTTGCCCAGACTCCCGCCCTTTGCGCAAGACGCCCCAACACATCTGCTCCAGAACATCCTGCTTCTTCGCTTCTTCGGGGAACAACTCTGCGAACTGATACCACAGCTTGATCATCTCACTATCTTTCTTTCCTGCTGACAAGCTTTTCAGCAGCATCTCATACGCAACAGGATCGTCTTCATGCTCAGAAAAAGAGCGACGTGCTTGCACGATCGCACTCTTTTCATCTCCCACGAGTAGATGGGCATCAATTGTGCGCACATCCTCAATTGGCATTAAGGCAAGTAAGGGGAGTAAAAAATTAATCATGTCGCTTGATAAGAGTTAGAAGTTCCTTAAATTCTGGAGTGTTAGCATCGCGCACAAGCTCATACAATATAGCTTCACTGTTGCTAATTCTTACAGAAGCATCGCGCAACTCAGCCATCCCTGTCGAGTAGTCATAGAGCGAGCGTGAACTTGTTGCGTCATTGAGCACTACCACGTTCTTGTTTGCAGCACGTAAATCTTTTGCAGTTTGCAATACGCAGATGTGCGTTTCAATTCCGATCAAAATCCAGTTCTCTACCTCAATTGCATCAACCTGTGCACGTAAATCAGGTTCGTAGTAACCAGAGAAGGCTGTTTTCGACAAGATAGGTTGATTCGGAGGAAGAAGCTCCTTGATATTGGAAATCGTGCCTCCCAATCCTTTTGGATATTGCTCTGTCACTACAAGCGGCAACTTCAAGATTTTTGCTGCCTTTAGGAAGAAGCACATTGCCTCTAACACCTCGTCTTTCCGGTCGATCAAAGGATAGAGGCGCTCTTGTACATCGACCACCCAAAGCGCAGTATTTCCCTTTTGCAGAAAACTCATCCCATCTCTCCTAAATAGTGTCCTCCCATGAGGTGGAAGTGGAGGTGAAAAATCGTCTGACCTGCTTGGGGCCCTACATTTGTGACAAGACGGTATCCCTCACCAAGACCAAACTCTTTTGCCAACTTTTGCGCCACCTTTGTCACTTTCCCCAAAAGAGGAAAATCGCTCTCCTCTATTTCTTGCACACTGGGGATCACTTTTTTTGTGATGATCAGAAGGTGGATAGGTGCCTTTGGAAACTTGTCCTTGATCGCTACCACGTCATCATCTTCGTACACCTTTTCGGAGGGCAGCTCTCCTGAAATGATCTTTTCAAAAATCGTCTTCTCTTGCGATGCCATGCTTCTCTAAAACCTCCTCAAGCGCACGCAGCGCATCTTCTCTTGTCTCCCAAACCGATGTGAAACGCCCCTTATGACAAAAGACGGCTCCTTTCAACCCAGAAGCCTTTTTCAAATCGTCACCCAAAAGCCCCGCCCACTCTTGCGGCAGAGGCATACGCACTTGCATGCGGTGTTCATCATCAGGAGGGATGCCACGCAACTTCCAGTGCTCACCAGCAGGCATCACTACGAAAAGTGCAGGGTGATTCTTCCCATGCAGCGCAAAGAAACTCTCTACCCACGGAATCGCTTCATCAAAGAGCAAACACTGCTTCCCCCGCTGCATCGCTCCTTCTACAATTTTGCGACACTGCCGATTGTAGCGGTGCCGCTCCAAAAGGCGACGCAAATGCCCCACCGCAAAAGCCAACGCCTCGTGAAACGCCTCATCCATCTGCTCACGTGTAGCGTGATATGTTGCTGGTGCGAAGTTCGCAATCACATGTGAAAAGAGCGTCGTGCCAGGGATCTGCGGTGAACGCCCATTGTCATGGTCATCCACTCCCTTTACCAAAAGATGATGCAAAAAGCTCGCCTCTTCTGCTTTCATCAGCTTTTGATCGCGCAAATAGGTGAGCACCATCCCTGCACTGCTCATCTCCCCCTGATACGTCGATTGATGATGATCAAAGAGCTTCTCTTTTGGGGCGTAAATTCCGCCCACATCACACACATACTCACACTCTACTAACTTCTTTTCATCACGCGTGCGCACGATTTTCTTCGGATCGACCAAATCTAGAATCACAAGAAGTGCAACAGCCGTCACCTCATCAGCGTGGAAAACGCCATCATGAATGCCAACACTCTTTGGGATTTTCTTTGACATAACAGATTAATTTACGCGGAAAAAGAAATTAATGCAAATGAGAAAGGTTGTTCCAGCAGCGGATAACAGGATAGTCGTGTTCATACCCCAAAATAGAGAGAGAAGCTGTTGATAACACCAGATACTTTCCGTGGTGAACGGGCATCCCCGCCCATACAGCACCAATTGCCCTCGAAATGTGCCCACTTGAAAAGAGCAAAACATTCCCTTCAAGCTCGCGCAACTTTGCACACAACCTCTCGGTTCGCTCCTGCACATCTTCAACCGATTCACCCTCAGGTGCTCCCTTCTCAA
Organism: Chlamydiales bacterium; assembly: GCA_024233495.1. Classification (GTDB taxonomy): domain Bacteria; phylum Chlamydiota; class Chlamydiia; order Chlamydiales; family JAAKFR01; genus JACKPM01. The sequence goes on from JACKPM010000002.1 coordinate 92,490, forward strand.
AGATGTTCCAGTTTGGATCGCTCTCCTTAATTCGCTTTGATGTCATTCCCTCATACTTTCCATAGCGCCACTCGAAAAGCCCCTCTTCCACTTCAAAAGCTGGATAGCCCGCCAGCTTTGCTGTCTCAGTCGCCCGTTTCAACGGACTAGAGAAAATGCTGTCAAAATGTATCCCCTTTAGCGCTTTTTTTAAGCACTTTGCTTCATGAATGCCGTTTTTAGTGAGTTCTAAATCTGTGGAACTTGTGTGCTGACCAGAGAGCGTCCACTCTGTCTCCCCATGTCTGCAAAGATAGATATGTTTTGGTGCCATCCCCCAGTTCTATCAAAAAAATATTTTTTTATGTACAATACGTCTATGAGAGAGACGTCAAAAGATGGGTATTTATTCGCAAGTCACTACGACCTTGTGACTCCCGATGGAGCCATTACCTCAATTGAATATCACGATAACGGCACCGCAACAACACGCATCCTCATCAAAGAAATCTCCCCCGCCTTTCTAGGTTTTGAAATCGATATCGAAAGCGTCTTTTTCAACTTTAAAAGCACGCTTGCACAGCTGGGAATGAATGGAATATGTAAAGAAATCTATTTTGACCGGAAGCACAGAAGAGCAGAGGTTTCCGTGCATCTCGTTCCTATCGGAGCACTTGCAAAAGAGATGCTCCCTCTTCTTGCAGAAGGTGCCTATATCGGGAAACTCTTTGCAGCCGATGAAAGACGCAAAGTGCGAAATCCCAACTATATCGCACGCATGTTTGGGCGCTCAGACCGGGAGGGACGCCCCCTTCTTTCCCTTGGCGGCATGCATGGAAGCCCCGACCTCACTATCGAAAAGATCAACGGCCGCATTGTCGCCTTTCTTGCCCTGCAAGAGGGGCGCGTCTCGTATGACAGCTCTGTGCACGGTTTCCTTCCCACATTAGCGCGCGCACTCACACGCCAACTCCCTCAACGTTCACTACTTGCACTTCACCAAAGGTGGCTTCCCGGCGAGCCCAAAATTTTGAAAGACGATGAGATCCTTCTGACCAAATCTGCCCCCCTCCACATCCGCACTGTTTTTGCTCGCGTTGTGCAAGATCTTCTCCCTGCAGGCTATCAACACACGACAGCTGATGTGCTCCAGCCCGATACCAAGGCATCTGGTGACATCTACGAGCTCTATGGCACATCGGACAAAGAGATCTACGATATTCCCCTTGAATTCTTTACACTGGAACCTCACCGCGAACACGTCTTCTTTGCTGATCGCGACCAGCTTCAAGAGAGCCTCGAAAACTCGCAAACCATCTTTGATACGTTTGAAAAAGCGCCTGCTCCCAAAGATCACCGCGCAGCTGTCTTCGTTGTCAAAGGGAGCCAGCTCCTTAACCTCCAAGAAGAGGATTGGATCGTCCGCAACCCCATTCAGCAGCCCTTCCCTGGCCTTGGCCACAAAGCGCGACAAATGCACATGGTTGAACGCTATATCGAGCAGCAACCCAGCTACCCCTTCCTTAAAGGGATTGAAAGTGGCCTTATTACTAGCCAAGGCGTCCTTTTTTCTCGCTATTTCCCCTCTCCCCTTCTCAAACGCATGCTCCTCAGCTTCTATGTCCAAACCCACCTTATGGGCATCTACTTTGAAACTCCCTCACGCGCCTACGGGGAGTACTTCTCCCAAGAAGACCGCGCCATGCTCATCGACCTCATCACCTTTGGCATTCCTGTCTATTGGGCTGACCGCCGTTCGAATCAAATCCTCCAGTACGTACAACGCCCTAGCCGTTCATCAGGCATGTTTGTCCCCATTAAGAAAGTGCCTATCTTCCAAAAAGCCACATTCTTCGGCATCTACGGATCTAACTTACGCGGTGAAGGTGTAGACATAGAGCTCAAAAAACTGCTCAAAGGCGTCTTTGACATGCGCGAAGAGACCGCTCACCCCCTCATCAATAAAACCACACCTCTTGCCCTTGTCACCGGTGGTGGCCCTGGCATGATGGAGACTGGCAACCGCATTGCCAAAGAGCTTAACATCCTCTCCTGCGCCAATGTTGTTGACTTTCGCGGCAAAGATAAAGCAGTTGTGAATGAGCAAAACCAAAACCCCTACGTTGAGGCAAAAATGACCTACCGCCTTGACCACCTCGTTGAAAGGCAAGCCGAATTCTACCTTGATTTTCCCATCTTCTTAGAAGGAGGAATCGGCACTGACTTTGAATATGCTCTTGAAGAAGTAAGACATAAAGTGGGAGCGCGCGCTTTCTCCCCAATTATACTTTTTGGCTCTCCCGACTACTGGCGAGCTAAAATCACCAGCCGCTTTCAAATCAACCTCAAAAGCGGCACGATTAAAGGATCCGAGTGGGTGAGCAACTCTTTCTTCTGCATCCAAACGGCAGAGCAAGGAATCCGACTCTTCAAAGAGTTTTGCAACGGCACCCTCCCAATTGGAAAAGAGGGCCCCACCTTTGACGATGGCTTTGTGATCTATTCTTAGATGATGTCGTCAAATTTTCTCCTTTGTGAGGCGAGAGATTCTCTAGGCAAAATGCGCACATGCAAGCAAAGGGATTTGCCAAAGCGCTACTTCCGAGGTTGCGAGGGCGCATTTTGGCAGAAAAGATCCGGCTGACAAAGGAGAAAATTTGACGACACCATCTAATAGCCGTACTGCATCTTCAGAGCGACGTAGTTGGACTCTGTTGTGACAAACTGCCCCTCTTTCGAGTGGCCATCATGGAATTCGAAGAGGAGGCGCAGCTTCTGCCCCACCCCTTGCAGCTTGCTCCACTCCATGCCCCACACATAGGTTTGGGTTACACTCCAGCCGTTGTTTTCCCAACACCAGAAGTTCATGGCTAACACCGGCTGTGCATAGAGCCTATTGAAACGATCTCGGCACCCGAAGCACCGAATCTCCGCCCCCCACTCAAAATAGAGCGGATGCTCAGGGAACTCCTTATCGCGCAAAAAGATATCCCCTACCCCCAAATAGAGACGCACCGATTTAGCCATTTGATATGACACAAACAAATCGACAGCCTCATCGCTCAAATTGCGCCTGTCGTAGCCTGGATTGGAGATCAAGAATTCATCCCCAAGGTGAGATGAGATGTGCCAAATACGGAACCGCCACGACCACTTGTTCACCGCATACGTCATCATGAATGCCACAAAAAAGTCTGTGTTTACCATGCATGCCGTTGGGTGATCCAAATCAAAGACAGAGAAGATACCCGCCTGAATACCGATGTCCATATCCCCTTGCCACCGCCACACATTGAGCCAGCGGTAGAACATGAAGTCGTTACCAAATGAAACAGCGCCCACATGTTTACCCACAACATCATCGTTGAAGCGCAGCGCAGCTGAGTTGATCACCTGGCGTGGGTCAGCGATGAGTGGCTGGAAGAGCATCACATTTTGCGGTAACCAAATCCCCTGCGTCTGACAGCACGGTGGAACAGTGCAGATTGATTGATAAGCGCTAGTTTCTGCAATTCCATGCGCACACTCTGAATCCATTTCCTGCATGTAGCAGACGAACTCTTCAGGCGAGCAGCAGACAGGGCGCACACACTCCACGCACGGCACGTCGTGAATATAGCAAACGATACTGCTACTGATCAGCTGATTGCATGGAAGGTTGAAGACATAGACAACACCCTTATAGCAGATCACCCGCACTTGAAATTCGTAGTAGCTCATGTCTACAAGTGCTTGAATGTAACCGGTCATATAATCATCATCGACCCCACTGACGTGGTCGATAGGGATATTATCTGCTCGCGAAAGGGGGCTACAGTCGCAACACGTTGCGAAGAGAGGAGCCCCCATAAGGAAAAGGATCAAGGCGACTTTTCTGACCATAAATTTTTTTATAAAGGCTTCCACGTATAATGACAACTTGCATTTCATGAAAGTTCGTGTTAGTTTTTTGCATGGTTTTGGGGGGCAATAGCTCAGTTGGTTAGAGCAGCGGACTCATAACCCGTAGGTCGCCAGTTCAAGTCTGGCTTGCCCCAATAGAATAGTTCATTCAAAGAGTGAGTCTGCGTGCAGCGGACAATAACCTCAAGCCGAGCACTGCTGCCAGTGGCAGGAGAGCGCAGGCTTGACCGGATCGTAACGCCCCGCCAGAGGCAGCGACCGAAGGGAGTTCGAGCAAAGCGAGCACAATCCGGCAGTAGGTTGCTCCTATACTGTCAAAATGGGAAAACTTATAGCTCATAGTTTTTTTGACATAGAAATGTAGGTTGCACCATCGTCATACCCCTCTCGCGAAAAATCAATCGCATATCCAAGTTTTTTGTAAAAACCAGGCGCTTGAAAACTCATGGTCGAAACCGTAGATAGCTTACACCTATTTTCCCTTCCGAATTCATGCACTTGATCCATTAATCTAGCCCCAATTCCCTTTCCTCTATAGGCAGAGTGCACCCATAACTGGTCTGTGTGTATCGATCCAAAAATCACAGACCCATTGCACCCTGCTATAGTTTTTCCAGACTCATCACGGGCTAAAATCGCAAAAGGAAAAGCTTTCCCTAAGCCTGCACTATCCTCATTGATCTTTTGAGTAAGAAAATCTATTTCATGCGCTTTGGGTGATGTCGTCATTTCAAATCGCAAATTCTTCATTTTAGATCCTTTTCTAACGTGAGTTCGACAGCGTAGCCTACTGAAATCTAGAGATATTTTTGACGAAAAGAGATGAATTCTCGTGACGGAGATAGCCTTAGCTACCTCCTCATGAGAAAGCGTAGCGCTTCATCCGTTTTGATCCTGGAGATCAAGGGCTATTTAACACCAATAAAAATACCAACTTCTGCATCTTCAGGGTTTTGGGCTTTCTCATCATAAACTTCAAAATCAGCAACATAGGCACGATTGAGCGGCTCATCCCAAATTTTTGACCACGCTTCAAATACAACCCCTTTATTCAAATTACCCTTAGCAGCAAATCGAACGTATTCACCTTGTGGAATAGATATGCCAACCATCCCATCAGGGATGTTGTTTAAATCAGCCACTTTGCATCCAAGAACGACTGTATAGGGCTGGGTAAAATCGCCTTCATATTCTGTGTAAACACTATAAATTGTTGAATCCAGTTTATTTGGAATTTTGTTAAGGATATCTTGACCCAAAAAATCTTTCCAAAGTTCCAATATATCATGTCCCATTTGCCCATTTTCATTGGTTGTTCTTTTGCTTACTCCAACCACATAAAATTTTTGCAATTCCATATACAACTCCCACTGTTATTTAGATGGAGCAAAACATATAAAATCACGCTATAAAAATCAAGTACTTGCAAAAAAGTATGGTACTTACTAAAATGTGAGCATGTCATATGAAATCGGAAATAAAAGATACTCCTGCCCCTTGATTCTGACTTTGGAGACTATCTCAGGGAAGTGGAAAGGTGTGATTCTTTGGTTTTTAATCGAAAATCCAATACTTCGATTCAGCAGTTTAAAGAAAAAAATTAATGCTGCCACAAAAATTACAGATAAAATGCTTATTCAATGTCTTAGAGAGTTGGAACGGGATGGTTTGATTGAGCGAATAATCTATGCAGTTGTGCCTCCCAAGGTTGAATATTCCCTTACGGATGCAGGCCAAAAACTACAACCTATTTTTAAAGAATTGATTCAATTTGGATTGAATTACGAAAAAAGTGATGTCTAGGTATTTCCCTGACTGAGTTTCCAAAGTCTGAGAGGAAGTGTAGTTGAATAGCACTTTCATTCATCGCAGCAAAAATGCACGGATCCATCACAAAGATAAAAGACGCGATGATACTGTGCGCGTATATCGTTAGTAGAAGCTGCCTTCTCACGAGTGAAAAATTTTTGGATTATGGTTATTCTCCAAAAGATTTCATGCTCAAAGGGTAGAAAAAAGACTTCGCTGCATGTTACTTAACCTGTTTACTAGATGGTGTCGTCAAATTTTCTCCTTTGTGAGGTGAGAGATTTTCTAGGCAAAATGCGCAATCGAAAGCGAAGGGAATAGCCAAAGCGCTACTTCCGAGGTTGCGAGGGCGCATTTTGGCAGAAAACATCCGGCTGACAAAGGAGAAAATTTGACGACACCATCTAGAGGAAAGATAAACACTTTTTGAGATTTTGCTTCTCAATTGATCAATCTCTAGCGATGACAGTACATCTGGTATGGCGAGTGGCGAGATCTGTAGTGCCCCCCGATGGTTTGTGGCAACTACTAAGTATCAAGGAGGTTGTCGATCCCTCCCGGCAGTCAAGTCAGAGTAAAATCAGCTAAAAGGCCGTCAAAACTCGACTTATTCAACAATGCCGCAATATGCCCTCTCCTATGTCTTAAAGTTACCAATTCCAGAAGATTTTCCAACTACACAGAAAATATTTGCTAATGATTTCTTTATGCAAAAGCAATTACAATATCCTCCTGTTCTAATAGGGAGAGTGAAGATGAGATGCGACATTTCGGGTAGACTTATCCAGGCAGACGGGGTCTGCGACTTTTTTCCTGTACTCAGCACGGTATCAAACATCGTCGACCTTTTTCAAAAATGTGCTCATAGATTTTGCTGTTCCAAGGCATCCGTCACAAGAAACCGCTATTTCACGTATATTGACAATAAGAGTGCTTTACGGTGCGCTCTCCTTCTCATCCCCGTATTGGGCAATATCATTGTCGCTCTTTACGACTTTTATAGAAGTTCTGATCGAGGGGCTACCAGAGGAGGCCTTCAAGGAAATTGGCACCGAAGAGCGATAATTCTGAGGGAACTAAGTCGCTCTTCTGGAATAAGGGTTTCCGATTTTCTCACGCTCTCAAATGAAAAACTGGAGGCTGTTACAAAAAATAATTTTTTAGAAAATGCAATTAACGCTTATATTCAAATAATCGCCTTTCTAAAGACGATGCTTAAAGATTTTCCTGCCGTTATCTGGAATCCATTTTGTTGCTTAGCATTAGAGTATTTAGACTCTATCGGACAGTATATAACGATTCTAAAAAAGGACCCAACGCTACTTCAATTAGAGAAGACGCATGCAGAAAAAATTGATTCATATTGGGGGAATCTTTCAGTTATAGCGAATTTTCTTGAGGGAAAAAAGGAAATACTCTCTGCAATGAATTGGGAGCAAACTCCTGAAATGAGCGAGAAATGTAGCGAGATAGAAGATTTAAAAGGGCAGCTTTTGTCATTGCGTGCAAAGTCGTATAAAGTCCATTTGGGAACTTTGTCATTTGAGGCCCTGTTTGAGGAGGCCAAAAAATATTACCTCAATAGTTCTGACCAAAAGGGAAGGGACTCTCAAGTCATTGAGAATAAAACATTGCGATCCATCGTCCCACTTTTGCAAACGAGAGTAGAGGAAAATGCAACCTCTCCACATAAGAAGATTGAGATGTACCTTATTTGGGAACGCATTCTTGAGGTGGAGCCGTACCCCCTAACCCCTCACTTACCCGCTCCAAGTGCTGAGCAAAAAGAGAAGTTTCGCTTGTTCTTAACATGAACTCTTTGGGGGCGTAAAGCGCTCCTTTTTGTCTCCCCCTGGGAGAGCTATAGTCAAATCGGTTGAAAATTTTACAAATTCATGGCAGATGGCAAAGCCAAAGTAAGCGCAAAGTTCGACTTAGACCATTTATGGTCTATGAGAACGAGCGCGATCTTTGGTGAAGCCAAATGGTATGTGTTTGTAAAATTTTCAACTAACTTGACTAATGCTGCCATGTCTCATGACACTCCCATACACTTCAAGTAAGAGAAGTGTGAGCGCAAAGCACTCCAGCAGGTGGGATACTCCATATAGCGAATGTCAAACTTGGCGCACGTCTCCCGAATCAGTTTATTGATCACAGGGAAGTGGACGTGGCTGATCTTTGGGAAGAGGTGATGCACAAGCTGAAAATTGAGGCCACCTGTAAACCAGAAGACAAACCTATTTTTTGTGGCAAAGTTGACCGTAGTTTTGATCTGGTAGAGCGCCCAGTTATTCTTCGTTTTGGTGCGAACATCGGTGAGCTTGGGAAACTCCACGTTTTGCACCACATGTGCCAACTGAAACGTCGTCCCCAAAATAACGCCACAGACAAACGAGACAACGAAATACATAAAGAGCGCTTTCCACACTCCCAACATGACCATCGGAAGCACAAGAAAGAGAGAAAAATGGACAGCCTTGCTTGCCCAGAAGATGATGTGCTCTTTAATAGGAATCTTCTTCATCTCAGTCTCAGAGACCTTCCGTAAGAAATATTTTCTAAAGTCGCTATAAAGAACCCAGTTCAAATGGACAATGCCGTACAAAAAAGCGCTGTAAATGTGTTGGTAGCGGTGGTACCAATGCCGTGGCTGACTGGCATGTGTGCGGATGAAGGGCTCAATGTCGATATCTTCATCCATCCCCTTGATATTCGTGTAATTGTGATGGTTCACATTGTGCTTGTTCTTCCACAAAAAGATATTTCCACCCATCAAATTGAGTGTATAGCCACCTAAAATGTTGAGCCACTTGTTGCTAGAAAAACTTCCATGACCGCTATCATGCATGATGTTAAAACCAATACCGGCAAATGAGATGCCGAGGGCACCGCTTACGATTGCGAGGGCCCAAAGTGGAAGAGGGCAGAAGAGCATCGTGAAATAGAGTGCCATTGTCATCGACAGGAAAAAGGCCCCTTTCAAATAAAGGCTAACATTCCCCGTGCGCTTAATCTTATTCCTCGTGAAATAGCGCTCGATCTTCTCTTTGATTTCATGAAAGAGCTGATCATTGAGCGTCTTGGTTTTACAAGGTTCTGATTCTAGTTGTGTGCTCATAATATTTCAGTCACCTATTATACTTATTTTCGCTTTTTCTGCATCTGAATAGTCGAAATAGCTAGAAAATATTGCAGAACCGTGGCTTTGTCAAATACCGATCCAGCTATAAAGTTCAGACTCACAGAGAGAAAATCTCATGCGCTATCTGAAAACTAGAGCTTAGCTATGGCCTTACCCAACTCTCTACAAGGGCCTTGTAACGTAAGCTGCTCTTCTTAAAATTGTGGAATTTTCTAGGTGGTGTCGTCAGATTTTCTCCTTTGTGAGGCGAGAGATTTTCTAGGCAAAATGCGCAATCGAAAGCGAAGGGAGTAGCCAAAGCGCTACTTCTGAGGTTGCGAGGGCGCATTTTGGCAGAAAAGATCCGGCTGACAAAGGAGAAAATTTGACGACACCATCTAGTTCACATGGTGATTTTGAAAATTCATTTTCAAATTTTGCAGATCTGTTTTTATCTCTCTCTTCGAAGTGAGTGACTTCGCTTTTCGAACAAAGTCGAGTCTTGCAATAAATTTTTAATAGAGTTAAGCCAATGTAACTCTATATATGAAAATAGCTTATTCTACTAATCCCAAAATTCTTATCCTTTCTTTCTTCAAGCCTCTCATCTTCTTGCAGCGGTTCAGGTGCAGCGCAAGGGAAGAAATTAGAGCTGTTGCACCTATTGTAGCAAGCGAGAGGACCACTCCTTTCCGGGCATATGAAGGAAGGAGCTCAGCAGCTGAAGTGAAATGAGAGACAAGAGAAAAGGTAGTGGCCACAGTACCCAGCGCGGTAAGCGCAACTAGGAGTATGGTTGTTTTCCTTGATCGGACAAAGGGGAGGTGGTGACGGTAGTCTGGATGCACATGAGCGTGTTGCCCTTGACCAAGCAAGAAGATCGCTTCCTTTTGCCTCATCTGCCCAATTTGCTTAGGTGTAAGCTTTACTCTCTGATCATCTGTAAGAAGGTGGGCAAGGTCGACGTTGATGTGAGTGATGTCATCTAGAGAGCGGAGAGCCTCTTTGCTTTTGATCCTACCCACTTGCTCCTCTGTTAAATGCTTGCGCTGCTCAGGTGTGAGCCGATGCGCATAGTCTGGGTTTGCATGCGGCACACTCACAAGAGGAAGGTGAGCAAATACTCTTTCCTCTTGAATCAACCGCGCAAGCTGTGGGTAGAGGGGAGTACACACCTCACTTTGAAAAACTTTAAGGAGGTTGTCTTGTGAAATCTGCATATCAGAAGGAAATTGAATGCGGGCAATTTGTTCTCTTTTAGAGCTGAGATCTTTCCCCTCGTCAATGAGTCGAAGCAGTTGAACAACTGAGATGTACTGGAACTTAGTGTGCAATGCCACCAGTTTATCAAGATCTTGAATTTTTGACACAAGGCATGGTAACAACATCTCTTCACACTCTTGACCTGTCAACAGCTGGGCGTATGCGGGCTCATTGAGCGTAGAGACAAGTTTCTTGATTTCCCCTTGTAAAGATCTATTATCTGTTTTTCGGTAAACCATTACCAACTGTTTTGGAGCAAAGTGGTGCAAAGGCGCCTTTTGCGCCAACGCGAGCAGTGGAGTTTCTTCCTCTACCTGCTGCAACGCCCCCTTTGGGACGAATCTGAGGGCCCCAGCTGAGAGGAAGTGAAGACGCTCTTTTGAGATCGCTTTGATGAGGGGCTCTGAGATGAGGCAGCTGAGGAGTCCCTCGCCGATATAGGGAGCGCATGAGGGGTGAAGAGCATTGAGCTGCCTGCTATCTGTGATGTGCTCAACAAGCTCTCTTCCTCGAATCGCCTGCACTCTTTTAAGAGAAAGTGCCCCCACCTTTCCAGGCGCTTTTGCGATCACAGAGTCGGCAAAGCGCTCAAATGCAGGGAAGGGTGTTGCGGCAACTTGCGCTGGATCAAGGTGAGCTTGCATCTCTTCGGAAAGATCAGCGCACTGATTGGGCTGCAAATGTTTAACCCAACCTGGATTTGTGATCCAACCCACTTGGCTACTCTTTAACTTTCGAATCCAATCAGGAAGAGGAACATCCTTCATCTCTTGTATCGTCTCTTGAGGGAGAGCTTGAATAGAAACAAGAGATGTGAGCTGTATCGCTTGAGCAGGTGAGACGTGTTGCGCTTGCTCTGATGAGAGCCTCCATACATCTTTTACCTCCCGAATTTGCTCTCTTGTGACAAGATTTTTCACATAGAAGGGGCTTATGTGCGGCACTTGGCTTGGAAGGAGATAATGAATCGCACCCTCTGGTAGCATGGCGATCTGAACAGGATCTGTGATCAGCTGGATCTCATGAGGTGTCAATATTAGTTCTTCTTCCTCACTGCGTACAACCGAGGTAGACTCCTTCATGGTGCTTTCTTGTCCCAGACCCAAAAGGTCCGACTTTGCGAGCACGCTTTTCTCGTAGGGATGCTGAAAAAGACGCATTTTCAAAAACTCAAGGCGGAGACATTGCTGCGCAGCATTCTTTGCACTGACCCACACTTTTGCCTTCCCCATCAAATTTTGAGGGTAGAGAGGTGAGAGTGCGCCAAACAAAATACAAAGCTCTACAATCCCCTCTTTGAAGCTGTCATCGGCTGGAGTCTCAGGCGTGGACAAAAAGGAGTGTCCACTCGGTTCGATCAGCCAAACGCCCTCGAGAGACTCTTCTTGGAGATGCGTGAGTACATGGCGCGCCTCTAGAGAAGAGAGAAGAACGTAGCAGTAACTTCCATCATTTTTTTGAACGACTAAAATATTTCCAGGAGGACGGGATGCGGGATGGAAGAGAGAGAGTTTAGAGCACGTCGGGTTGAAGTAGTTGTCTGTTCCATAGATCTCCTGATCAAAGACATTTGCAAAACGGCGATAGGAGCTTTGACCTCGTGTATCGGGAAATGCTGCGATCTCTTCTCTCAGTAAGCGAACCTGAGCAGAACCCTCTTTGAGTTTTTCCACCAAGCTGACAAATAACCCTCGCTGCTGAAGCGTAAGGCTTTCATCTTTCGCTCTTAAATTTACTGTCGACATGAGGTGTTCAAGCTCGAGTTGTAGCTGAGTTTCTAAAAATTCCTCTACCTGCTTTTCCTCTTGCACCACTTCGTGCGCCTCTTGCAGCACCTCTGCGTTCAAATCGCGCGCATCGGCAGCCGTTTGCCTCAAAGTGGCAACAAATGAGTCGCGCACTTCGGGGCGCTTCAACCTATCAAGAACAGCTGCAATCCCCTCTTGAATATTTTCTCGATCCCCTTGTGGAGGGGTGTGCATCTGCTTGGCTGCACTGTCAAACCTATCGAGAAGCATCTGTGCGTGCGCCTCAAGGTGCGCAATCGCATCCACCTCTGTTTCAGCACCTAAAAACTTCTCAAAAAGGGTGTCTGTGTTCACCGCAAAGAAAAAGCCTTGATATAGCTCGGCATAAGCGGCGATCTCCTCCTGAGACGTCCCTTCTGTCCAGCTCTCCACACGGCGGCGGTACTCTTTTTTCACAACGGCATCGAGGATCTGCTTATAGGCGCGTAACATGGAGTGCGCTTTTTGCCGCGCCTCGTTGATCACCGCAACGCGGAGAATGAAGTCGATTGGATGCATCCCCTGAGGCACCTTCTCCATAAATGCAGGAGAGAAAATAAAGTGCGCGCGCTGACTTCCTAAAAAGCTACGCAAGCGCATGATCGCTTGTTGAAGCGTGCGCATCGTGATGGTCTCATCAACTGTGACATACGCCTCGGCAAAAAGCGGCAGAGGCACATCGGTTCCCGTTGTTTGCCGCTCAGGCAAATACACCACATATTCCTGTGACGACATGAAGCCAGCCTTTGCAATCTCCTCCCAACTCGTATTGGACAACAGTTTGAGCTGCGCACCATCAGGGGTATCAACAAGGGCAGCAAATTGGTTGGCGTGCGCTGATCCCTCTGGCTTGAAGAAAAAGAGAACGCCGCGCTGCTTCGCACCGTGCGTCTTTAAGTAGTGTAAAATCGTTTCTGCAACCTGAACATTGGTGAATCCACTCTTGCTGAGCAGTGCTCCCGCATCAAAAATCGCAGCAGGGAAGGTGCTTTTCTTCTGATCGAAAAGCTTGTCCAGCTCCGCTTCTAGCTTTTGTGCATCGAGAGTCTCTACTTTTGTGCTCTCTTTTCTTTGCAAAATGCGCTGGTTGATCTTCCCTTGCGTGCCCACATCTAGACGCGTGCGATCTGCCAGCACAGGAGGGAATCCCCCTTGGTTCCAAGGAGTTCCTGTCATAGCAGAGAAGGTGCCATCAGAGAGATCGAAGAAGTCTTGTGCCGTGCTCGTCAAGCGCTCTTGATAGAAGGTGGCATATCTGTTCGCTGTCTCTCCCTCGAAGTAGAGGCGGTTCAACACAGAGCGGTTGATCCCCTTGGTGGCCTCTTCCAACTTCCCTGGCTTCGACACATCTAGAAGTGCCACCCCTGTAATGCGTTCAAAGAAGCACGCCTCAGCTGTCTTCTGAAAAGGCGTGCCCGACCTTTGCATTTCGAGGCGTGCCATTAAAATAAAGTCGTCTGCAATCTGCTGCACCTGCTCCTTCTCAATCCCCTCGTGAACAGCGTGGAGGAAGTGTTTCACAAGCGCTTCGTATGGATGGGCAAACTCTGTGGGCGCCGGAGAGTCAACTCCGTAATAGGGAATCACCTTCCCTGGTGTCTTGATAGGAAATCCTTGATCGCGCCAACGCCCAAAGTGCCGCCCCCCTGTCTGCCGAAAGGCATTGGGGAAAATGTCTTGGAAAAGGTGCTTGGCCAAACAAATCAGCTCCGCCGCCTCTTTTTCAGCTAGGTCAGAAGAGGCATGCAGCTCACGCACATAGTGAAGGAAGTCGCCGTCGTCATGAAGCTTCCCGCCCACAAATTGAATGAAGCTCTCTTCTAGGTCAGAACGGTTAGCCAACTTCAACATAGGGCAGCAAGTCATGAGGTGGCGTGCCACAGCCGGCACAATCTGCGCCCAGTCCTCTTTCGTTAAATGCGTCTGCTCTTTCCTCTCCAGCCCCACAAAATCAGCAAGCGACTTCTCTCCAATCTTGATGCTTTTAGAGCAGAGCATCTCAAAGATAAGACGTGTGAGGATCACCCTCTTTTGAGAGATGTGCTGCACCTCTCCACAAGGGAGGTTCACCTCTTTGTCCGTGCGGAAAATCAAGTCTGCCTCATCGCAAAGCCCCTTGCACTCCTCCTTGAAAATCTTGAGAATTGCGTTGAGCACAAAGAGGCGTGCGCGTTGCACTTCAAGAGCCGTATCTCTACTCACCTCCATCCGCTTGATCGCCATGAAACGCTCCAAATCGAGGAGCTGCAACATTTCTGGACACATAATGAGCAACTTTTGATCTCTCTTCCCCTTTTCAAGGGCCTGCAAGATCTTCTGCAGTCTTTCTAAGGTAAGCTCCTGCCGTGGGTAGTCAATTGTGAACACCTCTTGACCAAAGCACGTTTTTTGTGAGTGCTTGAGCGCCTGCCCCAGCGTGAGGTATTGACTCGAGTCGGCAAAGATCACAGGCATTTTTCCCTTCTCCGTGCACCGATACGCCCAAAGAGGTGCAACAACAGAGGTCTTTCCCGCTCCCATGATCATCTGCACACAGCAGGGCGTTTGATTCATGGGAGGAAGGGCAGCTACTGTCTCTCTTTGATCCGCTCTTGGAAACTTTTGTGAGAGGCGGTGGAAGACGAGATAAGGAACACGCTCATCTGGAGCAAATTGCGCTGGATTCATCTCCAAGATCTGTGCAATTTTTTCACTGAGAAGTCTCCTTGGCACTCCGCTCATGCCCTCCAGCTTCTCGACTAACTCTAACGCCTGCATGAGGCGCAGATAGACCACTTTCCTCACCTCCCAACGCGCGATCTGTTGGAAAAGTGCGGGCACGTCGGCAATTGCGCCGTTCGCCTCCTTGAATTGCACTTCACTGCGCAAAAGAAAGAGCTTTTCTAGCTCTTCCATTCCAAGCGGCTTCCTCTTGCCCGCTTGCAGCTCGAGCTCGCGGTGCAGACGCTCAGCACGCTCACCTGGGAGGCGATTCGCATCCTCAAGAATAGCCATTTCTAACTGCTTTAGAGCACTCAATTCTGCTTCCATTTGCTGGTGAAGAGCAGCTTTTAGCTCTCCTGCTCTCTCGTCTGAAAGCGTGCGCACTCTTTGCCCTTTAAGCTGCACAGCTCCCACTTTGTGATCTTCCATGGCAGCTGCCATCTCACGTTGCACACACGGAATCAGCTCCCTTTCAAAGTGCATCCCTTCCATGCCAGCAGGGAAAGAAGTTGCTTCTCCTCCTGCTTCAGCCTCCTCCTCAAATAGGGCGAGTTTCTCTTTGAAAAAGGTGCCCTCTTCGAGTTCAAAGTCGTCAGGAAGGGTGAGCTCCATTTGAGTCGCTGGGCGAGGTGGTAGCGGCTTAACAGAAAAGGAAGGATGGTGCACTTTTAGCTGTGGAGTATCTTCGAGATAAATCACTCGCTGAACATCTTTCCACCACTCTGCTGTCACCTCTTCTGCAGTCCACTTGGGTCCATAGTCCCCACTGCCTGACTTAATTGTTCCAATCAGTTGGATATTTGGAAGCCCCTGCGTGCAAAGTTTCTTTTTTGTTGAGGGCTCTTTCAGCGCGAAATAGAGAGCGTAAAGAAGGTGGTCTTGAATTCTAGGGGGGGGTTGCTCTTCACTTTGTTCAAAATAGTATCCCATCTCAATGAGGAGGACAGCTTCTAGCTGCGCTTGCTCTACGGCAGTTCCTTTAAGGGCAATCTCCCACCCACTCCAGAAAAAGAGGGAAGGATCATTTCTCAGATATGGTGAAGGAAGCACAAAGAGCGCTCGATCAACCTTCACTTCACCTGAAAGTGGGGGGAGTGGAAGCAAATCATTTAGAGTGACAATCTTTTTCATATTTGTCTCTATAGCTTTCACTCTTACATCAATAACACCCCCTTCTTTGAGTTGCAGACGACGACTCTCAGGACCTTTTGAGGCAAATATCTGCTCAATATGGAGGGGGAGGTGAAAGCGGAAAGGGATATGGGAAAGCATATCAAGGTAGCGCCTGTATAGCGCAGAAAACTCTACGTCTGCTTCATGCTCTTTCAAAAGGTGCGCCGCTCTCAGAGCGAGAGCTGTTGGAATAGGGGCATCATGCGCACTCATTTCTGGATACGCCACAATCCAGCGTAAAATATCAAGCACCTGAGGAGAAAGGTGATCGATTAAGGAGAGCTGCCCCAAGTGTTGCGCTACTTTGTCAAACTCTCTTGCATGGAGAAGAAGAAAGGCAAGATAGAGATGCCCCTCTAAAGTGGAAGGCTGCACCTCCTCCCCATCGAGGTCAAAGGCGATGTAGCAAGAGCGCAATTGAAAGAGACATTCCACAAGTGCTAACCTAGGTCCAATTTTCACTTCATCCTTTGACTCTAAGAGAGAGGCGGTTGAAACAAAAAGCTTAGCGCTGGTAGGATCAAGAGGGCAGACCTTTACCAACACCTTTTGCTTCCCCGTCTTGAAGTTGCGCAACACCACATACTGCTCAACAGGAAGCAATGAAGCATCTCTTGTATCTTCCAGAGCAAAATGAGGATCTTCATTCCAAATCAATCTCCCCTGATCGTCGCGAAAAAAGGCAAGTGGCTTTCCATTCAAAAGAAGGTGAGGAAAATGAATCGCGTACAACTCCCCAGACGGCTTGTAATGGACCTCCTGAAACTCAGGACGTTCTAAACAGGAAAATGTGCACTTCTCTTCCCCGCGCTGAATCGAGTGCCCTGTTTGGGTTCTGATCTTTCCATCTTGTGTGAGAGTGAAAAGAGTTTTTTGCCAGTTATCGATATGTGTAATCACGATGTGACTTTGATCAGGAGCAATCCAGTGGCAATACGGCCATCCTACCAACGTGTAGGGAATCAAAAATTCTGTATGTTCCAGGAGCTGCGCAGGTGAGACAAATTGATACCACACTCCCCCCCGCTGGAGCTGGACGTTATTGTGGAGCGAGCGCGTGCCCCGATGCGATAGCCGCATGGGGCCTTGCTCTGGGTGGGTGAAGAGAAAAAACTCGCCATCCGAAAAGTAAGTGAAGTGCCTCCCCCCAAAGAGGTGAACATAAATCTCATCATTCCTATTCACGTCTGGATTTGCGCAAACAAGAGGGAGTTCATCACATAAGACAGCTCCACTAAATATGTTGAAAACAAAGCTCCCCCACTCTACAACGTTCCCTCTCTTCTTCACTTCATCTGAAGGTGGAGGGAGCATCAGCGCGTCAACCACATTGTCTAAAAGCTCTTGCTCTATTTCATCACGTTCACTCCACCTCTCTAGGTGGGGATAGAGCCGCTCTTCAAGCTCTTTTTCTAAGCCGAGATTTCGGTGCGCCACCTCAACCTGAAACATCCTTAACCCAAACCAAGAGGCAAAAAGCTCCCCCTCACTACACTTCTCAATCTCAATCAGTTTAAGGTTGAGATGGAGGAGATGCATGTGAAGGAGGCCACGCTTTTGACCTAAAGTCGGCTCTCCCTTCAACATCTTTTCTATCATCTTTTTGAAGTCACACAGCATCTCGATATAGCCAGCATCTAACTCGGAGGCCGCCGCACAAGCAAACTCAGTTGCAACTCTTACGAAGAAGAGAGCTGAAGCCACACTCCCGCTCTCTTCACTTTTGGAAGAGTGGAGGAAAAACTGCACTCCCTTCTTAACAAACTCTTTCACACATTTCAAAAGAGCAGAGTTTTTGCGCACGTGTTTATCCAAATCGTTTTGCGGACGAGAGTCGGCGTATACTCCTTTGAAAAATTGCACCCAAAAGGCAGAACAAAACTTCTCTTCATCAAAGAGATTGGGGTAATGCTGAAAGAGTGTGAGAAGGTGGAGCGGTTGAAGCACTCTTTGCGTGCTTGCCCACGCCATTGCGCGCATCACCCACTCGTCCTTGCCGGGCATTGCAGCGATTGACCTTGAGAGAAGCGTCTCAGCCTCTAGTCTTCTCCCTTGAGCAGCAGGAGAGCCTCTGCGTAGCGCCTCCTCGGACTTCAAACGGGAGGCAACAGAGGACATTGACTCTGAATGCCAAGCACGCGAACTGCTTCTTTCAAAGCCTGCATAAAGGGTCGACATGTCAAAGCATATCTGTGTGGACATACGCATTGACTTGAAGTTTATCCCACTAGAAGGATACCCCCCTGAACTCTCCCATTTTCTATGATTGTCATCCCATGCATAGGGTAGATTCATAGGGTCGAGAACGCCTCCCATCACCAAAGCTATCCGTTGAAATGAGCTGAGCCACATTAAATCAAGAGGGAAGCACCCTCGATTCGCTGTTGCCAAAACAAATGTGGCAAGGCGCATCTCTCCCCACTCTTTTATTTCATAGGAGTACTTCTTTTCTTTCACCTGATTCACTTGCCTTAAAAGATCAGGAGAGAGCTTCAACACATTTTCGTAGAAATCAAGTTCAGAAGAACGCCCGGAATGCCTATGCTTGTACTGAGGTTCTTTTAGGAGCTCTGCAGTATCAAATATCTCTTCCCCCACCATTTGACTTACGTGCTTAATGATTCTGTCATATTGCATACACGTTTGAGGGGAGAGAATTTGGAAGAAGCATTCTCTTCCTAAAAGCTCAATCCACTTTCTGTAGGGAATGAATTGGGTTTTGCGGTAGACCTCATCCATAACAAAGAAGGCAGGAGCAATCCGCTTGGCAAGTTCATACGTGTGGAGATAGATCGAGTAGTAGATGAGAAACTCTTGCGCAGTGAGTGTATCTCTCAGGCACACCCCCTTTTGCGAGGACATCTTTCGATTGCGTCCGCTCTCAAAGAATGCAGCCATTAATCCTTCTAGCTGCTTCACGACCTCTTCTCTATTTTCTACCTCATCCCAAAACTCAAGCGAAATAGGAATTCCAAAAAGGTGATAAGCGAGAAACTGAACCGCAGCATCATACATACCCCGCTTACTCAGCTCTGAAAACTTCTCACTTAAAGCGGCGAGATCTGCGCCAAAAGAAGACGCACTCTTCCCTAATTTAACAGAAAGAGAGGTGGGCTCAAATCGCATCCTATCCGCCCTTCTCGGCTCAGAAATTGAGAAGAGCTTATATCTTATGTTTGGATCGGGGGCTAGAACTGAAGGAAGAGAGAGAGCCTCTTTTTCATGATTTGAAGGTTCAAGAGGGAAGCGCCTACAACACTCCTCCATGCAATTGCGCATCCTCTCAACCTCATCGAGATCAATGTAGCGTCCTGCCTTCTTATCGAGCTCTTTCGCAAAAACGCGCACAGCTTCCTGCACCATCCTCGCAGGGAGTGAGAGCTCCCCTTTTGCCACACTCTCCAAAGCGTAGTGGTGAAGCTTTATCTTGAGATATTTATACTTTGCTTCATCGCCCAATGAGAGGCGCAAGAAAACCATCAGCGCGCGCCAGTTGCAAGTATCTCCCCTCTGATTCGTAACATAAAATGCCTCTTGTGGAGCAGCATGAAATTGCCATAGCGGGAGAAAAGGGCCTGCATACACAATGCTCTCATTTGTGCTGGTCGGATGCTCCACTGTGAGGAAATAGAGAAGAGACTGTACCCAAGTGCTTCCCCCCTCGGGCAAAATCACCCCTTCTGGAACCTCTTGAAAGAATAGGTAGGGACAAAAGAGCACCTTGTGATCACGCTGCTTAGTGGAATGAAAAGAAGAGGTGGAAGGGTTAATGAGCCAAACGTTGAAGCTCGAAGAGGTCTTCTCGAAGAGGTAGAGGAGGCGGTGCCCACCAGCAGATTGAATGAAGCCGCCAGGAAGAAGCGCTCTCTTCCCCTTGGGGAGGGCGCGGAGCACCTTTGCAAATGCCTCAGCCCTAATAGGCAACTGCTCTGTAGAAATTTTATCATTTGGGGGGTAGTTCTGCACCTGCTGCAACATCTCAACAACCTCTGGAGGAAGATCCCCTCCAATGGCCTCTAAAACAAAGTTTACAACATTAGAAAGTGTCTCGCTGCCGCCCCGCTTCCCAACGTAACCACCGAGAAAAATATTTTGAAAAAGATTGAGAGAGAGACCCGTATCATTATTGCTTCTAACCGCATCATCAATTCGAGAAAACCGAGCGTGTAAAAGATGGGATGAAGCACCTCCCCCGCCGCTAATTGAACCTGCTGGACCTGACACAAAAACCTCTAGACACAGAATAAATCTCTAGCATTTTAACACATATAATCTAAACACTCATGCTAAATAAATTTATTGTTTTGAATATTCAACAAAAAGACAAATCCGCTCAAAACCGAGCCGTTCATAGAGAGAGCGTCCACTCGCAGATGCTTGCAATGTACAGAGGTGATACCCCCGCTCCTTCGCCCGCATCGTCAAGCTTTTCATCATCTCAGAGCCGTATCCCCGCCTTCTAAAGCTAGGATCCGTCATCACATAGTAAATGCCACCCACGTTGGCGTGCAAAACCAAAATCCCCGCGACAACAGGCTCTCCCTCAATATAGCCCACATAAAACTCAAAGGGCGCTCCCTTTCCATAGAGCGAATGAGGAATCTTGCTGAAAAACTCCTCATACGCCTCTGGGAAGGCCCCAATGCTCAAAAACACCTGGGCAAAATCTTTAAGTGAAAACGCCCGCTCAATTGAAAGCTCTTCAATCTCCCGTTCAAAGTCTATACCTTCTAAAAAGAGACGCATTCCCACGTCCTCTTCTTTTGGCTCTAGTCCACAAGCTTTCAACTCCTCTTGCAGATTGTGCGGCTCATCACTCTCCCCAACCCACCACGAGAACGGGTTTTGAAAATGTGCGCACACCTCTTGCACTCTTTTGCGCACCTCATTTTGTGCAAAACGCGCTCCCAAAACGTAGTTAAAGGTATCATCAGGCAAGTCGGAACGCACCACCACAACATCGGGCTCATAGACAATCTCCATCGCATGCACATACTTCGCAAAATAGGTCATGTGGAGCTGCATGTTCACTTCCATCGCATTGAGCACCTGATCGTTACTCCACACCTTTCGTCGCTGCACCACCTTGTGATTCCAATATGCCCCTCTGTCTTTTTCTGCCGCCTTGAAATCGATATCCTTGATGAAGTGCTCTTTTCCCAAAATGTAGCTCTGCATGTCGCTGCACTTTTCAGCGAGACGCCCCTTCAGATCAGAATACTCCTCCACTTTTTTTGGATGCTCTCTTAGAAAATCGCGGAATTTCAAGTGACGAGCTGCTTCGGGATCGGAGTCCTCAAAGATGTGCAGATGCACCTCTCCTTTCTTTTGGAAGAAGCGGCGCTGTTTCATCCCAAACTCACCAAGCGCTTCATACCCCTCAAGTGAAAAGCGATCGACCTCGAGAATATCGTGTGTGACGCCTAAGATGTCTATGATGGGCTTCGCAGCGCACCCTGGAATCGATGTGCTGCCAATGTGGTGAAACACGATAGGAAGATCGCCGAAGAGAGTCTTTAGTCTTTTCTCCTCTTCGGCGTACTTCTCACACCAGTGCGGATCGTAAGAGACTACTTTTATCGACATACAAGAACCATCTTAGTGCAAAATAGTTTATCCTTCCTTAAGATTTTTGCGGAGGTACGCTTATGCTATTCATTTTACTCTTTCTGTCGTCCACACTTTTCTCTGTAGAAGAAAACTTTGTTCTCCTAGATAGCAGAACAGAGCAAACTTATTTCGAATCTGGAACTGAACTCGAGACACAGTATGCCCCTTGCAGCACTTTCAAAATTGCACTTAGCTTGATGGGCTTTATAGTCAAATCGGTTGAAAATTTTACAAATTCGTGCCAGATGGCAAAGCCAAAGTAAGCGCGGAGTTCGACTTAGACCATTGATGGTCTATGAGAACGAGCACGATCTTTGGTGAAGCCAAATGGTATGAATTTGTAAAATTTTCAACCGATTTGACTATACGTAGGATGGCTCGAAAAAGAGAACCACGTCTACGCCTTTGCCCACAACGTGCGTGGTACAGACATCGTCAACAAACACATCCCCCGTCTCAAGAAGATGATCGAAAGATCGGGCATCCTCTCCCAATAAAGCCCCCTATTGTCGTAGCGGCTTTTAGAGGATAAGAAAGCTTGCAGTACCAATACCCCCCCTTCATTTTATGGGTTGACCAAAATTAGTACGCATACGTATTATCTAGACAAAACCAACTGGAGGTGAGAGATGAAAGCAAGTTTAGGTTTTGTGCTACTCTTTGTAGAGAACCCATTGAAGAGCAGCCTTTTCTATCAGGAACTTTTTGAAATAAAGCCCATAGAAGAGTCCCCCACTTTTGTGATGTTTGCGCTCGCGAATGGAGTGATGTTAGGACTTTGGAGCCGGCATACTGCAAAGCCGCGTGTTGAAAATCCTCCTGGCGCTTCAGAGATCTGTTTTCCGTGTGACGATGTAGATGCGTTATATGAGACGTGGGGAAAAAAGCGGTTAGTGATTGCACAAAAACCGACAGATATGGATTTTGGACGTACTTTTGTTATTTTAGATCCAGATGGACACCGCATAAGAGCACACAAACTTTGGAAGTAGACTTCGAAGAGATCAGCGACTACGACGCGCCTGAGAAGAGCCCAGGCTTTTTGCTTTGGCATCTCAGCACGTCGTGGCGCAGCTGCATTGAATCTGCATTAAAAGAGTTTGATCTCACACATCCTCAATTCGTGGTTCTTGCCACATTAGCCTGGCTCACACGAGGTGGAGAGAGAGTGACACAAGCCAAGGTGGGGCAATTAGCTGGACTAGACCCAAATACCACTTCTCAAATTGTACGCGGCCTTGAACGAAAGGGGTTGCTTGTGCGGAAATCATCAACTGATGCGCGAGCGAAAAACCCTTCCCTTACCGCAAAAGGAAAGAGGCTCCTAACAAGTGCGCTTCCAAAAGTTGAAGATACGGATGAAGCCTACTTTGAAACGCTCTCGGAGAACGAACTCAATACGCTCTTACAACTCTTCAGGAAGCTGACAAAAAAGCGCACTGCCTAGCCCATGCCTCTTTAACCACTTCTCGATCCATTTGAGAAACTCTTTTTCGTAGCCCTTCCCATCATATTTCTTGTCGACAGTGAGCATCCAGATCTTGTTCTTCTCGATGTGGGCGTATCCAATCACCTTTGTACCCAGACACAAAACAAAGTGCTCGTTATCGTCAAAGTGGCTCTGAAAGCGCTCTGCCTCTTTTTTCTCTATGTGATGCACGCACCGCACCATGCGCAGACGATTATAGCCAGCTTTATTGAGCACATCTCGAATAAACGCATCTTTGCCCAAGTTGTAGCGGGTGAACATTGAGTTCTCTTTCTCGAAGATGTTGGGGTTTTGTGTGAGCTCTTTTTTGAGCTGAGCGTAGGCATCACGCACCTGAGGGTGGGCGCGCAAGTAGTCGCGGAAGGTGAGGTTGAGCTCAATCTCAGCATCCCCCTCCTCATAAAGGTGGAGATTGACGTCATAGGGGGTGTGCGCACGAAAGCCGTAGTGGAGCGGAATATTGAACTCACCACGATACTCAAACCCCTTAAGAGCTGTGACGGGGCACTTCACCTCCACAACGATGTCGAGCTTCGGCTTGGCACACAGCCCAGGCACTGAAGTGGAGCCGACGTGATGCACAGCGATGCAATTTTTTTTAAGCTCCCCCAATAAGTGCGCCTTCACCACCTCAAACTGCTCACGCCATCTAGAATCGTATGGAACCACTCTCATCACCAGAAAAGGATATAACGCGCGCCCGATTTTTCAAAGGATTTTCCCTCTAATTTCTCATATCATTTTGTATTACAGAAATTTACTATCATTGTCCGAACGCACAAAATGATCTAAAAAATGCAACGCATTTAATCGCGCCTGCTTTATAGTCAGAAGACATCATGTATTTTCAACACCTCCAGAAAACGCAAGTGGGGATGGTCAAGAAGTGGCTTGCCCAAGATTATGTGGCCAAGTTTTGGCATGGGCAGGGATTGCAAAATACTCTTGAAGCAATCGATCGATTTGTCGATGGAAAAGAGAAGCTTTTTACGCTCTGGATTGCCTACAAAGATGAGATTCCCTTTGCCTTCTTGATGACATCCAACATTGATCCGAAGGAGAGTCATTTTTGCAACTACTGCGAGGAGGAGGCAATCTCCCTTGATTTGCTTATTGGCGATCAGCACTTTCTTGGGAAAGGGCTTGCAGCCCCTATGATCCAGAAATTTGTTAAGCAATTTGATGTGCGCAACGTTTTTATCGATCCCGGTGTGGAAAACAAAAAAGCGATTCATGTTTACGAGAAGGCCGGTTTTAAAAAACTTGAAGAATTCATCCCTGAGTGGGATCCCTCAGGAAGATGCGTGTTGATGCAGCTGCAAAAGGAGTGAAGAGATGCCAAAAGCTTTGATCAATGGGAAAGAGTGTCACTACCAAGATGTAGGAGAGGGGTTTCCTATTCTATTTGGACATAGTTTTTTATGGAGCTCTGAAATGTGGAAACCTCAGCTTGACACCCTTTCGAAAGAGTTTCGCTGCATCGCTCCTGATTTGTGGAATCATGGAGAGTCGGGTGAGGTGGGAGCTGCTGTGACTATGGAGAGTATTGCTGATGATATGTACGCATTGATGCAATCGCTCGGTATTTCGGAATTTGCGGTTGTGGGGCTCTCTGTAGGAGGGATGTGGGGCGCAGAGTTGGCGCTTATGCATCCAGAAGCAGTAAAGGCTCTTGTCATCATGGATTCGTATTTGGGCAGAGAGCCGGAAGTGACGCAGAATAAGTACTTTTGCATGCTTGATGTTGTGGAGGCGCAAAAGGGGTTTCCACCTCCATTGCTTGAGCAGATCGTCCCTCTATTTTTCTCTCCCTACACTCTCGAGCACAATCAAGATCTTGTACAGAGCTTTTGGAAGGCGCTTGCAGCCACACCCAAGAAGAATGCAGCAAGCATTGCGCGCATTGGGCGGGCGATTTTCACCAGAAAGAATCGGCTTGAGCAGTTGAAAGAGCTCGCGATGCCGGTTGCTGTGATGGTGGGGAAAGATGACATCCCCCGCCCACCCGAGGAGACGCAGGAGATGGCGCACTTGAGTGGGGGTGAGCTGCACGTAATTGAAAATGCAGGGCACATCGCTAACTTGGAACAGCCGCAAGAGGTGACTTCTCTTTTGCGTGCCTTTTTGGAAAGGTCGATAGTTTCTAAAGGAGTCGGGGCATGAAGCGGTTTTTTCTTTCCCTTTTGCTTCTCACCCTCGTTGCGTGTGGAGGGCGGGACAAAAAAGCTTTTGTCACATCGCATACTTACGAGAGAGATACGCGGATTTCCTACCCCTTTGTTTCAGGCGACCTTTTTCGCCACATTAGCGACCACATCGTAGATGAGACGCACATCCCCTTTTCACCCAAGAGTGTGAAGGGGGGAGAAGTTGTCTTTGTGAAAGCAAAGTATTTGGATAAATTCTTTAAGCATATGCACCCCCATATTCGAGAGCGCTATGTTTTAGTGACAGGAAATGGAGATGAAGAGGTACCGGGAGCATTTGCCAAATACCTTGATGATAAGAAGATTTTGATGTGGTTTGGAATGAATGCCACGTTGTCTCACCCCAAACTCATGCCAATCCCAATTGGAATGAATGGAAACTCCGGAGCGAACTGTGTCAAGGAGAAGCACGCTTTAAAACTGCTTGCCTCTCCTTTGGAGAAAGAGCGTCTGCTCTACATGAATGTAGCCGTACCCAATCACTGCGAACGCGCACAAGCTCTTCGCCACTTCCAAGACACCTCTTTTTGCTTTTGCGATACGCGCCGCCCAGTTGAAGAGTTTCTCGAGGAGGTGATGCGCTCAAAATACACGCTTTGCCCGCGAGGAAATGGCATTGACACACACCGGGTGTGGGAGGCGCTTTTTTTAGGCTCCATCCCCGTACTAAAATCAAATGCGCTCGACCCACTCTATGAGGGACTCCCCGTTCTTATTGTAAAAGAATGGGAAGAAGTTACCAAAGAGCTGCTCGAATCTAAGTATGAAGAGATTTTAGCTGGGAAGCACAAGATGGAAAAGCTCTATGCTGACTACTGGCTAAAACTCATCGACATCTATTCATGCGGAGGGCACTATGATGCCGCTGCCTTGCAAGCAATTTCCAGCCTTATTATAGTCAAATCGGTTGAAAATTTTACAAATTCGTGCCAAATGGCAAAGCCAAAGTAAGCGCAAAGTTCGACTTAGACCATTTATGGTCTATGAGAACGAGCGCGATCTTTGGTGAAGCCAAATGGTATGAATTTGTAAAATTTTCAACCGATTTGACTATAACTCTAACGCTGTAGATCAACCCTCATTGTTGCCTAAAAAATTTAAACGAAAAGGAATATGACCAGGAAAAATTTGCGCCACGAAACGATCAAAGTTTTGGACTACCCCCACGCGGTCCAAAATTTGCAGCCTTCGTACATCTGCATCTTGAGGTAAATACTGAGCGTAACGAATCCATAGCACATAGAAAACTTCTAGCTTGATTTCATTTAGGTTGTCATCTTGAAAAATCCTGAGTTGCAGAGGAATGTTCCCTGCCTCAGTTGAAAAGTGAAAATTTGCAAAATATCCCATATTAAGCAGCCTTTTTGTGTACAGCGCGGTTAATGAGAACCTGGAAGTTAGGATTAAGAGCCAAACGGGAGTGCAAATCAGACATGGTTGTCACCTCAACACCCTCTTGTTGGAAAACAAGCGACTCCCAAGTGCCATGCTGCGGCCGTGGCCCACTAAATCCAGCCCAAAAAGAGTTGTAAGCAGCCTCCTTCACCCTTTCGATTGTGTCGGTTGGCTCAACCGTCACCTTGATTGTGGGACTGTCTGGAGTTGTGGGGAAAGAGAAAAGCGCTTCTGTCATGGTATACCTCTAGTCTTGTTTCGGTTTCTTAAATGTAACTTGGAAATTGAGATTGAATTGCATACACTTGTGTAAATGAGTAGTTGTGGTCACAAATTCACCCCCTTGCATCAATTGAAGCTCCCTCACCTTAGTGCCCTCAATGAACGATGATTGAAAATATTGAAAGACACGCATCCGCACATTTTCAATCTCTTCTCCTTCATCTACAAAGAGGGTATGGTTTCGATATAACCAACAAGCACGATCATATGTAAAAGTCACTCGAGCTGCCATTGAGCCACCCTAATTTGAGGTCGTTTGAGCGTCATTTTGCCTCCTTTTCATCAACATAAGGTTGCGAAGATAGGGAATCAGAGAAAAGAGGTGATAGAAGATCACTACAATGTCGCGGATGTGAAGCGCGTACGAGAGCACAATCAAACTGCCACAAATGCTCAAGTACCAGTAGGAGCGCCCGAGCTCTGACTTTTGATGAAACTCCGCAACCCACCACTGCACCCAAAATCGGCTTGCAAACAAGATCGCCCCAAAGGCGCCTACAACATGCCAAGCAGTTGAGTGATATTGTCTTGTGGCATTCCATAGCTTTTGAGGGGTACGGATCCAGTCAAACTCGTCGAGCAAGAAGTAGCCTTGCGAGAGGAAGAGCGCAGTCGTAAAGGCGAGCGAGGCTGCCAAAAGCCAAAAAACAACACGGCGGGGGTGCGCCTTGGTGGGTTTGAGGAAGTCGAGATTGCGCCACGCAATCAGCGCATTGATGCTCTGCAAAATCGCAAAATGATACTGCACTTGGATGACGTGATGCACATAGAGCAGAAGGTTTCCTGCTAAAGAAAATTTCCAAAAAATAGGGCTCACAAAGGAGCGCTTTTTCCGCTCACTTTGAAGCCACTGCACAAGCATCCGGAGCGAGAAAAAAATCGCTGGGAGCATCCCAAGCGGGAGGTAAAGCAATGCACGCCAATTATCCACGCGGAAATCATAGAGAAAAAGGGGTTAAAAAGCAAGCCCTTCGGAAGAAAACCAAATTTTAAATTGCTCGATTGCTTGGTTGATAAACATCTCAAAGGCATGCACAACACGAATATTTTGTTTCTGCGCCTCCTTTAGATAACTTGGTGGGTTGAGTTTGATATCGAGAATCGTGGTACTTGGAATAAGATGGGGTACCATGGGAGTCGTATTAATCAAGACGTCATAAGGGGCATTTGGAGCAGCAACAGAAACATCTAAAATTTTTGCTAATGTTTCTGCTTTTTGCTGAGTGCGGTTGAAAATCGCCACATCGCCTCCCCTCTTTTTTGCTTCATAGGCAACAGCTTTGGCTGAGCCTCCTGCGCCAAAAACGAGCACGCGTTTTCCCTTAACTGAGCCGAGCGCGTCGAGCGCTCCTACACCATCTGTATTATAACCATAGAGCTTATCGCGCACTAAGATCGTGTTGACAGCTCCCACCTCTTGGGCATAAGCGTCAGCTTCCACAAAAGGGAGCACTGCCTCTTTAAGGGGGATAGTGACACTAAGTCCTTTAAAGAGATGAATATGCTGAAAAAATTCAGACAGTTCTTCTGGCTGTACAGCCATTTTGACATAGCAAACACCGCACTTGTTGTGCGTGCGGTGGCTAGGGCTTTGGTGTACAGTGCCGCCGATGAGGCCAAATAGCGGCTTGGTTATGTCGTAGAGCGCAAGCTCTTCATCTGTGATTAAGTCATCCGCAACATAGGTCCACGGCTGAGCAAAAAGACGCGTGAGAAGACCATGCTCTCCCATCGCAAGAGCGAGAAGGCTGTGCTCCTTCCCATGTTTGAGAAGACGAAGCGCATCATTAATACTGTGCGCCTTACACGCTACTTTATCATAGATAGGGAGCTCTTTGGGCGTCTTCTCCAGGTTGTGATAGGAGATCAACTTTTTGCCGGGTAGTGAAAAAGGGGCGTTGTATTCAAGATCGCGATAGGTGGGATTCCACGACAAAATTTCGTGCCATCGCTTTTCTCTTGCGCGCGCACTCCCCTCGAAGCTCCCCCCTTGATCTTGGGGGCGGAGCGTGAAAATGCAGGGGTAGCGGATGTGCTCTTTTTTGAAAGGGAAGCGGTCAAAACGGTACTCATAGAGGTCGGCCTCTTGCAGTTGAGAGGGGTGTGAGATGACGCGGCACTTTTTCATAATGCAAGAATATACCATACTGCAGCCATGTCTCGAAGAAAGATCGTAATCACAGATGAAAACTTGTTAGAGAGAGCAAAGGCGTGGGGCCCCACCATTGCGATTCCACCTGGAGAGCCAAACAAGACGCGTGAGATGAAGGCGTGGGTGGAAGATGAGATGCTCAAACGGGGCTATGGACGTGATACATTGGTGATTGCCTTTGGTGGGGGTGTTGTCTCTGATTTAGCTGGCTTTGTCGCTGCCACTTTTTGCCGCGGGGTGCCGTGGATTGCGGTGCCCACAACTTTGATCGCTCTTGTCGATGCTAGCATTGGCGGGAAAGTGGGGGTGAATACACCTCTTGGCAAAAACTTGATCGGCGCTTTTCACCCTCCACAAGAGGTGGTGTGCGATTT
This sequence comes from Chlamydiales bacterium, assembly GCA_024233495.1. Lineage (GTDB taxonomy): Bacteria > Chlamydiota > Chlamydiia > Chlamydiales > JAAKFR01 > JACKPM01. The sequence continues at coordinate 121,740 of JACKPM010000002.1, forward strand.
CGCTCACCTTGACACACTCCCCGAAGAGGAGTGGAAAAATGGCCTCGCTGAAGTGTTAAAATACGGTTTTATCGCCGATCCCACCATTTTGGAGGCACCCCGTACAGAAAAATCTCTGCTGCGCTGCATTGAAATCAAAAGGAAGGTCATCTTGCAAGACCCTAAAGAACAAGGACTTCGTCGCATTTTGAACTTTGGTCATACGGTAGGGCATGCACTGGAAAAAGCAAGTGGCTACACAGTGAAGCATGGAGAAGCAGTTGCAACGGGAATGCGTGTGGCGGCGAGGGTGAGCCACAAAATGGGGCACTTAGCGCAAGAGGAGCTTGAAAAGATTGAGCGAATCTTAGATGTTCATGGTTTTGAAGAACATGAACTCTCCCCTTCTCTTCTTAACCTGCTTGCACAAGATAAGAAAAGTAAAGGAGGAAAGGCGCGCTTTGTATTGCTAGAGAAAATTGGCAAAGCGATGGAATTAGAAGGCGCCTATTGCACAACAGTGGATGATGCATTATTGGAGGCGGTGATATGCACATAGAGAAAAGTAGCTTGAGTGGGAAGATCGCTCTTCCCCCTTCGAAATCGCATACGATGCGTGCGCTTGTTTTGGCGAGTTTGGCTAAGGGCTCATCCCGTATTCACAACTATTTGCCCTCACCAGACGTTGACCATATGATAGAGGCTTTGCGCAAGCTTGGGGCACGCGTTGAAAAAAAACAGAGCATCGAGGTGCAAGGGGGACTCTCTCCCAAAGCGGGCACAATCGATGCCGGCAATTCAGGCATTGTGTACAGATTTGCAGGAGCGCTTGCTGCATTGGGCAATGAGCGCATTGAATTGACAGGAGATGATTCAATTCGTAATCGCCGCCCTATCTCTCCTCTTCTTTCAGGAGTTGAGCAGCTTGGAGGAGAGACAGGGAAGGTGTGGGTGAAAGGGCCTCTTTGTTCAGGGAGAGCTAAGCTCGATGGCGCGCTCTCACAACCAGTCTCTGCACTTTTGATTGCAGCGACTGCCTTGGAGGGAGAGACTGAGCTCGAAGTGACCAATCCAGGTGAGCAACCGTGGATTGAGGTGACACTGCACTGGTTGCGCAAGATGAAGGTCGATGTCACACATACCAACTACGAAAAGTATCGGGTAATGGGGTGTGCATTGCAGCCATTTGAGACTACAATCCCTGCAGATTGGAGTTCGGCGGCCTTTCCTATTGCAGCAGCCTTAGTGACACACTCTCCTCTCCAGATCGAGGGACTCGATCTAGACGACGTGCAGGGAGATAAAATGATTGCTCAGTGGTTTTCATCGCACTTAAGAGGAAATCTTTTTGTGGAGCCTGGGCCAATTTTGGGAGGCACATTTGACATGAATGCTTGCATTGATGCTGTACCCATCATGGCGGTGATTGGTTGTTTTGCAAAAGCACCTTTCCATCTGATCAACGCAGGGGTGGCACGTAAAAAAGAGTGTGACCGTTTGCACGCAATCACAAAAGAGCTGCGCAAAATGGGGGGCAATGTACTCGAGTTTGAAGATCGCCTGACTATCTACCCAAGCACACTTCACGGTGCGCATCTCGACTCACACAATGACCACCGCATGGCGATGGCACTTGCTGTAGCAGCGCTTGGCACGGGGGGATGCACGATTGAAAATACAAAATGCATCCAAAAGAGCTTCCCCAACTTTGTGGAGAAGTTTCAAAATATTGGGGCGAAGATTTCGTGATTCTCTTCGGCTTTCAGCATTGTGGCAAAACCTACTATGGAAGGCGACTTGCCAAGGAGTTGAAGCTCCCCTTTCTCGACACCGACCACCTGATCTCGAAAAAGGTGGGCTATAGCTACCGTCGCCTCTGGAAAGAAGGTGAAGAGCGCTTCCGCCTGGTTGAACGTGAAGTGATTGCCGAGCTTCCTCCCAATCATGTGATTGCTTTAGGCGGAGGAGCGATTTTGTGCGAGGAGAATAGAAAAGTGCTGACCCACTTTCCTCTTCTTTATTTGAAACTGAGTCGAGAGAAGTTGCGCGCACGGTATGCCGATCCGAAAAAATTTGAAGCACTCTATGAGAAGCGGCTGCCACTATATGAAGCAATAGGGGCGCGCTGCATTGAACTTGATGGGAAGAGCGATAAGGAGGTTTTGTGGGAAGCAACACATTAGGCAAACACTTTTGTATCACCACTTGGGGTGAATCGCACGGTAAAGCAATGGGCGTAGTGATCGACGGCTGCCCTGCAAATCTTCCACTCACAGAAGAGGAGATCAATGAGGAGCTAGCTTTGCGCCGCCCGGGACGTAATGCCTACACCTCACCAAGACAAGAAGAGGATCGCGCAGAAATTTTGAGCGGCGTTTTTGAAGGGAAGACAACAGGCGCTCCCATCTCTCTGATTATCCCCAACAATGATGCTGACTCGAGCAAGTACGACGCACTTGAGCACCTCTACCGCCCCGGACACGCCAACTTCACCTACTTGAAGAAATATGGCATCTTCGACCACCGCGGCGGCGGACGCGCCTCTGCAAGAGAAACTGTGTGCCGCGTGGCAGCCGGAGCAATCGCAAAAAAACTGCTGAAGCTGTGGGGCATTGACGTGCTTGCCTATGTGAAAGCGGTGGGGAAAATCACTGCGCATATTGAAAATCCAACGCGCGATGCTGTGCAAAAGAGCGCTGTTTTTTGCCCCGATCCTATCGCGGAAAAAAAAATCTGCAACCTCATTGCATCCTTAGAAGACGATTCAGTTGGAGGGGTTATAGAAATGGTGGCGCATGTGCCCGCAGGTTTGGGAGACCCCGTTTATGAGAAATTGGAAGCGAACTTGGCGAAAGCAATGCTCTGCCTTCCGGCGAGCAAAGGAATCGAGTTTGGCGATGGCTTCGAAGCAGCGCGCATGCGCGGCTCCGAACACAACGATCTTTTTTGTTTACAAAATGGAGAAGTGACACTCAGTTCAAACCATGCAGGAGGAACGCTGGGCGGCATTTCGACAGGACAGCCTCTTGTGCTACGCGTCGCTTTCAAACCCACTTCGAGCATAAAAAAGCCCCAACAAACGGTGAGCATGGAGGGGGAAGAGGCTCTTTTAAAACTCCCTCCTGGCTCACGGCACGACCCTTGCGTCGCGCTGCGCGCTGCACCAATTGTTGAGGCGATGGGCGCTCTCGTCCTTGTAGACTCTATCCTTGCGCCAAACGCGCATCTGCCGAAACAATCTGCTTTGCTCCCACAATCAAGAATGAAGCCAAACCAAAAGCCAGAAGTGCATACTGACCCATTGGAGGCACATTAACTCCAAGTTTGGGCAAAAGGAAAATCAACCCAATTGCAAGTGCTGAAATCACAACATCCAAAGCCGCTGCTATTTTTGAACCGCTCAAATCACGTGGAAAGTGAGCTCCCCGTGTTACTGGAGCTGCTTCACAACATCCCTTTAGACACCCATAAGCAATACTACAAAGCATCTTTTCCTCCCTTTTTTCATAAAAATTTCATAAAGAATTGCCAGTATGTCTAACAAGAACATTTTTAGTAAATTGCAAAAAAAATTTCTTGATTCTAGATGCGCTTTCAGGTAGATGATAAGCTATGCTCTTTTCACATTTTGCACGCCTGAACTACGTGCAGTTTTTAGCAGCGATCAATGAGAATTTATTTAAGTTGCTTGCCGCCTATTTTCTTATTGAAGAACTTGGGGAAGAGCACACCAACACCATTATGGCGATTGTGGGCGCCCTTTTCATTCTTCCCTTCCTTCTTTTCTCAAGCGTGGGAGGGGTCTTTGCAGATAGGTGGCAGAAAAACCGCATTATTTGGATTACCCGCATCTTTGAAGCGTGCTTCTTGTTTATTGCTCTTTTTATCTTTGGTTTCCACCTCTCATATGGTGCCTACATCATTCTTTTCTTGATGTCGACATCGGGAGCTATTTTTGGCCCCTCAAAGTATGGAATCATCCCTGAAATCCTCCCGATGGAGCGCATTCTTTTTGGCAATAGCGTCATTGCCTCATTTACCTATCTCGGCATCATCTTTGGCACAGCGCTCTCTTCTTTTGCAGTGTGGTACACAACCAAAGACTTTTTTCTTTGCCTTATTTTGACAGTTCTCTTTGCTCTTATAGGGCTTATTATCAGTCTTTTTCTCCCTAAAACACCTGTTGAAAACAAGACAAAGCACTTCCCTATTTTTGTCTATTCAGAGATTTGGGATGCCCTCAAACAGATGTGGCACATTCCCTCTCTCTCCATGGCCACTTTCGCCTTTGCCTATCTCCTTTTCCTCGGCGGTTTTTTGCAGCTAAACTTAATTCCCTACGCAATTCAACACCTTGGTCTTTCAGATATTTATGGCGGATATTTCTTTCTATCCGTCGCACTAGGCCTTGGGTGCGGCTCCTATCTTACTGACCGCATTTCGCGGGGAAAAATTCGTCTGGGCATGGTGCCCATCTCAGGACTTGGCATCTCTGCTATTTTGATTCTCATGTGGTTTATCTCTGAGCCTTGGTGGCTCACTTTTGTCTGGATGATCATTCTCGGCTTTTTCGGCGGCATCTTTCTCGTTCCCCCTCAAGCCTTTATTTTGGCTGCAAGTCCAGAAAAGGATCGAGGACGCAACTTTGCCACTGCTAACTTTTTTAGCTTTTTTTGTGCTCTTCTCGCCTCTGGCGCTCTTTATCTTTTAAATGTCCTTCTCGCCCTTTCTCCTGCTAACAGCTTTTTCGTGATCGCAATCTTCAACATTGGCATCATGCTCTTCATGATGTGGCGCACAGATTGGTTGAAAACGCATGCATGAGAAGTCGTTCATAAAAGGCATGCTCTGGATGCTCGGTTCGGCCAGCTTCCTCTCGCTCAGCTTTCTTGCTGTAAAGCTCTCTTCTGTTGAAGTCTCTTTCTTTTTGCTCGTCTTTGGCCGCTTTTTCATCTCATTTGTGCTCTACGCTCTCTACCTTGCATGCCGTTTGAAACTCCGCGCCACACTTCCTACCAGCAACCTCCGCTTCCATCTCGCGCGTGGCTTCACAGTCACAGCGGGGATGTACTGTCTCTACTACTACATCACGATCAGCGATCTTTTGTATGCCACTCTTTTCCTCAATATTGCCCCTATGCTCATCCCGCTCATCGAGCGCATCTTTCTCAAATACCCTCTAGGAAAATCAACAGTGCTCGCGCTCCTTGTATCCTTTGCAGGTGTGCTGTTTATCATTCGTCCCACGGGTGAGATCTTCAATTGGGCTATTCTCATCGGCCTCTCTGCCGCTATTTTTTGGGCAACAGGCCAAACAATTTTTGGCCTTAATGTTCATCGTGAAGCGCTTGAAACTTCTGTCTTTTATTTCTTTTTGATGGGCAGTGCATTCAGCTTCCCTGCTCTCTTTTTTGTTCCTCTCCATCTTGAAAACTTTGGACCGACCATCGCCTTCCTTATTTTTGCAATGGGACTTTTTACTCTCTTCAACCAATACATGCGCGGACTTGCCTACACACATGGCAAACCCTCCACAATGGCAACTTTTATCTACTTTTCTATTCTCCTTTCCGCTCTTTTTGACTGGCTCTTTTTCCATATCATACCCACAACGCTCACCCTAATCGGCGCTCTTCTCATCATTTTAGGAGGTGTGCTAAAAGTGGCACTAAGGCACTATATTTTGAAAAGAAAGCATCAAAAGTGATACGGCCTCGCCCCTATGAGACTTTTCAAAAAATGCAAAACCATCGAGCCCTCACCTCTTCAGACTGTAGGAGCATACGAACCTTACTACTCTCTTGCAGATCCTCTCTATCGCCCTTATTTGGAAGATGGCCCTCTTGCTGAAGATCTCACCCGCCTAAAAGAGGATCTTCCCCTCACCTATCCCATCGACGAATTTGCCCGTGCAGTGCAGTACACGTCTGCAAGGCAAGCTCTCTCAATTCCTGGAGATTTCATCGAATGCGGCGTCTACTTTGGAGCTTGCTCTCATTTGCTTGGCCTCTTGCTTGATCGGCACAAGAGCGATAAAACACTTTGGGGATTCGATAGCTTTGAAGGTTTGAGCAAACCAAATGATAACGACCTCGACGTGCGTACAGGGAAACAATTCTTCCATCACCACGCGCTCAATGAGCCTACCTATGAAAGCGTAAAAGAGTTGCTTTCTGTGCATACATGCCCAATTGAACTTGTGAAGGGATGGATTCCCCACACATTTGATATCATAAAAGATAAGACATTTAGTTTTGTCTACATTGATGTTGACCTTTATCAACCGGTAAAAGATTGTCTCGAGTTCCTCTATCCCCGGTTAGAAAAGGGAGGCATCATGATCATTGATGACTACGGATTTCCTATGACGCCTGGAGCACGCAAAGCTGCGAATGAGTTTTTTGCTGATAAAAAGGAGAGCCTGATCCCTTTCCCCACTGGTCAGGCGATGATCATCAAACACTGATAGGTTCATGACCAAGTTTGTCATCTCAGTCATACTTTTACTTTGCGTTGGCTATGTCGCAACAGACCTCTACCTTCCCTCTCTGCCCGCTATTGTGCAGCAGCTCCAGACAACTATTTCCAAGGGGCAGCTCACTGTCTCGCTTTACATGGTAACCTTTAGTCTCTCTCAACTCCTCTACGGCCCTTTTTCTGAGCGCTTTGGGAGGCGCAAAATCTTTTTCTTCGGCCTCTTTTTCAGTTTAATTGGCACCTTTTTCTGCCTCTTCTCTTTCAATATCACGCAGCTCATTATTGGACGCCTTCTTCAAGGAGCCGGACTCGGAGCGGGTGCTGCCCTTTGCCGCCCCATTATACGCGATGTTGCGTCAGGTGACCAATACGCACACATCGCCTCCTTTCTTGCGATGAGCGCCGCATTTTTTATGGCAGCAGGCCCAGCGATAGGGGGGTATCTCCAAGTGACATGGGGGTGGAGAAGTCCTTTTCTTGTGCTTGCGCTTTTCACCCTTCTTGTGATTATTGCTCTCTACTTCTGGCTTCCAGAAACAAAAAAAGAACTCAATAGGGAAGCGCTCCATACGCGTTTTTTCTTCAAAAGCTATTGGCAGCTCTTGAGCAATCCCATTTTTATGGGATATGCGCTTTGTGCTGCCGCTACAATTGGCGGACTTTTCGCCTACTTCACCACCTCCCCCTTTCTCCTCCAAAACATGATCGGACTCACCCCGATCCAATACGGGTGGTCTGTTGTGATTTTGGGTGCCGGTCTCTCTTTTGGCGGCTTTCTCAATACCCACCTGCTCAAAGTTAAAGGAAGGCACTTCTCTCTTCTTTGCGCGGTTGCTCTTTTGATTCTTACAACAGTTGCCATGCTTACCCTAGCGCTTTTTGACTATGAAAATCCTTACGTCATTGTGGGGCCAATGTTTTTCTATACCCTCTGCGTCGCGATCATCATGGCAAGCGCTACTGCAGGCGCTTTTACCCCCTTCCCGCACATTGCAGGCTTTGCGGGTGCGCTCTTTGGCACACTTATCATTTTGGGAGCTGCCGTCTCCAGTTACATCATGTCAATCTTTGAAAACCAAGACCAACTGCTGCTTGCTCTCTTCTTGGTTGCTGCAGCGATTGCTGCCACTCTCCTGCAATGGGTTGCTTTTTGTTTTGTGGACAAAAAAGAATAGCTTAATCTAGCCTTAACCCATGAAAAAATTTCTAACTTTCTTTTTAGCTACTTTTCCCCTTTTTGCTGTCGACTTTGCAACTGTTCAGGAACATTTTTACGATAGCCGCTTAATTGAAGGTGATGGAGATCAAGACATCATGCTCTGCTTGCACGGCTATGGGATGGATGACTCGATCAGCATGTTTGTGGAAGACACAGGGATGACGCCATGTCACCTTGTCAGTTTTAACTTCCCTGACTTTGGCGAGAATATCAATGAGCTCGACCCCCACTCTATGTCTTTTGGCACAATTTGGGAGCTTAAGCCAGCAATCGACCGCCTCCACCGAGCAGTCTTCCAAATGGGAGCCACAAGCGTGCATCTCTATGGCTTTAGTGCAGGAGGAGGAGCTGCGGCTAACATACTCGGGGTACTTAAGACGCATCGATTTCAAGAAGAGCTTAATATGAGTGCTGAAGAAATGGATGCTATTTATGCCGCACTTGAAAAGGGAAGCGTGGTACTCGACTGCCCCCTTAAATCAGTCGATGAGATTTGCGAAGCGACGGGGCACAACACACCCTGCCTTGAAGTAATCGCTGAACGATATAAAGAAAACAACCTCCGCCCCATCGATTCTCTTGTTAAGATGGAAGGATCAAAGTTGCGCATTGTACTCGGCCTTCAAGAGCCAGACGCGATCCTTTCTAACCGCGATGATGCACTCTACTGTGAGCGGCTATCAACTTCAAACAAAGGCGGCACAACTGTAATTGTGATCGGAGATGAAGGCGCACACATGCCTACCATGCCCTCTCTTACCACCGCCTACCGCAACATGATGGAGCTTGATGAGAAGTTCTACACAATGCGGATGTTGTTGCCCAACTAATTTCTTGCATTGATTTCACAACACATCTATATTCGGGAGTCCAAAAAGATCCATTTGGAGGAATCTAATGAAGAAGTTTTGTTTAGCTGTAGCAGCGATCTTTGCTTTGGCACCCCTTGCTGCCGAAATGTTACCCCAACACTTTCACGTCGATATGGAGAAGCAAGAGGGTAAGTGGGTCTGCACAAGGAGCGAAGTGCGTGACAACGGCCGATACTACGAAGTTTGGAATCGCGCGGATCTTCCAGAAGGATCTGAACTTGAACAAGTTTTCATCGTCTCATCTCCCACTTCTAAGGGGCATAAGGTGAGCATGAATAAACTCATGCGCAAGTCGCTCTTTCCTGTTAAGTACATGCCAGGTACGCGCACACAAGTGCATCGAGAAACTGCTAATGAGGCAGTCTTCGCATGGCATACGCCAAACGGCCACCAATCTATTGTGCGCCTTCTTGTGCACCCTGAAGTGTACCACAGCATCACTTACTTGCATAAAGGTGAAAAGCTTGCAGACGAAGAAACGCAACGCCGCGTTAACTTCCTTGACACTCTCAAGCTCACCTTCTCTCAGTAAAAATTTATTGAAATAGAGGTAGGCTCGTCTAAGTCCTACCTCTATCACTCCCTGGGCGGTTTGAATACATAAGGCTAATAAACCCATAAAGTGCTATGATGCAGTCAGATAATGGGAAACTCAAACATCTTTAGATTAGCTTTTTGCCGTGTCTCTTCCATTATGGTGCTTCACATTCCTCTTGGGATCGTGTGTGGGATTCTTTTTAAAGAGGCAGGCTTTGCATGGTATGTGGCTCCCCTCTATAGTCTCTTTGTCTTTGCAGCAGCAATGCAGTTTGTGACCCTCTCAATGCTGATGAGTGGGAGTTCTCTTCTCTTAATCGCTCTAACCTTGATTCCTATTGGGGTGCGCAACATCATTTACGGCTTAACGATGATTAAGCGCTTTGAAAAGGCTCCTCCCTTTTTGCGCGGTTACATGGCTTTTGGCCTCATCGATGGAATTTACTCCATACTACAGATTGGGGAGCAGCCTGAAGGAAAGGAAGATGTGCGCTTCATTACCTACCTCTGTTTGCTTGCGCATATTACATGGGTTTTGGGCACTCTTTTAGGAAGTTTTGTTGATCTTTTTCTTCCCATACCGCCCAAGTTGGAGTTTTCGCTTACCGCCTTTTTTGCAGCAGCAGCCTTTGAAATGGTGCGAAAGCAGAAACAAAGGCGTACGCTACTCATCGCCTTTACTTCTTTGACCTTAGCTCTTTTGATTATTCCTAAATACTTTTTTTTGGGTGGCATTTTGCTTTCAGCTGCAGCAGCCCTTATCATTCCTCCTAAAAAGAAGGTTCTACAATGAAGATGTGGTATTCAGTTCTTCCATTTGTTGCAGCAATCTCACTTAGTATTCGAATCTTGCCATTTATAGCTGGCCCATTTCTCAAACGCTTTGCTTTTTTAGAAAGGCTTGCTCTTGTGCTCCCCTCTTGCCTCTTGATTTTGATTACAGCGCATAGCTTGCCTGCACAAAGTGGCCTCCCAGAGGTAGCGGCACTTGGTATTGTCATCATTATGCAATACTTTTTCCGCAAATTGGTGCTCAGCATGCTTGTTGGCATGCTGACACACCAAATCTTAATGTTATTATGAATACTTACGCGTGATCTTTTTTACTTCATGACGCGCTTCCAAAGGTGTGAGGCTTTTATCTTTCAAACCATGCTTCACATTCTCTAGCCCTTGGAAAGGAGCCTTCTCATGTTGCGTCTTTGAAATTTCATTTTCTGCTTGCAAAACGGCCGCATGCGCTAAATCAAAGTCTAGCTTTGCAAGCTTTTTCTCCAGCTTTGCAGCTGATCCCTTTCCTTGAAGGACAGCTTTGAACTCTCCTTCAACCTCTTGCATCTGCTTCTCCATCAAGATGCGCGTATTGTGCGGAATATTGACTGTATTCAACTCCCCCCACAAATTATTGATCTCCCCCTCAAGACGGGTAACTTGCTCCTGCTTAACCTTTGGCATACAACCACCTCCGGTATTTATTCTATCCCAGAGGTGATTTATGCTGAAAGACTAACGTTAATTACATGATTGTAAGTGAGTTGCGTCAATAAGCCGCTAGCTCTTAACTCTGGAGCAAAGGGATTCCAAGCCACACCGAAGAGATCAAGATCTGTCAGGGGGGTGTGCATAAAAACTCAGCTGCTATGGAGCTCACCCCACACTAATAAATCTTTTCATTCTTTGTATTAGCGACTTACAACCCTATCTGCTATGCAAAGCCCTCCCCATAGAGGTTCCCCTGCCTAGCTCCTGCCCTGATGAGCCAACCTTGCAAATCCTGGTGGCCCTCAACAGGTGGCGATTTTTAGATGCTTAAGTGCAAGTCCTCCGGAATTGATTCTGCCTTATGTTTGTAAACGTGAATTCGACGACGTAGCATACGGCGTACACTCTTGACAGGAGCCCAAATCTGATTAATTAAAAAAGGAATATGGTTTACATCTATAACCAATATACATACAATTATAATCTCTTTACTATTTTTACAAATGAATCTCACACTTCTTTTTTCACTTCTAACTTTTTTGGGCATCTCTCAGCTGTGGATAGGCAAAAAAAGCCAATCGCAAGATCATGACGACTACTTCTTAATGGGGCGTCGTCTAGGACTCTTTTCTCTTGTGATGACGCTCCTTGCCACGCAAATTGGGGGCGGCATGCTTTTGGGAGCAGCTGAGGAGGCGTATCGGTATGGCTTCGGTGCGCTCTTCTATCCCCTCGGCATGGTGGTTGGAATGGTGATCTTAGGCTGCGGCTTTGGCGCCAAGTTTCGCAAACTTGAACTCTCGACTATAGCAGAAGTTTTTGAAAAGGTTTATGGCTCTACCCGCTTGCGCAAGATAGCTTCCTTATTATCTATCGTTTCCCTCTTCTTTATCTTGGCCGCACAGGCGATTGCCGCGAGAAAATTTTTTATTTCAATTGGTTTTGAGACCCACCTCTTATTTGTAGCGACCTGGGCAATATTAGTGATCTATACTGCTTTTGGTGGTTTGAAGGCTGTGGTGCGCACAGATATTTTGCAGGCAAGCTTCATCATTGCCTCTTTTGGGATTGCCTCCTTTGGAAGGCGCCCGGAGTTTACACCCTTTGTGGGTGAAAGTGTACCGTGGGCGACCTGGCTTTTCGTGCCGCTTGCCTTCATGTTGATCGAACAAGATATGGGGCAGCGCTGTTTCGCAGCAAAGAGTCCAAAGACCGTGACATTTGCCTCTTTCATTGCAGCGGGGGCACTTCTGCTCATCTCTCTCTTCCCAATCACCGTGGGTGTAGCTGCACGCTCAGCGGGCTTGGAGATTCCTCAAGGCGGCTCTGTATTGATCTTTGCAATCGCGGCATTTACCAATCCTACTATTTTAACAATCTTGGTCGCAGCGATTTTGATGGCGATCGTTTCTACCTCAGACTCTCTTCTTAGCGCAATTTCCTCTAATTTAGCATGCGACTTTTTATCGAAAGGAAGTTTGCTTTCCTGTAGATTGCTAACACTTGCCATTGGGATGGGCACACTTGTTTTCTCCTTCTTTTTTGACAACGTGGTGCGCATGTTGATGTTTGCGTACGAACTTTCGGTCTATGTACTACTTATCCCTGTGCTAATGGCGCTTTTATTCAAGCGACCTAGCAAGAAAATTGCGATTGCTGCAATGGTTGTAGGAGGACTATGGAAATTGTGGTTAAGGTAACGCCAAAAGCGAAAAAAGAAGAGGTCCTCGATGAGGGTGAATTTCTTCGTGTAAAGGTGACTGCTGCTCCAGATAAGGGAGAAGCGAATCGTGCCTGTATCAAGCTTCTAGCAAAGCACTTTGACGTACCACAACGAGATGTGATTCTCATTCGCGGGGAGACAGCGCGCACAAAAACATTTCTTATTGAAAGATAAGGAAGATTGCGAAGTATGTGAGTGAGGGAAAGAGCGCAGCCAAAAAGAGTTTAGAGAAATAGACCTCTTCGCAAAAGCTATGCCGCACAATGGTAAGACCGATGGGATTTGCCACGTTCGCAATTACTGTGAGCCCCCCTGCTGACATCGCTGAGGCAACTAGTAAGTACTGTCCATGAGGTGCGATGTTTGGAATTTGGACTGCAAGGTAATTGACGATGGCGTTGTCCATAAACCCTGAAAGGACAAAGCTTGAAAGCGTTTTTATCCCTTCCCCAAAATCACGCAAGAGTGGTAGCACCCACCATCCTTGCAATTCCCCATGCATAATGAGGCTCGTAAAGAAGATACCCGCCAAGGCGGCTCGTTTCAGATGAAGCTTAGCCTGATAAAACTTTGTGACCTGATAGAATCCCAAGAAAATCACGAAAAGTGAAATGAAGACTATAGGGCTAAGGGAGAAGGTTGAAATGCCAATTACAAAAAGGAGGTGAACAGCAGTGATCCAAAAAGGCGTTGGTACGCTTTCCTCTTCTTTTTCAAAGGTAGGAATTTTTGCTGGGAAATTTTCTTTTAACTCCTTGCGGAAGATAAGGTAGTAGGTAAGATTTACAAACACCATCCCGACAATCACTTTCCATCCAAAGCGGGAGAACATATAACTCACATCCCATTCCCACAATTTCGCAGGAATAAAGAGAGCACGAGAGGAATAGGGAGAGAGAAGTCCGCCAACAGAGATGTTCGCCATGAGCAAACCAAAAGTGGCGTATTGAAAACGGCGGCTTGGCAAGTATGGGAAAAACTTTTTGGTAAGGAGAATGGCGCAAAGCGCCATCGCACCAGGTTCCTTGAGCACAGAGCCAAGGAAAGGGCCAACTGTCATAATGGCCCACCACCATGCTCCACCGGTATCTTTTCCAATGCGCGCAAACCACTCAAGGATGCGCTCTGTAAACGAAATGATGGGACGCGATCCAATCACCACTACGATCACCATCATATAGAGAGCAAAAGTATAGTCCCGTCCAGTGAAATACTCCTGAATGCCACTCCACCCAATGAAGGGGGTGGCCCATAGAAACAACGGAATGAGCCAAGCAGCAAAAATCACTTCCACTTCGCTATTTATTTTCAAAAATTCGGAGAGAAAGTAGTAGAAGCGCCATTTGTAGGGATGGGAGACTTGCTTCATCCGCATACGTACAGCCCACTGGTGAATCTCAGGCGAAAGAAATGTATGGAGGATCGCAAGAAAGAAAATAATGGTCGCGCCAATATAAAAAGTGGTCATAGCGGCCTTCTCCCTGCAAGACGCACGACATACCAGGTGAAGAGTCCTGTGAGCAACAAGTTGAGTGCCAAGCTTAAGCCCGCAACAGTCATCGCATACCCCGAAATACCATGCTCAATGGCCAAAAGCAAGATTCCAGCACCCACCTCCCCTCTTGGAAACATCCCGATGCTGACAGCAGCTCTTTGAGCAAGCGTCACCTCATTTCGGTAGAAAAACATAGGAAAGCACTTCCCGAGGTTAGAGAGGATGGTGATCACAATCACATTCAACGCTAATAAAATGGGGTTATAGGAATTGAGCACGATTTTGGGGAGAATCAAACCCACTAGAATCATGAAGATAACCTTGATGGTATGATCGAAATGCTTGAGGTTGCGCTCTTCAGGTTCAATAAAGGCATGTTCATGCTCATAGCGAGGTGAGGCGTGAGGGTTATAAAGAACAGCCCCCCAGACAAAGGCCGGAAGGAGGATTTCCATCTCAATTGCAAAGCCAAGTTGGAGCCACTGCAAAAGGGAGGCGAGGATGACGCTGTAGCCAAAAAACCAGAGACGTCCAGCTGGCAGCCTCAGTTTGTGCATGAAGACCCAGGCAAAGTAGAGCAAGAGGAGCATAATGATGAGTACACCAAGAAGCGTCCCACTAAATCCCATAAAGAGAAACTGGAGGGGAACAAGCAAAATGATCGTATCCACATCATCTAGGATCGCAAGAGTGCGCACCTTGCGAAAAATCCATGTTGTTCCCAAACCTGCTGCAGCAAGCATCGAAAACAAAATACCGGACGAGGTGGGAGCAGCGAATCGACTGATTAAGAGAAGCTCTTCCCAACTATTTTGTTTTTTGAGCATTAAAAAATAGAGGAAACAAAAAAGCCAGGGAGCTGTGGCAGCAAGGGCAGCTACAAAGTAGTCTTTAACATGACTTTTAACCTTGTTTTTATCCAAGGTAAACTCGAGCCCCACCTCCATCATAATGTAGGCAAGTGCAATATCTGCAAGGAAGGTAAGCCAATGCCGAATAGGAGCAAAGTCGAACACTTGGGAAAAGAACATCCCGATGATGAGACAGAAGCTGTAAAGATAGATCAAGCGCACTCTTCCTAAATAAATAGAATTTCCTTAAAAGAAAACCATGAAGATCGATCCCTCGCAGAGGTTCAGCCCTAAAACACTCGCTCAGCCTGTGCAAAACTTTCTTTCTACCTTTCAGTTCGCTTTTACACATGAGCAAACGATTGGAGACATTTTGGCGAAGCTCAATGCTAGAGAGAAAAGGCTGCAAAACGTGTATTTTTATGTACTTGATAGCGATGGCTTTTTAATTGGAATCGTCACTGTGCAAGAGGTGCTCTACAATAAGCCCGAAACAAAATTGATCGATATTCTTGACCATGAAGTGCTGAAAATTCGAAATGATGAACCTCTTGAGAAGGCTCTCAAAATTTTGGCTCACCACGAACTCCTTGCCCTCCCTGTGGTTGATGCAGAAAATCGCTATCTAGGCATCATCGATGTGGTGCCACAAGATGAGGAACATTTCCACAACACTAAAAGATTGCATGCTAAGACGATGAAGGAAGATATCTTCCAGTTCATCGGTTTTTCGATTGAGCAAGGAAAGATGGCATCGACGTGGTCTGAGTTCCGCTACCGCATGCCTTGGCTTCTTTGCAACCTAGTGGGAGGATTAATTTGCGTTGTAATTGGCGAGGCATTTGAAGAGACACTCCGTCTTTTTGTGATTCTTGCCCTCTTTATTCCCCTAGTGCTCTCACTAAGTGAATCGGTAGCTGTCCAATCTATGACGATCAGCCTGCGTTTTTTACACCTTAAGAAGATCTACTGGACGCAGGTCTTACGCCGTTGCAACATAGAATGGAAAGCAAGCCTTTTGCTTGGATTGGGAAATTCCATTCTAATTGCTGCTTTCTATTTTGCTTGGAGCACAGAGCTCATGCCCATCATTGCCATGGCAATCAGTATTACCGTCTCCATGATTGGAGCTGCCCTTTTTGGTGCGCTCTTCCCCATCGTGCTTCACGCACTAAAGCTCGACCCAAAAGTAGCTGCCGGCCCCGTCGTATTGACGATGGCCGACATCATTACAGTCTCTATTTATTACAGTCTAACGACAGCATTTTTGCTCTGATTTGGTCAACGCTAACGCGGGCACAGCCAAGACATTCAATGGCAACTGCTGCTGCCAGGTTGCCTAACTGTGCCGCCTCATCAAGCGAGTAGCCGTTGGCAAGCGCCGCTGTCAAAACAGCAAGCACTGTGTCACCAGCTCCGGTCACATCGCGCACCTCGTGCACCTGGGCCGGAAAGTCGCGCCGCCCCTCAGCTCCAAAAAGAGAAATCCCCTCACTAGAGCGAGTAATCATCAAGTTTTCAGCTCCTTTCAAAAGAACTGCTGCCACATCGTCGAGCGTCGCTTCATGCCCTAAACCGGCTGCAGCAATCGCCTCACCTAGATTTGGTTTAAGCACCATTGCACCCCAATAGCGAGTGAAGTCTAACCCCTTAGGATCAACAATCACTGGGATATCATAGCTGATGATCTCTTGTAATAGCGCTGGAGTTAAAAATCCTTTTGCATAGTCAGAGATAGCAACCACATCTATCCCCTTCATTAATTGGGGAAGCTGCTCAATTACTTTTTGATATAAATATTCGGGAAGAGAAGAGACCTCCTCATAGTCGATCCGCACAATCTGCTGGCCACCCGCCATCATGCGATTTTTCTCAGGTGTGCAGAAATGCTGGTCAACGAAGATCCCCTTCGTGTCCACATTTTCATCGGCTATGGACTGAAGAAAATCACGTCCAGCCTGATCGTTGCCCACGCGCCCAAGCGCTACAACGTCCATTCCCAACGATATTAAGTTGAGAATCGTGTTTCCCGCACCCCCAGGGATGCGGCGTTCATCCTTGACACACAGCACCGGAACAGGCGCTTCAGGAGAGATGCGACGCACCTCCCCTTGTGTGTAGATGTCGAGCATAAAGTCGCCCGCCACCAAAATCTTTTTCCTTTCAAACATGCTTATGCGGCAATACGTATCCTTTCACATAATCGAGCACAGCCTCTTCCAATGAGAACCGAGGCATCACCAATTTGTTCACATGCGACTTCTTCATGTCGGCGCACGTGTAGTTTTGGTATTTTCCAACCAAATCATCTGGCATAGCAATATACTCGATCTGCCCTGGGCGATCAACCCCTCTAATCACACCCTTCGCAAGGCGATTCCACGTCTGTTCTTCCCCTGTTCCGATATTGAAAATTCCCCCTAAGTCATTCTCTAAGAATTGCACAGTCATCTCTGCCGCATCCTTCACATAGATGAAATCACGAATCTGCCCCCCATCCTCAAACCTTTCAGGCTCAGAGGATGCGAAAAGACGAATTTTTCCGTCTTGCATTACATCAGGCACCATTTTTAAAATTGCAGAAGCCATTCTTCCTTTATGAAATTCATTTGGTCCATAAACATTGAAGTATTTCAGCCCAACAACACGGTCCAAAAGCCCCTTGCGCTTCAACCACAAATCAAAAATGTGCTTTGAAAAGCCATACATATTCAAAGGTTCGTACTGCTCTAACAAATCATGGTCATCAGAAAATCCCTTTGAGCCATCGCCATAAGTCGCAGCAGAGGAGGCATATATAAATCGAATACCACGCGCTAATGCGTATTCAGCCAACATCCTAGTGTAGCGGTAGTTGTTTTCGAGCAAGAAATGCGAATCGCGCTCTACCGTGCTTGAGCAAGCACCCAAATGGATGATCGCCTGCACTCCCTCATGGAGCCAGTCGAATAGCTCACTTTTATCGAGCACCTCTTCAAATGACTTACCTACAAGGTTTTTCCACTTGTCGCTCTCATCAAACTCATCCACAACGACGATGTTCTCATAGCCCCGCTCATTCAATACCTTCAATACATTCGAGCCGATAAACCCCGCTCCACCAGTCAATACGATCATAGTCATACCTCCAAAAAAAGGAGAGGCTACCACACTCCCCAAATTTACGAAATCTCTTTACAAAACCCTAATCTTATTCACAGTAAATTAACTGTCAATTAATTAAATTTTTTATTATAATAAGAAAAGCTTTTTTAAAAGGAGTTAATTGCTATGTCAAATATGGATGTATTAAGATCAGGTTTCCAACTGGGGAACAGAGTAGTCCTTCAAGAGGGACAACTTACAAGCCTTTCTACGAGAGACGCAAAGCGCTCTGGGGCGATCATGGACCTCAAAACGATTCAGACAAAAATTCTAGATGCTGGCCTTCAACAAGCTGAAGTTCAAGAGGCTGCCCAGCTAATCAACCAAAGAGCGGACAATCTAGAGGGTCGATTGGGCAGCTTCTTTGCCCGTGTTTTTAATGGGCGTAAGATTGCACAGAGGGTGGGTGAGCTACGCGCTCTTGCAGCTACTATCTGCAGCAAAGCAACAACAGGTGCCAGTGAGGCTGTAGTTGAAGCCGCAATAAAAGAGGAGCGAGAGCGCGTTGTAGCACAAGCAAAAAAGCATTATGAGCCTAAGATTGCGGCTCTTAAGGAAAGGTTAAAAGGTCAAAGTACAGAGAAGCCGCTGACCCCACCAGATTCTCGTGATAGCTCCCCTGCTGGTACTTTAAAAGGTCTACCTCCACCACCACCTCCTCCACCGGGAATGGGCAATGTGCCTCCGCCACCACCTCCGCCTCCAGGAATGGGTAATGTGCCTCCGCCACCACCTCCGCCTCCAGGAATGGTAGGTCCGATCGTGCCACAAAAATCTCCACTGCATGTCCAATGTGAGAAGTTAGGTTCTGATCTTGGGGAAGGAATGCCTAAGGGCGATGATATTGGAAAGCTTGATGTTGCGATTCTTACACCATTTGCTCAGCGCCTGCTCGATACGTTTAATGCGCATACAGGTATTAGCGGTAAGACAGCTGGAATGGTTGAGGCGCTCACTGCCTCTCAAGCGAGGATCCATGAAGGAATTGGCCTCACTGCAAAGCGGCAGGCGCGCCTTGATAGCGCGCAAAGAGCGCTTGAAGCGGGCGACTCTTTCACTATGACCATTGCGGATAAAAAGGGCGCTGTGACCTACCTTTGGCATGCAAGAAAAGTGCCTGCAGAGACACCAGAAGGTGTGGTTGTGAAAGGGCTAATCACTGAATTTCTGAGTGAGTATGGAAAAGTTGTTGCGCACGGTAACGGTCAGCAACCTGGCACTCATGATCTTGTAAATGAAGTACAAGAGCTTCAGAAACAAGTAGTAGAGCTTGCAAGAGAGATGAAACCCTTTATGGCTGCTGAAGAGGGCAAGGAAACAAAAAAGTCCCTGAAAGCTTTACATACGGAGAAGCTTCCGGCTCTTGTGAAAACAGCAGGAGCTCTTCCAGGAGGTAATGCGGAGGCATTGAAAGCTTTCCGCGCTCAATTTGCCGAAGTGAAGGCGGAGATCGCCAAAGTACAAGCAGGACAAAAAGAGTACGAAAAGCTTGTGGTGAAGAAGAAAGGACCTCTACACCTGCTGAAGAGCAAGTGCGGTCTTGTAGAGGATCATGGTAAGCTTGTAGCGAAAAAGGCGACTGTTGCACGCGCATCAAGTGACAAGGCGGTCGCAGCGAAAAAGCCAGCGAAGCCAGAAGATGCTCTTGACATGACAACGCTGACAGCGTTGAGTGGAAAGCGCTTTTGGAGTGGTCTTGATAGATTCGCTCAGGACGATTAATAACGGGAGTTCTACAGTGTGGCCATTTTGGAAATCATAGGCTAAACTGATGAATACCAACCAGAGGTGCGTTGAATAAAGCGGATGGGGATGCCCTCATCCGCTTTTTTTGTGCAACTCACAAAGCTTGAACCCGACCCAGTCATGAGAGCATTGCCATAGCGCTTGATGAGCGCCTCTTTAAACTCTTTGAGGCGAGGCTCAACAGCAAAAGCGGGCTCCTCAAGGTCGTTTTTGCTATGCGCTTTCTTGAGCTTGAGTGCTTGGAAAACGCGCGCTGTGGAGACACCATAGCGAGGACAAAAGAGGTAACAGGGCTCCTCTTTGGGCATGGGGCACTCTTCAACGATCTCTCCCTTAGAGGTGCAAAGCGCGCTCCCCTTGGAAAAGAAGAAGGGGGCATCTGAGCTAATCTCTGCAGACCAAAGCTGCAGCTCCTTCTCGGATGCGGGTTCGCCTGCAAGCTGGTTGAGAGCGTAGAGGGTGGTGGCAACGTTGCTGGAGCCTCCCCCAAGGCCGCCACCTGTGGGGATCCTCTTTTCGATGTGGAGGTGAATAGGGCGCTCGATGCCTGTCTTCTTTTTAAAGAGCTCAAAGGCTTTCCAAACAAAGTTAGAGGGATCGCAGGGGATGTTTTCCGTTGAGCAGGAGAGAGCGTTTTGGGACGCCTCTGTGAATGTGAGCGTATCGCCAAGATCGATCGCTTGCATCAAAGTCTCTAAATTGTGAAAGCCGTCATCACGACGGCTTTTCACATGAAGATAGAGATTGATCTTCGCAGGAGAAAAGAGCTTAAGCTTTCTCTTCTTCAACTTGAGCGACCACTTCTTCTCTCTTAACTACAACTTCTCCACCCTCTGGAGTCACTTTGAGCTTCACTTCAGCTTCAACGTTTTCCTTTAGACGAAGTTTGACCAGATGTGTTCCCAATGTTTTGATCGGGTGAGAGAGAAGGAGATTGCGTCTCTCGATCTCGTGCCCAGCATCTTTGAGTAGCTGCACAATTTCCATCTGAGTGACAGAGCCATACATTTTACCATCTGTGTCAACCTTCACCTCTTGGTGAAGCACCACTTCAGCCATCTTGCTGGCAAGCGCTTCGGCTTCTTTGCGGTCTACCTCAGCTTGCTTCGCGCGCTCCTCTTTGAGCTTTGCTTGCATCTTGAGTGTGTGCTTATCGGCAATAAGGGCCTTCTTCTGAGGAAGGAGGAAGTTGCGGATAAAGCCTGGCTTCGCATTCATGACAATGTCGCCACTGCGGCCCAAACCGTCTACATCTTCTAGTAGTAGCAATTGCTGTCTCATTGTTCCTCCCCTACGAATGGTAGTAGTCCAATGTAGCGCGCTCTTTTGATCGCGGTGTTCAAATATCCTTGGAAGCGTGCAGAGACACCCGTAATGCGTCTGGGTAGGATCTTGCCGCGCTCTGTAATAAAGCGCTTGAGTGTCTCGACATCTTTATAGTCGATACTCTTCCAACCAGCCGCCGTGAACGGGCATGACTTCCCACGCCTTTTACGAAACTCTATTGAGTTTGACGCCGATCTATTCATATTGATTTCCTCTACTGTGGAAGTGGTTTAAATTCAATTTCCTCTTTCACTTCATCTGCGCGAAGCGTCATGAAACGAATAAGGTCTTCATTGAGATGGTAATCTTTCCAGAGCTCTTCTAGCGCTGTGCTTGGCGCAGAGAAGTAGAGCAAGTAGTAGTGCCCCTCTCTGAAACCACGCATCTCGTAGGCGAGTTTTTTCCGCCCTTGATCGTGCGTCTTGTGCACCTCGCCACCTTTTGCTTTGATGCCTTCGAGGATGCGCTCAAGCGCCTTCGAACGCGCACCTTCACTCAAAGTTGAGCTGAGAATATACATCCCTTCATATAGCTGTTTTTTCATCTTTTCTACCCAGTTATATAGTGATTTAAAATTTCACTGTCGCAAGATTTTTGCTTCAGTAAGAATCTTGCACCACTTAAATTTCAAACTACTATAATGGACCGTACTCTCCAGCTTTGTGGATTGCACCGTCAATTCCTTCATCTAACCATTTCTCGAGAAGAGCTACTCCCCGCTCAACAAACGTAGGCAAAAGCTCCATCTCTTTTGCGTCGAAGGGGGCAAGCACAAAATCTTCGAGCATGCGCCCTTCCTTCTCTACAAAGGCCTCTTCATGGCCAATCCCCATCCGCAGACGGGGGTACTCTTGGCTTTGCAACGACTGCTCAATACTGCGCATCCCGTTGTGTCCACCTGTGCCGCCCCTCTTTCTCAAGCGGAAAGAGCCAAACTTCACATAGATATCGTCCACAATCACGATCACCTGCTCTAGAGGAATCTTATAATAGTGAACAAGCTTTATAACCGCCTTCCCACTCAAATTCATGTAGGTGGTCGGGAGGAGCACTTCCACTTTTTTTTCGTTGTAGACTCCTGAGGCAATCTGCCCCTTCACCTTCCACCCCTTCTTAAAAGGGAAGCCACGTCTTGCGGCAAATGCGGCAGCTACCATGTAGCCCAAATTGTGCCGCGTCTTCTCATACTTCGTTCCTGGATTTCCAAGACCTACAACGAGATGCACTATCTTCTCGCAATCACAACAGCTACGTTATCGAGGGTGTCAACAGCGCTTACACCATCGGGAATCGCAATTTCGTTAAGGCGTTTTGCCTGACCAAGTGTCATCGCTTTCACATCGAGCTCAAAGCTATCAGGGATATTCTTTGGTAGTGTGCGCACACGCATCTGACGGATCACCTGACGGATCACTCCACCGAGCTTCACTCCAGCACAATCCACCGTATTCACACAACGCACAGGAATGTTCAATGTGACTGGAACATCGTCGAAAAGCTCGATAAAATCCATGTGTACGATATTGTATGTAGTCACATGGTACTGAATATCTTTCACAAGAGCTTTTCTCTTCTTCCCATCAAGTGTGAGAGTGAAAACCTTCGAGCTCAATGTACCAGTAGGCACATGATTCAAAATTTTCTTGAACTCATTCCCATCCACCTCAATCTCAACCCCAGCCTCTCCTTTAGAGTAGAGGACTGCAGGGATATTGCCTGCGCGACGGATCCGTTTTGCTTCTGATTTTTTGCCTTTTTCTCGGCTAGTGACTGTTAGTTCCATATGGAGTTCTCCCTAAAAGTGGTCCAGTATAGTGCAACATTCCTTTTATGAAAAGATAGAAGATATGGAATCGGCCGAAATGATGCGGTCAATTGCCTCGGCAAAGATGTGGCTGACAGAAACATCTTGAATTTTTGTACTCTCCCGTGGAAGAGGAACAGTATCTCCTCTAAAAATTCTTTGAATTGCGCTCTTTTCAAATTTTTCGATCGCATTATTGACAAGAAGGCCATGGGTGAAAGCCGCAAAAATAGATCTAGCTCCCGCCTTCTCGCACACCTCCGAAGCCTTTATAAGTGTTCCTCCTGTGGAGCACATATCATCGACAAGCAGAACTGGACGCCCCTTAACATCGGCTCCAATAATCGAGTGGATCTCCACCTCTTCTGTGCTTTTGCGCCTCTTGTCCATTACGCCATACTCGACGCCCAAATCGGTGGCATAGGCGCGCGCAATCTTGATAGCACCCAGGTCAGGGGCAATCACGATCAAGTTAGGAAGGTCTAGCTTGCGCACCTCATCGGCAATCGGAGGGCGTCCGTAGAGATTGTCCACAGGAATGTCGAAAAAGCCTTGAATCTGTCCCGCATGCAGATCCATTGTCAACACACGCGTCGCACCTGCTGTTGTCAAAAGATTCGCCACCAACTTTGCCGTAATTGGCACGCGAGGACGATCCTTCCGATCTTGCCTTGAGTAGCCAAAATAGGGCAACACCGCTACGATTGAATTTGCAGAAGCGCGCTTCAATGCATCGATCATGATGAGCAGCTCCATCAACATGTAGTTGGGCTCACCTGCAATTGACTGCGTCACAAAGACATCGCGACCACGCACGTTGTTTTCGATTTGGACAGAAATTTCGCGATCAGGAAATGGGGTGAAATGCACTCTTCCAAGCGTTGTGCGCAAATGACTTGCGAGCTTGTGGGCAAACTCTGGATGCGAGGTTCCCGAAAAAAGAAGCATTTGGGGTGGAAGGATTCGAACCTCCGATACACGGTACCAAAAACCGCTGCCTTACCGCTTGGCTACACCCCAATATGAGCAGAGATCTTACTGCTAGAGCAAATTTCCATCAACAACAAATCTTTTTTTAACTATTGTGACAGCTATGCGTATTGTGCACATCGCATCTGAATTTGCTCCACTTGCGAAGGTGGGTGGGATGAGCGACGTCTTACTTGGCCTTGCGCGCGCGACAGTTGAAGCTGGTCACGACGTTACCGTTATCCTCCCCAAATACAGCTCTATTGACACCCCATGTGAGAAACTACAAGACTTCGCCTACACCTACGACGGCAATGTCTGCCGCAACACAATCTTTCTTGCTCAGTACGAATCGATTCCCCTACTTCTTTTTGAGACGCATACGCCTCACAAATTCTTTTGCCGCCCTAACATTTATGGCGAAAAAGATGATGCTGACCGGTACGCTTATTTTTCAAAACTCGTCGCTAGCTATCTCAATACGCGCACGCCTCCTGATGCGATTCATGTACATGATTGGCATACAGCACTTGTTGCCCACCTCTACAAAAAATGCCGTTCGATCCTCACTATTCACAACCTCGCCTACCCTGGCGACTGTGGATTCGACACGCTCCAGAAAGTGGGCCTCTCTAAAGAGCAGGCCGAACCCTTTAAATTCAACGATTACTACTCTCTTTTGCAAGCAGGGATCGTTTCTGCTGACCATATCACCACTGTCTCTCCCACCTATGCAAAAGAGATTCTTACGCCTGAACTTGGAGGAAGGTTTTTCCCCTTGCTCAATGAAACGCGAGAGAAGCTCTCTGGTGTGCTCAATGGTATTGACTACACGTACTGGAATCCTGAAAACGACCCCCACCTCCCCTTTCACTACAACGCGCACAACTTGGAAGGAAAAAAGCTAACGCAGCAAGAGGTTCGCAAACGATTTAAACTCAGAGAGAAAAATGCCCCTATTGTTGGAGCTGTCGCCCGCCTTGTACCCCAAAAGGGGCCAAAGCTCATTGAAGCTGCACTTAAAAAGTGTGTGGCTGAGGGAGGGCAATTCCTCCTTGTGGGCTCAGCAAGTGACCCGGAAACCGAACATCAATTCAAAGCGCTCAAAGAGCACTATGAAAAGAGTCGCGATGTACACATCGAACTCAGCTACAACGAAGCGCTTGCTCACCTTGTCTTTGCTGCTAGCGACCTACTCATTGTCCCGTCACTTTTTGAACCGTGTGGATTGACTCAGATGATCGCCATGCGCTATGGCACAGTGCCTCTTGTCCGTTCTACTGGGGGGCTCGCTGATACAGTCACTGAGCAAAATGGCTTTACATTTTTACCCCCAACTCCTGAAGCAGTTGAAGCAACTCTCTTATCCGCATTTTCTTGCTGGAAGCAAACCCCAGAGAAGTGGAGCGCACTTGTTGCAAAAGGGATGCGCGAAGACTTTAGCTGGAAAAAACCGAGCGAACGCTACTTAGAGCTTTATCAACTCCATTGCACCTTTTGAAAATCATCATCATCATCAGAACTAGGAGTTAGGGGAACAGCCGTTGCCTCCCTTCTAGTACTCTCAGAAAGCTGTGAGTCAAGCAGCCCCAAATCACGCATCAGCTCAGTGCGATATCTTACCTCTTGCCTAGAATCCAGCAGAATATTTTCAGCTTGAGTACCTGCTAATCTTTCTTGCCTCCACTTGCATACCATCACCCCACACGTGTGATTGTCATGCTGCATCTTCACCGTGTTCTCCCACACAGTATATGACCTACTACCGCCATAGAATTTAACCGCTCTGCAAATGAAATCTGGCAAAAGCTCTCCCGTCGATGTGAGCCTAGCACTTGACCGATCCATTACTGTGAGTCCTTTTGGATCGAAGTACTCAACAATACGCTCCCTATGATTGATGAAAAGCGTCACTACGTGATCGATCGAAAGATCACCGCCACGAAGGACGATGTCAATTGCTGTGTAATCCGCGTCGGGGATTGGATCAAGGAGGTCATCGTGTATCTGCGTCAGCCCAACATATTGAAGCTTTGGGTATCGTTGCGTTTGATATCCGCCATACTGCTTGTTTTCCACGCCACTCAGAGCGATACATCTACCCCATTTTGAAGTTCTCTGACTCACCTCACTGTCTGGAACTACATTTGCAGCAACATTGCGCGTACGTATGAGATCACCCGGTGCTACTCGACTCCATCCCCACCTATGCCAATCGGCAAGCGCAAAAGTCAAGTTTGCAGGAGGGAGGACCTCTTCAAACCCCTCTTCCTCCTCAGATTCCTGAGGACTACCAAATACAGGATCGTCTTCCTCTTCACCGTCACTGGTATCCGGGGTGCGAAAATCTAGCGAAAAGCAGTCTGCTCTGGAAGAGGAAGAGCCTCTAGGAGGAGGAGCGCCTACGGGCGCTGTTGGGGATTGAGCGGTCATCCTAGTTCGGGAACGAATCACAAGAACACCACCCCCTATTGCCAAACATCCCACCCCTACAGCAGTCGCTGCAATCGCCCCACCCATGGAAACTTTGGCAAATATGCTAAATTTCCCAAATGTCATCCCCCCGGCAACAACAGCAGCAGCTCCAATCGCTGCTAAGGCAACTCCAAGACATATGGGAGCACTTCTCTTAGGAGACTCACCTTTGGCTGGCCCTAAACACTCACAAACCCTTGTCATATAGGATATTATAACATGGTCAGAAAAAGATTTAAATTAAACTTATTTTTTGAAGAATAGAAAGAGAATGTAGAGTGCACTGAGAGCTGAAACCACAATCCCAACAGTAAGCATCCAGTTAGCTAAAGTGGCATAACCAGAGGCTTCTTGCCTCTTCTCATTGAGCTGCCCATCGGCATAGCTCGAGACTGCACTCCCCACTGGGGCAGTTTCGGGCATCACGCTGAGCACTTCACTAGCTGTATCAACCCCTCTTTGAACCTGAGCGATGCGCGCTCTTCCTGAGCTCACCTGTCCCTTGATGACACCTCCCCAAATGATGAGCCCCACACCACAGAGTAAGACGATGGCAGCGGTTGTCAATTTTGTCGACTTATTATTATTCATAGAACCTCTCCTTTGGAGAAAGAGAAGCAAGAAACGTACCAAAATCTCAGGGGAACAATAAATCATATAGTCAAATCGGTTGAAAATTTTACAAATTCATACCATTTGGCTTCACCAAAGATTGCGCTCGTTCTCATAGACCAAAATGGTCTAAGTCAAACTCCGCGCTTACTTTGGCTTTGCCATCTGGCACGAATTTGTAAAATTTTCAACCGATTTGACTATAAAAAGTGGGGGGGAGAGGAAAATAAGCTGGATTCTGTCGTGCGCAATCATTCCTCTAGGCAAAGCGTCACCGCTCTGCTCAAGCGAATCTGCGAGGCGCTATAGTGGGGGAACCAACACCTCTCTCTTGCTTCGGATAGGGTTTACATCTCCACACAGCTTGCGCTGCATGCGCTTGACCCACTAGGTCAAGATTTTCATCCTGCTCCGCAAATGCGGACGGCGTGTTTTCTGTTGCACTTTCCGTAGCCTTACGGCCCCCAGCGTTTCACTGGTATCCTCCCCTACGAAGTCCAGACTTTCCTCATTTGATAAAAGCCAAATGCGATTGCGTTTTCCTCTCCCATTCCCAAAACTGGGGTGATACTAGATACTGGCTGTTGCGCGGCGGCGACGGCGCTTTGGCGCTTCGTCTTCTTCACCTTCAAAGGGCGACGCATCTTGCCAGTAGAGAATGCGTGAGCAATGTTCACAGAAGACAAGGCGGTCTCCTTTGCGTACGAGGTTCTCATGCTGTGCCGTTAACACGATGTGGCAGCCGCTGCATGTGCGCTGCTCAATCGGCACCATCACACGATCTCTTTTGTTCTTGAGCAAGCGCTCATAAATCTTGAAAATTACAGCGTCTACTTCAGGAATTATCTTTTCCCGCTCCGCAAGAAGCACTTTCCCTTCCTCATTGATCTTCTCAATACTCTCTTCGATCTCCTTTTCAAGCGCAACACTACTCTCTTCTGTCGTTTTGAGATTCTCCTTAAGAGAGACAAGAAGATCTTCCTCAGCGGCTTGCTTATCCATCAAGTCGCTTAACTGCTGCTCAGTGTTGGTGCGGTCACGCCCAGCTTGCGTCATCTCTTGGGTGAGTGCGTTGAACTCATCCATTTTCTTCACAGCTGCTTGTTGCTCTTCAAGCTTGGTGACTCTCTCTTGAATCTCTTTGATGCGGGTCTCCCCCATGCGGATATCTTTTTTGATTACCTGAATCTGCTCCTCTTTGTCCGCAACTTGCTTTTCAATGTCGCTCTTGAGAGTATGGATCTTAGAGAGCTCTTTCTTTCTCTCGCTCTTCACCCGCATAAGACGGATCATTTTGATGTCGAGATCTTGAATGGCAAGGATAGTCTTTAGGGAGTTCTGCATGCTTTTCCTCTGAAAATGAAAAAATCAAAGCGGGATATTACCTAGGAATTCAGTAAATAGCAAGGGAAAAATAGTATTGAGCAATATAATAGAAAAATTTAAGTTGAACCCATGCCAGACAAAACTCGAATCATCGTTCATATTGAGGGGGAGGAGCAGCCACAACAGCTCTATTTGCGTGGTGAAGGGGCTGCTGGACTCAACTGGGAAAAGGGCGTGAAGCTTACGCCACAAGAAGATGACTGGATTTGGGAGACGGAAGAGCCCTTTTCGGCTGGCGAGTTCAAAGTATTGATCAATGATCAGACGTATGAATTGGGTTCTAGCCATCGCCTCTATCCCGGTGCCTCGATTCGCATTAATCCTAAATTCCCTGATTGACAATTTTCAGACTTCCACTCAAAATGCGCCCATGACTTCTGCTGCATCCGCTTACAAAGCTGTTCTTGAACATTTAAAAGTTGCTGCGCCCACAATCGCAAAAAGCATTCTAAATGAGTTGTATGACCAGCGCAATTTTCTCAAGCTAATTGCTTCCGAAAACTACAGCTCGCTCACAGTTCAGTTGGCCATGGGAAATTTGCTTACCGACAAATATTCCGAGGGATTTCCGTTTCACCGTTTTTACGCAGGGTGTGAAAATGTGGATGCGATCGAAAGTGAGGCAGCAACTTTGGCGCAAGAGTTGTTCAACATGCCGCACGCCTATGTGCAGCCGCATTCGGGGGCAGACGCTAACCTTGTCGCCTTTTGGGCAATTTTGACACAGCGTGTCCAAGAGCCGGCTGTGCAACGTTTGTCAAAGAAGTCAATCGACGAGCTCTCTCCTGAAGAGTTTGAAGAGGTACGCAAAGAGTTATGCAACCAGACGGTAATGGGACTTTCACTCGCCTCTGGTGGACATCTGACACACGGCTATCGACACAATATTTCTGCGAAAATGATGCGCGCTGTGACATACGACACTAACCCAAAAACAGGATTGCTCGACTACGATCAAATTGCAGAGATTGCAAAACGAGAGAGACCGCTCATTTTGATGGCAGGTTATTCTGCTTATCCTCGTCGCATCAACTTCGCAAAAATGCGCTCAATTGCAAATGATGTAGGCGCTGTGTTGATGGTCGATATGGCACACTTCTCTGGTCTTGTTGCCGGAAAAGTTTTTCAAGGAGAGGAAAGCCCTGCTGGTTATGCTGATTTGGTCACTTCGACAACGCATAAGACATTACGTGGACCGCGGGGCGGCATTGTGCTTTCATCTGAAGAGTTTGCGCCAGCTGTGGATAAGGGATGCCCTCTTGTCTTAGGCGGGCCGTTGCCCCATGTGATGGCAGCAAAAGCGATTGCCTTTAGGGAAGCGTTGAGCAAAGACTTCCAAAAGTATGCACACAAAGTTGTGGAAAATGCGCGTGCGCTTGCTGAGGGCTTTTTGAAGCGAGGCATCAAAGTCGTGACAGGCGGCACAGATAACCATCTTGTGTTGATCGATATTGCCGATCTAGGTATTACTGGCAGACAAGCTGAGCTGGGACTGCGCGAGGCAGGACTCACAGTCAACCGCAACATGGTGCCGTTTGATCCCAACGGACCTTGGTACACCTCAGGTGTGCGTTTAGGCCCTCCCGCCCTCACTACTCGTGGCATGGGGACGAGTGAGATGGATGAGATCGCCGACATTTTGAGTGAGACGCTCAAAAACATGAAACCGATGATTGTGGAGAAGACAGGCGCTCCCAGCCGCGCGAAATATAAGATTGATGAGAAGGTGCTACTAAAGAGTCGCTCTCGCGTACAAACTCTTTTAGACAAGTACCCATTATATGCTGAATTGGAGGTTTAACAAATGGCAAAGGAGCCGGAGAGAGTGGAGTCATTTAAATCACTAAAAGACAAGATTGATAGCGTCATTTTAGATTCTAGACGCATTTTGTTTGGCGATGCCGTAGACCAAAACTCTGCAAAAGAGGCGATTCGGCAACTTTGGTATCTCGAACTCACAGATCCAGGGAAACCGATCATCTTTGTGATTTGCAGCCCTGGTGGTTCAGTCGATGCAGGATTTGCTGTTTGGGACCAAGTGCAGATGATCACCTCCCCTGTTTACACTTTGGTGACTGGATTAGCAGCGTCAATGGGTTCAGTGCTCTCATTGTGTGCAGCTCCAGGAAAGCGCTTTGCTACAAAGCATGCACGCATCATGATTCACCAGCCTTCGATTGGTGGGCCAATCACAGGACAGGCGACTGATCTTGAAATCCAAGCGAAAGAGATTTTGAAGACGAAAGGACAACTCGTCGATCTCTATGTTGAGCATAGTGGAAAGAAAAAGAGCGAGATTGAGAAGGCTCTAGATCGCGATACATGGATGTCTGCAGAAGAAGCTAAGGCATTTGGATTGTTAGATGGCATCGTCAATTCTTTCGCGGATATCAAATGACCTTCTCCTGCACCAATACCACGGTGCAGGAAACAATTTCCTCATCTATGATGCGCGAAAGTACAACTTTCCTTTTGTACTAATCGAGCGTCTTTGTGAGTATTACGAAGTAGATGGTATTTTGCTTCTCTGTGATTCTCAAATCGCTGATTACCAGATGCGTATTTTCAATCCCGATGCGACTGAGGCAGAGATGTGTGGCAATGGATTGCGTTGTTTCATCCGTTACCTTGAAGAGCACTGCAAAAGGCAAAGTCACTACCGCATAGAGACGCTTTCAGGGATTTTGGAGGCATGGCATGAGGGAAATGAGATTGGCGTGCACATGCCTTCCCCTACTATTTTAGACTGGAAGTTCCCTATAGATTTTGAAGGAAAAAGCTATGAGGCGACCTACTTAAAGGTGGGAGTTCCTCACCTAGTATTTTTTTTGGAACAGATAGATGAGATCCCCCTTGATGCGTGGGGAAGTGCAATGCAGCCCCTTTGTGAGGAAGGAGCAAACGTTAACTTTGTGCAGGTGCACCCCGACCAATCCATTTCTATCCGCACTTTTGAAAGAGGAGTAAATCGAGAGACAATGAGTTGTGGCACCGGCTCTACAGCATCTGCTATTGCATGTGCACACCGTTTTGGCTTTCCCTCCCCCATCCGAGTTCACAACACTTCAAATCAGAGTTTAACAATTCGAATTGAAGGAGAGAAGGTGCAGATGATTGGCCCTGCTGTGAAAGAGCTTTCTATCAAATGTCCTGGTCAATATAATGGGCTGCTATGAGTAAACTGCCCAAAGCACAAAATCCCCTCATCCTTCGTGCGCTCCGCCTCATGGACGCCTTCACTAAGGCTGACGATGAGCGGGACTTTTACCTCGACCGGGTTGAGGGATTCATTCTCTATGCAGACCTGGACAAACCCGAAGAAGACTACAACAAATTTCTCGTTGAGCTTGAAAAGGACAAAGAGCGCTACTGCCTTATCCCCAAATACACCTTCTATGAGGTCAAAAAAATCATGGAAGGATTTGTCAATGAGAAGGTGTACGACATTGACACAAAAGAGAAGCTTCTTGAAATCATCCAACAGCGCGATGCACGAGACAACTTCCTCGAGTTCATCTACGATAACGATGCAGAGCTAGAGAAATGGCAGCAATACTATCAAGAGCGCTCTCGCGTGCGCATCATTGAATGGCTCCGCCTCAACGAGTTTGACTTTGTCTTTGAAGAGGACCTCGATTTACCCCGCACAATGATTGAAAAGCTAAAAGTGAACCTCTACGAATCAAAAGTTGCAAAAGACATGCAGCAGGCACGGCAAGTGCTGGCAAATAAGGCGAAGACCTACTACTCAAATGAAGCGCTTAATCCCCGCCCAAAAAGAGGACGCCCACCCAAACAAGTTGTGAAAGTGGAAGTAGAGACGCAAGTCTCCAACGACATCTTTACCCAAGTGCCTACTGCTATACGCCGTTTTCTGTATCTTCCAGATATCCAAGTAGCTAGCAATATCACCTTCTCTGAGAAATTTGATACAGAGGCAGAACTGTTGCAACACATGCGTGGCTCCTCTCGCTCTGAGGCGGAGAGCCAGCTCGAAGCGCTTTCTGAAAAGTTTGCATCATTGAAAGAGCTTTCTACAAAGCTCGGCCTTGAAAACGAACTCAATTTAGCAGATGACTAAACTCTGGATGGTGTTTCTCCATCCAAAAGCGTAGGTTGCCCATTCTCCGTTGGAGGTCGAGCTCCTCTTCTGCGCGGATCGTCTCGTCCAAGCACATCTGCCCTACGTCAATATAAACCGCACGGTCCTCTTTGAAAGCAACATTCTGGACAAAAGAGCGGTCTCGATCCCGGATTCCTTTTGCACACCGCGCATGCACAAGCTCAGCGAGTTGTGCAATACGCGCTTTTGCCTCCTCTTCGCTTGCACAGGCAAACACCTCTTTTGCTGTCTGCGCTCTTTCTTGCAGCACAAACTCATACTCGTCCACTGCTACCTTGTGCCTTAGCCCTACATTGTCGATCAAAGTCACCCGCATCTTAAGCGCGGGCACCTTGTTGAGATGGATGTAAAGAAGGCCACTCTCTTTGGGCATCTGCTCAAAGGCAAGCTTGACACTTGAAAAAAGACGCTCTACGCGCGCTTGCCGTCTTAACTGTGACTCGCGAAAAAGAGAAGAAGAAGGGCGCAAATGTTTTTGCTTAAGAAATTTCAATACATGACGCCCATCTGCACTCTCAAAGGCATAGAATTGGCATCCCTTTCCAAGGTAGCGGTAGGGCTGGGCCAAAATTGAGGCCAATGCCTCCCTTTTCTCCTCAGATATCTCAGGGGGATTAAAGCGGTGATCGAGTGGCAAATGAGAGCGCATCTGCGCTACGCTAAAGCCATCAGTTGCTTTGTTGTAAAGTTGGATAATGCCGAAGCAAACGAGAGTAAAAACAAGAAGTTGCTTTATCATCTAGGAAAGTATACCATTTCACACTCATGAGCAGGAAGAAAAAAGTCCTCATCATCTTGCATCTTTGTTTTGTTTTCTCCTATCTCTTCTGGATGGGGATGCAACCTTTTGTACGTCAAGTGACTGCAGCCAAGGCTGCCACACTCTTGCTTGATTCAGTTCAAAGAAATCCCCGCTTTTCGAAGCTTGAGACTGAGAAGCAGTTCTCGATCATCAAGGGGGCAAAAGAGATCCGTGAAGGAAGGCTCCGTCCTCTCACCACAAAATTTCGTTTTTCTGGTGCTGGGCTGACGTGGGCTGTGCTCTCTTTACTCATCTGCTTCTTCCTTCTCTTCTACATTGAAGGAGCGCACCATGCGGCTTGGCTCTTACCTGTTGCTTGCATTGTCTATGCCTTTTCGCTTACAGGAGAGGTTAAGCTCAAAGGGGAAAACATATTTCCTCCTGAAAAAGAGATTACACAAAAGTATCTCCAAGCAGATGAGAACTTTAAAAAGAGGCGGGATGAAATTGCTGAGGCATGGAATCGCTACTTGGTTGCTGAGTGGGGCACTGAAGGTGACCTTGATGAGGCAGTGTTTAACTTCAACGTGGCGCGTGCCGACTGGGTGATCAATAAAAGAGGGGAAGATGCTGTGGTTGCTCACCTCTTGTTCCACCCCTCAATTGTTCAGGTGCTTGCCTATTTCATATGGAATTTGCTCTTTGCATGGAGAATCAACCGGTATACCAAATTCGAAGCTCGATCACACGCGAGCTCAAGCGCGCCAGCTTAAACCGCGCTCTTCTCTTTGGCGCAGTAGGCGCTGCTCTTTTGCTCGCAACACTTATCTTGCCGTGGCGCCTTCCCCTCTTTTTGGGAAGCTTGGTGCTCATTACCTTGGGGCTACGCCCCTACCGTCAACTCTCTCAGCTAGAGCTAAGACCGCATGCTCTCATCTTTGATGGGAAGAGCTACACATTTGCCCGAAAAGGGAAGCCTCTCTTCTCTATTCCTAAAGAGAACATTGCCCGTTTTGGACACTTTGAAAAAGAACTCCTCTACGGAATCGCAATCGACCTCTGTGGCCAAGCAAATCTTCTGCAAAAATTTGATATGCCAGCATTTGTGATAGATTCAAGATGCCGTGCAAACTGCGACCTCTTCCTCCCCTACTTCACTCAGAAGAGCTTTGAGCTCTATAAATCCTATAGTCAAATCGGTTGAAAATTTTACAAATTCATGGCAGATGGCAAAGCCAAAGTAAGCGCGGAGTTCGACTTAGACCATTTATGGTCTATGAGAACGAGCACGATCTTTGGTGAAGCCAAATGGTATGAATTTGTAAAATTTTCAACCGATTTGACTATAAATAGGGTCGTCGCATTTCCCTCCTGTCAGCCCGATCTTTTTTGTCAAAATGCGCCTGGCTAGCTAAGAAGTAGCGCTTTGGCTAGATAGTGTCGTCCAATTGATTGAAAATTTGACTACATCTAAATATTTGTTGCTTGAAGAACCGCCAGCTCACAATTGTGGATATTATCTGCTTCTTTGAATGTAAGCTCCCCTGAAAATGAGTAGGCTTGATAAAGATTTGTCATAGTTTGTTCAATATTCGTCCCAGCTTTTGCATATTCAATAAGCGTGTTTTGCGTAGCAGCCGGCAAAGATGTAAAGCTATGAGAAAGAGTGGGCGGAGTCCCCCCTTGATAGATAAATGTTAAGAGACTCTTCCCCATACCTTGGACTTCATCCATTAGATCTCCCAATCTCTGCTGATACTCTCCTTGTAACTTGGAAAGAGCAGCTGGAGAAATATTGTACTTTCCATCCTTGTAGACAGATTGTAACATCTCACTAAAACTAAGTGGATTATTGTTATAAGTGAACATGAATGTATGCATTTCAGTGCAAAGACTTTCTGCTGACCTTTTAGATGGAGAAAGAGGATTTGGGCTGGAGTGTTGAGAAACATCTCTTTTAGGAACGGGTCCTTGTGGAATGCCTACCATATCCAAAATTATACTATATATTTGTGTTTAGAGACCAGCTTGAATGAGATCGTGCATCTTGATAATCCCAACTAACTCATTCTTTTTACTTTCGAGCACAGGAAGCACCATGACCGGGTGCTTTTGGTCAGACTCCATGAGGCGCACAGCGTCCCACGCGAGAGCGTCGTCATGGATGGATTTAGGTTTAGGGCTCATCAGCTCCTCGATGGGCGTTTCAAGCACGGCAGCACCTCTTGATTGAAGGGCACGCCGCAAGTCGCCATCTGTAAAGATGCCTTGCACTTTGCGGTTTTCATCGATGACGATGAGACACCCACAACGCTTGTCGGTGAACTCAATAAGCACATCTTCTAATGTATCGTCTGGGCGGCAAGTGGGTGTGCGCTCAGCACTGATCATTAGGTCGCGCACTTTAAATGTGGAGCGGCGTCCAATTTGCCCACTTGGGTGATTTTGTGCATATCGATCGAGCGAAAAGCTTTTCTGCTCCATAAGGCCGATGGCAAGCACATCTCCAAAGAGGAGTTGAGTTTGTGTTGACGTCGTAGGAGCGAGGTCGAAGGGGCAAAGCTCGTGCTCACACGGCAAAATGACATGCATGTCACTCCCCTTTACAAGGCCGCTATATGGGCTAGAGCAAACAGCAACAATACGCGCTCGTATATTGCGCAGACTGGGGAGGAGCTGCAAGAGCTCTTCTGTCTCTCCACTCTTGCTCAAGATCACCACTATGTCATCTGAAGAGACCATCCCGAGGTCGCCATGAAGCGCATCGATTGGGGGGAGAAAAAACGCTTTTGTGCCTGTTGACATCATGGTTGCTGCTATTTTTTGTGCCACGAAGCCACTTTTGCCAATACCGGTGAAGAAAAGCACCCCCTTGCTTTCTAAGATCCTTTCCAAGAGCTCTTCACACGACTCGACATCAATGTGTTCGAAAAAGAAGTTGAGTAGCTCACGCTCTTTCTCAAAGAGTTTTTGCAACATGCCGGTATTGTAGCTATGAATGTAGTTGAAGTCATCGAAAAATTGCGTTAGCATCGAAGTCATGAAAAAACGAGCGATCACAGTAGCAGATGGAGATGGCATCGGCCCTGAAATTATGGCTGCCACTCTCCAAACTTTGGAAGCAGCAGGCGCTGCTCTTGAAATTGAAAAGGTTGCAATCGGCGAAAAGGTCTATCTTGCCGGTAACAAGGCAGGAATTGCTGAAGAGGCTTGGGATTCACTTCGTCGCACAAAGGTGTTTTTGAAGGCG
Organism: Chlamydiales bacterium; assembly: GCA_024233495.1. GTDB lineage: Bacteria > Chlamydiota > Chlamydiia > Chlamydiales > JAAKFR01 > JACKPM01. The sequence goes on from JACKPM010000002.1 coordinate 157,952, forward strand.
CCCATTACCACGCCGCAAGGTGGAGGTTACCGCAGCCTCAACGTGACTGTGCGAAGCCGCCTAGGTCTCTACGCTAACGTGCGCCCCTGCATTTCGTATGCCCCTTTTATTCGCACAAAGCACCCTAAGATGGATGTCGTAGTTGTGCGAGAGAACGAAGAAGACCTCTATATCGGCGTAGAGTATCAGCAAACGCCCGATACTTATGAAGCGCTCAAGTTAATCAGCCGCGCCGGCACTGAAAAGATTTGTCGCTACGCCTTCGAATACGCAAAGCGATATGGGCGGAAGAAGGTGACATGCTTCTCAAAGGACAACATCTTAAAAATTTCAGATGGCCACTTCCACAAGGTGTTTGAGCAAATCGCGACTGAGTATCCAGAGATCGAGAATGAGCACTGGATCATCGACATTGGAGCGGCAAAGCTCGCTGACACACCTGAAGATTTCGATGTGGTGGTAATGCCTAATCTTTATGGGGATATTCTTTCAGATGTTGGAGCTCAAATTACAGGTTCTGTAGGACTTGTAGGGACCGCTAACATTGGTGAAGGTGGCGCGATGTTTGAGGCTATTCATGGGAGCGCCCCTGCGATTGCGAGTCAAAATGTAGCAAATCCAACAGGGCTTATTCTCGCCTCTGTGCTCATGCTTGTACATATTGGGCAAAATGAGGCGGCCACTCATTTGCACAACGCTTGGCTCAAAACGATTGAGGATGGTGTGCACACCAAGGAGATTGCCTCAGAGCAGACGAAAGAAGTTGTAGGCACGAAAGAGTTTGGAGAGGCTGTCTGCAAGCGCATGGGAAAAGTACCATCCAAACTACAAGCAGTTAAGTACTCTTCTACAAAAGACGAGGTGTGGGCGCACCACACATTTGCTCCAAGCTCCTCAAATCGAGAGTTTGTAGGTGTCGATGTGACAGTCTACTCTCATGACGCGCTTGAGCAGCTTGTAAAAAAGCTACAAGTAAAAGAGATGAAGCTTACTAAGATTTTTAATCGAGGGCTACAAGTGTGGCCTGAAATTACGCATGAATCCACTATTGTGGATCAATGGAGATGTCGGTTTGAAGGGAAGGGATCCCTGATCAAGTTGCTCGAAGAGTTGAAGAGTATTGATGTAATCAAAACATCAAATCTCTACACCTTCGACGGCAAAGCTGGTTACAGTAACGCCTAACACGAAATAGTTAGGCTGATTTTAGAAAGTGATGCTGTATCTGAGCGTTGGGAGAGAGGGATCCTATTTTTTTGATATACAATCTTTTATAGAACCTGCAATTGCAAGGGAAGCAAAAGATCTGCAAGTTTAACATATTTACTAAGGAGGCCTAAGATGGCTGGAGCAGTTCCTCAAGTGCATAATATTTGTTCTGCATGTAACCTACCTGATGCAACCCTTACTCAAGCAAGCGCTTGTCAAAAATGCCACCAAGTCGCCTTTCATACGAATTTTAGGTGTCAGACAAATAGAAGAGTTCATCATTTCTGTGCACAAAGTGTCGATGGAAGTATGACGGCTCAAAAGGCACGCCTATTTTTACAGGGACTTTTAGAAAACGCTTCTGCTGTAGGGCTACGACTACCTCAAGACCTACAGTCTAGACAGCCAGACAAATACCTGCATATCCAATATCAGAGCAATGGGGGCATATTTTTTTGCTATTCTGAGTTAAAGACCGTCTCACCAGATGCTGTCTCTCCAAATTATACAATGGTTCAGCAGAAATTAGCGGAGCATGGTGCCAATAGAAACCGCGTCACTGTTCTTGTCACGCCAGGTACTTTGACAGAGCAAGGTATGCAGCTGCCCTCTGATGGATACCCCATGAGCCAAGCGGGTGTTTATCTTTTTGACGTTACAGAATGGAACGCGCTGGTTGCCAACATGAATACAGCGGATCCGCAAGTGAAGTAATTCGCATTGTTCTCTAATCGCGCATAAGTCAATCTCTGAAAGTCTTTTGGGCGACTTCCGACGAGATCTGGCTTCTGAGGAGATCCGCAATCTGCGAAAGGCGCTGCCCCTACTATTTAGGTATCGACGAAGTTGCCAACCTTCCATAGACTTTACTGGTTTGCCAACCTTCCTTCAAAGACCGTTTGCCACTACAGATAGGCATCGAGGAGGTTGTCGAACCCTCCAAAGCATTAGTCTCGACAAAATCAGCCGAAAGGCTTCCAGAGATTGACTTATTCAACAATGCAAAGATTTTTGACTGAATCGACTATAGTTTAATCATTTGCCTGATTGTCCTTCAGGCATTCATACAAGATGGATTCACTGTTATCGTTAACGCTCTTAAATGAGTAGGGAGTTGTTTTGCTTTTGATTAGAAATCCATGTTTGCTCAATAAATTTTCGATTTCTAGCATTGAATATAGTTTTAGGCTGAACTCCTCCACTTCTGTTCGAACGATTGTATTCTTTTCCCATTGTTCATATCTAAAGAGAGTCGTCTCAATGCCTGTTTTTTGATCAAAACTGCTGAGGCGGTTAACAACAAGAAGAGAGTGATCATTTTTTCTTATTGAATTTCCTCTCCAAACTCCAGGATTGGATGTGGCAGCTCGCAACGTCTCAACTTCAAAAATAAATTTTCCTCTATGCGACATCCATTTAAAAATAAGCTTTAATGCTCTAGATACATCTTCCTGCTCTGTAAGGAGGCCGAAGGAGCCACTTGGAATAAAAACTAAATCAAATTTTTTCAAAGGGTTAAAATCTTCGAATCGCCCTTCTATCAATTCTGCCTTCAGCTTTCTGTCCTGACATTTGCTTCGGCATACGTTTAGCATTTGCCTTGAAAGATCAAAGCCTGTTATGTCATAGCCTGCCTCTAGAAGAGGGATGAGAAAACGTCCTGTTCCACACATTGGCTCTAGAAGGGGACCTTGCGCCTCCTTAGCCATTGCGAGGAAATAGGTGATTTCCTTTTCATGAGGGAAGGGTTTATCGAGTTCATAGTATTCCGTGCATAACTCTTTGTAGCTAGTGTTAGAACTCATTACCATGGTTTGATTATTTTTGAAGGTTAGGGAGAGGAGGATTGAGGAATCGCGATTTCAGTGACATTGTAACGGCGCGTCTCTGGATTAAGTTCTTGTATAACAAATTGTGCGAGCGAGCTAACCATACTGGCAACTAAATGGAGTGGAAAGGTTGTTTTTTGTAACGCTTGTTGCTCAAGCCTAGTTTGCGTGAGCATGCCTTGGGTATGCTGAAAATGTATTTCTCCTTCACGAATAATCTCTTGCTGAACATTGATACAGATGATCGCTCCTTTTTCTCTGTTAACGCGCACAACTATGAAAAAATAATTTCCAGTGCACATGCCACTGAAATCATTTGGTCGGGTGCGTTCAACCATTCGCTGTGCACGTAAAAATGCATCTTCATAATTTCAGCATAGCTGTGAAAAATGGATGAAAATTGAAAAGTCATGTCACATATCTACTTTGTTTGTATCGCCGCGGTAGGCTCCTTTCATCTTCTTGTCAAGCATCCTTTTCATCACATCAATCGCCTTGATCCCTTTCTCAAGGTGATCCTTTGTGAATGTTTCAAAGATTTTTTTGGAGCTCTCTTTAGTCTTCACTCCATCTCGTGTGAGAGGGAGATCTGAAATCAATAGAAGAGCGCCAAGAGGTAGCTTACGCCTATAGCTTGCAGCAAAAAGAGTCGCACACTCCATCTCATACGCCTGGGCGCGTGTGTCGCGTAGACGATTTTTGAACTCTTCATTGAATTCCCAAAAACGAATATTTGAAGTGTAGGAGATGCCAATATGGTAGCGGGCATCTTCCTCTTCTAACACATCAGTAACCGCTTTTTGCATTAAAAAATTCCCAAGGGCTGGTACTTCTCTTGGGAAATAAAAATCACTTGCCCCCTCTGCACGGATACCTGCAATGGGGATGAAATAGTCCCCAACTTTATAGTGGCGGCGTAAACCGCCACACATGCCAAGCATGAGCACCGCCTTCACTTGTGGCAAAAAGGCAGCGAGATCAACAATAAGGGCGGCAGCAGCAGACCCGAGCTTAAAGTCGATGATGCTTATATCGAGCTCAGGAGAGTGTGCCGCTGTGAACATAGAACCTTCTGTGAGCGGAACTTGTTGAATTTCAGCAAATGTGCGGATGTAGTAGTGGAAATTTGTTAGGAGGAGGTATGAGCGAAACTGCCCAATTTCAGAGCCTGAGTAGCGCTCCAAAGTGTCAGAGGCGATCTTCGCTTCATGTGGATTTTGTTCTTTGAAATAGCTCATTTCTTCCCTCTTTTGAAGCGGCGTAGCCACTTTTTCAGTCGCGACTCTTTCTCTTTTGGGATGTGAAAACTCTCTCCCCATCCATAGATCTCATTCATCTCACATCCTACGATTTTACGCTCCGATTTGTGGAAGCGCGCATCGACAGGGTAGTCCTTATACTTGTTTCTCCACACCAATTGACCGATACAGCTCTTTAGGTTATACTGACACGTCATCATACAAGGAAAAGCATTATGGGGCAAATCAGTACAAGCGACTTTCGCGCAGGTTTAAAAGTTGAGATCGATGGACAGCCTTACATTATGGTAAGCAATCAATTTGTGAAGCCAGGGAAGGGGCAGGCATTTAACCGCGTTCGTCTCAAGCACCTCACTTCTGGGCGCACGATTGAAAAGACATACAAATCTGGAGAAACGCTTGAGGAAGCGGATATTGAAGATGAGCAAATGCGCCTTCTCTATGTCGACCAAACAGGTGCGACGTTCATGCATGATGAAACATTTGAACAGGTCACTATCCCTAATGAAAAGCTGGAAGATGTAAAACAGTGGCTTGTTGATGACCAAGTGTATGGTCTTATCTTCTATAAGGGAGAAGTAATTACCGTAGAACCCCCCATATTCATGGAGATGGAAATTGCTGAGACAGCGCCAGGTGTACGTGGTGACACTGCATCAGGACGTGTACTCAAGCCAGCGACCACAAGTACGGGCGCAACAATTCAAGTTCCCATTTTCCTTGAGCAGGGCGAGGTCGTAAAGATTGATACTCGCACAGGGGAATATGTCTCTCGCGTTAACAAATAGACTTGAGGAGCGCGCGCATATGCTTGCGCGTGCCCGTGCCTTTTTTGCTGAGAGGGAAGTCCTAGAAGTTGATACTCCTATGCTATCGCGCACAGCCCCTATAGACGCACACATCGACTGTGTGGAGGTCAAGTGTATCGGCAAGCCTGCCTATTTGCACACCTCACCTGAATATGGGATGAAGCGCCTTCTTTGCGAGGGTAGTGGCGATATCTATCAGCTGGCGCACGTCTTCCGCGACAATGAGTGGGGAGAGAAGCACACGGTTGAATTCACTATGGCAGAGTGGTACCGCCTCGGATTTTCCCTGCAGCAGATGATAGAAGAGACGTTTCGCTTCATTCAACTCTTTGTTGAAGTGGACACATTTGAAGTGCTCTCCTACCACCAAGTGATGTGTGGGCACGATGAGGAGAGTTTTGCTCTCAATATCGAACCCACGCTTGGCCAGGGAAAGGTGACTTTTATGACCGACTATCCTCCAGAAAAAGCAATGCTCGCACAAGTGAATGCGCAAGGTGTTGCCGAGCGCTTTGAAGTCTTCTACCAAGGCATCGAGCTCGCAAATGGCTACCACGAACTTGGAAACGCTCTTGAGCAAAGACGGCGCCTTCAAGAGGCAAATCGAGAAAGGCTTGAGTTTGGAAAAAGTCGCTATCCCCTCGACACCCTCTTTTTAGAGGCGCTCGAAAAGGGGCTTCCCGACTGCTGCGGCGTAGCCGTGGGATTTGATCGCCTTATGATGCTTAGATATAACGCAGGCAAGATCGACAACATATTACCTTTTAGAAGTTTATGACTGGGTTTCTTTTTGACAACGATGGCGTTCTAATCGATACAACAGAGCTCCACTGGCTCGCATGGCAAAAGCTGATGGAAGAAGACCCATCGCTGCGCATGACGCGGGCGCAGTTCACATATGGCTTTGGGAAAACAAATAAGCTTATTATGGATGAGACAATGCCCGATGCCTCGGTAGAGCAAAAGAAGAGGTGGGCAGAAAGGAAAGAAGAGCTTTTCCGTGCGCTTGCCAAACATGAGGTGGAGATCATCCATGGAATGGAGCACTTTTTGCAAAAGGTGCAAGAGGCCAACATCCCCCATATCATTGCAAGCTCCACACCGCTGAAAAATTTGGAGATGTATCTTGAAGCGACACACTTGGGAAAATATTTTGATTACTATATTTCTGGAGAAGAAGTAGCGCAGGGGAAACCGGCTCCAGATATCTTTATTGCAGCAGCACACCGTCTTGGTTTAGATCCCCATGACTGCGTTGTCTTTGAAGATGCGCCAGCGGGAGTACTTGCTGCGCGTGCAGCGGGTTGCTTTGTGGTCGCTCTTGAAACCTCACATCCACACACTGATTTGCCTACCTATGACCTTGTTTACCCCTCCCCTGAGGAGCTCGATTTAGAGGAAATTCTTGTCATGAAGGAAAAAATGCTGTATAAGGGGAGGCATGGATGAGGTTTCAAGTATCTCTCACGTTTCGAAAGTAAAGAAGAGCGCCTCTCTCAAGATAGGGCAGGTTGAAGATGCTCTTTCCATCTCATCTGATGTCCAAAAAGTGGCGGACTGGGTAGAGATGATAAAAGCGATGCCCGATATGCGCGATATCGCGCTTTCCATGGAGACCCCCTCTCTTGACGCTCTAGCACAGGCTATCGCCAGAGAGCTTTAGTCTTTTCATTGGGCTGTGTTTCCAAAGTCCGAGAGGAAGTGTAGTTGAATAGCCCTTTCACTATTGCCAAGGAGCAATCGTTTTGGCTTTTGACTATAAAATGTCTCTTTCGTGGCACCAAAGAAAGCGTAGCATCGATGCAATGTAGCCCGAAGTAGGCAACACGATTGTGCACCAAATAGCGACCCACAAATGGCGTAAAATCCTTTTCCATGTGCAGCACTATAGTCGAGCTCTTCTACTCATTCAAATAAGTTGATCTTAAAGAAATCATAAACTATTCTTGAATCAGATAAAGCAGGAGGCTCCTATGTTCACAGAATTAGAACATGTCGCACAAGAGATGAAAGCCTTTGATCAAGTGGCCCGATCGAGGCTTGAATCTTATCAGTCAACCGGTGAGGTAGGGCTTATTGTCACAGTAAGCACTCTTTTTGGCTTTGCGATTTCGGGTTTAGCGCAGAAGCAGAATATTGCTCAACGGCATCCGCCTAAGGAGATTATTTTGCTCTCTACTACTGACCAAGCTAAGCTCTGCCAAGAAATTTGGGAAGCAATAAAGGGTTGCACCTCATTTTTAGGGACGGAGATTTTGCTTGGAGAGTGTCTCGCACAAATTCAAAACCTTACTGGAGTTCAAAGGGATGAGATCAAAGACATTTTTGAGTCAGGCTGGTTTGCAACAGAAGAGAGTTTCAAAGCTTTCCAAGCAATGAAGTTCACCATTGAGGATAGTCCTCAAATGGAAGTTAGGACTTTTTTTGAAGAAAAATCTCCGGACTTTATTTACTTGGGCTTTGAAGATGTCTCTCCTTGGACTTCTTGGTTGATGGAACATGAAAAAAAATGTATGGCTCTGCATATGTGCAAAATTGAGTCCGAGCCTGGACTTTGTTTCTTCGAAGGCTGTCTAGCAAACAAGACCACACGTCTATAGCGGGTGGGATGAAAGGATTACTACCACTTCTTTTTTTATGCAATTCGCTTTTTGCTTTGCCCATTTCGCCGCAAGCACATGTGAGCTATGCCCTTGGCAAAGCACCTGGCATAGATAATGACTACGCGAATGCAGGTGGATCGATCCCTTTCAAGCTTTGCGAACGGTACTACGCGCTTCTTGATGGGGAGTTTTACTACCTAAATCGCAGTGCTGATTACTCTTGGGGAAATGCTGTCACTGCACAATGCGGCACACGTTATATCACTAAACACTACTCAAGTGCCTATGCAATTGATGCTTACTATGATGGCCGCCGCGCCTTTCACCGCACCTTCAACCAGTCAGGTTTCGCCATTGCTCGCTTTGGTCGCCAGTGGGACCTGTATGGCAATTTCTTTTATCCAATTGGAAAACGGTGCAAAAGGCTTATATTCGATGAAACCATCTATGATGGAGGTTACTTTCTGGATGAAGCTTTAGAAGTGTGGATGCTAAGGGGATATCAATTTGGCTTTTCAAGAAAAGTGCTATTGAATCGCTACCTCCTTTTTAAGCCCTCTTTCAGCGGTTACCGCCTACAGAACAATCAGCGCATCTGGGGGTATCAGTTTCTATTCCTTGTGCAATATCGTAATCTAGCTTCTGTGAACATCTCAATTTCGAATGATGCTGAATTTGGTTCCCGCGTGCAAGGAGTATTAAGACTCTCCTTTTCTCTCTTCAATAATGACCAGCTTTACAACTTCCTTTCATCTGCCGTGAACAATCCGATTGAGCGTTTCAAGATGGTTCTCTTGCGCCAGTTCGACTGGTATCATTGGAACTGGTAAAAATTTGTTGACCTAAAAAACCATTAAAATTTAAATTCTTCATTTAATCTTAATGGAAGAAGAGATGAAACGTTTACTCCTAATTTTCTTAACCTCTTCACTCTGTGCCTCTCCCGTTCCGCAAGAGCGTTTGTTAGCATTGGAGCCACAGGCAGCATCTGGCCGTTCTCCACCGACCCAAGGCCCTCCTGGTCCAGCGGGTCCTCAAGGCCCAGCTGGCCCACAGGGACCGGCGGGTCCGCAAGGTGAAAAAGGAAATACCGGAGCAACAGGACCGCAAGGACCTAAAGGTGAGACGGGCGCCACCGGTCCGCAGGGACCTATAGGACAGCAAGGTCCACAAGGTGAAAAAGGAAGAAGAGGAGCGAGAGGAGCGAAAGGTGACACTGGAGCAACAGGGCCGCGCGGACCTACTGGACCTGCGGGTCCATTCGAAATTCCGCACCTGTATAATTTCAATAATGTGGCAAACAAGCCATTAGAAATTGGTGTGGGATCGCCCCTTCCATTCAATCAAACCGCAGTCGTTAAAGGAACCTCAATCTCTCAAAAGAGTACAGCAACATTCCAACTGAACGAAACAGGGCATTATCAAGCAGTTGTAACGGTCATTGTCGATAGGACAAAAAAACCAGGTGATTTGGCATTTCAATTAGATGGGGTAAGAGTTGGACCAACAGTCGATGTTGTAAGGCAAGGATTCCCTGTCACAATACAGATGGTGATACCAGTCACAAAAGCACCAGTTAATCTCGAAGTCATGGTGCATGACCAGCCAGTGACACTTGATGTGGGTGATACCACCTCTATCATGATCCAAAAACTCAGTAGCTAAGCGTTCGCTCTAAATCCACAACCCAATGAAAAGGACGATGATTAGGGGTATAGGCGTAACGCTTTAGATGACAGTGTGATGTGTGAAGGTCCAAAACATAAAAAGAACCTGCCTTTGTACGCGCACAAGAGCCCGCATTAAGAGCAAGTAATTGACGCTCACGTATATAAGGGGAGTGGTCGTGTCCATGCAAGTAGAGTTTTACAGAGGGGTAGTGGAGCAAAATCTCCAACAGCTTGTCCCCTCTTTCTAAGTCATGCTTTGGACGGCCAGCAGGATAAAGAGGGAAATGATTCCCTACAATCACACGATCCCCAGATGGGATTTCAGAGAGGGCGTCTTTCAGTCTTTGATCCATCTCTTGATAAAACCTTCCATTGGAGTAGACAAGCGAGTTTGCTCGTGCACAGTCTAGTCCGATCCACCACCATCCATATCCAAGAGCGTGCTTTTCAATACGATGTTTCTCTAAGCCTAGGGCTGGAAAGTAGTTGTAGTAAGTGCGCTTCACCTCAGACTGTTTAGTATAATAGTCATGATTGCCAGGGACATGGAAAAAAGGTCGCGCAAGCTTGTCTGTAAAGTTCTTGGCTTCAGCAAATTCTGAATCTAGAGCGAGGCTCGAGAAGTCTCCTGTAATGCAGATATGGTCGGCTTCCAGGGTTTGTAAAAAGGTAGGCAAATCCTCTAAATGAGAAGTTGCATAACGCTTCTGTCTAAATAAGAACAGGTTAAGCATTCCCAGCCACCGCTTTGTCTTAAAAAGCTGGGGGGTAAAGTGAAGATCAGAGAAGTGGGGGTCGGAAAGGTGAACAATTCTTAGCATGCGGCAGAGTCTAGCAAATCCTAAAAAGAAATGCTATAAATCTTAAATTGTTGAAAAACAGTTAAATGAGACTAGTGTGAAATTCATAAACAATTAATAATAATTATTTTAGAATTATATTGATAATTTAGGTATTTTGTTATTAAATGTAACTTACAGGGGGCGTCTAGTTTAGGGGTCATCTGTACGCTTTTAACTTTTTACAAGAGGTATTTCATGCCTAACAAAAGAACTCGTCGTGCTCCTCAACAGGAGCCTCATAACAGACCCGCTCGACGTTCACCACGTCGTAAGAGTCTTCGTAGAGCTGCGCCTGCGCGTAGACAGCCACGAGGTCGGCAGTAAGAAGTAAAAAGAGGTGTCTAAAATAGAAGGGGCAATCAATCCTGTGTTGAGGCCCTCTTGCAGGCACCGACGCCCGGATCACGACAGTGATCTTGGGAAACCGGGGAGGGGGGCGCTTGCCCCCCTCTCTTTTTATAGAGATTGGGTAGCGCATAGGAAGAATTAGCTTTCTTCGTTTTGTGCTGGCATGCGGCGACAATAAAAAAAGATTCCGACTGCGATAAAAGTCACTACTGTGCCGCTACTACCCGAGATGAGCATGCCTTTAGTAAAACCTTTAGGAAAGATGTGGCTGTACTTGCCTACAATTCCGAGTGTTAAGGGAATTATTGAAATAAGGGCAAGGCCCACAATCACGCAGGTGTAACCGCGCACAAGTTGGTACGAAACATCAGAATTACTCCTAATACATGAGATGCTCATGAAGATATTTTAACATTTAACTTGTTTTGACTAAATGTTTAAAATTATAGATAACTTGTTTAGCTGTTAAGAAATTTTTCCAGTAACGCTGTTTCATGGGCGCGCCAATCAGGGGAATATACGGGGTAACAACAGCTCCTACATTCCAGCCTGGGCGCCAGAGTTGAGCGTAGCTTTTACGTGCAAAAAGGGAGAGAGTGGGGATATCGAGCAATGAGGCGAGATGACCAAGGCCAGAGTCATTGCCAATAAGGGCTCCTGATTCATAGATAAATGCAGCGAGCTCTGAGGCTGTAGGAAAGAGGGGTGATTCGGGCCATTCAGTGCGTTCTTGCGGGCTGACGCAGAGCACAGGGTCATAGCCGAGGGAATGTAGTTTTTTGGCAAGATAGCGAAACTTATGTGCAGGCCAGTTTTTGTGTGCTGCAGCGCTCATGGGGTGGAGAATCACTCTCATGGGATATTTGCGGTGCGTAAGGTGAGAAGGAACTTTAATGCCTGTATTGGTCGTTGCTGTGAGCCCTAGTTTTTGCGAGGCAGCAGCGAGGTTCGCAACCATGGTTTTTTGTTTGTCAAAGCCACTTTCCCAAAGAATTGTTGTGCGGGCGTCTTCTTTGCGCACGCTGCTATGGTCTGCTGCGATGATGCGGTCAAATGGGGAGAGGTCGTCTGTGTACGGGCGAATGGTATGCTCGGGAAACCACGACTCCATTTGGCACAAAATGTTGCTAAATGTCGTGACATGGTGCCCCGAGCGTAAGAGATTTTGCGAGACGATCATCGAAAGCAAGGCGTCGCCAAGCCCTCGAGCCGTCACAACAGCACATCTACTCGTCATCTTCTTTTGCATCACCGATGAGTGCTTCAGAAATCAGCACCATACCTCCGCAAGACGCAGCGTGCAAAAGCGCGTTCTTCACTACTTTGAGTGGATCAATCACGCCTGCCTTTACCATGTCCTCAACCTCTTCAGTGCGCACGTTGAAGCCGTGGTTTTTTCCAGCAGCTTTGAGCTCTGCAATTACGATCGAGCCGTCATGTCCTGCATTTTCGACAATTTGTCTTGCTGGCGCTTCAATCATTTTACGCACAAGTTCGGCTCCAAGCGCGCTATCTCCTTCAAGTTTAAGAGCATCAAGGGCGACGCCTGCCTTGAGAAGCGCAACGCCACCACCTGGGACAACACCCTCTTCAAGAGCAGCCTTTGTAGAGCTCAAGCTGTCTTCAAACGCTTGCTTCTTCTGCTTGAGTTCTGGCTCAGTCGCAGCGCCCACACGAATCACAGCCACGCCACCTTGCAGTTTTGCTTTGCGCTCATTCAGCTTCTCTTTCTCATAGCTACTATTGCACTTATCTACCTCATTCTCTAACTGTTTGACGCGTGCTACAATCCCTTCATGGCTTCCGCTGCCGCCGACAATGGTTGTGTGATCTTTAGTGATCTCCACACGCTCACAATTTCCAAGCACTTCAACAGAAGCGTCCTTCAAGTAGACGCCAGCATCATCAGAGATGACAGTTGCTCCAGTGAGAATTGCAAGATCCTCAAGCATCGCTTTGCGGTTGTCTCCAAAACCTGGAGATTTAACAGCTGCCACTTTGAGTATGCCCCGAATACGGTTTACAACAAGAGTTGCTAGTACGTCTGATTCAATATCTTCTGCTATGATCAAAAGTTCTCTTCCAGTAGAAGCTGTCGCCTGCAAAATAGGAAGAAGCTCTTGAATAGAGGCAATCTTCTTATCGATGAGCAAGATGTAAGGCATTTCCATCTCAGTTGTCATCTTCTCTTGGTTAGTAGAGAAATAGGGGCTGATGTAGCCGCGGTCAAAGCGCATTCCCTCAACCATCTCGATAACGGTCTCAGTTCCTTTTGCCTCTTCAATCGTGACAACGCCCTCTTTGCCCACTTTTTCAATCGCTTTTGCAATAGCATCACCCACTTCTGTGTCGCCTGATGCAGAGACAGTAGCGATATTCTTGATCTCTTCTGGAGTCTTGATCGCGATAGCGCTCTTCTCAAGTTCAGCCACAATGGCGTTTACCGCTTGTTCAATGCCGCGCTTAATTGAAATAGGACTAGAGCCAGCTGCTATGAACTTCACGCCGTGCTGTACAAGGGCGTCAAGAAGAAGCGTGCCTGTTGTAGTGCCATCGCCACAAATGTCTTTGAGTTTACTTGCAACCTCTTGCGCCATTGCAACACCCATGTTTTCAAATTGATCTGGGAGCTCAATATCGCGCACAATGCTGTTTCCGTCATTTGTGATGGTGGGGGCTCCCCAACTCTTTTCTAGGCCAACATTGCGCCCCTTAGGTCCCAACGTTGCGCGCACAGCATCTGCTAGCTGTGCAATGCCTCTTGCGAGCTTGTCTCGTGCATCGTGTTCAAAAATAATTTCCTTAGGATCAGACATAATACCTCCAATTTGAAACGAGTTTTATATCAAATTTGGGGAGAAATGAGAAGCACAAATTCTCCTTTAGGAGTTTTTATTTGAGAGAGGATTTCAGCAGCGTTTCCTCGATAATAGCTTTCAAATTTCTTAGTAAGTTCACGTGCGACCACAAGAAGGCGATCGGGATCCAGCTCTTCCAACGCTTTGAGCGTGGCAATCACGCGATAAGGAGACTCGTAGGCGATAGTAGTGCCTGGAAAATCCAAAATTTCTGTAAGGATTTTACGCAACTTCCCCGGCTTTTTTGGAAGAAAGCCGAAAAATTGGAAGCGAGTTGTGTCAAGTCCTGAGGCGCTAAGAGCGGTGATCGCAGCGCAGGGGCCGGGGAGAGCCACCACATCAAGCTCTTGTTCGCGGCAAAGGCGTACAAGGTGACTGCCAGGATCATTAATGCCAGGAGTGCCTGCATCTGAGAGTAGGCCTATTGTCTTTCCCATCTCAAGATCAGAGAGAACGCGCGCTGCTTTCGTCTTCTCATTGTGAAGATGAAAACTTTGAAGTTTGATGTCTAAGTCGTAGTGCTTGATTAGAATGCGACTTCTGCGCGTATCTTCGCACAGAAGATAATCGCACTCTTTGACACATTCCAGAAAGCGAAAAGAGACATCGGCAAGGTTGCCGATAGGAGTAGGAAGAATGTATAACAAAGGTGGCACCCAGATTCGAACTGGGGATAGAGGCTTTGCAGGCCCCGGCCTTACCACTTGGCTATGCCACCAGGCCTTAAAACATACCACCCCCTTCCCTAAAAAACAATTCCTTTTTCTCGAAAGGTGTTGTATCTTTTGCGTAATGAACTTTGATGAATTCAAGGGAGCCGCAATTGATAGCCGTCTTGTCAATGAGGGAGACCTCTTCTTTGCTCTAAAAGGAGAGAAGGTAGATGGGCACGACTTTCTCGGTGAAGTAAAAAAAAGAGGAGCGGCTGCTTGTGTTATTGATGAGCACTTTCGAGGTTCCGCTTTTGGATTAAAGAGCTATCGCGTTCCCGATGTTCTTGAGTGTTTACGCGAAACAGCAAAAAAACATTTAGAGTGGCACCCAAAAAGAGTGATAGCGATTACAGGGACCCTTGGCAAGACTACAACCAAGGCGTTCACAAAGACACTTCTAGAAAAACATTTTCGTGTCTGGGCCTCTCCTAAAAGTTACAACTCTCAAAGAACAGTGCCTCTTTCTATTCTCAATGCTCCTTCAGATTGCGAGATTTTGATCTTGGAGATGGGAATGTCAGAGCCAGGAAATTTGAAACGCCTCCTTGAAATTGCCCCGCCTGAGGTGGCAGTTTTGACCATGGTCTCTGTGCAACATGCTGATAACTTTCCAGATGGTTTAGCTGGTATTTTGCGTGAGAAAACATCGATCTTTTCCCACCCTAAAACGCGTTTAGGGATCTATTTTGAAGAGCTCGGGAAGATCGATGTAGGAAGTTGTGAGAAACTAACCTTTGCTCTAGAAGACAGAGAGATGCCGAAACAAATTTTGCACAACTTTTGTGCAGCAAAAGCGGTAGCAAAGGCGTTTGGTGTCGAGGATGTGGGAGAGCGGATCTCTGAGTTAAAAATGCCTCCCATGCGTTTCGAGCGTGTGGAAAAAGGGGAGTATGTCTTCATTAATGATGCCTACAATGCCAATCCTGATTCAATGAAGGCTGCCTTGGAAGCTTTGCCAACCGCTAGAGGAAAGAAGATTGCCGTGTTGAGTGAGATGGACGCTCTTGGCATGTATACAAAAGCGGGACACGCACAGGTGGCTGAGGCTGCTTTGCAGCACGTTGATCTTCTCTTGTGTCTGGGCAACAATTGTGCCACAATGAAAGAAATTTGGAAGCGGGAAAATCGCCCCTGTTTCCTCTGTAAAACAAAAGGCGAATTGCGTGAGAAGCTCCGCTCAATGATCGCTCCAGGAGATGTGATTTTAGTGAAAGGTGCGCGCTCACACGCAATGGAAGAGATTTTAGAAGATTATTAAATGCTGCTTTTTTTGATTTCGTTTTTGCAAAATGTGCTTGGCGTGCACGTCCCAGCCGTATTTTCGTATTATTCCACACGGATGACACTCGCGGCTTTAACCGCGCTTTTGATCACCATTTTGTTTGGAAAAGTGTTCATCAAAAAGCTGTATGAGCTGAAAATTGGTGATCGTGTGCGTAGCGAAGACTGCCCCCTTCTGGGCCAACTTCACCGCAATAAAAACGACACGCCGACAATGGGCGGAATCTTGATCCTTTTTGCTCTTCTCATCTCCCTTTTTCTATGGATGGACTTACATAGCTCATTTACACTAATTCTCCTTGCGACAACAGTGGTTGTTGGAAGTTTAGGAGGTGTGGATGACTACCTAAAATTGCGCTATAAGAGCAAGAAGGGGCTTGTTCCAAAGAAGAAGTTTGGCGTGCAGCTTCTTTTTGCTTTTAGTGTTGTGCTCTATCTTTTGTGGCCTCCACTTACATCTGCTCTGCATTGCGGTTCGTTTTTTCCTCCTCCACAAGCAAAAGAGCAAATCACTTTGCATGAGGAGGGGCCTGCTCTCTCTTCTAACTTACACACGCTCTCTGCTGCTGAATACGCTTCTCGTCTCTATATTCCTTTCGTGAAGCGGCCGCTCTTTGCTTACAGCGGCATAGCTGCTTTTGTAATGGGGCTTCTCTTTTTAGGCGCCATTGTAGGCGCCTCAAATGCTGTGAATCTCACTGATGGCTTAGATGGGCTCGCAACAGGTACCGTAATGCTTGTAGCTGCTGCTTTCAGTTTGATCGCTTTTATTTCCAATAATTTAGACCTGTCTCGCTATCTCCATATTTTGTATATTGAGGGGAGTGGGGAGATCGCAATCTTCTTGGCTGCTGTAGCAGGAGCGTGTTTGGGTTTCTTGTGGTACAACACACATCCCGCCCAAGTTTTTATGGGCGATACTGGGTCGCTCACTCTAGGAGCGATTCTTGGGGTGAGCGCCATCCTTTTGGGGCGTGCTCTTCTGCTTGCCTTGATTGGGGGTGTTTTTGTGATCGAAGCGCTCTCTGTGATTTTGCAAGTGGGCAGCTACCGCCTTCGCAATAAGAAGCGCATTTTCTTGTGTGCCCCTCTCCACCATCACTTTGAGTACAAGGGATGGGCTGAGACAAAAGTCGTCATCCGCTTTTGGATAATAGGCCTTGTACTGGCGCTTGTAGGAATTGGGTCTTTGAAATTCCAATGAAAAAAGTTGTATTGCTTGGATATGGAATCAGTGGGAAGGCAGTAGAGCGCTATTTTCTCCAGAAGGGAATTCAACCTATTATCTATGAAGGAGATGGGAGTGAGCCTTTAGATTTAGAGGGTGTTGATCTTGTGGTTAAGTCTCCAGGCATTCGTTCGACTCATCCTTGGGCTGTGCAAGCGGGGAGTTACACAAGTGAGCTAGAACTTGGTTTAGAGCAGCTAAGTGGCAAGCAGGTGATTGGGATCACGGGGTCGAATGGAAAGACGACTACAACGCTTCTTGTGGCACATCTTTTGAGTGGTTATGCGTGTGGCAATGTTGGGCAGCCTATTTTAGGAGCTCCTGACGCTGATTTTTATGTGGTGGAGCTGAGCTCATTTCAACTTCAGGGGTTAAAAGAGGCTCCCTATTTTGATGTGGCGGCTCTGCTCAACATTACACCTAATCATCTAGATTGGCACGCCTCCATGGAGGAGTATGTTGCGGCAAAGATGAGACTGGGGAATTGTTTAAAAGAGAAGGGTGTGCTTTTGATGCACCAAGAGGCGTATGAAAAGTATGGCAAAGGGCTCGAAAGGGTTGAACCGATATCAAAACTCGTGTATAGAAATGAAAAATTTCCCGCTGCACACGATGCGCAAAACATTGCAGCGGCGTACGCCATTTGCAAAAGAGTGGGACTGAGCGATGCAGAGTTCGAGCAGCGTTTAGAGACATTTGAGAAGCCGCCCCATAGGATGGAGTTTGTTTGCACAAAGCGTGGTATTCACTTCATCAATGACAGCAAGGCGACGAGCGTTGATGCTGTAGCAAAAGCTTTAGCTTCAGTATCTGGCTCGATTATATGGATTGCTGGAGGTGTGGACAAAGGAGGCAGTTTTGCCGAGCTCCTGCCGCTTGTAAAAGAGAAGGTGCGCGTGTTGATTGCCTTGGGAGAGGCAAAAGAGCGCATTGCAAGAGAGTTAAAAGAGGGTGCGCCTATCACCCTTACCTCTTCATTGGAAGAGGGGGTGGAAATGGCGCGCAAAGAAGCGAAGGCAGGTGATACTGTCTTGCTCTCTCCAGGTTGTTCGAGCTACGATCAGTTCAAGAGCTTTGAGGAGAGGGGCGAAAGATTTAAACATTATGTGAGGGGATACGATGAGCCGTAGAGACACCATCATTATAGCAGTTTTAGTGAACGCTGGACTCCTAATGGTCCTGTTTGCCACGGCCACCCGTTCGGGTGAGAAAAAAGAGAAGCCTCCTCGCCAGATAGAACTAGCAAAAGAGCTTCCTACAAAGAAAAAACGTGTAGAGAAGGCACCCATTTTGGAGGACGATCTACTCGACGAGTTTTTATCTCCCGCCTTTGATGAGCACACTGAAGAGATTGCGCTTGCTGAACTTGAAGCTCCCGAGCCCAAGCCTGTACCCAAGCCAGTTGTTGCGGCTCCTGTAGTAGAGGAAAACACTGTGCGCGTCACTGTGAAGAGCGGCGACTTTCTCGAGAAGATTGCTCGTGCAAACAACACCACTGTTGCAGCGATTATGAAAGCAAACAATTTGAGCACCACAAATTTGCGCGTTGGGCAGGTGCTGAATGTACCTGTTCGTGAACAAAAGATAGAAACCCAAGCGGTGAGCGCTGAAGGGGAGTACTACGTTGTGAAAGAGGGTGATAGCCCCTGGTTGATCGCTTCTAAAAACCGCATTCGTCTTGAAGATCTTTTGAAGATGAATGGGTTGGATGAGCAAAAAGCGCGCCGTCTCCGCCCAGGAGATCGTTTGAAAATTCGATGAGGCTTCTCTTTCTTGTTTGTGTTGCGGCGCTCTTTGCGATTGGATTGATGATGGTGTTCAACACTTCATCAGCGGCGGTCATCGACCGTGCACTCACTAAAAGTACGCATCAAGCTTTCTTGCGTCAAATCGCTTTTGCTCTGATCGGCATTTTCTTTGCTTTTTTTGTCTATAAGATGGGGTATGACTCACTGTTAAAATTCAGCCCCTATTTGCTCATTTGCTCGTGTTTTTTACTTGTCTTGGTATTTGTTCCTCCCTTTGGTATGGCACGCAATGGAGCGCACCGCTGGTTTGGGGTGGGAGGGTTCTCTTTCCAGCCCTCTGAACTAGTAAAATATTTAGTCCCACTTACCTTTATCGAGTGGGCATTGACACGTACAGCACCTGTCACTTTCTTCTCCTTCTGCCGTTTTCTCACCTTTCTCGGTGTGCCAATGGCGCTCATCATGATAGAGCCAGACAACGGCACTGTTGCGGTGATTGGAGCTGCGCTTGTCCCCCTCTTTTTCCTTACGCGCATCTCGATGAAGTTTTGGGTGATTCCCATGGTGCTTCTCGCTGTTGTGGGAGGCTCTGTTGCTTACCAGCTTCCCTATGTGCGTGCTCGTATCGCGGTCTATCTCCATCCAGAAAGCGATATCAAGGGAAAAGGGCATCAAGCACATCAAGCAAAAATTGCAGCAGGGTCGGGAAAGTTGTGGGGGAGAGGTGCAGGATCGAGTTTGCAAAAGCTTACATACCTTCCTGAGGCACAAAATGACTACATCGCCGCGATTTTCGCGGAAGAATTTGGTTTTGTGGGAATGCTTCTTTTGATTACACTCTATATGTTGCTCGCCTATGCTGGTTTTTCAATGGCGTTGGCAGTAAAAGAGACATCAGGATGCCTAGTGGCAGCAACTGTGACTTTTCTCATTGCTCTGCAAGCATTTTTGAACTTGGGTGTGGTTTCTGGGCTTCTCCCTAGCAAAGGAGTGAACCTTCCGTTCTTCAGCCAAGGAGGTACATCTCTTGTGGCAAATATTATTGGGGCTGCTATTCTTCTAAATATTGGAAAAGATGCTGAAAAAAAGCAGGAAAAAAATCATTCTGAGCGCCGGTGGAACGGGAGGGCACCTCTTCCCCGCCCAAGAGGTCGCTAGAGAACTGACCCAAGATGCAGAGATTCTCTTCGTCTCCGGAGGGCTCTCTCAATCCCGTTTTTTTGATCAAAAGGGATTTTCTTTTGAAGAGATCCTGTGCTCTACCCTCACAATCCGCAAGCCGTGGAAATGGCCCAAGCAACTCTTTAATATTGTAAAAGGAACGTTTCAGGCAAAGCGCATCATCCAAAAATTTCAGCCTGATGCTGTAGTTGGGTTTGGTAGCTTTTTCTCTCTTCCTGTCTTGCTTGCGGCAAAGTGGAAAAAAGTGCCGATCATTTTGCATGAGCAAAATGCGCTTCCAGGAAAGGTAAATCGCCTTTTTTCAGCATATGCCGAGATGACAGCGATTACCTTTCCAGAGTCTGCGGCGCAGTTGAAGGGAAAATCTGTGGAGGTCCTCTACCCTACGAGACAGAAAAGAGAAGAGCTAGGGTGGGATTACTATGGACTTAGCCCTGACCGCATCACGCTTCTTGTCTTTGGGGGATCTCAAGGAGCACAGAAATTGAATCAAGCATTTGCAGAGGCGCTTCCCTTCTTAGTGGAAAATCTTCCCCCATTTCAGGTAATTCACTTCACAGGGGGGCATAACTCGTTCGCTGATGTGTATGAGAAGTGGCAGATTCCTTATGTTGAGAAAGAGTTTGAGTCGAATATTGGGCATGCGTGGAGTATTGCCGACCTTGCCATTACCAGAGCGGGGGCCTCCACCATCAACGAGCTTATCCTCTATGAAACCCCTGGCATCGTCATACCCTATCCCTTTGCAAGTGAGAATCATCAAGTAGAGAATGCCAAACACTTTGTGCGCACAGTGAAAGGTGGAGAGATGTTTTTAGAGCACACGCTTGTCCCTTTGCGTTTGGGTCGCTCCATTTGTGCATTGGTAGAGCTAAAGGGACATTTAAAGAAAAAGATTCAGCAATACAAAGCGACTAGAACGGAGAAAACATTTGCGAGCACCATTCTCAACCAAGAAAAAAGAGTCTAAATACCACTTTATTGGCATTGGCGGCATCGGCATGAGTGCGCTTGCGCATATCTTGCTTGAAAGAAAAATGCAGGTGGGAGGATCTGATACAGGCAGCTCCTCAATCCTAGAAGAGTTAAAAGCAAAAGGTGCACAGATTGCAGGAGAGCATCATCAGGACAACATCTCTCCCGACGATATTGTGGTATTCAGCTCAGCTGTCACCAAACAAAATCCCGAATATAGGGCAGCGGTAGAGCAGGGATGTCACATGTTGCACCGCTCAGAGCTGCTTGCAGAGCTGATGAAAGAGTTCACCACAGTGGGGATTGCAGGCACGCATGGAAAAACGACAGCTTCGAGCTTGCTCGCAGCAATTTTTGTTGAAGCAAAGCTTGATCCTACCTACGCCATTGGCGGCCTTTTAGAGGGTGTGAATGGGCGCAAAGGTGAGGGGAAGCACTTTCTTTTTGAAGCGGATGAGAGCGATGGCTCTTTTCTCAACTACTTTCCAGACTATGCGCTTGTGACGAATTTGGAAGAAGAGCACATGGATCACTACCGCACCTACAAAGAGCTAGAGGAGAGTTATGCGACATTCCTCTCTCAAGTAGGGAAGCATGTTGTTTTTTGCGCAGACGATGCAAACCTGTCAAAAATTGCAAAGGGGACGAGCTACGGATTTTCTGAGAGGGCACAATACCGCCTCACCAACTTTCGGCAAGAGGGGTGGCATCTCTTTTTCGATCTCAAAGAATATGGCACGATTGAGGCAGCCCTCGTAGGGAGACACAATGCACTCAATGTGGCAGGCGCTTTTCTCTTGGCAAAGATGTTGCAGGTGCCCGAAAAGAGCATCCGTGAGGCGTTAAAGAAGTTTGCTGGTGTGCGAAGAAGGTGTGAAAAAAAAGGGGAAGAGCATGGTGTTTTACGCATCGATGACTATGCACATCACCCTTCTGAGATCGCTGTAACGCTGCGCGCTATCAAAGAGGCCGTGCAAGAGAGACGCCTCATCGCCCTCTTTCAACCCCACCGTTACTGCCGTACACAAGATCACTTAGAAGATTTTGGCCGTGCCTTCGAATGGGCTGATCATGTCATCGTGACTGATATCTACCAAGCGCGTGAAGAGGCAATCGAGAATCTTTCTGCTCATTCGGTGATTGAAAAAATTAATAAATACTCCACAGTGCCTTGTGAGTATGTGTCGCGTAAAGAGTGCGTCGATCATCTTGCTGCCACGCTGCGTCCACACGACGTGCTTGTCACGCTTGGTGCTGGTGATATCACCTCTGTCCATCGCCCCTTCAAACCAAAGAAGTGGAAAGTGGGTGTCGTGAGCGGTGGACGCTCCAACGAACATGAGATCTCTGTTCGCTCTGGCAAGTTTGTGAAAGGAGCGCTTAATCCTGAGTTCTATGATGTCATTCCTTTCCACATTCATCAATCGGGAGAATGGAGCACTGATGAGATCACTGCCCCCCTCCACAAGTTAATGGATAAGATTGAGGAGTGTGAGATATTCATGCCCATTTTGCATGGCTTGCATGGGGAAGATGGGACGCTTCAAGGTTTTTTCGAAACGCTGCAAAAGGTGTATGTGGGCTCCGATCATCTCTCAGCCTCCCTTTCGATGAACAAAGTACTCGCCAAGCAGCTCGCTGAAAAAAATGGCGTGCCCACACC
The DNA here is from genome assembly GCA_024233495.1 of Chlamydiales bacterium. Taxonomy (GTDB): domain Bacteria; phylum Chlamydiota; class Chlamydiia; order Chlamydiales; family JAAKFR01; genus JACKPM01. The sequence continues at coordinate 180,169 of JACKPM010000002.1, forward strand.
AAGCTACGCACATTTTCACCACAGACAATGGCTCCGCGATCGAGAAAAATGCCTTCACCACAACCTTTCCTACCCTGTTTTTGTGAAGCCTGTTCACCTAGGCTCGAGTATTGGCATTACACAGGTCAAGCGCCCAGATCAACTCGAAGAGGCGATTGAGAAGGCGTTTCGATTTGACACACACGTCATGATTGAAGAGGGGAAGATGGGGTGTCGTGAACTCGAGTTTGCGTGCGTGGGCAACGCCGAAGGATTTGACATCTGCGTGCCTCACCCCGGTGAGAAGATTGCCTATGGAGAGTTCGTCGACTACGAGAAAAAGTATGGCGAGGGAGCAGTTTCTACATCGGTTGACCCTACGCTTTCAAAAGAGACGTTAGCAAAAGGAAGAGAGTACGCCAAAAAAGCGTACCTTGCAATGCAGTGTGGAGGGCTTACCCGTGTTGACTTTTTGCTAGACTCTAAAGAGCAGTGGTGGTTCTTCGAACTCAATGCTATTCCAGGCATGCAGCCCCTCTCGCTTTTCCCCAAAATTTGGAAGCGGGATGGCGTTGATGCCTCAGCTCTCATGGATCGCCTCATCGTCCTTGCCATTGCGCGGCAAACTATGCAAAATCGGCATCGATGAAACGGTACTCATGGAAAAGGTCGACCCTCGTCATTGTGTGCAGCATACTCATCACGCTCACCCTCTATGCCTTTTTCCAAAAAAGGGGAGACCGCCCAGTCGTTGCGATTGTACAGTCTCCCCAAAATGAGAAGCTTCAAACGACTTGCCTTGCAGAAATTATTGAGCTTTCGGTTGACCACCCCATCTCCTTTGCTCACTTTCCTGTTAAAGAGGCAGAAAAAAGGCTATGTAGTCACGCCATTTTTCAAGAGGCATACGTCCAAAAAATGCGCCCCAACGTTCTCTACATTGAATATGCACTCCGTACCCCTGTCGCACAGCTCGGAAGTCAGACGAACACCGCAGTGGATGCAGAGGGCAATTTTTTTCCCCTCGCGCCTTTCTATAAACCGCGTGCCCTCCCTCTCTACTATCCAGGTAAAAATGATTTGGAAATTTTTAGAGAGCTTATCACACATAATTTCAAGATGATCGACCTTTCCCAAATTCATGCTCCCACGCTTGGCAAAAAGCAAATAGTTGTAAAAACACAAAATGATGCTCTGCTCCGTCTCTCTGTCAAGCGGTACAAAAAAGAGCTTGAATGGTACAGCCGCCTTGAAAAAAAAATAGAGGTTTCAGGTAAAATCATCGATCTGAGAATCCCAAAAGTGGCGTATATTGATGAGTGAATGTGTATTGGTCCATTGGACGTGTAGTGGCCTCGACGAGGCAAGACAGATGTCTCAATTTCTTGTAAAAGAAAAACTTGTGGCGTGCGCCAGTATTACTCCTTGGGTAGAGTCAGTCTATCTTTGGAATGATCAGATGGAGACAAGCCAAGAGAGCCGCGTCGTGATGAAGACTACAAAAGAGCTCTTTCCAAAAGTGAAGGAAGCGATTCTTAAACGGTGCAAGTACGAAGTGCCCGAGATTTTAGAGTCTCCCATCATAGATGGGCACACAGAGTACCTTAACTGGGTGAAAGAGTCGTGTCATCCAGTGGGCGTTTAGATGGTGTCGTCAAATTTTCTCCTTTGTCAGCCGGATCTTTTCTGCCAAAATGCGCCTTCGCAACCTCGGAAGTAGCGCTTTGGCTACTCCCTTCGCTTCCGATTGCGCATTTTGCCTAGATGGTGTCGTCAAATTTTCTCCTTTGTCAGCCGGATCTTTTCTGCCAAAATGCGCCTTCGCAACCTCGGAAGTAGCGCTTTGGCTACTCCCTTCGCTTCCGATTGCGCATTTTGCCTAGAAAATCTCTCGCCTCACAAAGGAGAAAATTTGATGACACCATCTAATCTCGACAACAACTATTTCAATCACTGAGTCGCTGTTATTGACAGCAGCGAGGTGCTCTCCTGGAGGGTCTTTGTCGAGCCAAGGAGGGATGCCATCGAAAAATGGGTGGAGTCTCTTTTCCACTCTCTTCTAGACGCGTTAAGCCCCCCCCCCCTGGAGGGGGGGGCGCTACAATACGCGCATATGGTCATTTTCAAATTGAGGCTCTCTTGGCGTTGCCAACAGAAGGAAAGAGAGTAAAAAAAGAAGCAGATATTTCATATGCAGAGCGGTTTGCTTCCAACGCATTTTTTCTTTTTTTCACAAATACCGACTCTTGCCAAAAAGCCGCCTGTGTGAGATAGTTCTGTTTTTTCCTCGTAAACCATGTGGGTAAATATTTATGGAAGAGTTTGTTGCATATATCGTTAAGAATTTGGTTTCCGACACAGAGGGAGTTCAAGTTAACTGCGTCGAAGAGCCTGAAAAGCTAAAAATTGAAATTCGCGTTTCTCCCGATGATGTAGGTAAGATCATTGGCCGTAAAGGAAATACGATCAATGCGATTCGCACGATTGTGCGCACTGTAGCGACACGTCTAGGACGCAAGGTTCAGATTGACTTGATCCAAGATGAGAAGGAAGAGGTAATCGCGGAAGCTGAACCTGAACTTGAAGCTGAACCAGTAGAAGTGTAAGGCTTGAATTTTTATTTGATCTCCCCATAATGAGAAAAAAAGTGGTGGGTTATGGATGTAGTTGTAGAAGAGAAAGGGGAAATCATCATTGTACGAGTGAAGGGGAGGCTAGATGCAGCCTCTTCACCTCAGCTCGAGAAGACGGTCAATTCGATTATTGATGGCGGTCATTTTAAGGTGGTGCTTAATTTTTCAGATGTTGAGTATTTGTCGAGTGCAGGAATGCGCTTAATGCTAGCGATCTCGAAGAAGCTCCAACAGTTAGAAGGTAAAGTTGTGGCATGCAACTTGAGCGATGACGTGATGGAGGTAATCAAGATGGCTGGCTTCAACCAGGTGATCGAGTTTTACCCCAACGAAGCAGAGAGCTTAGCTCACCTTTAGAGGCTGCGCATGAATTTATCCGTGCCAACAGAGGAGAAGGGTGCCTCTACCCTAGGTTCCCTCTTACCCCTTGAAAAAAGAATCAAAGAATTCAAAAAGACCAAGCCAGGCAAGGTTTTGGTTATTGCTGGCCCTACAGCTTGTGGCAAGACGGCTCTTGCGCTCATTCTTGCTGATTTGCTGAAAGGTGAGGTTGTGTCGTGCGATTCGATGCAAGTGTATCGGCAGATGGATATTGGCACAGCCAAAGTTTCTAGAGCTGAGCAAGAGCAGTGTCCGCATCACCTCATTGATATTCGCGATGTACGCGACACCTTCAATGTTGTTGACTTCTACTATGAGGCACGACAGTGTGTGGATGCGATTTTAGCGCGTAATCGAGTGCCCATTCTTGTTGGTGGCACAGGCTTCTATTTTCGTGCTTTCCTCTATGGGCCTCCAAGTGGACCGCCCTCTATCCCTGATGTACGTCGTGCTCTTGAAAGAGAGATGAAACAGCTTGGGGCGGATCAGCTCTATGCGCGTCTACGCGAATTTGATCCTGACTATGCTGCGACGATAACGGTGAATGATAAGCATAAAATTGTACGAGCTCTTGAAATTGTGATTTTGACGGGAGAGAAGGTAAGCAGCTTGAAGTGGCAAAGGGAGAAGCCTTTGCCTGATTATGATTATCACTGCTGGTTTATTCACCGCCCCCGAACACAGCTCTACAGATTAATAGATGCACGGTGTGAGCAGATGCTTGAATTTGGACTTATTGACGAGGTCAAAGAGCTTATCAAACAAGGTTTGCGGCTCAATCCTTCAGCATCCCAAGCAATTGGATATCGACAGTGTTTGGAGTATATCGATGCGAACGAAGCTGACTATGGTCGTCTTGTGAGTAAGTTCAAGCAAGCTTCGCGTCAGTATGCAAAGCGTCAATTTACTTGGTTCAAAAAGGAGCCTATTTTCAACTGGCTTGACGTCGACAAGCATGACCTTGAGACAGCTGCTGATATTATTGCTCAAGAATTCAGCTCTACTCTATAGACGCTAGATTTTTCTGTCAAATTCATTCTCCTTTATCTTGGCCGGAGCTGGCCAAAATGCGCGCTTCGCACCCTCGCGAAGTAGCGTTTGGCCATTACCTTCGCTTTCGATTGCGCATTTTGCCTAGAAAATCTCGCCTCACAAAGGAGAGAAAATTTGACGACACCATCTAATCTTTTACTGAAGGGATACAATGAAAGAATGTAAGGACTGTTTGGATTCAGCCAATCTGTAACAGTTTCACAAGACACAAATCATCTTAAGCCTTCATTTATTTTCGTTGACGCCCCCCGCCCGTCGCGTATAGTCTCTTTATGATCTTTTAATTTTCTTAAACGCTTGAACCAGGAGACCAAATGCGCCGCTTTTTAATCTTAGCCATCTTAAGCGCCTAATATGTTCTTTTTCTAACTAGAAGCACGAGAAGAAGTTGTTTTAATAATCCCTAAATCAGGAAAACGCATTATCTAAAAAAGATAATTGAAAAACATAACAAATTGCCAGACCGTCCAACCATCGGTCAGCGTCAGCAATTTTTCTTCGGCAATACTACATGCACACAAAAAGTGACCCAACAACCATTGTTATGGGACACTGTGAACCACTAATACTCAACCTCCTTCCAAAAAAAAAAAAGAACATGTGCTTTACTCATCCGAGACCCTAGAGACCTCGCGCTATCTGCAATAGACTTTATAGATAACAAAGGATTAGCTGTGTGGCCTGGTTTGCTGAGTATCATAAATCGTAAACAGTGGAATGCGCTATCCAAGAAAGAGAAATTGTCGATTATACTTGAAGACTATTATGATAATCGAAGAGCATCTATCGTTAGCTTGTTCAAGACAGCCGTCCAGCTAACACAACAAAAAAATTGCCTTTGTAGTGAAATACGAATCCTCTCTCAGAATATAATAAGACAGAAGAACTTACTCAACCTTACAAGACATTGGCTGCTTTTTGGAGAGGAGGTTGATTCATTAAAAGCTGAAAATGTAATAAAAAAAGTGTTTTAGAAATCCATCATGCTGGACTTATAACAAAGGCAAAGCTTTTAGATATCTAGATGAAGATTCGAAATTATAGAATTATTAGAATCAAATCTTTCGAATTATATTGATTATTTTGAATATGCCAACTCAACGCAATGAATAAATAAAATAAAGATTTATCATCCAAGGTTCTTAAAGGATGGCTGTGTTGACAAAGTGCGAGAGCAAAGTGAGTAAAAGCCCTTCAGCTACCTCTGGCCAGCAAGACTCCATTAGTTTTGGGTAGAGGGTATCCAAAATTTAACATATTTTACACGAACGTTTTAAAAAGTTCACGAGACATAGAAAAAGCATCACTTTGCTTGTTTGGATGTTGTACTCATAGTCTTTACTCATTCTTCTGTACCGGCCAATCCAAGCAAAAAAGTTCTCTCAACAACCCATCTTCTGGGCAATACTGTAAAAGAGGGCACAAACGGAATGTCTCCTCGTTCGACCTGCTCTTGAGTCACCCAAAACCATCTTCTTGGCCTTTGTACAATTTCTAAATCCTTATCCTTCACTTTCATCAGGTTCTTAGCTTTTTTTTTCCACGGTATCCCATGTCTGCCCAAATCTTCTTCACTGTCTTACTGGATTAACCTTTACTCAAATGAGTAGCGCCTTCTCGGTCATTCATATTATAAGCTCTGATAATAAAGCCTTCTGTATCTACGAGAATATGCCTTTTTCGGCCATTGATCTTTTTTCTCCACCATAACCCCTAGAGCCCCTTATTTTGTTGTCTTAATGCTTTGACTGTCTATGATGCCTGCTGATGCATAAATGCTACGCCCTAACTTCTTTCGAAAAACGCTCATATATCTTCATAAAAGTACCCGTTCGTTTCCATTTGCTGAATCGAGCATACACTGATTTCCAAGGAGGAAAATCATGAGGTAATAACCTCCAACTACACCCCGATCGTAGCAGATAGAAAATCGCATTAAGCATCTCGCGCTTAGAGTATTTCCCTTTTCTTCCTCTTGGGTTAAGTTGTTTTGTTGCTAAATCTTGGATCTGTTCCCACTCCTGGTCTGTTAGATCATCTGGATAGCTTCTCCTTTTCATTGTACACTCCTAAAAAAATGAAAAGCTACTTGATAACAGATATTTAAATTTTTGGACGCCCTCTAGACCTTCTTCGCCTAAAAGAATGCGCAGGGAAGGAGAAGACAGCCCTACCTAGAAAACTTGGTTTTGGTACGCTTATCGGCTAGGACAACAGCTGGGAACAATGCCCAGAGGCTTCATTTGGTCGGGCTCGTGGACGCGGCCAGCAAGAGGCACTTCAACAGACTCCACTCCCTCATACGTGCGCAAAATATTGTGAAACGTGTCACGCTGCGCAGGCTCAAAACCAGCTTGCCGAATCATTTGTAACATGTCGTTATGATCTGCTTTATTGATCCAATCAGTTGCGCGGTGGACGTTCTCTTCCATGATTGTGCCGCCAAAATCATCCGCCCCATAGTGCAGAGATTCCATCCCAATCTCTTTTCCTTCACCAAACCATGAAGCTCCAACATGATCAAAGTTATCGAGATAGATGCGGCCAACTGCCAGGATGCGAAAATAAGCATCTTTTCCAGCCCAGTGCTTCACTGTACGGCGAAGGGCTGTCCGGTCTCGCTTATAACTCCAAGGAATAAACGATGTAAAGCCGGGAACTTTGTCTTGCGCTTGTCGCAGTGTGTCAAGGTGCTCAATAATGTCTGCAGGTTCTTCAACGTGACCGTACATCATAGTGGCAGTCGTGCGAAAACCAATTTTGTGTGCCTTATGATGAAAATCAATCCAGCCGTTTGGTCCCATCTTTTTGGGCGAAATTTGCAAACGGACACGCTCAGAAAGAATTTCAGCTCCACCCCCAGGAATTGTGCGCAAGCCCGCATCCCAAAGTGCTTGGAGCACTTCATCGATAGAGAGGTTTTCTGTTTTAGCCACTTGCCAAAGCTCAACAGCAGTGAAGAAGTGGGGATGAATGTCTGGGTACTGTTCTCGAGCTGTGCGCACTAAGTCTGTGTAGTAGGTGAGGGGAAGTTCTGTATTCACACCGCCCTGGAGGAGAACGGTGGTAAGGCCTGCTTCGCGCGCAAGCTTCATGTGTTGCATCACTTCATCAACGGTCTTCGTGTAAGCATCTTTTGCCCCTTTATGGCGGTAGAAGGCGCAAAACTGGCAGTCAACATTGCACACATTTGTGTAATTTGGGTTGGAGTCGAGTACGAAGGTGACGCGGTTAGAGGGATTTTTTTCATTGCGCACACTTTGCGCAGTTTGTTTGAGCTCATCTAGAGGGGCTTCTTCAATGAGTTTGATCCCTTCGCTTTTAGAAATTCGGCGTACCATCGATTCCTCCGTTTGACTTAAAGTGATGTAAAGAATAAAATGACACTCAATAACCCTTCCTGTCAATGTCCATGAACAAAGAAAGTGCCACTCCCGAACAAAAAGTTACTTCGCTCGAAGAGTTTGTCTCAAGCTTCGAACAGATCGAAGGTATAGAAGAGAAACTTGACACGCTCATTTCCTATATGTCCGACACTTTGAGCAAGCCGAGCGCTCCCTACTTCAAAGGATTTTGGGAGGCACGCAAACTCTGCTTTCCTCTTTTCAAAGAAGAAATTGGAGCCGTTAAACGCGCAGAGCTATGGAACCGCTACCGCGAGCTGACCCGGGAGGGGCGAGAGCTGAAAAACATGCTCGATCAGGAGACAGCTTTTGCTGTGGAACAGATCGATCTAGCTATTGCGAGTTTGGAAAAAGAGCTCGAAGAGGGTGGGCAAGAGCACGGCTCTGTTAGTTTTCCAGATAAACTTAAGTCACTCGAAGGGCGGGAAAGTTTCTATTTAGAGCGGCAACAAAAGCTGAATGGGTATAACTTTTTGGCTTCCCGTATCAATAGTTTGCGCAAAGAGTTGGTCAAAACTGAGATGCGCATTCGGCACAAAAATAAGTTTTTCCAGAGATTGTCAAAGCTAGGAGACCGTGTTTTCCCTGAAAGGAAGGCTTTGATAAAAGAGATCTCCGAGGCATTTGAAGGCGATGTTGGAAGTTTCATTGAGGCGCATTTTTCCAAGAAAAACTTTTCTCATGAACGCGTGCGCCGCTCTGTCTTTTTCTTCCGAGAAGAGATTAAGGCTCTCCAGGCTGTAGCCAAAACTTTGACTTTGAACACCCACGCTTTTACCGCAACGCGCGAGTCGCTGAGTGAGTGTTGGGATCAGCTACGTGGCATGGAAAAGGAGCTGAAAAAAGAGTACGCTGAGCAGAAGGTGAAGTCGGCTGAAAATAGCGAAGAAGTGCGAAAGCGGTTGCAAGAGTTCGCGCAAAAGCGCGAAGAGATGAGCGTAGACGCTGCCTATAAAGAGTTGGATACAATTGGGCGCTCGATGCGCGAGATTGAGCTGACGCGTACAGATGTGGCAGCGTTGAAGGATGAGATTAAAGAGCTGCGCGCTCCTTTGGAAGCTGTTCGAGAGCAAAAAGAGCAAGAGCTAAAAGAGCAGCAAGTAGCCTTTGAGAAGGCGCGCAAAGAGAAGGCGGAAGAGTTCAAGGGCCGTCTTAAAGCACTTGTAGATTATGACTTAGAAGAGCTTGAAAGCAAGCTTGAAGTGTATAAGAAAGAGCTATCCACACTATCGATTCCAAAAGGGGAGCGGCAAGTATGCGAGCGTCTTTTAAGAAGCTGCCGCGACAAGCTAGCCGAGAAGCGTGAGGCCGCCCTGCTCTCAATGTCTGATGATGCGCGTGCAAACCTTGAGAGTCTAGAGAAACTGCTTGAAGAGAGGCGAGATCAAAGGCGCGAGATCAAAGAGCAGATAGAGGAGTACCGAAAAGTGATGGGAGGCTCTGCTCTTGATATTGAAAAGGCGATGAAGTTTAACGAGTTGATGGCACAAGAGAAAGAACGCCTTGAAAAGTGTGACCACGCCATCGAAGAGGTAGAGCAAAAAATCGAAGAGCTTAGACGTACGTGAAGATAGGCCTTTTCGGGGGCACATTCAATCCCATCCATTTTGGACACATCAATCTAGTCATTACTTTGATGGAGAAGAATGCTCTCGATTGCGTTTGGTGGATCCCAGCACTCACCTCTCCTTTCAAGCAAGATGAGCATACAGCCCTTCCACACCATAGGTTAGAAATGGTAAAATTGGCTGTAAAAGGGATTCCCAATTGTGAGGTGCTCCCCCTTGAGATTCACCGTCCAGCTCCTTCTTATACAGTAGATACGATTGAAGCTCTTTTCGACGGACAAAATGAATTTTTTCTTTTGCTTGCGGACGATGCGTATGCACGCTTTGATGAGTGGAAAAATCATGAGGTCATTCGTGAGAGAGTGGAGATTTTGGTGGGAAGTCGGAAGGGAATGGAGATCAGCGGGACCCAAATTCGAGAGAGATTAAAAAAAGGGTTATATTGCGGCCACTTAGTCCCCGCAAATGTGCTGGACTATATACACGAGCATCAATTATATTTTATTCCCTGAGTATGATAGAGGACCCGTTACAGGAACTTGACCTCATCGCCCAAACCCTTTTTGATAAGAAGGGTTTTAATATTTTAGCGATTGATGTACGCGAAATTTCTACTCTCACTGACTACTATGTGATTGCGGAAGGAAATGTTGACAAGCATGTCACCGCTCTTGGAAAAGCAGTAATCAAGAGGCTAAAAGATGAAGGAGACCAACCCGCTCATGTTGAGGGGTTGGAGTCGGGCGACTGGGTCGTGATCGATTACATTGGGGTTGTAGTGCACCTTTTCAAGCCAGGCATGCGGGAGAAGTACCGCCTTGAAGAGCTTTGGCATGAAGGAAAGGTAGTAGATTTAGAAATAGAGGTTAGTCATGAGACAAGATAAAAAAAGAATCGTCGTCACAGGAATGGGCATCGTCTCTTGCTTTGGGAATGATGTTGACCTCTTCTATGACAAGTTGCTCGCTGGTGAAAGCGGCGTGCGCATGATCGACAATTTTCCTGTAGAAGAGCTGCCTACACGCTTTGGAGCGGGTGTCCCTGATTTTGATGCAGATGAGTATATCGACAAGAAGCAAGCGCGTCGTATTGACCCTGCGATTAAATTCACAATAGTTGCTGGACGTAAAGCACTGGAAATGGCAGACCTCACTGGGGATAACCTAGAAAAATTAAATAAAAAGCGCTGTGGAATCCTAATTGGTTCCGGCATGGGTGGACTGAAAACTTTTTATGACGGCTCAGTCACCTACTACACTAAAGGTTACCGCCGCATTACTCCTTTCTTTATCCCCTTTATCATCACAAATATGGGAGGCGCACTTCTCGCTATCGACCTTGGTTTCATGGGGCCAAACTATTCGATTTCAACGGCGTGTGCAACAGCTAACTACAGCATCATGTCTGCTGCAAACCATATCTACAATGGTGATGCAGATCTGATGATTTGCGGTGGAACAGAAGCTGCGGTCTCCACGATTGGTGTGGCAGGCTTTGTGGCAAATAAAGCGCTCTCTACACGCAATGATGAACCGCAAAAAGCTTCTCGCCCTTGGGACCGTGGTCGAGATGGCTTCGTGATAGGTGAAGGCTCTGGTGTGCTTGTGCTTGAATCTTTAGAGCATGCACAAAAGCGAGGCGCTCCCATTCTTGCAGAGTACCGTGGAGGAGCGATGTCATGTGATGCCTACCATATGACTGCGCCTCGTGAAGATGGCGAGGGGATTATCATGTGCTTCGAGCAGCTGCTGGAAAACAATGGTATTTCGAAAGAAGAAGTAAACTACATCAATGCGCATGCTACCTCTACTCCACTTGGCGATATGGGTGAACCAAATGCTGTGCACAAGTTTTTTGGTAGTCACTCAAAAAACATCAAGATGAATGCTACTAAGTCGATGATCGGTCATTGCCTTGGAGCAGCAGGTGGTGTTGAGGCGATTGCCACAATTGAAGCAGTGCGCCGTGGCGAGCTTCACCCCACCATCAATATCGTTGATCCTGAGCCTGGACTAGGAGATATCGACATCGTGCCTAACGTCAAGAAGAAACAAAAAATCAATGTTGCTCTCTCAAATAGCTTCGGTTTCGGTGGGCATAACTCTTCCTTAGCTTTCTCTGAATATAAAGACTAAAAAAAGCGTGAACATTTTTCTTGCTTAAGTCGTCTAAGAGGTGAAGTTTGCGGAGACGTGCCCCGCTTCCCCTGGGCTACAGCATCCTTTTCTTGAGGCCGGGACTCTTTGAGTCCCCTTGTTGTGCCGACAATCCTAGCATAAGTCCGCGACGGGGGATAAGTGGAGCATAGTTGTAGATGCCTCCTTTTGGAGGGATCGCCCTTGAAGGCGGTGCTATACCGGGCTTCCCGCGGAATGTGTTGCGGGGTTTGCGGGCCGGACTTTGCACAAGAGGCTTACTCTGAGCTTATGTCGAGGGCGTGTATACCTACATCTATGCCCACGCACGTTTTTTTTTATGATTCTGATCTATGCATTAGATAGTGTCGTCAAATTTTCTCCTCTGTGAGGCGAGAGATTTTCTAGGCAAAATGCACAATCGAAAGCGAAGGGAGTAGCCAAAGCGCTACTTGCAAGGTTGCGAGGGCGCATTTTGGCAGAAAAGATCCGGCTGACAAAGGAGAAAATTTGACGACACCATCTAGGCCTTTTGTAAAGCCTCAATATCGCCGCCAACAATCGCCGCGATATTTCTTGAGACTTTATCAAAGTCCCAATCCCACCATCGAATTTCTAGTAGTTTTTCAATCACATCGTCTGAGAAGCGTTGTCTGACCACTTTTGCCGGGTTGCCCGCCACTATTGTGTAGGGTTTTACATTTTTAGTGACCACAGCTTTGGCTGCGATGATCGCCCCATCCCCAACATGAACGCCTGGCATCACGCTTGCATCATTGCCTAGCCAAACATCATTTCCAATGATTGTATCTCCCTTATTTGGAAGGTCTAATTCATAATCGGACCAGCTAGGGCAGCTTTCATTGTGATTGCCAAAGACAAAAAAGGGATAGGTAGAAAAGCCGCTCATCTGGTGATTGCAGTCATTGAGAAAAAAAGTAGAGCCTTGGCCAATTTGACAGTATCTGCCAATGGTGAGCTTGGCAAAGAAGCCAAAGACAACGTTGTCCCTTTCAAAGTTTTCAGGGTGGTGAAAGTCGTTGTAATAGGTGTAATCTCCAACAACGATATTGGGGTTGGTAATGAAATTTTTCAGAAAAATGACATTCTTCCCAATTTTCTCAAGGGGATATTTTTGGTTGCAGAGCTCCATATAGACTTCACCGGTTTTTCGCATGGTACACCTATATCAGACTTCAAGGGAAGTGGGTAGGCATCCACTCCCGTTTTTTTTTGAGTCGCATTTGCGACTCTTTTTTTATATAGTGAGATTTATGGCAGGGCCCACTGGGAGAGCAGATCCGTATGAGCAGAGGCGTATCGAAGAGCTAAGGCAACATATTCAAGAGTTGGTAGATGAAATGACGTTCTACCAAATCCGTTACGACTCGCTTGCCAGAGAAGGAAATCCTGACGCGTGGCGTGAGTTGCAGTTCTTTGATGAGGGGTTCAACGAGCTACAAGCTGAAATCCTTGATCTAGAAAATCAACTCCACGCACTTGAAGCCAAAAATAGTGGCGACCAACAGCCATTTATACTGCAGAAAGAAGAGAGTAAACCTGTGGATCACACTGCTGAAAATGCTGATCTTGTCAGGCTCCAAAAAGAGGAGTTTGAGTGCTTAGAGAAGATGGCAGCACTAGAGGATTGCGGTGCTGAGGAGCAGCTAACACAGCTCCGCTTCAAAATTGAATATCTGCGCAAAGAGATTGACTCTGTTCGAAGCCATGGATAAAGTTTACGCATTTGGAATCATACCAGTACGGGAGGGGAAAATGCTTCTTGTCTTGCACCAGAAGGGGCATTGGGCATTTCCAAAAGGGCACCCCGAAAAAAATGAGACCCCAATAGAGACAGCCAAGCGGGAGTTGAAGGAGGAGACGGGACTTGAGGTGAGCGGTCTTTTAGGAAAAGAGTTTCAAGAGCACTACACGTTTGATACTACCGAAAAATATGTGACCTACTTTCTTGCAAAGGTGCGTGGTGAAGTCGTTTTGCAAGAGTGTGAGATCGCTGATTTTCGTTGGGTCACATTTGAAGAAGCCCAGAAGCTGGCAACATTTGCTGAGTGCAAAAAGCTAGTACGTGAGGTTCATGCGCAGATAGGGTCCAAAGAGGGTAAAGTCTGACCACTCATCAAACGACCATCCCCCTCGAAAAGAGCCTTGGATGCGATCTAAAAACCAAAGCTCATTGATCTGCTCAAAGCCTCCCTCAATGTCGAGGTTGAAACGCAAACATGTCTTTGGGATCGCGCATGCCTTTTGATAGTTGATCCCCAAACGAGACTCAAGACTCTCAACAACATGCCAGTATTTAGGGGAGTTCTTAATCGCTATCTCTCCACTTGTTGGGCCAAGGAATTCTTGAGTCGTTGTGAGGCGCGAACGCGCTTGGCTAGCGAGCAATCCGAAAAGAAAGCGTCCCTTGATATCGAGACATTCAGTCAGGCAGTAGTTGCCGTCAAGGGCGCCGCAAAGTCCAAGTGCCCAGGTGCACATATCAGGGCTTTGAGTCATAAGAAAACCTGCAGAATTGAGGTTTGCTTGCTCTTTAAGGTGGAGGTGCGCAAATTTTATGCCACCTGAAAAAGCGGGCGTGAAGTGACAAAACGATGTGCTGTAAAGCTTGAAAAGGCCTACAATGTTGTAGTAGTGGTAGTCGCGGTCAAAGGTGAAATTAATGGGATCATTGTTTGCAATTGTAGGGGTAGGTGAAAACCCAATAATGTCTGAGCCAGGGTCTACACGCCCTGCATCGTAGTAGCTATGGGAAAAATTTGTGTACCATACAGAGATTTCATTGAGGCAGTTTGCAAAATGATATGCACCGGCAACGCGGTATGCTGAGTAGTATTGTTGCTTCTCTCCAAGCCTAGTCGCTGTGCCATCGACCGCTTGCAAATCATTTCGTCCATCCCAAATAAAGGCGTTTTGATCAAAGGAGGGTGTGAAATAGAGCCACTCTGCTGCAAAGCTGTATCCACAGCAAGTCTCACAGCACTCTTGTGCTAACAGAGGAGAAAAACAAAGAAGTAAGGAGAGCAGTTTTTTCATATCAGTAAGTTAGGTTAAGCCTCAAATAGGGGCCGTTTAAAGTGAAGTCGCTCCATTCATCCCAGGAAAGTCCACGATTAAAATCATAAATGCGATTGATAATCCGTCTCTCATTAAGGAATTCATAGCCTCCTTCGATGTCCAAGTTTACGGCGTAGCAGCAAAGGGGAAGGAAGCACTCTTTATCTAAACTAAGGCCAATTCTGCTGTAGGTTGTTTGAATAGAATGCCAGAGTTTCGGCGAATCTTTTACTACAAGTGTATTGGGCACTTGGTTTTGTCCAATATCATTATTTCCAGAGACTGTAAGTTTAGAGTGACTTTCACTGGCAAGCATGCCGATTTGAAAGCGGCCAATGATGTCCAAACATTTTGTAAGGCAGAAGACGGCATCAAAAGCGGCAAAGGGGCCAAGAGCCCAAGCGCGCATATCAGGTGTTACAAATTGATGAAGATTATCCCCGCCATCATAGTAGTTGGCATTCTCTTTGATGTGCAGGTGAATGAACTTCACTCCAGTGCTGAAACTCGGCATAAAACTGCAAAAATTTGAGCGGTAGAGTGTGTAGAGTCCTTCAATATTATAGTATTGGTAGTCGCGCTCAAAAGTTACATTTCCAGGAGCTGTAGTGTCTAAGACCGGACTAAGCGTCAAGCCTAGCATTTGATTGCCAATTGCGACATCAACTTTATCTTTGTAGGTGTTTGAAAAGTTGGAGTAGCGCGCTGTGAGCGCATTGATCTGGTTGCAAAAAAGATAGGAGGCCTCAAGTCGATAAGCAGAGTAATATTTTTGTTTTTCTCCTACGCGCTCAGACGTTATGCTAAAAGGAGCAGCTGTGGGAATGCCGGGTGGTCCATCTACAATAAACTCACTTTGATCGAATGAGGGAGTGAGATAAAGCCACTCTGCACCAAAACTAAACCCACAGCACGGCTCACAACACTCTTGTGCAAAAAGTGGCAGTGCTAAAAACAGAAGAAGGGAGAGACGTTTCATATTAGTAGCTTAAGTTTATCCTCATATAAGGGCCATTAAGAGTAAAATCAGACCAATTGTTCCATGAAAATCCATAGTCACCAGCCCCTTCTATAGGGAAGTAGATGCGGCTAATCATTCTCTCTTCCCTTAAAAATTCATATCCACCTTCAACTTCAATATTCATAAAGCTACGGCAAACTGGGAGACAGCACCTCTTTTCAAAATTTAGGCCAAGACGCCCTTCCATACTATTCATGACGCGCCATAACTTGGGAGAATTTTTTACTGAATAGCGAGACCCATTTTGGTTGGCTTGTGGGCCTCCAGAAGTTGTGGTTTTAGATAGGCTGTTATCAGCAAGCATTCCAAAAAGAAAGCGCGCTTTTAAGCCTATGCAGTGAATGAGGGGAAGACCTCCCTTTACCTGGGCGCACGGGCCAAGTGCCCATGCGCGCATATCGGGGTCAACAAATTGAAAAGCATTTGCATTATCGAAATTTGTAAAGTTACCGCGCTCTTTTATGTGAAGGTGGACAAATTTGACCCCGGCCGAGAAGGTTGTGTTTAAGCGACAAAAGAGTGTGCCAAAAATATCTGCAAGGCCGACGATGTTGTAATAACGGTAGTCACGCTCGAAAAAAACGCTTCCCGGGTTTGCCGTCAAAACTCCTTGAAAAGGAGCTCCTATGAGCTGAGTGCCTGGGTTCACAAAGACTTTGTCAGAGTAATCTTGATGAAAATCAGTGAAGCGTGCTGTGAGGCCTTGAATGCAGCGGCAAAATTCATAAGAGGCTTCAATGCGATACGCAGAATAATATCTTTGCTTCTCGCCTATGCGGCTGGCACGCTTGCTAACGCCGCCATTTATTGTGTCTGAACCATCCCAGATAAAGGCGTTTTGGTCAAAAGAAGGCATGAAGTAGAGCCACTCTGCTGCAACACTCCAGGAGCAATCGGGCTCACAGAAGTAACTATCTTCTGCAAAAAGAGAGGCGGCTGCAAGAAGGACACAAAGAAATCTCTTCATATTTCACAATCTATAAAGAGAAGTAGATTAAAGTCTACTTTTTATGTAGAAGTAGGCGGCGGCCTGGGAACTTATCGTCGTAGTCTTGTTGTGCAAGCTCGATGACGTGACGCGCCTCCTCTTTACCATAGATGCCCGCCACCTCAAGATGCCGCTCCTCACCATACAAATCTTTTGGTGACTCCTTGTAAGTCAAGAAGTAGTGCACAAGGCGGTCAATCAGGTTTTCGGGGCAATCTTTGATGTCATGAATCTTATTATAGACAAGATCATCCTTGAGAACAGCGATGATTTTGTCGTCAGCCTCATTGCCATCAATGGCACGAATGCCGCCAATGGGCACTGCAGTCACCATAATGTCACCACGCAAGATCGGACGCTCTGTAAGAATGCAAACATCAAGCGGATCATCATCGCCCAAAACGCCCTCGCGGCCGCTTTTTTCGCTGCAGTAGTCGCCTACACGCTTTCCTGCATACGTTTGCGGAATGAGACCATAGAGACTTGGGCAGTAGTTAGAATACTTTTGAGGGCGGTCAACTTTTAGAAGGCCCGAGTTTTTATCGAGTTCAAATTTAACTGTGTCCGTAGGAACAATTTCAATGTAACAATGTACCTGTTTCGGAGAGAGTTCGCCAATCGAGACGCCGTGCCATGGATGTGCTCTCGAAAAAAGATTAAGAAGTTCAAGGAAAGATTTTTCGGTCATATAGCTTGAGTTTAGGGGATGAGGGGTTTGAGAGTCAAGAGCGTTGACGGATTATAAAAAATGTGAGATAATAAGCGCTCTTTTAAAGGGGTATGTATCATGGGAAAAATTTCAAAACTTACATTCAAAGAGCTCGAAATCGAGGGTTACGAGCGTGTTGTTGAGGTGTTCAACGAATCTGTTGGCCTGCATGCCATCATCGCAGTCCACACAACAACTTTGGGACCTGCACTCGGTGGTATCCGTGTCTACCCCTATAAAACAATGGAAGAGGGGCTGACTGATGTGCTCCGCTTAGCAGATGGCATGTCGCGCAAAGCAGCAGTTGCCGGAACAGGAACCGGGGGAGGAAAAGCGGTAATTTTTGCTGACAGCCGTGCTCCTAAGTCTAAGGAACTTCTACACGCCTTTGGGGAAGCTGTTAATGAATTCGGGGGAAGCTACATCTGTGCTGAAGATGTGGGAATGAGAGTGGAAGATGTTGCTGTGATTCACGAAGTGACTGAATCTGTTGTAGGCCTTCCTGAGACAAGTGGGAATCCCTCACTTTTCACAGCTTGGGGTACGTTCCGCGGTGTGCAAGCAGTGTGTGAACAAATTTTTGGAAATCAGAGTGTTGGGGGAAAGGTTGTTGCAATTCAAGGTCTTGGATCTGTTGGGCTAGAGCTCGCAAAGCATCTCTTCTGGGGTGGAGCTGAGCTCATTGTCGCTGATATCAATGCAGAAGCTGTAGCGTATGCGGTGAAGCATCTGGGAGCGCGGGCTGTCTCTGTTGACGAAATTTTGACTGTAGAGTGTGACATTTTGGCGCCATGCGCGCTTGGTGGTATTCTTGACAAAGAGACAATTCCTCAACTGAGATGTAAGGGAATTGCAGGAGCAACCAACAACCAGCTTTTGACTCCAGAAGATGGGGATCTTCTTTTTGAACGGGGTATTTTGTATGCACCTGACTATGTGATCAACTCCGGTGGTTTGCTCAATGTGCTAGAGGAGATCACACCGCAGGGGTATAATCCTGTTGTGGCGCGCAACAAGGTGGACGGCATCTTTGACGTGTTGATGCGTATCTTCAACATTTCAAAGGAGCGTGGCATGGCGACAAACCGTGTCGCAGATGAGATTGCGATTCAAAACTTAAAACACGGCATTGGAAAGCGCACAGAAAAAGTTGTTTTCCATTCTAAAATAAGTTAGTATTTTGCCGTGGTCACCTTTGTTCTTTTTTTGTTCGGCTGGGTTCTTCGCCTACGCTACAAAATTCGTGTAAAAGGACTCGATAGTGTGAGATCGAGGCAGGGAGTTATTTTCCTTGCCAATCACCCTGCTGAGGTTGACCCAATTATTCTCACGACACTTCTTTGGGGAAAATATAAGACACATCCTGTTGCTGCCGATTTTGTCTTTCATATTCCAGGGGTTCGTTGGTGCGTTGCAAAAATAGGGACGATCCCTATCCCTGGCTTTGATTTGACGACAAATAGCTTCAAGAAGCGGCGTATCGAAAAGACGTATGAGACGATTTCTGATCTTTTGAAGAGGGGAGAGAACATTTTGGTTTACCCTTCGGGCATCTTAAAAACGTCTGCAAGAGAGTCTTTAGGGGGGGCGTCAGGAACATTTGAGATTTTACAACGTGCTCCTGAAGCTAAGGTTGTGCTTGTGCGCACGACAGGGTTGTGGGGAAGCATATTTTCAAAAGCCGTGACAGGGAAGCGCCCGGATTTGGTGGAGTGCTTTGTAAAAGGCTTTAAGGTGCTTTTGAAAAACCTCTTCTTGTTTACCCCAAGGCGGGAAGTCACCATTGAGTTCAAAGAGGTGTCAGATAGCTTCCCACGAAAAGGGGAGCGACAAGAGATTAATCAATACATGGAGACGTGGTTCAATGCGCAAGGAGAAGAGCCTTTGAAGCTTGTCTCGTTTGCTTTTTGGAAAAAGGAGTTTCCCGCTTTAGCAAAGCGTCCAAAAGAGCGGAAGTTTTTGCTCTCTGCTGTGCCACAAGATGTGCAAGATCGAGTGCTCCAAGAGGTTTCTAACCTTTCGAAGATTCCGGTAAAAAGTTTGAGCCCAGAGCAAAATTTTGCGCAAGATTTGGGGCTAGACTCTCTTGATAAGTCGCAGCTCGCACTCGTTTTGAAGGAGCAGTTTGGTGTGAATCAGCTCAACTCAGCTGACTTAACAACAATTGAAAGCATGATGGCGTATGCAGCGCACCTTAAGCAGGGAAGCGCTGAAGAGGAGAAAGCTCAGGACAAGAAGAGTTTGTGGGGACTTGAGAAGGATCGCCCCGACCCTGTCTATCCCGAAAGTGAAACATTGATTGAAGGCTTTTTAGAAGCGGCTGATAGGATGGGGAAATATTTGGCTGCTGCTGATCTCATGTCTGGAGAAGTTACCTATAGCCGATTGAAGCTAGGTGTGATTCTCTTTGCTCTCTATTTAAAGGATCTACCTGGTGATAAGGTGGGAGTGATGCTGCCTGCTTCTATTGCTGTGGATGTGGCGATGCTTGCGTGCCAGCTAGCTGGCAAGGTACCGGTGATGATCAACTGGACGCTGGGAGAGCGCAACTTAAAATCGATTATAGAGCAGACGGGCATTCAAGCAACGCTTAGCTCATGGAAATTTTTAGATCGCTTGTCTAATACGGAGTTAGGGCCACTCAACGACCAACTTATATTGCTTGAAGAGGTCCGTTTTTCCTTCTCATTGAAAACAAAATTGCGCGCCATGATGCTCGCAAAGCGCAACGCAAAGAGTGTGCTGCGTATTTTCGATGCACGTAAATTAAAGAAAGATAATCTGGCAGTGATTTTATTCACAAGTGGAACTGAAAGTTATCCAAAAGGAGTGCCTCTCTCCCATCACAACGTGATGGAGAATCAGCGTGCTGCAGCGAAGCTTATCTCTTTAACGAAAGATGATGTGATGTTTGGCATACTTCCTCCCTTCCACTCGTTTGGTTTTTCTGTGACAGGGATGTTGCCACTCGTATCTGGATTGCGTGTTGCGTACTGCCCCAATCCAACAAATGGACGGCAAATTGCCTATGGCATTGAGCATTGGAAGGGGACTCTTTTTTGCAGCGCTCCCACATTTTTAAAGACCCTTTTACGCGTTTCAAAAAAAGCTCAGCTGCGCACACTGCGCCTTGTGGTGACAGGAGCTGAACGCACTCCAGAAGAGCTCTTTGCTCAGATGCGTGAGCTCAATCCTAAAACCCAAATGATCGAGGGATATGGTATTACAGAGTGTGCACCTATTTTAACGCTTAACCGCCCTGGCTCACTCGCAAAAGGAGTGGGTCTTGCCCTTCCAGGGGTAGAGTTGCTGATCGTTCATCCAGATACTTTAGAGACAAAGCCTCAAGGAGAGAGCGGTTTGATTCTCGCTGCAGGTCCAAATATTTTCTCGGGCTATTTAGGTGGTGAAAAGTCTCCATTTCTAGAGAAAGATGGGCGGACGTGGTATGAGACGGGAGATCTCGGCTCTCTTGATAAAGCGGGTCATCTCACCATTGAGGGGAGGCTGAAGCGCTTTGTGAAAATTGGGGGAGAGATGGTGAGTCTTACCATGATGGAAGAGGTATTGCAAGAGACAGCAAGCAAAGCTGGTTGGAAAACAGCAAAAGATGCACCCTCATTTGCTGTCGTTGCAGTTGAAAATGGAGAGGACAAAAGCTCCATTCATCTCTTTACTGTTTGTGAAGTCTCTGCTGAAGAGGTGAACCGCACTTTGCGTGACCAAGGTATGAGCAATCTTATCAAAGTGCAAAGTGTCCAACATTTATATACCATTCCTCTCCTTGGGACGGGAAAGGTAAACTATCGAGAACTGACCCAAAAACTGAAAAACACTGTTTAAAATGGAATCTTTACCCTTCCCCAAACTTCCCCTTGTCTTGCATAACACGGAAAAGCGCATTAAAGAGCGCTTTAAGCCCAAGAAGGACAATCATGTGACGATGTACACATGTGGTCCAACAGTCTACCACTATGCACACATCGGAAATTTTCGAACGTATGTATTCGAAGATATTTTACGCCGTACGTTCAAATTTTTTGGCTTCCAGGTGGAGCAGGCGATGAATATTACCGATGTTGATGACAAGACGATTCGAGGAGCGATGGAGAGTAACGTCTCTCTAAAAGAGTACATCCAGCCCTATATGAATGCCTTTTTTGCCGATATTCAAAGTTTAGGAATTGAGCGGGCTGAGCACTATCCGTGTGCAACTGACTACATTCGGCATATGATCGACTTCATTCAGAAACTGATCGACAAAGATGTTGCCTACAAAAGTCATGATGGGAGCGTCTACTTTGCTATTGATAAGTGCCCCAACTATGGCCGCCTTTCTCATCTAAAACTGGACGATTTGAAGGTAGGACGGATTGAAAATGATGAGTATGAGAAGGAGAACATTGGGGATTTCGTCTTGTGGAAAGGGTATGACGAAGCGCGTGATGGCACCATTTATTGGGATAGCCCATTTGGTAAGGGGCGGCCTGGTTGGCATCTAGAGTGTTCTACAATGGCGATGCATCTTTTGGGCGACACCATCGATATCCATGTGGGCGCTGTCGACAATATCTTCCCCCATCATGAAAATGAGATTGCGCAGTCGGAGTGTTTAAGTTGCAAAGAGTTTGTACGGCACTGGATTCATTCTGAACATCTCATTGTGAATGGAAAGAAGATGTCAAAAAGTTTGGGCAATTTCTATACGCTGCGTGATCTTCTGGACAAAGGGTATAAAGGGCTTGAAGTGCGCTACATGTTGATGCATACGCACTACCGCACACAACTCAACTTCACTTTTGAGGGGATGGAAGCAGCGCGCACCTCGCTCACACGCCTCAATGACTTTGTGCTCCGCTGCCAGGAAAAGGCGTCTAAAGAAAAGGCGACTGGCTGCTGCCATGCGGTTTTGGAGAAGGGTATCCAGGATTTTTGTGAGGCAATTGCGGATGACCTTAATATTTCTGTTGCCCTTGCAGCGCTCTTTGATTTGATGCGCGAGGTAAACTCCATGATGGAAAAAATGAGTGGGGGAGATGCGGAGCACGTGCTCTTTGTGCTGCAACAGTTCAACCGCGTTTTGGGCGTGCTCTCCTTTGAGCAAACAGAGGGGCCTCCACCTTTTCTAATCGAAATGCTGGATGCGCGCAACGCAGCGCGTGCAGCGAAAGATTGGGCAAAGTCAGACCAGCTGCGGGACGAAATCGCCGCAAATGGCTACATCATCGAAGACACCCCCGCCGGCGCCCGCCTCAAAAAGAAATAACGCTGCGACATTGTTGAATAAGTCGAGTTTTGAGGGCCTTTTGGCTGATTTTGCACAGTCTAACGCTGCGACATTATCTAGGAAGAGCTAGATCTCATGATAGGGAAATAGAGGACGTCGCGTATGGAGGCTGCATTTGTGAAGAGCATCACGAGGCGGTCAATTCCAATTCCCACACCTGAGGCTGGAGGCATCCCTTGACAAATCGCTTCAATAAACTCTTCATCGAGCGGATGCGCCTCTTCATCCCCAGCATCTCGCTTCACCGCCTGTTCTTCGAGGAGCGCGCGTTGAATCTGTGGGTCATTGAGCTCGGTATAGGCGTTGCACAACTCCCGGCCTAGGAAGAAGCTTTCAAATCGCTCGACAATACCCTCTTGACGGGGATCACGGTGCGGCTTACATAGTGGCGTTGTCTCAATAGGGTGATCGGTGATGTGGTGTGGCTGCATCAAATTGTCAGAGACAAGCTCATCGAAAAGGAGCGCGATAAGTCCACCACGTGTGGCATTCGCAATTGCGTCGCGATCTGCCTCCGTCTCCTTTTTAAGAATGGCGCGCATTTCATCATCTGAAAGTGCCTCTACATCGTGTCCTGCAAATTCAGCAATGCTTTCACACATTGTCATACGCTTCCATGGAGCTTTCACATCGACATTAATCAATTCATCGTTAAGTTGGTAGGTGATCTTTGTAGTGCCCAAAAGCTCTTGTGCAATCTTTTCAATCATCGTCTCTACAAAGACCATCATGTCGTTGTAGTCCCAGTATGCAGCGTACGCCTCGAGCATGGTGAATTCTGGATTGTGTGTGCGGTCGATTCCCTCATTGCGGAATACTTTGCTGATCTCGTAGATGCGTTCAACACCTCCCACCAAAATCTTTTTCAATGCAATTTCCAAAGAGATGCGCAAATAGAAGTCTTGGTCAATAGCATTGATGTGTGTCGTAAAGGGGCGAGCTTCTGCTCCACCATAGAGGTTTTGAAGCACAGGCGTCTCTACTTCCAAAAAGTTGGCGCTGTGGAGGTGGTCGCGAATCGTGCGCAAGATACGGCTGCGTGTTTGAAATACTTTATAAACATCGTCATGAGAAATGAGATCGAGCCATCTCTTGCGGTAGCGCATCTCCTTATCTGTAAGACCGCTATGTTTCTCGGGGAGGGGAAGTAGACTTTTGCAAAGAAGGGTCAATTTTTTCACAAAGACAGTGAGCTCGCCTTTTTGTGTGCGGAAAAGATGTCCTTCTACGCCTATGAGATCTCCAAGATCTAGCTTTTTTTCGATAAACTTTAGAGGCTTGAGTTCTGCATCATCTGAAAGTCCCTCTACTTTTGTGAGGTCGCGGTTGAACATGAGCTGAATGGTGTGCATCCCTTCACGGATGTGGGCAAAGGCATTTTTCCCCATCGCACGGAAAAGAACAAGACGGCCAGCAACGATTATCTTTTCTGTTTTACCCTCTGCTCCATCTTCGGAGCTTCCAATCGGATCACCTTCGCACTCTTGGTGAATGCGCTGCGCATTGTGTGTGGGGGCAAAGCGATGAGGGTAGGGCTCAACCCCAAGCTCCTTGATCTCTTTCACCTTCTGAATGCGGTTTTGATACTCTTCTGTTTCGTGGTAGTGCGGTACTGGAATCATGGGTTTCCATGGGTTTTAAGCCAAATGTAGGGGTAGAGACACAAAAAGAGAGTGAGCAGTCCTACAGCAAGGCTAACAATCAAAAATGTTTTAGTTGAATTCATCCGCCATCATTGTAGCACGCCGATCACAATGACGCAATCTTCTGAAGTAGACCTTCGAAATGTTTCGAGCAATGGAGGTGTGTCTATTGAGTAGAAAGACTAATGTGTACCAGCACATTTTGAAGCGAGGAATGTAATTATTTAAAATTTTTAAGCTCTGTTCAGCCTCTGAAAATCTCTTACGGAGAAGGGGTTTCCAAAAATCGAGCAGAGCAAGCTCACGGAAGCGTTTTTGGTAAAAGGAAAGAGCGCTTGGGGCTTCTATAGCAATTCGGTTCAAGAGCAGCTTGGAGACGCGTGCTTTTTCCGACTGCGCCTCTAGCATGCGAGACGTTTCGCTCTCTGCCCAAAAAAGGCGGGTCATCACGGGAGTATCAATGACAAATGATGGATAATGCACTAAACACCTAGTGATAAAATCCATATCAACTTGCACATCAGCTTCAAGATCGAATTGTGGCACTTTTTCTAACACGCGGCGATGGAAGAGAATAGCATACAGATGCATGCATTCTTGGCTTGCAGTGGCTGCTGGAAGGTAACCTAACGGGGGAGAGAGAAGAGTGCGCTTTTGATTATAGAAATTGGTGTAGTAGGGAGAGGTCGTCAAGCCAAGCTCAGGATACTTCTTATACGGCTCAAGCAATTTCTCATAAAAAAATGGTTCAAGCGTATCATCATCAGAGAGAAATGAAAAATAAGGGGTCTTAACCTCTTGCAAAAGTGTTTGGAAGTTGCCGATCAAGCCAAGATTTTTAGGATGACAGAGGTAGTGAATGCGGGAATCTTGAAATCCCTTCACCACTTCCTCTGTCTCATCACCTGATGCATTGTCAAATACTTTAATTAGAAAGTGGGGATAGCTCTGAGCCAAAATGCTCTCAAGAGCCTTCTTCAGAAGCTTCGGTCTTCGATAGGTAGGAAGAAGTGTTGTAATTACAGCTGTGCGTTCCACCATTCAACCGTTTGCTTGATTCCCTCTTGTGCTGAAAAACGGGGGATATAGTTAACTTCTTGAAGTTTGGTGATGTCTGCTACAAGCTTTGAGTCATCACTCTCCACTTCTGGTACCTCAGTAATCCAGTTGCCTAGCTCACCCAGAGTTGTTCCCTTCCCTGTTCCAATATTCAAAGTTCCTTCAAAGTCATTTGCGACAAGTTGTTTAAATATCTCAGCTACATCTTCTACGTGTATGAAGTCTTTCACCTGGTGGTAGTTACGAATTTCAAAGGGTTTGCCTACTGAGGCGATCAATTGTGGAATCAAACGCTCTTGGTTTTCTAAGGGGCCATAGGTTTGGAAAATACGTCCCCATGCAAATGAGATTCCTTTTGTTTTAAAAAACTCGGCACTCACTTGGTGAAGGCTTGCCTTAGTGGCGCCATAAAGAGAAGTAGGTCTCAGGAGCGTTTCTTCCTCTTTACAAGGAGAATTGGAGGCGCCATACTCAAAAGAAGAGCCTGCTGCTACCACACGTCTTCCTCCTGCACGTACAAAAGATTCAAATAGGTCGATCGAGAGCTTAAGCCAAGCTAAATTTGTAGGAGAGTTAATATAGACGCCTGGCGTTGTTTCCCATGCGAGATGGAGGAGTACATCTGGCTTTAAATCAAAAAGAAGCGCAAAAATCTGCGTAGTGTCAAGAAGATCACATGTGTGAAACTTAGCATAAGGACTTCTGCGCGGTCTTCGCGAGATTGCATGCACCTCATGCTCCTGAAGAAGAGGAAGGGTGTGTTGACCGATAAAGCCAGATGCTCCTGTCACCAAAATTTTCATGTTATCTCCATTTTGAAAGTTGAAAGTGTAGGCCAATTTTGGTCAGCCTCAGAAAGTATAGTGGGTTCTAGGGGCCAAGGTATGTTGAGTTCAGGATCGCACCATGAGATACCAGAAGCTGCTTTTGGCTCATAATACTCAGAGCAAAAATAAAGTAGGTGGGTGTCATCTTCAAGAGTTTGAAACCCATGAGCAAAACCTTTGGGGATAAGCAAAGCATTTCCCAACTTCAACACCTCGCTATATATTTGGCCAAAAGTGGGGGAGGCAGGGCGCAAGTCCACCATCACATCAAAAAGAGAGCCTCGAATGCAGTGCACAAGTTTATCTTCTGCATGTGGCTCTTCTTGATAGTGCAAACCGCGCAGCGTCCCTTTTTGCGTATTTGTTAAGATGTTGACCTGCAAAAATTCAAGAGGAAGCTCTTTTGCACAAAAGATGCGGGAGTACATTCCCCGGCTATCTGAGTGAGGCAACAGCTCTATACGTTTCGCATCTTTCAAAGGCGTCTTTGTGACTCTTATACCACTCAATCGTCTCTTCCAAACCCTCATCGAGGGAAAATTTAGGTTCCCAATTTAACATCTCATGCGCTTTTTTGCAGCACAAGTATTGCTCTTGAATTTCAGCCTTTGCTTCATCCAAAATCACCGGTTCAAGATCGCTATCCATCAACTTTAAGATCTTTTTGGTGATTGTTAAAACTGTACAGGGGGCCTCAGATCCAAAATTAAATGCCTCTCCTCTTCTCTCACTTTCAGCAACAGCAATATAGGCATTTGCAGCATCTTTGACATAGAAATAATCGCGGACAAAAGAGCCATCACTTCTAATGAGAGGGGACTTATTTTCTAGGACGCTGCGAATTGTGCCTGGCACAATGCGACTCCAATTTTGATCAAACCCGCCGTATATGTTGCCACAGCGCAAGACATTTAGGGGAAGGTCATACGTGTGTACATAGCTTTGAGCGATTAAATCCGTGCATGTCTTGGAGACGTCGTAGGGGAATTCACCTCGCAGTGGCACTCTCTCTGTGTAGGGGAGAGGAGCTGTGCCGTAAGCTTTATCGCTTGAGGCAACAACAATGGAGCGCAAGTATCGCGCTTGTCTACGGCATGCTTCAAAAAGAAGATAGCTGCCACGCACATTGCTTTCAAATGTGAGAAGAGGTGCTCTTTTCGCGATGCCGACAAGTGTTTGTGCAGCAAGATGGAAAACTGTATCTACCTCATATTCGCAAAGTGCACGTTCGATTGTCTCAAGCTCAAGGGTACCGCTTACAATGGAAACCCTACCATCATAGGTCTTCTCAAAAAATGCGTCGCGGTCACGCACGAGACAGCAGATGCTTGCTCCTTTTTCAAGCAAAGCCTCTGTGAGCCAAAAACCCACAAGTCCGGTCGCCCCCGTTATGAGAACGCTCTTGTCTTTCCACTCCATGGTGCCTTTCCTGATTTCCAAAGCGATTCTAAATAGCGCCACTCGCGAAGCGTGTCCATTGGTTGCCAAAAGCCGGTGTGCTGGAAGCCCATAAGCTCACCTTCCTCAGCAAGTCTTCTTAAAGGGTCTTGTTCCCAAATTGTTGAGTCACTCTCAATATAATCAAAGACCTCAGGCTCAAGAACAAAATATCCTCCATTGATCCAGCCGGCCTCTGTTTGCGGTTTCTCTTTAAAATGAGAGATACGCTCACCTTCAAATTCTAGCTCTCCGAAACGGGCAGGAGGACGCACAGCGAGCACTGTCGCTAGTTTTCCGTGCGCTAGATGGAAGTCGATCAATTTTTCGATATTGACATCACAGAGGCCATCACCATAGGTCATCATAAAGCGTTCATGTCCTACCCACGACTTCAGACGGCGGAGTCGGCCTCCAGTCATCGTTTTTAGTCCCGTGTCTACAAGGTGTACTTTCCATGGAGGTGAATCACTCTTGTGAACAATTGTTTGTCCGCTGCTTAAATCAACAGTAAGATCGTTATTAAGGGAGTGGAAATGGAGAAAATACTCCTTCACTACTTCAGGCTTGTATCCGAGGGCCACGATAAACTCTTCGTGCCCGCAGTCAGCATAGACTTGCATGATGTGGTGCAAAATAGGATAGGGGCCGATTTCAACCATTGGCTTAGGAATATCGTCTGTTTTTTCTGACAAACGGGAACCAAAGCCTCCTGCTAAAAGAATCGTCTTCATGAACCTATCCGAAAAGTAAAGGGATTCGATTTTTGATGATTTTTTTTGTCGCTTTCTTTCAGCGTGAGCAGCCCTATTTTTCTAAGTATGTATTGCTCATGTTGGAGGAAAGTTGCGGAAAAAGGCGCAAAAAGCGGATTCCTTAACTTTACGGATGGGTTCATACAGAGCATCCTAAAAGAAAGTGGAGATAGGGTCAACATCAATGCGTAAACGCACACTCGGGGGAAGAGCAAAACTCTGCCTCACCTTTAGCACCTTATCGAGCATAGCATAGATTTTGCACCCTCGAATCAAAAACTGAAAGCGGAACTGATCTTTGATTTTCGCATGTCCAGACGCAACTGTTGGATGCACAACGGTTTGTGGAATTTGGATTTGGGAGCGGAAGCGTTCGGCTGTGCGCTCGACCAAAGCAGCATCTTCGCCGGAGAACTGCACCTTGATGAAGTGGGTGAAGGGGGGATATCCAAATGCGCGGCGCACCTCGACTTCTTGCTCGAAGAACGTTTCGTACTGCTGTTGCGAAGCCAGGGTAATCGTGGAATTTTCTGGAGTTTGTGTTTGAATGATTACCTCTCCTGCTAGCTCACCCCTGCCTGCACGTCCAGCTACCTGCACGATGAGTTGGTATACTTGTTCAGAGGCGCGAAAGTCGGGTATGTTGAGGGCGCCATCGCTGTTGAGGACAGCAACCAGTGTTACGCCAGGGAAGTGAAGTCCTTTTGCGATCATTTGCGTTCCGATCAAAACATCGGCTTTTTGTGTGCTGAATTGCCGAAAGAGGCGATCGTGACTCCCTTTGTGCCGTGTTGTGTCACCATCGATACGCAGCGTGCGCACGTCGGGTAAAACAGCATGCAGTGCGCGCTCAATTTGCTCTGTGCCTACACCTCGAAATTTGAGGTCAGAGTCTTGGCACTGTGCACACTTTTTGAAGTCATTGCGTTTGTAATCACACAAATGACACGCTAATTCTCCTTTCTGTTTGTGGAAGGTAAGAGCTAAGTCGCAGTGGGGGCACTTGAAGACAAAGCCGCATGAAAGACATGAGAGCGCTGTATGGTACCCCCGTCTGTTGAGGAAAAGAATCGCTTGCTCACCACGCTCAACGCGCTCTTTCACTCCTTGGAGAAGCAGCTCTGAGAAAGCTGTGTACCCTTTTGCTTTCTCGTACTCCTTTCTCATATCTATAATAGACACTTTCGGCAGCTGCGCAGCTGTGGGGCGGCTTGTCAGCTTGGAGAGAGTATATTTTCCATTTTTTGCGTTCTCATAACTCTCCAAACTCGGAGTTGCGGAGCCGAGCACGACAGTGCAATTTGCAAGCTTTCCCAGCATGACAGCAGTATCGCGGGCATGATAGCAAAAACTCTCTTCGTGTTGCTTGTAAGCGTTATCTTGCTCTTCATCAACGATGATTAGACCAACGTTTGGCAGCGGGCTAAAGAGCGCAGAGCGCGCTCCTACCACTATGGGCGCCTCTTTTTTTCGAATACGCTGCCACTCGTCAAAACGCTCTCCTCGACTCAAGCGGTGATGCAAGATTGCAATTTTTCGGTCAAAGCGGCTCAAAAAGCGCTCACATGTCTGTGTTGTAAGAGCGATTTCAGGCACAAGCATGAGTGCGCCTTTTCCCTGCGCAAGCATTTTTTCAATTGCCTGCATATAGACTTCAGTTTTTCCGCTCCCAGTCACCCCGTAGAGAAGGTGAGTTTGAAATCCCTCTCCTCCCATGATTTTGTCGAGCGCTTCTTGTTGCTCACCACTTAGCTTTTTCGGCTTTGTCTTGAAATAACTTTCACCGATAAGCGGGGAGCGGTCAACTTGAATCGTGTCAAGGGTAAGAAACCGCTTTTTCTCTAACGTTTCAACCGGACTTCTTGAGCCCCCCGTTTTTTCCAATAACTCTGAGAGGAAAATGCCACTTTTTGCAGCAAGCAATACCTCCAAAACTTTTGCTTGAGCAGGGTGGGAGCGCTGCAATTGCGCACACGCCGTGCGCATCTCATCGTAGGTTTTGTTGCGCCGCACCAAGAGCTGCTCTTTTGGCTGCATTTGGTTGCGCACACTTTCAGGGAGCATGCTTTTGAGCACCGTGCGGAATGGGGTGAGGTAGTAGCGGCTCATCCAAAGCGCCAGCTCAAAGAGGTGGGGAGGAAGTAGCGGCTCCTCACTTAAAACTGCGTGAATGGGCACAACTTTTGGATAGGAGGGTTTATCCGTTACCTCAAAGACAAACCCCTTTCGCAGATGCCCTCGAATCGGCACCTCAACAAATGAGCCACGCTCTACCTTCTCAAGGTCGTCCTCACAGATGCCATAGTCGAGCATCTTGTCGATCCCAAGTTCAGGGATTACACGAGCAAATCGTTTGAATTGAGTAGATTCCAAAGGGTGCGCTTCAGTTCGACGTTTTTCATGTATTCAGTGACAGGGTAAAGAGCAAGCTTTGCAGGGCGGCCCTTTTTGCACAAGGTGTGAGGAGCAAGATTGAGTAGCGCGGCAGATGCGATCATCAACGAGGCAGAGCTCTTCTCTTCACTCCATGGTCGACACTCTGCGAGCGCCACCGACTTTGTAATTGCTGTGGCTACTTTTTCGAGAAAAGGAAGGTCGCTTTTCTCTTTCCACAGCAGCACAATTGGGGGATCAACAACAAGATCGGGGGCTAAACTCTCAAAAAGCGCCTCCATCTCCGATGGGGGAGGTTTTACTTCTTTCTTAGGAGGTTCAACGCGCTTTGGAGGTGTTTTCTGAGGCGGCTCATCATAGGGAGGCTTCTGTAGAAGATACTCGCGAATTATAGACATCTTCCCCACTCATCGATTGTCGTATGAATGTGGGGGATCAAGTGAGAAAAACCTCTTTTCTCATACTGCTTGGAAATCCACCTTTTTGCTTCTTCAAACTCAATTGTATTGCGAAAAGCTTTTGCTGTTCCTTGCTTGCCAAAAAGCACATCGAGCTTCTCATGGTTCATCAAAAGGAAGAAAAGTACATTTTCATCTTTCTTATAGAACGAAAGTTGCTTTAGAAGTGCTGAAGCAAAAGGGCGCATGCATTTTTTTCTGAGGGAAGTATTCAGCTCTTCTGTTTTCTTTCTGTATTTTTCGTAATGAAAAAAAAGCTTCTTACGATCTTGCTTCACACCCGATTGAAGAAGAAGGCACTCTTGGAGAAGAAATTGGTAAGTTAAACCACTCATGATTCAACTGAATAAAATCGTCCTTCCAGTAGTAATTGTCAAGAAGTCCATCAACGGGACGGCCTAAAATGAAGTGCGCTGCAAAAAGAGCTTCAACAGTTGCTAAACCAAAAGGCTCCTCTTGGCGGCGGGGATAGGCAGTCTTGAAACGGGGAAGGGAGCGACGTACAGGTGGTAGGGGAAGGTTACGCTCCATCACCTCTGCAAGACGCCATGTTGCATCGAGTAAGAAAAGCCCGAAAGACTCTCCACCTCTGAGCTCAGGCGCATCGACGCAAAGCATGCAGTAATTAGACAAATTGGGGAGAGTAGGGTTGGGGTAGGTGTAGAAGTCGAGGTCATCTCGGGTCTCTAACCCTCTAAGGCTGCACTTCTTTAGGTTCTCTCTCCTATGCCTTATAATTATTGTAGCAGGAAACTTTGCCATAATATCGATGAAAGCATATCATGCCGAATAGATAAAAACCAATTCTGGAGTGTATAGTTATGAAAGGATGGATACTCGCGGCTTTGGCATCATCAACTTTTTTGTATGCCCAATCAGCTGATATGCAGAGCTCATCCAAACCGTCGAACGGCAGTTCGATGAAAAATGGACAGCACCAAGATGCTAAACCTATGAACGGCCAGCAACAAGATGGGAAGCCTACCAATGTGCAGCGTTCAGATGGAAAATTACACTGGATGGATAGTTATGATCAGGCGCTCCAAGCCGCTTCAAAGGAAGATAAGCCAATTCTTCTTTATTTCACCGGCTCTGACTGGTGTGGATGGTGTAAGAAGATGGACTCTGAGGTGTTCTCTTCTCCAGCATTTGCTCAGGAAGTAGGAAACAAATTTGTTTTTGTCAAAGTTGACTTCCCAATGAATAGCAAACTGCCTGAAGCGCAGATGCGTCAAAATGCTCAGCTAAAGCAGCGTTACGGCGTCACAGGCTACCCAACTGTTGTGATTGTTGACAAGCAGGGGGGCTTCATCGGCGAGACTGGCTACCGCTCTGGCGGAGGCCAAGCATATGCTGAGTGGTTACAACAGTTTCTAACGGGACGGTAGAGAGATGAAGCGCGCACTGTTCACACTTTTCACAGTCATTTCATTTCAGGCGCATGCATTGGAGTGGAAGCAAAGTTTTGAAGAGGGCGTCTTCCAGAGCCAAGAAGAGAAGAAGCCTCTTCTTCTCTTCTTCACTGCCTCTGATTGGTCGGGGTGGAGCATGAAGTTTAAAGACGACGTACTCGATTCCGATGCTTTCAAAGAGAAAATAGGGGAGAGCTTTATCTGTGTTGAGATTGACTCTCCTCTACATGCACCTCCCGCTCCTGAAAAGGAGCGCTTTAGTGTAGATGAGTTTCCCACGCTACTGCTTCTTGCTCCTGATCAAAAAGAGATTGCACGTTTTGGCTATCTCCCTATGAGTGGAGAGCAGCTTGCTCATGACCTTCTCTTTGTTGTGGCGCAAGATCAAGATCTCTCCTACCTCCTTAATTTGCTCACTAGAGGGGAGAGAACGCAGACGATTCTTAAGAAGGCATACGATCTTGCCCAAGAGCTTTGCGCTCAAGAGGCGATCGATCAAGTGTTAGATTACGGAATTGAGAGCAAGGAACCAGGATTCTATCTCGTCGAAAAGTACCGCCGTACACTTGATTTAGGTCTTAAAAAGAGCATTGAAGAGAGTGGCGATGTTGAGCTTCTCTACAATGTAGCACTCATTGATTTCCAAGCTTCACCTACTAAAATTGCTCCCCTAGAGCATTTTCTAGAGATGCATGGAGAAAAGGTGCAAAAGCACAGATGGCAGCTTGAAATGATGATTGCACAGTTTTATCTTGAAAAGGGCGATGCCGAGCAAGCCCTTGAGCATGCTGAGATCGCTGAAGAGAGTGCTCCGAGAAGTCGTGTAGATGAAATCACTCGCTTTTCCCAGATTGTATCTGAGAAAGCTCCTCTTTAAGAGCTTCTACTGTAGGTAAGATGTCATTTAGAGGAGAGATGTGGATAATCAATCCCTCGCTCTTTGATTGTCGGTAAGCTTCCCGTACGCGCCGTTTGAAGGCATTGCGCTCATGCGCCTTGCCAAACTTCTTGGAAACCGTGATACCAAGTTTAGATTCAATTGATTTTTTTACTTTGATGCGAACAGAGGAACTTTTGCGCCACTCGCCACAGCGGGCGAGGTCGCGAAATTCATACGACTTGAGAAGTCGTTTCTTCTTGGGAAATGAGAACATTTCTAAGCGGGTACAAGATGGCGGCGCCCCATGCGACGGCGACGATTAATAATTTTTCTGCCATTTGCCGTTTTCATGCGCGCTCTGAATCCAAGTTGAGCCTTTCTTCTTCTTCGACTAGGTTGATAGGTACGCTTCATGGTTCATCCTTTGTTTTTGGAAGGACCACGATAGCAGAGGGGCGAAAAAAAAACAACTGTTGAGTTTTATGCCTTCCTTCGGTAAACTCCCTGGGAAAGATACGAAATAGGATTTTACCGATGAAAGTAAAGGCTTCGATTAAAGCAGATCCTTCAAAAGGGGATAAGTTAGTCCGTAGAAGAGGACGACTCTACATTATTAACAAGAAAGACCCGAACCGCAAGATGCGGCAGAAGGGACCTGCAAAGAAAAAATAGGGTAGGTAATGGCAAAGAAATCAGCGATTGCAAAGCAGAACAGACGTGCGAAATTGGTCTCTATGAACCGTGAGAGACGGGACTATCTCCGCAAGAGATGTAAAGATCTTCGTTTAAGTGAAGAGGAAAGAGAAGAAGCGCGCGTGGCTTTGAATAAGATGCGTCGAGATACATCTCCCTCTCGTCTTAAGAACCGTTGCAAGCTAACTGGTCGTCCACATGCTTACCTGAGGAAGTTCGGGGTTTCTCGTATTTGCTTCCGCGAGCTTGCGGGCATGGGGATGATCCCTGGCGTCACCAAAGCCTCTTGGTAAACACGGTATCCCCAAGTGCACTTCAAATCTTTTGGCTGATTTTATGCTGATCTAGTGCTTTGGGGGGGCGTTAATTTTGTGGGTGCCTAAATTATAGGAGCAATGCTTTCACAGATCTTCTTGAAGGCTCTCCTTAGCATATTACTGGCGCAACCTGCTGCCGAAATCTGATAGCTCCGAGCAAAATCACCAAAAGATTACCAAAATTCGATTATCGCCTTTTATTCCCAGTGGAAGCGTTCAGCTAGATGCTTCGGAAGGAGGGCATTGACGTATTCTTGCTGTTCCTGAGTGAGAAGCTCTCTCCATTGGGTCATATGCTTGGTCGTAAATGATGAGTGCACATTGGGAAAGCGTTGATTTAGATGCTTCTCCTTGAAATGACTCTCCTTCCCCCCAAACTCGGTTACTAGTGTCCGAAGAAAAGAGAGGGGAGCGCTGCGGAGTGCGTCGTATTCAGTAATCAGCGCTCTCCCTTGCTCTAAAGAATCTGCAAATGCAACCCACTCCTCTGTCCAGTGAATTGCGCTTTTATAAAAATGATCGATTTGCCAGTTAACTTTTGATTCAAAATCCCAATGGTAGTACTCCTTAGGAGGTTCTTCATGACTTTGGTATTCATAGTAACGTTGATGTGTCTGTAATCGATCGAGCTGAAGCACATAGGAAACAAGCGCTTGTCTAGGATCACGTACGTGAATGATAAGCTTTGGAAGTTCTTTTAAACTCTCATCTGGAAAGCGTCTAAAACTGCAAATCACGTTTCTTTTAAGAATCTGTTCAATAGTGGAATCTGCCAAGAGTGGAGCTTTAAAAAACTGCGCTAACATGCGGGAGATTTCCCACCCACCAGAACGGGGGAAAGAGGCGATCACAATAGGGGCTGTATTGCGGTTGGATTGAAAGAAAAGAGCTAAAAGGAGGAGGGGAAATACAAGGAAAATAAAAGGCCATTTCTTCATCGTCGCAGAGGCTAACAAAAAAACAAATTATGCTCTAGAAGAGTTTTTTATTAGCGGGTTTAATCAAATTTACTTCTCTTTAAGGCCTATCTTTTATAGAAAAAATCTGCAATCTCTAGAAAAGGGAAGATGACATCCCCTGGAGATTCTTGAGGTGGGGCGGGAGATTTTCTAGACAAAATGCACAAGCGAAATGAGTCGCCAAAGCACTACCTACTTCCGAGGTCTTAAGAGTGCATTTTGGCAGAAAAGATCCGGCTGACAAAGGAGAAAATTTGACGACACCATCTAGTCTAAAAAAACTTGATGATGTGCCCTATTGAGCACTTATCTCACGCTCGATCTCAGGGAGCTCTGAAAGCTTTTTCCACTCCTTCATCCCCTCACCCCATACAAGGGTCTCTTTCTTCTCCTTCACCTTCTCGATGAAGTCGGGGAACTCAAAAGGGCCCTGCTGCTTGTGAGTGGGATCGAGGTAGTACCACATTTTTATCCACGCATCGCTCCTCTCAAGCTTAGGAGGAGGCACAAAGCGCTTTTCAGCGGGCTTTTTAGAAAAAGAGGGGACAATATAGAGAAGAATAAGGCCAAAAATACCAAAGAAAAAGCCGAGAAAAAACCAGACAAGAGGCTTCTTATGCTTTTTCTTGGCTAGATGGGAACAGAGGAGCCCCATAGCGCCAGAGAAGAGAAGTACATTGAGTAGTTGCATTTTGCCTAACATAAGAGTATATTTTACCTTGAATCGAGATTTACAATCAATAGGGTAGAGTTATGGCGGAGCAAACTAAATTTGACAGCAAAGAGTTTGAGGTCCCAAAAACCGTCTTTAGCCACGATATTGAGACACGGGTAATTCAAGTAATTATTTTGCATTGCCTTAACAAAATCGGGGGCGTTTCATTGATGGGCGGCACGTTAATCGACACGCTTTTTGGGCGGGGCGATGTGGAACGTGTCAAGGGGATCTTCGTTGAGCAAGATAGCAAAAACCACCTTGTCAAGGTAAAGATTGAGGTCAATGTGGAGTATGGCATGACGATTCCAGAGATCTCACAGAAAGTGCAAAACCAGGTGGTAGAGGAAATCACGAAGCTCACAGGGCTACATGTGGCTTCTGTTCACCTTGTAGTGAAAGGTCTTATTTCAAGGATGGATATGGTAGAGCACCAAGAAGATATGCTTTACCCGGCCTCTCTAATCCCTGCAGAGACTGAGTCTACTGATTGATGCGCTTTGAGATCGTTTTCGTCTCCTTAGTGGCCCTGCTACTTGCAGCAATCTTATTGGGGGTGGGAGTCGTGATGATTTTCTCCCCATTTTACCCTCTTCCTTATCAGGCGATCGCTACACTTTTTCAAAAGCCCCTCTTTTTTGGTGTGCTCTTTGTTGTGGTGGCTGCGTTGCTGATTGCAGCCTTTTTAGGATTAACGCGACGTCGATACCTTCGCTTTAAAATGGGAGGATACTCTCTTTCGGAGGCTGTGCTGACCCGGATGGCGCGCAAAAACCTTGAGGAATTGTTTCCAAAAGATGAGCTTTTTTGTGAGGTGGTTGTGCGTAGAGGGAAAAAGCTCAACGTGACAGCACACCTTCCTCCTGTTGAGGAAAAAACCCTTGAGGAGGTTGAGGAGAGGCTAACCGCTCTTTTCCAAAAGCAGTGTGGGTTTCATAACCACTTCTATTTTAACGTTTCCACGCGAAGCGTTCAAAGTACTCCTGCGGAATCATCGCAGTGACGCGCTTTTGCTGCTCAGGTGTAAGCACTGAGCGCCACTCTTGAGAGTCACCTTTTCTAAAGTGTAGTTTCCCTTTTTCCTTCTTTGGTAGATGCTTCTCTTTGAATTGAGCCGTAGAGATTCCATTAAAGGCTAAAATAGAAGTAAAAAATTCGACGGGGTGTTCACGCAGATCATCGTATGAGGTGAACATTATGTCTAACTCATTGTGATTTTCGGCAAAATCTACCCAGCGAGCAATCCAGTCTAAGCAGTTTACATAAAAATGATCGATCACCCAGTCGATTTTTTGCTCAAGCGAATACTTATAGAAGTCAGCTTCAATTTCACAAAGGTTTGAAACTGAGGTGTATTCTTGCTCCTCTTGCATATGCAGTGCGAGGTTTTTTGCAATATGGAAGGTCATAGAGGTAAGGCATTGTCTTGGATCACGTACGTGGACAATGATGCGGTCAAAATGGTGAGAAAGCTTTTCTAAATTTTCTTTCGCAGGAGGGTAGTGATGGATAACTAGGCATCCTTTTTTCATTAGGGAATCGAGATGCGGTTGATCGACTATCAAATCAGGAAAAGGGGTAAGAATAGGTTCTCTGTGTATGGGAGACCCAAAGCAATTTTGCAGTACTGTTTGGATATAAACCGTACCTGACTTTGGGATTGTCGCAATCAAAATAGATTTATGTTTGCTTTTGGCAGTACATCCAATAAGCGCGATCGTTAGTAAGAGAAATACGATGCAACGAGGATATTTCACTATTTTACCCATCCAAATCGTTGAAAATAGTGTTCCGGGATTAGAGCTGTGGCTCGCCTTTGTTGCTCAGCGGTAAGCACAGCTCGCCACTCCTGAGAATCGCCCTTGCGGTAGTGCAACTTTCCTTTTTCTGGCATCGGCAGATGCTTTGTTTTGAGCTTTTCTCGTGAAAGTCCACTAAAGGCTAAAATAGAGCTGAAAAAATCAAAAGGGCACTCCCGTAAATCGCTGTAAGAGGTCACAAGAACCTTAATTTTATCTTGCTGATCAATAAACTCTAGCCAGTGTTCAATCCAAGAAACAGCGTTAGGGATAAAGTGATCGATATGCCAGTCGATCTTTTGCTCTAAGTTAAGCTTGTAGTAGTCAGGATAGACTAATGATAGTCCAACTGTGCGCGCTACCTCTTTCTCTTCATCATAATGGTTGGCAAGGTCGATTGCGACGTGGTGAACAACAGAAAGAACACATTCACGTGGATCACGAATGTGGACAATAACACGGTCCATATAGCGGGAGATTCTCTCGATGTTTTCTTCTGTTGGTGGATAGTGATTGACTATCACGCAACCCTTGCTCATGAGTTGGTCAAAATTCTGATTTTCAAACTTTCCAAAAGGAAAAGGTAGAGGATCTGCCTCTCTATATGCCTGAAGATGTGTGGTTTGGCAAAGAGCTTGGCAAATATAGGCTGTGCCAGACTTCGGAAGGGTAGCAACTAGAATTGCGGGCTTAGCTTCACAAAAAGTGGTGAGTAAAATCAGAAAAAAAAGGGTATTTCTCATTACCTACTCCACCCGAAACGTTTAAAATAGGTGTCAGGAATCATTGCTGTAACCTTTTCTTGTTGTTGGGGGGAGAGCACTCTACGCCACTCTTCTAGCTCCCCTTTTCGGAAGTGAAATCTTCCAGGGCGCACTGTGCGAAGATAGCGCGCTTTGAAAACGCTCCTGTCGATTCCATTGAACTCTAAGATGGAACGGAAAAACTCCACCGGGTGATCATGAAGGTCACTATATGAAGTGACCATCACATCTAGTTCATCATGAGTGTCGATGAAACGTGTCCACTCCGCTAGCCAGGCGATCTCATTGGGGACATAATTTTCGATAATCCAGTCAAGTTTCTGTTCGAAGCTATACTTATAGTAATCATCAGGAATAGGAGCTAAGAGGTTTGCATAGGCTAATTCTGGATCTTTGCTTATCGGGAGAGCAATGTACTGTTCTAGGTAGTATGCCAATGAAACGGCGCACTGCCTTGGATCACGTACATGTAGTACTAAGCGATCTAGCTTGCTTGCAATTGTGCAGATATTGTCTTCTGAAGGGGGATAGTGACAGATATCGACAGCTCGCTTTTTGACAAAGCGCTCATATTTTTTTTTGTCGATTCTTTCGTTTGGAAAGGGGAGTTTTTCATTACAAAGTGTAATGGGACAGTGGAAACACCGTTGCAATGTATTGCGCATATAGATGGTTCCAGACCTCGGGAGAGCGGCAATGAGAATGGGAGCCTTTCCTCTCTTTAGGTTTTGCTTGTTTTGATAGAGGTTTATTGTGAGGCCTGCAAGGGCGACAACAGCGAGTATTCCTATGGTAATCAGAGAGCGTTTAATCATAACTAGTGTTTAGAGTCAAATCAGTTGAAAATTTTACAAGTTCATACCATTTGGCTTTACCAAAGATCGTGCTCGTTCTCATAGACCATAAATGGTCTAAGTCGAACTTTGCGCTTACTTTGGCTTTGCCATCTGGCACGAATTTGTAAAATTTTTAACCGATTTGACTATATCAATTTCCTTTTTTTTCTGTCCAAAGTTTCAGGGTTTCAATATCATGCTTGGTGATGCCTTGCACTTCGCTCCATTGCTCTGGTGTGGCATTGCGCAGACGCGTCACACTGCCAAAGTGTGTTAGTAGTCGCTTCTTCTTGATGGGACCAATCCCTTCAAGAGAGTCGAGTTCACTCTCGAAAGTACGCTTTTTTCTCCGCTCTTTTTGGTAGCCAATCGCAAAGCGGTGTGCCTCATCACGAACACGTTGCAGGAGAAAGAGAACAGGGGAGTTGGCACGCAATACAATTGGCTCTTTTCGGCCGGGAAGAAAGATCTGCTCCTCTGTCACACCTTTGTCATGCCGCCCTTTCTCTTTGGCAACAGCAATAACATCGATGGTGCTAATATCGAGTTCTGAGAGTGTACGCAACGCCACTTTGAGGTGCCCCTTTCCTCCATCAATCATAAGGAGGTCGGGAAGATCAGCTTTTTGAAACCGTCTGGTGAGTACCTCTTTGAGCTGGCCATAGTCGTCGTTGGAGGCTGCCTCTTTGATTTTGTATTTGCGGTAGCCGCTCTTATTGGGTTCTCCTCCATCGAAGAGAACACGTGCACTCACAGGCTCAGAGCCTGAAATATTGGAGTTATCGAAGCATTCAATCGTGCCAGGGAAATTTGTGAGGTGTAGACGTTCTTGCATCTGCATGAGCACTTGCTCTCGCGTCTCACACGCACTTTTCTCCTGCTTCAGCTTTGCCTGTGCATTGGTCTCAGCCATTTTGACGAGAGCTCTTTTGTTGCCTCGCTCAGGGATGACGATTTCTGTATTGAGCACAATTTCTAATACCGAGAGGTAGGGGATTTTGAATGGGAGCAAAATTTTGTGTGGCATCTCTGGCATCCCTTCATAATGCTGCATGAGAAAAGAGCGCACAATCTCTTCGTCCTCTTGAGCTGTTTTGCGGAAGTGGTGGTCGTGTGATGCCATTAATTTCCCACCGCGAAATACCATCTGTGTGAGCACAACGTGGTCACCAAGACGGAAAAGACCGAGTGCATCGAGATCTTTCTGTCCCGCCTTTTGCACGCGC
Organism: Chlamydiales bacterium; assembly: GCA_024233495.1. Lineage (GTDB taxonomy): Bacteria > Chlamydiota > Chlamydiia > Chlamydiales > JAAKFR01 > JACKPM01. The sequence goes on from JACKPM010000002.1 coordinate 220,579, forward strand.
TGTTTTTCCAATGTCTTCTCAATCGCCTCCAGAAGGTCGTGCGCGCGCCCAGCTCTTTCAAAGTCGAGTTGTTCAGACGCCTCTTTCCTCTCTTGTTCCAGTTGCTTGTGGATCGCCTTGTCCTTCCCTCTAAGGAAGTTCACTACTTGATTCACTTGGCAGTCGTACTCTTCTTGTGTGCATTTGTTGACGCAAGGGGCAAGGCATTGCTTCATCTCATAAAGGATACAAGGACGTGAACGCGCTGCAAGCTCATGATCGGAACACTGGCGCAGCTGAAAGAGCTGCCTCAAAAGAGCCAATGTTTTGCGCGCTGCAAAGGCGTCGGTATAGGGGCCAAAGTAGAGATGGTTTTTTGGAGCACCCCCTTTGAAGCGCACGACGCGCAGCATTGGCCACTTGTGCTTGTTATTGATCATGATGCTGAAAAACGTCTTGTCGTCTTTCAATAGAGCGTTGTACTTCGGCTGGTGCTCTTTGATAAGCGTGTTCTCTAAAAGGAGCGCCTCTTTTTCCGAGGTGACCACAATCGTGTCCACCTTCTTCACCTTCGCTGTAAGAAAGGGCACCATCATCCGCCCATCACGCCCTGGTACAAAATACTGCTTGATCCGCCTTCTCAAATTTTTTGCTTTGCCCACATAGAGCACCTTCTCCCGCTCGTCAAACATGAGGTAGACTCCAGGGGAGGTGGGATAGCGGTCAAAAGAGAGTGAGTTGCTCTTCACTATTCTTGGGGGTGGAGGTTTTGCGCATCTCAAGGCGCTTTAAAATCTGCGTAGCGCGCCGCACAACTGTGAGCGGGAGCCCCGCCAAACGTGCAACATGGATTCCATAACTTTTATCTGCTCCACCTTGCACAATTTTATGGAGAAATACAATCTCCTCATTCCACTCTTCTACAGAGGCGTGATAATTCACAGCACCGGGAATGAGCGACTCTAGCTGCGTCAGCTCCCAATAGTGCGTAGCAAAGAGGGTCTTCGCTCCACCCTTCAATAAATACTCCGCAACCGACCATGCAATCGAAACACCATCATACGTGCTCGTTCCTCGCCCAATTTCATCGAGGATGATGAGCGACTGCGCGGTTGCATTGTTCAAAATGTTCGCCGTTTCTGTCATTTCCACCATGAAAGTAGACTGCCCTCTCGCCAAATCATCACTCGCCCCAATACGCGTAAAAATCATATCAACGACGCCAATATGCGCATGGTTTGCAGGAATAAAACTTCCCATCTGCGCCAAAATCACGAGGAGCGCTACCTGCCTAATATAGGTCGATTTTCCAGCCATGTTGGGGCCAGTAATCAACATAAGGCGCTTTTCTCCAAGCTTTGTGTCATTCGCAATGAAATTCTCTTTGCTAAGTGCCGCCTCCACAACCGGGTGGCGCCCCTCCACAATCTCGAGCCGATCACTCTGGTCCACCTTGGGACGGCAATAACTATTTCGCTTTGCTACATCCGCAAGTGCCTGGAGTACATCGATTTCTGCAATTGCTTCTGCAGTAGAGAATACTTCCTCTTCAAAACGAAGCGTTTGATCAAGGAGTTGTGAAAAGAGCTGCGCTTCGAGGCGCATGATGCGCTCCTCACTGTTGAGGACACGACTCTCATACTCCTTCAACTCAGGGGAGATGAAACGCTCAGAATTGACAAGTGTCTGCCGCCGCTCAAAGGAGTCGGGCATAAGATGTGATTGCCCTCGGCTCACTTCGATGTAGTAGCCAAATACTTTGTTGAAGCTCACCTTCAAATTCTTAATGCCAGTGTCCTCTTTGATCCTTGCTTGATAGGAGAGAAGCCACTCTTTACCCCCACGCGTGATGGAGCGTAGCTCATCGAGTTCAGTGTGATATCCTGCGCAAAAATGCCCCTCTTCTGTAAGTGCGCTTTTCAAAAGATGGATTAACTCAGAAAACTCTCCCAGCCGATTCTGTCGTGAGACAAGCTCTCTACAGCTAAATGCCTTTACCGGTGCGATGTACTCGAGCGATTGTTGTAATGATTTTAGATCTAAAGGTTTTGCAATTCTAGCAGACACCTTCATTGCCAGACGTTCTAGATCGCGGATCGACTTGAGTGCCTCTTTGAGCTTAAGCCTTCCTTGTGTATCGTAGAAAAGCGCCTCAATCACCTCTTGCCTTTCTGCAATTTTTTCTGGTGAAAGAAGAGGGTGTTGTAGCCATTTTTTCAAAAGACGCCCCCCCATTGGAGTGACGGTGCGGTCGATCACGCGTAGAAGATCGTGCAGCTCCAAATGGCGTTGCGCATTGCGGTCAATAGCCAAGGTCTCGCTTACCGAATAGGGAGAGAGTTTTTTGATGTGTGCAATTGAGAGGGAGAGCTCCTCATGCACATAGGCAAGCAGTGCCCCTGCCGCATTAATTGCTGCCACTTTACCTTTTAGACCAAAGCCATCCAAGCTTTGCACATCGAAGTGCTCGGTCAAATAGCGCACTGCCGTTTTGTGTTCAAAACGCCACTTCTCCAACAAAGTCTTCATCCCCTCTACCGGATACTTCTCTGCAAACTTTTCGGTGAGCACAAATTCTGACGGTGTGAGACGCGCGATTTCGTTGAGCAGCTCAGTGGCAGACTCAAACTCAATAACGCGAAACTCACCTGTTGAGATATCGAGAGCAGCTAATCCAAAGAGTGTGCCCACTTGGTCAAGGGCAACAAGAAAATTATTACTCTTCTCAGAAATCAAAGAGGAGTTAAGGATTGTACCAGGCGTCACAATACGCACAATTTCCCGCTTCACTAACCCCTTTGCCTCTTTTGGGTCTTCGGTTTGCTCAGCAACCGCAACGCGGTGCCCCTTTTGGACAAGGCGTTCAATGTAGACATCGATCGTATGGTGGGGAACCCCACTCATCGGCACCTCTTGCCTTTTTGTGAGTGTGAGGTCGAGTTCGCGCGCTAAAAGCTGTGCATCGTCGTGGAACGCCTCATAGAAATCGCCCATGCGGAATAATAGAATCGAGTTGGGAGCCGCCTTTTTGCAGCTCTCCCACTGCATCATCATTGGAGTAGTCATAGTGAACAACGCTACCACATCTCCATTTAACTGGAAACCACGAGGTAGCCATGGGGACGATCAGTTGCACGGTCATGCGGCTGCATGCTCGCATACAAATCATCCATTTTTACCCAGAATGGGCCATACTTGTAACGAGAAATGTCAAGCATAAGAACAGAGTCACTCTCTTGATCATACGCTGCAATGGGGGAAAGTGCGTAAAGCTAAAGAAATAAGAAGTTTCGCAAATTTCATGGGAGCACTATACCATGCTTGAATTTGAATGAAAAGAGAGATAGAATCCGCACCGTGTATACGAAAGAGAGTTTGCAGAATTTAAAGGAAAAAGTTGACCTCATTGAGGTCGTTTCCTCGCAGATTGAGGTGAAGCGCGCAGGCACAGCTTACAAGGCGCTCTGCCCTTTTCATGATGAGAAGTCGCCATCGTTCACGCTTAAGAGAGGAGACTCCCACTACCACTGCTTTGGGTGTGGTGCGCACGGCGATTCAATCCAATTTCTGATGCAGCTGCAAGGGGTTACTTTCCGTGAGGCAGTAGAAATGCTTGCCGAACGCTTTCATGTTCCATTGCAAGAGGATGAGAAAAGTGAAAAAGGGATCAGCACGCTCACATTGCAAAGTGCGCTTGTTTTTGCACAGCAGTTCTATCACTTCTACTTACTCCGCACAGAAGAGGGGAGAGTAGCGCTCAATTATCTTTTGAAGCGAGGACTCTCTCTCGATTTTATCAAGCAGTTTGAGCTTGGCTATGCGCCGAGCAATGGCGCTCTTTTCATGAAAGCGCTCAAAGAAAAGAAATTTTCCCAAGAGGTGCTCATCGCAGCAGGCCTCCTTACGCAAGATGGTCAACGCCCCTTTTTCCGCGAACGCATCACTTTCCCTGTGCACAATGCCAGAGGGAGCGTCATTGCCTTTTCGGCGCGCAAGATCAAAGAGGAGACGTATGGTGGGAAGTACATCAACTCTCCGGAGACGCAACTTTTCAAAAAGTCGCGTCACCTTTTTGGGCTCAATTACAGCCGCCGCCGCATTGTGAAGGATCGCCGAGCGCTCCTTGTGGAGGGGCAGATTGACTGCTTAAAACTCATCGAAGCGGGGCTCGACTACACTGTCGCTGCGCTCGGCACAGCATTTGGCGAAGGGCATGTCACCGCTCTCAAAAATCTCGGCGTGCATCAAGTAAAGATCGCTTTTGACTCTGACACAGCTGGGGTGAAGGCTGCCTCCAAAGCGGGTGATCTCTTCCAAAAGGTGGGCATTGAAGTGGAGGTGATCACGCTTCCAGACGGAAGCGACCCCGACACCTTCCTCAAAGAGCACGGCTTGGAAAAGTTTCAAGCGCTTCCCTCTCATGATTACCTCACCTACCAAATGCACTATTTGGCTAAGACGTTTGACCTCAAGTCGCCCGCTGCCAAAGCCGAGCTCGTCAAGCAGCTCACAGCGCAAATCAAAGCGTGGGATGACCCCGTCATGGTGCATGAGAGTTTGCGCAAACTTGCCCAGCTCACCCGCCTCCCCGAAGAGATGATCGGCGTCTCCTACAAAGCGCCCCGCTACGTGCGCGCCAATGGCGCGAACCCCAAACTTGATCCCAACCATCTCCTCGAAATCGACCTGCTCCGCATTCTCCTCCAAGGGGAAAGCGCATTTCGCGACACTGTACAACGCTTTATCTCTTCTCCAGATTTCATGATTCCAGCTTGCCGAAAACTCTATAACGCCTACCTCAAGGCAGACGAGACCGACCTCTTCTCCATCATGGCCGACATCGATGACCCCGCCATCGAAGCGTGCGTCGACGAAATCATGAGCAAAAAGATCAACCGAGATAAAGCAGAGGAGATCTTCCTTCTCTCTGTGCAACGCATCGTCGACCGAAGCTGGCTTGCCAAAAGAGAGGCGATCAAAAAAGAGATTCTCACTATCACCAGTGACGACGAAAAGCTTGCGCTCGCGAAAAAGTTTGATGCCACAACTAGACCTGAGGTGCGCCTTTGAATCTCATCTTGTTCGACGGACCTTGCCCCCTTTGTCACAAAGCCGTGCACTGGATCGCCGCACACGATAAGAAAGATCTTTTTCGCTACTCCACCCTCCAAGGAGAGACAGCCAAGCAGTTTGCTCTTCCCAAAACCGACAGCGTCGTGCTTATCGAGGATTTTGATAGACACCCGAAAATCTACATAGAAGGGGAGGCGCTCAAAAGGATTGCGCCCCGCTTCAAATGGATCCCCACAAAAATGCTCAATTGGGCTTACCGAAAAATTGCGAAAGAGCGCTACCGCCTCTGCCGTTGCACAACCGATCTTTCACACATCAAACCCAAAATCCTACCCTGATGCGGCCAGGGCGTTGCCCTGGCCGCCCACCCTTTTGTGCGAGGCGGCGAAGCCGCCTCGCATAAATAGGTTTAAACCTCTTCTTCAGAGATAAACTCGAGTATGTCGCCGGGTTGGCATTCGAGCTCTTTGCAGATCGCCTCTAACGTGCTCATGCGGATCGCTTTTGCTTTCCCCCTCTTCAAAATGGAGAGGTTCTGCTCGGTAATCCCAATCGCCTCAGCTAGCTTTTTAGAGAGCATTTTGCGCTTGGCCAATAATACATCTAACCGCACTTCAATCGGCATTTTAGATCACCCCCTCCTGCTCTTCGCGCATAATCACAGCCCTTTCAAAAACCCAAGAGGCAAGCAAAATAGCAAGCCCAATCAAGAGAACTTCTAGTTGCGCAATTCCAAGAGAGAGCGCAATCACACGATCTCCAATTGGATTTGTGTAGGTCAGGGTTAAACTTAAGAGAGCGCAGTAGAGTGGATGCACAAGCTGACTGAACATAAGCATCCAACCCACCCGCTTTAGTGGTGTCACATTGCGCGCTTCAAAAATCTCTCCTTTTTGAAAGGCTGAAAAGAGCTGGCTCAAAAATGCAAAAGCGGCAACAAGAAACGCGATTGGAATTAAGTTCACCAAAAAGGCTAAAAACTTTTGCAGGTCGCTCAAATTCTCCCACGTGATGGGCACTGAGCCAAATTGAGAGAGCGCTTTTACACCAAAAAAGGGTGTTAAAAATGGATAGCCACTTGTGATCCAGTATCCCGCCTCAATCACAGGCAATAAAATACAGACAGCAATCGCGCACCACTTGAGTAAACTGCTAATGGAATGAATTTTTTTCATGTCACACCTCCGAATGACTGAAATTATCGAAAGACGATGATTTATTGTCAATTTGCAATAAATATTAGCGGAGTTTGCTGAAGTCGACGAGGCTGTCAAAGAGCATTTGTACGTCGCGGAGCAGGGCAATGCGGTTTTTACGCGTGGGCAGGTCGTCCGCCATCACCTTCACCTCATCAAAGAGGCGCTGAATTGGCGCATGTAGTTTAGAGAGATCTTCAAATGTAGAAAGCCCTTGCATTTGCTTGTAGAGCTCTTTTTCTGCCTCTTCATTGAAGAGCTTGGGGTCAGCTTTCCCTGTCTTCTCTTTCTCTGAAGCAAGGATTTTGTGCACACGGGTATACGCTTCAAGCAGTTTAGTAAACTCTTCTCTAGAACGAAACTGGTTGAGCTCTTGCAGCAGTGTATAGGCAGCATAGATGTCATCAACGCCGTAGGCAAGCACTGCTTCAATCGAATCTTTGGGGAAGCCGAGTTCGACAAAGTAGTTGCGCAGGCGGCTGAGCAAGAAGCTATTGATTTCGTCTGAGGGGTCTTGTTTGAGGTATTGCGCTCCCTCTTTGAGGAGCTTTTTTGTAGAGAAGTTAAGCTTTTTCTCACACGCAATTTTGATGAGGCCGAGCGCTTGTCTACGGAGCGCGAAGGGGTCGCTTGAGCTTGTCGGTTTGAGCCCAATTGAAAAGTAGCTGAGTAGGTTGTCAAGTTTCTCTGCGATGCTGAGCAGGGTGCCGCAATCCGTCTTTGGAAGGGGCGCTTTTTCTCCCCGCGGCATCCAATGTTCATCGATCGCTGAGGCGACCTCTGGGTCAAACCCTTGCTTTTGGGCATAGAGTTTGCCGACCACCCCTTGCAATTCAGGGAACTCACCAACGAGCTCTGTCGCAAGGTCAGCTTTACAAAAAGCAGCGGCTTGCGTAGCGAGCTCAAGAGGGCAGAGGGGGAGGTGTTTGTGCACGAGCGTCACCATCTTTTCAAGACGCTCTACTTTTTGTGCAACGGTGCCGAGCTCTTGCTGGAAGGTGATCACCTCTAGCTTTTTGCAAAACTCGGAGAGCGGCTTTTTAAGGTCCTCTTCATAGAGGAAGACACCATCTGCGAGGCGAGGTGAGAGCGCACACTCATGGCCGTGTTTGATGAGATCGGAGGGGGTATTGTTCGAAACGACGATGAAATGCGGTTCGAGTGCGCCTCGCTCATCCACAAGGGGGAAGTATTTTTGGTGCTCGATCATTTCCGAGACGAGTACTTCTTTCGGAGCACGCAAATAGCCACTGTCAAAATTGCCCAAAATCACAAAGGGCCACTCCACAAGATTAACCACTTGCGGCATCACTCTCTCAGGCTCATAGAGCCGCTTTTTCAGCTTGAAAATTTCGTCGGCAATCATCTTTTTGCGTTCAAGCGGATCGGCGAGCACGTGCGCTTTGCGTAAAGAGGAGACGTAAGTATCAGGGCGAGAAATGGAAATCTCTTTAGGATGGAGCTGCCGATGCCCCCAAGATTTGCGGTCAGAGAGAATGTTACCTACAACAAAGGGGACCACTTCTTTGCCATAAAGCGCGACAATCCAACGAAGAGGGCGCGCGAAAGTAATGTCGAGATCAGACCACCGCATCTTTTTAGGAAAGTCTAGACCCAAGATGAGGCTGGGCAACTCTCGTGCAAGCAAAGCACGTGTTGAGATGCCAGGTGACGTATACGAAGCAAAGAGATAGTCAGTTCCCTTCAAATTGCGCACTTCTACGTTAGGGGAGAGGTTCTTTTTTGTGCATGGTTCGATGTCAAGAGAGTGGAAAAAGCCAGAACCCGCACGAGTGGGATTGCCCTCGCCATCAAAAGCTGCTGAGAGTGCAGGTCCCTTCTTTTCCAGATGCTTTGGCTCTGTACCACCTGCAAGCTCCTTTACAATCACTGCAAGGCGGCGCGGCGTGCCATATGTTTCGATAGAGGAGAAACTGATCTCTTGCTCTTTCAAGAGCTTCTCAATTGCGTACTTCAGGTTTGAGATGCCACCATTCACAAATGTAGCAGGGAGCTCTTCACACCCAATTTCAAGAAGGAAGTCGGCACGCTCTTCAGGATCGCACGCCTCAGAAGGGGCAGGAGCAACAGGATAAACGCGTGGCTCTAGTTTGCGCAGCAAAGGGAAGTTCTGCTCTTTGCGCGACTCCACATACTTCTCAGCAGCATATTTTGCCAGCGCACGCACACGCCCAATGTAGCGTGCTCTCTCAGTTACACTAATCGAGCCGCGCGCATCAAGCATGTTGAAAGCGTGCGATGCCTTCATCACAAAGTCATAAGCTGGGATAGGAAGGTTTGCATCTGATAGGCGCTTCGATTCTCGCTCAAAGTCGTCAAAGTGCTGCTTCCACATCTGCGCATCAGATTGCTCAAAGTTGTAGGTACTCCACTCCCACTCATTGCGCTTGAAAAGGTCGCCATAGCGGTACGTCTCATTCCATTGCAAATCAAAAATAGAGTTAACGCCCTGCAGATAGAGCGCAAGACGCTCTAAGCCGTAGGTGAGCTCACCTGTTACTGGAGAGACAGGAAGGCCACCCACTGCTTGGAAGTAGGTGAACTGCGTCACCTCCATGCCGTCAGCCCAAACTTCCCAGCCAAGGCCCCATGCGCCAATCGTTGGGTTCTCCCAATCGTCGTGTACAAAACGTATATCATGCTTCGACAAATGCAAGCCAATCGCATCAAGAGAGCCCAAGTAGAGCTCTTGCAAGTTAAGCGGAGAAGGTTTGAAAATCACCTGCATCTGGTGGTAAAACTGCACACGATTTGGATTGTCTCCATATCGCCCATCTTTCGGACGACGAGAAGGCTCTACGTATACAGATGCATAAGGCTCTGGTCCTAAGCAGCGTAAAAAGGTTGCGGGATTGAGTGTACCAGCGCCCACTTCGAGGTCGTACCCTTGTTGGACAAGGCAGCCTTGCTTTGCCCAATACTCGGTCAGGACGGTGATCATCTCTTGAAAAGTCAACATTGTTTGAGAACTATAAACAAAAATGGTATCCCTTGCAATATGCATAGCGCGAAATCGAAAAAAAAATGGGTAGAGGAGATTGAGAGGAGTTTTACTCCTAAGCCGCGCACCGAAGAGGTGCATCTCTCGCTCATTTTGCCCACCTATAACTGTGGTGCAACGATTGATCGCACGCTTGATTCAATCAGACGGCAGCACTACCCTTCGCTTGAGGTGATTGTTGTTGATGCAGGGTCGACAGACCAGACGCATGCGATTTTAGCTGAATATGCACAGCTCATTACGCGGGTTTATAGCGTCTCTGGGCACAATATCGCAGAGATGATCAACAGAGGGACAGCCCTAGCTTCAGGGGACTACATTGCCGTCCTCTATCCGGGAAGCTGTTATTTGAGTAACCAAACCTACAATATCTTTGCTGAGGCTGTCCTTGACTACGCCCACCCTGACCTTGTTTATTGCGGCACGACGAGTAGCCGTAGCATGCTCCTCATCAATAGCACCTGCCATGAACTTTCGCTCAAGGAGATCAAAAGGGGGCGCTTTCCGGTGATCATAGGAGGGTGTTGGATCAGGCGAGACTTCTTCCTCAAGTTGGGAAAACTCAATCCAAACTATAAAATGCGCTTCATGTTTGATATGCTATGCCGTATCATGAAGCAACCCAAGAAAAGACTTGTGCATCTCGATCGCTCCCTTGTCGAGTCCGACCTTGCTCTTGTTGCCCAAGTTAAAGGCAGAGAGCTTGCTTTTCCTTGGGATACATGGAAAATTTTGAAACATCACTTTGGTACATGGGCAGCTTTGCGCTGGTTTGCCTCCTTGCCCTTTACGATTGTAGTAAAACTTTTTTGGCGCGCCCTCAAAAAGCAGATTTTCGAAGAGAAATAAGATTTTGTATGTTATAATATTCTATCTATGACAGAGTATTTGTCTACCAATCGAAATTGTTTGCTTTGGCGGCAAGATTACCAAGGTAATGTGCGTCCTGCTGGTGCCTATATCGCTGGGATGGTAGGTTATGCCTTCTCAATTGTGACGCGCACCATCTATGTGGCGATTCGTGCCATCGTAATGGTTGCCCGTTTCTTCATTGCTGTGGGCTCGACACTTTTTTGGTATGGCGATGTAAAGCAAAAGTGGAAAGATCTGGGTGTCTCTGTGCTCACATTTGGAGGGTCGCTCCTCGAGCTAGCGAATACGGGTGTGGGTACAATCTGTCCTCCTCTCGCTTACAAGATCGATGAGTGGCTCTATCAAAGAGGGGGTGTGATGGAGCACAATGCTTTTATCACAAAGTGGGTTGAGCCAGTGGATGTGCGGCTCGCCCCTCTGGCGCCTTGGCCCTCCCCAGACGGTGATGATGCTCTTGAGCGAGCACAAATAGCGCTGATTGAATTGTTTGAGCAGCATGAGCAAGAGGAGCGCGAGGCGCAGTTGGCATCGCAGTGCGCGCGTTTTAAAAAGGCTGCACGTCGTGCTTTTACCACAATGAAAAGAGAAGGCGTTTTGCCAAAAACTTCTGATAGTGACGATGTGCTCTCTCTTGAAGATGTTGCGATTTACTATGGAGAGACGCAAAAGGTTTGCTCAGCTGCAGTGGTGGCTGCGATGCTGCAGGGGGGAAAAGGGGGTGTACTCAGAAGGACGGTATTAGCAATCTACGATCAGAAAGCTGAATATGCACAGCTTCGACAACAACGTGCAGTAATCGCCCGCGCGTTGCAAAGGCAGTATGGAGGCAACGTGCCCCCTGGACAGCTCGTGGAACTAGCTGACGTAGACGGCCAGCTTAGGCTCTTTGAGGCAGAAAAAGCTCGATTGGAAGCGGGAATCCAAGACGCTGAGAGCAAACTCAGCGAAGTTTCACTTGAGTCCTGCATTCAACATCTTGCCAATTACAGACCAAATCCAGCAGTCCCAATAGATCCAGCTGTCGCCTCCTTCGCTGAGGCTGTAAAAGAGGTGGGAGTAAAGCTTGCCACTGCGCTGCGGCAAGACTGGGAGGCGCTGTGGCGCCCCTTTTTCCAAAAAGTTTTCATGCCTTGAACTTAAATAGATCCTTCGTTATTTTCGGAGCTTTTACAACTAATTAGAGGCTCTTCCTTTGGGCGTTGCGAACTACCTCACATTCACCCGCATCTTCATCAGCCCCATCTTCATGTTTCTCTATCTTGAGTATGAGCTGCTGGGAATTAGCTTTGTTTGGCTTCCCTATATCCTCCTTTTCCTCCTGCTTGTCTCAGAGTTGTCCGATGCCTTTGATGGCTATTTTGCGCGCAAATTGAGTCAGGTTACTGACTTAGGAAAAATTTTAGACCCCATGGCTGATAGCATTTATCGTATCAGTGTCTTTTTAACCTTCACACGTCCACCTGTGAGCGTACCGCTCCTTTTGGTCTTTGTCTTTCTCTATCGGGATTCTGTGATCAGCACATTGCGCACGGTGTGTGCCTTGCGTGGTTTTGCTTTGGCAGCGCGTTCGACAGGGAAGATCAAGGCTGTGATTCAGGCGATTGCGACCTTTGTGATCACAATCATTTTGATTCCCTACTCTTTGGGTTACATGAGTGGGGCCACCATGCGCATGACAGCGACTATCGCAACGGCTGTGGCAGCGGCGTATGCGCTCTATGCTGGGGTGGAGTATTTGTGGGCGAATCGCGACTATGTCATCCGTCTACTTCGACGGGAGAAGGGCAGCAACTAGTTGTTTCGAATAAAGAGTTTTTATCGCGCACACCGCGCGCTCTTACGCAGCTATGCTCTGCAATAACATTGACTACTACCTCCGTACTCAACGCATTTGCCAGCGTGCGTGCGATTTGATCTGTGAGACGTTCTTGCAGCTGAGGGCGGTTTGCAAAGTGGTGCACCACTTGATGAATTGTTCCAAGCCCTAAGATTGAGCCGTTGGGTACGTAGCTGACAGTTGTTTTCCCATACATAGGCAAGAAATGGTGCTCGCAAAAGCTCACAAATGAGATGTCATGCACCGTGATCTCTTGTGTACTCTCCCATGGAATAAGGGAGATATCGGGGAAGTTGTCAGGAACAAGTCCCGTGAAAACCTCCTCTTCATACATTTTGGCAACGCGCGCAGGCGTCTTAGCAAGGCTTGGATCGTTGAGATCTAGGCCAAGCAGCTCCATGATTTTTGCAAAGTGGTACTCAATGCTCATCTTTGGGCCAAATAATCTTCTAGAGGACCGTCATAAGTGTGAATGCCATCGGCCTCAAAAGCGATGATTTTTGTTGCAAAATCCTCGATCAATGTGCGGTCATGTGCCACAACAACAGCTGTTCCTTTATAATCTTTCAAGCCCCAAGCAAGTGCACTCACTGCCTCAAGGTCTAGGTGACCGTTTGGCTCATCGAGAATAATGAAGTTGTGATCTTCCAGCATCATCCCGGCCAAAATGAGCCGCGCTGTCTCTCCTCCCGAAAGTGTCGCTACCTTTTTAAAGGCATCATCCCCACCAAAAAGCATCTTCCCAAGAACGCCGCGAATGTCTTGGTCATAGAGTCCCTCCTTACGGCAACGGAGCCAATCAAAGACATTTTCACTTCCTTCTTTGGAAACAAGGTCGCTGTGGTTTTGAGGGAAGTAGCTCTTGATTACTTGATGACCATACTCCACTCCACCGTAGTCAGGGTCGAGCACGCCAGCCATCATCTTTGCAAGCGTTGTCTTTCCTCGTCCGTTGCTTCCAATAATGCCAATTTTGTCTCCGCGGTGAATCTCATACGAGAAATCCTCGATCACCTTCTTCCCATCATACCCCTTGGAGACATGCTCCAATTTGCACACAATCTTTCCAGATTGTAGCTCAGGCTTAGGGAAGCGCACATAGGGGCGCTGAATATTTGACTTCTTCAAATCTTGCGGCTGTAACCGCTCAATCTCTTTCTTTCTAGATTGTACCTGGCTCGCACGTGTTCCCGCGCTGAACTTTGAAACGAACTCTTGCAATTGCTTGATCTTCTTTTCTTTTGACTTGATGTCAGCGGCATCTCTCTCCTGTGCTTGCGTCTTTGTAAGCACCATCTGATCGTAGTTGCCTGGATAGATAATCACAGTATCAAAATCGATATCAGCAATGTGCGTGGTCACTGAGTTAAGGAAGTGACGGTCGTGAGAGACTACAATGAGCGTACCGGTATAGCTGTGGAAAAACTCCTCTAACCATCCAATTGACTCAAAGTCGAGGTGGTTCGTCGGCTCGTCAAGAAGCAGCGCTTGAGGATTTCCAAAAAGAGCTTGGCAAAGAAGTGCGCGGAACTGAATATCAGTCGGAACATTCCGCATCTTCTCGCCATGCAGCTCTGACGTTATGCCAGCGCCTGTCAAAAGTTCTTCAGCATTCGCCTCGGCACTGTACCCATCTTCTTCAGCTACAACTTCTTCGAGTTCTCCTAGGCGGATGCCAATTTCATCAGTCATCTCACCTTCATAAAGACGGTCGCGCTCTTCAAGAGCTGCCCAAAGACGCTCGTTACCCATGATCACAGTATCCATGAGCGTGTAATCTGCGAAGTCCTCAATGTTCTGCCGCAAGATGCCCACTTTCTCAGGGAGCGTCACACTGCCGGAGTTCTTATCCTCTTCGCCCATGATGATGCGCAAAAGAGTGGACTTTCCCGCCCCGTTAGGGCCTGTCAAGCCGTACCGATTGCCTGGGTTAAAGGTAACAGAAACTCCCCCAAAGAGAAGGCGGCTTCCAAAACTTTTTGAAATCTCATCTAAAACAATACTCATGCCAAACAGTGTATCAGGTTAGAACTTTTCATGCACGGGGATGTGCTTTCTCATATACTTCCCGCTTCAACTTTGTAGAAACTTGGGTATAGAGAGTGGTAGTGGCAAGCGAGCTATGTCCCAAAAGCGTCTGGATGGTTTTTAAATCCATCCCATTTTCGAGCCAGTGTGTCGCGATTGTGTGCCGAATTGTATGAGGCGTTACCTTTCCTGCAAGCCCACTTGCTGTCAAATATTTGTCGAAATTACGGTCCACTGAGCGTGCTGAAAGTCGGGTTCCATTGCGATTCAAGAAAATGGCCTCTGGGTCTTTTTCAGCAAAGTGGCCATCAAAATCTTTGTGTCTTTCATTGTGTTCCAAATATGCTACAATCCAATCTGCTGCATTCTGCGTGATTGGTACTACACGTTCTTTCCGCCCTTTTCCGCGCAACTTGATAAGCAGCCCCTGCCGATCAAAATCCTTTCGGTTCATTCCTACAAGCTCACTTACGCGCAGCCCTGAGCTGTAGAAAAGCTCCATGATTGTGCGGTCGCGAAACCCTAAATAGCACGAAGTATCGGGCTGGTCAAAAAGCTTTTGAATCTCCCCAAATGAAAGAGAATAGGGGACCCGTTTCTCCAGCTTTGGACTCTCCATCAATTCGAGCGGATTGCTCTTTAAAATATCATGCTTCATGCAAAACTTGAAGAACGTACGCAAAGAAGAGATGCGCCGTACAACAGTGCGGCGTTGCCCCGTCATCTCCGCAATATAGCGGCGCAAAACCGAACGGTCAATTTTTGCGAGGGATACTTCACTCATTTCCCCACAATACTGCCCCTTGTGCGAAATGCTCGCTGTCTTCTTCTCACACTCCAGTTCTAGAAACGTCTTCAAATTAGAGAGATCGATCGCATAGTTGCGCACCGTGTGCTCGCTCGCATTTTTCACAAAACGCAAATACTCGAGGAATTGATAACACTCTTTGATCACACCCTTGAATATATAGCGGATTGAATTTTTAATGATAGAAGTTTTCGCCACTCCTCTTCATGAGAGATCATGCTTATTCTCATTGACCACCAATGGTCAATGTCGAACTTCGCGTTTCCTCAACAATTCAAGAATTGACTGGAAAAGGAAATACTTTCATGTCTTCTGCTGCATCGACATTGGGAAAAACACTCTTCGCCTCTTCTACAAACGGCTGTGTTTTCAAATACCTAGCTGAGAAGTGTGTGAGGATCAGTTTTTCTGCATTCGCATCTCTAGCAATTCCTGCAGCTTGCTTTGCAGTCAAGTGGAAGTGTTTTTTTGCGAGCTCTTCATGCTCATTTAAATAAGTGCTTTCACAGAGCAAAACTTTCGCATCTTTTGCAATGCGCACAGCTTGTGGACAAAGGCGCGTGTCGCTCACATAGACAAATGTATCACCCTTGCGGATCCAGCTCACATCTTCAAGACGTACGCGCTCACCTTCGACAAAGAGCTCTCCCTTCTGCGTCAACTCTCGCACAAGTGGCCCACGAATATTATAAGCATGCAATTTCTTTTGATCATATTTGCGCCGATCGGGCTCCGTAATGCGCCACGCAATGTTATCTACGCCATGATCCAAAAACTCTGCCTCAATGCGAAACTTCCCATCTTCTACCAAACCTGCCTCAGAAACAGGGTGTTCAATCACCTCAATCGTCTCGTGGTAGATCGTGCCATAGCGCAAACGGTCAAAGTATTTTTTCCCACTTGCTGGGTAGTAGCAATGAACAGGGTGGCTCACCTTGTCCAAGTTGAGGCGCATCAACATCGACCCCAACCCTAAACAGTGATCGCCATGGAAATGACTCACAAAAATGCGTGTCACGACAGGTGGAGCAATATTCGCAAAAATAAATTGACGTTGAGTTCCCTCCCCTGGGTCGAAAAGAAGTCCCTCCTCATTCCATCGCACCAAATAGGCGCCATGGTTCCGCCTTCTGGTAGGCTGCTGACTCGAAGAACCTAAAATAATTAAATCACGAACGCTCACAATGGCATAAGAAATTAGCTGATGTTTGGATACAAGTCAATTGAAGTTTAAGGTACTTTGCTATATACAACTCGGTATGAGCTCTTCAACATCCATATCATCTTCTTTATCTCCTTCATCTCCTTCTCCTTTTTCAAACAATTCAGGGAATGTACGTGTGAGTATAGCTGCGCAGCAAGCTTTGGCTAGAGGAGCGCCTCCTCCTCCAGGTTTAGGTGCGCTGCCTTCAGGTATGATAGCTCTCCAGATATGCATCCAGGTATGCCTCCAGGCATGCTCTCCAGATATGCATCCAGGTATGCCTCCAGGTATGCTCTCCAGACATGCATCCAGGTATGCCTCCATGCTTTCTCCCAGGTATGCCTCCAGGTATGCTCTCTAGGTATGCCTCCAGGTATGCCTTCAGGTATGCCTCCAGGCATGCCTCTCTAGGGTATGCTCCCCAGGTATGCCTCTCTAGGTATGCTCTCCAGGTATGCTCTAGTATGCCTCTCCAGGTATGTGCCTCTAGGTATGCCTCCAGGCTCTCCAGGTATAGGATCCAGATATGCATCCAGGTATGCCTCTAGGTATGTGCTCTAGTATGCCTAGGTATGCCTCCAGGTGCATGCCCCTAGTATGCTCAGGCATGCCTCAGGGCATGCCCAGGCATGCCTCCAGTATGTATCCAGACATGCATCCAGGCCATCCAGGCATGCTCAGGCATGCCTCCAGGCATGATGCCTGCATGCCTACAGGTATGCCTACAGGCGCCTGGGTATGCTCACAGGTATGCTTCACAGGTATGCCTGCACAGGCATGCCTACAGGCATGCCTTCCAGCATGATGCTCCAGGCATGCCTCCCAAGCATGATGCCTCCAAGCATGATGCCCCAGGTATGCCCCAAGTATGATGCCCAAGTATGATGTGCCCAGGTATGCCTCTGGCATGATGCCTCCAGGTGATGATGCCCAGGTGTATCGCCAGCTGGGGCATGACAGAAAATGCTATCGAACACCAGGACATGCAGCCGCCAGCCTCAAGTAACCCAATTATAGCACCACCCTTGTTAGAAAATTCCATTAATAGAAACAGTTCTTGGGTGAGGAAGCTTTTTGTCTGTGAATGATAATGGGGGAAATTTTACGGGTCGAGTTTTAGAGCCCACTTACGTATCGAACACTGATAAAAAAGGTCGACTTTCAATGAAAGTTCAGACCAAAGAGCTCAAAGATTTTTCTAATGTTCTACTTTTCTTGGATGGTATTAAAAAAGTCAGAAAAGATTCTAATCGAGCGGCGTGGCCAGTGCGAATACTGCAGCCATGCGACTCATATTGTAGGTGTAAGCATGCAAATACATGTGCTTAATAGGCACCATCCCATAAATTTTGAGGTCACGAGAATGTTCAGAAAGAGTTACGCAACCACAAGGTGATTTAAGATCGTACCTAAGGCCAAGGAGAATATGAGCTCTCAATCTTGTGATTCGTCGACTCCTGGGTTGTCACCGGTATCCCGTAGAAAAGTGTGGACAAAAAGAGGAGTGAATACGAAAGAAAGAAGAGCACAGTCAAATCGGTTGAAAATTCATAAATTCATGGCAGATGGCAAAGCCAAAGTAAGGGCGGAGTTCGACTTAGACCATTGATGGTCTATGAGAACGAGCACGATCTTTGGTGAAGCCAAATGGTATGAATCAAAAATTTCAACCTGATTTGACTAGGTGGTTCGTCTGGAAATTTTAACTGAATTGACCACAAACTTTTCACAGCAGATTCTTAGTCGTCATTTTTGGTTTGGGACTGCTCTTATGAATCCTCGTGGGTTACGCCATTTGCCCTGCAGTAAGCATCTCGTTTACTTGTAATCGCACAGAGTGCTATGGGAAAGGCTGCTAGTCCTCCCAAGAACGTAGACTCCTCATTACCATGGAAAAGGAGGAGGTGTTTTAAAGGCAAACCAAGGAGGAAGTAAACCCTGTCAACTCCATCGCTAAAAAGGCAAGGGCGGAGACTCCAAAGCGCCATAGCGACTCAAGGGGGTGTGTGATGCCGAGTAGCAATAGTGGCACAAACTGAGGCCTCTTTCCAAAACTTCTACATCCTCAACAATAAAACCCATGCGCATGAGTTTAACACATATAGGACATTCTCGTCACAGCATCTTGTTTATATAGCGGTTTGATTTTTAAATGATAGAAATTTCTACCACCTCTCTTTGCTAGAGATCACGCTCCTTCTTATTGACCATGAATGGTCAAAATCGAACTTTGCGTTTCCTCTGACTTTGAGGTCTGGCACAGATTTCTATCATTTATAGTCAAACCGGTTGAAAATTTTACAGTTTTGTATGGTCTAGCGTAGACAAAGGAGGTCTAAAACTCGACATTAGAGAGTCTGTATTTCTCCAAGCTTAAGAGCGGATTGCTGACTTAATTTGGAAGGTGCGCCGCATGCGACCAAGTAGGTAGCCTGTAAGTGCGCCGATTAAATGCGCAGTATTCGCAATCCCTACAGTCGCTTCGAACTTGCCGAAAATCTGTAAGAAGAAGAAGGCAAGCTGTAAGAAGAACATTCCAATCACAAAGATTCCCAAAAAGATAAGTGTAAACCTATGGAGTAGGTAGCCTTCCCACGGTGCAACTTGCTGTCTAGCCCAGATAAAAGCTGCCATTCCACAGACAATGCCGGAGAGCCCCATGAAAAAGGGGCCACTCATGAGGTATTGTGAGGTATTGGAGGCAATCGCGAGGGCGAGGACAAGGAGGAGATAGCGCAAAGAGCCGAGGCGGTGCTCGATTTGGTTTCCTAATACGATAAACCACAGTAGATTGAAGAAGATATGGAGGAAGTCGAAGTGGAGAAGCGCAGGGGTGACAATGCGCCACACTTGCCCTTGTTTGATGTCTTCAAACATGGGGCCTTTGTAGGTGAGTTTGGCTTCTTTATTCCGTACATGCATGACAATGCGGTCATAGGCGCCCATCCAAGTCGGCATACGGCGTAGCTCTTGCATGAGCCCTTTCGCTTGCGTTGAGGGGGGGGCCTCTTCTTTAATGTCTTGCGGGGTGTAGAGCTTGAGAAGTTGGTCGCGCACACCGAAGTAGGTGGGGTAATCGTAGACAAGTTTTCGTTCGATGGGGGCAAGGACGGGGGCTTGGATGACGCCGGGAATTTTTGGAGGAATAACGACGCCTCTTTGTACTTGCGCCCAGATAAAGAGGAGGATGGCGGCGGCGATGATGCAAATCGAGATAGGGCCATAGGGAGCAGAGGAGAGAATGCCGCGGCGACGGGGAGGAGGGGGTGGTGGTTCTTCTTCTGCAAGTTCTTCTTCCTCTTGAATTTGTTGCATGCGCTCAAAGTGGGCGTGGTATTTGGGGTTTTGAGGATCTTTTTGGAATTCGGCGTAGAAAGCGGCTGCCTCTTCGACCTGATCTTCATCGATGATCCAGACGCTATACTGGCCAGGCGAGCTCTCTTCACATTGGTTTTGAATCCCTTCACCTAATAGGTAATGGGAAAAGGCAATAGGGTTTTCTTTAACAGCATCTATTGTACAGATGAGGCGCATACACTTACTATCTTCTCTATGACGTCAGAAGTAGCCAATCCGGGGATGCGCTCCACAAGGTGGAGGCGCGCTCCCACTTCATCAACTGCCTGCTTCTCAACGCAGTTTTTACCATATTCCACGCCGTTGACGTGTATGTCAGGGCGCACTTTGCGGATGAGGGTGCAGGGAGTTGTTTCGTCAAACCAGGTGACGTAGTCGACAAAGAGAAGCGCTGTGAGCATCTCCAATCGGTATTGAAGGGAGATGATGGGGCGCTCTTCCCCTTTGTACTTCCGCACACTCTCATCACTATTGACAGCTACTAGCAAGATGTCTGCCACTTTGGATGCTTCAAAGAGCATAAAGAGGTGGCCGGCGTGCAAAAGGTCAAATGAGCCGTTAAGCGTGGCAATGGTTTTGCCTTGAGCACGAAGTTGAGCGATCTTGGATTCAAGATCTTGGGGTTCAATTATTCTCTTCCGGCTTTCAGATGTCCACGTGTTCATCGATTTTGGTCAGGAAAGGCGATCGGGAAGATCTCATCAAAGCTATCCACAAAGTGCACTTTGATGCCTTTCTTGAGGTAGTCGGGGAGCTCTTCAAAATCGCGTAGGTTCTCTTTTGGGAAGATCAGTTGGGTGAGGCCGCTCCTTCGGGCTGCAATCAGCTTTTCACGTATGCCGCCCACAGGAAGAATGCGTCCAGTGAGGGTGATCTCTCCTGTCATGCCAAGGTCATTCGTCACACGAACGTTGAGTAGCAAGGAGAGTAGGGCTGTCACCATTGTGCAGCCAGCAGAGGGACCGTCTTTCGGCGTAGCTCCCTCAGGAATATGAATATGTACCTGACTCTTCTCAAAGAAGGTGTGGCCAGGAGCAAATTTGGTGCAGACGCTGTGGAGGTAGTTCCATGCGATTTGCGCCGACTCTTTCATTACGTCGCCCGCTTGACCAGTCAGCAACATCTCACTTCTCTCCCCACCTGCCACTTTGATCGTTTCGATGTAGAGGGTTGCTCCACCGAGCGAAGTCCACGCAAGGCCCGTTGCAACACCAACAGGGGTGACCTCATAGAAGCGGTCGCTTGTGAACTCTGGCTTGCCAAGATAGGTGACAAGCGAGGTCTTCGTAATGGGCCACTTCGTTGTTTTTTTCTTTTTTCGCGAATCTTTCTCTTTGACAAACGCCATCGCAACGCGGCGCAAAATCTTTTTAATGGTGTTTTCAAACGAGCGCACACCCGCCTCACGCGCATAACCGTTGATGATCGCTTTGAGCGCTTCTGTAGTAAAAGTAACAGCGGAGGCTTTAAGTCCCATAAGCTTGCGGTTGCGTGGGATGAGGTACTTCTTTGCGATCTCCACCTTTTCTTCCATGATGTAGCCAGAGAGGCGTAAAATTTCCATCCGGTCGATGAGGGGCTCAGGAATTGTGTCGAGCATGTTGGCTGTGACAATAAAGAGCACGTTGGAAAGGTCGATGCGTACGTCTAGGTAGTGGTCGAGAAAGTCCTTGTTTTGTTCTGGATCAAGAACTTCAAGAAGAGCAGAGGCCGGGTCACCTTGATAGCTAACGCCCATTTTGTCTATTTCATCAATCATGATGACTGGATTCATTGTTTGGCACTGCTTGAGCGCTTGCACAAGTTTTCCAGGCATAGCGCCTACATAGGTGCGGCGGTGTCCTTTGATCTCAGCTTCATCGCGCATTCCTCCTACTGAAAAACGGAAGAATTTGCGGTTAAGGGCACGGGCAATGCTTTTTCCAACGCTTGTCTTTCCTACTCCTGGAGGGCCTACGAGGCAAATAATGCTTCCTTTTAAACCATGCGTCAGTTTGCCGACGGAGATGAGCTCGAGGATGCGCTCTTTAATTTCTTCTAGACCGTAGTGATCTTTATTGAGGATCTCTTCTGCTTTTGCGAGATCATGCCTCTCTTTGCTGTTCATGCCCCACGGCACAATTGTGAGCCAATCAAGATAGTTGCGGCAGACACTGTACTCTGCAGACATTGACTCGAGTGAACCGAGCTTGTCCATTTCATCTTGAATCGTCTCAAGAATAGCATCTGGGGTGTCTCTCTTCTTGAGTCGCAGCTCAAACTTCTCAACATCGATTGACTTCTCATCTTTTTCAATGCCAAGCTCTTTCTTAATTGTTTTGAGCTGCTCGCGTAGAAAGTATTCTTTTTGACTCTTTGTAATTGTTGCTTCAATCTTTTGGTTAATGCTGCTCTGAAGTTGGCTCAGATCGAGCTCTTTTCTCAGCAAATTGAGCGCTTTAGCAATGCGATCTTTCATGTCGAACGCTTCGAGTACTTCTTGCAACTCTTCACGCGTCGCTGTTGTAAGAGCAACTGCGAAGTCAGCAAGTTTACCTGGCTCAGTAAAATCGGAGTGGCCAAGGAAGATTTGCAGCTCCTCTTTGAAAAGGGGGTTGAGCTTGAGCAAATCTTTGATCACAGAAATTATATTGATTGAATACGCTTTAAGCTCATCGGTGATCTTCTTGCTGTCGCGATGGTAGCTTACCTTTGCGCGTAAGTGCTTGCTGCGTATTGACTTTTCAAGTTTAATTCGATCTTCCATGTTGAGAACAACTTGCGCTCCACCTGTCTCGACCGGGATAATACGTAAGATGCGTGCCACAACCCCAACACGGTAGAGTCCAGGCATCTTAACCTTATAAATATCAGCTTCTTCCTTCTTTGTAAGCACCATGCCGATATACTTTTGATCCTCTTTAGCAATTTGCTTGAGCATCTCGTAGTAGGGGCCAGGCTCAATCATAATAGGAGCAGCCATTCCCGGGAAGAATGGGCGGCGGTTAATGGGGAGGATAAAAAGCTCGTCTGGTGGAGTGGGTTGAACCTGAATGACTGCATCGTCATCCAACGACTCCTCTAGAGCCTTTTGCAGCTGAGCCTCAACCACATCCTGCGCTTTCTTTCGCTTTCTTTTGTCCAAAATCGTTCCTTGTTTCGGAAGAGTCTAGGCTACCGCTTGAAAAAACTCAAGGGGGTACTTTTGTTGCTTTAAATCACTCCTTACGATACCATATAATTTCTTTTTCTATATATGTAATATGTTTGATGAGATCTATCATAATTGACACGAGTACTGAAAAGCCTTTGATTCTCTATGCTGAGGGGCATGAAGTGGTAATAAAAAAAACGCTACCTATTGGTTATCAAAGCTCTAAGCATTTAATTAATATGTTAGGTGTTGATTTTGAGATAGTTGGGGTAACTCAAGGTCCTGGTTTGCTTACTGGAGTTCGGGTAGGGATGGCAGCTGCCCAGGGTCTTTCTATTGGGCTGGAGGTGCCGCTTGTAGGGCTCTGTTCATTTCGCGGTTTCTTGAGGGAGGGGGTAGATGCCGCGGTAATAGATGCCAAGGTACATGGAGCGTATGTAATGAAGCGAGGGGGGGAGGGAGCTTTTTACACGCTAGAGGAGCTTCCCAAGGCGCTGGAGGGGTGTAGCTGTATTGCGGGACCTAACTTGCGCCGTGTTGAGTTTTCCAACAAAATTGAGTGTGAGCCCGATCCCTACATTTTATTGGAGCAGCTGATTCAAAAATTTCAACGACGGGAGTTTGGTCTTACGCCAAATTACTTGATCTGATATAATGTTCTCGAAAAACTTTTTTTAACTAAGGAAGGAATATGCCTAACGTAAAAGTTCGCATCGGAGAGTCGATCGACAAAGCACTAAGAGTTCTAAAAAAGAAGCTTGATAAAGAAGGCGTGATGAAGTCTGCAAAAGCGCATCGCTACTACGACAAGCCTTCAGTAAAGAAGAGAGCAAAATCGAAAGCTGCAGCGAAATACCGCAGCCGTTAGTATGAAGGAGACAATGGACTACTACGAAACCTTGGGAATTTCTAAGGGCGCCACAGAAGAAGAAATCAAGAAGGCGTACCGCAAGATGGCGTTAAAGTATCACCCAGACAAAAATCAGGGCGATGCGGGTGCTGAGGCACGCTTTAAAGAGGTTTCTGAGGCGTATGAAGTGTTGAGCAACCCTAAGAAGCGGGAGATGTATGACCGCTATGGAAAGGACGCTGCACACGCTGGCATGGGTGGTGGTCCGCAGGGTTTTGGCTCGATGGAAGATGCATTGCACACTTTCATGAACGCCTTTGGAGGGGGAGCAGGAGGTTCTATCTTCGACTCTCTTTTTGGTGGAATGGGAGGAGGTCCTCAGCAGCAGGGCGGCTATGCAGAGCAGGGCGCAAGCAAAAAAGCAAACGTCACGATCTCTTTTGCCGAGGCAGCGAAAGGGGTAGAGAAAGAGCTTATCATCACCAACTATGCTGCATGTGAGAAGTGTAGCGGCAGTGGAGCGGCTTCTGAAGGAGCGATTCAGCGGTGTGCAAAGTGCCAAGGACAAGGGCAAGTGTTTCAGTCACGAGGCTTTTTTAGCATGTCATCTCCTTGCCCAGACTGTCGCGGCACAGGGCAGCGCATTACCGATCCTTGCAAAGAGTGCAAAGGGGCGGGGCGAACGAAGAAGAAGCAGCATGTAAAAGTGCATATCCCAGGCGGTGTGGACAGCGGCATGCGTCTGAAAATGAGCGGCTATGGCGATGCAGGTGTGAATGGAGGCCCTCCAGGCGATCTTTATGTTTTCATCAACGTAGAGAATCACCCTGTTTTTGAGCGCGATGGCGATGACCTTTTGCTCGAGTTGCCTCTTGGCTTTGCAGAGGCGGCATTGGGCGCGAAGAAAAAGATCCCCACACTCACTGAGCATTGCATGATTTCGATTCCAGAGGGGACACAGAGTGGTAAAATTTTCCGCGTGCGTGGAAAGGGATTTCCAAACGTGCATGGACGAGGGAAGGGAGACCTTCTTGTGCGTGCCATGGTAGAAACTCCAACGCATCTCACGCCGGAGCAGAAAAAGATGCTGCAAGCTTTTGGGGAAACCGAGGGGGTGGACAACCTTCCTCGCAAAAAGAGCTTTACCGATAAGCTCAAGGGGTTTTTTACATGAAGACCATGACCGAGTTGAAGCTTTTGAAGGCCATGCTTATCTCTCGTAAGATGGATGAGAAAATGCTCAAACTTGTGAAACAAAACAAGGGCGGCACATTTCAACTCTCGTCGATGGGACATGAGATGGTGGGCGCTGTGTGTGCAAGTCATCTAGAAGCGGGAAAAGATTGGTCTTGTCCTTACTACCGCGATCAACCTTTCGCTGTCTCTCTTGGGTGTGACATTGCTGAACTTTTTGGCGTCTTTATGGGACGCGCAACAAAAAACCACAGCGGCGGGCGTATGATGCCCTACCACTACTCACACAAAGAGCTGCGTATTCTTTGCCAATCGAGTGTTGTTGGCTCTCAACTCCTCCATGCAGTGGGAAAAGCATGGGCAATCAAAAATTTGGGTAAGGATGAAGTGGTCTACGTCTCATTTGGAGATGGTGCAACTTCACAAGGCGACTTCCACGAGAGTCTTAACTTTGCTGCAATTCATCAGCTACCTGTCATCTTTGTTGTCCAAAATAATGGATGGGCAATTTCTGTGAGGCCTGGAGAGCAGAGCGCAGGAGGCACTCTCATCAATGTAGCGCGCGGCTACGCCGGTCTGGAAGTGCACGACGTGGACGGTACACATTACGAACAACTCTCGTCTGCTATGGAAGAGGCGGTGAAGCGAGGACGCTCTGGAAATGGCCCTTCGCTCATTATGGCACACGTGCCACGCCTTGGCTCACACAGCAACAGCGACGACCCGAAAAAGTATGAGATGGATGTGCAGTGGGAGCGCGACCCCATTAGCCGTTTTGAAAAAGAGCTTGGGCTCTCTCAAGAAGAGATCGAAACACTCCATACAGAAGCAAAAGAAGAGATTGAAAAAGCCGTTATAGAAGCGGAGAAGATTCCATTCCCCAAAGAGGGATCAGGAAGACAACACGTCTTTTCTCCGTATGAACCACCTCTTACCTATGAGGTGAAGACAGGCGATGAGAAGATCACCATGATGGATGCCCTCAACCACGCCATTGCAGAAGAGATGGAAAATGATCCCTATACAGTTGTCTTTGGTCAAGATGTGGCGCATGGCAAGGGTGGAGTGTTTGGCGTGACACGTGGCCTTACCGAAAAATTTGGTAAAAACCGCTGCTTTAACACACCTCTTGCAGAGTCAACAATTGTTGGGATTGCGATTGGAATCAGCCAAGATGGACTACATAAAGCTATTGCTGAAATTCAATTTGCAGACTACTTATGGACAGGGATCAACCAACTCTTCAATGAAGCTGCAAGCATTCACTATCGCTCAAACGGCGAATACGAAGTGCCAATCGTACTACGCATGCCATGCGGTGGCTACATTCAAGGTGGTCCTTACCACTCACAAAGCATTGAAGCGTTCCTAGCGCACTGCCCAGGACTCAAAGTGGTGATCCCGAGCAATGCACACGATGCAAAAGGACTGCTTAAAACCGCGATCCGCGATCCGAACCCTGTCCTCTTTCTTGAGCACAAAGCGCTCTACCGGCAGCAAAAGTTTGCTGCGCGCCCAGAGCCATCAAAAGACTTCCTGCTTCCCTTTGGGCAAGCCAATGTCGTGCGAGAAGGGGATGAGTTGACTATCGTTGCTTGGGGCATGATGGTGATGGTTGCAAATGAGATTGCAGAGAAGCTCGCCTACGAGCAAATCTCAATCGAAGTAATCGACCTGCGCACACTCGTGCCGCTCGATACGGAGACGATCCTCAATTCTGTGAAGAAGACAGGGAAGTTGCTTGTTGTGCAAGAAGCGCCAGGAAATGGCGGCTTTGGCGCCGAGGTGCTCGCGCGCGTTGCAGAAGAGGGCTTCCCCTACCTCGATGGACCACTCTCAAGAGTGTGTGGCTTTGAAAGCGCTGTGCCTTACAGCAAGCCGCTCGAGAACGAAGTGCTCCCACAGGCAGCCGACATAGAAGCCGCCATCCGCAAACTCCTAGCTTACTAATCGCGCCATATGCGACGTAGACGCCCGAGGGGATTCTTGTATTGGCCTCTGGCCAAGACGAGGCGCGATTAGGGTAGTTGTGAGAGTAGGGTGCTTGCTGGCACGATCACGGGTTTCTTGTACTTAAAACAATCGACCTCTTCATAGGGAAGGTCATAAACCACTTGAAAAGCGTGTGCAACACCAAGCTGCTCATAAAATGAGTAAAGGCTTTTTGTGATCCCCTTATTTTGAGCGACCTTTGCCTCCACTAAAAACCATGGCTCTTTTCCCTTCGTCACAAGAAAATCGACCTCATTTTTATTCTTATCTCTCACATAGAAGAGATCGTATTCACCGAAGCCGAGGTCGGTCCATAAGTGCACACTCTTCAAGAGGTGTGATGCGATGAGGTTCTCTACACGACTCCCTCCATCTGCGATCATCGACCAGTCCCATAGATAGAGCTTGGGTGTCTTTCGAATCGCTCGCCGCACATTCTTCGACCATGGCTTAATGCGGTAACAGAAGTAAAAAGACTCGAGAACTTTGATCCAACGGTGCAAAGTGGACTCCGCCACATTGAGTTGATTGGAGAAGCTTGCGATATTGAGTTGTTGCCCTGACTCCTCAACTAAAAGGTCAACTAGAAGCTCTAGCTCAGGCAGATCTTGTATTTGGCTGAGCTCACGAATATCTTCACGCAAAAGCTGTTGTTTGCGCAGCCGTTGCCAATTGTTTGAAAATCGTAGATCGCTTTTTGTAAAAGGTTCAGGAAATCCCCCAAACTTCAGTAGACGATCTAACTGCGTCTTTGGAACTTTTTTGGGAGGAAGAATCTCTTTCTTGCGCATTTCAGCGCGTGCAAGCTCACCAATAGAAAGAGGATGAATACGATAAGGGAAATATCGCCCCATCAAGCTATCTTCCCCTCTTTGATAAACATTGAGCTTGGCACTTCCAGTGACAATGATTTGACACCTATCTTCATAGAGGTCAAAAAACCCTTTTAGGAAAAGCTTCCACTTTGAGTATTTGTGGATTTCGTCAAAGACAACGAGTGGCTTCTCAGAAGAGGCGGTGTCAAGTTTGAGGTAGCGGGCAACAGCTTCTGCCCCTTCAAAAATAAGGCGGCGATGCCCACTCGTTTCCCAGTTAAGATAGTAAAAGCGTGCGTGCTCTCCTTTAAATGACTTGCTACATGTCGTCTTTCCCACCTGCCTGGGGCCACAGAGAAAGGCCATTTGCCTGTAGTGCTTTAAGTGTTCTTCGACGACTGCAGAGTACTCTCTATCCATAGTGACTATTCTAGCATCCATGCTAGAATAGTCAAGACCATTCTTTCATGGGTGCTAGAATGGTCGCTCTGCGCCTCGTCATAGCTGGAGGGGTTTATTCATTTGAAATTTATATATAAACAACTTAAAATTATGGAGATGAGTTCTCTAGATCTATTAGGTGGCACCTCGTGGAGGTCGCCTTGCAGATCCGTTATGCGCGCCTTGAGCACCCCTTTCCGGGCTATGCACCGCCGCGTCGCAGCCGCAGCTGTTCCCAATGCCTATGCCCCCTCTACTAGGGAGTTTCTCTTAAGGGCGAAAAGGGGAGACAATCTGACAAGTTCTGAGTGTCAGCAATTTTTTGAATCGGTCATTTATAATGAGGTCTGTCATGCGAATATGAACTGTGACGAATATTCCAACTGTGAATTTGATTCCGTCGCATATAAAGAGAAAAAAGGGAAAAAACTTTTTCAAGCGGGACAACAGTCGCTTGAAGATTATGAGGTTGAGCCCCTTGATTTTCGAGTAGCTACGACCACAATGGAGAGCGTTGCTCTGAAGAAGCCGGAGAGAACAAGATGGGCCGCGATTGCCATGGGGAATGATGCGACGCTTTGGGATGCGCATAAGTGGACACCTCTTCTCGATGCTCTTGGGGCAAATGCTGTCTTTTTTGGCTATCGTGGATTGAAAGAGCGCTCTTTACTCGTCGAAGGCTATACGCAAATGATCCACTACATCGAACAGCAGTCAGATGAGTGTCTCTTCTACGGCTACTCTTTTGGAGGCGCGATAATGCGCGAGGCACTTGTTCACCATGAGCTACATCCTGAGAAAAAATATGGCGTTGTTACGGAGAGAAGCTTCCGCTTCATGACAGACGTGGCAAAGCTCTCTGTTGCGCAGTCTGGAATGTGCATGGCTCCTGTTGCTGCTGCTATCACTCCTGCCATCATCACCGTTTGTGGATGGCGCATTGGCTCAGTTTCCGTTTCAAATAAACTTGCGCGTGAGGGCGTTTTTGAGCACGTTATTTCTGCAACCAAAGACATAATCATGACAGAGAAGACACGCCTACCTGCTTCTCGTTTTGCACGCAATCATCATTTAGAGGGGACACATTTATCCCCACTTGAGATGGAGACAGTATATAGCCAAATTAACTCAGACTTTAAGCAAGAGCGCTACAGAGTCGAGAAGAGTCAAAGAAGTCGCATTGAAATTGCTCTCTTCATTCTCTTAGGGGCTCTTGCTCTGGAAGAGATGATTGTGGGTGGCTTATCTTTCCGTTTCCACCACATTCCTGGAGGACTTGGGGGAGGCTGGAAAGCGGGTCTACTTCTTGGCTACGGCACTGCTCTTAGTCTAGGAACAATAGCAGTTTTCCAAAAGTCAAAGATCAAGGTCTAAAAATAGGGTGACCTCTTCCATTTTCAACTCTTTCTCAGGGAATTTTTCTCCGAAAGCTTGAAGCACAACGGAGAGGGTCTCACTCCCAGCATTATAGTTAGGGAGAATGAGCTCAATGGCAATGTGGTTGTACTCTTTATCCCCTATTTTGTAATAGAGAAAGCCAGCGCTTTTTGGTGGTGTTTTCAAGTTAGCGCGTGCACTTTCCCACTTGTTGATAAAGGTCGTGATCGGAATGGTGCCAGTCGCTTTTTTAGGAGGGGAAGAGAAGAAGACAACTGAGCTGTTAAGGTCAATCATCGTGAGATTTCCGGTATGCTCATCGATAGGGTCGCGAACGAGGGTAGCTGAGATAGAGTGTAAAAGATAAATTCTTTGCTGGGCATCACGCTCTTTTGCTTGGCAACCAAAAAGAAGAACAAGGGAAAGAAGATATTTGATCATGGATGAACACTCGCTGATTCAAAGAAGAGGGTGACCTCTTGCATTTTTTTCTCTTCAAAAGCAAATTCCGCATCGAGCGCATGCACTTTGAAATTGAGCGTTTCGTTGACAGGGTCAATAGAGGGGTCGGAGAGCCCAAGCGTTAACTCTTGAAAAACTTTGTTCTCTGCTTCAAAAAAGAGAAAGCCGGCGTTAGTAAGATCTTGGTTGGCGATTGACTGCTGCACCATATGGTTGATAAAGCGGGGAAGGGGAATGGTGCCACTCTCATGTTCATCGCTCTGTGTAAAGTAGATCACTGTGTCATCCGTGTCATAGAGCGTGAGCGCTCCCTCTATTTGTGGATTAGAGGGGTCCGAAACAAAACGGGCTGAAGAGGCATGGAGAATGTAGAGATAGCGCATCTGCTCTTTTTGCTTTGCATGAAAACAGCCTGTAAGAAGAAGCGTTAGAAGAACTCCCTGTAAGTAGTAGAACTTTCTCATAGCACTGCTCTTTTTTGCGGCATGTCGATAAAGAGTGTGAGCTCTTGCACAGAGAGATCTCCTTGAATCTCCTTATCTAGAAGTACTTTCATATCAAACGTGAGGTCTTTGCCATCGTAGTGAGGGTTGGAGAGAGAGACGGGGGTGTCTGTGAATTTTTGGGGGGAGAGTTTGTAAAAGACAAATCCAGCATCTGCCTCTTGCCCTTTCCACATCTCTAGAAAGTCGGTGATGTCTGTTGAGCCAGCATTTTTGATTGGTAGACTTGAGAAATAGAGTGTTTGTCTGCTTACATTGTGCAAGATAAGTTGATCGCTCCCTTTGATTGTGCCTTGATCACAATGCAGAACATAGAGAGAGTGCTCCACACGTGGAGAAGTGGGAGGTGTGGGCAGCGTTTTTGCAACTGTACAACCGGTTAGTAGAAGCAGGAGCGCTATTCGTAGCATCCTGCCTCCTTACAACTATAGAAGTAATCGATAAAAAGGCTGGTTCCTTTTAGTTCTTTGATATTGAAATCAAATACCTTATCTAGGGATGTGATTTCAAAGGTAAGCGTGTCGGCTGGGTCATCATAAATGGGATTCATAAGATTGATTGGCATTTGGGAGTAGCGCTGTAGTTCCTCTTCGTAGAAAATGAACCCCGCATTGGCAGGTGGTTTTTCACTGCTGTTTTCATTCCAGGTTTTGATAAACGTCTCCACCATCATCACACCAGCGCGTCTATTTGGGATATCTGTGATGTAGGTAATCGATTCGTTGACATCATACATCGTAAGGATGGCAAGAAGCGGGTTTGTCCGGTCGACGACGATTTGACTTCCACCACCATGCAACACAAAGAGGAAGTTGTCCCCCTCCACCACTTTTTCTGGTTGAGGTGCTTTTTGGCATCCAAAGAGAAGGGTCAGATACAAAATGGGAAGCAATCGATGAATAGTGTCACCTCACCTAAAATTTCACCTTTTAACCTATCCTCCTCTAAACACCGAATCTCGAAGGAGAGCGCTTCGTTATCATCATCTCTATTCCCATCAATATGCAAAATTTCAATGAGGATGTTAGTGTAGGCATCTTTATGTTCATCATAATAGAGAAGATGAGCATCAGGAGGGTCATTTGTATACTGCAATTTTCCTCCGGCAGCCCAGATGCGGAGGAACTCATCGAGCCTCTGCGCTCCCACTCTTCTGACTGGGTGTGAGTAGACAAAAGGTACTGTCTCATCCACTTGACTAAGATCAAGCATCCCTTCTCTTCCATCGCCGGTAGGGGTGAGTTGCCCTTGTTGCGAGTGGATGATGTAAATAGGGCCTTGAGCCGACTTGGACTTTTCCTCCGCATGCATAGTGCATCCAGCAAATAGGAGAGGAAGCATTGTATAAAAGAGGAAAGATTTCATATCCTCTCTGTATACTGATTTGAGGATAACTATGAAAACTTTTTCTTACCCAAACGCTCGAAGCATCTTTTCGGGCAGACGGATTTCTCTTTTGCTCTGGGAAAATAAAGAGATTGTGGTGCATCCAGGAGCAGTTGTGATTGTTCCATTCATTGCAGATGATGTGGTGTTGATTCGCAATGAACGTCCAGCAGTGCATGAGGAGCTATGGGAGCTGCCTGCTGGGACGTTAGAAGAGGGAGAGGAGCCTTTGGAGTGTGCCAAAAGGGAGTTAGAAGAGGAAACGGGGTACCGCGCTGAGAAAATAGAACCGCTTTTCGAGGCGTACTCAACGCCTGGCTTTAGCAATGAACGCCTCTTTTTTTTCAAAGCCACAGATCTTAAGCATGTGGGACAAAACCTCGATGATGGAGAGAAAATCACAGTTGAGAGGATTCCCTTTATCAAGGCACTTGCAATGGTAAAAAGCGGCGCCATCCACGACCTGAAGACGGTAGCTGCATTGTTGCGTATGGGTCTGTAACAAAGCGTAGCCACACACCCCAAACAAAAAATAGCGTTAAAAGCATTAGGCAAAGTGCTGAGGGAAAATGCTCAAAGTAGATTCCCGGGAGAAGGAGAGGGGGATTTTCCACAACTTTGAGCAGAGTAGTTGTATAGAGCGCGTTGAGTTTGTGCAGTGGGGGGATGAGCACCGCTGCGAGCAAAAGAAAAAGAGAAAGAGCTGCTGCTTGTGGGAAGAAGAGATTGTAGAGAAGGGTATGGGGATGGAAGTAGTGAAAGCGGAAAAGGACGAGAGGAAGGATAAAGACGTGTACGGCGATGGTAAAGGCAAAGAGCCGCTTTTTCAGGAGTGGTTGATATAGTAAGATGCCAAATGTGGCAAGAAACGAGAGTTGAAATCCTAAAGTGAGGAGGGAGAAAGGAGAGAGTAGCGTTGCGATGATAAGCGCTACACCAAGGGTGTTGAGGGGATAGCTTCTTTTCTCCAGTAGCTGCGCTAGGAAGAGGATGAGCATGAAAATCCACGCACGTTGCACAGAGGGTGTATTGCCCACGAAGAGAAAGTAAAAGGTGAGAGAGCAAAGGATCAAAATAGTAGCGAGCTTGTAGGGGAGGAAAAAGAGGAGGCGGCGCAAAAAGAGGGTGATGAGGGCGAAGTGGAGACCTGAAATGGCGAGAAGGTGGGAGAGTCCTAGTTTGCAAAAGTCATTTTGTAAGAGGTGATTTTCAATTTGCCCTGTGAAAATCCCTGAAAGAAAGTCAGAGGCTTCTTGCTTTTTGATATGGCGTGCAATGTACGACCGCACCTTTTTTTTTGCTGCGTGCCGGTAGGGAGCGAGTGAGAAGTGGGGATGGCTTTCAAGGTTGTTGCACTTGAGCGAGTAAAAAACACTCCTCTTTTCCACCTTCCCATAGCCACGAAAAGCATTCCCTTGGAGCGGTTTTTTGGGGTAAATTTGGCAAGGGAGACGCCGCCCTTTTTCCCGTTCATCAAAATTCCAATAGCCTCGGTAGCAAAGAGGTGAGCCAAAGGCGTTGCGCGTGGGTAAGAGTGCTTGCACATAGAAAGTCCCTTCTCCCTCAACGGGGTGGGTGGGGATTGAGATCCACGTCAGAGGCAGAAGAAAAAGAAGAGTCATGCGAGGGATTAACTTTGAGGGAATGGCACACAAGAAAAGAGGAAAGAAAAAAAAAGCCCAAAGCGATTGAAGTGCAAAATAAGTGCCCAATACGAGAGGCGTAGCATACAAAAGTGCGGGTGAAGTTTCCCAAAAACGGAAAAAAGCTTGTCGAAAAAAGTGTTGCATACACAATAAATGAAATGAGCAATATCTTTCCAGGAGACTCTTCCGACGATATTTTTCACAAGGTAATTTCTCTCACCGAGAGCGACTACTCGTGGGAAGCTTTGTCGAAAAATATGCCCAACCTTCCAAGAGGATGGTTTGAACTCTCTCGTCTCGATGTAGAAGAGCGTCTGGAGTTTACCCGCGACTTTTGGCTCTCAAAACTCCTTTTTTCTTCCACAGATGCAGCGCGCTATGAACGCCGGCTTGAGGATTTTTTTAGCAATCTTGAAGAGGTGGAGATCTATGCGACGCAAGAGTCAGATAATATGCCTTTTGAGCTGCATATGATCTATGTCATGGAAGATGCAACAGGCTTTTTCCAAGGCGGCCCTCCGCCCAATCCAGCGGCGATTGAGACTCTAAAAAAGCAGTTTAGTCACTGCAACTTACCCCCCGATTTTCTTAGCTTTTTAGAGATCCATGATGGCTTTTCGAAGTACACTGACACCGGCATTTTGAAGGTGGGGCAGATGGCACAGACAACTCGCAGACTTCAAGAGTTGTTAGCAGAAGAGGTTTTGGTTCGTCCTGACGGGCAAGTAATTGATCCTCAATGCTTAATTCCTTTTTATGAATCATTTGGTTTGCACTCATATCAATGTTTTTACTCCGATTGGTATCCAGAAGATGAGATGGGGAACGTCTATTTTTCTGAGCATGACCGGACAATAAGCAATTTTTTAGACGCGGGTCGATTAGAAGAGAATCTCGCCTTTCCTACTTTTTTGGGGTGGTTAGTTTTTTATTTAGAAGATATATGGCATTTGTGAAGTTAGCATACCTCTTCAAGCAGCATAAGGGGGAATTAAAATTGCGCCTTGAGGCGGGAGCAAAAGGACTTGCACGTTCTATCCTAGTGCCTGAGGTTCAAAGACCAGGTCTCGCTTTGACTGGCTATCTTAAGGTAAATTCTCCCAAGCGTATTTTAGTTTTGGGAACTGCGGAGATCTCTTACTTAAAGGATTTAGATCAAAAGACGCGTATGCACCGCTTGCGCACTGTTTTGACTGAGCAGACGCCTGCTGTATTTATCGGGCGGCAATATCTGCCCCCACCTGGACTCATTGAAGTGTGTGATGAGAGGTCAATTGCCCTTTTCCGCAGCCGTTTGCGCACGATGGATTTGATCACAGAACTTAACTTGATTTTGCTCGAGTCTTTTGCACCTCAGATCAGTGTGCACGCCTCTTTTGTGGAGGTGCATGGATTGGGCGTGCTCATTCAGGGAGACTCTGCAGTAGGAAAAAGTGAGACCGCTCTTGGCTTGATTGAGCGGGGGCACACGCTCATAGGCGATGACATTGTGCGCATCAAAAAGAGGGGAAGCTGGGTTGAAGGATCGGCAATCGAGCTTTCTCGCCACCACATGGAAGTGCGGGGCATCGGCATCATCAATGTGGCTAATCTCTACGGCATCACCCGCATCCGAGAGAAAAAAAGAGTTGATGTTGTCGTTCAACTTGAAGATTGGGACAACGGCCACTACTATGACCGGATAGGATTGGAAGAAAAGACCACAAAAATGTTAGGATTGGACCTCCCTTTTTACGTTGTGCCAATTAAGCCAGGAAGGGATGTGGTTTTGCTCCTTGAAACGTTGGCCTTAAACCACAAACTCAAGGGAATGGGCTATCACTCGGCGCAAGAACTTGATCGTAAATTACTGAAATTGATTGAAAGAAAAAGTGGAAAAAAAGGTCGTCAAAAAAATCCGTGTAAAAAATGAGCTGGGACTACACACCCGTCCTGCAACGATGATCGTTAAAATTCTTCAAGAGTTTAAAAGTCGCGTTACCTTCACGTATAGAAAAGAGAGCATTGACGCGAAAAGTATTTTGAGTATTTTGATGCTCGCTGTTCAAAAAAATAGCATTTTGACGGTAAAAATTGAGGGAGAGGATGCTCAGGCTGCAATGAAGCGGCTTGAGGAGGCATTCGACGACTGCTTTGGCGAGAGGCTAGAAGGATGAAAAAGGAGATTTGTCTTTGCGGCTATCCTATCTGTCCTGGCATTGCAATTGGCAAATCTTTCAATTTTGTACGTGATGAAGAGAAAATTCCCGAATTCACAGTTGCTGAGAAAGACATCGATGGTGAAGTGGCCCGTTACTACACTGCTCTGAAACGCTCTCGCCGCGACTTGCTTATACTTCAAAGGCGGCTAAAGAAAGAGGGAGGGACGCAATCAGTCGACATCCTCAATGCGCATTTGGAAATCACGCGCGATCCACTGATGACAGAGCAAGTGGAAAGCGAGATCCGGAAAAAAAAGAAGAACCCTGAGTATGTATTCAAGTCGGTGATTGGAGAGTATGAAAAGAAATTTAGCAAGATCACTGATCAGTTCTTCCAAGAGCGCGTCCAAGACTTCCAAGATATCTCAAGGCGCGTGATCCGTCATTTAAGCCAAAAGAAGAAGGTGTCGCTTGCTGACTTAGAGGAGTCGGTTATCATCTTTGCGCATGAACTTTTGCCCTCTGACACAGCAGAAGCAAAGAGCGATTGCATTGAAGCGTTTGTCACGCGTAGCGGTTCTGAAACGTCTCATGTGGCCATTATGGCGCGAGCAAAAGGAATCCCTTTTGTCTCAAAGGTGAATTTCCCCGATACAATCGACGCCTCTGTTGTCATCGTAGATGGTACGACTGGAAGTGTAATTTTAAATCCCTCCCAAAGCACCTTAGAATACTACAAAAAGGAGCAGAAAATGCTCACGGTAAAGGCAAAAGGGCTGCAACAAAGTGGGAGTCTTGGTGCAGAAACCATAGATGGACATCGCGTGCGGCTCCTCGCTAATGTGGAGATGTTCAACGAGCTTGATTCGCTTCAAAAATATGGTGGTGAGGGAGTTGGTCTTTTCCGCTCTGAATACCTCTTTTTGGCACGCGATGCTTTTCCTACAGAGGAGGAGCAGTTTCTCGTTTATCGCAGCATTGTAGAGAAGGTAAACGGCTACCCGTGTGTGATCCGCACCTTTGACATTGGTGGAGATAAACTCGGCAACTTCTATCCCACCAGATGTGAGAAAAACCCCTTTCTTGGCTGCCGTGCGATTCGCCTTATGTTACAAGAGCGTACTGCTTTTAAAACGCAAATGCGCGCTATTTTACGTGCAAGTGCCTTTGGAGATGTTGCGATTCTTTTTCCAATGATTTCAGGTTTGATGGAGCTGCGTGAAGCGAAAGTAATTTTAGAAGAAGCGAAAGAGGAGTTAAAAAAGAAAGGCATCCCCTTCGAACAAAACATGCCCATTGGATGCATGATTGAAGTGCCCTCTGCGGCTATTGCAGCAGATATTTTGGCAAAAGAGTGTGACTTTCTCTCCATTGGCACTAACGACCTTGTGCAGTACTCTCTTGCAGTAGATCGAGGAAATCCTACGATGAGCTATCTCTATACACCTGCGCACCCAAGTGTGATCCGCCTCCTCAGTTTCGTGGTAAAAGCTGCCTCTGAGGCGCGTAAGCCGATTGCTGTGTGTGGTGAGATTGCAGCTGATCCTCGCTTCACGGCGCTTCTCTTGGGGCTTGGAGTGAAGGAGTTTTCCATCGCCTCTCCCTCTCTTCCCCTCATCAAGAACATTATCCGTCGCACCTCGATTGTTGAGGCCACGGCCCTCGCGGAGAGCATCCTTACTCTTGAGACTTACCTCGAAATCGAAGAGGCTCTTGAGGAATTCTATAATAAAATTCAATCAGCATTTCCTTTATAGGAACTTGATTCAAGTGTTGTGTAGTAAGTATAGTCAAATCGGTTGAAAATTTTACAAACTCATGGCAGATAGAAAAGCCAAAGTAAGCGCAAAGTTCGACTTAGACTATTTATGGTCTATGAGAAGGAGCACGATTTTTGGTGAAGGCAAATGGTATGAATTTGCAAAATTTTCAACCGATTTAACTATAATTTTCGCAATCTCTTTCCTTAAACACTTCCTAGCTAAGGGCTTTATCCTCAATAAGGCATATTTTTCCTGTTAAAATGAGGACTAGTCCTGTAGGTTAAAAGTCTTATGAAACTGTCTAGAAGCCCATGCCGGGGGGAAGGCCTGGGAAGCCACCCATATCGGGAGTCTCTTTCTCAAGTTGTTTGCACGCATCTTTGTAAGCAGCGCGTACAAGATCTTCAAGACCCTCTACATCTTCTGGGTCGACGCACTCGGGTTTGATCGCAATCTTAGTCATCTCATGCTCGCCATTTAGCGTAATCGAGACTAGACCTCCACCTGCAGTTCCAGTGGCAGTAGCCCCTTTTATCTGCGCTTGCATCTCTTCCATCTTCTCACGAAATCTCTTCGCTTCTTTCTTCTTCTTAGCAAATCCGCTTCCCATACTATTTCTTCAAAGATCCATTTAATTCTTTCGCTGCAAAACGCATGACAGTGTCGATGCGGCTTTGCGGCACAGTTTCATTACTTTTTGGTTTTTCAGCCGGTTTAGGCTTTTCATGACTCTTCGGTTTTTCGACAACCTTCGGCCTCTCAGCTGGCATAGGTTTTTCGTGCGGCGTGGGTCTTGCAGTAGCTTGAGACCTTGCCTCTGGTTCGGGTGTTTCGATTGGTTTGGGCTCAGTGCCATTAAGCCTTTCAAGTAGCTCCTCATTGGTAATGCGCTTTTTTGTCTGAATAATTTGCAGAAGCGCCATCTCAATGGCAATACGCTCAGAAGGGGTGGACTTGAGGCTTTGCTCAGTCTCAATGAGGAGTTCTAAGATGTGCAAAAGTTGCGCCTCAGTATAGATGCGCACTGAAGAGGCGAGCAGCTCATCGTGGCAGTGCACGCCCGTTTTGATAAGAAGCAATGACCGGTAGTGCTGCAACAGCTCTTCAAGGAAGCTCGCAGGGTGTTTGCCCAGCGTGAACACTTCGTGCGCAATCTCGAATGCGGCCTTATAATCGGTTTGCACCACAGCAGCGTCGAGTTGAAAGAGAAGCTCTTGAGGGGGAAGTCCGAGAATGTCGCAGACACTCTCCTCTGTGAGCGTACCCTCTTGAAAGGCGATCACTTGATCGAGCAGGGACTCAGCATCGCGTAAACTCCCTTCAGCTCGCTTTGCAACAATCGAGAGTGCGCGCTCTTCAAAAGTCATAGAGAGATCTTCACAAATCTCCGCTAACTTTTTCTCAATCTCCTCTGTCGTGATACGACGCAAGTTAAAGCGCTGGCATCTACTAAGGATGGTGGCTGGAATTTTGTGTGGCTCAGTTGTAGCAAAGAAGAATTTGACGTTGCTCGGTGGCTCTTCCAACGTTTTAAGGAGAGCGTTAAACGCTTCCTTCGTCAGCATGTGTACCTCGTCGATCAAATAGATTTTATACCGACTTGAAGAGGGCGCAAATTTGATTGCCTCATTGATCTGCCGAATATCTTCAATGCCGCGGTGAGATGCACCATCGATCTCCAAAACATCAATCGCTTCACTTCTTGCAATTTCGAGGCAAGAAGAACAGCTTCCGCACGGCTCAAATCCTTGCAGATTTTTGCAATTCAAAGCTTTGGCAAATAAACGGGCGAGAGTCGTTTTTCCTGTGCCCCGTGTGCCACAAAAAAGATAGGCCTGCGCTACACGTCCTTTTTGCATTGCATGGATAAGGGTTGTGACAACAGCCTTTTGTCCAATGACTTCACTAAATTTTTGAGGGCGGTATTTCCGGGCCAATACTTGATATTCTGGCATAGGGGAGAAGTATAGAATTTTACGAAAATGGTGTCATCCACTATTCTGTGTGGAATGGATGATCATCTCTCCGAGAGTGGGGAGTCGTCTCTGGACGATGACCTAAGTGAATTGCGCTTTTCTCGGACGCAGAGTTACTTCGACAAGAGCTATACGATCCGCTGGATTATTGGAATTCTCTTTGCTGTCGTGCTTTTCTTTTTTCTGCACTTTCGAGAGTCTTACGTAGAGACGCTTGATCTTGGGCAAGAGGCGCGCCGCTATGTTGTAGCGCAAGTCGACTTCTCTTTTCCCGATGAAGAGGCCACTATTGTCCTGCGGCAGGAGGCCGCATATGCAATCGGCTCTGTCTACCGACTGAGTGAGCGAGAGATTCAACAGCAGGCGACTGACTTTCAAAAATATGTAACTCAAAACAGTGCAGGAAAAGAGAGCTGGAAGAAGATAGAAGAGGAGTCGCAGTTTGACGACGTGGCCCTTGCCTTGAGCCTTTTTACGGAAGCACTCAATGAGAGCCGCTTCTCCGATGAGCGCACGGTGAATCAAGTCAACCAAATGCCCGCTTCTGATTTGCCCGTGCCTGCCCACTACTTCTATGCCTTTGTCCCTCCTCGCGTAGGCTCTAAAGTACATCTCCCAGAAGGCTTTTGGGAGAGCTTGGAAAAAAAGAGTTTATTAAAGAGTGAGCTTCCAACTCCTGTTCTCGAGTTTTTAGCTGATTTTTTGAAGGAAAGGAAGTGGTCATTCGAAGTGGACCAAGGAGTGGAATACACGTTGCGCAAGGTCGCGCAGAGGCAGGTCGAACAGAAGCACACCAAAGTGCGTGCAGGAGAGCGGCTCATCGATCAAGGTGAGAAGGCTACCACTCGGCACATTACCATGCTGCAGGCGATGAAAGAGCGTTTGCGTGACGAGCATAACATCTTCAGTCCCATCACCATTTCAGGTACGATTTTGATCGTCTTCCTTATCTTGACTGTGGGTGTCGTCTACCTCAAGACGAGCAATCCTGAAGTGATCGGCTCGAATCAAAAGCTTGCACTGATGGTGACTATTTTCACCCTCACCATTCTTTTTGCAAAGAGTGTAGAATTTTTTTTAGTACGTGACTCAGGGCAATTCTTCAATTTAGTACGTTTTCCCCTCTTTGTGCCGTTTGCAGCGATTTTGCTCAGTAGCTTGCTCCACACCCGGATTGCCGCCTTTGGCACCATCTTTCTGGTTGTGATTTTTGCGATGGGGCTTGCGGTAGAGACAGTGCCCTTCATCGTGATCAACGTGTTGACTGCTACTCTTGTCATCTTCACCAATCGCAAAGTGAGAAGGCGTAAAGAGATTTTTGCGGTTTGTGCTAAGGCGTGGCTTTGTGCCTTTTTGATTGCCTTCTCCTTCAATCTCTATGACAACACAATTTTGAGTTTCACAGTGATTGGCGATCTTGTCAGCACTTTTGTCTTTATGCTTTTCACAAGCGTGCTCGTTGTGGGGCTCATACCCGTTCTTGAGTCACTCTTCCACATCATGACAGATATCACGTTGATGGAGTTTTTGGATCCAAGCAACGAACTTTTACGCCGCCTGACTATTGAGGCACCGGGCACATATCAGCACAGCGTTGTAGTGGGTAATTTAGCGGAGGCAGCGGCTACCTCTATTGGAGCAAACGGTCTTTTCTGTCGCGTCGCAACGCAGTATCATGATATTGGGAAGCTCGCTAACCCGCAATATTTCACAGAGAACCAGATGGGGGGGATGGACATGCACCAGCTCCTTACGCCTCTTGAGTCGGCGCAAGTGATCATTACCCATGTGAGTGAGGGAGTCGCCCTTGCAAGGAAGGTGGGTCTTCCGGAAAAGTTTATTGATGTGATCAAAGAGCACCACGGCACTACGCTCGTCTATTACTTCTACCACAAGCAGCTTGAGATGATGGGAGGGGATAAAGGGCGTGTCGATCAGAGTGATTTCCGCTATAGCGGCCCTAAGCCGCGCACAAAAGAGTCCACAATTATTATGATTGCCGATACACTAGAAGCGGCTTCTCGTTGTCTGGATTCCTATACAGAAGAGACTGTGAGCGAATTGATCGATGGGTTGATCGCTCAAAAGGTGGAAGATGGACAGTTTGATGACTCACTCCTCACATTTGAGGAATTGGGAATTGTGAAGTCTGTGCTTCTCAAGACGTTATTGGCTGCAAGCCATCCCCGCGTCAAATACCCGAAGCACAACCCTGGTGAGGAAGGATAGTGTTTGATCTTGCTCTTGTGACAGGGGCCACGTCAGGCATTGGCAAGGCGCTTGTTCACCTATTGCACAAAAAGAAGATAGAAACAGTTGGGTTAGGAAGCCGTGATGGTGACCTTTCGACCGAAGAAGGGCGGCAAGCAGTGCGTGCTCTTATTCGGGAAAAAAAACCCAACCTTGTGATCAACTCAGCGGGTCTTGGCTTTTACGGCAGATCGATTGAGCTGCCACTTGGTGATTTGAACAAAATCATTGATGTGAATGTCAAGGCGGTGATGGAGATCACTTTAGAAGCGGCGCATGTTTTGCGCGATTCCCAAAAAAAAGGAGTGATCCTAAATGTCTCTTCGATTGGAGGGGAATTTCCTCTTCCTGGCCACGCTGTTTATGGAGGCTCTAAAGCGTTTGTGACCAAATTTTCTGAGGCGCTTGACTACGAGATGAAGGGAGAGGGGATTCGTGTTCTGGCAAGCTGCCCTGGCATGGTTGCAACTGAGTTTTCCTCACGCGCTGCAAAAAAACGCGTAGAGCGCAAAGGTGCTTTCGTCCTTTCGGCAGAGCAAGCAGCTGCCACCATTTGGGGGCAGATCGTGACAGGACGTACAGTGCACCTCTTTCCGTTTCGCTACAGACTTCTCTCTTTCTTGCCTTCCGCTTTATTAAAAAAAATGATCTACAAAAGAATGACATGACCTTTGAAACTTTTGAACTCGATCCCCTTGTGCTTGACGCATTGCGAGAAATCGACTACACAAAACCTACACCCATCCAAGAGCAAACAATTCCTATTGTATTGGGTGGACACGACCTCATCGCAACAGCAGAGACAGGCTCAGGAAAAACTGCTGCGTGTGCGATTCCCGTCTGCAGCCTTGTCGATGTGAAATGCCACAAAATTCAAGGCTTGATTGTGGTGCCAACTCGCGAGCTTGCGCTTCAGTATGCAACAGAGACGCAGAAAATTGGGAAAGTAAAAAAAATTAGTACCTTTGCTCTTTTTGGGGGGGAGGATATGGATCTGCAGCGCGCTAAATTGAAAGATGGCGTACACGTGCTCGTTGCCACACCAGGTCGCCTTATCGACCTTATTTATTCCCGGCAGATCGATCTCACTGGTGTGACTACCCTCGTTCTTGACGAAGCTGACCAGATGCTCTCAATGGGCTTCATTGAGGATCTTGAGTTCATCATGGATTGTCTCGTTCAGAAGCATCAAACGCTTCTCTTTTCTGCAACGATGCCAAAAGAGATTCAAGACATTGCAGTGACACGCATGAACAATGCACGGGAAATTCGTCTTATCAGCAAAAATCCCACGCCTGATCAATTGGAACACAAATTTGCATTTTGTAAAAATCCAGG
Organism: Chlamydiales bacterium; assembly: GCA_024233495.1. Taxonomy (GTDB): domain Bacteria; phylum Chlamydiota; class Chlamydiia; order Chlamydiales; family JAAKFR01; genus JACKPM01. The sequence goes on from JACKPM010000002.1 coordinate 263,223, forward strand.
GAAAAAGGAAGAGGAAGTGGTAAAGCTCCTCTCTCATCTTGAGATGAAGCAGTGCATCATCTTTGGCAACTCCCGTAGAGAAGTAGAAAAGCTGTGCCAACAGCTCAAGAAGCGTTTTGGGCCGATGGAGTATTTGCACGGCGGCCTCACTCAAAATGTTCGCACCTCGATTACTTCAAAGTTCGCCCGGGGAAAGATCAAGTTTCTGATCGCCTCTGATGTGGCGGCCCGAGGTCTAGACTTCTCTAACGTCACACACGTGATCAATTTGCACTTCCCTCATGACCAAGAGAGCTACCTACACCGCTCGGGAAGAACAGGGCGAAAGGGAGCCAAAGGAACATGCATCACCTTTGTCTGCAAGCGTGAGCTCGGGAAGGTGAAGCGCCTCATGCACTACCTCAAACGGAAGAAGCCCGACTGGCTTGGTGCTCCTCCAACAGAGTTTTAGATATAGCGGTTTGACTTTAAACGATAGAAATTTCTACACTGCAAAAACTTCTGGAGGATGCCATCTTCCCTTCACCCATAATTGCGCATTTTGCCTAGAAAATCTCTCGCCTCACAAAGGAGAAAATTTGACGACACCATCTAGTCTGAACAATCTCTTTTGAGTAGCTCGATACGCTCGTCGATGAGGTAGTAACACTTTTTCAGTGCCTTCTCGATGCTGTGCGCATCGGGATGGAAGTGTTTATCTGCTACCTCACAGTAGAATTTGATTTTTGGTTCTGTTCCTGAGGGGCGTACGATGAGTTTTGAACCGTCAGAGAGGCGGAAGAGCAACACATCAGACTTTGGAAGAAGCAGAGGCTCGGTCTTCCCAGTCGCAAAGATTTTCTTTTGGTGGTTGAGGTAGTCTTCTACAGTAATGACACTCGTATTACCGATCTTCTCGGGAGGGTGATCGCGTAATCTTCCCATCATGCGCGCCATCTTTTCAGCTCCCTCTTTCCCCTCAAATTCGAAAGAGGTGCTTCTGTTTGCAAAGACTCCATACTTAGAGAAAATTTCATGTAAAAAGTTGACCAGCGTCTTTCCTTGTAGTTTCAGCTGCAGCGCCATCTCAGCGATGATCGCAGCAGAGATGATGCCATCCTTGTCGCGTACATGCGTACCGTAGAGGTAGCCGTATGACTCTTCTCCTCCAAAGATGTAGTGATGCGTTTCCGCGAGCCGCTTGTTTTCTTCTTCCCAAAGGGCGATCTTCTCTCCAATATATTTGAAGCCTGTGAGCACATCAAGGCACTCTGCTCCATAGTGACGCGCAATCGCGGCAAAGAGCTCAGAGGTGACGATGGTCTTTACAAACATCGGCTTCGGTGGCATTTGATGCGATGTTTTGAGCGAACGACAAATGTGCTCAATCACCAAACACGCCACTTCATTCCCATTCAAATAATAAGGCTCGTTGTCATGCATCACCACAATGCCAATGCGGTCAGAGTCGGGGTCGTTAGCAATCAAAATATCGCCCTTGACCTCTTGCATCGTCGAGACACCCAGTGAAAGCGCTGGCTTCTCTTCCGGGTTGGGCTTCTTCACTGTAGGAAAGTCCCCATCTGGGATCACCTGCTTCTCAACTAAAGTAATGTTGGAAAATCCCCAATCTTTCAACGTGTTGGGCACCATCGTGATGCCTGCTCCATGCAAACTTGTATAGACGATATGCAGCTTTTTTCCATGCGTGTGGTTGTCGCCATTGTGTAGCGCCAATGGACGCACAGCATTGATGTATGCGTCATCTACCTCTCCATTCACTTCGTGAATGAGCGAGGTGTTTTCCGTGCAGTGCACTTGAGAGGGGGATTCAATTTTATTCACCTCATCGATGATCTCCTGATCGTGAGGGAAAATGACCTGACCGCCGTGACTCCAATACACTTTGTAGCCATTGTACTCAGGCGGGTTATGCGATGCTGTGATCATGATGCCCGCTGTCGCCTGCAGATGAAGTACACCGAATGAGACAAGCGGAACTGGCCGAATATCTTTGTAAAGAAAAACTTCAATATTGTTTGCGGCAAGTACCTTGGCGCTCTGTTGCGCAAACTCGTGGGAGTGGTGACGCGAGTCATAGCCAATCACTACACGCCGCTTACCCTTCTTCACAAGGCGGTTGATGTAGTTGGCGAGTCCTTGCGTGGCTGCACGCACTGTATAGACGTTCATCCGATTGGTGCCCACTCCCATGATGCCGCGCAAACCACCCGTTCCAAACGAAAGGTGTTTATAGAAGGCGTCCACCAGTGCATCGCCATGCAGCGCTTGCACTGCCTTTTTCGACGCCTCGTCGTAGTCGCCTTTTAGCCAAGATTCAATATTTGTGTGGGTGGTGTCGTCTAATTTCATAGTTTCACTGTATAGTCGTTTGAGCTATACATAGTCTCAATTGGACGCAACTTTTCCAGCGAGACATCATGCTCGAGCTCGTTGACTTACATAAGTCTACGTCGCTCTTTGCATTTCCTCTCGATTGAAAATCTACCGCCCTCTTGAGGCCATGTATAGCTCAAACGACTATAGTTTTTCCAAGAGATTCTGTGCAAGGGTTTGGAAGAGGGGGAGAGAGGGGATCCCTCTGCACGCATCTTCTCCGAATTTCGCGTCATAGGGAAAACTTCCCAAAAGGGGGGTTGCAAACTTTTCAGCTAGAGAAAAGGGCTCCTCTTCGCCCATGTTTTGTACGACACCCAAAAGGGGAATGTCGAGTAGTGCAAAGGCGTTGATCGCTTTTTGTGCATCTAATGTGGAAAGGGGGTGGGGAGTAGAGACTACAATCGCTCCATCAATTTTTAACAGCTGTGAGAGAGAAATGGGCACATCGCCCGTTCCAGGCGGGAGGTCAATGATAAGTGTTGTGTTTTCCCACGCTGTTTGCATGAGCATCTTCTCAAGCATTTGGTGAAGCATGGGGCCACGCCATACAACGGGGGTGCTCTCCTCCAAAAAAAAGCCCGGGGAGAGAATCTCAATGCCAAACTTTTTGAAGGGAATGACCCGCTCATTTTCTACTTTGGGGGTGAGGTTTTGCAGTCCGGTCATCAAGGGAATTGAGGGGCCGAAAAGATCTGCATCGAGAAGGGCGACGCTCTCTCCCTCTTCTGCAAGAGCCACAGCTAGATTGAGCGAGACAGTAGACTTTCCCACGCCTCCTTTCCCTGATCCCACAGCTATGACGCGTTCAAAAGGCAATCGCTTCGATCTCCTCTTTGCTCATGAGAGGACCTTGGTCGATCCCTTCACACGTCTTGGCCGCCTCTTTCCATCCCGACTCAGTGAGGAGGTGAGGCCAAAAAGGGAAGGTGCGGCACTGTTTGGGGCGCGTCGTATATAGCATACATTTTTTATCTTTTAGGAAGACGCAGTCATAGTTCTTCTTCTCTACCAAAGAGTAGCGCTGCCCCACACGCCGCACATACCGCTTGCGAAACTCAGCAGGGGTGAGGTTGAGAAAAGTTGCCATCTCCTCTACCTCTTCGTCTGAAACCCAAACGTGTCCCGGAGCCCCCGTGCAACACTTCCCGCACTCGGTGCACTGGAAGCGGAGCCCCTCTTCATAAAATTTACTCATCATCCCCCCGGCGGATGATGTCACGTACCCCTGCCACCACAAAGAGGGTGAGGACAACTCCACAGATAATGAAGATAACAACAGCTTCTCGATCAACCATGCGAAAAAGGATACGGAAAGAGCGTTTAACTGTAAACTACGGGATGTCGCTCAGGATCGAGGTAGCGTTTGGTGAATACGAGGTAGAGAAACTCGCCATCGTGCTCCTCGTAGAGCTTCGAAATTTTGGGAAAACCAAAGGTGAAGAAGATGCCCCAGTTGTATTTTAGCGAAAGAAGAAGAGCGCAATCGGTGTCGTAGTCAAAAGGGGTAGGCACTTCAGGGAAGATCGGGAGCACTTTTTTTTGCGCGACGCGTAAAGGCTTGTTATCGCTCAGTTCGTAGACAAGTTGCGCTAACTCCTTCTCCTTCTGGGGAAGATCTTCAAATGCGATGTAGCCGTGCCGCACAAAGAACTTTTTTTGGTCTGGTGAGAGAGCAAAACGCATGGGCGAAATATACCATATGCGATATATTCGCAGTATGGAAAAAGAAGTTGAAGAAAAGATTGGATATACCTTCAAGGACAAGGAACTGATCCGCCTCGCATTCACACATAGATCGTACTGGAATGAGCACAAGGAGACCACCTCTGACCACAATGAGCGCCTTGAATTTCTAGGGGATTCGGTGCTTGGCTTACTTGTTGCTGAACACCTCTATCACACTCTTCCTCATATGGATGAGGGGGTATTGTCGAAGCTTCGCTCAGGCGTTGTTGCAGCAGAGGCGTGTGCTGACTATTCAAAAAAGCTTGGAGTGGACTCTTACATTTTACTAGGGAAAGGGGAGCAGCTCAATGCGCGCGGTCGTGAAAGCATCCATGCCGACCTTTTTGAGGCGCTCATTGGAGCGATCTATGTTGATGGGGGAGCAGCTGCGGCCAAAAAGTTTCTCTTTACCCACTTTTTAGGGGAGATCCAGGAGCGCGTGGTGAGTCCCAGTCGCAACTGGAAGGCGGAGTTGCAAGATTATGCCCAGAAGAAGTATCAAGAGACGCCCACCTACGAAGTGCTAGAAGAGTTTGGCCCAGCGCATCAAAAGGAGTTTCGTGTGGCTGTTGTGATTCAATCGAAAAAGGCAGGCGTCGGTATAGGCGCTTCAAAGAAGGAGGCACAAACAGCAGCGGCCAAAGCGGCTTTGGAGGAGATAGAGAAGTGGTAAAGACTGCGTGGTGCTGCAGTGAATGCAGCCATTTGCTTCCTAAGTGGGTAGGGCAGTGCCCCAGCTGTGAAGGGTGGAACACTTTTTCTCAAGAGATGCCCGGTCGCTCTTCAGGTAAAGCACTCCGCTTGGCAGAGATAAGCCACAAGGATGAGCTCCGTGTCCAGACTAAAATGCCTGAGTTCGACCGCCTTTTAGGTGGCGGCATTGTGCGTGGCTCCCTCACACTTGTTGGTGGCGATCCGGGAATTGGAAAATCGACGCTTCTCCTCCAAGTCTCACAGTGTATTGCAGGGCAAGGACTCACTGTCCTCTATGTCTGTGGGGAAGAGTCTGTAGAGCAAACTTCACTGCGTGCGAAAAGATTAGGCGTCACCTCTGACAAACTCTTTCTCCTTTCAGAGACGAGTCTTTCACTCATCAAGCAGCAGATTGAGAAGGTCAAACCTGATCTTTTAATCATCGACTCAATTCAGATTATCTACAAAGATGATGTCCTTTCAGCGCCAGGCTCTGTTGTGCAAGTGCGTGAGACAGCAGCGGAATGTATGCACATCGCAAAGGGTAAGGGGATTTCTACCTTTTTGATTGGACATGTCACTAAGTCGGGTGAGATTGCGGGTCCCCGTGTGCTTGAGCACATTGTGGATACTGTCCTTTATTTCGAAGGTGAGAAACGGAATAACTACCGCCTTTTGCGCGGCATCAAAAACCGCTTTGGTTCTACAGACGAAGTAGCGGTTTTTCAAATGAGTGCAGAAGGGTTGAATGAAGTGAATAACCCTTCGGAGATCTTTTTAGAAGAGCGTTTAAAAGGGGCCTCGGGCTCTGTGATTTTCCCCACACTTGAGGGGACCCGCCCCATTTTGATTGAAGTTCAGGCGCTTGTGACGCAAACTGTCTACAGCACACCGTCGCGTCGTTGCTCTGGCTTTGATCAAACACGCCTTGTTTTGCTTCTCGCTGTTTTAGAGAAGCGCGTGGGATATCAGCTACACAATCGTGATGTGTTTCTCTCTATTGCTGGAGGTTTACGCATCAGTGAACCTGCTATTGACCTCGCTGCAGTTATTGCAGTCTCTTCGTCTCTTACCAATAAGAGAGTCGATCCTGAAACAGTGGTTTTAGGTGAAGTGGGACTTGGAGGAGAGGTGCGCAGCGTTAGACGGATCGAGACTAGGCTCAAGGAGGCGCTGGTGATGGGGTTTCGCCGCGCGGTGATTCCTAAAAGGGATGTGATTGAAATGCCAAACCTTGAGATTATAGGAGTCGAACGTGTCGAAGATGCCCTCAACGCAGTGCTCAATTAAGATTGGAGCGCGCAGCTCCCTTTTATCGCGCAAACAAGTGGAAGAAGTATTCAATGAATTGCAAGTTCCCTATGAGCCAATTTGGATCGAGACTACAGGGGACCGCGATCTTAAGAGCTCATTGCGTACGCTTGACAAAACCAACTTTTTTACAAAAGAGCTTGATGAGGGACTTCTTGCAGGGGAGTTTCGGGTAGCTGTCCACTCGGCAAAAGACTTGCCTGACCCAATACCTGAAGGGCTTGAGGTGATCGCCCTTACAAAAGGAGTTGACTCTTCAGACTCTCTCGTCCTCCGTGAAGAAGAGAGGCTAAGAGCGGGAATGGTGATCGCCACAAGCTCACAGCGGCGAGAAGAGAATGTTGCTCAATTGCAAGAAGGGCTTCTTTTTGTTGATATCCGCGGCTCGATTCGGCAAAGACTCGATCGCCTTTATGAAAAAAAAGTGGATGGTGTTGTGATTGCAGAAGCAGCGCTCATTCGCCTGGGCCTTCTGCATTTAAATCGCATTACCATCCCTGGTAAAACCTCTCCTTTACAAGGAAGGCTCGCAGTTATCGCACGCAAAGGGGATGAGGCAATGCGCGAACTCTTTGCCCCGATTCATTATGAAGAATGCTCTCTACTTGGGGCTTGACCCCTCTCGCTTCGGGGAAAAAGTGACGCACTACCCCATCATCGAGATTGTGCCCCGCCCCAAAGAGGAGCTGGAGGCGCACTTTCAGCACCTCGAAAAATGTGATACTGTCATCTTTACAAGTCGCTCCGCAATTCCGATCTATATGGAGTTCGCTAGAGTGAAGCGCCCTTGCATTGTGGTGGGGCGCGCTACAAAAGAGCTTGCATGGCAAAATGGTTTGCATGTGAAAGCGTGCGCGACGCTTGAGCAAGGGGAAGGGGTTGTGCAGATTTTGGAAGAGGAGCGCTACTTTTTCCCTCACTCTTCTTCAGCGCGCTCTGTTGTTCAGGAAAAGATCAAGGGGTATGCCTTTACTCTTTACGATACAGTGCCGACAAAAAAGAGGATCGACTGGACGCCATATGAGACACTTGTTTTTACAAGTCCTTCTACTGTGCGCGCTTTTGTGCAGTTGTACGGAGAGATTCCTAAAAATAAGGAGATTGTATCGATTGGTCCAATTACTGAAAGTGAGCTTGAAACTTTTTCCAGGCGTCTGAAGTGAGACACTTTCCAAGATCTGCTTGGTCATATTTGTTATCATCCCGCACGAAGTGAATGATTTCACGTACAAGCGCTTTATTCCCCTCCAGAGATTCTAGATAGGTAGCTGGATCCTCTATAAGATCAAGAAGAGCAACAGCAAGGTGGTTTGCTCTATCAGCTTTTTCAACTTTTCCTTTCGAAAACTGCTTGAGTGTCCGCGTCGCTTTATTGATTGCAGTCGAAACGTCTGTTTTTGTTGGTTGAATCGTTTCGTAGATTTCCTCACTAGGAGACTGGGTTTTATAGCCACTTGATGTAGAAGTAATGGATGCTCTTAAGGAGCCTGCAGATGCTTGTGAGAGCAAGGTGAATCGTCTTTGACGGGCAAGTTCTCCTGCTCTTGGAGAGACCGCTGTAAAAGTGCGCCCTTCTCTTCCTGCTGGGCGCGTTACTGTACTCATATATTCTTGTGCCGCTTCTGGGGCTTCTAACTCGTATTGCCCCTCTTCTTCAGGAGGGCGCAGCTCGTACTGACCTTCTTCTTCAGGAGGGCGCAGCTCGTATTGCCCCTCTTCTTCAGGAGGGCGCAGCTCATACTGACCTTCTTCTTCAGGAGGGCGCAGCTCGTATTGACCTTCTTCTTCAGGAGCTCCTAGCTCATACCCTCCACTCGCACCACGGAAGCTTGGAGATGTGAGTACATGATATGTACCTCCAGGTCGCTCCATTTTCGCATAGGTATCACTCGAAACTGTTGTGCGCCGCTCTGGAGGTAGGTTTAAGGTTCCGTACGTATGCTGTTCTTGAAGCCATTGGTCTACCACTGTCTGGTTTGCGTGGGCGCTTTTGCCTGAGCCCACTGTTACCCTTCTTTCAGCTAGAGGGCGCATTGGGAATAAGTGGCGCCTACCACTTACAACAGGACGCTGTGGTGGGGCGCTAGGCGGTCTAAGCACATGTCTAGCTGTATCATCTACTTGCTGAGTCACAAGCTGCATATTTGTATTTGCGGCTTGTTGTCCCATAGAGGCCAAAGTCCTCCCAGCAACTTCTTCTGTTTGTAAGCTCCCACGACGGGGCGCAGGAGTGGGGCGTATGGCTGACTTTGGCCTAGGAGCTGGGGTAGGAGCTGCTGAACGTGTAGATTCTGGTGCAGGCGACTCAATTCTTCCAGCTGCAAGTTCGTTAACTCTCTCTGCCATTTCGTTTATGGTGCAGCTCTGGCGTTCACTCCCTTGTCTTCTAGGTGCAGGAGTAGGCCTATATTCAGGACTCCCTCCACCAGATACTCTTCCTGTTCCCCCTTCGCTCATACGCTCAATTATATTATAACCTAAATTTTAATTATAATATAAAGTATAAGACGTTAATTCTGTGTTAGATATAACACGGGTTCGTGCATGACATGGGGAGGAATTTTGCCATTGAGATGCTCAATTCGAAAAGTGAGCAACCCTCGCTTTGCATCGTATGTGGGGGTGGAAAGGGAGAGAGGAAGTGTGGTGAATCCCTCTTTTGCAGGTGAGGTAAAAATGAGATTTGCCTCCTTTATCCCCTGCCACTGCTCAACATATGCATCGATAGGGAAGGTGCCTCCGCTTTCAGAACCCTTTGTGAATGAAAGTGTTGTGCTGACATCTATGAGTGTAAGAGAGGGAGGGTTTTGTGTGAATGCTCCTTGTTGAGCGTGAATCACTAAGAGTTCAGCTTCTTTGATATTAAGGGCGGCAAAAAGTACTCCTCCTGCAACGGCAAACACAAAAAGAAGGAGAAGGAGCTTACGATTAATAGACATAGACAGTTACCTCATGAATATCGTCATAGCGAGAGAGATCAGAGTCTGCGACCATTTCAAATGTCATCACATTTTCTCCTGGGTCGTAGTAAGGATGCGAGAGAGTTGTCAGAAAGTGCGTATCGAGCTCGTCCCGTGTAAATGTAAGTGCTCCTTCAACAGCTGTCTTGGGCCATTTTGCAAGAAAGGGACGCACAGCTATCTTAGAGGCTTTGCCACTTGGGGAAAAGTGTGTGAGGGTGTCGTTTACTTGTCGCAGTAATAGTCTGCCTTGCATAGGATTGTGCCTATCTGCTGAGATAGAGCCTCTTGCAGCGTATATAACAGAGTAGCCACTGCGCGCATGACTCTTCGCATAGATGAAAGTGGAGATTGCAGTAATAAATAAAACAGCAAAAATAAAAATACGGCGACGATTATTCATGGCTTAAATAGAGGGTAACCTCTCCCAGTTTTTGTTTTTTAATCTCTTTCCCTTCGATCATAAAAATCAAGGTTTCATCGGCTTTATTGTAGCGCGGATGTTGGATTATAAATGATTGTTCGTTGAATGCAGGGCCTGCAGGAGCAAACGAGACAAAGTGGCCGATAGGGGGTTTTTGTCCGAACGCTTCCTCGTGTGCCCACCGGACTAGGAATTCTGTTAGTGGCATTGTGCCAGCTCTTCGCTCTTCATCCTCTGTAAAATAGACAACCGACTCGTCCACATCATTGAGTCGCAGCGAATTTTCACCAATAGAACCACTTCTCCCATGAATAATGTAGAGATGTTGCCCGAAAAGAGCATTTGAGAGTAAGAGTAAGAATAATAGAGATTTGATCATAGAGCACCCTCATAATCAATATGATCTATAAAGAGGTTCACTTCTTCCATCTTTTTCCCAAGAGGGTGGTCTTTTGAAAGCTCATCTATCCTGAGATAGAGGCGCCTTTTTGTCTCATCATAGTGAGCCCGCAGCACAGTGATTGGTACATCGGTATAGTGCCTCCCATCATCTGAAAAAAAGACAAAGCCTGCTTCTATATCTCTTTTCTGTTTGAAATAGACCTCCAAGAACTTAGAGAGGACCATCTTGCCTGCTTGTCTTTGAGGTGGCTGAGTGAAATAAGTAACTGTGTTGTCGATGTCCTCAAGAATGAGATCGCCTCCATCATACCTAGCCTCTTTTGCATGGAGCACAAATAGTAGCTCTTCTGCAAAAAGGGGAGAGAAAAGAAGGCAAATAGCAAGTAGATATCTCATTGTCCCATCCATTGATCCCAAAAACGTTGTTCTTCTGTGCTCAAAAGCAGCTTTAGCTCTACCCGCTCCAATTGAGTCGGAACTACCCAATCTATTGGCTGAATCATTAATGTCAACTCATCACTCTGTGCAAGGTATTGCGGGTTGCGCACAGCAACGGAGCGCCTCTTCTTTTTTGCATATGAGAGTTCACCTTTTGCACTCGAATCATTTAAACTCCATGCGGTAAAGAAATCTTCAACGCTCATCTTTCCTTTTTGATTCTCTTTTTGGAAAGAAGCGAGCTTGTCTACTCCATACAGGCGTAGCACGCCCCACCCTTCGCTTGCTTGTTGAAATGCTCCCTCGACCGCAAAAATCGTACAGGTGAAATAGTGATCAGAACGCTGCAATAAACACGACGTTAGGATAAAAAAGCTGAAGAGTAGTCGCATATCTCTCTTCATAAACGAATATTTGATTTCTTGATAACTTTTCTTTAATCTTCTACGATTCCGGGCAAACTTAGGAGGAAAAAAATATGTACGAACTTCCCAAATTACCTTATGAATATGGCGATTTAGAGCCTGTAATTAGTAAAGAGATCATGGAATTGCACCACAAGAAGCACCACAACGCTTATGTGACAAATCTCAATGCAGCACTTGAAAAATATGCCAAAGCTGATCTCACTGAGCAAATTGCGTTGCAGCAGGCGATCCGTTTCAACGGAGGAGGGCACCTCAACCACTCGATTTTCTGGGAAAACCTTGCCCCAAAAAGCAAAGGGGGAGGAGAGGCTCCAACAGGCGAGCTTGCTGAAATGATCAATAAGAAGTGGGGATCGCTAAATCTTTTCATCGAAGCATTTAATGGTGCAGCTGGTCCAATCCAAGGCTCTGGATGGGGATGGCTCGGTTTTTGCAAAAAGTCAAAAACGCTACAAATTCGCACAACAGCGAACCAAGACCCCCTTCAAGCAACCCAAGGATTGATTCCTCTTCTGGGCATTGATGTTTGGGAACACGCCTACTATTTGCAGTATAAAAATGCGCGTCCTGAATACTTAAAGAGCATTTGGCAAGTGGTCAACTGGGCTGACGTTGCACGTCGCTACGACAATGCAAAAAGCTGCGCTGCTTGTACTAAGGCATAATTGTGTTGCCTTAGATGGTGTCGTCAAACTTTCTCCTTTGTAAGGCGAGAGATTTTTCCTCAATTGTGAGAGCGCGTGAATGAGGACAAGATTAGCTAAAAGGCTTCGAAAGTATGCCTTCTAAGTAGTGGATGAAATAATCCTCATCGAGGATGGCGTCTACTGTGATCACAGGAATTAAAACCTCCCGCTCTATGAGTGGGAGGATTTTTAATGCTTCTTTCGTTTGCGCGTCATAGGGCGCAACAATGTTCACTTCTGGATCAAACTCAATGTTGTCATCAAAGAAAATTGACTTTGTCGAGCCCGATAAGAGTAGGGGAAACTGCTTGCCATACTCTTTGAGTTCTTTGTGTTTGTTCCAGTAGAAGTAGTCGTCTTGGATGCCAAGCACGCGTCTAGCTTGGAAAAAGTGGAGCATAGCAAGAGGGTCATCGATGACTCCATTTTCTGTGTGCAGCTTTCCATCTCGAAAAGAAGCTTTTGGAATATCCCACCCAAGCGTAGCTGCAATTTTTTCGAGATCTGTACCAAAGGTGCGGAAGACAAGGGAATGTGAGATATTGTTTTCTTCTAGCCACCCAAGAAGTTTATAGAAGGAGGGAAAGATGAAGCGCCCTTCCATTGTACTTTCCGCTTTTTGCAGCGTTGTAAGCGCTTCTGCATAGCGGGGGTGATTGATCTTTTCAAGATGGTCGATAAAGTCGTGGATTGTGTTGCGGCGTAAGCGACGTAATTGTTGATCGCTACGCACTCCGGGGTGCTTCACAAGGTAGATATAGTCAAAGTAACTCATTGGCACGAGCCCCTCTTCCCAAATATCAACATATTTTTTAGCAAGGGAGAGATTGACCACAGATGTCAAACCTAAATTTTGTGTCGCATCTGAAGCGATGATTGTGCGGTTGATATCCATGTGGATAATCAAGTGATTGCCGTAAAGAGGAAAAAAAAGTAGGAGTAAAAGATAGCGCATGCGAAGAAGTTTAGAGTGCGTCAAGAAATATTAGCAAACGATAAAATTTTTACTGTATTTCCTTATATTACTGGATCCTGTATAATGGGAGCCTATGGGATTATTTTCTCGAGACAAGCCTAAGATCAAAGTGGAAACTGAGAAGGCAGATGGCTTCAGTGGATGGTTGAAGTGTACAAGCTGCCACGAGATGATCCACGCCAATGAACTCACACAAAACCTCAACTGTTGCCCTAAGTGTGACTATCACTACAGGGTAACAGCGCGGGAGCGCATTGCACTTCTGTCAGACAAGGGGAGCTTCGAAGAGATGTTTGCCGATTTGCAATCAGTAGATGCACTTGGTTTCTCAGACTCTAGAAAGTACCCCGAGCGTTTGAAAGAGGCAATTGAGAAGGGAGGCAAGAGTGAGGCGATCATCACAGGTGTCTGCACGATTGAAGGGCAAAAGGTGTGTCTCGGAGTAATGAATTTCAACTTCATGGCCGGGTCGATGGGCTCTGTTGTAGGGGAAAAACTCGCCCGCTTGATGGAGTACTCACTCAAGAAGAAGCTCCCTCTCGTCGTGGTTTCCACTTCGGGTGGAGCGCGTATGCAAGAATCCACACTCTCCCTCATGCAAATGGCTAAAACGTCTGCTGTGTTGGCAAAGTTGCATGAAGCCCAAATTCCTTTTATCTCCATTTTGACGAATCCAACCTCAGGTGGTGTCACTGCCTCTTTTGCAAGCCTGGGTGATGTGATCATTGCTGAGCCAAAGGCATTGATCTGCTTTGCAGGGCCGCGCATTGTTGAGCAGGTGATTCGCCAAAAACTGCCCGAAGGTGCGCAGAAGTCGGAGTTTCTCCTCGAGCACGGCATGGTCGACCTCATCGTAAAACGGCACGATCTGAAGAAAAAGCTCCATACGGTGCTTGACTTTCTATCTGGAAATGAGCGTAAATACAGCAGCAAACAGAAACTCACTTCGAAAGAGATTAATGGGAAGCTGCAAGAGCTCTTCCTGAATAAGATAGATGCAAAAAGTTAAAGTAGTTACAGAAGACGAGGAGCTAATCCCTGTCTATGCTTCGAAAGAGGCGGCTGGTGCCGATGTGCGCGCCAACATCTCCGAGCCCTTTGTTTTAGAATCAGGGCGCACAGTTCTGGTCCCAACAGGGCTTTTCTTTGAGATACCATCAGGTTTTGAAATTCAAGTGCGCCCACGTAGTGGACTCGCTTTAAAGCACCAGGTAACGGTTCTCAATACACCGGGGACGATCGATGCTGATTACCGGGGCGAACTTGGTGTTATTCTCATCAATCATGGAAAAAGGGAATTTGTCATTGAACCGAAGATGCGCATTGCGCAGGTTGTGGTGAAGCCGGTTTGCCGCGTTGAGTTTGAGCCTGTAGGGGAGTTGGCAATATCTGAGCGTGGAAGTGGCGGGTTTGGACACACAGGAGTTCAATGATCTCAAGCTATCTCGACAAGAATCTGATCACATTTCTTGATGTAGATGATCAAATATCTGCATTAGAGAAGCTTGTAGACGTGCTCGATGAGCATGGGAAGCTGTTCGATCGCGATGCCTTTTACAAGGCAATTATAGATCGAGAGCAGATCGTTTCGACTGGCATTGGAATGGGAGTTGCAGTCCCACATGCCAAACTTCCCGGGTATAAGACCTTCTTTATCGCTGTGGGCATCCATCCCCGCGGCATCGCTTGGGATGCCCTTGATGGCGTGCCTGTTCGTCTGATCTTCATGATTGGTGGTCCTGACGACAAGCAAACCGAGTACCTCCAATTGCTCTCCCGCCTCACCCTTGCAATTAAGGATGAAGATCGGCGAAAAAAAATGTTGCAATTGAAAAACCCAAAAGAGATGATGGCCCTTTTTGAAGGGATCTGATGGACTTAAAAATAAAAGACGTTGCGGAGCTTTTGAACATCTCGGAGACGACGGTGCGCCGTTGGCTTGCTGAGGGGAAGATCCCCGCCTATCGCCTCAATAGACAGTACCGCTTTAGCCGTCCTGAGATTGAAGATTGGCTTCTGCGTCAAAAGCTTGATACTGCAGAAGAGGAGCACAAAACAGAGGTAGGTAACATGCAGTTTAGCCTCTACCGCGCGCTCTACCGTGGCTTTGTGCTCACGGATGTGGAAGGGTCAAGCAAAGAGGAAATCATTGGACATACGATGGAAGAGATGGCGCAAAAATTTGACCTCGATGCTGCTGTGCTCACGGACCTCTTCCTCGATAGGGAGAAGATGATGTCAACTGCTCTTGGTCATGGCGTTGCAGTGCCTCACACCCGCGACTTCTTACTCAACACACACTTCGATGTGGTCGTTACTGTCTATCCTAAGCTCCCCCTTGATTTCGCTGCGCTTGATGGGCAAAGCGTCCATACTCTTTTCTTCCTCTTTGCAAGCGATGACCGTAACCATCTCAATCTTTTAGCTAAAGTAGCTCACCTCTGCTCTCATGAAAAAAGCCGTGCCTTTCTCCAGAGCAAACCAGGAAAAGAGCGGCTTCTAGAATTTGTTAAACACTGGGAAAGCGGACTTTCCTAAGCATTAGGGTTGGGTTTGTTCGTGAAGGTATTTATAGTCAAATCGGATGAAAATTTTACAAATTCATACCATTTGGTTTCACCAAAGATCGTGCTTGATCTCATAGACCATAAATGGTCTAAGTCGAACTTTGCGCTTACTTTGGCTTTGCCATCTGCCATGAATTTGTAAAATTTTCATCCGATTTGACTATAACTGAGTAATTCCTTCTTCTGCTGCCTCAATCGCTGACATGATCATGTTAGGATCTTCAAGCAATATATTAATAATTTTAAGCGTTTGAGGTCTATGTAAATATCTGATAAACTAGGATGCTATGAAAAAAGTCGTTGTCGGAATGTCTGGAGGTGTTGATTCCTCAGTTGTTGCTTATCTTCTTAAGAAGCAAGGATATGATGTGATTGGGCTTTTTATGAAGAATTGGGAGGATGAGGGATGTACCTCAGCCTCTGATTATGAAGATGTAGCCGCCGTTGCGGGGCAGCTGGAGATTCCGTTCTACACTGTCAACTTTGCAAAGGAGTACTGGGACCGTGTCTTTTCAAGGTGTCTCGAAGAGTATGAGGCAGGCTATACACCCAACCCTGATATTTGGTGTAATCAAGAGATCAAGTTTAAGTTGTTTTTCGAAAAGGCATTAGCTCTTGGCGCTGACTATTTGGCAACCGGGCACTATTGCCGCACTGATGGAAAACGTCTCTTGCGTGGTGTTGATGAGAATAAGGATCAGAGCTACTTTCTTTACACTCTGAAGAATAGCGCTTTAGATCGTGTTCTATTCCCTTTAGGGGGGATGGAGAAGAGCGAAGTGCGCAAGATTGCTGAAGAAGCTGGGCTCGCAACAGCTGCAAAGCGAGATAGTACAGGGATTTGTTTTATCGGGAAGCGCAACTTTAAGGAGTTTTTGGCGCGCTATCTCCCCAAAAAAGCAGGCGTGTTTGAGACGCGGTGTGGAAAGGTTGTTGGTGAGCATGAGGGAGCACACTACTACACAATAGGACAAAGAAGGGGATTGGCAATTGGAGGGGCTGGTGAAGCGTGGTATGTGGTGGATAAAGAGATGGAGCGCAATGTTGTTATTGTGGAGCAGGGAGATCACAATCCCGAGCTCTTTTCTTCCTCGTTGAGCGCAACAGATGTGAGTTGGGTGGGTGGTATGCCTACTTTTCCTTTCAAGTGTACAGCAAAAATTCGGTACCGCTCTCCTGATGAGAGATGTGAGATTGTGTGTGAAGAAAATGGAAAGCTCATCGTACACTTTGAGAGCAAACAAAAAGCGATTACCCCTCGGCAGTCAGTTGTCTTCTATGATGGAGAGATCTGTTTAGGGGGTGCAATCATTGAGAAAACTTTGAGTTAAGTATGCATTATGTTGAATAAGTCAATCTCTGGGGCATTGTCGAACCTTCCAAGCATTTAATCGGGGCAAAATCAGCCAAAAAGCCCTCAAAACTCGACTTATTCAACAATGCCCTCGGACTTTGGAAACACAGCCAAGTATGTTATAGTCAAATAGGTTGAAAATTTTACAAATTCATACCATTTGGCTTCACCAAAGATTGCGCTCGTTCTCATAGACCATAAATGGTCTAAGTCGAACTCCGCGCTTACTTTGGCTTTGCCATCTGGTACGAATTTGTAAAATTTTCAACCTATTTGACTATAAGAGTTCAGATGTTGCCCATCTCTTTGCATTTTTTCGTGAAGAAAATGCAAAGATTTGTGTAACATCTTTCGTTTTAAAATTAACCAAGAGAGGAAGTATGAGAGTTACATTCTGCATTGATTGTGGACATTTTAGCACTGGATCGGCCCCTAGAGATGCTGAGCTGAAACTAGGTTTGAAAAAGGCGATCTTAGCATCGCCTCTTCTGAATGGGCGTTTTCACGGCGTTGCAGATATAAACTGGAGTGAGATGAGCAACTCATTCACTGTAAATGCGATCAATGACTTTGCTCACAAGTGTGACGATGTGGTCCATAGAAGCTTACAACCTAGCACCTCCCCCCGCCTTTCACGCAAGGGAGGTGATAGCTCAGGTGGCGGCGCACAAAAGGCGTCATGACTTTTCGTCGACGAGGACGGCATCCTCGAGCTCTTCGAAGTCGAGCTTGTCGTCCTTGAGGCTGACGCGGTATCTCTGCCCATCGTGCGGGTTGCGGATCAACTTCTCCGCAAGTGGATCTTCCACATACTGCTCAATCACGCGGCGTAGCGGTCGCGCTCCCATTTCAGGCACGTTTCCTAGCTTCACAAGGTAATCAACAGCCTCTTCTGTAAGCTCGATGAAGATCTTATGCACACTAAGGCGCTTCTTCACTTTCTCAATTTCGAGGTGCACAATTTCATGCAACGCCTCTTCATCCAGCGGTCTAAAAATCACTGTGCCATCAAGGCGGTTGATGAATTCGGGCTTGAAGTGCTTCTTCATCGCACCTTCAGTCTTCTCTTGAATTGTGGCGTAGTCGGGCATGCCCCCTTTGTTGGTAAAGCCAATTTCTGTTTGGCGGCGGATGAGGTCGGCTCCAAGGTTAGATGTCATGATGACAATGGCGTGACGGAAGTCGACTTTCCTTCCAAATGAGTCGGTAAGCCTTCCCTCTTCAAGAATTTGAAGAAGGAGGTCCATCACGTCGGGGTGTGCCTTCTCAATTTCATCAAAGAGCACGACGCAGTAGGGGCGCTGCCGCACACGCTCTGTAAGCTGGCCACCCTCTTCGTGCCCCACATATCCTGGAGGCGATCCAGTCATGCGGCTAATCGCAAACTTCTCCATGTACTCTGACATGTCGACTTGGATGAGCGCATCTTCTCCTCCATACATGTGAATTGCAAGGAGGCGCGCAAGGTGTGTTTTTCCCACGCCTGTTGGGCCAAGGAAGAGGAAGGAGCCTGTAGGACGGTTAGGATCTTTAATTCCTGTGCGTGCGCGGCGAATCGCGCGGCAAATAACGTTGACCGCATCGTTTTGCCCAAT
Organism: Chlamydiales bacterium; assembly: GCA_024233495.1. Taxonomy (GTDB): domain Bacteria; phylum Chlamydiota; class Chlamydiia; order Chlamydiales; family JAAKFR01; genus JACKPM01. The sequence continues at coordinate 281,161 of JACKPM010000002.1, forward strand.
AATTTGGCTGCGCAACGTCTCTTCCATTTTAAGAAGCTTGTGCGTCTCTTCTTCAGTAAGCTGAGTGACTGGGATGCCAGTTTGATTTGCCACAACAGCAGCAACCGCCTCTTCATCAACAGGCACTTGGTGCTCTTCCTTGTGGTTCTCCCACTCATTGCGAATTGCTTGCAGCTTCTCTCGTTCTTTCTTCTCTTCATCGCGTAGGCGTGCTGCTTTTTCGTACTCTTGTGTGCTGATCGCCTTCTCTTTGGCACGACGCGTCTCTTCGATTTTGGCTTCAAGTTTTGCAATATCTGAGGGTTGGCTCATAGTCGCAACACGCATACGCGCGCCAGCTTCATCAAGAAGGTCAATCGCTTTATCTGGCAAGAAACGGCCATGCACATAGCGGTCAGAAAGAACAGCTGCCTGCTCAAGCGCTTCATCAGTGATGGTAACGTTGTGGTGCTCCTCATACTTCTTCTTAAGCCCACGCAAAATCTCAATTGTATCTTCCACACTTGGAGGTTGCACGATGATCTTTTGGAAGCGGCGCTCAAGAGCAGCGTCTTTTTCGATGTGTTTACGGTATTCATCAAGTGTTGTAGCGCCAATACACTGCAGCTCGCCACGTGAGAGAGCTGGCTTGAGGATATTTGAAGCGTCGATCGCGCCTTCAGCAGCTCCAGCACCCACAATCGTGTGCAGCTCGTCGATGAAAAGTAAGATGTTACCGTTCTTCTTGATCTCATCCATCACAGCTTTGATGCGCTCTTCGAACTGCCCTCTGTACTTTGTTCCTGCAATCATGAGAGCAAGGTCGAGTGTAATGAGACGTTTTTTGCGCAAATTATCAGGTACCTCACCTTTTACAATCTTTTGCGCTAGTCCCTCTACAATCGCTGTTTTTCCTACGCCCGCTTCTCCAATAAGAACAGGGTTGTTCTTCCGTCGGCGGCACAAGATAAGAATAAGTCTTTCTACCTCTTCTGAGCGCCCAATGACAGGATCGAGCTTCCCTTCACGGCTCATCTCTGTAAGATCGTAGCCGTAAGCGCGAAGAGCAGGAAGCTTCTCGCTGCCACTCTTTTCAGTTTTGGATGAGCCGCCACTTGAGGGGGGGAGTTGTAAATTGAAAGTTTCAAGCTCTTTGAGGACCTCTTTGCGAATCTCTTGAAGGTCGACGTTAAGATTTTCAAGAACTTGCGCAGCGACGCCATCAGTTTGGCGGAGCAAACCGAGGAGAAGGTGTTCAGTTCCCACATAGTTGTGGCCGAGGTTAGAAGCCTCTTCGTTAGCAAATTCGAAAACTTTTTTGACGCGCCCAGTGAGCGCTGGATCGCCATACACCTGAATTTCGGGGCCGTAGCCGACAAGGCGCTCCACCTCTTGCCGCACCGTTTCAAAGTCGAGGCCGAGATTGCGAAGCACGTTGACCGCAACTCCTTGCCCGAGCTTGAGCAGTCCCAAAAGGATGTGCTCCGTGCCCAAATAATTGTGATTGAGTCTCTGCGCCTCTTTTTTGGCGAGTTTGATAACTTGCTTTGCGCGATTTGTGAACTTGTCGAACATGCTCTTTCCCGTTTCTGATTAAAATAATCTATTTACTTAAGGTCGGTATATCTGGCAACTGATACTCTCATTTTCTCATCACTTTTCCTGAATTGCAACTGGAATTTTAATGCCTTTGACCTTAAAATACTGACCCAATATGGAATGCGATATTATTGATACAGGAATGCGTACTGCGCGGGAGAATATGGAGCTTGACCGCGCTCTTTTGGGAGATTTGGAGCACACCCCTGTAATTATCCTGCATCTCTATGAGTGGGAGCGTCCAAGTGCTACCTACGGCCACTTCATTAAGCCAGAAGAGTACTTGAAAGAGAGTGATCTCGACTTGGCGCAAAGGCCGACAGGTGGAGGAATTGTCTTCCATACCACAGATTTTGCTTTTTCAGTTCTTGTTCCTAAATCACATCCCGCTTTTTCGGAAAATACGCTTGAGAACTACGCCTTTGTGAACAACAAAGTGATTGAAGCACTCGGGGGTGGGGAGCTGTTGCCTGTCGAACCTGAGCCTCTTGATGAGGCATCGAAGAGTTTTTGCATGGCTAAGCCCACTAAATACGATGTGATGATGGAGGGGAGAAAAGTAGGAGGCGCTGCACAAAGGCGTACGAAACACGGATACTTGCACCAAGGGACAATTTTCTTAGAGAGACCAAGCGACGCCTTTTTAGACTCAGTCCTTTTGGAAGGCACGCGTGTGCGTGAGGGCATGGCGCAAAACAGCTACCCGCTCAAACTCACCAAAGAAGAAGTGAAACAAAGACTAATCAAGGTATTTCAAGGATGAAAAAAGCACTTTTGGCCCTTCTGCTTTTCTGTGGAGTTTTAACTGCTGCAGACAACGACATTCTCATTTGTGAAAATGGAACTGAGATGCTCACTTGGGATCTGGAGTTCGTGAAAAGGGCAGAGCAGTCGATCGAGTTTGCTCCTTGCTTCTTTGGTGGAGGTGTAGCGCAAAGGTTGCTCTCAGCTTTTGAGGAGCGCCTAGAGGCATTTCCAGAGCTCAAAATACACATTTTGGCCAACCCTGTCTTGATGGAAGGTGAGGACAAAGCGCGCATCAACGAATTAGAGCGCGCTTATCCAGGGCGTTTCAATCTTGTTTGTGCAGAAAACGTCATGTCGACTGATCCTATGATGGGGTCTGTCGATAACCACATTAAAATGTTCATTGTGGATGAGAAGTATTATGCAATGGGTGGGTCAAACTATGATGACATCGCTATTTCTGAAGGAACAATTGGAATTGAAGGGACGCCTATTGGGAAACCTGTTCCTGTCAGCTTACCCTCAGGCTCGCGTGACCAAGACTTTGTTGGAAGAGGCTCTTTAGCGAAGGAGTTGCGCCTTCTCTTTTTCCAAAACTACGCGCTTTGGGAACGCTTTCAAAAAGAGAACATTCTAGGTGAACTTAACCCAGCTAAGTTTGCGACAAGATGGTTTCCTGTTGATGCCGATCCTTTCGTGGAGTCGTTCGAGTCAGCTGACCTGATTGCACTAGAGCCCGGAGAACTTCAGCTCGTCTTTGGTGGGCCGCACCAAAAGCGCAATGCAATTACAGCTCAGTATGTGAGCCTGATCCAACAGGCGCAAAAGGAAGTCTACATTGCAAACCTCTACTATGTGCCACCAAAAGGGATCTTTGATCTTATCAAAAGAGCGCATGTTCCGTTCACGATTGTTACCAATGGTGTGCGCAAAAATGCTCCTGCGTGCAACGACCTCTACTGCTGGGCAAACCGTGTGAACTATGTGCCCACACTGTATGGTCGCACTTTCAAGTTTTGGGAAAAGAGCAAGTGCAAAAATAGTCGCACTAATCACAATCGCCTTTTTGAATACGACGTGAAAAATGTGGTACTTCATAAAAAAGCGATGGTCATCGACGAAAAGATAGCTGTGATTGGGAGCTATAACCTTGGGGTAAAAAGTGACCAGTTCGACTATGAAATGATCGCTGTGATCAAATCGCCCAAAGCTGCGAAAGCAGTGAAGAAGGTGATTGAGCGCGACATCGAATTTTCAGCCTCCATCTCTCCTGGTGAGGCGAGAGGGTGGTACTTCGATCTGCAAACCGCCTACATGGGAGAACTACAGAAAAACTTCCACGGCTTTGTTTGATATGACGGTAGATTTAGCAACTTGGGGAAAGAGTTTTTATCACGGAATCCAAGCAGGCTCTCATGTAGAAGCAGTGAGAGAAGTGAATATGCTTGCTGACCCCATACTCAGAGAGTTGGGTGCAGTGCTCGTGGGGTGTGCGTTTTGGAAAGAGTCCTCTCAACAATCGGTTCTTCTTTACAAGCAAGTGAAATCCGTATTCACGGTGCGGTACCTGCAGCATATCATTGGAGATGATGCGATTCCAATACTTTTCAAAGATCAAACTATTTGTTTAATTAGCATAAAATATAAAAATTTAAATCAGATGGGGGACGTGGCTTTAGTACAAGGGGATGCTCTGACAGCGTTTAGGTGTTTTCAGGAAGCAGTTGAGGGGCATCGACTTGCATATGAGTGGGGCAAGTTGGCCCCAGCTGAAGTTTTACCGCGCACAATTCTTGCGCTAGAAAATGGGGTAAGGGCACTTGCCAATCTATATTCGGAGCCGATTGTATTGAAAGAGGTTGTCCAAGGTTTTTTAGCCCCTTTCATTCCCTTGTATCAAAAGGAAGGAGTTGGAAGAGGCAATATACGCTTTGGCGCTTTGTTGAGCGGTATGGTTTGCAGCAATAACTTCTAAGTAGAAATTTATTACACGTTATCCTAGGATAGATCCCTATGCTACATCTTTTTAGAAAGTATCAAAAAGCGATTTTTTATGTGGTCACCTTCGTGATCATTGTTACCTTTGCCTTCTTTGGCACCTCCCAGGCGATTTCATCAGGAGGCAAGAAGGATGACCCTGTTGTTTTCAAAACAGAGCAGGGGGAAAAGGTGCGCAAATCACTTCTCGATCAGACAACGCTCTTCTTGAGCTCTGAGCAAAGTGGCTTTCCGTCTCCGTGGTCCCTTTTTAGCGACAACTACTTGAACGATGGCATCATCTCCAAAGAATTTTTACACGCAGGTGTGGAGAAAAAAGTAGTGGAATATGACGCGCTTCTAACAAAGAAGTGGGAAAAAGAACGCAATTTCAAGCCTTTTGTGCATGCGCAAGCGCGTGCGCTCAGTGCAGATTCATGCTGGACGCTTTTTGCGCCAGACATCAAGGAGAAGCTCGCTGCCCTTCAGAAAGGGGATCGTTCTTTTGAGACGCGTGCAGCCCTTTTTGAAGCTGAGAGACGTTTCCCTCCTGCTCTGCTTGCACAAATGTTGCGCTATCAAGAGCAGGAGTACTCCAATATGGGAGGCGATCCTCGCCTCTTCCGTGGTGAGGTCTCCCTTTTTGGCTACCACAATTTAGAAGATTGGTTTGGTAGCGAATATATTGAGGAGTGTGCAAAAGTTGTCTTGAATGGCGCCTCTCTTGCTCGCAAGAAAGGATATGTCGTGAAGCGTGATGAGGTATACTCCGAGATTTTGGCACGCACACATGCTGTCTATGAGGGATATCGACGGGAGATTTCTGACCACATCCCAAATGCGCAAGCATTCTACCAAACATTTATACGGCAAAATGGCTATGATGAGCAGACACTTGTCAAGATTGTTGAGTCTGTTCTTTTATTTAGGCGACTGTTAGATGACGTAAGCCACGCTCCTTTAGTGGATACACTGGCGATTGAAAACTTTCATCAATTTGCAGGGGAGTATGCGACGCTTGAAGTGACGCAGATGCCCACTGATTTGCGCTTTAAAGATGTTGAGCAGTGGAAGCGCTTCGAAGGATATTTGGAAGCTGTTGCACCGCAGAGCGATTTAGGGCTACCCACAGCGATGGATCCTATTGAGGTAATTGAAAAACGCGCACCAGAGCTTGTGGGTGAGCGGTACGCACTCTATGTGGGACGACTTGAGAAGCGGGCGCTTGAGGCGAAGGTAAGCATGCGTGAGACATGGGAGTGGGAGGAGCAAAACCTTGCACTCTTGCAAGAGCGTTTTCCTCAGTTGAAACAAGAGAGTTTGGACAGCTTTGATGCGAAGAAGCGTTCCAAGATCGATGCCTTTGCACGGGAGCAGATCGTAGAAATGCATCCTGAGTGGATCGTTTTTGATGATGTTGACATGAAAGAGGTAGAGCTCTTCTTGACTTCGGTCACGAAAAAGCACGATGCCCTTCCTGGCGTGACCAATTTTGCCGCTCTCGTTAAAGAAGATGAGATTGCAGGGTATAGTGAAGATAACAAGAACTTCTACCGCGTTTTAGTGAAGAGTCGCCCAGAAACAAAAGAGGTCTTGCCTCTTTCTCAGTGTAAGCGGGAAGGGGATGTAGAGAAAAGGCGTGCACAGATTGAAAAATATGTGGGCACAAAGTTAACGCTTGAAGAGGCGATGCCACACCGCTTTTCCTATTTCTTTGCTGAACAAGAGAGCTCTCTTTTTGAGCCTGTTACGCGCGAAGTAACAGTCTCGCGCATTGAGCCAAGCTTCATTGTAATGGATGAGCTTGTGGAAGAGGGGTACTCACCTGTTTGTGTCGATGAGAAAGAGGGCGCTTACTACTACAAGCTGTTGGACAAACGTGTGGATCACATGGTGCCCACAGCGAAAGTACAACAAGCGCAAGAGCTCCTGGCTCAAGAACTCCGCCAAGACCTACTAAAAAAGCTTATTCATTCTTAGGCAGGGAGTATTGTGGATGCTTGGAGTGCATAAACAAGTGGGAAGTAAAAACTTTTGGGGATTTTGTCTCAAGTTGAGCGATCTCGAGTGCAGACAGTACAAGTGGTACGGCAAGCGAGAGATCGGTCAAATCGAGGCAAAATCAGCCAAAAAGTCCTCAAAACATGACGTATTGGAAAAGCTGATCAATGCTTGAAGATCTAGTTCCATTAGAACCACTTCATTTTTTTGATATAGAATTGGATGTAGGCAAAGAGGAGACTCTTTTGCCCGACTTTTTAGAGACTGGATTGGCCAAGGTATATATGTGGTGGGCACATAATGGTGTTCACTTGCGCTTTGAGATCGCAAGAGTCTTTGATCAGCCCCACTTTCCAGCAGGCGACTGTATTGAGCTCTTTTTTGATACGCGTGATGTGAAAAGCGCAACCATCACCCGCTTTTGTCATCACTTCTTTGTTCTACCTGAAAAAGTAGATGGAGAGCAGGCAGGTGAGGTGACTCGTTTTCGCACAGAAGAACGTCACCCTTTGGCCTCACCAGATGCTTTAAAAGTGCACTCAAAGAAGGAGAAGGGAAAGCGAATCGTGGGAATTTTTGTTCCAAAAGAGGCGCTTTATGGCTACGATCCCTCCCAGTTTGGGCGGCTTGGCTTCACCTATAAGGTGGTGGGGCAAGATGGCAAGACGCAGGTGCTTTCTGCCTCTTCAGAAGACTTCTCGGTCGAGCAGCATCCACAGCTCTGGGCCTCTCTAATTTTGATAAAGGACGCATGATGAAATATACCGAAACACACGAATGGATCAAACTCGAAGGGGAAATTGCTACAGTGGGCATCACTGACTACGCTCAAAAAGAGCTGGGAGAAGTGGTTTATGTCGAACTCCCAGTAAAAGGCCTCTCAGTTAAAGCGGGGGATGAAGGAGTTGTCCTTGAGTCAACAAAAGCAGCTGTTGATCTCTATTACCCCCTCTCAGGGGAGATTCTCGAGGTGAATCATTCGCTTCAGGAAAACCCAGAGAAGATCAACAAAAGTGCTGAAGGCGATGGCTGGCTCTTTAAAATAAAAATAACAAATAAAAAAGAATTTGAGTCACTCCTAGACGAAGCTGCCTACAAAAAGACGTTGTAATTACTTGCTAAATGTTTTATAATTTATATGTTAAAACATATACAGGGAGTGTTCTATGGCTTCAACTTCAGCAGTCCAGCCCGGTTTCTGGGATCGGCATTTTCATTCTAAAGAGACAAAGGATGGTATCAGCCCAACTATGCGCAAGGTTTGCTATGCGGCCGCCTATTTTCCTGGTGTCAATGTGATCGTTGCCCTAGTGCGTCTAATTCTCGGAGCATGCTTCTCTTACTACTACCGCAACTTGACAGATGTGGCGAAGGATCGAGCACAAGCAATGTGCCTTTCGCGTCAGCCTATGCCGTGGAAAAGTATTTGCGTTCAAAAATTTACTGATGCTCAAACAGCATTTCATGAGAGGCAAAGGGCTGATATCACAATAACTGAGGAGGAGAAAAATTCAACATTTCCGAAAGCTCCTTCTGGTCTGCGTATCGATGATGTAAGAAATGGAGTGAAAATTGCAAAAGAGCAATGCTACCGGGCGCTATGGGAGTTAGTGCCACTTGTTGGCGCTGTCTATTGTTACAAGAAAGATCATGCGTATGCACTTAACACAAAAGATGAAGTCCCCACACTGGACTTAACGGGTAAAACTGCGGGGCTAGGCTTTTTAAGCGCTCACATGCGTAGAGCGACTCAATAGCATAAAAATATTTAGTGTGGTCATCTAAATTTGATAGAATATATGTTTGAGGTTTAGTTTGTTTGCAAGAATTTTAGCCGGAAATCATAAGCCGACAGAAATAGATGGTTTTTCTGCCCACAAGCGTGCAGCTGGATACGCAGCCTATTGTTTAGGTGGAACAGTACTTGTGGGCCTTGTGCGCATCATCATTGCAGTGGGTTACTTAATCAAGCTCTCTTGTTGCTCAGAGTCAGCAAAGGCAAAGCGCAAAGTAGGGCATCAGAAAAAGCAGAGTGGAAGTGGAGCTGAACGTACATTGGCAGCAGCGAAAGGTTATTTTACCAAAGCGTTTGCAGCTGGGAAAGATAAAATCAATGGTGTTGCTGGTCAGAAGGCGTTTTGGAAAGATCAAGCATTGCGCGGCCTAGCTGAGATGACTGTTATGGGTGGCTGGTATATGGCATACTGCGATAACGATGTTGATAACTTAGATTCTGATGAGGCAATCTCTATGTTTGGTCTTCAGGAAGTGTCAGATATGATGTAGCAATAGGGACGGGGCCGCTTTTGAAGGCGTCCTCTTCCTGAGTGGGCAGGTCTTCCCCTGAGGGGTTTGCGAGGTCGATGCCGAGCAGCCCCATAAATGCCATCGCCATCAATCCTGTCATAATAAATGTAATCCCCATCCCTTGCAGCCCATGCGGAACCTTTGAATAGGTGAGCTTCTCTCTAATCGCAGCGATGAGCGCAATCGCAACCCACCATCCAAGCCCAGACCCAAATGAGAAGACAATGATCGGGATGCAGGGGTATTCACGTGTGATGCCAAAGAGCACGCCTCCCAAGATGGCGCAGTTCACCGTGATGAGCGGCAAGAACATACCGAGCGCATGGTAGAGCGCAGGGGAGAAGCGTTCGATCACAATTTCCAGCACTTGTACGAAGGCGGCAATTACAGAGATAAAGACAATGAGCTCGAGGAAGCTCAGGTCGATCGCGCTGCCATTGATGCCAAAAACAGAGAGCCATGAGAGCGCTCCTTTTCCCGTCACAAAGGTGTGCACAAACCAGTTAATGGTGCCGGCCCCCACAAGGACGACGGTGACTGCCATCCCCAAACCATTTGCGGTGGTGACACGGCTAGAGCAGGCGAGATAGCTACACATCCCCAAAAAGTAGGAGAGAAGGATGTTCTGAATGAAGACGGACTGAATAATCAATCCGATTAAGTTCAGCCATGTATAATTACCCATCCACATTATGCAGGATTCTCCGGTTTTGAGATGAGATTGGCGATCCAGATGAAGAAGCCAATGATGAAAAAGGCTGCAGGTGCAAGCACCATAATGCCCAAATTCTTATATCTTTGTGGGTGCTCAGCCGTGGCGTACCACGACTCGGGGATAAGCTGAATATTGAAGAGCTGCCCGAAGCCAAAAAACTCGCGAAGTGCTGCCACTGCAATGAGCACAAAGCCGTAGCCAAGGCCCGCTGCAAGTCCATCGAGTAGAGCGGGGATGGGGGGGACATTGCGGGCCATACTTTCGGTGCGCCCCATTACGATGCAGTTTGTAATGATCAAGCCGACAAAGACAGAGAGCGTTTTTGAGATGGTAAAGAAGTAGGCGCGTAGGAATTGGTCAACGATGATCACAAAAGAGGAGATGATGGCGAGCTGCGTGATCATGCGGACGCTATCAGGCGTAAATCTGCGAAAGAGTGAGACAAAGAGGCAAGAAAAACCTGTGACAAGGCTCACCGAGACACTCATCGTGATTGCTGTGCTCATCGTTGTGGTGACGGCGAGCGCTGAGCAAATGCCCAAGATGGCCACCAAGATTTGGTTGTTGTGCCAAAGGGGCTCGGTAAAATATTGACTAAGGGGTTGCTTCTTCGCCGCCATTACTTTCCTTATATAACTCGAGTTTTGAAGGCCTTTTGGCTGATTTTGCCCCGAGATCCACGGAGGGTTCGGCAACTTGGGCAATTCCTTGGAGGGTTCGACAACCTCCTCGATGCCTATTTGTAGTGGCAAATCTCATAGTGGACAACGGATCTCGTCGCAAGTCGCCGTCGATACCTAGTCGTTGCCCTGCACCAGTGGCGGACACTACGGATCTCCTCAGAAGCCGCCCCTTGCCGTACCACTTGTACTGTCTGCACTCGAGATCGATCAACTTGGAACAAAATCTCCAAAAGCGCTTCCTGTCCAATTGTTTAAACAAATCTAATTTTTTTTCCAAATAGACCGATATCAAAAATATTACTCCTCAGCTTTCCCTGCGTTTTCATGCGCCTTCATTAAAAAGGCGCGGTAAGGGGTGAGTGAGTCTTGATACGCTGCAGTCACACCATCTCCTGTTAGTGTAGCTCCAGAGATGCCATCAACAGCGCTCTCAGCTTTTGGTGAGGTGCCATAGACGTCTACCACTTTACCCTTTACTACTACGATGCCAATGTCGGCTGTCTTGAAATCTGTTTTCCCACCTGCTCCTTGATGGAAAATCGCTTTGCCAAAGAACTGATTTTGCCACCATGCTTCGGTGATGTTGGCGCCTAGTCCTGGCGTCTCTCCCATCTCATACCAAGTTGTGCTGATCACCGTGTCTGCATTGGGCTCAAGCGCAATATAACCATAGATGGGCGCCCATAGTCCAAATCCAGAAATAGGAATCACATAGGCATACACACCTTTCTCTTCACCATTTGGAGCAACAATATAATAGAGCTTAAGCGGCAAATTGGCGTATCCCGCTTTCTTATTCTTCTCAAGGTATTCAGCGATATCGAGATCTTTATCTTTGAGAGTGAAGCTTTCGCCCTTAGCATCGGTGAGCATGGGGCGGATGCGGAGCTTGGAGATCTCTTTAATTTGGTCGTCAGTTGCTTTCAATGCCTTTGCGTCTGCAACAAGTTTGTCACTTTCAAAACGTGCCCTTTGCGTTTTCCCCTCCTTATCAAGGAGAGTGAAAAAACCTTCATGGTCCAGCACCTTGGCTGCAATGAGCATCTGTTTGGAGCGGTCAAACTCACGCGCTTCGGCCTGCGGATTACGCAAGCTATAGGCGACAATAGCCAAAAGAAAACCACACACCACACACAGAATAATGATGAAGATAATGGTCTGGAAGTCAGTGTGTTTCTTAGCTTGCGACACGATACCTCCTTCTATAGCCGCGCACACTATAATAGTCAAACAGCGGCGCAAAGACATTGGCGAAGAGAATCGCAAGCATCACCCCTTCTGGGTAGGCGGGGTTAATCACGCGGATAAGAATGGTCACAAGGCCAATTAGCCCTCCATAAATCCACTTGGAACGGCTCATACCGGGGCTGCTCACAGGGTCAGTTGCCATGTAAACAAGTCCGAAGGCGAGTCCTCCCATCATGAGATGGCGCCATGCGGGCAGCGCGTACTTCGCTGGGTTCCACGCTCCCATTTCTGCTCCGGTATATGTGGAGAAGAATTGGAAGATATAGGCGACCACAAAGGCACTAATCGCAAAGGAGAGCATGGTGCGCCACGATCCTACCCCAACAAGAAGGAGCAAGCAGGCGCCGAGAAGGCAGGCAAAAGTAGACGTCTCACCCATACTTCCTGGAATGTTTCCAAAGAAGAGGTTCATGTTTGAAAACTTATCAAAGCCATAGAGTGTCTCGGTGTACCCATACGCCGCTGTCATGTTGGCAGGGAGGAGATTGAGACCTCCCTCTTGCGGTGGGGCAGTTAAGAAAGTGCGCATCTCATCATAGCTGAGTTTGCCAAGCTGCGCTTCACTCTTGTTCTTGCTTTTCCACTCGTTGAAGTGCTTCTCAATAATCGGGTAGAGACGCACCTTGTCACCAATGCGATTGGTTGCAATCGTCTCAACATGAATGCGCTTGATATCAGTGCCCGCTTGGTTGAATCCTTGCAACGCACTCGCCTGGGTGAAGCCGTCAACTTCGTTGAACTTTCCCTCTTGATTAATCTTATTAATACTCTGGTTAATCTCGTAGGTATTGGTGCCCACCCAAATGTCACCGCTCATGTTCCCAGGGAAGGTAAAAAAGAGAAAGGCGCGCGCAGTGAGGGCGGGATTGAGAATGTTCATCCCTGTGCCACCAAATAGCTCTTTCCCAATGATCACACCAAATGCAACTCCCACAGCAGCTTGCCAATAGGGGATTGAGGGGGGCAAAATGAGGGGATAGAGCATCCCAGTTACGAGAAAGCCCTCTGCAATTTCGTGGCCGCGCACGGAGGCAAAAATTGCCTCACATGTTCCGCCTACAATGTAACTAATGAGCATGATGGGAATGAAGGCAAAGGCTCCCATTGCCAAAATGGTTCCGAAATGAGAAAAGGTGAAAGAGAAGTAGCCAGAAACAGATTTCGAGGCCTCCAAATACTCTTCCATGATTCTCAAACTGCCACTTCCGTAGACAAACTCTTGCACACCTGTGTTCCAAATCGCCATTAAAATAGTAGGAAGTAAGGCTGCGACAACCAGGAACATCCACCGTTTTAAATCGACGGCGTCACGCACAAAGGGACGACTTTTTGTGTTGAGAGGAGCTTCATAGCAGAACGTATCGATGGCGGAAATAAATGGCCGCATCTTGTATAAGGGTTTCCCCTTTTCAAAAAAAGAGAGCTGAAAGTCTAATAATCGTCGCAGCATTTCCTCGGAACAATAGCAAATTTTTCTCATGTTGCAAAGACGAAAGTGCTATAAGGATAAATTATGGGAAAGTATGTTTGGAGGGGACTGCTCCTCATAGCACTTACCGTTTGCGCACTCTATCCTCGCCCCATTTTTTTGAAGATGATGGAGTGGGAGAGCCGTGTTGTTTTGCACAAACGTTTAGGAGCGACCTTCACCTATGACTCCCTTTTATGGGAAAACGGGCATCTAGTTTTCCAAAATGGAGTGATGCGCAAGGAGGGGGAATTTGAAGTCTCTTTTTCCGAAGCGTCGTGGTCTCCTAAAATTTCTTTCTTCCGTAGAGAGTTGGGTGGGCAGCTTGCTGTTGAGGGGTTGAAAATCGCGAAAAAAAGCGCGCGCGCACTACCTCTTTCTAAGTCACGTAAACGGCGCCTTTTGCATTACAACTTCGATATTTCGATGTTAGGCACACATTTGCAGTTTGGCGATCTCGATCTTTTTCTCGACATTGTACGTGAGGATGAGCAGCTCACATTTAAAAGCGACTTATTAGGTCAAAACTTGAGCGATCTTTACGCTGCTTTCTGCACACTTTTCAGAGGACGCGTTCCATTACCTCTTGTCGATTGGGATGTAGTAGGAGGGGAGTTGAAAGGAGAGCTTGCCGTGAGTTTTGCCGAGGGGCACTTAGACAAGTTGAAGGGGCGTGTCGATGCGACAAAAATTGAGGCAGTCAATCCTGTACTCGAGCTTTGTGGCGAATGGGAGAAGTTACACGCTGACTTTGACCTTGATATGAGCTCTTCACTGCAGGTGGATACATGGAATGGTACGTTCGGGCTAATTGGGGGGCGCCTTGCTTTGCAGTACTCGGACTTTTGGCAGGGAATGTGGGACTTTTCTGATCTTCATTCAATGATCAGTGTAAAAGAGGGAAGAGTGGAGAGCTCTTTCTTACGGGGCCGTTTTATGGGAATGGAGGGAGAGGTAGATCTCGACTGGCACTCCCGTGAGACATTGATGGAGCTTGCTTTCCAAGGAAACTCGAAAGAGATGTTGCCGCTCATTCCAGAAAAGTTCCAGCAGGGGTTTGCTGAAGGGTTTCCTAATGATCACTTCGCTCTTGATGCGACGGTGAAGCGGGCAAATCAGGGGTTGAAGCTTGAGGGTAATTTGCAAGTTGCCAAAGAGCATACACTCTCTTTTGGCTGCCATTTTGGGGGCACTGAAGAGATGGTAGAAGTGATGCCAGAGCTAACACCTCTTCCAATGGATACTTTTGTGGGCAACTTATGCGAACAGTTTTGCCTCTCTGGGAAAAGACTGGGGTGGTTTCAAGCAGAAGGGTTTCCTTTTGAACGCTTCCTCTCACCTTTTCTCCCACTAGAAGAAGATGTGACGCTCACGGGTATGGGCAACTTTGAGGGAACCTTTGACGAGCGCTACTTGGTCATCTTTTATGAGGGAGAGAATGTGCACTTGGAGGGGCGTTCATTTGATCTCAAAGTAGCGCGTATCAGTGAAGAGGTAGCCTCAAACATGGTGGCGGTGCACTACATTGACCTGAAAACAGGGGATCATGTGGGAGTTCTCCCTTTAAGGCATGCGCAATACACACACAAAAAACAAGGTGTTGTTTTTGAGCCTGTACAGGGAATGGTACACATTGAGAATAACAAGGTTCAGATCAAGGAACTTGCCACCTCTTGGTCAGGTTTGGAGATGCATGGGGAGGCAGAAATCTTTTTGGATACACTCGATGTACACATCAAGATTCCTCAATGCGCAGGTCCGCTTGAAGATGCAATTGAACTCACGGATCACTTTGTTTCCATTGACAAGTGGCTCTCTCCTGTGGAAGGGGAGTTTTCATCGGATAATCGGGGTCTAAAGTTTGACTATGTAGATGGGAAGAAAGCGGTTGTATTTGGAGGGCGTTGCCGAGCAAATACAACCTTCCATTCAGTCGACTTTGAGGAGAACGATTTTTGTTTTGACTATGCCCAGGGTGCTGTTACTTTTTCCAACTGGAGTGGGCGGGCAATTGCGCGCGGTAAAGAGTATGCCTTTGCTTTGCCTAAGCTCTCCTTTTCTCCAAACCTTTGGGAGATGAAGCTTGCTGTTGGAGGATTAACAGAGTTTAGAGCGAAGATTGAAAAGGGAATTCTCTCAATAGAGGGGGAGAACATCTTAGCAAAGGGAAAGTTTGCCAATGGCCACCTTGAACTTCCTTTCTTTCGGGTAGGAGAGTGGCAAGGAGCGCTCGATTTGCAGGGGAGTGTGCTAAAGCACTTTTCTTGTGAAAATGGGGAGAATAAGCTCTTTGTTCATGGGAAATTTGGGGGAGAGAAAAAGTTCGAGGGGGAAATTGAGCACATCGCCTTTGATCTCTCTACAATAAAGAAATTAGAGGAGTGGCATGCTTCGGGCACAATCGTGGGGAGTGGAACGCTTGTCTATGATACCGAGTTGCACAGCGAAGCTATTGCCTCTTTTTATCATTTAGCCTTTGGGGGACTCCATTTTGGGGAGGGAGAGAGTCTCCTTTGCCACTTCTCTCCCACTTCAGGTATGACGATTGAGGGGTTGGAGGCAGAAGTTGCTTCCTCCTCATATAAGTTAGGGAGCTTTCATTACGACTTTCAGCAAGAGAAACTCCACTTCGATGGATTTGACTTTGCTATCCCTGCTGAAAAACTTGAGGATGTGGCAGCGATTGCCTCTGATCTTTTTCCAGGAAAGATTCACACCTCGATTATCGATCACCTCATTGCACTGAAAAAAAATGAAGAGTTAGCAGGACGACTCAGCATTGAGCTCTTCCCCTCAACGGTTTGGATTGCGCTCTCTCTCAACGATGGAAGCTATTATCTCTTTGATCAGAAGTTTGACCTGCGCGACTTCTCTTTGATCTATGATCCACTCGAACTTAATATGAAAGCGCGTGCGCGCTATGGAGAAGACTACTACTGGCTCCACTTTGATACAGATAGTTCAACACTCGATCAGGGGAGTTTGTCTGTGAGTGAAGGGAAGGGGGAAGCGCTTCTCTTTCAGTGGGAAAAAGGGTGGAAGCTCGCAAATGTGAGTGGAACGCTTCGAGGATGTGGCGCAGAGCTTATCGCTTCAAATAGTGAGAGTAGGCTGAACCTTTCGGGGCACGTTCTTTTTGAAGCCGATCACCTTGTGCCTCTCTTGTCAGGGAAAATGCAGGCGATGCTCGATCGCATTGACCTTTCAGGAGTTTATATGCTCGAGGGTGAATGGGGGTTTTCAAAAGAAGATCTTTTTAACCCCAACTTTGTGGGCTCGATCAAGGGAAAGAGTTGCGGTATCTGCTCAGTCATTTGCAATCAACTCAATGCAGATCTTACGTACAGCGATGAGTGTTTGCAACTCAAAGATCTTCGAGTAATCGATTGGAGTGGAACTCTCAATGCGCCCTCACTCTCTTTGCAAAAAGAGGGTCGTGGGTGGCAAGTTTCGTGTGAGAGGCTTGCCCTTGAAAACTTCCGTCTCTCTCGCCTTACAAGTCCATGGACTGATATGCATAAGAGGAGCCGTCCTCTTTTCCGCTCATTTTGCATCCCTCAACTTGTGCTTCAAAATTTTTCAGGAGTGCTAGGAGATCGCACAAGTTTTACTGGGCAGGGCTCGCTCCACTTCACAAATTACGCAAAACGCACGCTCTTTTCAAACTTAATGCAGCTCCCTATTGAGATTACTGCGCGCCTAGGCCTTGACCTTACCACTCTCATCCCCGTTCGAGGGCAAGTGCTCTACACTATCGTAGGGGAAAAAGTATTTTTGGATGAGCTAAGAGATGTTTACAGCGACGGGAAGCGGGCGCGCTTCTACCTTGCTGAAGAGAGCCCCGCCTATATCGATATGAATGGAAATCTCGACCTCAAAATCAAGATGAAGCAGTATACTCTTTTGATGAAGCTGGCTGAATTTTTTACCTTGAGCGTCAAAGGAACAATTTCTAGCCCACTCTATGTGTTGACCAACCAAGGGGATTCATGATCAATATTTTCTTTCCTTCTCTCTGTTTGCAGTGCAAGAAGCCAATTGAAAAGGGGCGCCTTGCATGTGAGGTGTGTAGCCATTTCTTCGATTTTCTTGAGCCTTTTGATAAAAAAATAGCTGCTTGTTTCTATGAAGTGGAGGCGGCTGCAACCTTTGTGCGGCTACAAAGACGTCCTGACCTCACACAATTTCATAAAGCAGCGATCTCATTTCTCTGCATACAGTTTGCACGCCTTCAGTGGCCCACACCCGATCTAGTTACCTGTGTTAAAAGGGCCACACTTGCAAAAGGGTTGGCCAAGGAGCTGAAGCTTCCCTTTGCTAAAAGAAGGCACTTTGTGAGAAAAAAAATAGAGGCGCGTCGCGTACTATTGATTCACGACCGCCTCGAAGAGGTAGAAGGTGTTTGGCAGGAGATCCAAGAGGAGCTTCAAGCCGAGGTGTATGTTCTTGCTCTTAGTATGATGCGCTTTCGCCCACGCATACGTGTCCGTCGATTCGAACGCCCTCGTCAACACAAAGCAGTTTTGCTTTGATGTCTCCTTTAACAGAAGCTTCGCCACGCAACTCAAGCTTCTCTTGAACTGTGACATCACCTTCGATCTCACCCTCAACAACAGCTTCGCGCAAAACGAGATTTGCCTTCACTTTCCCCTTAGGGCCAACAATCACCTTCCCTTGTGAAAGGAGTTCGCCTTCAAATGTGCCATCGATGCGCAAGAGACGCTCGAAGCTCAGCTCTCCACGGAAGGTAACACCCTCTCCTAATGTGGTTTCTGGGGCTTCCTCATTCATTGTATTTTCGAAGTGGTGGGGCAAAGAGGATGTTTTTTCTTCATTCCAGCTCTCCTCTTGCCTAGGCATCGGAGTAGCGATGATTTGGCGCGGAGGCTCAAATAGACGGGGAGGGGGTTCTTGTTGATGAGAGTAGGAGGGGGTATCACTTTCCCCCAGGGGGCTTTTTCCAGGACGGCGAAACATGGAGTGTTCCTTATGTTACATGGGTTAGTCGAGTTTTGGCTGATTTTGTCCCAATTCGACCGCTCTCTCGCTTGTCGTATTCGTTTTGGAAGGATCGGCAACTTCGTCGATGCCAAATAGTAGAGGCAAAGTTTGACGCAGATTGCGAATCTCCTCAGAAGCCGGCGCTCGAGATCGATCAACTTGGGACAAAATCCCCAAAAGTTCTTGTTTTCCACTTGTCTGAGAGCGGATACATTTCCTCTCTCATACGATGACACTATCTAAACAGACTACATGTCAATATTTCGGCGACAAAGTGCGATCTGTCTTCGCAGAGGTTCCTCTTTTTTCACTTTATTTTCAATAGTCTTGCATGCATGTAAAATCGTGGAGTGCGTTTTCCCAAAAGAGGCACCAATCATCATGAGCGATTCGTTGATCATCTCCTTTGCCAAAAACATCGCAACTTGCCGCGCAATTGCAATTTCTTTTGTGCGCGATGTCCCTTTCAAATCAGAAACACGCACTTGGAAAATGGTGGCAACACTTTTTAAAATATTTTCCACAGATATCTTTTGCTTCGGTGCAACTTGGAAGAGCTCACTAAGCGTGCTCTCGACAAGTTCCTCCGAAATCTCTTGGTTGAGCAGGCGGCAGTGCGCTGTCAACCGATTGATCGCTCCCTCGAGCTGCCGCACGTTTCCAAAGATGTGCTCAGCGATATAAAATGCCACACGGCTGGGAATCTTGAGTCCCTTTTGCTCAGCTTTGTGTTGCAGGATTGCTACGCGCGTCTCTAAATCAGGCACGCCGACGTGTGCTACAAGCCCCCACTCCATTCGCGCTACAATACGCTCTGAAAGTTTGAGCTGACCCGGCGGCTTGTCCGAGGTAATGACAATCTGTTTATTTTGATTGATTAAACTCTCAAAAGTATTGCAGAACTCCTCCTCAAAGTTGAGGCGATTTTGCAAGAATTGAATATCGTCCACAAGTAAGACGTCAAGTGAACGGTAGTATCGCTTCATCTGATCAACAGACTTGTTGCGCAAACTGTCCACTAAGTCATTGATGAATCCCTCTGTCGTAATGCATTGAATGCGTAGTTGTTTGTGTTCCTCTTTCACATGATGTCCAATTGCATGCAACAGATGCGTCTTTCCCAATCCCACACCGCCGTGAATGAAGAGGGGATTGTAGGAACGACCGGGACGATTCGCAATGCCAACCGCCGCAGACTTTACGAATTGGTTGGAGGGGCCTTCAATGAAATTTTCAAAACGATAATATTGGTTGAGCTTCAGCGCATATTTCTCATTAACAGGTGCCTTTTGCTCCTGCTGCTGACGGGGCTGAAACTGTCGCTGCTTTTTCGGAGCAAGCTCCGAAATCACAAAGTCAACTGCAGGTTCTCCCTCAGGTGTAACAGGAAGGAAGCTGCATAGATCCTTCTTATAGTTATCAAGAAGGTAAGCCTTTACAAAGATATTAGGCACCTCCAAACAAATGCGCTCTCCCTCGCTCTCTAAAACTTTAATCGGAGCTAGCCAGTTTTCAAAAGCTGTCAAAGAGCAACGCTTTTTAACATACCCCAAAAACTGAGTCCAGGTATCCTGCGCATCAACTGTCAACATAGTCGTTTTTCCTTATGAACAAAAGCTTCCACAATCATTTTTCAGCCCTTTTTTGTGGCTAGAGTCGAAAATTTAGCACGCGACTTTTATGGGCGCAACGATTTTATGAACAGGAAAATTGAGGTGCGAACTAAACGATTGTTCATAAGTGCGATCGGTGGAGAAATAATTTTGTGAACACGCAACCAGTTGAAGTTAAGAAACAATTGAAAATCTTTTAGATCTAGAAATCAAGTTACGAACACTTTAGGCATGAGCCATAAGAAGAGCAGTTGCGTCATTGGCAAGCTTAGCATCATCGCTTTTTTTCAGAATTTGGATGATGTCAAGAGCCTCTTGTTTTTTTCCAAGCATCAACAAAGCTTTTGCCTTGTTCATAAGCGTAGGTTGGTGGGAAGGGTCCATCGACAATGCTTTCTCAAGCTGATAAAGCGCCTTCTCATTTTCTCCTACTTGAAGATAGATAGCGCCCAAAGTTTGTCTGTCAAAGATGCATTTTGGATCGAGAATCAAAAGTGCTTCAAAAAAGAGACGCGCCTTTTCATATTTTCCTTCACGCAAAAAAGAGAAACCCGAAAAACGAATTTCATTTAGTTGCTCCTCTTGCCATCCCAGTATTTCAACCCAATTCATCTTTTATCCCTGTAGAAACTGCTTCATTCGTGCATACACTTCATCTATCATTTCGTTCGTGACTTTTATAAGGTGCAGGAATTGAATGATCGTTTGCCCCTCATCTTCTACACTTCCCTCTTCACTCTGCTCTTGTTTTTGCTGCTGATCCTTTTCTCCCTCTTTTTCCCAAAGTCTTTCATCTTCTGCAGCATCAACAAAGCCGCCCTGTTGCTCAATCATAGCTGCAAGGCGTTGCATATCGGCTGCAATTTTCTCTTGGTTCCCCAAGCTTGCCGCGATGTAGGCAGAGGCGCTTCTCTGGTAATAGTAGTCTTTTGGGATACCAAAATCGGCCCAGGTTTTACGCCGATCAAGACGCATGAGGCGGATGAGCTGTGGAATGTCAGGGCGTAGCTTTTGAATACTGGTGTGTGCAGCCACCACCCCCGACTTCTCAGGGGTAAGGTTATAATCAGTCGTATACTTTTCAAAGGAGGCTTGACGATGCGCATAGTCATCATGCGCCTTCATGCCTATATTAAACGACTCCACCATAATTCTGGAACCTCTGAGCAATCCTTATTTTGCACCTTCTGACAAACTTTTTGCCAGAGCGTTGTTCTCACCCTCACTAACCCACAGAGGGGGTGGCGTTGGCCTTTAAGCTTAGCTCTGACAATAACTTTGCCGAAATCTGCAAAATAATTGTTGATTAGAGCTTTCCTTTATCTTAACTCCCTCTCTCTTTACAAACAAGATCGATGCCAAAACAAATGTA
The DNA here is from genome assembly GCA_024233495.1 of Chlamydiales bacterium. Classification (GTDB taxonomy): domain Bacteria; phylum Chlamydiota; class Chlamydiia; order Chlamydiales; family JAAKFR01; genus JACKPM01. The sequence goes on from JACKPM010000002.1 coordinate 301,871, forward strand.
AATTAAAGATTTATTTATATTGCTTAGAACAAGCTACATGCTATATAATATGTTCATGAACTGCGCCGTTCGAAAATTTTTTTTTCAAAAGCCGTATGTCTTAGTCCCGACGTTCGCATTAGGCGCTTTTGTGATGTTTACAGGGGCTCTAGCGATTGCGGCATCAACGGGGCACCGCTTGGGCGCGCTGCAAGGACTCAACGCTCTCTCTACTCCGGGTGGCATCTCATTCATTTTCATAGGTGCTTGCATTTCAGTTGTTGGAGTTGTTCTGCACTTCCCAAAAAAGAAGGAGGCAAAGCCTCTACTTAAGACAGCACAGCCTCTACTTAAGACAGCACAGTCTACACCTAAAGAAACGAAGCCTGTTATTACAAACCATAAATCTATCAAGAAAGAAATTTATAATTACATTAAATTCATGATAGAGCCGGGCGAGGAGGTTGAGCTCCTTTTCATTGCAAGCGATCTGCAAGAGGCGCTTACGGTAATTCGCCACATTCAAAAGGGGCATTCCCCAGTGAAAGCGCAGTTTTTATCAATGGAATCTCCAAATTTCCATAATGATGTCAAGTTTCCAGATGCAGTGATCGTTCTTTCAGATAAGCGTGTAAATCTTTCGCTTTTAAAAGACAAGCGGTCGAGAAATGCGACGCTCTTCCTCTCTGATGGACGAGAGATGGTGATCAATAGATTTCATACTACAGTTTTATCAGACTCAAAGGGGAGCTTGGACGCATGGGGAAAAGAGGCACATGTGATTGTAGAGGAAGGAACATCTTTTGATTCCGTTGTTACAGCTCTTTCAAAGCTGGAAAAGCCAGGTCATGTCTATGTTTACTGTGATGCAAAGATGGATTGGCAGGGGATGCATATGTTGCTTCCCTCGCTGTTATTTGATATAAAGGAAAGGAAAGATGCACCAACCAGTACTGACCCAGGAGATTCTGTCATTCTTCACTGCTCCGATAGCGGTCTTCATTGATGGGACGCTGGGGCTGGGAGGGCACGCCGAATCCTTGCTGACTGCGCACAAGGAGCTCCTAAAATACTACGGTATTGACCGTGACCCTGAGGCACTTGCACATGCAAAAGAGCGCCTCGATGAGCGGCTTATTCCTCTACACGGTTCTTTTAGTGAGATGGATACACTTGTTCCTGAACGAGCAGATGGCATTTTGCTCGATTTGGGCGTGAGCTCTCTTCAGCTTGACAAAGCACAGAAGGGGTTTAGCTTCATGCGCGAGGGGCCGCTTGATATGCGGATGAATCCTGAAGATCCTGTTGATGCTGAAACAATTGTCAACTCTTATTCAGAGAGGGAGTTGGGAGAAATCTTTCGTGAATATGGAGAGGAACGCAAGTGGCGGCAAGCAGCAAAAGCGATCGTGCATGCTCGGAAAAAGTGCCGTATTGAGACCACTTTGCAGCTATGCCAAGCGTTAGAGCCAGTGTTGAAGCGGTCGGGGAAGATTCACCCAATGACACGCGTTTTTCAGGCGTTGCGCATCAAAGTGAATGAGGAGCTCCTTGTTCTTGAGGAGGTGTTGCCAAAGGCTGTCGCCCTTTTGAATCCGGGAGGTCGTTTAGCTGTGATCAGCTTTCACAGTTTGGAAGACCGCATTGTGAAGCACGCTTTTCGTGATTTTGTTGTGGAAGAAAAAGGGGTAAACATCTTAACAAAAAAGCCAGTAGTGGCAAGTCGCGAAGAGACAAAAAGCAATCCTCGCGCTCGCAGCGCAAAACTTCGCGTATTAGAAAAAGTATGAAACTCGGCTTATTGATTCGCCTCTTCATCTGCATTGTAGCGTTAGGAACTTTTCTCTATCTTTACATTGACAAGCAAAACCGCATCACCTGCCTTCGCTTGCAAATTCCGGCTTTAGCCAAAGAGTTAGAGCAGATTCAACAAGAGAGTGTGCGGCTGCAATTTGAAGTGGATCAGTTTGAAAACCCGATTCACTTGATGGAGCTTGCAAGAAAACCACAATACAGCCACCTACGCCATCCACGCGTGAATGAAATTGTGACGATTGAGGGGGAATGACTCACCAAATCCATTGTTTAACCTCTTTTGAGCAAATAGCAACAACCCAAAAAATGTATACTGTGAGTCTATGAAAAAGAGACTCTTGATTGTAGCCCTCTCCCTTTTTTTTCTCTTTTCGCTTTTGATTGTCCAGTATTTTAAGATTCAAATTGTGGAAGGGGAGAAGTGGAGTGAGATAGCGCTTTCGCAGCACGAGTGTTTGCTGAAAGAGCCCTTCCGTCGCGGTGCCTTTTTCTCTAACTCAAGTGTGAAGCGGGGGCATGTGGAAGAGCCGCGCGCTCTTGTGCATGATGTCACCAAGTTTCATCTCTACGCTGACCCTCTTTCGATTCCGGCTGAGAAAAGGGGGATGGTTGTAGAGAATCTTTCAAAGATTTTAGGCGTCTCTTCGCACTGTATTGAAGAGGAGCTTGCGCGAAAGAGTCACAGTCGCAAGGTGCAGCCGTGGCTTACGCGTGATGAGAAAGAACAAGTGACTAAATGGTGGTATCCGTATGCGCGCAAAGAGAAGATTGCTTCAAATGCGCTCTTTTTCGTGACCGATTATCAGAGAAGCTATCCTTTTGGGAAGTTGCTAGGTCAGGTGTTGCATACGATTCGCGACTTGAAGGATGAGAAGACGAACCAGGGGCTTCCAACGGGTGGTCTAGAGGCTTACTTCAACCTCTATTTGCAGGGGAAAGAGGGGAGGCGTGTATTGCTCCGTTCACCGCTCAATCGGATGGAAAGCGACGAAGTTGTGGAGCTGCCTGAGCATGGCGCCGATGTCTATTTGACTGTGAATCACTGCATTCAGGCGATTATGGAAGAGGAGCTACAAAAGGGTGTGGCAGCAGCGCAGGCGAAGGGGGGATGGGCTGTGATGATGGAAGCCAAAACAGGCGAAGTTTTGGGCATTGCGCAGCACCCTTTCTTCTATCCAGCAGAGTATCGCGATTACTTCAACGATCCTGAGAAGATTGAGCAGACAAAGGTAAAGGCTATTACCGACGCCTTTGAGTTGGGGTCGATCATGAAACCGATCACGATGGGCATTTGTTTAAAGGCAAATGAGGTTTTGGTAGAAAGGGGAGAGACCCCTCTTTTTTCGCCAGCGGAACCAGTTGATGTGAATCGCTCTCTTTTCCCAGGCAGGGGCTCCAAGCCGCTTTATGATTTGCCCCGGCACACGGCAATCAACATGTACATGGCTTTGCAAAAGTCATCTAATATCTACATGGCGCAGCTCGTCGAGCGGGTGATCAACCGGTTAGGCAATGCGTGGTATCGGGAACAGCTTGTCGAAAGTTTTGGCTTCGGGCAAAAGAGTGGTATTGAGCTTCCAGCTGAGGCGGTAGGTCTAGTGCCACGCATTGGAAAGGTGCATGCAAACGGAGCGCTTGAGTGGTCGCTTGGAACACCCTACTCGCTCTCTTTTGGGTATAACATATTGGCAACGAGTTTGCAGATGTTGCGCGCGATTTCGATTTTTCCTAACGGGGGGTATTTAGTAGAACCCACACTTGTGAAAAGAATCGTAAAGGGGGATCAAGTACTCTTTGAGAGGAGTCACTGTCCTAAAAAAAGAGTGCTCTCTTCTGATTCTGCTTATGAGGTAATGAAGGGAATGAAATTCTCGACAAAACCAGGAGGGACAGGGACGCGTGCAGAGATCCCTGGCTACACCGAGGCGGGCAAAACAGGGACTGCAGAAAAAATTGTTGGTGGCGTTTATTCCAAGCAAAAGTATATTTCATCTTTTGTAGGGTTTGCCCCTGCAAGGAGAAGTGAGGAGAATCCGCTTGTTTTAGTGGTCACCTTAGATGAGCCAGCTCCTATTTTCCTTGAGGGTGGCGTCAAGAACTATTTGGGAGGAAGGTGTGCAGCACCTGTCTTCAAAGAGATCATGCGCCGCACGCTGGAGTACCTTGGGGTGCCGCTAGACGACCCTTGCGGCTACCCTGAAAAAGATCCTCGCTATGACAGTGAGCGCGCTGATTGGATGTGTGAGGTGCGCGCCCTCAAACAAAAATACGACGAGTGGAATCGGAAATGAAACTAAAGAAACTGATTGAACACCTCCCAATTAAAATATACAAAGGCTCGAAAGAGGTCGAGATTACGGGACTTTGTTCCCATTCTAAGTATGTTGCACCAGGCAACCTCTTCATTGTGAAGCTAGGAACACGTGATGATGGAGCAAAATACGTCAATGAGGCGCTCGCTTCTGGAGCAGCTGCGATTCTGACAGACCTTCCTGATCCTTCACTGCGCGATGTGGTGCAGCTCATCACTCCAGATGTAGTGGGGATAGAAGGGCAGCTCGCAAGTCGCTTTTTTGGAGATCCAAGTCGCTCGCTTTTCACTGTAGGTGTCACAGGCACAAATGGAAAAACCACTGTTTCTTATTTAGTGAAACACCTGCTTGATGCATTAGGTGGGCGGTGTGGGCTTATTGGAACCATTGAATATATGATTGGAGACTATCATTTTGAGGCTGAGCTCACGACCCCTGATGTACTTACGAATAATAAACTGTTAAGTGAGATGGTAAGGCAAGGAAGCACAGCAGCCGCGATGGAAGTGTCCTCACATGCACTCTCACAAAATCGTGTGGATGGCATTCACTATGACGTCGCTATTTTCACCAATCTCTCGCAAGACCATCTCGATTATCATGGCACGCTTCAGGCGTATGCAGCTGCAAAAAAGCGCCTTTTTACCTCTCTTGATGCGTCGAGCACAGCCATCACAACCCTTAAAGGGATGGAAATGGTGGAGGAGTGCAAGGGAAAAGTGTTTACCTACTCTCTTTTACCTAAAGCAGATCTCTATGCCACTGATTTACACTTCACTCCTGAATATACAGCTTTTGTTGCACACCATAACGGCAAGAGCTCTGCAATCAAAATGCCGCTTGTGGGCGATTTCAATGTGCTCAATGCACTCGCTGCTATTGCCACATGTATTGTAAAAGGGCACCCTCTTGAAGAGATTGCGCCGCACTTCTCAACGTTTCCCCAAGTGCGTGGTCGCTTTGAGCGTGTTGCTCCAAACATCTATATCGATTTTGCCCACACTCCTGATGCGATTGCAAATGTGCTCTCATCTCTTGAGCACATTCGAAAAGGGCGTATCCTCCTCGTTTTTGGAGCGGGAGGAGATCGGGATAGGCAAAAGCGCAAAGAGATGGGAAGAGTTGCATCTGCCGCTGACCTCACGATTCTTACCTCTGACAATCCTCGTAGTGAAGATCCCCGCGCTATTTGTGACGAAGTTGCCTCAGGGTGTACAGGGGAGTACATGATTGAAATCGATCGACGAAAAGCAATCGAAATGGCAATCGCTCTTGCAGCTCCTGATGATTTGATTTTGATTGCTGGCAAGGGGCATGAAACGCATCAAACGTTTGCTCATCAAACCATTCCCTTTGATGATCGTAAAGTGGTGCTTGAAACGCTAGATGAGGTTCGATGCTCTTAAGATTACTCTTGATTCTTCTATGTACAGCATGTGCGCACAATATTCCTGATCAAGTTTCTAACATCTATGAGAAGCCCTTTAAGCAGGTAGCTCCACAAAAAGAAGAGCTCATTGTAATCGATGCGGGGCATGGAGGGAAAGATACGGGGAGCGCATCTAAGTATGAAGGATATGAAGAGAAAAGTTTGACGCTGAAAACGGCTCTCCTTGTGCGCGACTATCTTCAGGAGCTTGGCTACAAGACGGTCATGACGCGGCAAAGCGATGCCTACATCCCTCTTTCCACACGTGCAGAGATGGCAAACTCAATCAAGGCGAATCTCTTTGTAAGCATTCACTATAACCATTGTCCCAGCCGGGAGCCGCACGGTATTGAGGTGTTCTACTATAAGGAAACACCCCCCCATTCCAAACGCATTCTTGAGTCACAAGACGCTGGGCAGGTTGTGGCAAGCCATATTGTAAAGTATACTGGGTTGCACTCGCGTGGCGTGAAGCAGGGTAATCTTGCTGTTGTGCGCGAAACCCATATGCCAGCGATCTTGATCGAAGCAGGCTTTCTTTCGAATCCCCATGAGCGTGAAAAGATTAAGGATGAGCACCACCAAAAAGCGCTTGCCTGGGGAATTGCCAAGGGCATCGATCATTATCTATCAAAATAATTTTTACAGCTTTCTCAATATCCATTGAAAATATCGTCTTTTCTTTGTAAAATACCTCTCATTCTATGAGAAAAGTTGTCATCAAGTTCGGAACGAGTTCATTGACGGGTGGGGAGGAGGCTCCCTCTTCTCGCCATATGGTGGAGTATGTGCGGCAGATCGCTGCCATACATAAGGAGGGAAGCTCTATCGTTCTTGTCTCCTCAGGGGCAATTGCAGCAGGGCGGAGTCTTTTGCCTAGCAAAGACACCTCGATTCCGACAAAGCAGATGCAGGCAGCTGTAGGGCAGCTAAGCCTTATTCGCCTTTGGGATGAGCTCTTCTCTTACCACAAGATTCGTGTGGCCCAAATTCTCATCACTAAGTCCGATTTAGAGGATCCTATACGCTCTGCTAATGCGCGCGCAACTCTTGAAGCTCTTTTGGCAAGAAATGTGATTCCTATTATCAATGAAAATGACTCTGTTGCGACAGAAGAGATTCGTAGCGGGGACAACGATCAACTTTCCGCTTACATTGCTTCATTGATTGAGGCGGATCAACTTTTTTTGCTCACAGATCAAGAAGGGCTCTTCACACAAGATCCTCGTCTGCATCATGATGCAAAGATATTGAAAGTGATCGATATCATTGATGAAAAGATTTTAGAGCTTGCAACAGCGAGCTCAAGCAATCACGGTACAGGGGGCATGGAGACGAAATTAAAGGCAGCAGCACACGCACAAGCTCATGGAATTGAAGTGGTGATTGCTTCGGCCTTTGGCAAAGAGGTGTTGCTCCACCTTCATGCGGGCAAACAGATTGGGACTCGTTTTGGCATCAAAAATAGACGCACTTCTTCAACAAGCAAAGAAATCTAAGCAGGCTGCTTTCAGTTTGCGCAAAGCTTCTTCTTCACAAAAAAGAGAGGTTTTGTGTGCTCTTGCACATCACCTAAAAGCGCGCAAGAAGCAAATTTTAGAAGCCAATGCCGCTGATATCGCTGAAGCTAAGAAGAGAAAGATGTCGGAGGAGATGGTAGACCGCCTTTACCTTAATCTAGAGTCTACCATTCACGATTTACTGCAGGTTTCTCAAGAAGAAGACCCAATAGGAACACTTTTGGAGAGCCGCACTCTTCCCTCAGGAATCTCTCTTGAAAAAGTGCGCGTGCCAATTGGGCTCATTGGTGTGATCTACGAGTCGCGTCCTAATGTGACAATCGATGTCGCTGCACTCTGCTTGATGAGTGGCAACGCCGCTCTCTTGCGGGGAGGGAAAGAGTGTCTGCGCACAAATCAAGAGCTCTTCCATGCTGTTTCTTTAGCTTTAGAAGAAGCGGGGCTGCCAGAAGACTCGATCTCTTTTGTTGCTAGCCCAGATCGGGAACAAATCAAACAGATGCTCAAGATGGCTGGCACCATTGATATGATTATCCCTAGAGGAGGGAAGGGGTTACATCAGTTTTGTCAAGAAGAGAGCTTGATCCCTGTAATGACAGGGGGGATTGGCATTTGTCACCTATACGCTGATCAGAGTTGCAAACAAGAAGAGGCAATTGAGGTTATCTATAATGCAAAAACTCAAAGACCCGCTGTCTGCAATGCATTAGACACACTTTTGGTGCATGAAGCGATTGCCCCTAGCTTTTTAAAGAAAGTCAAGGAGCACCTCCACCAAGTGCACTTTGTTTGCGACGAGAAAGCACTCCCATTTCTTGAGGGGACTTTGGTGAAAGAGGGCGATTGGGATACGGAGTGGCTCTCTCTTGTGCTTGGAGTGCGCGTAGTGCCCTCTGTAGACGAAGCGATTGCGCACATACAGAAACATAGTAGTGGGCATAGCGATGGAATTTTGAGTGAGAATGGTGAGCAGATTGCGCATTTTCTTAGTTCCATTGATTCTGCTGCTCTCTATGTCAATGCTTCTACGCGCTTTACCGATGGGGCACAATTTGGCCTTGGAGCTGAGATTGCTGTCAGTACACAAAAGTTGCATGCTCGTGGCCCTATGGGACTAAAGGAGCTGACGACCTATCAGTGGATCGTAAATGGCAATTACGCAGTGCGTCATTAGAATAGCTGTGTTTCCAAAGTCCGAGAGGAAGTGTAGTTGAATAGCCCTTTCATTCATCGCGGCTTTGCCGCCATCGTAGAAAGGGAAAATATAGTCAAATCGGTTGAAATTTTACAAATTCATACCATTTGGCTTCACCAAAGATTGCGCTCGTTCTCATAGACTATGAATAGTCTAAGTCGAACTTTGCGCTTACTTTGGCTTTGCCATCTGCCATGAATTTGTAAAATTTCAACCGATTTGACTATATCTACGAGAATATGCCTTTTTCGACCATTGATCTTTTTTCCTCCATCATAACCTCTAGAGCCCCTTTTTTTGTTGTCTTAATGCTTTTACTGTCTATGATGCCTGCTGATACATAAATGTTACGCCCTAACTTGTTTCGTAAACGCTCATATATCTTCATAAAAGTACCCGTTCGTTTCCATTTGCTGAATTGAGCATACACTGATTTCCAAGGAGGAAAATCATGAGGTAATAACCTCCAACTACACCCCGATCGCAGCAGATAGAAAATCGCATTAAGCATCTCGCGCTTAGAGTATTTCCCTTTTCTTCCTCTTGGGTTAAGTTGTTCTGTTGCTAAATCTTGGATCTGTTCCCACTCCTGGTCTGTTAGATCATCTGGATAGCTTCTCCTTTTCATTGTACACTCCTAAAAAAATGAAAAGCTACTTGATACCAGATAGTTAAATTTTTGGACACCCTCTAGGTGCGCCAAGCTGGCAATACTTACTCTTTTTTTTGATATCTTTACTGTTTATTTATAATACACTCTGCTATGATGCGTTATATGGGTCCTGTTGATAGAACCTCTTTTGTCCAAAGGAGTCCTTCTAGCAAGATCCCTATAGCACTGCTACTGAATGTAGCCCTTCTGGCAGGTGCCACGTTTGCCTTGTATCGATTTCGGCAAGCTTGGTTGACAAGCAAGGTTTTCTTTCCCGTAACAATTGCAAGCTCAGCGTAGGGTTGTGGCTTAAGCTGCCCTCAATTGTGCTATCTGGCGCTCAAAGAGGGTGAATCCTGCTGAGGTAGAAGCTGCTCAACCAGTACTGCCCCCTCACGATGGTGGAAATCCTACTCTCCAGCCGGTGGCAGAGCAATCTGATCCATTTGATTCTCTTTCCGATGACCTTATTCTAGAAATTATTAAGTATTTTTCCCCAAAAGATTTAAGTCGTCTGATGCGCGTTAATAGACGATTCTGCCGCATGCAGGATCCTTTCTTTGGAGGCCTCTACTCGATAGAGAATGGATGGGACCATACCCAGCAAGGTTAGACCAAGGAGGAGATACAGTTTATCGGAATTACTGCCGATTGCAGCTTCTAGCAAAACAAGGCAGGCTGCCGGACATCATGTCAGAAACCGTACTGGAGGGACATATAAGCAAGGTTCTCTGCTTAGCCGTTACGCCTGATGGAAAAAACATCATCTCGGGATCTGATTCTGAGGACCAAGCAGTTAGGATCTGGGATATTGCAAGCGGACAACAGCTTGCTCGCTTGAGCGGGCATACAGGGGGGGTCTCCTGCGTAGTCGTTACACCCAATGGAAAAAACATCATCTCGTGTTCCTGGGATAATACAATTAGGGTTTGGGATATTGCAAGGAGACAACAGCTTGCTCACTTGAGCGGGCATACAGGGGGTCCTGCGTGCTGTTACACCCAATGGGGAAATCATCTCGGGATCTGCCGACACAGTTAGGGTTTGGGATAGAAGTGGGCAAGAGCTTACTTGCTTAAGAGGGCATAGAGGTCTCTTGCGTAGTGTTACACCCAATGGAAAAACATCATCTCAGGTTCCTGGGATAATACAATTAGGGTTTGGGATATTGAAAGTGGACAACAGCTTGCTTGTGAGCGGGCATACAGAGGTCTCCTGCAGCTGTTACACCCAATGGAAAAACATCATCTCAGGTTCCTGGGATAATACAATTAGGGTTTGGATATTACAAGCGGACAACAGCTTGCTTGCTTAGTTGGACTGGATGGACCAGTCCGCTCCTTAGCTGTTACCGCAATGGGGAAAAATCATCTCAGGATCTTTCGTCCGGAATTAGGGTTTGGGATATTGAAGTGGGCAAGAGATTGCTCGCTTGCCCGACATTTACACAACACTTGGCTGTGGCTGTTACTCCTGATGGGAAAATAATCTTGGGATATTACGAGAGAGTTAGGGTTTTGGCTGCAATGCTGAGAATTTGCGCAGATAGAACCATAAGCTACATCGCTCTTGAATGAGAATCGTCACAGGATCTGGGACCGCACAGTTAGGTTTGGGATAGTGCAAATGGGAAACAGCTTGTAAGAGGACATACAGACTGGGTTTGCTCTGTGCCGTTGTCTGATGGGAGAATCCCTCAGGATCTTCGACTGCACAGGGTTATGACTACGCCGGCAATCCTGGGGCATTCAGCTGCTGTGTCCCCAAAGTGTGACAGTGAATTAGATGGTGTCGTCAAATTTTCTCCTTTGTCAGCCGGATCTTTTCTGCCAAAATGCGCCTACCCCTCGGAAATAGCCTTTGGCTACTCCTTCCTTTCGATTGCGCATTTTGCTAGAAATCTCTCGCCTCACAAAGGAGAAAATTTGACAACCTCATCTAAATCTTCCCTTCTACGATAGCGGCAAATCCAGACCTTTTCGGATGAAAAAACCAGCTACATAGCCTCTGCATGCTAGTTTGAGAAGCAAAAGCTCATCTTGCTCTCGGACTTTGGAAACACAGCCCCCAAAACCATCTTCTAGGCCTTTGTACAATTTCTAAATCCTTATCTTTCACTTTCATCAGATCTCTTAGCTTTTTTCCACATCTTTAGTACGTTTGTTCAATTAAGCTCGTGAGCTGCTCACACCGTTTGGTCACGGTATGGTCGCGTAGTGTACGCTTTTGTCCTGCGCGAGCAATCTCTTGTCTCACATGCGCATTGTCGAGAAGAAAGCGGATTTTCTCCTCACACTCCGCTCTTGAAGCGTAGGTGACAATCTCTTTGTCCTCCTCAAAAAGCTCCGACATGTTCGAAGCTTTGTCTGTCAACAAACAGCTTCCTACTCCTGTTGCTTGAAAAAGACGAATGTTGTCCGCAGTACCCTTCGCGCAATTTGCGTGTTTATTTAACACGATTTTCCCTTCAGCTAGTTTCTGATACATCTCCAAGCCAAAAAGTGGAGGGTGGCACATTTGAGGAAAGCGAGGAGCGAGTTTTCGCACAGGTTCAAAAAGTGGGAAGCCTTCCTCCTTATTCTCCTCAAGATTGGTGCGTAAGTTGCGCATCTTTTGTATTGGCAATGAAGTGAGGGCTGGAGCTTTTTGCGCGATTTGTAACAGCAAATTGCGCACTGTTACTTTCACTGGGTGGAGCAGTTTTTTTTCATCAAGCCACGCCTCAACTAATCCTTTTTGCAACAGTGTTTTAAGTAAAAAGTAGCGTGAGGCATGCCCCATGCTGTATCCGAGACCAGATGAACCACAAAAGACGCAGGAGTATTTAGGGTGAGAGGAAATCACGATGCGCGGATCAAAGTAGTGATAAAACATATGAGGCGAGAGGCCCGCTTCTTGGCACTTTGTGAGAAGTATGGGAGAGCCAACTAAAAGGAGATCAGCTGCGCTAAGCGTCTTTGCAAGCTCAGGGGGAAAGCCGGGGTAGCCGCGGAAAATGATGAGTCGCTCTATTGAGGGGACGCGCTCTTTGATTTGATGGATCAGCTGAGATGGAAAGGCGTATATATCTTGTAGAAAAAGAATTTTTGGCTTTGCTGCTTGCAGCTGCGCTAAAGCAATTTCGATTTGCCATCCCTCTTTAGGTACGAAGTTGTGCTCCTTTGCCCATTGCATTTGGAGCTCTTTGAAGTCATAGATGATCTCTTCGCATTCAAATCCATGGGATTGCATTCCCCATGTTAAACTGTCGCTGTAGGCAATTTTTTGCGTAAAGTAGTGGCGTTGAATTTCGGCATAGCTCCAGTTAGGATCTACTGCAGGCTTTTTTCCCACGGGAATGAGACGGACAAACTTAGACATAAAAGCAGCTCATGTTGCATACCTATAGAGCATGTGTGGCATCTATGGCGCTTTCTATCGCACTGAGGTTGATCCTCACCTCTGTGCAGCTTCTCTCAAAAAGCTCGCGCACAGAGGTCCAGATGCACTGGGACACACCTTGCCCACCTCTAGCCTGTTTTTAGGGCACGCTCGCCTCTCTATTTTGGATTTAGACGAGCGAGCGAACCAACCTTTTGTTGATCGAAGTGGGAGGTTTACCATAGTCTACAATGGCGAAATCTTCAACTACATTGAGATCAAAAGAGAGCTTGAAAAGCTAGGGCATACATTTCGCACCACAACAGATACGGAGGTGGTGCTCAACGCTTTCATTGAATGGGGGGAGAAAGCGCTTTTCCGATTCAATGGCATGTGGGCACTTGCGATTTGGGATGCGCATGATCACCGCCTATTTCTCTCCCGTGACCGCTTTGGAATCAAACCTCTCTATCTCTTCCGTGATCAAGGGGGGATCCAGTTTGCATCGGAGATGAAGGCGTTTTTTGGCGTGGACGCAATCAATGAGCGCTTTGTTTATAATGCGCTTACTATTTGGGCTGTGGAGCGGCAAAAAGAGACGCTCTTGCAGGGGGTAGAGCGCGTGATGCCAGGAGAAAATGTATGGATCACAGATAGCGGCATTGAAAAGAAACGGTGGTGGGAGACCGCGCACCACTTACCTCAACTTCCTGACAGAAAAGAGGAGATTGTGCAGCACTTTCGAGAGCTTCTCATCGATGCCTGCCGCATTCGTCTTCGCGCAGATGTCCCCTTCGCAACAGCATTAAGTGGAGGGATAGATTCCTCTTCTATTGCCTCGATCCTTGCGCAGGTGCGCTCACCTGGAGATCAACCTTTTTCAGCTTTCATCGCACACTTTCCTGACACCGTGCAAGATGAGTGGGAGTTTGCCTCACACTTGGCAGATGAAAAAGAGATCCCAAAAGTGCAGGTAAAGATCTCAGCTGAGGCCTGCATCGACTCAATCGATGAGGTGATTCGAGTAACTGAAGAGGGCGCTTGCCTCTCAACGGGCCCCTACCTGCTCTATAAAGCATATCGGGAACACGGTATCAAAATTTCTATAGATGGACATGGCGCAGATGAGTTGCTTGCCGGCTACATTGAATATCCCAAGCAAGTGATCTCCAAGCGCATTTTGAAGCAAAGCCCACTGCGCAGCTTAGAGATGCTCCATGCCCTGCACAACATGGGCATGCCGTATCGTACAATTGCAAAACAATTTGGGGCTAAATTTTTGCCGCGTGAAATCGCAACGCATCGCCGCTTTTTCACCTATGAAAGTCCTCTCTATGCAGCTCCAAAATTGCCGCAAGAGATTGCCAAAAAAGAGCGACTCGATCAAGAGCTTTACCGCGACTTTCACTATGATAAACTCCCGCCCATCTTGCGCCGTTTTGATCACTGCTCTATGGCTCATGGTGTTGAAGTGCGCTCCCCCTTTATGGATTGGAGAGTGGTCACCTTTGCGCATGCACTCTCAGCACGGTATAAGCTCAATAGAGGGTATTCAAAATATATTTTAAGATTGGCTATGAAAGGAATTTTGCCCGAAAAAATTCGCACACGTACACAGAAGCTTGGCTTCACAAATCCAATAGAAGAGTGGATGCACATTCCCTGTTTCAAAAATTATCTATTAGATTATTGCAAATCACAGATTTTTCTTGAAAATCCTTACTTTAATGGGGTCGCGATTCATGAAGCGCTACAAAAAGGCGCCCCTATCTCTCCCATTTGGCCCTACATTCAAATGAGTAAGTTAATTAATGCTTTTAGTTTACAACTAGTTAATGTATAATTATTTGCATGAGCAACGTTATCATTGCAGTTTCAGGTTGTGGGGGAGGAAGCCAGGGTCCTCGAGGTTTGTATAAATATTTTTCGAATCACCCTGGATTCACATTTCATGCCATTGATACAGTCAAAGATGAGATCTCAAAAAATGTAGAGCGAGTTGAAGAAGTAGCGCAGCAGTATATTGAAAGAGATATTTATTTGATGGGTCATTCGATGGGGGGCGCTGTTGTGGCTGCGGCAGCTACAAAACTGAAAGTGAAAGGTGTTATTTTGCTCTCGAGCCAAACAGACGGACTTCACCATTTGAGAGATTGCAACTTTCCAGTTCTTTTCTATCATGGTGAGAAGGATGAGTATTTTCCCTCGTGGCAACTTGAAGGTATTTGCAAAGGTTCTAAGGGGCGCATGGTTGTTGTAGAAGGGCTCAATCATGCCCTTTCTCCAGCAAAGATCAATGATGTAGCAGAAGACATCCTAGGAGAGATTGAAGCCTTTTTCTTCAATAAAAGCGTGGATGCCATGGGCTCTAAACCTCAAAAAAAGAGAATGAGTGTGGCAGAGCCCTGCATTATCCTCTAAGGCCCCGAGTCTCCACTTTGGCGGCTAACTCCTCGAAAAACTGTCTATAGAGCCGAATCTCTGCTGGATCCACCCCTGGGTTAATGCGCATGCTCGGTTCAATCCAGGTGATGTTAGGAAAGGGAAAGCCGAAGCTGCCGCGCCGATAAACGACCCTCCCTTCCTCCATAAAGATTTCCATGAAGCGGGTGTGCACCCATCTTTGCAGATCATCCATCTCTATTTCATCATCGCATGTGATTTTGATGTCGATGAAGGGAGCCTTTACCCCAGGGTCTGATGTAGCTACACACACCTGCCGGCTATTTCCTGGCAAAAGTGCAAGCGGCACTTCATCTAAAATCCTGCGTGTATTGTCAAAAATGGCACTCTTATACTGATCAGTGATTTCAGCGCCGGTTTCGGCCATCCACGCAAAATATTGTTGTGAGAGCGCATCTGTTTGGAAGACTTCATCACTTTTGAGACGCTCGAACTCTACCCATTTGGCATCGCCGTTATTCACCACGTAGTAGGGTGCACCGTAGTAGTTGTCGAGTCCGAGCATGTCAAACTTTTGTCCACTGCGGAAAACAACGATGTTGAGTCTCCCTGCCGCAATTTCATCTTTGAATTCCTCAAGCAATTCTTTGATATCCTTAGAAGCGGCGTAGTCGATTGTACCATCGATTGTGACAGTGAGGCTATCAGTTGCCGGCTTGCGGGCAAAGATTTGTCTTATATCTTCGATTACACGCCCCTTTGTGTAGCGGCGGTATTGTGGATCCACCTCAATGTTGTGGTAGAACTCGGCATTGTAGTGATCCACTTTTTCTACTGTAGGGTCGTCAAGCACCTCTTGCAAGTTATGGCGCAAACCTGGAATTGCAAGTGTTTCGTAGTAGCTGTTTTCTTGACAGACGCGCACAGCATTG
Source organism: Chlamydiales bacterium (assembly GCA_024233495.1). Classification (GTDB taxonomy): domain Bacteria; phylum Chlamydiota; class Chlamydiia; order Chlamydiales; family JAAKFR01; genus JACKPM01. Next base: position 317,468 of record JACKPM010000002.1, read on the forward strand.
GGGTTGCGCGCTAAGATGGCAACACTGATTCCTGCAAAAATTCCCATTGCAGAGCGTCCTATGCTGACTATGCTTGGCTGCACCCCTTGAGGAAAATTAGGTTGGAGATAGCGTGTATAGTCGGCGTCGAAAGAGGCAGGATTAAAAGGCTCGAAAATAGAGAGAATTGCGGCCATCTCCGTATTTGCAAGGTCAACCGCTTGGCTGAAACGTCTAAAATCGTTCACGTGTGTCATCGCAGTGGAGAGGTGGTTGGTAAGACGCACCATAATCATCTGCACCACTTCGCGCATCGTGGGATCAGCTTGTATTGATTCCCACTTCTCTTGGGGGATTGTGTGAAAGAGCTTTTCCATCAGACGCGCTGTTCCATTTGCAAGAACAGCTTGCCCCAACTTTGTACCGTTCTGTCCTACCCTTTGCAACGAGCGAAAAACATTGAGGTTTAAAATATCAGTCGAGCCTGGATAGACAATTGTCGAGACAGCGCCCTCAACAGCGTATTCCGCAACGCGCCCTCTACCCAAAAATTGCATCTTCTCAGGATCTGCAAAAGCATCTCCAATTGCACGCCGTAAGCTCACAGCTCCTAGCAGAATAGCAGAGTGGTTAGCCCAGTCTCCTAGGTGATCGTTCAAATTGCTAAATCTTATACGCATAGGGTCTCTTTGGCTTCCGCCTGCTGGCTCAAAATCTTCTTCGGTAAAGATTCTTTGATAGGTACCCATCACAGCAATGTAGTTAGTAACCTGGGCGCGCGAGACAATAGCAAGATTCTGCTTTAGATAGTTGCTAATAGAGTGATCTATGGTATGCCTTTCTTGAAGTCTGGCTGCTGCCTTTGCGACAGCAGCATTGATTTTTCCGCGCGCCTCTTCTTGCCTTCCTTCATACTCAGAGATCTTGTCTGGGTCTCCTCCTGTAACCAAACTTTGTCCAATTTCTGGGGTGATATCAAGGAGCATAGGGGGATCCATTTTTTCAGCTGGGAAGCCTCCACCCTTCGCCTCAAAGCAGGCAACCATGAATTCGACCAACGCCTCCTCATCTGCCAGTGGGGGAGCAGGGGCAAACCCTATGGGATAGAGCTGGGTCACATCCATAGAGTTTAGGGCAAACATGTCGTATGCAATCTCTTTTGGCGATCCCACTTGGCCTTCCATTTCCAAAAGGCCCAAAAAAGGCTGCATAAGGTCGGTACTTCTATGGTACATCCCCCCAAGGGTGATTTGACCCGTCTGTAAAAGAGCGCAATACTGCTTCATTATCTCATCCGGAACATAAATACCGGGGTTTTCATTGAGATAAGCCGCCTTTGCTAAGTAATTAGCCATTAAGAAGCGGATGTGCGTTTTTGTCTCAGGGTTGTCTGTGCGTTGATGCGCGGAGTAAAGGAGAGCAAAGTTGGTTTCCCACTCCTGCTCAAAAGACTTTGCTTCGTGACTCTCTGAGCCGCCAACATGTGTTGTAAGGGCAGAGCTGTCAGCGTACGCTGCTGTTTTTGCAGTCGCCTTTTGAAAGACTTCGGCATCAAATTTTTGCGCAATTTTTCTCATAGCGACCTTGCTATGGTGATATGCTTTGAGAACATCGAGAGGAATTCCCGCATCTCCTTTTGTCTTTCGAATCTCATGAATTTGTGCTTCGAGATCTTGGTGAACTTTAATATGGCGGGAAGCCCAAGAGGGCAGCTTTTCTAATGCGCGCTCCTTTTGGAGAGCATTCAAAGCGACTTGAGAAAGGCTCTCTTCTTCATCTGTTGTGATTATAGGGATTACCTCACGGCCAAGCATCCTACCTGCCGCTCGATCAACACTGCTTGCACTTGCACTTGCATCAGCTGCCAGAGCGCGAAGACGGTTGACGCCTTCTTGCCCAGCTCCCCCCGTTGCTGCCACAATAAACCCAAATTAGAAATATTATTACTTTAATTGTAATATAAACTAATTAATTTGAGTTATATTTTTAATAGTTTTAAAAAGTGCCCCCGGCGCGATTCGAACGCGCGGCCTGCTGCTTAGGAGGCAGCCGCTCTATCCATCTGAGCTACGAGGACAAGGGAGAGCAGTCTAAAGAGAGTACTCTTTTTTCTCAATGCTGATACCTAAATGAAACCAATTCTCCATTCCCAGCACTTTCTAAGACGAGGTTTATGGGGAATATTTGGTTTGTTGGGTTTA
>JACKPM010000003.1 GCA_024233495.1 Chlamydiales bacterium
ACAACTAGATGGTGTCGTCAAATTTTCTCCTTTGTGAGGCGAGAGATCTGCCAGATCAGGACAAAATCAGCCAGAAGGCTGTCAAAGATTGGCTGATTCAATAAAGCTCGTTGACGCAAAGAAATGCCGCAAGTATCATGTCCCCCATGACTGATCTAGCTGAAAACAATCTGGTACGATTTAAGAACATTTCCAAGAAAAAAGAGGGGATGTTTGCTAATTTCAAAATTAAAGGTGTTCGTGGTGGAACCACGTTTACCGCAGCCATTACCGTCGACATTGACGCCGCAGAAGTACATGCTGGGGATTCCCTTGAAAAGATCATTGAAGAGTGTGCTCAAATCGGCGTGAAGGAGTTCCAAAAGTGTGAATTCCAGTTCGAAGGCATCTCAATGATTTAATTTTTCATATCTGGGTGTAGCGCAGCTTGGCCAGCGCACTTGCATGGGGTGCAAGGGGTCGGAGGTTCGAATCCTCTCACCCAGAAGCTTTCTCTTCGTTGGCGTACCCAAAATTGGTAGGCACATCTATTCAATCAAGAGAAAGATTTTCTGCATCAAAGCACCGCCTACTAAATTTGATAACCCACGATTGAGTGAGCGGTCAAATCAGGGCAAAATACCCAGAAGTTCTTATTAGATGGTGTCGTCAAATTTCTTCATGGAGACATCTCGTGCAAAGAGGATTTGGCTGCTTTACCAAACTTCAACTTAATGATTGAGTGCTCAGTACTCGCTTCGGGGCCGAAGAAGTCCTCGCGCATGTTGTTGTCAATACCAACAACCTTAAACCCTTTGGAGCCAAAAAAAATGTGATGCGTCTTTTCCAATAAGGCCACACGCTCCCGTGATGACGGCAACTTTCATAGAAGCGGGAAAATAATGAGGGGGGAGCATATTTTCTATACAAAAAATTTCTTGACAAAATCTTTATGCAGGGTTAACTTTGGGCTGTACAAGGAGGTACACTATGGCACACGCTGTGAACTACATGTTGCATGAAATCCCCATGCAACCAAGAAGAACAATTCTTCAACAGCTCGAAAAAGGAGAGTACTCCGTAGCAGTTGAATCCAGTTTTCTCTACATTTTCGCGCGCACAGAAAATAATATGGGCGTGGAAATCATTATCAAAGGTAACGCGCACTCCCCAAAACAGAGCGGCCGCCTCTATGCGACATTCAACGGAAAATGCTTTTGCTTTCATGAAATTCAGGGTAAACGGCACAACTATCACTTCGTCGATTTAAAGTCCAAGGATGGGAAATTAGATGCATTCCTCTCCCAACTTATTCGGCAGGAGATTGGAGGGAGAAAGTGTCACGAAAGCTGCAACGTGCCGCTCCGCTACAATACGCGAGCGCTGGGAGTCCCTAAATAAGGTGTGGAAAAAGTGTTCATGAGATTGTTGATGAGATGGTTGTAAATTCGTTCATAACTTTGAACTGAAGATAACACCGAACTTGTCTTCATCTCATGAACAAGTTATGCTCACTTGAATTACTGAGGGGCTATTGACATTTCCACACCCCCTGAAGAAGAAGACTATTTTAGAATAAGAATATTTCATTAGAGGGAGTTGAGGAGACGTTCATGCTTGGCGAACTATTTGACTTGTCACAATTCGCTCACAAAGGGGTGTTCAAAGGGAGTGAGCCTTGGGCCGTTTTGTCAAACCTACACAACTACTTGATACAACAGAACTTTCTCATTGAAGGCGAGGTAGAGCCTGGCGCGATTTTGGTTAACCCCGACCAAATCTCTCTTGGGAAAGGAAGCGTCATTGAAGCTGGAGCATATGTAAAAGGGCCGTGTATTATTGGAAAAGAGTGCCAAATTCGACATGGCGCCTACATACGAGGTGATGTCTTAACAGGGGATCATTGTGTCATTGGACATGCCACAGAAGTTAAGAACAGCGTTTTCCTCAATCGTTCACAAGCTGGGCACTTTGCATATGTGGGAGACTCTGTTTTAGGCAATAGAGTAAATTTAGGCGCGGGAACAAAGTGTGCCAACTTACGCCTTGACCATCAAAATATCAAGGTGGAGGGGCGCGACACAGGGAGAAGAAAGTTTGGCGCGCTTTTTGGCGATGGGGCGCAAACGGGCTGCAATGCAGTCACTAATCCGGGCACCATTTTTGAAAAAAATGCAGCGGTGTTGGCGTGTGCCACTCCAAAGGGGATTGTGCGTGCGCGTACTGGGTCAGCTAGCCACATATAAGGAGCGTATTGAGGAGCGCATCGAGAGCTACTCTTTTGGAGTGGACTCTCCCCTTTCTGAGGCGTGTTTCTACGCTCTAAAAAATGGGGGGAAGCGGTTTCGTCCTGCAATTGTCTACATGGTTGGAGATGCTCTTGGAGCTGAAAGCGTGGAAGATGCAGCTTTATGTGTCGAGTTTTTCCACACAGCATCGTTGATCGCTGATGACCTCCCTTGCATGGATAACGACGCAAAGCGGCGAGGAAAGCCCTCCTTGCACTGCGCATTTGGTGAGCAGACCGCTTTATTGGCGACGTACGCGCTCATCGCCGCTGGCTACGAGCTTATCTCTTCCTCACCCCTTGCAGTGCAGCAGGCGTCCAAAAACACAGGAATTTTGGGAGCGACAGGTGGACAATATTACGACTTGCGCGAAGGTGCTGCGATAGAGCGTGTGCTTTACATGAAAACGGGTGCTCTTTTTGAGCTTTCGTTTGTGCTTGGCTGGATCTTTGGTGGTGGGGAAGTATCTCTTTTAGAACAGGTGCGCAAAGCGGCATACCATTTCGGACTCGCTTTTCAAATTGCTGATGATATGGATGACTTTGAGCAAGATGCTGACAAGCCATATAATTTTGCACGCGCTTTTGGAAAAGAAAAAGCTCGAGAGCGTGTCACCCTCGAGCTTGAATCTACAAAGCGTGCGCTAGAAGAGTTGGGAATCCCCGACCTCTACGAGCTATCGAATCTACTCTGTCTCGACTAGCACTTCTTCTTTAACCTCTTCTTTCGCCTGTACAGCACTCATGATTTTTGAGCGAATCTCTGCTGCAAGATCAGGGTTTTTCTTCAACATTTCGCGCACAGCCTCTTTTCCTTGACCAAGACGCTCATTGTTATAGCTAAACCACGATCCTTTCTTCTCAATAACTCCCTTGTCAGCTCCAATGTCGATGAGAGAGCCTTCATAAGAAATCCCTTCGTTGAAGATGATGTCGAACTCGGCAACACGGAAAGGAGGCGCTACTTTGTTTTTCGCAACTTTCACCTTGACGCGGTTGCCCACATCGAGGTTGTCCGCTCCTTTGATTGAGCCGATGCGGCGGATGTCGAGGCGCACAGATGAGTAGAACTTGAGCGCTCGCCCACCTGTAGTGGTTTCGGGGTTGCCAAACATAACGCCAATCTTTTCCCGAATCTGGTTGATGAAAATCGCGCATGTATTGGAGCGCGAGAGAGTGGCGGTAAGTTTGCGGAGCGCCTGAGACATCATGCGCGCTTGCAGTCCAACGTGTGTGTCTCCCATCTCCCCCTCAAGCTCGCTCTTCGGCACAAGAGCCGCAACAGAGTCGATGACGATGATGTCGACTGCGTTTGAGCGCGCAAGCATGTCTGCGATGTTGAGCGCATCCTCTCCACAGTCAGGCTGGGAGATCATGAGCTCATTGACGTTGACCCCGATTTTGGCCGCATAAGCAGGGTCAAGAGCGTGCTCGGCGTCGATATACGCCGCAAGCCCTCCTGCTTTCTGAGCATTAGCTACAATGTGCGTGGCAAGCGTCGACTTACCCGAAGACTCTGGGCCGTAAATCTCCACAACCCGCCCTCTTGGCACACCGCCGATTCCAAGCGCGATGTCAAGGGAGAGGGCTCCTGTTGGAATCGATGAGATCTCACGAGTTTTTGAGTGCTGGCCAAGACTCATCACCGCTCCTTCACCAAATTGTTTTTCGATGTGCGCAAGCGCTGCGTCTAAAGCTTTTCTTTTATCTGAATCGTGCATGGGGGATCTCCTTTTTTTGGCTATTTTTCTTCATCGCAGCAGAGAAGTCAAGCCTCTTTAAGTAAACACTTTTTTTGAGTGTAGAGGGAAACTAAAAGTTCATGTTAAAATATTACAGATTATGAGTTTAGACAATCTCTCAGATTTGCCTCGCATCCCCAATTCGCGCCTCTTTGAGTGGGTGCAGGGGGGGCAAAAGCGCTACCTCTCGCTCGAGGGGGTAAGAGGGCTATGGCAAAACCATCAAGAGCAGGTAAAATTTTTAAGCTATGTTGGTGAAAGAGTTGGTGCGTCTGCCAAGAGAAACGTTGTCTACATAGAGCCTGCCGATGGAGAAAACTACCTATGTCACTTCCGCTCTGACAGGGGTGAAGAGCAGTTTAAATTTACTCGGGATAACTTTGTTGATCGCGCTCTTCCTGAGCATATTCGTGTGCACGAGCTCACGGCGCGCACCTTCCGAGAGAAAAAAATACGCACGAAAGTAACTGAGGCCTTACACTGGTTCTTCAGCCTTTTGATCTCCCCATTTTCTCGTCTTTATGACATGTTGCGTGGTGACTATACGCACGACTTTGTTGCGGCTCTGCCGGGGGGGAATATTGAGCACGACAGAGCGGCTCAACTGAATGCCGATACAATCCTTCCTCAGCTCCGTTTTGCGGCCGACCTTTTTGAGGCGGCTGACAAACATGAATATGGCGCTGAGGACGACAAGTCGGGAGCGCAGCATGTAGGTGCGATTTTGCGTGAGGGATACCGAATTGGTAAGCGGTGGAGAAGCGCGCTTAAGGAGAGTAAGCGGGAGTGTGATGCGGCGGTCGATGATGCTGTGAGTTGGGTTTCTGCTCAAGCTCTCGCGGTTGTCCCTTATGGGGTGGGGCAGGGACAGGATTATGTGCAGCACTTTCTCGTCTTTAACAGCGTAGACTCAACAGTAGATGACATTTGCCTTTCGACGCCAAAGGTAGCAGCGGGGCATATTTTCTCTCGTACGCGCTATCACTATGATCCAGAAAGCTTGGCAAAGTGGATGAAGGTTCTCTTTTATGCACAAAGCGTCGAGTCTAAGGAGGCAAAGGAGGCTCGCTCGCTCGCAGGTCCTCTGCATCCAAAAGAGAGCCTTGAAGCCATTTTGCGCGAGATGAACGGTGATCGGGAAATTCACCAATCCCACCAACACCTTCCAAGTCGTGACCCAGTTAAGCTGTTATACGCGCTTGTTCGAGGAATGGAGGTTCAAGAGAGTGCGTTTCCTCAAGTGGAGCTAGACCCCTTTGCCCTCACCCAGATCATGGAGTCAAAGGTGAGCTTCTACAGCCGCTATCTAGAAAGCCTTGTTTTCTTCTACGAAGAGCGGGAGGGCAAGCTTTCAAAAAAAGAGAAACTGCGCGTTCTTGAGTCGATTCACGTATATGCAGAGAAGGTTCGCCACTACTTACAGTCCTCAACCGGGGATGTAGCGGCTGAGAAGGCTGTTGTCTCCTTAAAAGAGCAAGTTGGAAAAAAAATCGAGGCTCTTGAGGCAGGGTCAAACGCTGAAAAAAAGATTAAAGAGCAACTCAATGAGACTGCGACTCCTTCTCGTCTTCTCTTTAATAAACCGGTGGTCGGAGCGAGTGTACAAAGAGGGAGAAGGGCTCAAGGCGGGGTGGGGGTCGGCATTCGCGTGAGAGTTGCAGATAGAGAGGCGATCGAGAGGTTGCGAGACGGGTTTGCACGTAACAGAGGCATAGAGCAACTAAACGAAATCAAGCGACTATTGGGGTGTGGAGCAAGCTATCTTGAAAGGGGGGATTTGCCCTCAGCATATAGTTTACACTTTCACCTTTTGCGCGTGCTTCCTCCTCCTGGACATCTCTTTTGGAGATGTTGGAATGCTCTACAGGAAGCGAAAGATTGCTTAAATGTTTTGGGGGAGCTTGCAGAGCGATGCTTTGAGTCTGCCACAGGGCTAGAGGCTGCGCTTGAGCCGCGTGACTCATCTGAGTTTAATGTGAAGCTCCCCCTCATCATGCGCGACGTTTACGGGGGCACAATGGCATTTGGCTCTCATGTCCAGGATTTCCAAGCACATATAGATGCCAAGGTATCTGCCGTAAGCGATGAAGCGATTGTTGCTCAAATTCGAGAGGATGTAGAACGACAAAAGGAGGAGATTGCAAAAGAGGCGAAAAGAGAGTTAAAAGAAGATTGGGATCGGCGAGACGCTAAGGCAAATGGCGTGCTTACACGTCTTCGTCGCGCACTTACATTGAATGAAGAGCGAGCTGCAGAGCTGCAGAGACAATATGCCGCATACCTTGCTGAAAAAGAGCGACGGGAGCAGAAGCTTCGGGATAAAATTGTAGAGGCGACTGAGAATAATGCTTTCCTGGCTTGGTGTAAAAGAAATTTTTTGGATGAGGGGGCAGCTCCCAAAATAAGACTTTCGACTCTATTAATAGAGTTGCCCCGTGCGCTGATGGAAGAAAATGGCAATCGCTTTTCTCGCGAGTTTGTAGAGATGGGGCGGCTAGCGCGTCTAGTGGGAATGGAGAAAAGGTTTTTGGCTTATGCGCTCTCTCATGTTCAAGGTGTAAAAGCTACATATGGGGCTCTAAATCCACGCCTTACCCTCCGAATAAATGATCTCTCTCAAGTGTGTAACTCTTCTCCCGAATGGCAGGCAATGATGGAAGAGTGTACCAAGTTTGTAGGCAGTCTTCCTGCCCATGAAGAAGACTCTGAGCAGTGGCTCTTTGAAGTGAAAACAAAAAAAACAGCCTCCTTTTTGATCGGCCTTGCTGGAGACTGGTCTCTTTCAGAAAGAGCCTCCGCTCATGAGGAAGCGTTTGAGCGAAAAAATAATCTTGTGAGCCAGAGTCACCTCGGCTTTACAGACGACTCTTGCGACTATCTTGCGACTCCTGAGCTTGCCCTTTTGCGCAAGCAGACGGCAATGATGATGTTGCTCGAAAATCCAGGGCCTGTGATGAAGCGTTACTATGCTACGCGTGTGCAGAGGGTAAGAGGTGCTGTTGAGAGGCAGTTTCCAGGTGAAGAGGCGAGCCGCCGCTACCTTGCTAGAGAGGGGCGGCTTTTCCTTAAGTTTGGGCAGACACACAATGAGTGGTATCCAGAGCACACCTTTTTCCTCGCCCATGATCAAGAGAGTGCGGAGGGAGACTACTGTGTATCAGCTGCCACAGTTTACTCTGCGCAAACCTTCTTGCGAAGGGAAGATCTTACCGAAAGGCGCGAAGCATATTTTGGTGGCGCTGTGACAGGGAGCAAGGTGAGCACAAGTGTGGTGGGGGATGGGGAGCAGCGTGCGCATATTGTGAGTATGAAGGCATCTCTTTTTAAGGTGAGTGACCGTCTTCAGCCGCCAGAAGAGCTTACCGTGCGTTCTACTGCTCTTTGTAGCTCGCGTCTGCCAGACAGATTTTCCCACCTCAGTGCAAAGCAGGTCTTTATTTACATCTATGAGAACCCCGGTGTCGTCGTAGAGAGTGAATCGATTCGACAGCTCCTTTTCAACCGAATCTTCCAAATACACGTTCTGTCAGATGCGCTACTGGCCGACCCCGAATTTTTTGTCGATATGGGAGCGAGGATCCAGGGAGAGCTCAGCGAATACTTTAGGAAGCGAGATGTTGAAGGAGAATTGGCAAATCTTTGGCTTTTAGATATTTGCGAAAGAGTGCGCAAAGAGGCTCTCAGACAATGCGCAGATAGTCGATGCGAAGAGCTTCGGAGAGTAGTGCGCGCCCTTCCCTCCTACACAAAACATTTCATTGAGGGGAGGTTTGGCGAATTTTCTCAAACAGCATGCCAAAAAGCATTTGCGCTTCACATGCTGGCCTACTATCTTGATCACCCTCCAATGGATATAAGTGAGTGGCGACGTGCTATCGAGGCGGCCTACTATCTCAAGCGCTCCCCAGTCCTTGGAGTGCACACAGGGCTCCAGTTACAGTACCTAAGGGATTACAGCGAAACTCTTCTTCCTCAATTTGCCCGCATAAATGCGCACCTTCAGCAAGCAGTGCTTCGCTCTTTGGTTGAAGGTGCTCCCGATGAGCTGTTCGTAGAAGATGCTGAAATCCCCTTCCTCTACAGAGCTGAAGAGAGAAATATTGACTTGCAAACGCTTGAGGGTGTCACTGCTTTTTCTATCACAGATGGACGCCGCACTCTTCTTCCTGAAAAAATCAAGGCACTCATGAAAGAGCAGGGGTGTGACCTCTTTGAAGAGATTGGATTTGTGGAAGAGGTAAAAGGCGAAGTAGCAGCTGAGGAGCGCGCTTCAGCTGCTGTTGTAACGCGCTACCTGTGGGAGAGCACACGCAGTGAAGGCACTGCCTTTGTGGTTGAGCATACCATCTACCCCGCTGGGGAAAATGGCATAACAGAAGAGAGAATGCGCATTTTCCAAGAGGTGAGAGGTGTACGCTACGAGTTCAATAATCCAGGCTTGGCTTCTTCGCGCATGCAAGAGATTCTTTCGTTTTTCTCTACGAGCTCAAACTGTACACTTGAAAAACTTTTAGAGGCTAAGGGAGTTTGGGTCAGCTCAAACAAAGAGGTGATTTTGCTTGCGCAAGAGCGGCAAGATCTCAACCCAAATAAAGAGCCCATTCGCCTCCACTGCAGCGGGAAGCGAGTGATCAAGGCAACACTAGGCGAGCACATAATTTGCTCTGGTCTAGAAGATCCTAGAAAAACACTTCTGCCTTTCCGAGACACTTCAGAACTACTTTTGCTCAGCAAAAATGGGAAGCGCATAGACCAAATCCGTTTCCCCAAAAAAGGAGTGCAGCGTGCGCTTACACTCGTGCGTGAAAGAAACGATGAGTGGTGGGTTCGGGAGCTTCCTGGGTGGAAGTGGAATCAAAAAGGAAGTCCTGTCCTTGAAGAGCGCTTTGGAAAAGATCATCGCGACTATGTCTTACCTCTTATTTGCGAGACAACTGGGCAAGAGGAGTGGTATGTCTTCCCCTACTTGATTGCGGGAGGAGGCAAAAGAGGTGCAGAGCCGCGGCTATTACGCTCTCTCCCAGAAATTTTGGCTGAGGGGGGATTCTCTCTTGAGTCTGTTCTCGATGGTATTGAAAATGAGAACATGCCTTTTTCTGCACAAGATGTGATGGGCATGGCTGGAGCTGCCATTCAGTTTGTGGGGGGGAGAGCGCATGAGATGGCGCGCCGAGCGGCTTCGATGTCAGGAAACCCTGAGGCTAGCGGAAATGTTGATACAGCAATCGAGATTTTGAGCGAAATTCACTCACCTGCTCCCGTTGTCATGACCAAAGATAGCAAAGGGATTTCTTCTTCGCATGCGGGCTTCCTCTATCTCGCCATGAAGGCGGCAGTATGCAAAAACTACAAGCTCGCAAATCACTACATTTGGGAGATGCTCTCTCCTCGAGCAAAAACGGCAACAGAAGATGAGCTTAAGCAACTAAAAAGTATGGTAATCCGCTATTTCAGCGTTGTATTCATCAATAGAGAGAGGCCAAAGAGTGTTTCCGAGATCGCTTTTATGCTCCGCACTTTTTCTGCAATTTTCACAGTTGGAGAGTCGCTTTCAGCGCAGTTCAAACGCTCTTTGTTAGGAACACTCTTTACAGAGCTAATCCCTGGGGCAGAGGTTCCTGAAGAGATCTCGCAAAATGCGACAGTTGAGAGCATCATTAAGCTGATGACATCCGTGCTCTATGGCCTATATCAAAAAGCTGCAGCCTCAGAGAAGGGACTCGCTAAACTAAAAAGTGACGACTTGATTCTTACGGCAACTGAAGAGCGCGCTTTGGGGGTGCACATTTTACTCTCCTCAGTTGTCTATTCAGGACAAGAGGTGCTGAACGCTTTTCTTGCTGCAAATCAGGGTGATCGTGTGCCTGAGCCGGTCATGAAGCTGCTCAAAGCATTTGTGGGACTCGAAATCCCCTGTGCTGTAAAGGTGCCTCGCTTTGATCCTCCATCAGCAGAAGAAGTGCGTGATATGGCGCTTGAGATGGTGAAGTGTCGCGAGAGGGCTACCTTCACCTCAATTCGGCAGCTGCATGAGAGAAAAGGAGCAGAGCCTACATGGGAGACTGTTCTTGCGCACTTCTTAGTCTATTATGCAGAGATCTGTGAGCGCGATAACTTGACCATTGAAGAGCTTGCTCCGCTCTTTGGAACCCTCCCTGAGAGTCTACCAAAAAGAAAGCACGTTGATGTGGCGCGTCGCCTTCTCCTTCTTCACTTTAAAACACGCAAGTTGAGGGATGCTCATGAAGCGTGGAAGTGCAAGGGTTTACAAGGGCATTGGAAACACCTCAGCCTTGAAGGTGAGCGCCAAGCAAATCAGCGCTACTTTGGGCGCAAGTTTAACCAAAACCCTACGTTTGCGGGGATGGCGCTCTATCAAGGGTACATGGCCTTTGTGGCAGCAAGAAAGAAGGTCGTAGAGCTAGCTGCTCATGTGGAATGGTCTAAAGTGCCCACGCTTTTCTGCCGTTGCCGGCGAGATGGGTTTGATAGAGCAATTAGCGATACAGGGCGTGATCTAGAGGAGATCCGTACACCAGAGGAGGCATTCCTCCAGCTTGTAGAGGGGATGCTTGTCCCTCTAGTGCGGGATCAAACAGAGAAACTCACACTTGGTCCCTCTGATCAAGAGCCCTCCCCTGTTGTCTCCAATGATCTACAAGAGCCTGTGCGCATCCAAAGAAGGGAAGAAATTATTGATCAGAAGTACTTTGAAATCCGTGCTCTGATCCACAGGCTCATCTCCTTGCCAAGTCAACTCCGTCGATATGTGCGTGAAAATTTCCCAGGAAGAGCTGCTCTAGAGCGCCTTCCCTTTGGGCCTCGCTTAATTGCGCGCGTTGAAGAAGCTCTCAATGGAATGGGAGAAGATATCGATGCTGACGCACTCATAGAGCAAGTGGATGGTACATTTGGAAAAATAGTGAAAGCTTCGCTACGCGGCTACATGGAACACACTGATGAAGAGCGAGCGAATAAACAAATTGAGAACCTCTCAGGTCTTTTGTGTGAGAATGGAGAGGTTTTATTCGCCCTTGCGCAAGTAAACTACTTCCTAAAGTTCCGTTTCGAAAACCTTCTTCCAGAGGGAACCTCATACATTCGGCAAGGAGCGCGTTGGGCTGCTGAGAGATTGGCACAACAAGTGGGCATCCCACAAAGCGGCGCTGATTTCGTGCGCGGTTTTGTTTTGGATCGGCTTCCCACTGATCTGCAACCTCTTGTTGACAAAATCCTACAAATGTCTCAGGAACAAGCGGAGCTTTCTACAGGCACCTTGATTGGTGATTGGATTTTAGATGGGTTTAGCACTGCGCGGAGATCTTTTAATCCTCAACTGGTTGAAAAGAGAGAAGAGCTGAAAGAGGATTTCTCTTCCAACCCGCCTCCCCGGCAGCTGCCTGCTCTTCAATTTGCTTTTGATCATTTTTTTGAGAATGCACCAACTGATCTTGATAGACGTGCAGACAAAGCTATTGCAGAAGTCCTCTTCAACCCACCCCCAAAAAGTGAGATGGAAAAGCACCATCTAGAGAGTGTAGCGCGCGGGGTGCGTCAAAGTGTTCCAGGCTTAAAGGCGCGCACAACGACACAAATAAAAAGAGAGGGGCTCTCTGATTTCAAGAGAGAGGTTGCAGCGCAACTTCAGCATTCGAAAACCGAGTCGAAATACCTTCGCTCTCAACTTTTGCGCTTTGCAAAGCAGCACCAAGAAGCGCTTGACATCACCTTCTTCTTTGTGGGAAGGAAACATGCTGATAAAGAACAGATTTTGAAGACACTTCTTTTGCGCTATGAAGAGGGAACGCTCAATATCTTTGGAAATCAAGAGATGCATGATGAAGCCGTCTCTTTGATCACAGAATTCCTCTATGCAGCAACAGAGGTTCAGCAGCTAGAAAAAGCGGCTCACTGGATTGCTTCTCTTGATGCGTCCCAAACAGCGCAGTCGCATAGAGCAATTTCTCAACGCATCTTTGAGGCGCTTAGTGGTGGAACAAATCGCCTCCGCTATCGCAAAGATGATCGAACTTTTGAAGACTCCATGCTGGGAAGGCATTACCTCCTTTTTGATTATCGCAATGGATTTATTTCTCGAGAAAAGGCTCGTGAGGTGGCGGAAGCCATTCTCTTGGGATCGGAGAAAGAACTTCACATCGCGATTATGGGAACAGGAAAAACGTCCTTTATTGCTCCTCTTGTTGCTTCTGAGCTTGTACGTCTAGGAAAGCTCCCTGTTTGTGTGACGACAAAAGAGCTTGTGCGCCAGCTTAAAGATAGTTTAGGAGCGCGAGCCTACTTCTTTGAATTTGACCTTGACTGCGGCCTTTCTGAAGAGTCGCTTCGAGAGCAGTCGTTGGAAAAACACCGAACGCTTTGCCGTATAAATACGGAAGATATGACCGTCGAAGAGATTAATGACCACCTCATCACGTGTAGGCGGGTGCCGAGTGTAACGGAAGCGGGCAGCAAGATCAAGCACCTGAAGCGCATCATCCACACGCTTGAGAAACTTTCTGCGCAAGGGCGATATATTGTAACAACACCAGAAAATCTTGCTCTTTTGCGTAACAAGTGCATTTTGCTGCAAGAGCAAATCGGAAAATTGCCGCCAGGTGATGAGCGTTCTAGTCTTTTTGCTCTTCTGGAATGTGTAAAGCGCATAGAGTGTTATTTCCATAGAGAAGAGATTGTCTATATTCCCGACGAAGATGTTAACTTAGCCATCAACCTTGACTATAACGTAGCGCAAGGGGAAATGGCGCGTCTGAATCCTGTACGCATCGATGCGGCAGAGAAGATCATGCTCACCATTTTGAGGAATCCTCATTTGAGAGATCTAAGAGAAAAGCTCCTAGCAAACAACTTACGCTCCATTCCAAATATCAAAGAGGCGCTGCGCCCTCTTGCAGTAGAGCTTGTACGAGATGTAGAGTATTGGGAAGATGTTGTTGGTTTTGAAGGATGGGGTGAGCTCACAGATGCAATGAATGCAGAACAGTTCGTTGCCTATTTGCTTGGAGAGCTTCCCCAACCACCAAGCTCTCTTCCAGCCATGAGGCCAGATGCAGAGCTCACACAAAGACATCTTTGTATTCTCACGGCGATGCGTGACTATCTCTCTGTCACTTTTGAAAGTGTGGCTGCGATTAATCCAGATCTTGGGCGGGGCATTTTGTCACGCGATGGCATTACTCCAGCTCCTCGAGAAGATGGTGAAGAGCGCCCCAAAGTTCTCTATGCAACAGAATTAGAATATATTTTGCATGGGCTTTTCCACTATGTATGTGGAAATCCAGGCATGAGTGAGACAATGTACAACTTGATCCATAAAGATTGGTTTGATGATGAAGGACGGATTTCTCCAAACTCCACTCTCACTAAAGCGCAATTTTGCAAGCAAGTAATGGATGCCACAGGGGCTGTGCGCGGTACGAAGCTGCGTCCTTTCCAAGCGTTTAGTGGAGAAGGAAATCATTCATCTAAAACACTCCCAAAAGAAGAAAGGGATGCGCTTCGCTGCCTCTGCGCAGAGCTCCGCCTCTTCTACTTCCGAACGCTTGCTGAAAACCATCTGCCTGTCTATCACAAGCAAGTGACGTGTAACTCACAAGATATCTACCTAGGCTCAGCGTGCCATCTTCTCTCTGGAACGGGGGATGCATTCTGCCTCAACTTATCGACTCCAGAGACGTGGGATAATCAAAGAGCTGATCTAATTGCAGGAGAGACGATCAACTCAATCAATCTTGAATCGTGCGTGATAGAGTTTGGGTTGCCAGACGATCACATCAAAGAGCAAATCAAAGATTTTGATTGTAAAGCCATCTTAAACCAAGACTATGCTCTTAAATATGCCTGTCCTCAGAAATTAATTCAGGATTGGCGTCAAGAAGGTGTAGGGGTTGAGCGGCAGTTTATCTACCGCCACCCAAAGACACGGGAGAAAATGATATTGAATCCAGGTGCTCTTGAGCCTGTGCCATACTCAATAGATCTCATTGATCAAGAGCGCTCTTTATTCCTCTTCATGCCCCCAGATAGACGAGGGGTCGATATGGCTGTCCCTCAAAAGGCGGGGTACTATGCCTCAGCGATGGTAGGAGTGGGAATTGATGGAGATACCCACGATCAACTTCTTTGGAGAATGCGGCAGCTTGGAACCGGGCAAAGCGTGAAGTACGCGGTGGATGCAAAGACTGCAAGAAGGATTCGAGACTTCTTTAGTGATCCTAGTCTGCGCATTCAAAGCAAGCATGTGATTCGCTACCTCCATTACAACACCGTTGAGAAAAAAATCCTCAACCGTACCAAGGCAGTTATCTTCGAAGCTCAAAAAGCATTGAAACTCGCCTATACCCCAGTGCTGCGAGAGCCATATGATATCGAAAGATTCATGGGAGACGACTCAGAAAGCGACGCGGTGCTAACAGCTCTTCGCATGTCGGGTCAATTTCAGTCTCCCTATCCTGAGAGGTTCCCTATTTGCGAAGCATTTGAAAGCGTTCTTCTTGACCCTCACATAGGAGAGATGATCAAAGAAGAAACGATTAACTGGCCAGCACGCTTTGGCACAATCGAGGAGGTGGATCGCAGTCGCTTCTTGCTCAACCTTTATCGAAATGAGATTGAGAAAGTTGAGTTGAGTAGAAAGAAATTTACTGCTGGTGTGCGGCGCTTCGTGAATCAATATGTAAAGCCAGAGCATCGTCAAGCGGTGATAGCTGCTATCTTCCAAGATGAGCCTTTGGATATTAAAGTTGTACGCCCCTCACCAAGGGGGATGATAGTAACAGATTATGTTGAAGCGCGCAAAGAGTGCATCGCCTATGAGTTTTCTCTTGAAAGAGTGGTAGAAAAGAGCTGCGCTCTTCTTAGAGGATATAAAAGGGCAAATATTAGACTCATACAACATGAGATTGTTTTGGGTATAATTCGTTACAAAGAGCTAGTCGCAAAAGCAGAACTAACAGCTGGAGAGATAAAAGAGGGTGAAATGCTGACCCTCGTCCTTGATGATTGCATAGATAGTCAGAGGCTACAGGAGAAAGCCGATTTGCTTAACCGCTACTACGCGGCGCACCTCACAGATAAGATGCGTCTTTCTAACCAAGTAGATATAGGAGAAGAGGTACATGTTGAGATGCATCAAGAGCAAGAGGTAAAGCAAGAGCTCACTGAAGAAGAGGAGCAGGTAGAGGCGCAGAATACACACAAAGAGCCTACTCAAACGCATCCTCTCAGACTTGCCCTATTTTTACGCCCTCAATTCAATCCTATGATGAGACTGTATTCACCGCTTAGCCATCGCGGATGCTACATTTCACAAAGAGCGCGCGCTTTGCGCTCTCAGATTGGAGAGCAAGGAGGGTTTGCCAACTTTTATATTCTTGTAGGGCTCATTGGTAGCGAATACAAAAGCTGTATCATTACTCCTGCTGAGTGGGAAGAGACCCTCGATGTTGAAGTGCGCAGCAGTCACGATAGAGTCTCTATTTACGCTCTCACCTCATCTCCATTTAAAAGAGAGCGTCCCTTACAGATTGGAGGCTCAAGGGCGCGCCTTACTCAGAGAGATGAAAAGGCCACCAAGCTTATTGATCAGTTCATCTATTGCAAGCTTTATCTTGGTTGGACAAAGTTTACACCGCATGAGTGGGATTTCTTAAGAGACTTTATTCTTAATCTACAGGACCTTCACTTGAAAGCGCTTTTACAGTCCTTACCTCAGATTAGTCGCAATTTGTTAATTAAGATGCGCTCTCCATTAGAGCACGAAGCGTACCTTTTAGATAGAGAGCGTTTCCTCTATCCAGAAGAGGAAAGAGGCGGGCGGCAAAGTCTAAATGCGCTTGTACGCGCACAAGCGAAAGCTCGCTTAGTTCAAATGGATCCGAATGTGCAAGAAGTGATTGAGGGACCAAGACTGCGACTTGAGGCACGAGCTAGACTAGATGGAGAGCTGTAAGCGGCACATCGTGTGGCTCAACTGGCAGCTCTTCGACAAGCTGCTCCTTAAACCCCACGCCAATTGTTTCGCAAAAGAGCGTCGCCAACAGTCGATCGTAGTACCCCCCTCCATACCCCAGACGATGCCCACTGGGAGAAAAGGCAAGACCAGGAACTAAAATGAGTTGTGGTGAGCCCCCGATCTCCAATTCTTGTCCCACCACTTTAGGCAAAAGCAGAAGTCCTTTATTCTCTAAGTATTCATTGATGAGAGTCATATCAATTTCTTCTTTGAAAGAGGAAAAGGAAAGAGTGGGGACGATAAGCTTGGGTAAAAGCGTAACAAAAAGTGTGTGAGAAGCCTCTTGTCGCCGACACAGCACACTTTTTCTTGCGGCTTTACATTGAGCGCGAAGCTTATCTTTAATCGAGAGGTTTTCCATCTTCATAGAACACCTTATGGGAGAAGGTGCCATCAGAGCTGAAGAGAGTCGCAAGGCCATTTCCTTTCTCAATTTTAGAAACAGGCTCTTTCTCTCCCATTCTGTAGTACTCCCCCTTAATCAAATTGTCGTTGTCATACTCTTCAAGGAGCATAAGCGCACCATTTGTGTACCATGCTGAGAGGAGGCCATTCTTCTTGTTTTGGCTCATCTCTCTTTGGCTTTCAAGCTGTCCACTCTCATACCAACTCTTTACCGTACCTTGCAAGATGCCGCTCGTCCATGTGAGCAATAGCTTGGGAGTCGTCGTACCTGGGAAGTAGTCAATCTCTTCCCCCTGCTTTTCCCCATCGATGATTGAGTAGCTGCTGATTACGTGGCCGCTCTCATCAAAAACTTGAACAGCGCCTGCTTGAACGCCCCCTTTAAACTCCTCGAAACGTTCAAGAGATGCTTTCCCAAAGATTGCGCGCTTGCCATTGCCATTCTTGATCGTGGAGAGTGTATGCCCTTCAGTGTCGTAGTATGCAGCCTCTCGCAGCTCCCCTTTCACATACTTCTCATGGTAGGCGATGTGTGAAAGATCCCAGTAGCGCACAGAAGTGCCTTCTTTGGCACCCTCTTTGTAGTCAGTTGTTTGGAAGATTGTGCCATCGGGGAGGAAGGTTTTTTGTGTACCGTTGAGAGCATTTTGGTGGTAGGGAGAGAGCTTCCAAATTTTCCCATTGGGATGGAAGTATTGCGCCATTCCCTCAAGTGCGCCCTTATCGTAGGAGATTTTTGCCAAGAGGTTTCCTTCCTCATCCCATGCAAGGCTCTGTCCATCAAAGAGCCAACTCTCTTCTGCCTGTGTGTTGAGATCGGCTACACCATTGATGACGTACGCCTCCACTTTTAGCTGCCCACTTGGGTACCACTCTTTATAGTTGCCATGCGCACGGTTGTTCACTGCTTCGAGGTATTGCTTCACTTGACCATTTGGATGGTAGCTTGTCACACGTGCTTTGACATCGCCATTTTCAGAGCGTCCATAGACACGGAGCACTTTTTGGTAGGGTTGTGGAGTTAAAAAGTCTGTCTTCTCAAACGCTGCAAGGCGGTCTTTTGAGCTGATTGTCTCACTCATTCCGTTGCGGTCGATAATATTAATGCTCGTCACTTGGGAGAGGTCTTTGTTGCATGCACATGCCAAAAAAGCGGTTGAGAAAAGAAGGATGCGGAAAGTTTTTCTCATCATTTATACTCTCTCTTGAGGATTTTAAGGTTAAGGTCAAACACTTCGCTTCCAAGGGGAGTTTCCTTCCTTGCAAGCTTGAAATCTGTGAAGAAGAGTTGGGGTCCCTCCGCTCGAGGCTGCTCGATTGAGTCAATCACCCTCTTGAGGTCATCTGCGTCTACTTCAACAGGGTGAAGAAGGGAGACTTCACACTCTTGCACACCCTCTTGGTCGTGCATATTCCCCTCCACAAAATCAAGGCGATTTTCGCCTCCTGTGATGAAAGCGTGCCGCCTTTCAGCCACTTCATTCCCTGTGAACGAGCGGCTAGAGAAGAGGTGTCTGAGTGCCTCTTCCTCTTTACGCAAAAATGTGAGGCGGCTCATTTTGTCGAAAAAGAGTGGGTCAGATTTTGCATACTCTTTGCGTACCAAAGTGTTGATCGCCTGCTTTTTTTGGTGGAGCTCATGCATTAGGGTAAGCTTTTGCACCTGTGTCTCAACGTGGTCCCACGCGCGCTTCTGATTGAGGTAGGAATACCCTACAAAGAAGAGCGGAAAGAGGCCAAGAATCAAAGCATAGATGACAAAGCGCAATCTCATCCGTGGTACCTCGTTTTATCTTTCAAGTAGAAGAGAGCTCGATACCGCCCTTTGCTGCTTTCCCAGCTCACCTCGCTGCGTGTGTCTACAAATGGGTTTGGCTCTACAAGAGTTTCATGGAGGCGACGTGCGTCGGAGTTGGTGGTTGCTGTAAACTCAAAGTCAACACGTACGCGATACTTCTCTTTTTGCGTGATGAAACAGGGGCGCTTAACTAATAGATAGTGAATGCTATGAATTGTAATTCCGTGCGCCTCTGAAGAGAGGAAGTCGAGCACTTCGCGCACCTTTGGAATTCCGGGGTATAGAGGGAAAGTATCGTGATGGCTATGCACCTCTTTCTCTATTTTCTGGAGCTCAATGCTATATTCAGCAGGTGACTTTGGCACATTTGCCTCAAGATTGCCCTGAGAGGCAAGAAGCGATTGATAGGCGTGGGAGATGCGTCTCTCATCTCGGAGTAATGAGATTTTTGTCAGCGCAAAAAGGGAGATGGCAAGAACGAGAGAAAAAGAGAAGAAAACAGCGAGAGGTCTCTTTAGCCTTCTCAATGGATAGGGGTAGGTAAACTCTCCCTTTCTAAAGTTGATTGAGGAGGCGCTTCCTCCGCAAAGAGCGATCCCAATTGCGACGCCAAACTTGACCAGCCGCTCTTGTGGAAGCTGTAAAGAGGGAATCACTGGGTAGTGAGGCGTTTCTCCTGTTGCCTTTTTGATCTCTTCTACATAATAAGGGTCTTCGCTTCCTAAAATGAAAATAGACTCGAAGGCCTTTGCCGAAAGGGAGAGAACTGTTTTTTTGATTTCAACAGGAAATTCTTTCGAGCGGTCGAAGGCGTTAGCCTTTAGCAGTTTTCCATTCTTTACGACGGCGCACGCCACCTCTTTATCGCCAATATGCACCAAGAGAAGACGGTGGGCACTCTCAGGGAAAAGAGAAGAGAGAGCCGCTAAAGCAGAATAGATGTTGGTAACGACCTCAGGCTCAACTTGCGAAAGGCTTTCCAAATGATTTTTTAAACGATCTTTTTTAACCGCGCAAACGGTAAGAGAGCTTCCCGTAGCAAGCTTCTCAATCACTTGCGCCTCGACGACCCCCTGCTCCATCGGAAAAGGAAGTAAAGCTTCAACTTGAAACTCTAAAGCAGAGCGAATATCTTTCTCTCTCTTAAGTAGCATGTGGAAGGGGCGCACAAGTACACTGCGCGCACTAAGGGCAGTGGTGATGACACTCCCTTTTCGGATAGAGTCAATCGCGCTGCTTAAAGGAATTTCTTTTAGGTTTGTGACGTGCCACCCTTTGCGCAGCTGCTTGAGCGCGGCAACTTTGATGGTGCCCTTCCCCACTTCGAGGCCAACTAGGTCTGGTTGCTTTGGAAATAGTGACATTGCGCGTCAATTATAAGGAATAAAGAGAGTTTTTTCAAGTTGGAAAATAAATAATGACGCCCTATTATAGAGCGTGATGTTTCTTTATGTTTTAAATATTCTGTTTACAACCTACTCGTTTCTCCTTCTGGTACGCGTTTTTGGGTCATGGTTCCCTCGGTTTGCTCAGAGTCAAGCGATGCGCTTTATCGCCTTTTACACCGACCCTTATCTCAACGTATTTCGTAAAATTATTCCTCCTCTTGGCGTCATGGATATTAGCCCTATGTTTGCGTTCATGGGCCTCCAATTCATCCAGTGGATCCTCTTTTCAGTCCTCCGATGAAATTTAAGAATAAAGTTATTTATGCTCCTCTTGCTGGGTGTTCCGATTTCCCTTTTCGGAAGATAACGGCGCGCTTTCAACCGGGGTTGATGTTCTGTGAGATGGTAAAGATGCAGCCTCTCATGATGAACAACGAAAACACAATGCGCATGCTCGATTACAGCGAAGAGATGCGTCCCATCGGAGGGCAGATTTGTGGGAGCGACCCGAAGCTTGCAGGACCGTGTGCAAAGATCATTGAAGATCTCGGCTTTGATGTGGTCGACCTTAACTGTGGATGTCCTGTTGATAAGGTGACTAAGGATGGGAGCGGATCAGGTATGCTCAAAGACCTTGAGCGTATCGGAGAGGTGATCGCAAACATGGTGGCAGCAGTTTCTATTCCGGTCACCGTAAAGGTGCGTGCTGGTTGGGATCAAGAGAGTATTGTTGCTGCAAAAGTAACGCGCATTGTAGAAGAGGCGGGGGCCGAAGCGATTTTTGTGCATGGCCGCACACGCAAGCAAGGTTACACAGGGCCTGCAAATTGGGATCATATCAAAGATGCAAAGGCGGCTGCCAAAAAGATTAAGGTGGTTGGTAACGGCGATATTTTCGATGCTGATGCTGCTGTGCGCATGCTTGAAGAGACAGGGTGTGATGCGGTGCTTGTTGCACGTGGTACGATGGGACAGCCGTGGATTGTGCAAGATATTTTGCGTGCGCTTGAGGGGAAAGAGGCGATCAAACGGGACCCCGAAGAATACCGGCAAGCTTTCCTTGACCATTTCGACCACTCCTCTCAATATAAGGACGAGAGGGGAGCGCTGCTGGATATGCGCCGCGTCTGTTCGTGGTATTTGCGGAATGCGCCTGGAGCGCGTGAAATTCGATCGCGTGCTGCTAAAGGCGCTACTCTTGCAGAGATTCGCAAGATCATCGAAACATTTGAGTTCATAGGATGTTAGAGTTACACGCAACATTTAGAGGGAAGGTACAAGGAGTAGGTTTTCGGTGGACAGTTGCAGGTTATGCTGAGCTCCACGGAATCGCTGGAACTGTAAAAAACCTTGAGGATGGTGACGTAGAGGTCTATGCTGTCGGCCCAAAGGAAAAATTAGAGAGCTTTGTGACTGCAATCCAGAACCACTCTGGTGTTGCAGAAGTAAAGTCAGTAAAGACCGAATACAAAGAGGCCGAAAGGACGTACACTAACTTCGAAATAATATTCTGATTCATGAACACCCTAAAAAATGAAAAAGCAGGGAGTGTACTCGGCGGCACTCTCCTTATTGCCGGTAGCTGCATCGGTGCTGGAATGCTCGCACTTCCTGTGATCACAGGACCAGGAGGCTTTGGCCCCTCCATGCTCCTTTTTGTCTTTGCTTGGCTCTTCATGACGACGACAAGCTTCTTGCTAATGGAAGCGAATCTCACTCTTGGCTATAACCTGAGCTTAATTTCGATTGCGGACAAAACTCTTGGCCCCATTGGAAAAGCGCTTGCATGGATCCTTTTTCTCTTTCTCTTCTACAGTTTGAGCATCGCTTACATTGCTGCGAGCGGAAGCATTCTTCAGTCGATCATCTTCGATCTCACGGGCATTTTTTGGGCAGATTGGATGGGAAGCCTTCTTTTCACACTTGTTTTCGCAACGATCTTGCTGATCGGTACTCGGCATGTCGACTATGCAAACCGCCTTTTGATGGTGGGACTTGTCATCACCTACTTTATTCTCGTCTTCCTTGGTAGCCAACACGTGCATCTTGAATACTTGAAACAGAGCAACTGGAAGTATGCCCTTGCTGCTCTTCCCATTTTAGTGATTTCATTTGGCTTTCACAACATGATCCCCAGCCTCTCCATGTATTTGCAGGGAGATGTAAAGCGGTTGCGCATCACAGTGCTGGTAGGAAGTTTGATTCCTCTTTTGATCTATTTCATCTGGCAGTTTGTGATGCTGGGTCTCATTCCTCCCCAAGAGACGCTTGTAGCGATTAGCGAAGGAGAGGGTGCTACCTCTGTGCTTCGCTCCGTTATTGGTAAGTCATGGATCAATACAGTGGCTCAAAGTTTTGCGCTCTTTGCCATTGTCACTTCTTTTTTAGCGCAGTCGCTGAGCCTTGTAGACTTCTTGGCAGATGGCACACGCATTCCCAAAGTAGGCATGGGAAGGGGGCTTCTTGTTTTCCTCACGCTTGCTCCCCCCTTTGTGCTTGCTTTTCTTTACCCTTCAATCTTTTTACACGCACTCAATCTAGCAGGAGGGATTTCGGCAGTGATCCTTTTTGGGGTGATGCCTGCTCTCATGGTTTGGGTTTTGCGCTATAAGCGCAAAGCTGTGATGTCGCCTCTTATGCCGGCGGGAAAATTTCTCCTTGTTGTGGTGTTAGTCGTTGCCCTTGCAATTTTTGCGCTAGAGCTTATGCAAGAGCTTGGATGGAGCCTCATTCCATCGCATGTGGAGGCAACAACATGATTAGCAAAAACAATCGCCTTATTGGAGCGATTCTCCTTGTCTCAGGTACGACAATTGGTGCTGCAATGCTTGCCTTGCCCACCACAACTGGCCTTGCAGGCTTTTTTCCAGCCCTGGCAATTATGGTGGTTGTTTGGCTATTCATGATGCTCACTGCCTTCTATTTGCTTGAAGTGAATCTGAGAATGCGGGGGGAGAGCAACATCATATCCATGGCGAGTAAGACGCTTGGAAGTGGGGGGCAAATCGTGTGTTGGGTGGTCTACCTCCTCCTCCTCTATTCACTTATGGCTGCCTACCTTGTTGGTTGTAGTGAAGTGGTGGGTGATATCTTACGCCCCTTTGTTTCCCCTCCCATTTGGGGATGGCCGGTCATTCTCTTTATATTATTTGCTGTTTTCATCTTTTTTGGCACCGTGGTGGTCGATTTTTCCAACCGCATTTTAATGGTGGGCCTGATTTGCGCCTTTGTCGTGCTTGTGAGTATGGGGCTCTCTCATGTAAAGCCGCAGCTCCTCTCCCACCTAAATTGGGATCATCTCTTGCCCTCTTTTTCTGTTGTGCTCACTACTTTTGGCTACCACATCATCATTCCAACATTGACTACCTATTTGGAGCACGATGTACGCCTTTTAAAGAGAGCAATTATATGGGGGAGTTTGATCCCCTTTGTCCTCTATGTGATCTGGCAGCTGCTGGTAATGGGGGTGGTACCAGTTTCTGCTTTGGCGGAAACTGCCCAAAGGGGGGAGCAAATCACGGAACCACTTAAGATTTTACTAGGCAACATTTGGGTGGGAACAGCTGCGCGCCTCTTTGCCCTCTTTTCAATTATCACCTCGATCCTTGGAGTGAGCCTCTCGCTCTCTGACTTTTTGGCAGATGGCCTTAAAATTGAGAAGCAGTCATGGAATAAGCTTTGGATTGTCGCGCTCACGTTTACCCCTCCCCTTTTGTTCACCCTTTTATATCCGCAAGGCTTCATCTTGGCACTGAAGTATGCAGGCATCTTTGTCGTGATTTTGCTTGCCCTTCTACCAGCGTGGATGGCTTACTTTGAGCGGTATGGTCCAGAAACTGAACGCTCCCTTCTTCCCTCCCACTTCAAAGTATTTGGGGGAAAATGGCTTGTTGTGACAACTATTATCCTATCATTCATCTTGTTAATTATTGAGATTGTGAAATGAAGAGAATTTTGACAGGGGATCGCCCCACCGGAAAATTGCATTTGGGTCACTATGTGGGCTCAATCCAGAATCGTGTAAAGCTCCAAGACTCTTATGAGTGCATTTTTTTGATTGCGGATCTTCACACGCTCACTACGAAGCCGAGGCGTGAGCAGATTTTAGAGATGCGCAGCCATATTCGCGACTCTGTTCTTGACATGTTGGCGTGTGGTATCGACCCAGAAAAGACAACGTTTTATTTGCAATCAGCAGTGCCACAAGTATTTGAAATGAACCTTATATTTAGCATGCTTGTTTCACTCAATCGTCTGACAGGCATGCCGAGTTTGAAAGAGATGGCGCGCAATGCGCACATAGATGATGAGAGCATTCCGTACGGACTTGTGGGCTATCCTGTTTTGCAGTCTGCTGACATCTTGCTTTCACGAGCGCACCTGGTCCCTGTTGGGAAGGACAACGAAGCGCACATTGAGCTCACGCGCGACATTGCACGCCGCTTCAATCAATACTATGGTGATGTTTTTCCAATCCCAGAAGTGCTTTTATCTGAAACACCCTCCCTCATTGGTACCGATGGAAAAGGGAAGATGAGCAAATCTGCTAACAACACCATTTTCCTTTCTGATGATACGAAGAGTGTGGAGAAAAAAGTGCGCTCTATGTTCACCGACCCCAATAGAGTGAGCGCTGATGTTCCCGGTACGGTTGAAGGGAACCCCGTTTTCATCTACCACGATATTTTCAACTCTAACAAGGGAGAGGTAGAGGAGATGAAGGAGCGCTACCGCAAAGGAACGATAGGTGATGTGGAGGTGAAAAAAAGCTTAGCTGCTGCTCTCAATGCCTTTCTTGATCCCATTCGTAAAAGGCGCGCACACTTTGAGGCGCAAAAAGGACTTATTGAAAAGGTGATCTATGAGGGCACGCTTCGTGTGCGCACCATCGCAGACGAAACGCTCAAAGAGATGCGGGGCGCAATGGGGTTAATGGGAAGCTGGAAAAAAATCGAGAAAGCAGCGCGCTCTTAAGTTTTTGAAGAAACGAGTTTGTTGATCTCTTTTTCGAGGTCAGGCCACTCGTACGGTTTCATCACACAGCTATCCGCAGGGACATTCTCTTTTGCTGCGGAAGATGCACCTGTCAGCAAGATGATGGGAATTGAAGAGAGAGCGGCATCTTTTTTGATCGTCTCACACACCTCTTTTCCATTTGGAGCGGGGATATTCAGGTCGATCAATATCAAATCAGGTTTTGAAGACCGCACAGCTTGCAAAGCTGCGTTTCCATCTTTCGCAACGGTGATCGAGTATCCCGCCTTTTTGAGTCGAAACTCGAGAATCACTATGATATCTTCATCATCATCAACAATCAACACGTGCATAACGTCACTATTTTGAAATATCTTGATTTTTTCAACAGCTTTTTGAGAATCTACTAACATGGAGGTTCTGATCGTAGACGACGACGAAGACATCTGTATGATCTTGGAGTTGATTTTCAAGAAGAAGGGGTGGAATACCACTTATGTGACAAGTGGAGAGAAGTGCTTGGCTTGGCTAAAGGAGCGTCAGCCCGACGTTGTTTTTCTCGACCTCTTGATGCCTTCAATGAGCGGCGATGCTGTATTGAAGGAGATGCGCAGGGACCAAAAGACAACCTCCACCCCTGTGATTTTCCTGACTGCCAAGGATGTGACACCAAAGGAAAGAGCGGAGCTCATTGCAATGGGAGCGCAAGGGGTGTACACCAAACCCGTTGACCCTCTCCATGTGATCGAAAGCGCAACACAATATTTAAACAAGTGAGATTCTCTCTCCATAGCGACTTTCAACCGGGGGGGGACCAAGAGCAGGCTATTGAAGCGCTCACCAAGGGTGTGCTCAATGGGAAAGATGCTCAGGTTTTACTTGGCATCACAGGTTCAGGTAAAACCTTCACGATGGCTAACATCGTGGCGCGCACACAAAAAACCACCCTTGTTTTAGCTCATAATAAAACCCTTGCGGCTCAGCTCTATCAAGAGTTTAAAGCCTTTTTCCCAGAAAATGCTGTTGAGTACTTTGTCTCCTACTACGACTACTACCAGCCAGAAGCCTACATCCCCCGCACCGATACCTATATTGAGAAAGATCTCTCTATCAACGACGAGATCGATCAAATGCGCCTCTCAGCTACGCGTTCCCTTTTAGAGAGGGATGATGTGCTCATAGTCTCTTCTGTTTCATGTATCTACGGTTTGGGCATGCCTGAGCACTATGCCCACATGGTGCTTCCATTTAAAGTGGGAGAGACAAGGAGGCGGGATGAAGTGCTCTTACATCTTATAGAGATGCACTACAAGCGCAACGACTACGACTTTTCGCGCGGCATGTTTCGTGTGCGCGGCGATGTGTTGGAAATCTATCCAGCCTATGAGGATGACCTTGCACTGCGCATCGAATTTTTTGATGATGAAATTGAGCGTATTTCACAGATCGATCCACTCACAGGAAATGTGCAAAAGCGTCTCGACTCTGTTTCACTCTATCCAGGTTCTCACCATGTCACACCGGAGGAGATTCGTCTTGAGGGGATGGTGACCATTCGCCAGGAGTTGAAAGAGCGCA
Organism: Chlamydiales bacterium; assembly: GCA_024233495.1. Lineage (GTDB taxonomy): Bacteria > Chlamydiota > Chlamydiia > Chlamydiales > JAAKFR01 > JACKPM01. The sequence goes on from JACKPM010000003.1 coordinate 26,183, forward strand.
TCGCCTACTTTGCAAATGAGGGAATGCCGCTTGAAGAAGAGCGCATTGGACAGCGCACTCGGTACGACCTTGAACTTATTAAGGAGATGGGAACATGCAAAGGGATTGAAAATTACTCCCGACACTTTTCTCGTCGCCATGCTGGAGATCCTCCAGCGTGCCTTCTCGATTATTTTCCTAAAGACTTTTTGCTTTTTATTGACGAGTCTCACCAAACGATTCCACAGCTGCATGCAATGTACAATGGTGATCGTGCGCGCAAACAATCGCTCGTCGATTTTGGATTTCGCCTTCCCAGTGCCTATGACAACCGCCCATTGAAATTTGAAGAGACGTATGCACATATCAATCAAGTGATCTATGTTTCTGCAACTCCCGGAAAGTGGGAAATTCAGGAAGCGGATGGGGAGATTGTAGAGCAAATCATTCGGCCCACAGGGCTTCTTGATCCTGAGATTGAGGTGCGCAAAGCAACAGGGCAAGTAGATGATGTGCTTGAAGAGATCCGTACCCACACAGAAAAGGGAGGGCGTGTTCTTGTCACCACACTCACGAAGAAACTGAGTGAAGATCTCACCAAATACTTGCTCGACCTCAATGTGAAAGCGAAATATTTGCACTCTGATATTGACACGTTAGAACGCGTTCAAATTTTGCGCGAGCTACGCATTGGAAAGTTTGATGTGCTTGTGGGAATCAACTTGCTTCGAGAAGGATTAGACCTTCCAGAGGTCTCTCTTGTCGCGATTTTAGATGCAGACAAGCAAGGCTTCTTGCGCAGCGAAACAGCGCTTATCCAAACGTGTGGAAGAGCCGCGCGCAATGCTGAGGGGCGTGTGATCATGTACGCTGATCAAGAGACCGATGCGATTCGCAATACGCTAAAAATCACGCGCGAAAGACGAGAGATTCAAAAGAAGTATAATGAAGAGCACGGTATCACACCGCGTACAATCAAGCGCGATCTCGGCATTGAGATGGGATCTTCAGAAGAGCTTGCTGTTGCTGAAAAGAAACATGAGTACGTCACACAAGAAGATTTAGAGCGAAAAATTAAGCAGTACGAAAAGCTGATGAAGCAAGCGGCAAAAGAGTACCGTTTTGAAGATGCAGCAAAGTACCGCGATCTTATGCACAAATATCAAAAGCTTGAGATAAATTTATCATAGCTTTTTAGATAGTGTCGTCAAATTTTCTCCTTTGTCAGCCGGATCTTTTCTGCCAAAATGCGCCCTCGCAACCTCGGAAGTAGCGGTTTGGCTACTCCCTTCGCTTTCGATTGCGCATTTTGCCTAGAAAATCTCTTGCCTTACAAAGGAGAAAATTTGACGACACCATCTAGCGCTTGCTTCTGAATTTTCCTTTGATTGAAATGCAGACAAAATCTGATTGATCGACCGCGTATTAGGGCTGCCTTTGTTTTCTACCAATTGCGGGTGATGTTTTCGATCTCGAGGCGCATAGCTGAAGAAATTGAAGGATCTTTTGACATTGCAATGAACGCCTCTTTGTGAGGGGTTCCTTGGAGCGCATCGCAGTGGCAAAGGAGGTAGGTGGAGAGGAGCGGCTTGTTGCGTACCTCTTCAATCTGGAGCTCCTCATAGGCAGCTGTCGCGATCTCTGAGTCGTTGTCAAAAGCGGTGAGGGCGAAAGCGGCGTGGATATTGTCCGCGGTGATAGGACGCCCTCTTAAAATTTTAAGTAGAAATTTTTTGGCTGGTTCCCCAATTTTATGGAGCGCTGCCAGAAGTAGCTCCTCGTCGAAGAGCATTTCTGAGCCAAAGCGCTCAAAAATAGGCACAATTGCGCGCTCTTCTTTGAGCTCGCCAAGGCAGTGAATCGCAAGTGCAGGAGCAAGACCGTAGCCAGGAAAGAGGGGGTCAAAAGCTGTAGGAGAGTTGATCAAGTGGAGAAGCTCAGGGATAATGCGTTCGCCCATTTCAATTACTGACTGAAAGAGCTCTTCTGGCTCTTCCTCTTCTGTCAAAATAAGGTCAGCGATGAGACATGAAAGGTCGTTGCCCTCTTCGTACACATCTTTCAGTTTGCGGTATGCTGCGCGTGCAGCTGCTACGCGCTCAGTCTCCTGTCCTGAGAGGACAAGGGCGGCGAGGTTGCCACCGAGTTGCTGCTCCACATCTTGCAAGTAAGTGATCCGTTCAATGTCAAAGTCTGGATTTGTGCCAACGCCATTTTCGTCGTAGTACTGGAGCATCACTTTGAAGTCGCCTGCAAAGTGAGCATCACGGTGCATTAGGATTTCGTGGTCCATCTCATCGGTGAGCTCGAAATTCTCCGGCTCCTCGATTTGCTCTTCCACAGGGTAGGAGTGGCCATTGCATCCGTGCGTTTCTTCTAAAAGTTGGTCGAAGGTTTTCTTATCCATTACTCTCCTTAATTCAGGCAGGTGTTTAGCTGATTTTGTCCCAACCATCTTTGGAAGGATCGGCAATTTCGTCGATACCTGAATTGTTGGGACAAGGCTCTCGCAGATTGCGGATCTCCTCAAAAGCCTCTCTAGCGTTATAGCTGGACCGCACAAAGGGACCAGAATACATGTAGCGCACACCAATCTGGTGTCCAAATGCAGCGTACGCATCAAATTGCGCAGGTTCAACAAACGCTTTTACACGGAGTTTCCGTCTGCTAGGCTGCAAGTACTGCCCAATCGTGATGATGGAACAACCCGCTTCATGTAAGTCGCGAATCGTTTGTTCCACTTCATTTGGCTCTTCCCCAAGTCCCACCATAAGCCCTGATTTGAGCAGTGTTCTTCCTTTTGCAGCCTTCAAAATTTGTAGCGTGCGCGCATACGTCGCCTTGTGCCGCACACGGGGCGTCAACCGCTCGACCGTTTCGATATTGTGATTAAAGATGTGCGGCCCTGCCTGCAAAATCATCTCGAGAGCACTTTCATCTCCTTGAAAATCGGATGTGAGCACTTCAACTGTCGCCTCTTTCTTCACTGCCTCGATGATCTTTGCAATGTGCGCTGCCCCGCCATCTGGAAGGTCATCGCGCGCGACCATGGTGATGACAACGTGTTTCAAGCCAAGCTTGCGAGCGCTTTCGGCGATGCGCTCAGGTTCGTCGTCTGCAGGGGGAACAGGCTTTGCATTAAAGTCGATGTCGCAAAAGCCGCAGTTGCGCGTGCACTCTTTTCCCATTGCAAGGAAGGTTGCTGTCTTCTTCGACCAACACTCAAGGAGGTTGGGGCACTTTGCCTCTTCACACACTGTGGGAAGTGCATCGAGCATCTCTTGCGTCTTCCATAAATTTTTCCCAGTGGGCATCTTGCGGTGCAGCCATTTCGGAAAACGCCCCTTCGCTGTTTTGTCCGGGTTGTCGGGCAAAACGTTGAGCCTTCGACTCGGGGTAGAGTGATCGAAAAGCTCTCTTGTCATTGCCTCCTCGGAGGTAGGTGAAGGGGAATATCAGACGCCATGAAGGCAGCTTCCATCCATGCCTCTGCAATTGTAGGGTGCGCATGGATTGTGTCTCCAATTGATTCCACAGTCAACTCATTGCTGATGGCAATTGCCATCTCAGCAATGAGTGCTGAAGCTCCGTAACCGACAACTTGTGCGCCCAAAATTTGCCCCGTCGTCTTCTCAACTACTATTTGAGCAAATCCTTCTGTATTCTGCGTTGCTTGCGCTTTTCCAAGCGCTTGGAAGGGGAATTTCCCAATCGTTGCATCGTAGCCCGCTTCAATAGCACGCTCCAATGTGTATCCAATTGTGCCAACTTCTGGATCGGTGAAAATCACAGAGGGGACAGCGTTGTAGTGCATCTCATTGTGCAAGCCAGATGCGTTATCTGCAGCAATCAATCCTTGGTGTGAAGCGACATGAGCTAAAATCCACTTTCCTGTGACGTCACCAATTGCATAGATGTGAGGTACGTTGGTTTCCATGTGGGCATTCACAGGAATTGTGCCGTTCTCTTCTACGATGACACCAGTCTTCTCCAGGCCAATGTTGTCGGTATTAAACTTTCGTCCAATCGAGACAAGCGCCATATCAGCATCCATGCTCCGCCCATCTGCAAGGTGGAACCATACGCGACCATCTTTCTTCTCAAAGCGTTCGATCACTGCATTGAGTTCTACGTTAATGCCCCGCTTCTTGAACGATGTTTTCATAGTTTGCGACACATTTTTCCCCTCAGTAGCCAGCAAAGAGGGGAGTACTTCAAAGACCGTGACATCAACATCAAAGGCATTGTGCAAACAGGCAAACTCACATCCAATCACACCACCGCCCACAATGAACAACTTCTTCGGTAGTTTGGTAATGTTGAGCATCGACGTGGAATCATGCACAAGTTCGTGATCAAAAGGAATGAGAGGAAGCTCGCGTGGCTCTGAGCCTGTCGCAATGATGATGTTTCTTCCCTCAAGGAGCTCGTTGTCCTGCCCCGTTACTTTTACTTCGTGAGGAGAAATAAACTTTCCATAGCCGTGAAAAACGGTGATTTGGTTGCTTGCAATGAGCCCTTCCAGACCTTTGCGAATCCCATTGACAACATTATCTTTTCGCTCTTTCATCGCAGCGTAGTCAAAACCCACACCGCTGCAAGATATGCCAAATGATTGTGCTTCGCGCACCTTGCGCAAAACCTCTGCATTAGCAATCAATGTTTTCGACGGAATGCAGCCGCGATTGAGGCATGTGCCGCCCATCTCTCCAGCTTCAATGAGCGCTGTCTTCAGTCCGCGCTGCGCACCACGGATTGCTGCAACGTAACCACCCGGGCCACTTCCAATCACAATCAGATCAAAATTCTTTTTGTCCATAATCAACCTAAAAGATATATAGTATATAGAAAAGTATACTTTTGGGTAAGCTAAAGTTCATGGTCAAGAAGAACGAAAAACGCATCTGCTGGAACTGCGATGGCGAGGTAAGCCTTCACCTGGAGAGGTGTCCCTACTGTGGGGTTGACATCTCTAATCCAGCCCCTGCTCATGAGAGAACTCCTTATCAAGCACAAGAGATGGGAAGCCCATTTCAGTCGGCACCCCCTCAAGAGGACGACCCCTACTCGTTTCATCCCCGCCCCTCACCACTTGCTCAAGAAAATGTAGCTGTGAGCGATAAAGAGTGGGATGAGTCGCTCGAGGATCCTGAAGAAGAGATCGCCCATACGGGGAAGCGAGATGTTGTTGCCCTTCTGCTTCTCCTTCCTGGCGTAGTTTTTCTCCTCTTTGGCTTATTGCTTCTTTTCTTTTCTAAGGAGGGCACTCTTACCCTCCACTGGAGCCGGAACCTCGCCTATTTCTACTTCCTAGGCGCGGTTCCCTTGATATATCTTGGTTGGCGCGCCATCAAGTGAATTCACAGGTGTTTTTTGGATTTAGGCGCTTGTGACAAGTATTTTTTGGGTTCAGTCTTTTATGGCAGGTGTTTTTTGGGTTGAGTCTCTTGTGGCAGGCAAAGTCTAAATCGAGAGGCTTGCGGCACTCTAGGCAACGCGCACTCTCTGCCTCAAAATAAATTCCTCCTTGATCAACGCACAAATGATCAATCTCAATCATGCCTTCATCAAGCTGAACAAAAATTGTTTTTTCGCTCAATGCAATCTGGTTACTCTCTAAATAATATTTATCACTCGCAAAAAGGGCGGAGAATCCCAACGCGAGAATTGTCAAAGCGCACTTCATATCTCCCTCCGTAAATGGGGTTAATCAAACTTTAACACAAAGTAAACAAAAATATGTTTTATGGAAATATGAATAAAAATTTTAAGTGGCGGGCTCTTCAGTGAGGCCGCAGCACCGCTTATATTTCTTCCCGCTGCTGCAAGGACATAGATCATTGCGTCCCACTTTTGGTGCAGCAGAAATAGGAATAGAAATTTTTTCGATGGGCTTTTCTTCCTCGAGAGACTCCTCTTGCAAACCATCAAAAATCATGCGATTGGTTTCGAGATTGATTTGGTTAAGCATATCTTGGAAGAGCCCAGCACCTGCAGGCATTACTTCGATTTTGAAGAGATTGCGCGCTGTGTCAGTGTGCAAGCGGTTTGTCAAGTCGTGGAAGAGGCGGAACGCTTCGTGCTTGAACTCAAGCAGTGGGTCACGTTGTGCAACAGCGCGCAAGCTCACTTCAGTGCGCAAGTGATCCATCACAAGAAGGTGCTCTTGCCATAGTTCATCAATCTTTTGCAAAATCACCCCTCTTACAGCTGCTTTAGCTCTTTCTGGATGCTCCTGAGATTGCTGTTCAAAAAGTTTGTCAAAAGCAGCGATTACCTTGGAAGTAGCGCGCTCCAAAATCTCCTCTTGCGCCATGTGATCATCATCAAACTCTTCACTTGAGAAGTTGACAGGGAAGTAGCCCATCATTGCTTGACAAAAGCCTTCAGGATTCCAGCCATTTTCCAAGCCGCGTGACTGGAAGTATTGGTGTGTCAACATCTCGCACACATTCTCAAGAAGCGTGTAAGCCTCTTGTATGATGTTGTCTGTGCGAAGTACTTCATTACGGAAGCTGTATACCTCTTGACGCTGCTTATTCATCACATCGTCATATTCAAGTGTGTGCTTCCGCATCGTGTAGTTGCGCCCTTCAACGCGCTTTTGCGCTGTCTGAATCGAACGGTTTAAAATACCCGCAGAAATTGGCTCGCCCTCGGGGGGGCGGAAGCGTTGAATCATGCCTGTCAATCTTGGAGAGGCAAAAAGACGCATAAGAGGATCTTCGAAAGAGATGTAGAATTGAGAGCTTCCTGGATCACCCAAGCGAGCGCTTCGTCCGCTTAACTGTCGGTCAATACGGCGTGATTGGTGTCTTGTTGTTCCAATCACATGTAGGCCACCATTTTTAGCTGAATCACCCTGCAATTTGATATCAGTTCCTCGACCTGCCATGTTGGTTGCAACTGTGACGGCTCCCGCCTTACCTGCATCTGCAATGATCTCTGCCTCGCGCGCATGGTTCTTCGCATTCAATACCGTGTGCTCAATCTTGTTTTGTCGCAAAATACGGGAAAGCTTCTCAGACACTTCAACCGACTCGGTTCCAAGCAAAATGGGACGTCCCTTTTCGTGATTCTCTTTCACGTTATTGAGGATTGCCGCATACTTCTCCCGCTCGGTCATGTAGATTTCATCATTCCCCTCTTTACGCACACACTTCTTGTAGGTTGGTATCTGCAATACTTCAAGTTTGTAGATCTCTTTAAACTCGCCTGCCTCAGTAATTGCTGTGCCTGTCATTCCTGCAAGCTTGTCATACATTCTGAAGTAGTTTTGCAGCGTAATCGATGCATACGTCTGCGTCTCTTTCTGAATTTTTACACCCTCTTTTGCCTCAATCGCTTGATGCAAACCATCTGAGAAGCGGCGTCCTGGTTGCGGTCGTCCCGTGTTCTCATCAATGATGACAATTTTTCCCTCTTGCACGATGTAGTCGATATCGTTTTCCATCAACAAATGTGCACGCAAAAGTTGGCGTAAGTTGTGTGCGCGCTCCTTTCTTTTCGCATCTTCTGCATTGAGGGCGAGCTTTTTCTCCATCTTCTCTTCTTCCGAAGTGGCTACTTGCTCCACTTGCGCATACTCATGCCCCAAGTCAAGCATCACAAAGTCCTCAACACTTCCCCCTGAAATCTCTGCCCATGCGGTGATTCCCTTGTCGGTCAACTCAAAGTCGTTGCTCTTCTCTTCTACCATCATGAGAAGCTCTTGCATCGCCTCTGCTTTTTCTTCTTTATTCTGATCACTCACATAGTAGAGGTCCCACTTGTCAATCTCTGCACGCAAATCAGGATGCTCTTTTGCCCGGCGCAAAACCTTATGATTCGGCATCCCGCGGCTCACAATCCACAAACGGCGGCACGCCTCGCGGATCACTTTCATCTCCTCCTTGCTCTGCGGCAACGTGTCATCTTCCAAATAGTTGCCCAAATCGCGCTTCGCCTTCTGTGCAATCTTGTTGCACAAATCGTGCTGCATCTTCACCAAAAGCGCCGCGCTCTCTTTCATCAAGTCATACATTTGCATGCTCTGCGGCACGGGGCCAGAAATGATCAGAGGCGTACGCGCCTCATCAATCAAAATGGAATCGATCTCATCGATGATTGAGAAGTAGTGGCCACGTTGCACTTGCTCCTCTTTCGTTGTTGCCATCGAATTGTCGCGCAAATAGTCGAAGCCAAATTCAGCCGCTGTTCCATACACCACATCGGCGCTATAGACAGCAGCGCGCTCATGCATCTGCGTTGTATTTGTTAAAACAGCAGTGGAAAGACCAAGCCACCGCAAAATCGAGCCTACCCAATCGCAGTCCCGCCGAGCCAAATAGTCGTTTACAGTCACCAGATGCACAGGCTTGCCTGTCAGCGCATTCAAATAGAGGGGCATCGTTGCCGTCAGCGTCTTACCCTCACCCGTCTGCATCTCCGCAATGAAGCCAAAGTGCATCGCTATACCGCCTAAAACCTGCACATCGTACGGCACCATGTCCCACTTCTGGTCATAGCCCGAAACGTGCACATCTGTGCCACACATGCGGCGACAAGCAGCCTTCACCACGCCGTAAGCTTCTGGGAGTAAAGAATCGATAGGCTCGCCATCAACAAGCCGTTTTTTGAATTCACCGGTCTTTGCTTTGATCTCCTCATCGGTGAGCGCCTTGAACTGCTCATCGAATTGGTTGACTTTTGCGACCATGCGGCGCAAACGTTTTACAGTACGCTCCTGAGAACTACCAACAATTTTTTTTAGAAGACCTAGCATAAAAACATCCTTTAAAAAGAGCCATTATACATTAGCAAGAGGTCTTTTGCAACAAGAGAGCTAGGAGGGTCTCAAAGAGCCGATCTTTCCAAAGCCTGCTGGCAGCAGCTCGGCCTGCCTGTAGGTTGCAAGCCTTTTGATAAAGATCCGCATCTCCTCTGTTTCTGTTTTTGCCTCTTCTAGGTACACTTACGCTCGTGAAGACTACATTTCCAGGAGCAGCAAACCATTTGGATCGAATGGGATGTTAGATGGTGTCGTCAAATTTTCTCCTTTGTCAGCCGGATCTTTTTTGCCAAAATGCGCCCTCGCAACCTCGGAAGTAGCGCTTTGGCTACTCCCTTCGCTTTCGATTGCGCATTTTGCCTAGAAAATCTCTCGCCTCACAAAGGAGAAAATTTGACGACACCATCTAAAATAAAGAGTTTAAGCCACAAGGGTGTGCTGAACATGGGTGGGGTTAAGGGGGTGCTCTTGCCGCAGCTTGCGCAATGCACTTTGTCTTCTGAGACGGCTTTCACGATCTTCATCGGTCTGCATGAGTGCAGTTTGAATTTCGTACGCCCGCTTGAAGTTTCCAAGGCGCGCTTCACAAGCGCTGAGAATTTCCCAAGTGAGCGGATCCGAACAGATATTGAGTGCGATATGGGCGTAGCTGATCGCTTGGTCTTGGGAGAGGGTAGAGGTGATGCCGACGCCGAACATCCACGCAAGGGCGCGATAGCCATTTGGATTGGAGGGGAATTCTTTGATCAACCTTCTATATGTCTGCTCAGCCTCTTGCCATCTCTGTTGCCTCTCTTGCGCATAGCCAAGGTAGGAGAGTGTCTTAGGAGTAGGGTCGAGCTGCGAAAAATAGCTCTCTGCATGGGCGAACTTCTGTGTATTAAGTGCGCAAATGCCGGCTTGAAGTAAAATGCGGGGATCTTTTTGATTCCACAGTTTGCCGGACTGGTAGAGAAGGAGCGCTTTGTGGTGAAGGCCACGCTCTTGCAGGCAGTTGCCAAGGCCAAGAAGAGCTGCAATGTCCATTGAATCTTTTTCGAGGAGCTGCTTGAAAAGTTGTTCAGCGTTTTGCAAGTTTCCGTGCCGTCTATAGGCATGCCCAAGCTGGACGAGCAACTTGTGACTTTTGAAGCCCAGCTCAATTGCTTGGTGGTAGTAGGCGATGGTCTTTCCAAAGTCATTGAGTTCAAAGTGTGCCCACGCAGCCAAAGAGAAAAGTTTTCCCTCTTGGCAGTGAGCGAGCCATGGCTCGATGGTTTCGAAGCACTGGAGTGGGTAGCCGCACTGGAGTAGCGCACTTGCGTAGGCATAAATGTCAGGCTCAGTGCGCAAAATGGGTGTGCAAATTTTGATGGCGGTGAGCGCCTCCTGCGGCTTGCCCAGCTTGAGCAAAATCTTTCCCTCTTCGAGGCGGAAAATGAGCTCTTCAGGGTAGTCTTGAGCTGCTTTTTTCACTTTTTTGTGCGCGGTGTTATACGCTTTACGCTGACGGAGAATTTGGATTTCAAAGAGTGCTGCTTTCTTCCCTCCCTTTTTGTTTTCGAGAAGGGGAATAAGCTTAGAAGTGGCAGTATCCCACTCTTCAAGTGAGATATGTTTGGAGATGGCAGAGAGTGTTTGCTGCACAGCAATTGCACTGAGACGTGCATGCTTCATCCAATGTCGAAGCGCAACATAGGAAACAAGAGCGATCGTAAGCGATGCAAACAAAACAAACACGAGAGAATTTCAATAACAAAACATATTTATGGATGTCTAGCTAAAAATTCGCCCATCAAACAACGGGTTTCAATGTGCTTTTGTGAGTTGCGCACAAGGAGGGGATCAAAGGTGATTGTGTTGGGTGGAAAAAGGAGGATAAGAGCGGATCCGCCAAAAGAGAAAAACCCTTTCTCATCCCCTGTTTGGTAGGTTTTGTGCGGCGTAAAGGTTTGATGGATCGAGCCGACGTTGGTCGCTCCCACTTCGATAAAAAGAAGGGGGCCAAGCGTAGTTTCTAGTTTTGTGATGACGCGCTTATTTTCTGTGAACCGTTTCACATTTTGCCGAATGGAGAGGGGATTGACAGAGTGAAGAGCTCCATTGATGAGGTGGGGCTCGCCCGCAGTACAGTTGATAGGGAAGTGGAAGCGGTGGTAGTCAACAGGAGCTAGGCGGGCAATGAGAAGACCTCCTTCCTCATACTCTTTGGCAAGCGCTTCATCTTGTACGAGTTTGGCGAGAGAAAACTTCTGCCCTTTCACAACAAAGCCATCTGCCTTGGAGATGTTAGGATAGACAAGATAGCGTCCATCAGCAGGCGTGCAAATCTCCCCCTGGATAGGGCGCGCCTCTTTCTTGAGTTTTCGTGTGAAAAAAGCGTTGAAAGAGGAGAAGTGAGGGGAGGCAAATTCAGAGGTGTCAATGCCATATTTTTTGATGAAGGGAGCGACCTTGAAACGGGTCCATGGCAAATTTTGCCACCCCCCCCAAATCTTGGAGGCAAACGCATTTTTTGTGAGAATAGCGCGTAAAAAGGCACTAATTGGATTTTGCGCATAGAGAAGACGGAGCGCGGCTTTGCCATACACTTGCTCTTCGAAGAGCTCACCCTTTTTTCTGTCATAGATCATGAGCGTGCCTGAACAGCTCTTGTCCCCATTTGATTGAAAAAGCGGATCTCCTCAAGGAACTCAGTAGAGAAGAGGTGGGCAAGGTGCTCCTCTTCCATCTCCTTGTGCACACGCATCGCCGCACGCACAAGAGAGGCGCCGAGCTGTGCATTTGCGCTATCTTGCACGAAGCCATCGCGTGCTTTGTAAAAGTCTTCAAGATAGGTAAGCAGGCGGCGCTGGCTCTCTAGGTTGCGCTCTGTTGTAACAATTAATTCTTTGACCACACCAATCGCCTCTTCATCTCCTTTTAGTGGAAAAAAAGAGGTGGCAGCAAGTAAAATAAACGCAATTTTCTTCATGGTTTGTATTTTCTCAGATGGTCGATTTTATTCATAGACCCTATGAAAAGGGCGAAACAATTGCGGCAGTGGCCACTCCTCCAGGTGAGGGGGGGATTGCGATCATTCGCATTTGTGGAGATGAAGCGCTTGCTGTCGGTGACCGCGTTTTTTCAAAAAAAATTTCCTCACTCCCTTCCCACACAGTGCACCACGGCTTTGTCCTTGATGGAAAAGAGCGCATTGATGAGGCGCTCGTTTTAGTGATGCGTGCTCCATGCACTTATACAGGGGAAGAGACTGTTGAAATTCAGTGTCATGGTGGTCACATTGCGGCAGGTCGAGTGCTAGATGTGGTGTTGAAAAATGGAGCGCGTCCAGCGCAACCAGGAGAGTTCACTTTCTGCGCCTTCATGAACGGGAAGCTCGACTTGGCGCAAGCAGAGGCAGTGCAAGAGTTGATCGGCGCTCAAAGTGAAGCAGGCTTTGCTGTGGCTCAAAATCATCTTGAAGGGGGGCTTTCCAAAGAGGTGAGAGCTTTTCAGAAAGAGGTGACGCGCATCGCTGCGATTTTGGAGGCATGGGTTGACTTTCCGGAAGAGGGGCTTGAATTTGCCTCGCAAGAGGAAATGCTTGCTGATTTGCACGCACTGCAGCAAAAAATACGTCATCTCCTTGACACATTTGATGAGGGCCAGAAGTTGACACATGGCATTGCGCTTGCACTCATTGGCCCTCCCAATGCGGGAAAAAGTTCGTTAATGAACGCACTGTTGCGCAAAGAGCGTGCCATTGTCACACCCATTGCTGGCACAACGCGTGACCTCGTGCAAGAGGAGTTTCTGCTTGACGGCACGCTCTTTCACCTTACTGACACTGCTGGCATTCGGGAGACAGATGAGGTGATTGAACAAGAGGGAATCCGCAGATCTCATGAGGCAAAAGAGAGGGCTGATATCATACTCCTTGTGCTTGATGTGACGCAAGAGGTGGTTCACTTCGATGTTAATCCTGAAAAAACACTCCTTGTATGGAACAAGTGTGATTTAGAAAGCGTCCAAAAAGAGCTTCCTTTCACATCAGTTCGCGTCTCAGCAAAGACGGGAGAAGGGCTGTCAGAGTTGAAAGAGGCGCTTCTTGCAAAGGTGCAGAAAAAGAAGCTGACAGTGAAAGATGTGCTGCTTACCAGCCGCCGTCACTTTGTTGCGCTTCAAAGAGCGCATGAGGCGCTTGAACGCCTGGGCGCAGGGCTACAAAACGCGCTCTCTCCAGAATTTCTCAACGTCGATGCACGCGCAGCGCTTAAAGATTTGGGTGAGATTATCGGCACTAATGTAGGCGAAGACATCCTCAGCGAAATTTTTTCTACCTTCTGTGTCGGCAAGTGATTAGAAGAGCCAGCCCAAGGTGAAGAGGAAGCTTGCGAGACGGGGGGAGATTGAAGCGCGTGTATTGTCACCCCGTGTGTAGTTTTGCTCATTGAACCACGTGTAGGCAAAATCTTCGCGCAAAATGAGGTTGCGCCATAAAAACTGCTCTCCTCCCCCACCTAGACGCACGCCTGTATGCAGCTTTTTCACAGAGATAGAGGTTGTTTGTGTCTCTTCTTTCAACGTATTCCAGCCCCAATCTGCACCTACAGTGACGAAGTAGGTCATGCGTGGTGTAGCATAAAATCCACCTCGTCCAAGCACGCCCACATCCCAATTCATTTCCATCGAACGGTCTATACGGTGGAACTGATTTTCGCTCGATCCCTGAACTTCCGCAGAGTTATATTGCCCAAAACCCTCTATGCCAAGAAGCCAACACCTGCAGAGCCAATTCGCGCCTACATTGCCTTGCGCTGTAAAACCTGCTTTACCACTCTCTTGAGTTCCCCACGTGGAGTTAGAGTTCATTTTGTACATAGGGAGATAGGCGGAAGCGCCTATCCCTAAGTCAACATCTAGGCCACGATAGCACCAGCCGTTTGCTAAAAGTGGAAGAGGAAGAAGTAGGAAAAATAGGCGTAAGATATATACTCGTGTCATGAAACCTGCCGATGTTCAATGTATTTTGAATAAATTTGTGCCACATCCGAGAATTCCACTCAAGCATACTTCGTGCTACACGCTTTTGATCGCGGTGCTGCTGTCAGCACAATCAACTGATGCAAAGGTGAATGAGGTGACGCCGCTTCTTTTTGCAAAAGCGAACACAGCAAAAAAAATGATGGAGCTTTCAGTTGAAGAGATTCAGAAAATTATCAAGCCAATTGGGCTCTCTCCTACAAAAGCGCGTGCAATTTGGCGGCTCTCGAAGATTTTGGTAGAGGAGTACGGAGGGCGTGTGCCGCACACTTTCAAAGATTTGGAGAGGCTTCCAGGAGTGGGGCATAAAACAGCGTCGGTTGTCATGGCACACGCCTTTCACAAACCCGCCTTTCCCGTTGACACACACATCTTTCGCAGCGCCCACAGGTGGGGGCTCTCAAAGGGAAAAACGGTAAAGAAGGTGGAAGAGGACCTCAAAGAGCTTTTCCCAAAAAAGAGCTGGAATACTCTTCACCTCCAAATCATCCATTTTGCGCGGCAATATTGCCCTGCCCGGGGACACAAAAAGGAGATGTGTCCTATGTGTAAAAATCTTTAGAAATTGTCTTTTTTTTCTGTGTAGTATACAATATTAACGAAATGATGATGGAACATTACATCAGATTCATCTTGTCGATTGTCCCTTGCGGGACGCTTTACTCTATTTCAACACGTATTTAAATTTTTAATAGTAATTAGGAGAAAAAAATGAAGACGAAAGAAGGGCGACCTTCGATCTGGTCGACAGGGCTTGCAATGTTCGCGATGTTCTTTGGAGCGGGAAACGTAGTTTTTCCTCTCACTCTTGGTCAATCAGCATTAGATAAAAATTTTTGGGGGATATTAGGGATGGCTGTAACAGCAGTCATAGTTCCCCTCGCTGGTCTATTTGCGATGCTCCTCTACGGAGGAAACTATAATGAATTTTTTAAAAAGGTGGGTAGGGTTCCAGGCTTCATCCTGATTGCTCTTATCGTGGCACTCATCGGCCCCTTTGCCGGTGTGCCACGCTGTATCACAATTTCATTTGCCACTTTCTCCGCTTTTGGGCATGTGCCGGGGATCAATCTCATCACGTTTAGTCTGATCAATGCGGCGCTTATTTTCCTTTTCACAATCAAGCCAAGTCGGGTATTAAACCTTATAGGAAAGTATTTAACCCCAGTGCTTTTGCTCTCTCTTGGGGCGATTGTAGTGCGAGGCCTCTTTGGAATGCCGCACGCGGATCACGCGCTTTTGACGCGGTGGGAGACATTTTCTAAAGGGTTTCTAGAGGGGTACAACTCGATGGACCTTCTTGCTACCTTCTTCTTTAGCTCGGTTGTGCTTCTTTGCTTGCGCAACCCAAAGCAAAAAGGGGAGGAGACTACAGACCAACGTCGGAAGATGATGAAAGTTGCTGGGATCGGTGGTTTGATTTCTTCCGTACTTTTGATGAGCATCTATGTGAGTTTCTCCTATTTGGCTGCAAGCTATAGCACTTCCTTGGGAGGGGTTCAAGGGCATGAGATGTTGGGTGCTTTGGCGAATCGCCTTTTGGGGCCATACGCTGGTCTCTTTGTAGGTGTTGCTGTTTTCTTTGCCTGCTTGACCACTGAAATCGCTTTGGCCGTTGTGGCAAGTCGTTTTATCTCTGAGACAGTGAGCCGTGGCAAGATCTCTTATCCAGTGGCGCTAGGTGGCGTTCTCTTTGTTTCTTTCTTGGTCTCAACCTTGAATTTTACCGGGATTGCTACGATGCTCACCCCTGTACTACAGCTCTGTTACCCAGCGCTGATTGTTCTTGCGGTTGCGAATATTTTACACAAGACGTTTGCATTCAAGCCCGTGAAGCTAGCTTTCTACGGCACGTTGCTTGCAACCCTTATGCTAAAATTTTTTTAAAGGCAACTTTTTTTTGATCTTCTGACATAATGACCTAGTTATGGATAGAGATTTGCCGTGGCCCCACCAGCGGGAGGCGGCTAAAAAGTGTGCGATTGGCGATGTTGAGCTTGCCAAGGCGACGTATCAGGTCGAAGTTTTCGGCGACGGGGAGAGCTACTGGCCTTTTTTGCAGTTTGATCAGCAGGGGAAGTTGAAAGACGCCTTTTGCTCATGCGACAGCGAAGAAGAGGGATGTGTTCATCTCGCGGCTGCCTTCTTGCGTATTTTTGGCAAGTCGGGTATCCCTCTCCACGTCCGTTTTGAGCGCTCGTTTTTTCCCAAGGTGTGCCGCCTTTTTGCGCAGCGCTATGGGTATGACGACGTTGCTTTTGATACTTTCAACTCACTTGCAGGCCTGCAAATTGAGACACAAGGGAAGGCGCAAGAGAAGCTTGAAGCTCTCTTGCTCAACCGTGTGAAAGAGACGCCTGAAACATCGATCAAGTTCTCAAACTTCTCGCAAGAGGAAGTAAGTTGGTGGCGTGAGGGTCGCCCCAGTCCTGAGTTGCGCTTCCAGCTCTCCTATTGGTTTGATTTAGCAAAGTGGATGTTCCTCATGGAAGATAGTGAGGCTGCCAAGGCCTCCTTTGATGAGGATGAGGAGGGCTTCCCGACTAAGATCACGTTGAAGTGGAATGAGGCAACGGTGAGACTCGCACTCACGAAAGAGGAGCTGATTGAGTTGATCCCTGTTTTGGAGAGTATTCAATCTCCTCTTACTGTGACTACAGAGAAGGGGGGGCTTCCCACCGCAATTGCATTCGAAGGGGGAAGGTTACGTGTTGAGCACGAAGCTAAACAGAAGAAGGAGGATGTAGAAGCACACACGCTCGATGGGTGGAATTACCGCTCTGGGGAAGGTTTTTTTGCTCGAAAGGGAGAGGGCTTTTTCAACCGCAACTTTATTCCAGCGAATGAGATTGGGGAGGCTGTGGAGAAGCACCGCGAAGTGATGGAGAAATTCTTCGAAATTCACGACGAAAAGCTTCAGCTCTCTTACGCGATGCGCTTTGATGAGCAATGGAACTGGTGTTTCTCTGCCTACTTGAAAAAGCCGGGTGATTTGAAGGGCGCGCTTTTTGGCAAGTGGGTGTATCAAAAGCAGGGATTTTTTTCTGTTGAGGGGATGCTTTTTGAAACAGAAGAGGCGCGTTTGGCACCTCATAAAGTTGCCCCCTTTGTGAATCACCACCGTGTATGGCTCAATACGCAAGAGGGATTTCAGCCCCATCTTGCGAGTATCGAATCACACCTCACCTATAAGGTTAGCGAACAGGGTGTGCTCACCTTCCACTCGAAGGCGTATGCTGGTGACGAGCCCAAAGGAGCGCATGATTTTGGGGATTGGATCTACTACGAAGGGCAGGGCTTCTTCTCAAAGCAGCATGCCCGATTGGGACAAGTAGTGCGCCCTAACCTTGAAGTTCATGGTGACAAAATCTCCTCGTTCATCAAAGTGAACCGAGAAGAGCTCGAATCGATTCCTCACTTTTTTACCACTCGCCTTCCGGTTCAAAGAAGGGGGGTTGAAGCGAAAGTGCTCACGCCTACCTCAATTGCGCTTTGTCCCACCTACGAGGGAGAGAAGGGGATACGCTTTTTTGGTGACTTTGCTTACTTGGAGGGGGAAGGATTTTCTGAGCTTCCAGCTGAGTTCCGTCTTCCAGAATTCCTCCAGCGGGAGCGGGAGATTGAAGGGAAAGAACTTGCAGGCTTTTTGCACGACACGCTTCCTGCATATGAGAAGTATTTCTCTGCAATCGATCCGCAAATGCGCCGCCCACACAAGTATGAAGTGCAAATTGGCTACTTAGTGCGTGCGCAAGGAGGGTTAAAAGCAGAGCTCTTTTTTGGTACCGAGCAAGGGAAGATCAATGTGCTTGAGGTGCATGATGCCTTTGAGAAAAAGTACAGCTATCTCTTTACTGAGGCGGGTTTGATTGACCTTACCGATGAGCAGTTTACATGGATGAAAAATGTGAAAACGGGTGAAGGAGATATGGTGGAGCTCTCTATGATGGAGTTCTTGAAGCTCGAAGCTTCAGTTACCCTCATCTCCCCCACAGGACTTGATCCGCAATCTGACATCTCCCGCCGCCTTCTCAAAGAGTTGCGCGAATTCACTGTGTTAGAAAAACCGAACCTGAAAGGGTTAAAGAGTACGCTGCGTTTGTACCAGGAGACAGGACTCAACTGGCTCTGGTTCCTCTACAAAAACGGCCTCTGCGCTCTTTTGTGCGACGATATGGGATTGGGTAAGACGCACCAATCGATGGCACTTATGGCTGCCATCCTTGGGCAACCGAACTTTTCTGGTGGTCGTTTTCTTGTCGTTTGCCCCACCTCTGTCATCTACCACTGGCAGGATAAACTAGAGACCTTCTTGCCCGCAATCAAAGTGCATACCTTTCACGGATTGAAGCGCTCACTCAAAAAGGTGCCAAAAGAGGGGCTAATCCTCACCTCATATGGGACGCTAAGGATGGAGAAAGAGGCGCTGAAAAAGATTCGCTTTGAGCTCGCAGTTTTCGATGAAGTGCAAGTGGCAAAAAATTCAAGCAGTCAAATCCACGCTGCCCTTTGCTCTCTCGACACCAAAATGAGCGTGGGGTTGACAGGAACTCCCATCGAAAACAATCTGCGTGAACTCAAAGCACT
This sequence comes from Chlamydiales bacterium, assembly GCA_024233495.1. Classification (GTDB taxonomy): domain Bacteria; phylum Chlamydiota; class Chlamydiia; order Chlamydiales; family JAAKFR01; genus JACKPM01. Next base: position 44,523 of record JACKPM010000003.1, read on the forward strand.
CTTTGACATTGTACTGCCCGGCTATATGCCCTCTGAAGCACGCTTCCGTGAACTCTTCATCAACCCCATTGAGCGTGACCTCGATGCTGAGAAAAAAGCGCAACTCACAACCCTCATCCGCCCTTTCATCTTGCGCAGAAGGAAGAGTGAGGTTCTTGATGAACTTCCAGAGAAAAGTGAAGATAAAGCGTACTGCGATCTATCGCCTAAACAAATTGCGCTCTACAAAGAGACGCTTGCCAAAAGGAGCGATGCGCTCGTCTCGGAATTGCGTGATCGAGACACGACGATTCCTTTCATCCATATTTTCTCTTTACTCTCTACGCTGAAACAGGTGTGCAACCATCCTGCTCTTGCTCTTGGTCGAACCGAAGAGTATAAGCAATACGCTTCAGGAAAATGGGATCTCTTTACAGAGCTTCTTGATGAAGCGCATGCAAGTAAGCAAAAGGTAGTGGTATTTACCCAATACCTTGGCATGCTGGACATTATGGAGGCGTACCTTCAAGAGAAGAAGTGGGGATATGCGCAAATTCGGGGCAGCACCGTCAACAGAAAAGATGAACTCAAACGTTTTCAGGAAGATCCTAACTGCACCGTCTTCCTTGGTTCGCTCCAAGCAGCAGGGCTCGGTATCGACCTTACAGCAGCGCAGATTGTTATCATGTACGACAGATGGTGGAATGCAGCTCGAGAAAATCAAGCTGTTGACCGTGTCCACCGAATTGGACAGAAGTGGGGTGTGCAGGTCTTCAAGTTGATCAGCAAAGGGACGATTGAAGAGAAAATCGATAAGATGATTACAAAGAAAGGACGGCTCATGGAAGAGATCATCACTGCAGATGACCAAGGCGTTCTTAAGAAATTCAGCCGCTCCGAGCTGATCGATTTACTTTCTTTTTCCCCTTCAGATTGAGCTGAAGAGGCGTTCCTAAAAAGTTGTAGTGGACCCGGAATTGATTCACCAAATACTTCTTGTAGGTAGGCGTCATCAAGTCGGCGTTGTTCACAAAAAGAACAAAGCGTGGGGGTGCTTGTGTGACCTGTGTCAAATAGTAAACTCGCAAACGCTTTCCATTGATCATTGGAGGGTGGTTGAGCTGAAGTGCTTTTTCCACGAAGGTGTTGAGCTGATGTGTTGAGAGGCGCTGTGTTAGAGCAGTGTAGACTTTTTCTACCTCAGGGAAAATCAAGTCGAGATTACGCCCTGATTTTGCAGAGATAAAGAGCACAGGGCAGTGACTAAGAAAAGGACTCTCCATTCGAATCCCTTTCAAACACGCCTCCATACGGAATCCTTTTACAAGGTCCCACTTGTTGAGCAAAATGATGCAACCCTTGCCAGCCTTCTCAACATCACGCGCAATCCGTTTGTCTTGAGTTGACATTCCTGTTTGTGCATCGACCATCAAAAGACAAATATGAGAGCGTTCAATCGCCTCTTGCGTGCGGATCGCTGCAAACTTCTCTACAACATCCTTCTCGGATTTTTTGCGCCGCACACCCGCCGTGTCGATCAAGAGATACTCTTTTCCTGCAACTGTGAAAGGGACATCCAAGCTGTCGCGTGTTGTGCCTGCAACTGGGCTCACCAGTGATCGGTTTTCATCGAGGAGTGAGTTCAGTAGTGTCGATTTGCCTACATTCGTGCGTCCCGCCAAACACACCTTAATCGTCTTTGACGGCTCTGCTTCAAGTGTCTCGCCAGAAAACTTCTCCCATGCACACTCAAGAAGCTCTGCAATACCTGTTCCATGCGATGCTGAAACAGCAAAAATATTGGTAATGCCAAGCGAATAGAAGTCATGCAAGAGCGCCTCTTGATCAGCGTTATCAATCTTATTCACAGCAAGCGTCACTGGCTTGTCTGTCTTCAAGAGTTCAGCCGCAACCTCACGATCGAGATCGAGAACACCACACCGCGCATCAACTACCATGACTAACGAATCGGCCTCTGCAATCGCCACCTTTGCCTGCCGCACAATTTCTTGTTTAAAGGCATCAGGGCTGCGCGGATCAATTCCGCCCGCATCGATCACCTCAAAAGGGTAACCGAAGATCTCCGCTTTCGCGTAGATGCGGTCACGCGTCACACCCTCTTGTTCATCCACAATTGAAATGCGTCTTTTGCAGATGCGGTTGAAGAGAGCCGACTTGCCTACATTGGGACGGCCGACAATTGCTAACTTCCTAAGTTTCATGCGCGCTATGATACACGAACGAAGAATAAAAAAAAATGGATTATTAGAGGTTTTCCTACTATAAAAAAACATATGCACTACCGCCTTGTATCGCTCTTCCCATTTTGGAAAGATCTGAAAAGATATAATTTGGAATCGCTGTGGCGTGACTCGGTAGCAGCTCTCTCTGTCGCTCTTCTCGCGTTACCGCAGGCGATGGCATATGCCTTTGTTGCAAACCTTCCCCCCTCAGCAGGAATCTTTGCTGCCATTTTTGGTACGATATTCACTGCCACTTTCGGCGCCTCTCGTTATCTCATCTCAGGCCCCACCACTGCGATTGCAATCTTGATTCAGTCAGGAACCTCTCAAATTTTATTTACCTATTTCCGCGATGTAAGTGGCCCACAAAGAGACATTATCGCCCTTAATATTGTGATGCAAATCGTGATTCTGGTTGGCATCTTCCAAATCCTTGCCTCCCTTTTGCGTCTCGGTCGCCTCACACAATTCGCCAGCCGCTCTGTCATCGTAGGGTATATGTTGGGTGTTGCTGTTGCCATCGCGATTAATCAAATTCACCCTTTCTTTGGTATGAAAGCGCCTGAGGGCTACTACCCCCTTTACATGCGCATTTGGTATTTTATAACTGGATTTACATCGCTCCAACTCCCCACCCTGTTTTTAGGGATCTGCTGTTTCGTGCTCATCGCTTTGCTCTACCGCCTATCATCAAAAATTCCTGCTGCCGTTATCGTCTTTGTGCTTGCTGGACTTTTTGTTTACTACTTCCCTATTTCTACTCCACTTCTTAGAGAGATCGGTCCGCTTTACACTGATCTTCCAAAGATTTCACTTCCAGGATTTCAGACGCAAATCTTAATCGCTGCTGTACCTCTTGCTTTTGCAATTGCGATCATTTCACTGTTAGAAGCGACCTCAATTGGTCGCTTTTACACACGCTCAAAAGAGCCTCCTTACCGCACTAACCAAGAACTTTTTGGCCTGGGTATCAGCAACTTTCTATCAGCTTTTTTGGGAGCAATGCCGAGCTCAGGTAGCTTTTCCCGAACAGCTCTGAATCGCGCACTCAATGCAAAAACACGCTTCTCTGCAGTTTACAGCGGCCTCTTTCTTTTTGTGATCGTCATACTCTTTGCTTTTCTTGTCGCGCGCGTTCCCATTACAGCGTTAAGCGCTCTTCTCCTTTACATTTCCTACACGATGATTAACTTCCGCGATCTCACGCTTTGCTTGCGTGCCACTCGCACAGATTTCTTTGTTGTGCTCACAACATTTGTGGCCAGCTTGATTTTCACTCTCGATGTTGCGCTTTACATTGGTATTATCCTCTCTATACTGCTCTACTTGAAACAGGCGGGTGTTCCGCTGCTCATCGAATATGGATTTAACAATTCCGGTAAGCTTAGACCCTTAGAGGTAGATGAAGAGCGCTTAGATCCTCGTATCTGTATTCTGCAAGCAGAAGGGCAGCTCTTTTTTGGTGCAGCCGATCCTCTCATCTCGAAAGTGCGCCGCATTGCTGATGATGAGGAGATAGAGGTAGTGATCTTACAGCTTTTCAACGTCCACTCCATCGATGCTTCAATCTGCCTTGCAATACGGCAACTTTATCGTTACCTCAAAGGGACAGGGCGCACATTTATGATTACTGGGATCAGCCGCGATGTGCTGCAAACTCTTCGTAGGTCATCTGTCAATAAGGAGATAGGCGAAGAAAATATCTTTGAAGCAAACGAGCAGCTCCCTTCAGAGCCCACAAGAAATGCCTACGCAACCGCGAAATATCTGCTCTCTACGAAGTCGTAGAGGATTATCTGACTGGGTCGTATTTGCGGTCAGTGCCGTGCTTATCTACAATGTCATAGACCCAGTCGTCACTATTCTCCCGCATCAGGCGGTCACAGCCCAGAGCAATCCCCGTCAAAACGCCATACTTTTGAATCGCATCAAGTGCATATTGCGAACTCGTAGGATAAAAACTGCTTCTTGGTCCATCGATTGGAGAAATGTAGTTTTGAAAGAAACGGATGCACGCAACACACGCTTTTTGTGAAAGTGAGTGACTCTGTGCAGCTTCCGTTTTTCTATAGTGCAAGTCACCATCCACACCCCAAGGCTCGCAACTCTTTTCGCTATAAGAATTTGCGTATCCTAGCGCTGCCATTAAAGAAAAGATCAAGAGGAAAGGTGTTCTGTTCATATTTCTTTCCCGCTATAATAGTGAATAATGATAAATAGCGGTAGCGCATTTCCATGATCGAGCGGCACGTAGACCAACTGAGAAAGGAGTTGGGTTATGATGAGCCACTTACGCGGCAGGATGATGGCTCTTTTTTTTTAGAGTTTGAGCCAGGCTTGAATATTTCTGTAAAAGCGAATATGGATGGAAGCGGAATGTTGTTTTGCCTTTTAGCGCCGCTACCAAAGGAAAACAGAGAAGAGTTTTTGAAGGCATGTATGGTGGGAAATCTTTTTGGCCGTGAGACAGGGGGCGCAGCTCTTGGAGTTGATGCGTCGCAGACGCATCTGTGCTTGAGTCTCTATCTTCCAGAAGGAATTCCCTACCGAGAGTTTCATGACTGCTTTGAAGATTTTTTGAACTACTCCGATGCGTGGAGACGGGAGGCGTTAGTGTTTGCTGAAGTGAATGGTGAGGCTTGATAAGCATGACAGCTGAACTGATCGCAATTGACGGTGCTTTAAGAGGCGTAATTCTCTCCCTTGAGAAGGGGCGAGAGTGGGTTTTAGGGCGTGATCCTGAGAGTTGCCACATTGTGGTTGAGGACTCCAAAGTTGAACGCAAAGCGCTCATCATCCGATTGGGTAGTGAAGGGTACTCTTTAGAGAGTTTGAGCGACGCTCCTGTTTTTGTGAACGGTAAAGAAGTAAAACAGGCGTCGCTCAGCGATGGCGATGTGCTCAAAATTGGGGATACAACATTCTCGTTTTATCTCACCAAAGATGCGAGTGTAGCCTCTTTTGGTGGAGAGCGTAGCGAACAGTTTGAGAAGGCTCCAAAAATTGACCTTACAAATCTGCCTGGGGGCGAAGATGAATCTGAGGAATTTGCCTCGGATGAAGCGGCGCTTCAAAAGCCAGTTGAGGATATGGTTTCAGAGGGGCTGGATAAAGAGGAAGTTGCAGAAGCGAAGCCTGTAGAAGAAATGGTTTCTGAGGGTGAAGATTACGAAGAGGTGCCCCAGGAGAAAGAGGGTGAAGAGATGGCTTCAGAAGGGCATGAGGACGAGGTTGTGTCACAACAGAGGCCTGCTGAAGAGATGATCTCAGAAGGGAAAGAGGAGGAGAAGCCGGTTGAGAAAAAACCGGCTGAAGAGATGGTTTCAGATGGAAAAGATGCTGAGGATGAGTCTTGGGAAGAAGAAGAGGCCGAAGAGTGGGATGTTGAGGAGTTTGCTGAAGAAGAGAAACCGGGAGTAGCTTTTGAGCCCACTATGCAAGAGCCGCCAAAAGTGGAGTCTGAGCCTGTTCCAGCACCTCCTGTTGAAAAGCAAAGCGAGGAATTTGTCTCTGAAACTTTAGCTGAAGAGGAATATGAGGAAGAGCCGCTTTTTTCTGTGAGTGAAGAGAATGGCAGCATAATGGTTGACCTCACTCCTTCTGTCCGTTTCTTGCTTAAAGTGATTGCGGGGCCGAATACGGGCGCTGAAATTGCACTCGAGATGGGGCGGGAGTATTTGATTGGAACTGACGCAAACGCCTGTGACATTGTTTTCCATGACTTAAGTGTTTCACGTGAGCATGCACGCCTCTTATTGAGTGAGAGTGGCGAGTTAATGATCGAAGATTTGAGTAGCCGCAACGGAGTGCTCATTGATCAAGAGCAGATTTTGGGCAAAGTACCACTCGCACCTAACTTGGTCGTATCGATCGGAACAACAGCCTTTTTCATTATTGATAGGGAGGCACCACAAGAGACAATCGTTGCCCCCACTTTCGAAGCGCCAAAAAGTGAGGAAAAACTCGAACAGAAAGAGCCTTCAGAAGAGGAGGCTGTTATTGCGGCTAAGCAGATAGAAGAGCCTAAGAAGCCGCCAGCTCCGATTAAGAAGCAGGGGATTGGCATTTACATGACCGTAGTGGCTGGCCTAGCCGTGTTGCTTGGCATTGGCATGGTCTCACTTTTCCAGACAAAAGAGCTGAAGGAGCCGCCTAAAAACTACATGGTAGAGATTCAAGAGGCTGTACAAGACTTCCCAAGCGTGAAGTACACCTACAGTCCAACGAATAACCGACTCTTCTTGGTTGGACACGTGGCCACTGGTGTAGAGAAAAACGAGCTCTTCTATAACTTAAATGCCCTTACCTTCCTCAACGGTGTCGAAGATCATGTTGTGAATGACGAAGCGGTGTGGCAAGAAATGAATATCCTGCTTTCAAAGCAAAAGGATTTCAAGGGTGTGAGCATGCACTCGCCCAGACCCGCGGTCTTTGTGTTGAGCGGTTATCTTAAAAACGAAAAGCAAGCTTCTGATCTGATCGACTGGATTAACATTCACTTCAACTATCTCAACTTGTTAGAAAATCGCGTCGTAGTTGAGGAGCTTGTGATAGATGAGATTTCGTCTCAGTTGATTCACAACGGATTTGGTGCAGTTGCAGTGAGCTTCTCCTCAGGAGAGGTTACACTTGCTGGGTATGTAGGATCTGCACAGGCTTATGAGTTTGAGCGCCTTGTCCATGAGTTCAGACAGCTTCCAGGTGTGCGTCAGCTACAAAACTTTGTTGTGGTTGTCGCACCAGAAGAGCAAGTGATTGACCTGAACCAGCGCTACCCTGGGAGGTATAAAGTGACGGGGTATTCGAAACACGGAGATGTAAGTATCAATGTCGTGGTGAATGGACGCATTTTGTCCCGAGGCGACGTTCTAGACAACATGACATTAACCAGTATTCAGCCGCACGCCATTTTCTTTGAGAAGGACGGTTTGAAATATAAGCTTGAATACAATAAATAGAATTTTAAAGGAGTTTTTCAATGTTTGGGATGGAAAGCGGAAAGAAGAAGAAAATGGCTGATTTTACTTTTGATTTAGAAAATGACATCAAAGATCCAGGTAAGTTGCGTGCATTGAAGGAGCAAGTAGAAGAGCGCATTGGTCAGTTGAAAAATATGTTGAGAGGGGGCGGCGAAAAAGCAGAATTTGACGACGCCCAAACGTTGCTTCACGGCTATTTAGCTGTGCAAAAAGTGCTGCAACGAGTCAACCGCAAACTAGTTTAGAGGAAGGAGGAGATATGTCGGGCGGTCCAGCGTCGTTTGATTTCAACCAGATGATTCAAGGAATGGGGAAGTATGTACAAAACGTACAAACCTACCTCCATCAGCTTGAAGCAGCATCGGGTGGTACAGTGAATTTGGCCACGATGTTTAACATGCAGTTCCATATGCAGATCATGTCGCAGTACATTGAAGCGGTCTCAAACACGCTTAGTGCAGTGCACAACGAGATGATGACAATGGCACGTGCAGTTAAAGGTCAATAATTAGATAGAGGATATGGAAATGACAGCACTCAAAGAATTCAAAGAGGATCTCGGGCTACTTGTAGAGGCAGGCCTCATCGCGATCAAGCAAGGAGACGAGGAGAGCGCAAAGAAGCTGTTCAACGCAGCCGATCTTCTCGATCCAGGTACCACAACAGCGAAGATGGGGCATGGCCTTATTGCGTTGCACAAAATGGATATCAAGTCAGCGAAGAAGCACTTTACTGAGATCATCAACAAAGAACACAGCAACTATCGTGCAAAGGCTTTCTTGGCGTTTGCTCATCTTCTCTCTATGTTGCAAGACGGCTCAGACGCGGAGAAGCTTGAAGGGTTGAAGAAAGCAGCTGAGTTGGCAGATGAGGTGGTGCAGAAGTGTGACCAACCTTCAACAAAAGAGCTTGCGCAATCTCTGCTAGAGTGGGAGCGTGAATTGCAGAAAGGAGAAGAGTAAAGATGCCCGATCCAATCCAAAAGCCAGGTGGGGCGCCAAGCCCAGAGAAACCGACAGAAGGTCCAGAAAAATCTCCGGTTGGTGCTGGTCAAGGTGATCAAAAAGCGTTTCAGATGCCATCTGGAGCTGAGAAAACTTCAGCTCCCTCTCCTATGGAAGTGGCGCGCGATGCAGGTCAAAGCCAGAAGCAAGTACCTCCTGAAGAGTTGACGCAGCAAATTGAGCGAGCCAAACAAGCGCTCCAGGAGGCACATGCCAAACTGCAAGATCCTAAAATCCAAAAGGGATTGACGGAAGATCACTATAATGCGCTCTCGCAAGTCACCGATAAGATGAACGGCGACTTGCGCACAATTGCGCAAAACAGTAATGGAAAGTTTGAGATGCCTCAACTCGATTCGAAGAAGAATCCTGTTGAGCGGGTCGCCGATTGGATCAATGGCTCGCAAAGTACACTGACAGGTGCTTTGAACTACCTTTCCACAACGAAGAATCCAAACATCGCTTCATACATGAAGTTGCAGTACGGCATTCAGCGCGCAACACAAAGGGCAGAGCTCTTTTCGAGCATCGTGGGTTCTTCAGTCTCTGGAATCAAAACCATTATGAGTACACAGTTGGGATAATATGGCAGATTCCGACTTTGATCAGCTGATCTCAAGCCTCGAGCAAATAGAACTCACCACAGTGATGGGGCGCATCACTGAAGTGGTGGGTATGTTGATCAAAGCGGTTGTTCCGCAAGTACGCATCGGTGAAGTTTGTCTTGTCAAACGGGAGAATATGGACCCGCTTCTAACTGAGGTAGTGGGTTTTACGCAAGATGAAGTCTTTCTTTCGCCTCTTGGTGAAATGACAGGTGTGGGTCCCTCATCTGAGGTGATTCCCACGCGCATGCCGCTGCACATAAAGGTAGGCCCAGGTCTTCTTGGTCGCGTGCTCAACGGTCTGGGTGAACCACTTGATGCAGATGAGAAGGGGCCGCTCGATCTCGATGAAAGCTTTGCAATTTTCCAGCCACCCCCTGACCCACTGAAGCGGGAAAGAATCCATGAGCCGATCACCACCGGCGTGCGGTGCATAGACGGCTTGCTCACATGTGGTCGTGGTCAACGTGTTGGGATTTTCGCTGGAGCTGGTGTAGGTAAGTCCACCTTGCTTGGCATGATTGCGCGCAATGCAGAAGCGGACATCAACGTTATTGCGCTCATCGGTGAGCGGGGACGTGAATTGCGCGAATTTATTGAGAAAGATTTGGGTGAAGAGGGGCTTGCACGCTCAGTTGTCATTGTATCCACATCGGATCAAGCATCACAGCTGCGTCTCAACGCGGCCTATGTGGGTACTGCAATCGCTGAATATTTCCGCAACCAAGGAAAGACTGTTGTCCTCATGATGGACAGTGTGACCCGTTTTGCACGTGCGTTGCGTGAAGTTGGATTGGCTGCGGGTGAACCTCCAGCACGTGCCGGCTATACGCCCTCTGTCTTTTCAACGCTTCCTCGCCTTCTTGAACGCTCAGGAAATTCTGACGTTGGGTCGATCACCGCCTTCTACACCGTCTTGGTAGCAGGTGATGACATGAATGAGCCCGTTGCTGATGAGACTAAGTCGATTCTTGATGGTCACATTGTGCTTTCCAATTTGCTTGCACAAGCGTATCATTACCCTGCGATTGATGTGCTTGCCTCTATTAGCCGTTTGGTAACAGAGGTTGCTTCAGAGGAGCAACTGAAATTGATTGGAAAAGCGCGCGAAGTGCTTGCCAACTACCGCAAAAACGAAATGCTCATCCGTATTGGGGAATACAAGCGCGGTTCGGACAAGGATGCGGACTATGCTATTGACCATATCGACAAGCTCAACCGCTTTTTGAAGCAAAACATCAGCGAAAAAAATACATTTGAAGAGACGCTTCAACAGCTTCGAGCTCTGTTTAAATGAGTGATTCACTGTCCAATCATTGCATTTGGACTACCACATTTACTTTAATAAGGCAGAAAAGCGCATAAGATGAGCAAATACCCCTTAGAACAAGTTTTGCGTGTCAAGCGGGACCGTGTAGAGAAGGCGGAAAAGTTTGTCGAAGAGAAGAAGCGTGCGCTCGCCATAGAAGAGGAGAAGTTACAAAAGGTGACTGCAGAGCGTGATGCCGTCAAACAGCATCACGATGCAAAACTAGCTCAGCTGCGGCAAGCGCTCGATGAGGGCACCACAAGTGATGAAGTGCTTCAAATGAAAGCATATCTCAAAGTAGTGAAAGAGAAACTTGCGAAAGAGGAAGAGAAAGTTGAGAAGCAAAAAGAGCAAGTGAAAGCTGCTGAAAAGGCGCTAGAGGCTGCAAAAGAAGAGCTCAAAAAGAAGCGAATGGAAGAGGAAAAGATCAAAGTGCACCGCGAAGAGTGGGAAAAAGAGATGAAAAGAGAAGAGGCAATTCAAGAGGCGAAAGATCAAGATGAACTTGGCCAGCTCATGCATGAATCTCAAAGGAGAAAAAAAAGATGACCCGTGTCCCACCTGTCAATCAAGGAAATCAAAGCAGCCAGTCAGATAATGAGCCGAACAAATCGGATAATGACGACAAGAAAAAGAAGTTTGAGCTTCCTAAAGGGGGCGAAGCTTCTGATGCCATGATGCAAGCGCAGCTTAAGGCTGAGCAAGCGGCAGAAGCTGAAGGTGCTGATGTTAAAGCGAGCGGCATAGAAGCATCTCAAATGAACAATGTCTCAGGGTTGATCAGCAAGATGGTCGATTCGATGCAGATTGGAAAAGTTGGTGGAAAAGATCTTCTCTCAGCAGAGTTAAAAAATACCGACGATGTTCCTGACGCCTTCAAAGGGGCAAAAGTAAGCATCGAGGCAGATGGCCACAACCTCAAAATCTCAATCGAACCTCTTCCAGGACAACAGGATCTCGCGGCATCGCTTGTGCAGCAACACCACGAAGCTGTGCAAACACTGCAGCAGACACTCGCTCAAAAAGGGTACATTCTTACGCAAATGGAAGTGGGCTCCCACTCAGTTGACCTTCCAAAAGAGCGCATTACACCGCTGCACGAGCTTTATTCAGGTTCGCAAAGTGGACGTGATGGGGGCGAAAAGAAAGAGCATCGCCGCATCGAAAAAGTTGACGAATAGCGCCTCAATATTTACAATCTCTTTGCAAAAAGAGGTCTCATATGGCAGCACCACGACAACTCAACGGGCAAGACAGCGTTCTTTTCGACTATTCGAATAATGAGAAGCCTCAAGAGGAAGTCCTCCCTGGAACAGAGGGGTTAGTTGTGCAGGAGGATGTTGCTTGGTATCTTGGGCATTCTTATAAGCCGAAAAAAGATCAGGACTATGACTGGGTGGGAGCTGCAGCTGGTACTGACATCATTTCTTGGGTACACCAAGCAGGGGAATGCTCAGTTTGCAAAAAGGGTTGAGTTTTGGCAGGTCCAGCACGAGCACAGTATGCTTTAGAATTAGATGGTGTCGTCAAATTTTCTCCTTTGTCAGCCGGATCTTTTCTGCTAAAATGCGCCCTCGCAACCTTGGAAGTAGGGCTTTGGCTACTCCCTTCGCTTTCGATTGCGCATTTTGCCTAGAAAATCTCTCGCCCCACAAAGGAGAAAATTTGACGACACCATCTAGATTTCTTGGAGCCGGCGGGAAGTAGAGGATGGTTGAAGGGGCCTTGTTATGCAAGGCGACTATTTGACGTCACTTTTTATCACGACTCATCGTGTTGTCCCAGGTACGCACTCTCTCCCTAAAAACGTCTTGTTAGGAAAAGAAGAGTGATTTCTTGGAGGTGGAAAAGCGTGTTTTCAGGCCGCTAGTGGAAAATGGCACCATTGAAAGGTGGGTGCATCAAGTAGGGCGGCAGTGCCGAGGTTGCGGTTGAGTGTATTCGGGAGATCGGGTATAGTGACAAAAAAGCTAGTTTTAGAGGTTTTTTGTGACGGCGACCGATGCCCAAGATTGGATAAAAAAAGTTGACCATGCGCTCTTACAGCTCGATGAGAAACCACAATTCCATCTTCCTAATGACTTTCCTTTCCACAGTGTAGAAGCGCTTTTACAGCGCCTTTTTAAGAGAGAAAAGATTCAGCTCACACACACACAGAGGGGGTGGCAAAGTCCTGCCAATCTCTTCGAGGGGCTAGGAGGAAATATAACCGTTTTAGCTATCGATTGGACTCCTCTTCAAACTCCTGTCTATTTCGTTTTAAGTGAGCAAGACACCAAAGAGTTGATGGGTGATCTTTTGGGGGGCGAAGAGGCGGCAACCCCATTTTTTGATCCAGCACTAGCGCAAGGTTTTTTCCACTATCTAGCTCTTGAAGTTTTGCAGGAGTTAGAGGCAAGCCGTTTTATGGCGCCCCTCTCCCCTCGTTTAGGCGATGCTCCTCTTGATATTCGTAAAGAGTTAGAAGCAACGTCGTGTTTTGTGAGCGATATCTCTTTGGCTTTGCGTGACAAGACGATTTGGGGACGCCTTTTTGTGCCTGAAGCCTTTCGCCAGGGGTGGAAAGCGAGTATAGGTCATCTTCCTCCTGTGGAAATGAGTGATGCTCAAGCTGAGAAAATTTTTGTAGAGCTCTCTCTTGAGGTGGGAATCTCCCGCCTTGGACTTAATGAATGGAAAAAGGTACAGCTGGGTGATTTCGTGTTGCTTGATCGGTGCTCTTACAACCCCGATGAGGGAAGAGGGGGTGTGATTCTAAGGCTGGGAGATGAGCCAATTTTCCGAGGGCGATTTAAACATGGGGGGATCAAGATCTCCGATTATCCGCTATATGATGAGGTAGAGAATACGATGGATGAAGAGGTTTCAGGTTTTGATGAACAAGATTCGCTCGAAGGGGGATTTGTTGCGAAAAAAGAGCACGATGTTGATGCGCTTCCAGTCCAGTTGACTGTAGAGGTGGGGAGGTGTCGCATGAATGTGAAGGAGCTGCGCGAGCTCTCTCCAGGCAATATGCTGGAGTTAGGCGTCTCTCCTGAGCAGGGTGTTGACCTTGTCGTAAATGGCAAAAAAGTGGGACGGGGGGAGCTCATTCGGATGGGAGAGTCACTCGGCGTCCGAATCCTCTCATTTTAACATATGATGGCAAACGAACAGATTCCAAGGCAGATAGGCCCCTACAAGATTGAGACCTTGCTCGATAAGGGGGGCATGAGCCTACTCTATCTCGGCATTCACCCGCAAACGCGGGAGCCCCTTGCTGTAAAGACGCTTTCGTCAAAGTTCGTCTCACACCCTGAGATGGTGCAGCAGTTTATGCACGAGGCGCAAATCATCGAGATCACGAATCACCCTAACATTATTCAGCTGCTTGGACATGGGGAATGGGATGAGGGGGTGTACATTGCAACAGAGTTCATCCAGGGAATCTCTTTGAGACAAATGATTCTTTCACAAGCGATGTCACTAAAGCGCGCCCTTGAGGTTGTAATGCAAATTGGGCATGCGCTCACACATTTGCATGTGCATGGCATCATTCATCGCGACCTCAAACCTGAAAACATTTTGCTCACGGCGCAAGGTGGTGTGAAGGTAATCGATTTCGGAATCTCCCAGCTTTACACAGCAAAAACTGGGGAAGAGATGAAGCGTCTTCTTGGAACCCCAGCCTACATGAGTCCTGAGCAGAGGCAAAACCCTGCAAATGTCACCTTTTCAAGCGATATCTATTCGCTGGGAGTGATCACCTATGAGTTGATTTTAGGTCGGTTGAGTCATGGCACGGTGCATCTCTCAATGATGCCAAAGCATATTCAGCCCATTTTGAGTAAAGCTTTGCAGCCTGATCCGAAGAACCGGTATGAAGATATTGTCGATTTCGTGAAGGCACTTTCAGACTATTACAAGTCTGAGAAGGTGAAGCAAGATATGCGGGGCACAGACTATATGGGTGAGCTCAATGAGGATATCAAAGAGGCGCAGGCGCTCTTGATCCCGAGTCAGCCGCCGAAGTGGGCAAAAGCTGAGGTGGGCTTCTCTTCAAATTGGAACATGGCACTCTCCGCTGTCTACTATGACTTTTTCCAACAAAAAGATGGTGTCTACAATGTTGTGATGGCAGAGTCGGATAGCACAGGTATAGAGGGTGTACTGCAAGTAGCAATGCTGCGCGGGATGGTGCACGCCCTAGCACATGGACAGACAACTCCCAAAGACTTTGTGCGCCTCCTCAACCAGAGAGTTTGCGCGCTAAATGAGCGCCTCCACTTCTCTTTTTCCTATCTCACTCTTTTTCCCCAGCAAGCGCGCTTTGCTTTTATTGCACTTGGAGCACCTCCTCTTTGGTATTTGCCCGTTGGCTCGAAGACTCCACAACCGCTAAGCGTTAATCACCCCTCTTTGGGAAGTAGAGCGAATTTTGAGGTGCTCGAAATGGATGGCAACTGGAATATTGGGGATAAAGTTTTGCTCCACACCTTTCAAAGTGGAGGAGGAAGTGGAGAGGAGCAAACAAAAATAGATGAGGCGCAATTTTGTGAAGCGGTCCGAGAACATTTGTTCTTACCGCCTAAGAAACAAACAGAAGCAATCACAAGACGGTTGTTGAGCGAGAAGGGGCGCAACTTATTAGAAGAGGCAATCACGGTGATTTCTTGCGAGCGCACAGCATAGTGGTATGGGAATTGCTTAAAATAGTGCGAGGAGAAAAAAAATGTTTGGGGGTGTCCCCAATACAGACTCCTCAATATAATGAGATACGATGAAGTATAACGGTACACTCACACTCTTTTGTAGTTTCCTGCTCTCTGCACCGGTAGTGGCAGATTCTATTGATCAAACGGTAGACTCTCTCTTCCCTTCAGATCTGCTTGTTGAAGAGGAGATCTCTCCTTGCGAATTTGAAGAGTTCAATGTGATCGAGTCAGAGGAAATCGCACGCAGGGCAAATGCGCGGATGCGGTGTCGGTATAAGGGGCCAGGGGACGGCTTCTATTACCAAGTGCCTCACGTTGACGTAAAATCAGGAATTGAGATTGACCTAAGTGACCACCCATCAAATGCCAGGGCAAAACAAAAGCATTTTCAACCACCCCCAACGAAATCGTCTACAGAAAATACGCGTGCCTACGTCTTGCCTCACCCTACCACACCTGTGCAAGATCAAGTAAAAAGAGCAAAAACCTACGAATTTAAACAAGAAAAGCCTGTTCACTACAACATGCCTGACTGCACTCCCTCTCATGAAGGTTACACAGTCAACTTTGAAAATATTGAAGTCGTTGAGTTGCTTCACTTCGTTAGCAAAATTTCAGGTGTAAACTTCATCTATGAAAAAGAGCATCTCAATTTCAGCGTCACAATGGTTTCTCAAGAGGCTGCTAGCCCTGAGGATCTCACTTCAGCTCTTCTGCAAATTTTGAAAATGCATGGCCTCTCAGTTGTGGAGCAAGGGGGCACAGTCCTTATTTATGACAATCAATCGCTCTCAAAGGTCTCACGCGTTATTACAGACGCCAATGTTGACGAAGCATGTGACTCAGCAGTGATCACACGTGTATTCCGGCTTTACAATGTAGATGCAAAGAAGATCTCTTCGATTGTGAAGCCCCTCCTTTCTAGAGATGCGATCGTGGAAGTTTCAGAGCAAACGCGTCACTTGATTGTGTCAGACATCACAGCGAATGTGGATAAGATTGCCGACCTTTTGAATGCGCTTGATACTCCTAATGCGGCTTTCGAGATAGCAGAATATCATGTGAAGAGCGCATATCCTTCAGCACTTGTGGCTTATTCGAAAGAGATTTTGGCACCTTTGATTGAAGACAATCCGATGCAGATGATTGCACAGCCTTCAATGCAGAAGATCTTCATTGTCTCTACTCCGTACTTGATCAACAAGGCTCTACAAATTTTGGAGTCTCTTGATGCTGCAGACATTACAGATGTAGCAGACTTACCGGCTTCTTCAATGGCGAACAACAACATTTTTATGTACAAGTTGCGCTATCATGATGGAAAAGAGATCAGCGATGCACTGCATGAGATTGGCATTAACTTGCAGTATGCGGGTGTGACCAACCTCGAGCTTGTGAACACTGTATATAGTGTACAGTGGATTGAGGCAAACAACTCGATCGTAGTCACAGGTACGCAAGATGCAGTAGAAAAAGTGGTGATGCTCCTTGAAGATCTCGACCAACCACCTAAGCAGGTCTATCTTGAGGTATTGATTCTCGACGTAACGCTCAAGGACTCTTTAGATTTTGGTGTTCAGTGGATTGCCTTGGGTGATGAGCAAAATAAATTGGCCTATGCTTCAGGGCTTTTGGGAGACTCAACGGCGACAACTACGTATTCAACAAACATTGATGGAACGACTTCAACCAATCCAGGTGCCCGTTTTGTTGCAGGAAATCCTGCTGGTAGTCCTCCCACAACCCCTCGCTCAGCACGTGATGTACCGCTCCCAGTGCCTTCGAATTTGACAGGGATTTTGGATTCAAGTGCTGCTGAAGCATTTGGCTTCGGCATCATTGGAAATATCTTGAAGCATAAAGGGCGCTCTTTCCTCACCCTTGGCGCGCTTGTGAGTGCGCTTGAAGAAGAGAGCAGCGTAAATCTTGTCCTCAACCCACGCATCATGGCGCAAGATACACAAACAGCTTCATTCTTCGTAGGAACGAACATTCCTTATCAAACAACTAGCACAGTTGTAGGTGTGACAGGAGCAACTACCCAAAACGTCCAGTACGAGGACGTTGGTGTGCAGCTGAAGGTAACGCCTACTATTGCGCCGAATAACATCGTCAGCTTACAGATCGACCAAACAGTAGCGGATGTTACTTCTGCTCAAGGAGTTCTTAATCCAACAACAGACAAGACGTTAGCAACAACACGTGTCCATGTGCCAGATGGTTGTTTTCTTGTAATGAGTGGCCACATCCGTGACCGTGTTGTCCACAGTCGCTCTGGAATTCCTTGTCTCGGCTCCCTCCCCCTCATTGGCCCTACCTTCAGCCGTACTATTGATCAAAGGGAGAAGCGTAACCTAGTGATGTTTGTACGGCCGCATGTTGTTTCAAACATTCAGGAATCGCTTGATCTTACCAATAGAGAAGGGTACAATCACAACTGGAATACAGACCCATGCTCATTAACTGTTGAGCCTGAACAGGGTCCGGAATGTGAAAAGTATCCACCTAAGGTATGTACACCCGATTGTTCGCCCAGACGCAGAAGGTAATCGTTCTCCTTCTCTTAGTTGCATGTCAACGTGTGCCCAATCAAATTGAGCCCACTGTTGCATCGCCGAAGCACCCAAAAGAGATTCAGAGGGAAAAGAGATGCTTTCTCGCTTTACCCGAAGACTTTTCTGTCTCTCCTTTCCCTGCTCTCACAGAAGAAGAGCGCCTAACCGATTGGGGGAAAGAGTATCAAATTGCGCTTATGTTTGCGCAAGACTTCGATCTCTATCGGGCAATTACAAATTTTAAACGTGCGCTCTGCCTCATGCCATCTGAGCTACATGACCGCCGTCTTGAGCTTCAATACCACGTTGCACTCTCTTACTTTCTTGGGCAGAAATATGTAGAGGTGGTCTATACCATGCAGTCAACAGATATTGCTAAAGTGGACCGCGACTTTCCTGCTTACACAGATCTTCTTCTCATTCTTTATGAGAGCTATACACAGCTTGGAAAAGAGGATTACGCTGAGCACATGTTGACACTTCTTTGCCAGGAGAAGCCAGATGAGGAGAGAAAAATATCTCTCTATCGCGACTTACGCAGTGCTGACTTTGAAGTACTTTCAAAGCGAGAGGAGGTGAAACCCCTTCTTTCAGGCTATGCAAAAGAGGCAAAGTCAGTATCAGCTGCGCAGAAGCTCAATGCATTGCTGCCAGGGGCTGGGTATTGGTACTTGGGGCAGAAGCAAACGGCAATTACCTCAGTACTTGTTAATTCACTTTTTATTGGCACGGCGGCCACCTTTTTTGCCCACAACAACATCCCTGCGGCAATTCTTACCCTCAGCTTCGAGAGCGGGTGGTATGTAGGAGGGATCTATGGTGCAGGGCTTGCTGCCAAGCAATACAATGAAAAACTTTATTCTACATATGCAGAGAGGGTGAATGTCCGTGAGAAGTCCTACCCCCTTATGCGGCTAAAGTATTCTTTCTAGACATTGCCCTGCTAATTCCTCTATAATAAGACCCTATGTTTGGTGATTTGATCTTGTTTGGCTCTGGGGTTCTGATGCTTGTGGTGAGTATCCTGATCACAGTGAAGACCCGTTTTGTGCAGTTTAGAAAAATTCCTAGCATGTTTCGTCTCCTCTTTCACCCCCAGCTAGAGGGGCATCAGACAGTGCAATCGCGCCGCGCTCTTTTCACTGCGATGTCCACAACGTTGGGGTTATCCACAATTGTCGCCCCTGTCATTGCGATTCGGATGGGAGGGCCCGGTGTAGTTGTGGGCTTTTTGCTCGCCTCGTTTTTGGGGGCTGCTCTTAACTATGCAGAGGTGACCAATGCGATTCGTTTTCGAAAGATCAAGGAAAGCCACATTGAGGGGGGGCCGATGTGTTACCTCACACCTTTTTGGGCAAAGTGGTACGCTCTTTTTGCTTCACTCTTGATGATGGCGTGGTCTTCTGCTCAAGCAAACCAGCTCAGTGCAATGCTCAGCTCACCCCTTTTGGGCAACTATGCTATCCCTAAGTGGGGCACAGGGGCGTTTCTTGCTGTCGTTGTCACACTCATTTTGATTGGAGGGATTAAGCGCATCAGCAGCGTTTCGGCAAAGCTTGTGCCCACCATGTTTTTTCTCTATGTGGGTGCTTCTTTGTGGATCGTAGCAATGAATTCAGCGCAGTTGCCGGCGGTTTTCCATCAAATTTGGAGCTCATGCTTCCACCCACAAGCGTTTGGGACAGGAGCCCTTATCGGCGGTGTCGTCTCTGCTTTTAGATGGGGAATGATGAAAGGGCTGCAGGGGAGTGAAGCTGGAATTGGGACACAGGCGATTCCGCATTCGATGGCTGAAGCAAAGAGTGCTGAGGAGCAGGGTATTTTGTCGATGGTCTCTACCTACACAGCAGGTATCTTGCTCGTGCTTTCGAGCTTGGTGACACTGCTTACAGGAAACTGGCTCGATACAACGCTTCCTGTAGGGATCAGCATGGTCGCTGCCACGTTCCAGCACTACTTCTCCTATATCGGACTTGGAATTGTCGCAATGAGCAGCCTTCTTTTTGCGTTTGGAACGATTTTGGGCAATAGCTTTAACGGCTCCCAGTGTTTTCTCTACCTTACAAAACGCCGCTACCTCAAGGTGTTTTATATCGGATCAGCAGCCCTTGTACTCTACGGCTCACTTGCCAATACTACAACGCTCTGGGGCAATATTGACTATGTGCTTGCACCGCTTATGGTGCCACACATGATTGTTCTTCTCTTCCTCACATTTTCTAGAAAATCTTTGTTGCTCAAGGAAGCGACCTAACTATCTTATTACCAGGAGTTAAGCATGTCTTATATAGATCCAGCAACCGGTCATAGGTACTCATATCACGAAGGAAGTGGCAAAAACGAACGGCATCAAGAGCTGGAAGTCAAAATGTTGACAAACAATCAGAGGAGGGGGGAGAAATACGTTTTTTCGGCTCCAAAAGGGTGGCTACTCTTTAATAGACCAGCTTTCCAGGAGTTGATTGAAGCCAGACATGAAAAATTTGACAGATCTAAAATTGCTGAGATGCAGTCAGCAGGGTTGAGGAGTATGCACCATCTTTATAAATTATATTGTGGAGGGTTTCAAACCTTAGTTTTTACATCGTGTCCAGACGAATCGGCATGTACCTGTCCAGAACTGAGCGCTACAATAGAGAAAGTGATTTCGATTCTATTTCCCCCTCAAGAGGGAGAGAGAGTTAAGACGTTCCGCCCACGTAGAACCGATCAAAGAGTCGTTGATTTGGCAAGAGTCGTTGATTGGGCAAAAGATCAGCATGACCAAGTCTTTGCATCCAGCAATCCAGGATTTGTAGATGTTGCAGAAGAGGCAGCTCAACCAGAAGATGTTCAACTAGAGGAAGCACACGCTCTAGGATTGACAAGTATTTCAGAACAGGGAGCTCGACCTGAAAATACCGCCACGAATATTTTAAATGGGACTTTGCCTCCAAATCCACAGCAGCATTTCGTTCAAGGATGGAATCAGGAATTCGTAATGCTTATATTAGGACAATACAATGAGGCTGCTCAAGCTTTTACAACAGCTATTCAAGTTTGTCAAGGTTTGAGTGGAGCCCAGATGGCGTTACAAATAAGTACTTTCATGCAGCTTTGGGAAAGTGTGGTTTGCACTCAAAATTATGCGACTCTCGCAATCCAATCTATTGATATAGCGGATCAATTTATGCAGAGATGCACAATGCATCCTGGTTCAGTGAGCGTACAAGATATTCAAGCATGGGTGCGGACAGCTCAACAGTGGGAAACGCATACAGCCCTAGCCCTAGAGCGCACTGGCGGACTCTTAAATGCTTTAATTCCTCCAGCTGAGTGAAATTTTATGCGTGCACTTCGTAGATCCACCGAATGACAGTCTCCCAAATAATGGCAGGTCCAGCAGGGTAGTGGAGAAAATCTTCGAAAGTGAAGCCGGGGCCCACTATCTCAAAGTCAATATTTAGGTTGTTGAGGCAAGTGGCACCTTGTCTTCCGATAAAGGGTTGTGATGAGACAATAAGCGCATCGCCCTTTTCAGGGGCCCAAAGTTGCAGCGTATCTTTTGTAGTTGCTCGACTTTGATCGCTCTTATAAGAGATAACAGTTACCTTTCCTTCCCATTCGAAAGAGGGAACCTCTTCTTTTACATCAACGAGGAAAACTAGCTCGTCAAAGGTGATGTTTTGTGCAAGAAGGAAGTTGAGGCGTTGTTGCAAAAAGGCGCGGCGCGCTCCAAGAACGACACCATATGCGTAATGCTTTTTTGAAGGGAGGCGAGTTTGTGTCATTTCAAGTGCGGAGGCAAGCTCAAAGATGCGGCGTTGATCTTGCCCATCATCCTTCAAATCCCAAAGCTCTTTGCCACACTCCCGTTTTTGCTTTTGCGTCTCTCTTACAATAGACTCCCAGCTGCCGTCATGCTCTACTCCGTGTAAAGCCAAGAGTTCCAAAAGAGGTTCAGTAAGTATCTCAACAGCAAAGAGTGCTGAAGTTAAAAATAGAAGGACCAGCAGCTTTTTCATGCCGGAGATTATAAGGTGGGTTGAATTTTGAAGGGTAGGAATTTTCAACCGATTTGACGACACCATCTATATCGCAAGAAAGCACGTTTTTTCTATTTGACTATCAATGGTCAAGGTCTAACTCTGAGCGCCCTCTTACTTTGATGTTTAGCACAAATTTCGATCATTAAAGACTTAACTAGCTATATGCTAAGAGTGAGCTTCTCGCCAATCTTTTGCAGGTATTGAGCCCGCTTTTTGGGGAGCTCAGGTACCTCGATTTTCCCCCCCATCATGTGGATAAGGTGGGCGCGTCGGCATCCAAAGAGCACTTCATTGAGGTTAATGTCAGCAGGAGCTTGAACCCATCCAATTTCGACGCCCAGCTTCACCAAGCTAATGGCGTTCAGCGCTTCTATGAGCTCAAGCTGGTAGCTATGCGTCAAAAGGCCGAGCGCTCGTGTGACTTTGTTTTTGAGCTGCTCATTTTCCCCCTGCGTCAACTTCTTGCGCAGGTTCACCTCATTCACGACAGCGCGTGTTGCCCACATACGCATGGAAGTGAGGATGTACTCCTCCGTGAGCCCAAGTGTGCAGGTGTTTTGCGCGACTAAAATATCCCCAATCATTTCCTGGACATTGCCTTGTAGTCCAACAGCTTGCACTTCCTCATCCCGCTCGTGATCGAGCAGCTCTGGGAGCTCACCCATATGGATTGTAGCGGGGATGTGGAGGTAGAGAGAGACATTTAAGCTTGTACCGCAGTTGCGTGGATTTGCGGTGAGAAACCCAAATTGCGTATTGAAGGCGAAGTCAAGCGACTTGCTTAAGTGCCCTTCAATCTTCACAAGGTGATTCCATGCTTTCTCAATCTCCTGTTGGGTGTCAACAATGCGGAGTTGAAGGTGGTTGCGCAAATTGACGACAGCTAAGAAGTTGCTGTTTTTATCTACAACAAACCCCTCATTGCCGTGTGCTTGATAGAACTCATCGCTTGTAAGAAAATGTTCAAGGAGAAATTCCTTTTCTAAAATGCTAAGTCCTTCAGCACGAAAAAGTTTCGGTTCATTTAAGTGAGGGCAGCTTTTGATGGCATCATGGCTCAAAGAGAGGATTTGCTCTTGTCGACCTTTGTCAAGTTTGCTGGGGAATTTGAACTTAGAGAGGTTACGCGATACGTTGAGAACGGAGGCAAGCCACACATGATGTGCATGGGCTTTCCATGGACTCTCTAGGGCATAAATAGCATCACTCTCTTTCGTCATTTTCCGACTTCTTTTTTATGGCCTCAATTTGGTCACGTAGCATCGCGGCTTGTTCATAATCTTCGCGGATAAGGGTCTCATCGAGCGCTTCATTGAGTGCGATGAGGCGGAGAGTAGGACTCACTTCAGTCACCTCACCTGGAGCGCGTCCAATATGGAGCGGCTGTGTGCGACTTGTGGCACCCAAATGTTTTGATATTTTCTTCTCTTTATAGAGGATATCGACCAAAAGATCAGAAAAAACTTCATAGCAGTTCACGCACCCAAGGTCGTGCCCCATGTTAATCGCCTCAAGAGAGGTGCCGCACTCAGCGCAAGCCAGAGCAGTTTCAACCTTTATAGTAGGGGACAATGAATCGGTCTTTCCTTTGCCATACAATTTCTTCTGAAGCTGAGGGCAATCGGCGCACATCGTGGTGCGCGTGACACTATCCCCAACAATTTCAGTGTAAAGAACAAGGCCAGGCTTTTTACATTCGGAACATTCAAGCGGACGATCAGGCATAATCTGATCTTACGTAGACAAATTTATTTTTGCAACGAATAGAGATTTCAAAAGGAGCTATGCATAAGGCAGGCTCCAATGTAAAAGTATGGAATGGGTCTTGATGGACTCGAACCATCGACCCCCTCATTAAAAGTGAGGTGCTCTAACCAACTGAGCTAAAGACCCATACTACGGCGTAAACTGTTGACCCCAAGGGGATTCGAACCCCTGTTATCGGAATGAAAATCCGGTGTCCTAGGCCTGACTAGACGATGGGGCCGTAGCGATAGGATATTCTATCGCGCAGGCTTATTATTCGCAAGCCTAGACTGTCGTAATTTCTTTTTCCTTCTCTAGTGTCAGATCATCGGCCATTTTGCAAAACTTGTCAGTAAATTCCTGAATTTTTTTCTCAAAATTCTTCATTTGATCTTCGGGAATTTCTCCAGCGTTCTTTTGCTTGCGCGCCTTTTCATTCCCATCCCGTCTTACATTACGGATGCTCACTTTAGCATCTTCGCATTTACGCTTAGCGAGTTTGACCATATCCTTGCGTACAGAAGCATCCATTTCAGGCACTTTAATGCGCACGACGTGGCCATCTACCATAGGCTGCAGGTTAAGGTTTGCCTCTTCGATCCCTTTGGCAATCGCATGGACGTTGCTAGAGTCGTAGGGGGAAATCAAAAGTTGACGGGGCTCAGGCACGGAGATAGAGGCGACGTCGGGGAGGCGCATTTGTGTGCCATAGACATCAAGCACTACGGTCTCTACCATACTCGGATTGGCACGCCCTGTGCGGATTCCTTTCAGTTCTGTCTTCAAATGGTCGAGGGCTTTTTCCATATTGCCCTTAGTCTCTTGTAAGATATCCATAAGTTGTCACCTGATTGTTGTTCCTAAAGAGTCGTCCAAAAGCGACCCCTTATAAAAGTTGAAAACCCGAATGGGAATGCGATTGGTCATACAGAGCGTTACTGCTGTGAGGTCCAAAATCCCCAGCTTTTGCGCGAGAAAATCCTCGTACGCAATCGTTTTAAATGGCTTTGCGTCGCTCTCTTTCAGTGGGTCTTTGTCATAGATTGCATCGACTCGAGTGGTTGCCTTCAAAAAGATGTCTGCTCCAATCTCGCTCGCACGTAGAGCTGCTGCTGTGTCTGTTGTGAAATAGGGGTGGCCAGTACCGCCCACCAAAATCAAAATTCGCCCCTTGGAAAGGTGAGCACGCGCACGTTCCCAGTGGAAACGCTCGGCTACCTGTGGACATTCAAGAGCGCTCATCACATGCGCCTCCACACCTTGTGCGGTAAGTGCTTGCTGTAGTAGGAGACCATTCATCATGGTAGCAAGCATGCCCACCTGATCAGCTGGGCTTCTCTCTAATTGGAAGGCTGAGCTTCCTGCAATGCCTCTAAAGAAATTTCCCCCACCATTGACAACCGCAACTTCGACGCCGCTGCGACTTAGATCTGCGATTTTCTTCGCAGCTGAGGCCAATGCTTCAGCCTCAATTCCAGAGGAGAGTTCACCCATGAACGCCTCCCCTGAAATTTTGAGTAAGACCCTTTTACTCACCCACCCTCCAGCGGAGGAATTGAGAGATTTTAAGATCTTTGCCAATGAGCTGCTCAATGGTTTGATCAGGGTTCTTCACATACTTTTGGTACAACAAGCAGACTTGGTTGAAATATGCATTCAATTTCCCTTCAAGGATTTTCTCCACGATGTTTTCAGGCTTGTTTTTCACTTGTGCACGTGCAATGTCCTTCTCATGCTCAATTACACGCTCAGGCACTTCGTCGGGGGTGATATATTCAGGACACTCAGCTGCAACGTGCATAGCGATGTCTTTCGCAAGCGTTTGCTTATCTTCAGCTCCAGCTAGTTCTACCATTGTAACAAGCTTTCCACCCATGTGCGAATAGGTCGCCATTGAATGCCCCGCTTTTTTCGGGAAGAGCTCGAAACGCTTGATTTTGATGTTCTCACCCAAGCTCTGAATCGTGATTGAGCGATATTCATCTACAGTAAGCTTAGGATCTTTCGTGTATTTCTGTTCCATGAAAGCATCAAGCGTTGCAGGAGCTGTTGCACAAATCTCTTCAGCGATGTTTTTTGCAAACTCTTGGAAACGCTCATTTTTCACAACAAAGTCTGTCTCAGCATTCACTTCAACAATCGCAACTTGTCCCTTATCTTCGAAGACATAGATAAGTCCTTCATTTGCTTCGCGGCTCTCTTTTTTTACAGCAGAGGCCATGCCCGCCTTACGTAGGTTAGCGATTGCTTTTTCGATGTCTCCATTAGACTCAGTGAGCGCTTCCTTACACTTACCCATCCCAACACCGGTGCGCTCGCGCAGCTCGCGCAACATTTGTGCTGTAATCTCCGTCATGCTTTTGCCTCCTCTTCACGCCCAAAGTTGAGCTCGTTCTTCTTGTCGATGATCGCTTGAGTCAAACTCTGAATGATCAATTTTACACTCTTCAATGCATCGTCGTTACAAGGAATAACAAAATCAACGAGGTCTGGATTGCAGTTTGTGTCAACAAGGCCCATAACAGGGATGCCGAGCTTACGTGCTTCCTTTACGGCGATGTGCTCATGGCTTGGGTCTACAACAATGAGAAGACCTGGCACCTTGCGCATTGCGCGAATACCAGAGAGGTTGCGCTCCAACTTCTCTTGGTGCTTTGTCATCAAAGAGATTTCTTTCTTAGTAAATCCTTCGCCACCAGTGGAGACTCGGTGCTCAATCTGCTCAAGTGTCTTGATCGACTTGCGGATCGTGGTCATGTTGGTCAACATGCCGCCCAACCAACGCTCAGAGACATAAAACTCGCCAGCTTCTTCCGCGTTCTCACGGATAACACCCTTGGCTTGCTTCTTTGTTCCTACAAACAAGATAGACTTGCGCTGCTTCACTGTGTTTTCTACGATGTCGATGCATTTGCGTAACTGAGCGAGTGTTTTCGCCAAGTCGATGATATAAAGACCGCCACGCTCCTCAAAGATGAAACGCTTCATCTTTGGGTTCCAACGGCGCTTCTGGTGACCGAAGTGGGCGCCCGCCTCAAGCAAATCCTTGATAGATACTTCTTTTTTACGTTGCTGTGCTGTTTCCAAAGCCTTGTACCTCCTTTAACTATGGCATCCTCTCTGAGAGAGGATTTCAGCGTTTGGTTAAAATTCAAAAGTGAAGCGCCTGATCAGAATCGAACTGACATAGGTAGCTTGGAAGGCTACTGCTCTACCATTGAGCTACAGGCGCGAGGTGACACAGTTTAGTTCTGGCAGCGATTTTTCTGCAATTATTTAATTTTCTCCGTTACATTACACTCGCTTCTCCGTTACATTACACTCGTGAAGCGGAGAAAGAGTATTGAATCGCAGTTGCCGCAGAAGGTGAACCGCATCTTGGGGGGTATCCTCGTGATGCTTCTTCTGATTGCCATTCGGGTATGGCATTTGGCCGTTGTGCAGCATGACACAAAGGTAGAAGAGGCGTCTCGGCCACAAAGGCGTACGGTGGTGGAGAAAGCTGAGCGCGCGACAATTCAAGACAGACACGGCGAGATGCTCGCCCTCAATAAAGTTCAATACAACGCTTCGATTTGCTACGCGCCGATTCGAGAGGTGCCGCGCACTGCATGGGAGAGGGGAGAGAATGGGAAGAAAGTCAAAAAATTTGTGCGCAAAGAGTACATCATTAAGCTCAGCCACCTCCTCTCAGAACTTCTTCACCTAGACCCAGATGATGTAGAGGATTTGATTCATGCGAAAGCGGCAATCTTAGGTAACGTTCCGTGCACCTTACAAGAGGATATTGATGAGGCGACGTACTTTAAGCTTAAAATGCTTGAGCGGGAGTGGCCAGGTATTGTGGCTGAGGTGTCAGCAAAGCGGCACTATCCTCAAGGAAAGGTAGCGGGTGAGCTTGTGGGTTATATTGGTCACATCAGTCAAGAGCAGTACCGAGCTTTAATGGAGGAGATGCACCACTTACGCGAAGAAGAGGCGTTTGAAGAGCTCGAGCAGTTGGAGAAGCGAGCATACTCTATCAACGATTTGACTGGAAAGGTGGGTGTAGAGGCAGCCTTCGATGACTCTTTGCGGGGGTTGAGTGGGAAAAAAGTATTTCTTTCTGACATTCGGGGCAATTTTTTGCGCCCTCTTCCAGGAGGTGAGGAGGCAAAACCAGGGGAGGCGCTCCGCCTTGCGCTTTCTGCAAAACTGCAGGCTTATGCTGAACAGCTGCTGGTAGAGTATGAGCAAGAGGCTCCAAGTCAAAGCCCTGCCCAAGTGAGAAAGCGCCATCTCATCCCACCCCACCAGCCGTGGATCAAGGGTGGGGCCATTGTTGTGATGGATCCCAAAAGTGGAGAGGTGCTAGCTATGGCATCTCACCCCCGCTTTGACCCGAATGAATTTATTCGAAGGAGTGAAAAGGTGAGCGCAATATTGGAGAGTGAAAGAGCCATTTCAATGATGTGGGATTACAAAATGCCCCTCGTGCGCGAACGATTTGACTTCTTTTCAGGACTCTACACAGAGGAGGAAATGCCTCTTACATGGGAGAACTACTTGCGTCTTATTTTTCCTGAAAAATCTACTCTTTGTACACAGCTCGAAACTTTTGGAACTGTTAGAGATGCCCTTTTTGTGCAGCAACAAGTAGCGGCTTTACTTGCCCTCTTTGATCCCCAAATTGATTCGCGCAAAGTGTTCGATATGCTCTACGAAGGGGTAATTGGGATGGAGTTCACAATTCCTGAACGCGACTATTTTGCTAGACGCACCCTTGAAGTTGCAGAGGAAATAGCGCGTCTCAAAAGCGCTCTTGATCCCTACTTCTCTCCCCTCGATCTCAACTACGAAAAAATTCTTCTTGTCGACCTCTATAGTCTCCTTGTTGATCCTGAAAACCCTCCGCCACAATTGGATCAGCCACTCGCAGAGGTGCGTGATCTCTCAGGCCATCTTGTTCCTGTACTCGATGCGGTTCATAGCATTGTACGCACACTTTTCCGTGAAAATGTCTTCAAACCGTGGCGTCAACAAAACTTCAAAAGCTATCTTGCCACAAAGAGAAAAGAGGAGAAGGCTGCGAAGCGGAAGTTTGCGCGTCCCTATATCGACTATCTGAAAGAGAAAGAGCGTGAGCTTTTCAATCAGTTTTGGGAAGAGTACAAGTGGCAGCTGCTCGCCACTTTCTTGACAGGAAAAGGGAAGCCGCCCTTCGCATCTGAGCTAAAGCTTTGGGCAGATGAGCTGGCACAAGGCGCCTATCCAGCCCTAGAGTGGCGCGCTCACTACACAGCGCTCCAAGAGCATCCACGCCTTCTTACTCCCAGCTATTTGCAAACTCTCCGCCCCTTCGAAGCACTCGCTAAACCGCTTATCGGCAGATATGGAGCGCTACGCGGCCACACACAAAAAGATCTCGCTGCTGCCTTCTATCCTCGCTATGGACATGGCATTGCTCGTTCACACGCCTATAGACAGGCGACAGTGATTGGGTCTATTTTTAAGCTTGTTCCTGCGTACGAGGCGATGCGCCAAAAGTATCTGCGCGCACTTGAAGAGGGGCGTAACCCAATAGATCTCAACCCTCTTGTCATCATTGATGATAAGCATCAAGTGTCGGGCAAGGGATGGAACGTAGGTTTTACAACAGATGGGCGCCCCATCCCGCTCTTCTATAGGGGTGGACGTCTTCCTCGCAGTGAGCACACTGGTGTGGGACGAGTGGATGTTGTGCGTGCACTTGAAACATCAAGCAACCCCTATTTTTCGATGCTTGCGGGTGATATTATTGATGATCCTGAAGACCTCTTGCATGCTGCAAACTTACTTGGCTATGGAGAAAAAACAGGAATCGATCTTCCTGGCGAGTACAGCGGCATACTTCCACAAGATGTTGTGTATGATCGCACAGGACTCTACTCAATGGCAATTGGGCAGCACTCTATGGTGGGCACGCCGTTGCAAACCGCCGTGATGCTTTGTGCGCTTGCAAATGGAGGGAAAGTACTCAAGCCGCAAATAGTGGCGACGGACGAGCCAGAAGTGCGATGGGAAGTCTTTATGCCGCAAGAGATTCAGAGAAAACTTGTGGAAGGGATGCAGCGCGTTGTGATGGGGGATAAGGGTACTGCTCGTTTCATGCGAAATTCTTTTCCTCTCTCTCTTTGTGAGCGCTTTGTTGGAAAGACTAGTACTGCTGAGGTAATGGAGCGGTATGGGCTTGATGGTAAGCATGGAAAGCTCAAAGCGAAAGAGATTTGGTTTGGAGGAATTCTTTATCATGACAAAGAGTGTCGCGATCCAGAAGTGGTGATCGTCGTTTATTTAAAGCAAGGCGTCTTTGGACGTCTGGCGGCTCCTCTAGCCTTCAAGATTGCACAAAAGTATGAAGAAATCGTGAGATGACAGCGGGAATATTACGTATAAACGTCTGAAATGGCATCGAATTTGCATGAGGAATCATGTTGAATTAGAGGTGCTGTTTTATGGGAAGTATGAAAGAGCCAAATCTTGCGAAGGAGTTTTTCTGTCAAGGGGTGGGGAAGTTTCTTGATGGGAAGTACGAAGAGGCGCAAGAGGAGTTTCAAAAGGCGCTCAGCCTTGATTCCTCTCTCCCCTTGGCGTACTGCTATCTAGGCATTATCTCCTTAGAGCTCGGCGAGATTGATGTGGGCATGCGGTGGTGCGAACAGGGACTCGAAGTAGATCCGGAAAATGGCTATCTGCACTACTGTCTTGGCGCTGCCTTTGAAAGGAAGGGGCTTTGTGATGAAGCAATTGAGCAGTACCAAATTTATCTTGTTGACCACCCACGCGATGCAGAGTGCCTCTTTAGCCTAGGCTGCGCCTATGATCAAAGCGGCCGCTTTACAGATGCTCTTAAGTACTACAAGCAGGCGTTACAATATGACACGGGGCACTACAAGTCGTCATATAATCTAGCTCTTGTTCTTGGGGAACAGGGAAAAACAAAAGAGGCGGTCAAGTTTCTAGAAAAAACAGTTGATATTAACCCTTCCTACTGGAAGGGATGGATCAAGCTAGGGCTCTTCCACTCATACGATAAGAAGTGGAAAGAGGCAATGCTAGCGTATGAGAAGGCGATCGATTTGCGCCCTGACATCTCAGACAGCTACTATAATCTAGGTCTCTGTTATTTAACTGGGAGCAAACCGAAGAAGGCAATCACTGCCTTTAAGCATGCGCTAAAGCTTAACCCAGATGACTCAGATTCGTCGTTCTATTCGGCAATTGCCTATATAGACATGAAAGAGGATGAGACAGCAATTTCGCAGTTGCATAACACACTTGCAATTGACCTAGAGCATGAGAAAGCGCACTACCTTTTGGGAAGGCTCTACCTCATGCGGGGTGAGAAAAAGAAAGGGGAGAAGGAGATGAAATATCTCGAAAAGAGAAAGTCTCCCTATCTTGAATCACTCAAGAGCTGCGTGCCGGCTGTGACGAAGAAAAAGAAGAAAGCTTAATGTCGCTTAACTTCTTTTTCTGAAGTGGAAGTGTGTGCCAATAGAAGTCGACTTCAGGCATCTCTTCAACGCGCTCATTTACGACGCCGTAAATAGTGAGCTCTGCAAGATCGCACACCTCGCGCATCCATGATGTCTCTACATTCACAAACAGAATGATGTCGTAGGTGTCTTGGAGCTTTTGAATCATTTTCTTAAATGGCTCCCCTTGAAGCATCGCGCGTTCTTGAATATTCCCAAGCTTAAGCGCGTCGTCTTTGATTTCTAGCTTTTCGAAACAAGAGGCTCCTTTCGGCGTCATTAAAAACAGAAGAACCTTTTTCCCAGCAGCGCGCAAACTTTTGGCTGTTTGGTGAGCAAAGGCGCTCTGTTTTGAACACAGAGCTACAGTGCGTGCCTCTCGTTTCAAGATTTCGTAGGGAATGTCATCGATCACTCTTTTGCCCATCGCCTCTAAATTGGTGCGAGATGCGGTAGGCCCAAGATACACTTCATGCAGAACTACCCAAACAAACACGATAAAGAGCCCCAAAACTACGCCTACAAGAGAGAAGAGGCCAAGCGGTTTTGTTTTTGGCAAAAGGGGAGCTGTTGCCCACTCAAACGGCCTTGAAGATAGAGATTCAAGGTTAAATGAGAGGTTTTTCGCCTCAACCATTTTCAAAAGTTCTCCATGGAAAATTGAGAGCACTTTTTGATTGAGGTTATTTGTATGCTCCGCCACAGCATCTTCGCTCTGCTCTCCGTATCGAATTAGCTGCATCGCAATATCGCGCTCGGTAATTTTGAGCTCTTGCGCAAATGAGCAAATAAGCGCTTTGCGCACTTTTTCAATTTCAGATTTGAGAGCTGCAGACTCTTGCCCGCGCATGCGGACAAGGTGAGCAATTCTCTCCTTAGCCACCGCTTTCTCGCTTTCAATTTCTTGCGCAGCGAAAGCGCGCTCTTTCATTGTGCGATTAGGCCCCTTAGCCATGCGACTTAGGTATTCAAGCCCTGCATCTTCGAAGATTCGTAACATTTTCTCGCTAAAAGCATAGAGTTGAAAGTCCTCCTGATCAAGGAGGGTTGAGAGTTTTTTCAAGGAAGTGATATCGAGTTCTATTTTTTTTAGCTCTGCAATATCCGAATCAAGCGCCGTAATAGAGGCTTCATACGAGGGGGCTATCTCTTTTTCAAATATTTTAACCAAAGGGATAATTTCGTCTAGATCACGATGGAAGCCGAACAAGGAGTCGTGTAGCTCTTGGATTTGCAGGCGTAACTCTGAATGCCTCTCACACGTATCTTGAAGAGTGGCTTGTGCGATCTCAGCATCTCCAAAAATTGAGAAGCGGTTTTCCTTTAACGCTTCCTTAGTCACTTTTGCCCGCTGCTGTGCAAGCTCACGCAGCCGCATTGCAGTATTTGCCTCTCTTTCACTCAGATAGAGAAGTTGGTGCTCAATTTTTTCTGCACCTTGGTCGCGCAAATAGCTGTGATACTCTTGAATAAAGAGGTTGACAATTCGTGCTGCTGCATGCCGATTGCCATGTTTGGCTTCCACAACTAAAAGGTCTGGATTCTTCTTCTCTGGCTCAACTTTAACCCTATTTTGGAGTGCATGGATAGCTACGCTCTTGGGAATGAGAGAAAGGGTGAAAGTGCGTCCATCGAGGGAGGGGGTATTAGACCGGAGTGTAAATGAGAAATGGTCGTGTGAAAAGGGGGATCCTAAAACACCAGATCCCAATGGCATGCCCTCTTCTGTCACAGAGAAAGAGTGTGCGTTTCGAAAGGTAATAAGAAGGGAAGAGGAGCCCTCTCCAGGGTAGTTAAGCGCAGAGAGGTAGAGATCTTCATTCTCATCGGGGAAAAGAGAAATCTTTGGACAAGCATTAGCCCCACCATAAAGCGTTGGGGGAGTGTGGGCAGCGTAGTATTTGTTCGCTTTAAAAGTAGCAAGCGTTTTTGCCAAAAATGCAAGACGCGAAGAGTGGCTCTTCTTGATTTCACGCAAAAGTCCCTGATAAAGAAGGCGGTCAGCTACTTTCTCTGCCACCTTGTAGGATGTGAGAAAAAGTTTGGGATCATCGCTGCTTACGAAAGAGTCATCAGAAACGCCGCTCAATGAAAGGAGCTTTGCTCCCAGTCCTCCTCCTCCTTTATTGCTTTCTACTTTAATGGTGGCCTTTGCTTCATACGTGTAGCCAAGGCTAAGAGCGAAATAAAACAAGAGGACGGAACAAAGTGCGGCGGCTCCCAAAAACTTATATCGATTTTTGCGCAATGCAGCGACCAAATCAGGCAGAGAGATGATGAGTGGTTTTACCATCCACACACTCCGCGGCACTTCACTCCAAAGTCGATCAACATGCTGCTTGGGAGAAGCTGATTGATAAAGCGGTTCCACTTTGTGATGGGTGTCTCAGAGATATAAACAGTGTCTCCAGGCATTAGAAGTAAGCTGTCATTTGGCAAAAAGGTAATGTGATTCCAAGACAAACGGTAGATTTTGGGATTGAGGATGTTGCCCCGAATCACTTGAATGCATCGTTTGTCTCCCGTGAAAGGGATGCCTCCGGAAGCAGCAAGCGCTTCTCGCAAAGAAATTGAGCCTGTGGGAACAGGCACAACGCTTGCGATTCCCACCTCGCCCATCACCATCACATTGGCTGCTGCTGCATTGGCAATAAAAATCTTGTCTCCTGGATACATCACGATGTTTTGCGACATATCGCCCTGAAGGATCAATCTCGAGAGGTCAACAGGTAAGATGGTATCTCCACGGAGCACATAGCTTTTGAAGAGGTTAGAGTTTGGAGAGACGCTCGCAAGAGAGAGCACTTCAAAAAGACGTATGCGCCCATTCACAGGGATTTGCTTGACCCCCACCTCTCCAATGAGCTCTACTTTGCTGTGAGCGCGCGTGGCATACTCTAGAAAAATGTCGACGTTCGAGATCTCAGCGGAAAATGCCTCTCGAATCTTTGCTTGTGCTTGCGGGAAGGTAAGTCCTTTTACTTGAATTGTTCCTGCTTCAGGAAGACAGATCGCTCCGCTGATGACACGCACTCCGCGGCACCCAATTCCATTGACACTCTCACACAAGTCACGTCGGATGGGGTGCTGCATTGTGATAACTAAAATGTCGTCGTTGTCGATCACATCTTCGTACTCTTGCAAGTAGTGCGAAGGGAGGCATTCCATGCACTCTCCTTCCATCTCAAGAATAGAGAATTTCCCCTGTTTGATCCGGTAAGAATCAAGCACAAACTCTTGTGCTCCCTCTTGATGGTATTTGTAACCAGCAGGTCCACAACACGCCGCAAGAAAAATGCAGAGAACAAAGATAGCAGACTTCATGGAACAGACTTTAAAACAATCAAGGTTTTTCACATAGTGAAGAAATATGGCTTCATTAATTCTCTATTTCGTCATCTCGCACATCATTTCATTCACCTGCTCACTGCTGGAGTCGGTGTTGCTCACCTGCACACCTGCATACGTTGCGCTTTTAAAAAAGAAGGGGGCTAAAGGCGCTTCCCAGCTTGATGAGATGAAGCGCCGTATCGATCGACCTCTCGCTGCAATTTTAGCCCTAAATACAATCGCACATACATTTGGTGCAGCAGGTGTGGGAGCTGGGGTTGTGCATGTCTTTGGAGAAAAGTGGCTAGCTCTTGGCTCTGTGATTTTGACCTTGACCATGCTCTATTGGACCGAGATGCTCCCAAAGGTTATTGGCGCCACTTACTGGAAATCTCTTGTCCCTCATTTCATTCGCCCTCTTCAAGTGTTGATTTGGTTCACCTATCCTGTTGTGATGTCCTTCAACTATTGTGCAAGACTTCTATCTGGTGGGCGGCATGACAAAATTTCGGAAGATGATATTCGCGTTGCGCTCGAGGCAGGTGCTGAGGCGGGAGTGATCGAAGAAGAAGAGCAAGAGATGGTGGAAAACATCTTCCGCTTAGGTGATCGCCGTGTGGGGATGTTGATGTCGCCACGCGTTGACATCGATTGGATCGACCTCCATGACCATGACAGTCAAATTCGGGAAAACATCTTGAGTTTGGGAAAAGAGCAATACGTTGTTTGCGATGAAGAGATCGACCGCGTAGTGGGCATTGTGCAGACGCGTCAACTTTTGGCTCAAGCGTGGAGAAAAGAGGCTTTTGATTTGCGCGGACTTGTTGAGCCCGCTCTTTTTGTAAATGAAAACACGCAAGTATTTGAGTTGCTTGACATCTTCAAGAAGAAGCGCAAGTCGATCGCATTAGTGACAGATGAATATGGCACCATTCAAGGGGTGATCCGCCTCAGCGATGTGATGAATGCCATTACAAAGGATATTGATCTGCAGGAGTCAGGGGAGTCTTCTCCAATTCGAAAAATCAACAACAGGTCTTGGATCATTGAAGGGAAGATGCCGATCGATGAATTCAAAGAAATTTTTCATTTTGAACGCCTTCCTCATGAAGAGAAGGCTCGCTACCGCACATTGAGCGGGCTTTGCATGACAATGATTGGTGCAGTGCCTAAGAAGGGGGATGCTTTTGTCGTCGGAAGTCACCGCTTTGAGGTGATTTCAGTGCGCAAAATGCGTGTAGAAAAAGTTCTTATGACGTTTCGCTAGTGGCTTGAAATTTAGATGCATAACCTTTATTCTTCTGCATTCGTCGGTCCTTTTTCTAGGAAATTTGCACCACAATATAATCCTTCCAATGTATTTTTAGTTGGATCCAAATACGGGCGAGCTCAAATCGCAACGATTGCCCCTTCAGGCTCTTTTTTTCTCTTCCCATGTCTCTGGAGCTGCAGCTGGCATATTGACTTCTACTGCATCTTATAGTCAAATCGGTTGAAAATTTTACAAATTCATATTTGACTATATTTTCACCCTTTTCAGACTTTGGGAACACAGACGGTTTTATCCACATTTTAGCCAAAGTTTCATCCTTAGCTTGCGTATAGAAATTAAAAATTTGAAAGCTGATCTGCTCAATGTAAATTGCGTCTACTGGGCAAATGGGTATGATTTCAAGTGCGCTCGGCTATATTGCTTGAATTTCACCCTCCAAGACGTTATTCTAGTCACCCTATGGCTTCAACGGAACAGATATTAGAGGAACGCTCCGAGTATAAGCACGGCTTTGTGACCGATGTGGAAACCGAAAGGCTGCCGAAAGGACTCAATGAGGAGACGGTGCGAAGCATCTCTGAGAAGAAAGGAGAGCCCCCTTTTTTGCTAGAGTTCCGTCTCAAAGCGTTTCGGAAGTGGCTTGAGTGTGAAGAGCCCAATTGGGCAAATTTCAACTATCCAAAAATCGACTATCAAAATATCACCTACTACTCCGCCCCAAAAAAGAAGCCAAAGCTGGGGAGTTTAGATGAGGTAGACCCAGAAGTGCTCAAAACTTTTGAGCGTTTGGGAATCCCCCTCGATGAGCAGAAGCAGTTGGCTAACGTAGCGGTCGATATGGTGTTTGACAGCGTTTCGATTGGCACCACCTTCAGAAAAAAATTGGAAGAGGCGGGCGTTGTGCTCTGCTCAATTTCTGAGGCGATAGAGCGCTATCCAGAGCTTCTAGAAAAATATTTAGGCACAGTCGTTCCGATTGGGGATAACTACTTTGCAACGCTCAATTCCGCCGTTTTCACAGATGGCTCGTTTGTTTATGTGCCAAAGGGTGTACAGTGTCCGATGGAGCTTTCCACCTACTTCCGCATTAACGACAAGGAGTCGGGGCAGTTTGAGCGTACACTCATCATTGCTGAAGAGGGATCGAGCGTGAGTTACCTTGAGGGGTGTACAGCACCAGCCTACTCTAACAATCAGCTGCACGCCGCTGTTGTAGAGCTGATTGCTCTTGACAACGCATCGATCAAATATTCCACTGTGCAGAACTGGTATGCAGGCGATCGAGAGACGGGTCAGGGCGGCATTTTCAACTTTGTGACCAAACGGGGCAAGTGCGCAGGGAAGCACTCCAAGATTTCATGGACTCAAGTAGAAGTGGGCGCTGCAATCACGTGGAAATACCCAAGCTGTCTTTTGCAAGGTGACTATTCAGTAGGTGAGTTCTACTCAATTGCGCTGACGAATGGACACATGCGCGCAGATACGGGCACCAAGATGATCCATACTGGGAAGCACACAAAGTCTACCATCATTTCGAAAGGGATTTCTGCTGATCAATCGCACAACAGCTACCGCGGCCTTGTGAAGATGGCGCCTCGCGCCGAAGGGGCGCGCAACTATACGCAGTGCGACTCAATGCTCGTTGGCAATAAGTGCTCAGCCAACACCTTCCCTTATATCGAGGTGGACAACGAGAGCGGCGAAGTGGAGCACGAAGCCTCCACCTCAAAGATGAATGAAGAGCAGCTCTTCTACCTCCAGTCGCGCGGCATTGATAGGGAAGATGCGATCAACCTTATTGTGAATGGATTTTGCAGCAAGGTGATCCAAGAGCTCCCTCTCGAGTTTGCAGAAGAAGCTAAAAAACTACTTACTCTAAAACTTGAAAACTCAGTAGGATAAAATGTTAGAAATCAAAGACCTTTGCGTTAGTGTGGAAAGTAAGCCCATCCTCAAAGGTGTCACGCTTTCGATTCAAGCGGGTGAGATTCATGCCATCATGGGGCCAAACGGTGCAGGAAAGTCTACTCTTGCAAAAGTGCTTGCTGGCCATCCGGCTTATGAAGTGACAGGGGGAACAATCTACTTTTTAGGAGAGGATCTTCTAGAGATGGAGCCTGAAGAGCGTGCGCGTCTCGGCCTTTTTATGAGCTTTCAATACCCTCCTGAGATCACTGGTGTGGCAACGCACCGCTTCCTTTTTCAGGCAGTCAAGTCTAAGCAAGAGATCACTGAAGAGGAGTTTGAGAAGATGCTCCAAGAGAAAATGGAACAGGTTCAAGTGCGCAAAGAGTTTCGTGATCGCGATGTGAACGAAGGTTTCTCAGGTGGAGAGAAAAAGAAGAGCGAAATTTTGCAAATGGCGATGCTCGATCCAAAGCTCTCCGTTCTCGACGAGACAGATTCTGGGCTTGACATCGACGCAATGCGCGTTGTTGCAGAGGGTGTGAATCGTCTCATGACACCAGAGAAGTCGCTTCTCTTGATTACCCACTACCAGCGTCTTTTGGACTACATCAAACCAGATAAAATCCATGTGTTGATGGATGGGAAGATTGTACGCACAGAGGAGCGTGCTTTTGCCTATGAGCTCGAGGAAAAGGGATATGATTGGCTCTGAGGTAATAAATAAAGAGGCGTGGGAAAAGTTCTCCGCTATGGGGCTTCCCACAAGGAAGAACGAGCACTACCGCTATGTGCGTTTGCCCACATTTTCATTTGAAAAGGGTGTCGGCAATTTTGAGGTGCACAATGCGGCTGAAGGTGTGCTTGTGCTTCCTTTCCCAAAGGCGCAGGCGCTTTTCGGCGCGCTTTTGCAGAGTCGCTTTGAGCGGTGGCTGCGTCATGAAAAAGATCCTTTTGCCTGTTTGAATGGGGCGATTTGTGAAGAGGAGCGCGTGCTCTATGTGCCTCCTGGCGTTCAGGCAAAAGAGATGCGCATTGACCATTCAGGCGATGGGGGGCTTCTTGTGACACGCTTGCACTTTTACGTGGGCAAGGGAGCCGAGCTGAGCATTACGTTGAGTCAAAAGGGAAAGAGTGCAAACCGCTTTCTTGACTTCACTCTTGAAGAAGGAGCGCGTGTTGAGGTGAAGATGGCAGAGTGTGCAGAGCAGCAAATCGACACTGTGCGTGCCTCATTGAAGCGCGATAGCTACTTCAAAAGCGTGAATTGTGTGAAGGGCTGTCCTTTTCTAAGACAAGATTACGCGGTCTCCCTTTTAGGAGAAAGTAGCTATGCAGAGCTATATGGAGTATGTGAATTAGAAGGGACGGAGCAGGCTCACACAAATGCGCTTGTAGAACACATTGCTCCTAACACAGCTTCATCGCAAAAATTCAAAGGCGTTGTGGATGGAAAAGGGCGCACAAGCTTTGAGGGGAAAATTTATGTGCATCCACAGGCGCAGCAAACCAACGCCTATCAGATGAGCAACTATTTGGTGCTCAGTCCAAAAGCAACAGCAAACAGCAAGCCCAACCTTGAAATTTTTGCCGATGACGTGAAGGCGTCGCATGGCGCAACGGTGGGGCAAATCGACTCTGAACATCTCTTCTATCTCCAATCACGTGGCATTGCAAAAGAAGAGGCGCGTCGCCTTCTTATCCAAGGCTTTGTTCAGGAGATTTATGACCACCTTTCCTAGACTCAACTGCGTCTATCTTGATTCTGCAGCCACAACGCTGAAGCCTGAATGTGTGATTGAAGCGATTGCTGATTTTTACCGCAACCACGATGGCACGGTGCACCGCGCTGTCTACTCTCTTGCGCAAGAGGCAACAGCTCTCTATGAAGAGGCGCGCACGACTGTTGCCCGCTTTGTCAACTCTTCGGAAGAGATCATTTTTACAAGAGGGACAACAGCTAGCCTCAACTTACTCGCGCGCTCTTTGCGTCCCAAAAAGGTGGTGGTAACTGAGACCGAACATCACTCAAATATTGTCCCATGGCAGCTTGTGGGTGCTCAAGTCGTGCCGATTCCAGTCAACGATTGTGGAGAGCTGATTCTTGATAACTTTGAGGAGCTGATTGAGGGTGCAGACCTTGTAAGTCTTGCCCACATTTCAAATGTGACAGGGACGATTCACCCTATTGAAGAGATCATCGCTCGTGCACATGCACGAGGTGTTTTGGTTGCAATAGATGGAGCGCAAGCAGTTGCGCACATGCCTGTTGATGTTTCTGCTCTCGACTGCGATTTCTACGCCTTTTCAGCGCACAAAATGTATGGGCCAACAGGAATTGGCGTGCTCTATGGGAAGCGTACTCTTCTTGAAAAGATGCCTCCTGTTGAAGGGGGAGGTGACATGATTGATAACGTTACCTTTGAGAAGAGCACCTACAACTCTTTACCGCTCAAGTTTGAGGCGGGCACACCGATGATCGCGCAGGCAATTGGCTTGAAAGCAGCAATTGACTTTGTACAAAAGGTGGAACTTGATCCTACACTTCTCCCGTATGCGACAGAAAAACTCCTCTCTATTGAGGGACTGCGCATTTTGGGCACAGCCAAAAACAAGGGGGGGATAGTCACGTTCGTGATTGAAGGGGCTCACCCTCTCGATGTTGCCTCGATGCTCGACTGCCGTGGCATCTGTGTGCGCTCTGGCCATCACTGCAGTCAGCCCACAATGCGTCGCTTTGGGGTCACCTCTGCGCTGCGTGCCTCTTTCGGTGTCTACAATACGAAAGCCGATATTGACGCGCTATACGAAGGCCTTCAAGCGGTATTGCCAGCGCTTACCCAGTGAAAAAATCGCTGTGGGTGAACTCATGTTATCAGCTACCACACGTAAAAGAGGCGTTTTTGCATGCCAGCTCCGATTCATCCCATTTCCAATACGAAAGGTGTAAGGATAGTGGGTGGAAACGTATTGATGAATGCGCGGGTTTACTTTCCCAAAAGGGTAGATGAATGAAGAAACAGCTTGTGGCACATTTGCTTCCAAAATTTCTTTGCTTTCCAGCACTTCGCGGTGCAGGTCGACAAAAGGAAATGTGAGGTTGCAGTGCTTATGTGAGTGTGACGCTACCTCAACATGCCCGCTTTCCACCATCTCATTGATTTCCTTCCACGTACAAAAAGGCGCTTTTTGATCATAAAAACCATCTTGCATTGCCATTGTATAGGGAACAGAGAGGCGCTCTTCAGCACTCACTTTTGTCGTGTCCAAAATGTAGTGTGTCGCTACACCAAGCAAAGCGCGCAAATTGTACTTCTTCAAAAGGGGAAAGACATAGTGGTAAAAATCGTAAGAGGCGTCATCAAAAGTGAGGCAGACCGAGATTTTATCAAGAGGATCTCCAGGAAGAACAGAGGGGTACCTCTTAGCAATGTGCACAAAATTTTGTTCCAACATCTCAAACATGTTAGAATACTTACCAGGGCCCACGCGGTGGTACAAAAGAGTTAAGAGCATTGAACCTCGTAGAGTTTCATATATTTGTAGAAGGCAGTATGTCCAATCGCCATAGAAATCAAAAAGCCGCGATACCCTCCCAAAAAGCCCCTCTTTAAAAAGTAACTTTTGAAAAAACCTCCCATTCCATGCGCCACAGCCTTAAAAGGAGAGGAGCGCTTACCCCGATTTTGTTCTACAAAGAGAGAGGAATACCGCTCCATCTTCACTAAAAAATCAGAAATGCTTGCATATGAATAGTGAAGGATAGGCTTGTTAAGCCGCCTTACATTCATTCCGCTCTTTTCAACACCTTCGTGCACATGTGCATCGGTAAATTTTGTCTCTTTGCGATTGTAGAGGCGGATGTGACTCTCGGGGTCCCAGCCACACCACCGCACGCGCTTCCCTCTATAGTAGTTGTGAAAAGGAATAGAGTAGATGCATTTAGGATCAATTTTTTCGTTTTTAATCTCTTCAA
The DNA here is from genome assembly GCA_024233495.1 of Chlamydiales bacterium. Classification (GTDB taxonomy): domain Bacteria; phylum Chlamydiota; class Chlamydiia; order Chlamydiales; family JAAKFR01; genus JACKPM01. The sequence continues at coordinate 85,645 of JACKPM010000003.1, forward strand.
CAAGCTCAGGGGAGACAACTTCGTCAGCATCGACCGAGAGGATCCAATCATGCTTGGCCAAAGCCGCAGCATCGTTGTGTGCTTGACCAAAACCTTTCAGTTCACCGTGGCAGATGCGTGTATTTGAAAATTTTTGCGCAATCTCCAAAGTGCGGTCTGTAGAGCCTGTGTCAAAGAGAAGGACTTCATCAAATTTTTTAAGCGCGTCAAGCACTTGCTCCAGGTGACGCTCTCCATTCTTGATGATGATGGTGACAGAGATCATGCCAAAGTTATACCAGAAAGAAAAAAACTCCCCCACTTAAAAAAGTGGAGGAGTTTTGGTAGATCAGAAAGAAACTGTGATTGATCCGCGGATCACTACAATTTCCTCTCTTTTTTTGCGCTCCGGAGCCTCTTTCTTTTCGATAGAGGTGCCTTGCGCTTGTTTTTCTACCTCGAGTGTTAGCAGTTGGTTACGATTACTCAAAGGTGCACTCCTTAAAATCCATACTCATCATCAGATGAGTTCCAGAGTCAAATCCAATTCCAAACCCAATCGGTGTGGTTTCGAGCCAAATGCGCCTTCACCTCCCTTTCTGCCCTCAAGCCGAAGCTTGACATCCACGTTGATTGAAGCGATGTGTCCCGCATTTAGTGGGACATCCCTGTAGATATAACAGGGATTTAATCTTTTTTCAAGCATATGGGATGCCACTATGCTACACTCGCCCACTATGACAATGAAAAAATGGATTCCTTTTCTCATTGGCGTCGAACTTTTTTTGATCTACCTCGGCGCAGTTGTTTGTTCTATTCCTCTGATCGCGAGTTTTTTAGGTACAATGTTCATCTACCTAATGACTGGTGGTACACTCTTCTATGCGCTTTTTTTTGATGAGATGACACCACGCAAAATGCTCCGCAAGCAGGGTCGCCGTTGGGCGGTTCTCGCTCTTTTAGCCGCCTTTAAGATCCCCATTTGGCTTGCACTCTCCTTCTTCTTACTCTTCACTTTTCGAGCCCTTCTTGCGGCAACACTCTGGCTTTTCAAAAAAAAGAAATGGAATTTGCGCCGTCTTGCTATCATCGGCCCTTCAAATATTGCTCACGCTTTGGACCGCATCTTTTGGTCTGGATATGAAGTGGTGGCGATTAATCCAGATGTTTCAAAACTTCAAGGAGTTGAAGAACTTTGGATTGCGCTTCCACTGAAAGAGCAGTCAAAAGCGGTTCCCATTTTGCGCGCACTTGAACACAGCACAATTGATATCAAATTAATGCCCGATTTTTCCGAGATTGCGCCGTTGAACCTTGGAGCCTCTAATATTGGCTCTCTCCTAGCGATTCATGTGCAACACACCCCAATGCAAGGGTTTAATCGTCTTGTGAAAGAGTTGGAGGATAAAGTGTTAGCTGCTATGATTCTCCTTTTAGTTGCTCCGCCCATGGCGGTGATTGCTCTTTTGGTAAAGCTTTCATCTCCAGGCCCCATCTTCTATCGTCAAGAGAGGGTGAGTTGGAACAATGAGGTATTTTCGATGCTCAAATTCCGCACCATGCCTGTTGCAGTAGAGGCTACAACTGGACCTGTTTGGGCCTCGGCACAAGATGGGCGTACTACCTTTATAGGGAAGTGGCTACGCAAACTCAACCTCGATGAGCTTCCACAATTTCTTAATGTTCTCAAAGGTGAGATGTCCATTGTGGGACCCCGACCTGAACGTCCCCACTTTATTGAACAGTTTAAACATCAAATTCCGCGCTATATGCAAAAACACATGGTGAAGGCGGGTATTACAGGGCTTGCACAAATTCGCGGCTTTCGTGGACAAACCGACCTCACAAGAAGAATTGAATACGACTTGCAATATATTCGTGAGTGGTCGCTCTGGCTTGACCTTAAAATCATCGCACTCACACTGATCAGAGGATTCACCAATGCCTACTAGATGGTGTCGTCAAATTTTCTCCTTTGTCAGCCGGATCTTTTCTGCCAAAATGCGCCCTCGCAACCTCGGAAGTAGCGCTTTGGCTAGATGCCATCTTCCCTTCGCTTGCAATTGCGCATTTTGCTTAGAATATCTCTCGCCTCACTAAGGAGAAAATTTGACAACACCATATAAAATACTTGTTGTGGGGGGAGCGGGGTTCATCGGTTCCCATATGACCCTCATGCTGCAAGAGCACGGCTACGAAACCGTTGTCTTTGACAACTTCCAAACAGGATTTAAAGAGGCGGTACACGGCACACACATCGAAGGCGACCTAACAGATCGCGCCACATTAGAAAAGGTTTTTGCACAATCTTTTGACGCTGTAATGCATTTTGCAGCTTCCACATCTGTCGATGAGTCGGTCTATAAACCCAACCACTATTACCGCAATAACATCGTGGGAACGCTTAACTTGCTTGACACAATGGTAGAACACGGTGCCAAAAAGTTCATTTTCTCCTCTACAGCAGCTGTTTATGGGGAACCACAACAGCTCCCCGTTGATGAACATCATCCAAAAAAACCTGTCAATCCATATGGCTTTACAAAGTGGGTGATTGAGCAGGCGCTTGCTGACTACGAAACAGCATTTGACTTTCGCTCCATTGCTTTTCGATATTTCAATGCTGCTGGGTGCGACCCCAAAATGCGCACAGGTGAGAGGCGCAACCCACCGAGTCACCTCATCCCCATCGTGCTCGAAGTTGCGCAAAAAAAGCGCCCACACTTTAATGTCTTTGGAACAGATTACCCAACAAAGGATGGCACATGCGTGCGCGACTTTGTGCACGTAACAGACCTTTGCGATGCCCACCTCAAAGCGCTCGAATCGCTTTTGCATGGAGGCAAAAGCGGCAGGTACAATCTTGGCAGTGGCTCAGGCTACTCAGTGCTTGAAGTTGTAGAAGCAGCACGCCGTATCACAGGAAAGTCAATAGAGGTGAAGCAAGAGGGGCGGCGTGCAGGTGACTCAGTTCAGCTCGTAGCTGACTCTAAAAAGGCTCAAAAAGAGCTCGGTTGGAAACCAAAACACTCTGATCTTGATTCAATGATTCAAACTACTTGGGATTGGATGAATCAGAAGGATGCTAGGTAATCTTCCAGGGAGACAGCGCCCTCCTTAAAAAGGGGAGCAATAGCATCATAGTGGGGATGTTGACGAAGTTGGTTCCAGCGGTCTTCTCCAAGAACGCAGATTCTCAATAGATTGAACGCCTCAAGATAACTTCCTTCTGCTGCCTCAAGCCGTAGACTTGACTCTAACGCTCCATCAAGATCGCCTTTTGCGATTTGTAGTGAAGCGCGTCCAAAAGCCAGATAGGGAGCTGGCAGCTCTTTTGCATTGCGTTCTAAAGTGCGCTTCGCATACTTCACACCCTTCTCTTTTTCACTCTGTACGAAGAAGAGTTGCGCCAGCATTGTTTCATACGAAGGGCGAATCTCTGGATGTTTGTTAACAATTCCTTCTGCGGAAAGGAGAGACTCTAGCTCGATCGGCTCCCCTTGGTTATAGCGTTGCGCAATTCTTTCGATTACAAGGTAGTCATCACGCTGACCTGTGTGCCGTTTTCCGAAAAGGCGCTCTCCCCATACTAACACCATCGAAAGCGTAAGTAGGCTCAAAACACCTTTAAACCAATGTTTTTGGAGGAAATGAATCCACTTGTTTTCTTCCATAATCTTTGGTAGAGTCTACTCCAACTCCAGCGATTTGTAAATGACAAAAGTTGCCATCATTCGACGAAACGGTTTGGGCGATCTTCTCTGCGCCTACCCTCTCATCCTTTATTTCAGAAAGTACTTCCCCAAAACTGAACTCACCCTTTTTGCAGATGAGCGTAATGCTCCTCTTTTGCCTTACTTGCCCCCTCTCGATGAGACTGTCATTTTTCCCGGAAAAGGAAACAAATATGTACACGTTGTGCAAACAGCGCTTGCATATAGAAGAAGGGGATTTGACATGGCAATTTCAGCAAAGTCATCGCCGATGAAGTTGGTCAACATCTTCCTCTATACACTAGGTGCAAAGCAGCGTGTTGCTTACGTGGGCAAAGGGTGGCATAGTCATCTCATCAACCGTCCAATTCCTTTCGAAGAGAAGAGCTCGAAGCGCACACACCAAGCAGTGAAAAATTTGCAAACAGTAGAGCCCTCATACCAGGAGGTGCCCGAAGAGCTTTTTCCACGCCTGATCATGCCGCCTAATTTGCCACAACCAAGCATTCCTCTCGAAGGACCAATCTTGCTTCTTTCGGCAACAACAACACGCCCCACATCACGCTTTGATCCCTTTCGATATGCAGAGGTTGTAAACCGCCTCTATGAAGAGATACCGTTCAATGTTTTGATTATTGGGCAGAAAAAAGATGAGCCTCGTGCACGCGCAATTCAAGAGGCTCTCCGTGTCCCACACCTTCTCTATTTTCCTCGCAGTTTTGAAGAGTTTATGGTACTTATGAAAATGAGCGACTTCTACTTCGTAGGGGATGGCGGCATTGCGCACATTGGAGCTGCAATGGACAAGCCTCAAGTTGTACTCTTTGGTGAGACGAACCCAAAAGAGTGGGCACCGATGAGTCGAAAAGCGGTGACTTTTTACGACCCCATCCATGTGAATCGACTCAGTGATCAGAAGTTGCAAAATGCACTACTGGAGATGATGTGTGAACGAGACAATTTGTGAAGTTGAGTGGGACACGATTCGTGTAAGTCCCTTCCAGCCCCGGAAAGAGTTTTCAGAAGAGGAGCTTGACGAGCTTGCAGCTTCGATCAAAGCAGTGGGACTTATCCACCCTCCCGTTGTGCGGGCGATCAAGAGTGGGGAGAAAGTGCTCTACTACGAACTTATTGCGGGTGAGAGGCGGTGGCGGGCATCCAAACGCGCAGGGCTCTCGAAACTTAAAGTGCTGTTACGTGACTCTAACGACCAAGAAGCGGCGAAACAAACGCTCATCGAAAATGTGCAGCGCGTTGACCTGGATCCTCTTGAAATGGCGCTTGCTTTCAAAAAGCTCATCGATACTTTCCGTATGACACAAGAAGAAGTAGCAGATCGTGTCGGTAAAAAGCGCTCCACTGTCGCCAATTACTTGCGTCTGCTCACCCTTCCAGAAAGGGTAAAGAGTACGCTTTCAGGAAAAAAGATTTCTATGGGACATGCCAAAGCGATTCTCTCCCTCGACAGCGAAGAGCTGCAAACCAAACTGCACGACCTTATTGTAGATAGTGAACTCACTGTGCGGCAAGCAGAGGCTACAAGCGTCAAACTCTCCAAGCGCAAAAGGAAGAAGGGAAGCGACAAAGATCCCCACATCCTGGAGATGGAGCAGGAGCTAGAAGAAAAATTGAAGCGAAAAGTGGAAATCCAGCACCACGCAAAAGGCGCCGGCACGATCACATTGCATTACTATGACTTAGATGACTTAGACAATCTTCTCAGTTATGTTGAAATGCTGTGACAATGATCTGGCCAGTTCAGCTATTCTGAGAAATCTTCTTAGCTACGTCGAAATGTTGTAGTTTTGGGGATGGAGCTAAGTAACTGCTTTGTATAGGGATGCTGCGGGTCTTCAAACACTTTTTCCGCGCTACCGCTTTCTACAATCTTTCCTTGATACATCACGAGGATGCGGTCACAAAAAAAGCGCACTACCGAAAGATCATGCGAGATGAAAAGGTAGCTGAGCATCAGCCTCTGTTTCAACTCATAGAGAAGGTTTAAAATTTGTGCCTGAACAGATAAATCAAGGGCAGAGACTGCTTCGTCACACACGATGAGCTGCGGCTCCATTGCAATTGCGCGGCCAATCGAGATGCGCTGCTGCTGCCCGCCAGAAAATTGGTGTGGATATTGGTCTAGTGCAGAAAGGGGCATGCCGATCTGTTTCAAAATTTTTTCCACAGCGGCGACTTGAGCGTCACGGCTTTCAACAAAGCGATGATAAAAGAGCGCTTCTCCCACATTCTCTAAGATAGTCTTGCGCGGGTTGAGTGAGGAAAGGGGATCTTGAAACACCATCTGCACATTACGCCTTGCAGCTCTAAGATGTCGTCCCCGTAACTTGCAAAAGTCTTTTCCTTGGAAGTAGATGTTACCAGAAGTAGGTTCAAGTAGGCGGATCGCGGTGCGCGCGAGCGTGCTTTTCCCAGAACCAGATTCGCCGACGAGTCCTAAGATTTCGTTGGACTCTAGCTCAAAAGAGACGTCATCTACGGCGCGCACAGCACGCACTGAGCGTCGAAAAACTCCCCGTTTGATAGGAAAGTGCTTTTTTAGGTTCTCAATCTTCAACAAAGAGTTCGTCATCTACCTTCCATTCAAGATCGTGATCATAGAGCCAACATTTCACTTCATGTGCACTCTTTTTAGGGAGTTCAAAGTAAGGAACACGCCCCTGTTTGCACAACGGGAGGGCGTAGGGACAGCGAGGGTGAAAGGAGCATCCTTGCGGAAGCTCATTGATGCGCGGTACGTTGCCTTCAATTATGGGGAGCGCTCCTCGTGCCATCGTGTAGTGGGGACGGGAAGCAAAGAGCGCTTGTGTATAGGGATGAGAGCTCTCTTTGAAAAGCTCTTGCACAGTAGCGTGCTCGATCTTTTGCCCCGCATACATCACAATCACATCATCTGCCATTTCAGCTACCACGCCCATGTCGTGCGTAATGAGCAAAATTGCCATGCCTCGTTTTTCTTGCAGTTCGCGCATAAGAGCAAGAATTTGTGCTTGAATTGTGACATCGAGTGCCGTTGTAGGTTCATCAGCAATGAGGATATCAGGGTGGAGCAAAAGTGCCATTGCAATCATGACGCGCTGCAACATACCGCCAGAGAGTTGATGTGGGTACTCGCGCATCTGCTCTTTCGGCCTAGGAAGTTTTACCTCTTCAAGTGCTTGCAGCACACGCTCATATGATTCTGCTTCAGTTTCTTCCAGGTGGGTCTGGCTCACTTCAATGAGTTGCTCACCAATTGTATAGACAGGGTTGAGCGCCGAAGAAGGGGCTTGAAATACCATGCCAATGTGCTTCCCTCGAATCTTGCGCATTTCCTTTGGGGGAAGAGAGAGGAGGTTTTTGTCATTATAGAGAATTTCTCCCTCAGGTGGCAGCGCAGGAGGGGTAGGCAAAATTCGCATGATCGAAAGAGCGGTCATCGACTTGCCACATCCCGTCTCTCCTACGAGAGCAAGTGTTTTCCCTTTTTCGAGGTCGAATGAGAGGTCATGGAGGACATTGTGGCTCTTACCGTCGATGACGATTTTGGTTGTAAGGTGACGAACTGAAAGAACGGGGGCCATCACGATTTACATTAACCACTCATTGCATTATTATGGTAGACCAAACAAAAATTGAGGTCAGATGCAAACCCTCGCTCGCCTTTTCGGCCGTTCTCCCTTTAAGCCGCTACAAGCGCACATGGAGAAGGTAGTCGCCTGTGTTCAAGAAATTACTGCTTTGTTCAAAGCGCTTGAAAAAGGGGACTTTGATGAGGTAGCCACGGTATCAAAGAAGATCTCCAAGCTTGAGCACGAAGCAGACCTGACAAAAAACGACATCCGTAACAATCTCCCCACTACACTCTTCTTGCCCATCGCCCGTTCAAGCCTTCTTGATATCCTTACCCATCAAGACAGCATTGCCGATCGCGCCGAAGACATTGGCATTCTCCTCACACTGAAGAAACTAGAGCTTCCTAAAGAGCTTTCACCACTTTTTGAAAAGTTCGTGCAGATGAATGTTGAGGTGTGTGAAGGGGCTCACAAAATTATTCTAGAAATGGGGCAGCTATTGGAAAGCTCATTTGGAGGGCAAGAGGCACAAAAGGTGCGCGAAATGGTTGACAGCGTTGCCTACAAAGAGCATGAGGTTGATGTGTTGCAGCGCGAATTACTTAAGGCTTTTTTCTCGACATGTGATAACCTTCCTGCTCCAAGTTTTTATTTATGGATGAAGGTAATTCAAGAGCTGGGAGCACTCTCCGATGAATCGGAGAAGTTGGCGAACCGTGTGAGAATGATCCTTGAGGTGAAATGACAACACTTCTCATCATTGCCATTTTGGTGGGCTTCTACGTCGCATGGAACATAGGAGCTAATGACGTAGCAAACGCTGTTGGTCCTTCTGTTGGCTCTGGCGCTCTCTCCCTAGTACAAGCCGTCATCATTGCTGCTATCTTTGAATTTTGCGGCGCTTTCCTTCTCGGCTCTAATGTCTCGGAAACGCTCGAAAGCGGCATTGTTGACCCCACGCTATTTGCCCTTAACAATCATGACTATATCCTCGGTATGCTCGGTGCTCTCATTGGCACAGGTGTCTGGCTTCAAGTTGCTTCCTATTTTGGCTGGCCTGTTTCCACTACACACACCATTGTTGGCGGTGTGCTTGGTTTTGGCCTTGTGTACGGTGGCTTTACATCTATATATTGGGACACGATTTGGTCGATTGCAGCGAGTTGGGTGATTTCGCCTCTCATGGGTGGTGCTCTTGGCTACCTCTTCTTTTCGATTATCCGCAAACGCATTCTCTATCACTCAAGCCCCTTTCGCGCCATGCTCCGCGCCACTCCTTACTTCGCTTTTAGCATCTTTTTTCTTATCACCCTCATCATGCTTTTCGGTGGACTGCGCGGCCTCGACTTTCACCTCAACACAATCGCGGTTCTGATTGTTGCGATTTGTATTGGCATCATTGCTGCTCTTTTTGCGAAGCTTCTTCTAAAAAAAGAGTTAAAGCAAGAGTCGAGCTACGACAAAGTAGAAAAGATCTTTTCCTACTTGCTGATTGTGATTGCGTGTTTTATGGCGTTTGCTCACGGCTCAAATGATGTTGCGAATGTGATTGGCCCTCTCTCTGCCATTGTGAATGGTTTGCAAGGACGTCCTCTTTTTGGCCAGAGTGTGCCGCTCTGGTTGCTTCTGCTTGGAGGTGGTGGCATCGTTGTGGGTCTTGCAACGTGGGGATGGCGCGTGATCGAAACTGTAGGCAAAAAGATCACTTCGCTTACCCCCTCACGAGGCTTTGCTGCAGGGTTTGCTGCTGCGCTCACCATCATGCTCGCCTCGAAACTTGGCTTACCTATTTCCACAACACACGTGCTTGTAGGTGCAGTGCTTGGTGTGGGTTTTGCACGCGGTATTGGAGCGATTAACCTCGGCACCTTGCGCGACATTGCGCTCTCCTGGGTTATCACTGTTCCAGCGGGTGCAGGCTCATCAATTGTTTTTTTCTATATTCTAAAGTCTATTTTTTAAACTTTAGTTTGTCTTCTCTTAATGTTATAATTATTTCACAAAAGGAGAGATTCTATGGCTTATTTACTAGGAAACATCTGTAATGAGAGTGTACGTAACAACGTGGGATGTGGCAATTGCGGAATGCTACTGGTAGATGTTATTTTAGGCATTGTCCTCATGGCTATCGGTGGTGGAGCGCTAAATGCATCTGGAGGGCATATTTCCCCAGCGGCAGCTTACGGTCTTTTAGGAGCTGGTGGCGGTCTTCTTGCAATTGATTCCATCATTGTGGCAATTAAGTGCAATGGCGCTTGTTGTTTAAATGTCCCGACAAGCACTCAAGCTAGTACTGGCTGGGGTGGCAATTTCCTTAGAGCCTCTGGTGCAGAGGGGCCATTCAGTGATAGACCACACGCAGGATACACCGGCGACCATTTTCTCCATTGGCCATGATTACTCAGCGATGAAGAGGATTTCCTTTTCAAAGTCGGTTGAGATGGGCAACACTTTGCCCCCTTCCACCTTCAATGAGATGATCAATGTGTTGTGATTGTGTTCCCACTTGTGCAGTTCTACAGCAATATTTGTATGTTCTTGCACTTTGTTATCCTTAAAGTAGGAGATAATGCCCTTAGGGGCGTTTTCTCAAACTTCTTCTCGTACTGATCTAAAAAGTCGTTGAGCCGTATACAGCCGCTATCTTTTTCCGCAGGTACTTTTGAGAGGTAGGCGACAAGACCATTTTTTCAGGCGTAAATTTTAATATCGGGTATTAAAATTTACGTGACTTTTAGCTCAAAATATGGGAAAATCCGGGTATGAAGTATCAGAAACGAGCAGCTGAAGAGACGGTGAGGCGCTATCTCAAGGTCTTCCCAGTACTAGGATTGACGGGCCCTAGGCAATCGGGAAAGTCAACCCTACTCATGCACCTCCTAAAAGACTATGAGTACGTGACTTTTGATGATATTCGCAAGGTGCAGATGTTTGAAGATGATCCCATGGGATTTATCGATCGCTATTCACAAAAAACGATCTTTGATGAGGTTCAGCAGGTTCCAAACATATTTGGTTTGATCAAGTTAGCTGTTGATCAGAATCGTCAGAAATATGGCAATTTTGTTCTTACAGGCTCCTCGCAATTCGCCTTCTTAAAATCAGCCTCTGAGTCACTTGCTGGAAGAATTGGATTGGTCTCTCTTCTTCCTTTCGAATACCAAGAGATTCCAAAGAAGTTGCGAAAGGAATCCATCTTTAGAGGAGGATATCCTGAACTTGTTTTGAGAGAGTATCTTGAAGCAGATGCATGGTTTGCTTCCTATGTTGATACCTACCTGAATAAAGACTTGCGCCAACTGATTAATATTGGAGATATGCGTGATTTTCGCAGATTTATTCTTCTGCTCGCAGCTCAAGTTGGTCAAACGGTTGATTTTACGCATTATGCTAAAGATATTGGGGTCTCTGTGCCGACAATCAAGCGATGGTTTTCAGTTCTAGAGGCGAGCTATATTCTCTTTCTTTTGCCTCCCTTTCATAAAAATAGAGGTAAAAGAATCATCAAAAGTCCAAAGATGTACTTCTTTGATACAGGGCTTGTTAGTTATTTAACTGGTATCCAGACGTTTGATCAGTATAGTCGTGGACCTCTTGCTGGTCCTCTTTTTGAGAATTATGTGATTAGTGAAATTTATAAACAGCACCTCCATCGAGCTGAAACTGCTGACCTATATTACTTAAGGACATACGAGAAGGCGGAGATTGATTTGATTGTAGATCGGCGTACACATTGCGAATTGATTGAGATCAAAAAATCCGCAACTTTTAAGCCTAAGATGATCGAAACGCTGAAAAGCTTTAGGCAACCGGAAGATAAGGCGTATCTCCTTTACCAAGGGGAGGAAGATCACTATCAAGGCATTTCGATCCTCCCGGTCGAAAAGTTTTTTAGATAGTTGACTCTGAAAAAGTAAGCCGAATCTTTTCTGCAAAAATGCGCCCTCGCAACATCTAGCTTACGTTCTTAATTTGGGGTCGAGGGCGTCGCGTAAAACGTCGCCCACAAGAGCAATCGCGATGAGCAGAAGGGTGAGCAAGATAGCAGGGGGCCATAGCAGGTAACTCTCTCCAGGGAAGACGGAGCGCCCCTCGTCCATGAGTACGCCCCAAGAGCTTGAGCCCTCTTCTCCTAGCCCCAAAAAGGAGAGCCCCGCTTCACTTGTAATCGCTGCCATGAGGGAGAAGGGGAGAAGCGTGAGAATGGGGGGTATGGCGTTGGGCAAGATGTGTGAGAACATGATTTTCCACGGCCGATACCCCATACTTTTCGTTGCAAGCACGTAGGGAAGTGAGCGCTGCCTCAGCACTTCGGCGCGGATAAAGCGGCAGAAGCTGGTCCACCCAAAGATGCCAAGCACAGCAATCACCAAAAAGATCGATTTACTTTGGGTAATCGCGATCACAAGAAGAAGCATGAAGAAGGTGGGCATCGCCTCCCATATCTCGACAATGCGGCATACAATGAGGTCCGTTTTTCCTGCAAAGTAGCCGGAGATGGTGCCGAGTGGAATGCCGATGATCAGCGCAATTGCAACTGCGCTAATGCCGACAACTAGAGAGACGCGAATGCCAAAGAGAAGGCTAGAGAAGAGGTCTTTCCGGTTGATGCGGGTAAGCTCCCACCAAGGTACATATTTGTTCGTGATCTGCGCCCCTCCAGCATCATCTTCCCAGTGAAAGGGGCGAACGAGTGTAGGAATTAGGACGCGCAAGCTCTTTGACTCTTCATTCACCCACTCATCTCGCTCATCAAGGTAGTAGAGCTGCGCTGTAGCGTCGCGGTACGTCTGCACTATGTTGCGCGCTTCTTGTAGAGGAGTGCGCGCAGGAGCTGCTTCTTGGATCGCTTTTTGAAAGTTATTTTGCATGCGCTCGAGTGTGAGCTGCGCCACTTTATATTCATCGCTGTGAGGGTGGTCTGAGTGCACATCGAGTCTGTGTTTTGCCTGCTCTACCTCATACTTTGCTATTAAATAGTCGTGCGAAAAAGGGCGGTAGGCTGCTATGAGTTCAGGAAGTCTTTCCAGCGCATGCTCATACTCTTTTTCTGTTTGATGCACGGTTTTTTGCAAAAGCTGCCGTTTCTCTTCTTCACGAGAGCGCTCCACATGCCACAGCGTTGCCATCTCTTGTCCTGTCGCGGCTAAGAATTGAGCGCGATACGGTGCAAAACGGTCGTGCTGCTTTTTTCGCTGCCGAAAACGCAACAGCTCATTGAGCTTTGCATAAGGAGTCATGAACTTAAGCTCTGCTTTCCATGTTGGATAGGGATCGATAGGCGCCAAAACAGGATCCTCTCGGTATGCCTCATGCTTTGCCGCAAGTGCTTGTTTCTCATGCCTCAGCTGAAAACTACTCTGCGGATCCTTGATCCCCCCCTTGAGCACAAAGATAAAAAAGGCAATGTGAAAGGCTGCAACCCCCAAGAGCACCCATTTTCGCTTATAGAAAATGATAAAGAGGGGAAGGGTGAACATCAAAATGTTGTAGAAGAGGTCAATCGGCTTTGAATAGAAACCGCGATAGAAGAGATAGCGCAACAGGGGAAAGTAAAGCCGCTTGTTCCACCACACAACAAGCGGTTTGCTTGAGGCAAGTAGTGGGGCATAGAGCCCCACTAAGAAGAGCAGCAGAAAAAAGAGAAGGGCAATAAGGCCGATCTTATTCTTTTTAAACTGACGCCAAACGACTTGCCACTGCTCATTCATCTAGCAGTCAGACTACACCACACAGATTTTTAGCGGTAGCCTAGTCTTTAAGTGATAGCAAGAACTCTGCATTGCTGCCGGTCTTTTTGAGGCGGCCAAGCAAGAGGTTCATTGCATCGAGAGGGGTTAGGTCGGCAGTCGCTTGTCGCAACGTGTAGACTTTTTCCAACTCTGATGGGTGGTAAAGGAGGTCCTCTTTCCTAGTCCCACTCTTGATCATGTCGATCGCTGGGTAGACACGGCGGTCAGAAAGGCGGCGGTCGAGCACAAGCTCCATGTTACCGGTACCTTTGAACTCCTCAAAAATCACCTCGTCCATGCGGGAGCCGGTCTCGATGAGCGCGGTTCCCAAGATAGTGAGGCTTCCACCCCCTTCAATATTGCGGGCAGCTCCAAAAAACCGTTTTGGCTTGTGGAGTGAGTTGGCATCCACACCACCAGAAAGAATCTTTCCAGAGTGGGGCTGCACGGTGTTGTAAGCACGCGCTAAGCGAGTAATCGAGTCAAGAAGGATGACAACATCTTCTCCATACTCAACCATACGGCGTGCTCTTTCGATGACCATTTCGGCCACTTGCACGTGCCGCTCAGGCGGCTCATCAAAGGTAGAAGCAACCACTTCTCCTTTGACGATGCGTGACATGTCGGTCACCTCTTCTGGACGCTCTCCGATCATCAAGACAAAGAGCTTTACCTCAGGGTGATTTGTTGCGATCGCATGCGCAATGTTTTGCAGCATGATCGTCTTACCTGTACGAGGAGGTGCTACAATCAAGCCGCGTTGCCCTTTACCAATTGGCGCAGTGAGATCAAGAACTCGCTCTGAAAGACGCTCTTTTGTCGTCTCCATCACGAGGCGTTCATTTGGATAATAAGGTGTGAGGTTCTCAAAGAAAATGCGCTCTTTTCCCTTCTCTGGAGGATCGCCATTGATGGTGTCTACCTTGAGAAGTGCAAAGTATTTCTCTTTCTCCTTTGGTGTGCGGATCGTTCCTGTGATCAAATCACCCTTCTTCAAGTCGAAGCGGCGGATCTGCGCAGGGGAGACATAGATGTCTTCCGCAGAGGGGAGGTAGTTGTATGTAGGAGAGCGGAGGAAGCCAAAACCATCTGGCAGAACCTCAAGCACACCCTCAGCAACAAGTTGCTCATCGTGACGGGACGCTTTGAACTTCACGATCTCGAACACCATTTGCGACTTTGTTAAAGAGGCGGTGTTTTTGATGTTGCAGTTATGCGCCTCAGCATTCAGCTGATCGATATTCATCCGTTGAAGATCGGAGATTTTCGATGTCTTACGCGGCTGGCTCGGCTGCTCTGGCTCTTGGTTTTTCCTTTCCACAGCCATCTCCTCAGAAACCATTTTCTCAGGAGGGGGAATCGCCTTGCGCTTTGGGCGGTGCGGCTTTTTCTCTTCTGTGGAATTTTCGTCTTCCATAAGTTTACCCATAATTATAGATGTCAGTTGGTTATTAAGTTTTGAACTTGTTTCTTGAGCTCTTCGAGAGAGCCCCTATTTTCGATTACATAATCGGCTTTTTCTTTTTTTACTTGCTCTGGTAGGAGGCGTGCCTCTCTTTCTAAAAAAGCTTTTTTCATGAAGCGTTTTTGCCGCTCCTCTTGATCGGCAATGACCAAAATCGTGGTGTCAAAATACTTCTCCCATCCACACTCGAAAAGGAGGGGAACCTCGGCCACAAAAAAAGTGCTTTTTGATTGTTGATACGCTTTGTCAATTTCCTCGAGAATGTGAGGGTGTAGGATTTTTTCCAGTTCATTTAGGAGATTTTGGTCATGAAAAACTTTAGCGGCGACCGCATCTCGATTAATTTTCTTATCCTCTAAAACCTCTGGTCCCAGTAAGGCAATAACACGTTTTCCTATCTCTGTTGTGGGATTCAGAAGTTGATGAGCTATTTGATCTGCGCTGACTACTGTGGCGCCCATCTCGGCCAGGAGAGTACAGACGGCGCTCTTCCCAGCAGCTGTTGCACCTGTAACAGCGCTCTTACCGAATTTTAACATTCGCCCCAATTTTTGCCAACATTCACGTCCACCACCAAAGGCACTTTCAAAGAGAAGACGCCTTCCATGCTCTTTGTCACAATTTTCTCTAATTTAGAGAGTTCACTCTCAGGAGCTTCAAAAATTAATTCGTCATGCACCTGCAAAATCAGGAAGCTCTCCATCTCGGCGATTTGAGAAGAGATGTCTAACATAGCAAGTTTAATGAGATCTGCTGAGCTCCCCTGAAGAGGGGTGTTCACTGCGAGTCTTTCAGCAGCACCCCGCACAATCGCATTGCTGCTCGTGATTTCGGGAATGAGCCTTTCTCGCCCTGTCATTGTTACCGAGCGCCCTGTCTTTCGCGTCTGCTCGATGCAGCTATTCAGATAGTCAGCCACTTTGGGGTAACGGTCAAAGTACTCTTCAATAAAAGTTTTAGCTCTTTTTATTTCAATGCAAAGCTCTTTTGCCAGGCCAAACGCCTGCTGCCCGTAAATGATGCCGAAGTTAATCGCTTTTGCCTGATACCTCTGCATTTCTGTTACCTTGTCGATAGGCACTTCGAACATGAGGGCTGCTGTGTAGGCGTGAATATCTTCCCCATCTTTGAACGCCTTGATCAACGTGGGATCTCCACTTAGGTGGGCGAGCAGCCGCAGCTCAATTTGAGAGTAGTCAGCGGCCAAGTAGCGCCACCCTCGCTCTTGCGGTTGGAACGCCTCACGAATGCGCCTTCCTTGCGCCGTGCGTACCGGGATGTTTTGTAGGTTTGGGTCTTGGCATGCAAGGCGCCCTGTTGCTGTTACAAATTGATTGAAGGTGGGGTGTATGCGCCCTGTCTTTTTATTCACTTCACTTGGAAGCGCCTCTACATAGGTGGAGCGTAGCTTTTCTAAAATGCGATACGCAATGATTTTTTCGCAAATAGGGTAGTCAACTGCAAGCTGCTCCAACACCTCTGCTTTGGTTGAAAGCCCGGTTGCTGTTTTTTTTAGAGGCTCAATGCCTAACTTATTGAAAAGCACTTCAGAGAGCTGCTTGGGAGAGTTAATATTGAATTCACCATTTGCCAATGCATAAATCTCTTTTTCGAGATGCCTGAGGTCTTTTCCAAGCTCCTTTGAATACTCTTCAAGAGCCTCAACATCGATATAAACCCCTGCGCGCTCCATCTCTAAAAGGACAAAGGTGAGCGGAATCTCCAAATCGAAAAGCAGCTCTTCAAACCCTCGCTTTGCAATCTCCTTGGCAAAGATTTGTTTCAGCCGGAAAGTGTAATCAACATCTTCGCAACAATAGTCACTCACTTTCTCAATTTTCACCTGATCCATTGTGAGCTCTTTTTTCCCACTTCCAATCAAGCTCTTGATCGGTGTCTTCACCTTTCCGAAATACTGTAAAGAGAGTGCATCAAGACCGTGCCGTCTGCTTGAAGAGTTCAACAAATATGACGCTAAAATTGTGTCAAAACTTAAAACAGAAACCTCAATGCCTTCATTTGCTAACACGTGGCAGTCATACTTCCCATTGTGAGCAAAGAGAGGCTTCTTCTCGAGAATCGGCTTCAACGCTTTCAATACACGCTCTTTGCCCAGCTTTCCATTACACGGAACATAGAAGGCCTCTCCCGCTTTTACCCCAAAGCCAACACCGACTAGCTCAGCCAACATTGGACGCACATGAGTGCTCTCTACATCGAAGCAAATTTCTTCTGCTTTCTCTAACTTCGCGATCAACTTCTCCAAACTCTTCTCATCGTCGACAAGGTGATAGGAGCCGCCATCCACTTCTTCATCTACATCACCCAATTCTCGCACAAGGGAGTTGAAACCAAGCTCTAGGAAAAATGCCTTCAGACCAGCTACATCTTCTTTTTCGAGCTCGAACTTCTTTGGAAACTCGACATCTGTATGAATTGTTGCAAGACGTTTGCTCAAAAGTGCCACATCAGCATCTTGGCGCAACGTCTCCTGCTTCTTGGGCCCCTTTACCTTCTCTGGATGTTTCAAGAGATTTTCCAAACTCCCAAACTCTTGCAAGAGAGGAACTGCTGTTTTAGGACCAAATCCCTTCAAACCAGGGATGTTGTCGGAGGAATCTCCCATGATCGCGAGTAGATCGACAATCTTTTCTGGAGGCACACCATAAAGCTCTTCAACAACCTTTCGATCGACGATCAAGTTGTCTTTCCACGTGTTGAGCACCTTAATCTTCTTTCCTACAAGTTGGCACAAATCTTTGTCGCTCGTGCAAATAAAAACTTCATCGCCTTGCTCAGCAGCCCAAACAGCCATGCTCCCAATTGTGTCATCTGCTTCAACACCCGGTACCTCTACATGAGGGATGCCTGCCAATTCGCAATACTCTTTCACCCGCTCAAACTGCTCAGGCAAATCTTCGACAATCGCCGTGCGGTTGCTCTTGTATTTCTCGTAGATCTCTTTCCGCTGCTTTTTGTTGTCAGGGCCATCAAAGACAGCAACCAAACACTGCGGATTGAAATCTTTGATTAATTTTCCAACTGAGCGAATGAAACCGTAGACAGCGTGTACAGACTCGCCAGAGGGGCTGCTCATATGAGGCAGCGCATAGTAGGCGCGGAAAAGATAGCCTGAAACATCAAGGATGAAAATTTTACGGGACATAGAGATAGTCGATCGCCGTGCGCTCGGGCAAGGCCAACTCGTGCGAGATTTTGCCTGTGAGTAGAGGAGATTTCGATTGCTGTTTGAACATCTGCTTCAACCAAGACTTTGTCTTGAACTGGATCACCTGATACTTCTCTTCTACTCCTGCAGCCTTTGCGAGAGCACCAATTGCCTGCGAGAGCTCCATGTTGGAATTATCGATGAAACCGTGCTCCTCTGCCTCATACGCAGGGAAAACCCCAGCACCATATACTCCTACCAACTTCTCTTGGGTGACATGGGGGCGATTTTCTGTTACGACTTCAACAAAGTTGTCGTAGTAGAAGTTAACCAAATCTTGCCGACTTGCTCCTTCATCTGGCTTCCACGGCCTAAAGGGGTTCATCTCATCTTTCCCCTTACCTGCATAAATGGTCTTTGTATTGACTCCAATTTTCTCTAATGACTCAGAGACATTTATGTAGGGAGGCCATCCTAGGACGCCAACCGAACCGATCAAGCTCACTTTGCTTGAATAGATTTGATCGGCAGCGCACGCAATGTAGTAGCCGCCGGAGGCGCACAATCCATTCACATAGGCATAGATTGGCACTTGATACCGCTCTTTATATTCCTTCAGCAGGCGGTAGATCACATTTGACTCATTCGCTCCACCACCTGGTGAATTGATTACGAGCATGATTCCCTTCACACGCCCATTCTTCAAAGCATCTTCTCTTGAATCGAGTAACACCTCTTGAATCTTTTCAGCAGTGACTTGATCCATGCCAATCGTTCCTTCGATTGGAATCTGCAATAAAATAGGAGCAGAAGCGCCCAAATCTTTGCGACTCCACTCAGCGTTGGGCAAAATTTTAGCTTTTGAAGGGAGCCCTTTTTCGTCTGAACCAGAAAAGACTCCAACAAAAAGAAGAAGCACAAGCCCCAGACCAATGAATGCGCCAATCACTCCAAAAAGAGCGACGAAAAAGGTGCGTAACGAGTGGATAAAAATAGACTTAGGCTCAAGGTTCATGCCAATCTTGCATTGCCTTCTCCATGTTCGTGTCAAGGAAAGTTGTCAAATTTTTTGTTTTTTGTTAAGATTGCTCCGAACGCCTTACTAGGCTTTAACAGGGGAAGGTTTGGCAGTTCGCAATGGAGGCAATATGACTGTGTATACTTATTCATTTGAGCGACCCAGTTTTGAACTCATAATGTTGTGCCCACCGGGTTTTGAGCTGAATGAGAATAGCTCTGCAGAGATGGCTTTGGTTGTGAGCGTGGCTCTAGGGTTACCTCAGCAAACTGTACAGGTAAGAGGAAATCTTGGAGTGTACACCATAAACCGAGTTTCCGCAGTAGGAGGGGATCTCACCTCACGCGTGCAAAGTGCCACGAGGTTCAACGTAACGATCGAACTCCCTCCAGATTCTAGTGCAATTTTTGCGGGGATGCGGAGAGAGCCTGAGGACACTCGAGCTATTGAGGAGTTGGCTCGGGAGTTAGCAGAAGACATTGCTGCAGAACCTCCTGGGGAGGCATTGCCTGCCAGCGATGGAATTGGTGTGTTCGCTGATCAGCTCCAAATAGACCTGAATCCAGGGCCAGGTTCTGGCGCTAGTGCTCCTGATACCAGCAAGCCCCGACCTTTCGAATGTCCTACATGTTCAAAAACATACATGCAAAAATGCCATTTGGATGCTCATATTAATAGTGCGCATACCCAGCAAGTTTCATTTAGCTGTCGGACCTGTAGCAAATCTTTTTTCCGCGCCGAACATTGTCGGCGGCATGAGTTAGGACATGAAAACCTCCGTAATTTTAGGTGTGCGATATGCACAGCTCTTCAAAATGCTGGAGAAAAACTTATTGAAAGCGACGGACGCACCGGTCGCAGAGTGAAGGCCGCGTTTAACTATCGCTCTTTTGCGTTGAGGCATATGAGAGATGTACACGGCCTCTCAGATGACAATATCGAAGTAGAGGAACTGGATGGTGGTGTCGAAGTTTTTTCGAAAAAGGAATAGCTTCCCTTTTGCCTGAGAGTGTGTGCTACTCAGGTCTTAATAGCATCAAGGTTTTCCATTTACTTTGTGGTCGATGATGCGACTATCTGGAATCTGCAATAAAACAGGAGCAGAAGCGCCTAAATCTTTGCGACTGCACTCAGGGTTAGGCAAAATTTTAGCTTTTGAAGAGAGCCCTTTTTTGTCTGAACCAGAAAAGACTCCAACAAAAAGAAGAAGCACAAGCCCCAGACCAATGAATGCGCCAATCACTCCAAAAAGAGCGACGAAAAAGGTGCGTAACGAGTGGATAAAAATAGACTTAGGCTCAAGGTTCATGCCAATCTTGCATTGCCTTCTCCATGTTCGTGTCAAGGAAAGTTGTCAAATTTTTTGTTTTTTGTTAAGATTGCTCCGAACGCCCCACTAGGCTTTTGTAGGGGGGAAGGTTTGGCAGTTCGCAATGGAGGCAATATGACTGTGTATACT
This sequence comes from Chlamydiales bacterium, assembly GCA_024233495.1. GTDB lineage: Bacteria > Chlamydiota > Chlamydiia > Chlamydiales > JAAKFR01 > JACKPM01. The sequence goes on from JACKPM010000003.1 coordinate 105,752, forward strand.
TATGCACTCCGGGAATTCGGTTTTGGGACCTACCAGGTTACCGCTCCACAGGGTTTTGTGCTGGATGAGAGTGGTTCTATGGACATGGCTTTGGCTATGAGCATGGTTCTAGGGTCACCTCAGCAAACTGTACAGATAAGAGGAAATTTTGGAGTGTACACCATAAACCGAGTTTCCGCAGTAGGAGGGGATCTTGCCTCACGCGTGCAAAGTGCCGCGAGGTTCAACGTAACGATCGAACCCCCTCCAGATTCTAGTGCAATTTTTGCCGGGATGCAGAGAGAAGCTGCGGAGATTCAGGCTATTGAGGCGTTGGCTCGACAGTTAGAAGCAGACGTTGCTGCAGAACCTCCTGGGCGGCATTGCCTCCCCTAATGATGATGCTGTTGGATCCCTCCTCCTTGTCAACAGACCAGACCCAGAAATCAGGAGTCATGCCCAACCTGAGTAAGCTTGCCAGTAACGCGAACCACTCTGTCGTTTTTCGCGGGATATGCACAGATTTTCTAAAGGCAGGAAAAACTGCTTTTAGAAGGAACGAAGATGCCGGTCCAATACCTTTAATCATGTTTAAGCGGACAGACCATGCGTGGAGATATGCGAGATGCACACGGATCTCCAAGATAGCAGATCGTAAAGCGCGTGGATGATGATGGTAACACAATTTTTCGGAAAAAGGAATAGTTTGCCTTTTGCCTGAGAGTGTGCTACCAGGTCTTATATTAGTATCAAGGTTTTCTTCTATCGTTTGGTGGTCGATGATGCGACTATCTGTAATCTGCAATAAACAGGAGCAGGGCTCAAATCTTTGCGACTGTACCTGTGGTTAGTGTAAATTTAGCTTTGGAAGAGAGCCCTTGTCTGAACCAGAAAGACTCAATAAAGAAGAAGATATTAATGGTTGATTTACAAATTCATGCCATTTGCTTCACCAAAGATCGCGCCGTTCTCACAGACCATCACTGCCCAAGCCGAACTCCGCGCTTACTTTGGCTTTGCCATTTTGCTGAATTTTAAAATTTTCGTAACCGATTTAATTGGCGTTCTGGGACCAATGAATGCGCCAATCACTCCAAAAGAAACACGGAAAGCGTACCTGAGTGGATAAAATAGACTTAGGCTCAAGGTTCATGCCAATCTTGGTAGACTGCCTTCCGGCGTTCTCGTGTCAAGGGGAAAGTTGTCACCCTTTTTGTTTTTTTTGTTAAGATTGCCCGGAACGCCCCCCACTAGGGCTTTTGTAGGGGGAAGGTTTGCGAGTTCGCATGGAGGCATGGCGATCAAAAGCACGGCACCTGGGAATTCGGTTTGGGACCTACCAGGTTGTCAGGCCCTGTTGCGTTTTGTGTGCTGGATGAGAGTGGTTCTATGGATATGGCCAGCTATGAGCATATTCAGCCTCAGCAAACTGTACAGATAAAGGAGCACTTTTGGAGGTGTGCACCATAAACTGAGTTTTGCAGTAGGAGGATCTTGCCTCACGCGCAAAGTGCCGCGAGGTTGAAACATAACAGTCGTAATCCTCCAGATTTTAGGGTGCAATTTTGCGCAGATGCAGAGAAGCTGCGGAGATTATGCTGGCTTGACAGTTAGAAGCAGACGTTGCCAGAGAACCTCTTTGAGGCGTACTTCGTTTCTCTCCACAATGATGCCCTGGATCTCCTCTTGCCAACTGGCCAGAATCGATAAAAACTCACGAGGAAGCTCCAACCTGAGTGCTTTACTAGCAACGCGACCTGTCGTCCTTTTGTGTGTGGGATATGCACAAATTCGTCTAAAAGAAGGAAAAAGAGCTGGTTAGAAAGCGCGGAAGACACTGCCATTAATGCCAGGCCGCGTTGCTGGTTAGACCAAGGGAGTAGATGCTATCGAGGTACACAGGGTTGCAAAACTATCAGATCGTAGAGAAGGCAGATAGTGATAAAATTTTTTCGAAAAAGGAATAGCTTCCCTTTTGCCTGAGAGTGTGTGCTACTCAGGTCTTAATAGCATCAAGGTTTTCCATTCACTTTGTGGTCGATGATACGACCATCTTCAATGTGTAGGATGCGGTCTGCAAACTCGAAAATACGCGCGTCGTGTGTCACGATGATAAGACTGCTCTCATTTGAAAGGGCCATCTCTTTAAAAAGCTCCATCACTTTAATCCCTGTTGCATGATCAAGAGCAGACGTGGGCTCATCACATACAATCACTTGGGGATTGTGGATGCAGCCGCGGCAAATTGCAACGCGTTGCTGCTCTCCACCTGACATGTGACGAGGAAAGGCATCGAGTCTTTTCTCTAGGCCAACACGGATGAGAAGTTCCTTAGCTCGATCAAGTGCAACTTCTTTGTTTTCCCCATTGAGGATAAGGGGAATTGCGGCATTCTCTTGTGCAGTGAGCATGGGAATGAGGTTGAACGACTGGAAAATAAAGCCAATGTGTTTGCCGCGGTAGTGCACTTTTGTGTCGTTTTGCAACCTATTGACGTCTTTATCAAAGATCAGGCAGGTGCCACTATCTTGTGTGAGAATGCTGCTGATAATGGAGAGTAGCGTTGTTTTACCACAGCCAGAGGGGCCGGCAATCATGAGCAACTCGCCAACGTATGACTCAAAAGAGATGCCGCGTAGAGCCTCTACTTTGGCAAGCTGGGAGCCAAAACTTTTCCGGATCTCATGACATTTCACAGCAATTTTCATGAGGCAAAAACAATTGAGGGTTCAAGACGGACGATTTTAAGAATACTGATGAGTGCAGAAAAGAGAGTAATGAGGTAGATGGCAGCACCGCTTGCCAAAAAAAGCCACCATGGGAGGGTAAAGGAGAGTTCTGTTCCACCTGCTGTAAAGCCGAAAAGTGTTGTGCAGCCAAGTCCAATTCCCCAGCCAAGTGTAGCAACCATGAGCGCTTGGAAGAGCACCATTTTGGTGAGAAGGGAGTTGGTTGCCCCCATTGCTTTAAATGTCGCAAAGTAGCGTAAGTTATCATGCGCAAAGGTGTAAAAGGTTTGCCCAGCAATAGCAGCACCAATGATGAAGCCAAGACCGACGGCGATGCCAAAGTTGATGGGGATGCCTGTGTTGAAGAGGTAGTAGAGGATGGTGAGCTTTTTAAAGTCAGCGCGCGTGTAAGCCGCTAACCCTGTGATATAGTGAATTTTGCGGCAAAGTTGCTGTGGGTCAACGCCAGGTTGTGATTTTACGAGGATAAAAGAGAGTAGGTTCCGCTCTGATGGAGCAAAAGAAAGAGCACGGTCATAAGTAGTATAGATGACAGGCTGTGAGGCAAAGGTGCGGGTGATGCGGCAAAAACCCATCACGCGTGCGCGGTGGTCGTTGATTTCAAACACTTCACCAAGACGCATGGGCCCTTTGGATGTGGCGAGTTTTCCTTCAGCGCCCACAACATCAACAATGACAGCGTCTTCGTCGCGCAAGTCTTCAATTGTGCCCTTAACAATATGGGGAGGGCCACCGATCAGTGTGGAGTCGTCAACACCGATAATGTTACAGTTTTGAAAGATACCACTAGGAAGACGTGCGCGCAAAATCCCTTTGAACATGGGAACAGCCCACTCAACCCCTTCGATGCTGCGCACTTGAAAGAGTTTTGTGCTCTTCATTGGTTTGATGTCATCGACTTGTTGCACACGTTCGTCCACAACCCAAATATTGTTTTGTGATGTGTCGGTGATGAAGCCAAATGTGCGGCACATGAGGCCGGTGAAGATGCCCGCTTGTTGGGTCATGATAAAGGTGGCAAAGGTGAGTCCTACCAAAATACCGAGGAATTTTGCGCGGTCTCCCACCATCATTTTAAGTGCATAGATCAGCACAATCCCACCCTCCTCCTAACGCTTTGTAGATCGCCACAAGGCGGACACGGAGCAGCTCCATGCTTACAGACTCTTCGATTTGTGACTCATATAGATTTCTCTCTACCTCAAAGAGGAAAAGAAAATTTTCAAGCCCCGCTGTGTAGAGGCTATTTGCCTGGTTCTTTGCTTCTTCATAGTAGGCAGTTTGGTCATGCAAATCTTGTACGCGAATCTGCTCCTGGAAATATTTGATCAGCGCAGTCTCTACCTCCCCAACTGCAGTAAGCACAGTTTTCTCATATTCCAAAACTGCTTGGTGCTGCTTAGAAGTTTCTGCTGCAATCTGTGACCGGATGCGCCCCCCTTGAAAGATAGGGAGGGTAAGGATAGGGTGAAACTTCCAAAACTTGGAGTTTTCTGTTGTCCAAAAGGTGAAAAAGCTGGTGGAGTACTTGAAGAGTGTGTCGAGTGTGAGTGTAGGGAAAAGTTCTTTGCGCGACGCCATCACGCGCGCTCCAGAGGCAAGCATGGCAAATTCAGCTGATCGCACATCTCCTCGTCTGCAAAGAAGTTCAGAGGGAAGACCCACAGGAATTTTAGCCTCTTTTATTTCTCTTTCTCGAGGTTGATCAAAAGTATGGAGTAGCTTGTCAGGCATCTCTCCCACAAGGAGGGCGATTGCATAGATCGTTTCGCGTAAGCGTGCTTCGATTTCAGCAAGATCAGCGAGTCTAGTACTCAAAAGAGCCTTGGCTGTGAAAACGTCGAGCTCTGGTGCAAGACCAATTTCAAAGCGCGTATTCGTTGTTTCCACAAGCTCATTGGCTGAAGCGATGTGCAGCTCAGTGATGCGAATGCGATCTTGCAAATTACGTACAATGAAGTAGTTGATCGCAATCTCACTTGTAGTTGAGAGATTTACATTGCGCACTTCTTCCATTTGCGCGTAGACGTCCAGTCCTGCTGCGCGCGCATAGTCCCAATTTTTTCCAAAAATATCGAGCTCCCAGACAGCGTCAAAGCCCGTGCGGTAGAAGTTTTCAAATCCACCACCCAAGAAGGGGGAGTCCCCCTCAGTTTGTGGGTTGCGTTGCCTGCGAAAACTGAGTTCAGAATCGATTTGTGGAAGAAGATAGGAGAATTCAATCCCAAATTCTGCACGCGCCTGGCAAATTTTCTCACGCGCAAGACGTAAGTCATAGTTTTGCTCGAGTCCTTTCTCAATAAGCTCAGTAAGCAATGGATCATCAAATTGCGCCCACCACTGTGCAAGATCCACCTTTCCACCTTCCATCTTCTGGACGAGGTCTTCACTGATGAACTCTTTTTCCATTGAGATATCGGGCTGCAAGCAAGGGCGACACCCTGCACAAAAAAGGAGGAGAATCACGAATGGTCTCATGGCACCTCCATCGAAGGTTTTGCCTCAAGGTAGACATCAAGCAGTTGTCCCGGATAGATGGGTAAATGATCTCGCTTAAACTCATAGATCACTTGTAGCACACGGGTGTCAACAAGCTCTGAAGATGTGCCATTTAGAGCGCGTTTGGGAACTAAGAAAGGCTCAATGCGCACGAACTTCAGGGGTGCAAAGATTGTGCGGTTCCCTCGTACAAATCCAACCCCTGGAGCTCCTTTCTCAATGCGCCAGATCTCCTCTTCATCCACATCCACACGGACATAGAGGGGGTCGATCACGCCAAAAAGAATGATCGGATCGTCAGAGTTTTCAGCCGCAACTAACTCACCAGGAAAGCGATTGACGCGCATCACCACCCCAGAAAAAGGAGCGCGGATAGTTGACTTATTAAGCTGCGCTTGCAAAATAGCAACTTCCCTTTAGCTCTTGCTTTCGCTCAGCGCATTTTAACTGTTCACCCATGACCTCGGCGAGAGCTACCAATTAAAAAGTCTTTTTGTGCCTTCTTTCTGGAGTCGAATCATACCTCACGCATTGAAGACTGATAAACCATTTCAGGGTGGAAAGGGAGTGCCTGCAGGCACAAAGTCACCTGGTTCAACAAAAAGCTCAGCCATCACTTCTGTGATTGATGAGCCAATATGGATGTTGTGCGAAGAGGCCTCAACCATCCCAGCTGCAGAGATATAGTGCTGAAATGGCGCCTCTGGGGGGGGAAAAGGAATGGCGGGTGTAGGCGGCTCGATGCGGCTTATGATTACAGCCACGATTCCAAGCAAAAGCCCTAACCCAGCAAGAATCGGAAGGATAATACGCGCCAACATACATACCCATAAAAGCAATTCTCATGCCAGTCGTAATTACGGTAGAAATTGAATAGTAATGTGGTGTAATATTCCATTGTGGAAGCTTTTATTTTAGAAAATGCTTATCTTGCGCATTGGGTAATATTCGGACTCTTTATGCTTGCTGGTCTCAATATCCCTATCAGTGAAGACCTTTTGATCATCGCTGGAGGTGTTCTTGCAAGCACTATTGTGCCCGAAAACACATGGAAGCTATTCACAGCGATCTTCTTAGGAGCTTTTCTTTCTGATGCTATTGTCTTTTTTATGGGCCGCTACCTCGGCCCCAGCCTCATGAATAGACCATGGTTTGCTCGTGTATTTAAGCCGCACAGAGTTAAGAAGATGCAGGATTATTATGCGAAATGGGGGATGTTAACACTCTTTTTCGGCCGTTTTATCCCTTTTGGGGTGCGCAATTGCCTTTTTGCCACGGCGGGGATGGGAAAGGTGTGTATTGCTAAATTTTTGATCGTTGATGGTATCGCCTGCCTTCTTTCCAATAGTGTGCTCTTTACCCTATCCTATTTTTGCGGAAAAAGTTGTTCTATCTGGTTGAAGGTAGTGAACATAGTTATTTTTTCTGCCTTTCTCATCGCAGTTTTCGGCTTTGTCTGGTATAAAAAAAGTAAGACGGAGACGAACTGATGTTGAATTTTTCAAACATCTTATCCCTCTCAAGGGCAGGCTTTTGCCCTCCTTTTTTTGATCGAGAATGTCTATGTGCGGCTCGTTGCACTTGGTTGCGTCATGCTTAGTGACTTCTTTGACGGATACCTTGCTCGCAAGCAGAATCATACAACGCAGTTCGGCGCGATTTTGGATCCTATCATGGACAAATTCTTCGTCTTCTTTGTTGGGGGAATTTTCTATATTGAGGACCGCCTGCTTGGATGGGAACTTGGGGCACTCATTTCGCGTGATGTCTCTCTCTGTATTTTTGGCGCCTATCTCCTTATCACCCACAAGCTAAAAGGGTATGAATGTAAAGCGCTTTATTGGGGAAAGATCATTACGGTGGCGCAGTTCTTTTTGCTCGTTGGCCTTACGCTCAATTTTATTTTTCCTGGCTACGTCTATTTCATCTTTGTTGCAATGGCAATTTTTGCTTTTGTAGAACTTTTTACGCGCCTTCGTAAGATAGAGAACTAGATGGTGTCGTCAAATTTTCTCCTTTGTCAGCCGGATCTTTTCTGCCAAAATGCGCCCTCGCAACCTCGGAAGTAGCGCTTTGGCTACTCCCTTCGCTTTCGATTGCGCATTTTGCCTAGAAAATCTCTCGCCTCACAAAGGAGAAAATTTGACGACACCATCTAGCTATTTTATGATGGCTGGGGGGAATTTGTGACAGTTTCGCCTACTTTTGAGACCGCTGTTTCAGGTTCAGGTTCGGCAGATGGGGTTGTCATTTGCTTGAACTGCTTTGCCAAGAGAGACAACGGCAGCTAGCCAGAAGATGATGACCCCAAATAGAATTGCAGCTACGATGTGAGCGCTTGCAGAAATTGTTGAAAATACGAGCAAGAGCCCTTGGTGAATCAGAGAGCCTCCGGACTTTCCGAGGCGAGAGCCCACACCGTCGATTGCGGCTTTTCCCTTGAGCTTTCCTTCAACCGATAGAGGAATAAATGCCATCTCTTTTGTTGCGTCAAAGAGGGTGAATTTTGAGGCTCTCGCCAAACAGTTTTGCGTTGAGCCAAAGAGCACCACAAGGGCAAGAGGCGAGGTGCCGAGCATCGTTAGCACGCCAAAAAGCGTTTTCCCTCCAAAGAAGAAGAAAAAGAAGCCAGCTGAGGTGAAGAAAAGCACAATGGGGGTAAAAAGTGCGCCCCATGTCCATCCAAAGCGGCGGATGACCTGACCAGAGATTAAAAGCGACATAAAAAAGGAAATCACCCCTGTGATCGTGGTCACATTGCTCATATAAGCTGTAAAGTCACACGGATTGGGATAGAGCTGTCGCACCTGATCCTTCCAAATTACTTCGATCAAGTTAATCACCACATTGTACGCGAGCACGATGATAGCGATGTAAAGGAGATAGCGCGACTTAGCCAAAAAGGTGAAGTTCTCCCGCATTGACATCTTGATTTTTTCCTTCTTGCGTGAGGCGACAGTCTCTCCATCTGTATGAGGCAAAACATTTTTTGTAAGGTGGCGGTAGATTGCCATAATACTCAACCCAGAAAGGAGAACCACTACAGTAAGCATGATCACTGCTTGGTGCCACTGATCCGCTACAAGCTTAAAGGAGAGTGTGCATGAAATTGCCGGTCAAAAAGACGGCGATCTGCCCTGAGTTGATGGCAGCGAGGTTGAGGCCTATCGCGATCAAGCCGTAGAAGCGCTTCGCCTCTCCTAGGCGGGTCACCTCATTCGCAAAGCCCCAGAAGAGCATCGATAAAATGGCAGAGCTCCACAGCTCGGACATGATGTAGAAGCTGCTAAAGGTCCAATACCGCAACATCGCGATCAGTCCTTTAAAGCCAGCGGGCAAATGTGCTTGTAAAAAATTTGCTGTGCCATGGAGGTGCAAAACATCCCGAAAAGGGTAGATCACGAAGGTAAAAATAGAGAAAAAGGCGAGGAAGATAGCGACCATCGCATAGAAGACGCGGTCTCGTGTGAGGTGATTGTTGAGGCGGCTATAGATGAAGGTCATCAACAAGGCGCCTGGTACAATTCCCCACACCTTAATAAAGGGCAATACCTCAGCACCAGATGACTCAGCAGTCACCAAAAGCGCATCCTTCATATTTCGTAAAATATTGTAGTTAAATCCAATAAAAAACGCTAGGAAGAAGAGCGGCAAGAACTTTTTGAGTTCGTGCATATGAATGGGCCAAAAGTAGGCGCGAACGGGGGAGAAGTTAGTGTTATCTTGCCCCATCACCTACAACCTGAAAGGGAACAATCAAAAAATGATTGATCAAACGTCTCTCGTCTAATTGGTGAACGGCTGTATTATAGGGGATTTTGGACAAAGGCTCAAGTGTCAAAAAAAGTTTGGCTCTATGTTTGCAAAGGTTGTTTTGTTATAATTACAATAAATAAACAACTAGGGGATCTTATGTCAGCACCTTTTCTGAGTTTATCTTCAGAGCAACAAGTAGCGAAAGTAGCGAAAGTAACGAAGTGTGTAACTGGCGTTGGTGCGTCAATCACAGTAGCTCTTCTCATTACAGCTCTTGCGCTCGCTGCATTAGCATTGGGAGGGAACAAGCCTCCAACCACAGCTTTAAAATATGGCTTAGTTTTCGGATCTATAGCTTTAGTTAATTATTTTTTATCAATTTGTGATAAAAAACTCTCGCCTCGTCAAAAGAATGTAAGCATGGTTGCACTGTGCTAGCCGTAGTACTTATTGCAATGACAGCCTCTGCTTTAAACGGTCATATCTCCAAAGCGACTGCGCTTAAATGCATGATTGCATATGCGAGTGTCGGCCTAGTAGTAACCCCGCTGTCTCTGTGTTTAGGTCATCAAGGGGCTAGGAAGAGAATCATCTCTGAAATAAATTAAATTAAATTAAGTTAAAAGTTAAATTTTCAACCGATTTGACTACAATTTCTGGAAGTCTTTCGGCTTTACGCCAAGGGGACTTTTTCAGGGGCGACTACAAATTTCGATAGGCATTAATGTATTAGCTTTGCTGTTGTGAGTGCTTCGATGCCGGGGAGGGTGCCGAGCTCAATGTATTCGAGAGTGGCGCCCCCTCCAGTTGAAATGTGAGAGATCTTTTTCTCCATCCCCGATTTCTTTAGGGCAGCAATGCTATCACCTCCCCCCACAACACTTTGAGCACCGCTTTCAGCAACAGCGCGCGCAAGAGCAAACGTCCCTTTTGCGAACGGTTCAAACTCAAAAACGCCAACAGGCCCATTCCACAAGATACTTTTTGCTTTGCGAATTTCTGAGCAAAAAAGTTCAACCGTTTTGGGGCCAATATCCACCCCTTCGTAGCCTGGTGGTATTGTGGCCACGATTTTTGAGGGAGCATCTTCCGAAAATTCTTGAACAACAACAAGGTCAACAGGAAGAAGCAGTTTTTTCGCTTTTGCCATGATCTCTTTTGCCGTCTCCAGATGTTCATTTTCACATAGGGAGTTTCCAATTCCGATGTTTTGCGCTTTAAGGAAGGTGTATGCCATGCCTCCACCGATGAGAAGGGTATCAACTCTTTCACAAAGCGCTTTGAGCACGCCTATTTTAGAGGAGATCTTGGCGCCACCAATGATCGCTACAAGGGGACGCTCAGGCTCTTTTAATAGTTTGTCGAGGCTCTCAATCTCTTTTTTCAAAAGATAGCCGGCTGCAGCTCTATCTGGAAATAGGGCGGGAAGAGCGGTAATCGAGGTGTGCGCACGGTGGCAACACCCAAAGGCGTCATTCACATAGAGGTCACCAAGCTTTGCGAGTGCTTGCGCAAACTCAAGCCCCTCTTCTGGGTGTTTCTCTGCACGATGAAAGCGCAGGTTTTCCAAAAGGAGAAGAGAGCCAGGTTTTAGAGCATCAACTAGATCTTCTACCTCTTCGCCAATGCAGTCAGGGGCCATAGTTACCGTGCGATTGAGTAACTTGGAAAGTACACGTGCACAAGGGGCGAGCGAAAGCTCAGGGAGGTACTCTGCTTTTGGGCGGCCAAAGTGACTCATTAAAATGGGGATCCCTCCCTGATCCAAAATGTAACGAATAGTGGGCAGAGCAGCCTCAATTCTTGTGGGATCAGTAACGTTAAGATCTTGATCGAGTGGCACATTGAAGTCAACGCGCACCAGCACCTTCTTGTCTTTGAGGGGAAGGTCTTCAATAAACAGTTTTGTCATACGCCTCAGTTGTATATCATGGCGCCTTATATGCTGCAATACAGGTGTCGACTATGGCGATTGTGATCGCGAATTTTGGGGGGCCCCGCTCACTGAAAGAGGTAGAACCTTTTTTGATCTCACTTTTCACCGACCCCGATGTCTTTCGAGTGCCGGCAATCTTTCGCCCCTTCTTTAAGCGACTTGCAAAAAAAAGAGCCGTGAGTGTGCGCAAAGACTATGAGGAGATTGGGGGAAAGTCTCCTATATTCGATGACACCGAATATGTCGCTGAGCAGCTTCGCTCATATTTTAACAAAGAGATCTTGACGTTTCACCGCTACTTGCCTGCAACACATGCCGCTTTTTTCAAACAGGTGACGCTCTTAGATTCTATTACATGTTTCCCCATGTTTCCACAGTTTACCTATTCCACAACAGGAAGCATTGCAAAGTGTTTTGCGCAAAATCTTCCTGCAAAGGTGTGCAACAAAATTCGGTGGGTAAAGTCATACCCCACACACCCTGCTTTCGTGCAGCTCCACCAGACGATGATTCGAGAGTATTTGAATGAGCATCACTTAGAAGAGCGAGAGACGATTTTGCTCTTTTCCGCGCACGGATTGCCGCAGTCGTTTATCGATGAAGGGGATGTGTACGAGGAGGAGTGTCAGGCATCTTTTTGTGCGGTGTGTGCTGGTTTTCCGAATGCAGTGCACAAGCTATGCTATCAGTCGCAGGTTGGACGTGCTCAGTGGCTCACCCCTGCAACGGCCGATGTGTGCAAGAGTGTGCAGAAGTGGCGTGAAGGGCGACGGCATGTACTCTTTGTGCCTATCAGCTTTACATCAGATCATATTGAAACGCTCTTTGAGATTGAGAATGAGTATATGCCGCTTGTACGAGAAGCAGGGCTCAATGCCCACCGTCTAGACTCTCTTAACCGTCGCGCTGACTGGGTGGCTGCTATTGCACAAATCCTCAGGGAAGAAACGCCTACAAATAACGCTATGCTTTGTCGCTAAAGAAATGTGAATTCGACGCTTTAGCCTCTGATCTCCAGGATCTTTTTGACGAAAATAGGTGAACCGCTACGCTTTCTTGTGAGGGGGTAGCTACGGCTAGCTTTATAGTCAAATCGGTTAAAAATTTTACAAATTCATACCATTTGGCTTCACCAAAGATCGTGCTCGTTCTCATAGATCATAAATGATCTAAGTCAAACTCCACGCTTACTTTGACTTTGCCATCTGGCACGAATTTATAAAATTTTTAACCGATTTGACTATATCACAAGGATTCATCCCTTTTCGTCAAAAATATCTCTGAATCTCAGTTGGCTACGCCGTCGAACTTGCGTTAAAGAAACTTGATAAACAGGTGGTCAGGCAGATTATGCTCGCATTTTGTAGAACTGGAAATTTGGAAGCGAGCGGAAGTTAACCAGAGCTTTGTTAATCTAAGATATCAGAAAATTTGTGCAGAGTGTGCATCTCATATTGCTGTCGGCAAAATGTCTCTTTCATGAAGAAAAGAGAGACGAGAAAGGCGAGAAAAAAGCAAATAGGTGCGACACAGAGGCCTTTTGCGAGCGCTGTTTCAGTAAAATCTTTTCCCGTTGAATTCATTTGAATGATCGCACCTGCTAAAACGGGAATAACTGCAGGAGAGAGGGTAGTAGCGCCGTTATTGATGCCAAGAGCTCCAGAATGGAGCTTGCGCGGTACATGTTCCAAAATGACTGCGTAGGTGAGGCTTTGCCCTCCAACACCCGCACCGATCAAGAAGAAGAGCGCTCCTAGCACCCACGGCGAATAGATAGGAAGGTAGAGGAGGGCTGCAGATATTAAAGCGCTAAAAAGAGCGGGATACATGAGAAAGGGTTTACGCCTTTTGATCCTGTCAGAGAGTTTGCCAAAAAGGGGGCTTGTGACTGCGTACCCAATCCATATAGCCGAAACGACGGTGGCGCTGAGTGTAAGAGAAATTCCACGCGCTTGTAGAAAGATGGTGCCCCAATAGGCAGAGAAAAGTGCAAGCATCACATAGGTAAAAGCAGAATAGAGAAGAGTGACCCACACTTGAGGGATCTTCAAAAGTGCGATGACAAGTGTGTGCACTTTTTCACGAAATTGTAGAAAAATGATTCCTCCGCCCTGAGAGTTTGGCTTCGATTGGATGAAAAGTAAAAGGCAAATAGAGAGAGCAATGCCGAAGATAGTGAGTCCGCCCATGATGATGCGCCAATTGTCATCAAGTGAGTGATAGAGAAGGGCGAGTGGTCCACCTGCAAGTACAGGGGCAACGGCACCAAGGAAGATCGCAATGCCCGAGATAAGGCTAAAGTGCTCGCGAGGAAACCATTTGAGTGTGAGAAAAAGGAGCGAGACAAAGGCAAAAGCAGAGCCAAACCCAATGAGGAGACGGGCAAAGAAGGCGAGCCAAAAATCAATGGCAATCGAAAAAAGGAAGACGCCAATAGTGCAAAGAAGGCAGGAGATAGAGAGTGTGAGTCTTGGGCCAAGGCGCTCTGAAATCAAACCGACGAAAAGCTGGAGGCAGCCATAGGTGATAAAGTAGGCAGCTCCAATCGTAGAAAACTGCCCCGCTGTGAGATGCAGGTCGTGAATTACATCTTCTGCAATAGTTCCCAAGCAGATGCGCAAAAACATCTCAAAGAAATAGAAGAGAAGGGCAAGAGACCAAATGGTGAGTCCGAGAAACCTATTCTTCATGAATAGGGAGCTCTTCTTCAGAGGGAGCAAGTTGTAGGATTGGATCCCCTTCATTCACAAGGGGAAGAGTATTTTGTGAAATCACTACCCCTCTGCAGGGGCTTATGATTTGAAACTTCTGTTCCGTCCCAAAAGGGTCGTAGATTGCAGCGATGCTCTCCCCTTTTCTTACAGGCGCACCATTTTTCTTAAAGCAGTGACAGAGGCCGGAGCCAGGAGCGTGAAGCCAATCGGTGTGGAAGATTTTGAGAGGTTTTCGGTGTGTGTGTTTAGAGAGTTTGAGCATCCCCAGATGTCCCATAACACGTAGGATGCCGCGCAATCCAGAACGCACACTTTGGTCATCCACACGAAGAGGCTCTCCTGCTTGGTAAAGCAGGGTAGGGATTTCTTGCCAAAGAAGGCCGCGATCTGACTCATCATGGATCACAAGCGAGGTCTCAAAGGCGTGTGCAAGTGCAGCACAGCGTGGATTGTGAAGATTTGTGTGGATGCAAGGAAGAGAGCTTTGGTGAGGAGCTGCTGTATGAATATCGATGCAGTGTGTAGCTAAGCTCAAAATCTGCTCAGTAAAAGTGTACGCTAAGCGTGCTGCAAAAGATCCGCTCTCAGTTCCAGGGAAATTGCGCTCAAGGTCGCGCCTATCTGGAAGGTTGCGTTGCAATGTGGTGAGTCCATAGACGTTAATGCACGGAATCGCAATGAGAGTACCACTCAGCGCATTCAATTTCGCGATATTCATCAATCTATGAATAATCTGAATCCCATTCATCTCATCGCCATGCAAAGCTCCAGAAATAAGGAGGCAAGGCCCCTCCTTTTTTCCGTGCACAATGTGAATGGGGATGTGCATCGAAAGGTAGGTGGAGAGCTCGGGCGTTGGCAAGCCGAGTGTCACCCGTTCACCAGGTTGGATTACAGTATTTGCGATAGATAGAGGTCGATTCTTCACTCTTGGACAGTAACATTGATGAGCTTTTAGTGCAATTTTGGTTGCTCACAAATTAAGTTACCCCTAGAATTCGTTGAGAATGTTGATCCTCGAAGATCGGAGCCGCTTCCCAGGAACTCTCCCTTTCGGCGGAAAGGTGAGTGCGGAAGTGGTTTTCACAACGGGGATGTGCGGCTACACTGAAAGTTTGACCGATCCCTCCTTTGCAGGTCAAATTCTTGTCTTTACCTATCCCATGATCGGCAATTATGGCGTTGACGAGGCGCAGAAGGAATCTGCAAAGATTCATGTTAGCGGCGTCATTGTAAATGAGAGTTGCGAAAAGTGGAGTCATCATGCGGGCATGCGCTCGCTGTTAGAGTGGCTCAAAGAGGAAAATGTTCCACTCATGACAGACGTTGATACGCGAGCCCTTACAAAGAAATTGCGCACGCATGGCACGATGCAAGGAACGATGAGCAGTGATGCGCTTTTTGAACGTCCCAAAAGACAACATTTGGTCTCTCTTGTTTCTGCTGTCCAAAAACGAGTCTATGGAAAAGGGAAGCGGGTGATTGCGGTTGATTGCGGCATGAAGGAAAACATCTTGCGGCAACTTCAGCGCTTCCCAGTTGAGGTAGTGCGCGTCCCTTACGACTATGATTATAGCGATGAGCCATTTGATGCAGTCTTCCTCTCTAACGGCCCTGGCGATCCTGTGGAGTGCACCGAGACAATTGCGGTTTTACGCAAAGTGATGGCGAAGCAGAAGCCCATTTTTGGCATTTGTCTTGGCTCTCAACTTCTTGCTCTTGCTGCAGGTGCAAAAAGCTATAAGTTGCCTTTTGGGCATCGGGGGCAAAATCAGCCTTGTGTTGAGGTGGCAACGAAACGGTGTTATATCACATCACAAAATCACGGCTACGCCATCGATGAGCAGACGCTTCCCGATGGATGGGAAGTGACATTCCGAAATTTAAACGATGGATCGGTAGAGGGTATTGCACACAAGACACTTCCTTTCTACTCTGTGCAGTTTCACCCTGAAGCGGCTCCTGGTCCTACAGATACAAGTTGGTTATTTGAGAGGTTCTACCATTGTCTAAACTCCTAATTCTCGGTTCAGGTGGGTTACGCATTGGGCAAGCTGGGGAGTTCGACTATTCAGGTTCACAAGCGATCAAGGCTGTGAAAGAGGAGGGGCACCAAACGGTGCTCATCAATCCTAACATTGCAACCGTCCAGACCGATGAGGGGCTTGCCGATGAGGTCTATCTTCTTCCCCTTAACGAAGAGACTGTCGAAGGGGTAATCGAGAAAGAGCGCCCCGATGCAATTTTGTTGAGCTTTGGGGGGCAAACAGCGCTCAACTTGGGACTTGCTCTTGAAAAATCAGGTGTGCTCAAAAAGTATGGCGTAAAGGTGCTTGGCACAAGTGTTGAGACGATTCGGCTTACCGAAGATAGGCAGCTTTTCAAAGAGGCACTGGAGAAAATTGAGGTGAAGACAGCTGTAAGTCGCACGGCTACTACAGTTCAGGAGGCGCTTCAGCACGCTGAAACAATTGGCTATCCCGTCATGATTCGCTCAGCTTTTTCTCTAGGAGGACTCGGCTCTGGCCGCGTCGCTAATGCGCAAGAGCTGGAAAAAAGAGCGAAAGAGGCGCTCGGCTCAGCCCCTCAAGTGTTGATTGAGGAGTATCTCACTGGGTGGAAAGAGATTGAGTATGAAGTTGTGCGCGACTGTGATGGCAATTGCATTACCGTTTGTAACATGGAAAACTTCGACCCGATGGGGATCCATACAGGTGAGAGCATTGTGGTTGCGCCATCACAAACGTTGTCAAACCAAGAGTACCACATGTTGCGCGAGGTAGCGATCCGCACAGTGAGTCACCTGGGGATTGTGGGTGAGTGTAACATTCAGTACGCCTTTTTAAATGGCGACTACCGAGTGATCGAAGTGAATGCGCGTCTCTCAAGATCGAGCGCACTCGCTTCAAAAGCAACAGGCTATCCTCTTGCATTTGTAGCAGCTAAGTTGGCCTTAGGTCAAAGGCTGCATGAGATTAAAAATTCAGTTACTGGAAAAACAAGTGCCTTCTTTGAACCAGCTCTCGACTATGTTGTGGTAAAGATGCCGCGCTGGGACATTCACAAATTACGTGCAGCAGAACGCACGATTGGCTCTGAGATGAAGAGTGTGGGTGAAGTGATGGCAATTGGGCGCTCATTTCCCGAAGCGCTCCAAAAAGCTGTACGGATGTGCAACATTGGGTGTTGCTCACTTTTTGACTATCCCTACACGATTCCGAGTGCCAAAAAAGAGATTGAGTGTGCCACTGACCGCCGCCTTTTTGCTGTGGCACAAGGGCTGCGTGAAGGGATGAGTGTGCAGGAGGTGCACGCCCTCTCTAGAATAGACTACTGGTTTCTCCACCACTTGGACGAGATCGTCGCTTTTGAAAAAAAGCTTGGCCGTGAGCTCAACGAAGAAGGGTTGCAAAAGGCAAAAAAGTTGGGGTATTGCGACAAGGCGATTGCGCTGCTCCAAAAGTGTGAAGAGAGTGCTATTCGAAAGAGACGAAAATCTCTCGGCATTCTGCCAGTTGTGAAACAAATCGACACGTTGGCAGGGGAGTTCGATGCACAAACTAACTATCTCTACCTCA
This sequence comes from Chlamydiales bacterium, assembly GCA_024233495.1. Lineage (GTDB taxonomy): Bacteria > Chlamydiota > Chlamydiia > Chlamydiales > JAAKFR01 > JACKPM01. The sequence goes on from JACKPM010000003.1 coordinate 122,964, forward strand.
CCTATCATGGATATGAGCACGACCTTGAGCGCTCACCCATCTCTCCTATTATTGTGCTTGGTTCAGGTCCCTATTCGATTGGAAGCTCTGTCGAGTTTGATTGGTGTGCAGTTAACACGGCGCGCCGCTTGCGTCAAGCGAAGAAAAGCACACTCATCATCAACTCGAATCCAGAAACGGTCTCTACCGATTACGACGAGTCAGATCGTCTCTACTTTGAAGAGTTGACTCTTGAGCGTGTGCTTGACATAGCAGATTTTGAGCAGCCCGAAGGGATAGTCATCTCAGTGGGAGGGCAGATTGCTAACAATCTTGCCATGCCGCTTTACAATGCGGGGTTACCCATTTTGGGTACCTCTCCTCTTTCGATCGATCAAGCGGAAAATCGACAGCGTTTTTCCACTCTTTTGGGAGAGTTAGGTGTTGACCAGCCTGAATGGGTGGAGGTGAGTTCGGTTGAAAAGGCACGTACCTTTGTAGGTGAGGTGGGCTTCCCCATCTTAATTCGCCCTTCCTATGTATTGTCAGGTGCAGCAATGAATGTAATCCATGACGAAGAGGAGATGGAAAAGTACCTTGAAGAGGCAACAATTGTTTCAAACGAGCATCCTGTTGTTCTCTCCCGTTTCATTCTCAATGGAAAAGAGCTGGAAGTGGATGGGGTAGCGCATAAAGGAGAGGTGTTGATTGAGGCGATCTCTGAGCATGTAGAAAATGCGGGTGTACACTCAGGCGATGCGACAATTGTCCTCCCCCCTCAAAAGCTCTATCTGGAAACTGTACGTAGATGTAAGCGCATCACGCGAAAAATTGTGAAGGCGCTCTCGATCACAGGGCCATTCAACATGCAGTTTATCGCAAAAGATAATTGGCTGAAAGTGATTGAGTGCAATGTACGCGCTTCAAGGTCATTCCCTTTTGTTTCAAAGGTGACGGGACATAACTTTATCCGCATTGCAACAGAGGCAATGTTAGGCATTCACGAGAAAAAGTGGTACAACACACTTGATCTCGATTATGTAGGCATTAAGACACCGCAATTTTCCTACAATCGGTTGAAAGGTGCCAATCCAGTTGCCCATGTAGAGATGGCCTCAACAGGTGAAGTAGCATGTTTGGGGGACAACTTGCTTGAGGCATTTTTCGCTTCATGGAGCGCTACCGAGCAAAAATTAAAAGGAAAACGCATTCTTGTTAGTGTAGGAGGGCCAAGTCGAGAGAAACTCATTCCTGAATTGAGAGAGCTCGTGAAACATGGATTTGAGCTTTACACTACACCAGGGACACACGAGGCGTTCGAAAAAGAGGGGATTGCCTCTTTACGCCTCTTCAAGGCAAGCGTGGGCAAAAAACCAAATGTGATTGATATGATCCAAAATCAAGAGGTTGATCTTATCATTAACATTCCCAGAAGTGCTCCTACAACACGGGTCATTACTGATGGCTACAAAATTCGCCGTCTTGCAATTGATCACAATATCCCGCTGATCACAAACTTGCAAATTGCTACGCTTTTTTTGCACTGCTTGACACAGCCAAAAAAGATCGCGATCAAACCTTGGAGTCAGTATGCAACACCTCATATCCATTGATGATTTGAGTCGTGAAGAGATAGTCAGACTGCTCTCTAAAGTGGGAAAGAGCAGCTCTTTGAAAGGAAAGTTGATTGCAACCTGTTTCTTTGAGCCCTCCACTCGGACACGTCTTTCATTTGAAGCTGCTGCCAAACGGCTTGGTGCTGAAGTGATTGGCTTTTCAGATGCTAAGACTACAGCCGATGCAAAAGGAGAATCTTTATCAGACGCAATAAGAGTGGTGAGCAGCTACGTTGACGTTGTCGTGATTCGGCACCCACGCAAGGGAGCGGCGCATGAAGCGGCGTGTGCCGCCTCCTGTCCTGTCATCAATGCTGGAGATGGGGATGGTGAGCATCCAACACAAACTTTGCTCGACCTCTATACAATTTGGCAGTGTCAAGGAAGGCTTAGTGACCTCAATGTGGTGATGTGTGGAGATCTTTTGCATGGCCGCACCGTACACTCATTGGTAAAGGCGCTTGCGCACTTTGATGCACATATTTCATATGTCGCGCCGCACAGCTTAGAGATACCTGGCCAAGAGCATTCAAAGTTAGAGGATGTGCTGCCTTCTGCAGATATTTTATACATGACGCGTCAGCAGAAAGAGCGCACAGAAAAGGAGAGTGAGTACATTCGGATCACTCTTGAGAATTTAAAAAATGTAAAACCGAATTTACGTATTTTACACCCACTGCCACGTGTTGATGAGGTTGCGGTGGAAGTGGATGAGACTCCCTATGCCTACTATTTCGAGCAGGCGAAGAATGGGGTGGCAGTGCGTGAAGTGATTTTGGAGGAGTTGTGCTTGTCCCCTTGCCTGCTGTAATTGATCCCCACGTGCATTTTCGGACGCCGGGTCATGAGTATAAAGAAGATTGGAGAAGTGGAGCGCGCGCTGCGTTTCGTGGAGGGGTTTCTACGGTTTTTGACATGCCCAACACCTCCCCACCGTGTGTGACATGTGCGCGTTTGGAAGAGAAGAAAAAGCAGATCGAAGCGCAACTCGACTTGCCGCTTCGCTACGGTCTATATCTGGGTGCTGATCGCGATCAGTTGAGTGAGATCGAGCGTGTGAGCAATCATGCTGTGGGGATCAAAGTGTTTATGGCATCGAGCACGGGCACCCTTCTGCTAGACGATGAGGTCGCTTTGGATAGAGTCTTTTGTCTTGCAGCTGAGCACCACCTTTTGGTTGCTGTGCATGCAGAAGATGAGCTGACATTGATTGCGCATCAAAGAGAGTCTTGCGATCCAGCTGACCACTCACGCATGCGTCCCAATGTAGCAGCAGCAATCGCAGTTGAGCGGGCAATCACAAAAGCAAAGAAGTATGGAACACGCCTCTACATTTTGCACATGAGTACCAAAGAGGAGCTTTCGCTTGTAGAACAGGCGAAACGGGAGGGCGTTGATGTGGCTTGCGAGGTGACGCCTCACCATCTTTTTCTCACAACAGATGACTATGCTCGTTTCGGAACGCGCGTCCAAATGAATCCCCCCTTGCGCTCACGTGCCGATTGCGAAGCGCTTTGGGAGGGCGTGCGCAGAGGTCTTATCGACACTATAGGCACAGATCATGCCCCACATACTTTGGAAGAGAAAGATCTCCCTTTTGGAAAGGCGCCGTCAGGAGTTCCAGGTGTAGAGACCGTGCTCCCTCTTTTACTCGACGCTGTCAACAAAGGAAAGTTGAGTTTGGAGCGTGTGATTGAATTGACCCACACAAATGTGGCGCGCCTTTTTTGCCTTGGGCACAATGACGACACCGTTTGGGTCGACATGAATGAAGAGTGGAGAGTTGGTGACTTTCAAAGCAAGTGTGGATGGAGCCCATTTGAAGGGATGGTGCTAAAAGGGCGCCCAAAATATCTCAAAGCACAGGGGCGCTTTTTTAACCTACAAAGAGTTGAGGAAATACCACAATCTGAGGTGCTCGCGATGGAACTTCCGCCTTATATCTCTCCAAAAGGGAGCTTAGTTCATGCATCGTAGCGCGCACTTCATCAAGCGTTGGATGCAGATTTTTTGCATACATGCCAAGATACTCTTTTCCCTCGTGCTGGACAACTGTGAGCATTTCGCCAAGTGGGCGCAGCTCCACTGTCATCTTTGTCCCTACAAAAATTCTGCTCTCCAAGGAGGCCCCCCATGAATCCTATTTACGCTATTGACAAGGACTATCTTGAAAATGCGGAAAAAGGGCCTTTCTTTCAAGGGGAGATTCCCAAACGCCTTTTTCCTCCAAAAGAAGAGTGGGTTGAGTTTCTTGGTTTCAAAGTGGCCACTCCAATCGGCGTACCTGCAGGCCCTCTTCTAAATTCACGGTGGGTTGCCTTTGCAGCGCAGATGGGGTTCGATGTGCTCACCTATAAAACGATCCGCAGTGGGGCTCACCCAGCACACCCCCTTCCCAACATGGTGTACGTTGACACCAAGGGAGATCTGACCGAAGAGCGCGTCGGCAAAACGCTCTATGTTGCGAACAGGCCTCCCAGAACGCTGCGTGAGCTTGCTGCTACAAATTCATTCGGCATTCCATGTCGCGACCCTGAGTATATCCTTGAGGACATTCCAAAAGCCGAGGCTGCGCTTCAAGCGGGGCAGGTGATGATCGTCTCTGTTGTGGGCACACCTCGCCCTGGCGAAGATTATGTGGAAGACTTTGCGAACACAGCGCGTCTTGCAAGAAGAGCAGGAGCCAAAATTATTGAAGCAGACCTCTCATGCCCCAACATCTCAGGCAAAGAGGGAAGTCTCTTTTCTAACCCCGATAGCGTTGCGCAAATCACAAAGCGCATGGCAGATGCAATCGATGTTCCTCTTGTGATTAAGGTGGGAGCTCTTTTTGACATGGAGATGATCCGCGCTGTTTTGAAGGCAGCAAAAAATGCGGGAGCTTCTGCTGTTTGTGGCATTAACACAGTAAGTATGGAGGTGTGCAATAAAGATGGTACCCCAGCTCTTGGTGAAAATCGACGCAAAGCAGGCGTGTGTGGCAGTTCTATTCGGCAAGCCGCGTTAGATTTTGTGCGCAAAGCACACCAAGTGAATGAGGAAGAGAATTTAGGTCTTACACTGATGGCGACTGGTGGCGTCACTGAGCCCTTTCACTTTGATGAGTTTTTAGATGCGGGAGCCCAGATTGCCATGAGTGCTCTTGGCATGATGTGGAACCCCTATTTAGCAATAAGGAGAGAGCATGCTAAGAGAATTTGTACTTGAACTACAGGAAATTGGAGCTATTAAGCATGGAGAGTTTAAACTCAAAAGCGGTGTGATGTCTCCTATATATATTGACTTAAGGCGTACAGTCTCTTCGCCCAAACTCTTGCGCATGCTAACAAAGATGATTTGGGAAAAGGTAAAAGAGCGCCATTTTGACTACATTTGTGGCGTGCCTTACACAGCGCTTCCCTTTGCCACAACGCTCTCGCTCGACCACAATATCCCCATGGTGATGCGGCGCAAAGAGGTGAAAGAGCACGGTACAAGGCAGGCGATTGAGGGCGTCTTTGAAAAGGGAAAGAACTGCTTAGTGGTTGAAGATTTAATCACCTCTGGTATGAGTGTCTTTGAAACTGTGGAAGCACTTGAGGAGGCAGGGCTTGTCGTGACCGACATCGTTGCTTTTTTAGACCGTGAGGCAGGAGGAAGAAAGAATATTGAGTCTCTTGGATACAAAATTCATACTCTCATCACCTTGAGCAAAATGTTAGAAATCGTGGAGTCGCATGCAAACGTATAGCACACGGGCAAAGAGCTGTTTAAATCCAACGGGGCAGCGACTACTCAATTTGATGGACAAAAAAAAGAGCAACCTCTCTCTTGCAGCAGATGTTACCTCTGCAAAAGAGCTGCTTAATCTCGCAAATCTTGTTGGACCTGAGATTTGTGTTTTGAAGACGCACATTGATATCGTCACTGACTTCACGCCTGATTTGCCCCATCGCTTGCGAGAGCTTGCGGAAAAGCACAACTTTCTTCTCTTTGAGGATCGGAAGTTTGCAGACATTGGCAATACGGTGAAGTGGCAGTACCGCGATGGTATTTACCGTATCGCTGATTGGGCAGATATCACAAATGCCCACCTCACACCCGGTCCTGGAATTGTGGAAGGGCTAAAGAGTGTGGGGCTTGAAAGAGGGCGCGCACTCCTTTTGCTTGCTGAGATGAGCTCAAAAGGGAGCCTCACCCACCCAAAAGAGGCAATGAAGTGGGCAGAAGAGCATGCAGAGTTCATCATTGGCTTCATCTGTACGCATAAATTGCATTCTGACTTTATTCATTTCACTCCTGGTGTGAAACTTGGAGAAGGTGGAGATGCGTTTGGTCAACAATACCTAACACCTGAGCGCGCAATTAAAGAGCGCGGTACCGATGTGATCATTGTAGGGCGCGGTATTTATGGCTCTGATGACCCAAAATCCATTGCACAAAAATACAGGGAGATAGGTTGGGAAGCGTATTCTAGCCTTTAAATAATTTCTTGACAGGCTGCTCATTTCTTCTCTAGAATAAAGGGGCAGGCTCTTAATCAACCCTGCAGCAAACCAAGTGTTGATCAACTACACCTCTCAAGCTGTTGAGAAGACTGCTCCTTCAATTCCTCTTGATCGCATTTGTGTGATTGTACTAGGTGGAGGAAAAGGATCGCGTTTAGATCCGCTCACTAAGACACGTTGTAAACCCGCTGTTTCTTTCGGTGGCCGCTATAGTTTGATTGATGTCCCCATCTCACATTCACTCTCTTCGGGCCTCACCAATATTTACGTGATTGGGCAGTACTTAGCGTATTCCCTTCACAACCATCTTTCACGCACTTACCTTAACTATGGTGTTCAGCAAAATAGAATCCAAATGCTTGTGCCTGAAGAGCGGGATGGTCAGAAGATTTGGTACAAAGGCACAGCAGATGCTGTGCGGCAAAATCTTCACTATTTTGCGGATATCGCAGCAGATTATTTTCTTATCTTATCGGGTGATCAGCTCTACAATATCAATTTCCATGACATGGTTGATTTTGGTGTCCAGACAGATGCCTCAATGGTGGTGGCTACGCAACCAGTGAATGCTACTGATGCAAAACGGATGGGGTTACTCAAGTTAGCTCATGGCTCAAGTCAGTTGATTGATTTTTTTGAAAAGCCCAAAAGTACTGATGAGATGGAGCGCTTTTACACCGATGAATTTACACTCCACCGACTTGGCTTTGAAGCTTCTCAAGGGCAGCACTACCTTGGCTCAATGGGGATTTATCTCTTCAAAAGGCAAGCACTTTTTGAACTGCTTCGGGAGGATCCTCGCGACGACTTTGGAAAGCATCTCATCACAACTGAGATGGAAAAGGGAACTGTGCACGGCTATCTCTATGACGGCTATTGGGAAGACATCGGAACGATTGAGTCGTACTACAAAGCGAATTTAGCCTTGGCACACCCCTGCACAGACTTCAAAAGAGGGTTAAACTGCTATGATGAGAGGAGTTTAATCATCACTAAATCCCATGACCTTCCTGGTGCGCAGATCAGCAACTGCTCTATTTCAAACGTTCTTCTCTGTGAGGGCTCGGTAATCCGTGCCTCAAAGGTGCATAACAGCGTTGTAGGGATCCGTAATGTGATTGGTGAAGGGTGTCAAATCCAAGAATCTGTCCTACTTGGAAATGAGTATTACGAACGCGCCCCCCTTTATTCAGGAGATACAGCTCGTATTCCTGGGATTGGGGAAAACACCTTGATCTCAAAGGCGATCATCGATGAGAATGTCACTATTGGAAACAATGTGCGTCTTGTTAATGAGGCAGGTCACCGTGAATTTGACTCTCCAGACGGGAGAGTGTTTGTGCGCGATGGCATCATTATCGTTCCTCGTGGAGCGCACATACCTAGTAACTACAAATTCTAATGCGCGTATTTGCCCTTGCGGATCTCCACCTAAGCGTGGGTGTCCCAGAAAAGAAGATGGATGTTTTTGGTCCCAAATGGACTCATTACATGGACAAAATGGAAGAGAAGTGGCGCTCTGTTGTGGGCCCCGATGACCTCATCCTCCTTCCAGGCGATATTTCGTGGGCAATGAAACTAGAAGAGGCCGCTCCTGACTTCGAGTGGATTGAAAAACTGCCTGGCACAAAGGTGATGATTCGCGGCAACCACGACTATTGGTGGAGCTCTATCTCGAAAGTGCGTGCGGCTCTTCCTCCTTCTCTGCACGCCATTCACAACGATACTTTCACATTTAACGGTATCACAGTAGCTGGCACTCGGTTTTGGGATTCCCCCGAATTCAATTTTGGGGGGCAGCAAGAGGTTGATGAGAAGATTTTCAACCGTGAGATTGGCAGGCTCGAAATGAGCTTGAAAAAGCTCGACCCAAATGCAAAGCGTCGCCTTGCTATGACACATTATCCCCCAATTGGAGCAGATTTAAAGTCTTCAAAGGCGAGTGCCCTTCTCGAGAAGTACAACGTCTCCCATTGTCTTTTTGGTCACTTGCATGCACTCGATGAAAAGGTGCCGATGTTTGGCGAGAAAAATGGTGTGCACTACATCTTGACGGCTGCCGACTACATCGACTTCACGCCTAGAATAATATTTGAGCATTAAATGCGAGAGCACGTTGCGAAACAAAACGCCCCTCGAGGTTTAGGCTAAACGCCTCATTGCCCAAAAGCGTTAGCCCAAGTACATATCCCCATGCCTGTTGCTGTTGCAGCGGATGGAGTGTAATATCGTATGCCTCCACGAGAGGATTCCCCAGACGCACACTTGCACCATCCATTGTGACACGCGCCGGATTCCACTCAACAGAAAAGTAAGGAAGGACGTCCCATGTCTCATCGATGCAAAAGCGGTAAGTAGTGCCAAAAGCGAGTAACCACTCATGATATTTAAAGGAAAGTCCGTTTGGGTAGGTCGTCAAAATCGAAACAGTGTCGCCTGCAATGGAGGCCATATTGGGGCTTGTATAGAAATATGCACCCTCTATCCCAAAGCAAAAATTACACCATGAAATAGTTGAAAAACGCACTCCAGCCCCCCAGCTCCAGTTGGTAGCCATATCAAAACAGATTGTCTCATTGGGTGAGACGGTTAAACCGATAATTGGTGCGCCAGAAAATGCACTCGATGTCGCTTCCATATAGGAGGAGGTTGTGCCAAAAAGGCTGAAAAGATCAAAGCGATTCCACAAGTTAAGACTGAGATAGCCTGCATTAGTGTAAAAAGAGACGCGTCGAATATCAGAAGAGTTGTCGCTAGCATCCACTTCCATCTGCCGGTTAAAGATATAGTCGCCAGAGAAGCCCACCCGTACAGTGAATTCAGATTTGCAAAACTCGTCGCATGCACACCACACCATCTTCGTGTAATACAAAGAGGGTTCACACGGGTTGTCAACAGGAAGAGCCCACAAACTCAAAGGAAAAAGGGCGAGCAAATACTTCATTGTTCTATCGGCAATTTTTGGTTGATTAACTTTTTAACTTCTTTCACGTCGTCATCTTTCTTATCAAAGTGAGCGTCAAAAGGCACCTTTGCTCTCTTCTTGAGAAGTGCATTGAATGCATTTTTTTGTGCCTCGAGTTCAAGGTTTTCGGAGTGGAGTGCACACATATCGAGGAACTCCTTAAAGTCCTCCTCACACTCTAATAGAGAAAGCGTTTTCAACGCGAGCTGACAAAAGAGGGGATGGTTGCGCTCTTTGGCAAAATAGATGAGCATCTCTTCAGCTAAATCGAGCGTCTGAACCTTTTTAATGATGCGTTCAAGATAGTCCACCCCTTTTTTCGGATTTTTAATCACCTCAACATGGGCATACAAAAAGTCGAACCAAATGGGGGTAGAGAGGTAGCGGTAGAAGCCGTCGATCAAGTCGTATGCATAGTCAATATTATTCGACTCAATTGCATCAAGTGTGTATTGATACAAAAAACGCTCTAGCTGATGTGCACAATACATTTGAAAAGATTTGAGCACCTGCTGCGGGTCGGCGCCCTCATCAACATGGTCATCCAAAATCTGCTCGAAATAATCGATGATCTCTTGTAGCTCCTCTTGCAGCTCAAGGTTGCCCTTCTCGTACTGGGAAAATTGATAGTCTAGCTCATCGCAAAAGACAGAAGGGCACCTCTTTTCTGGCAGGTGGCGACGCCATAACTCAAAGAGCGCAAGATAAATTTGGTCCTGTTCGAGAGGCTCCCGCTTGCGCGCTATGCTTTCACACAGCTCGTCAGGACTCTCGTAGTCTTGTGCTAACTCCATAAAAGAGGAGAGGGTAGGTATTTCGATGGCGAGTTTGCGCAGTCGCCCGAAAAGCTCATCTTCAGAAAGCGGGCGGTAGCTCTCAAGTTGCCATGGCTCTACCTCTTCCAACTCCCTTGGGTCGGCAAAGTGCATCATATTATACAGTGCGCGTCTATGAACTAACATATCCTACAGCTTATCCTTTCCAGTAATTCAATAAAAGAGAGTTGCCCACAACACAGAGGGAAGAGGCAGCCATTGCAGCTCCGGCAAAGATGGGGTTGAGTACGCCAAAAGCGGCAAGACCAATCCCAACCACATTATAAACAAAGGCAAAAAAGAGATTTTGCTTCACTTTTACAAAGGTCTTTTTCGATAGCGAAATCAATTGAGAGACACCTCTCAAGTCATTTTTCATCAGAGTAATGTCAGCGGTTTCCATTGCAATGTCGGTGCCGTGCCTCATAGCAAAGCCAACATCCGCAGCTGCCAAGGCAGGAGCATCATTAATGCCATCGCCCACCATCCCAACGTGAGTAAATTGCTTTATGGCATCTGCCTTTGCTTCTGGAAGAATGCCTGCTTGAAACTCAATTTTCAGCTCATCAGCCACTTTTTTCGCATTTTTTTGTGTATCGCCTGTCAACATCACAATGCGCAATTTTTGTTGTTTTAGCTGCTCAATGCCTTCTCGTGTGTACTCGCGCACAACGTCCTTCATTACAAAGTGCCCCTTTACGCCACTCTCATCAGCTAAATAGATGCCTTCATCTTCAACTCTAAATCCTTTTTCCTCCATCCAGCGTGAAGAGCCGATAGACCACCGCTTCCCATCCACCGTCCCTTTTACACCTTTTCCTGAAACAGCAAGAAAATCGCTTACGGTTTTGTTTGACCCTTTTTGGGCAATGGCACGTGCAATGGGATGCTCAGAGAGAGCCTCAATTGCAGCTGCAATCTCTAATAGTTCCCCCTCAGGATGCTCTACTAGCTTCGGTTTCCCCTCAGTGATGGTACCCGTCTTGTCGAGACAAATTGTGGTGAGTTTCTTTGCTTTCTCAAGCGCCATTGCATTACGTATAAGGAGTCCAGCACGCGCGCCTACACCTGTTGCCACGATGATCACCGTAGGGATCGCTAAGCCAAGCGCACATGGACAGGCGATAATAAGAACGGATACAGCATTGATAAGTGCTGGACCAAGAGAGACAAAGAAGATCCACCAAACGAGCCACGTCACTAAACTGATGCACAAAACAGTGGGTACAAAGATCGCTGAGACGCGGTCAGCTAAGTTTTGGACAGGAGCGCGTGAGCTTTGTGCCTCTTTTACCATGCGCACAATAGTGGCTAGCGCTGTCTTCTCCCCAATAGCTGTTGCCTTGCCTACAAGAGCGCCTTGCCCATTTTGTGTCCCTCCAAAAAGAGGCTCTCCCTCCACTTTATGCACAGGGGCGCTCTCGCCAGTGAGCATGGCCTCTTCTACATACGAATCTCCTTCAACCACAATGCCATCAATGGGCACCTTTTCCCCGGGCTTTACACGAAATAGATCTCCCTCAACTATTTGATCTACTGAGAGTTCAATCCAATCCTCCCGCTTTATCCATGCCCTCTTTGGCTGCAGCTGAAGAAGAGCGCGCATGGCACCCGAGCTCTTTTGGTGGGCCCGCATTTCCAAAATGCGCCCAAGAAGGACAAGAGTGATGATAGCTGCACTACTCTCAAAATAGAGGTGCCCTTTATATCCCACTAGAAAGGAGATCGCGCTGTAGAAGTAAGCGGCTGAGGTGCCAAGCGCAACAAGCATATCCATGCCAGCACTCCTTTTTTTGAGCTCTCTCCAGCTTCCTAGATAGAAATGCCACCCGAAGCCAAACTGGACAAGCGTGCCCAAAATGAACTGGAGCAAGGGGGTGATAAAGGGAAGTACCATCCCTAAAAGGAGAGGGAAGGTAAGGATGGCTGCCACGATAACTTGCCATAGCAACCGCCAAACTCCTTGCTTTTCTTCCTGCTCAGAGGGGAAAGCCCCCCCTCCCATATCGCAACATTCCATCCCTCACTGATACCGCTCAGAAGAGAATATAAGCAATATTTATGAAAGCTTAAAAAAATTTATGAAAAATTCATATAAGTTAAATTTTAATTTAACTTCCGTGTGCTATAATCCTTGGTAATTTAACGAGTTAGAGGATAGATATGGCATTTTCAGATAGTATGAGACCAGTAGAGGGGCCAGCGGGAGTGCACAACCCACAAGAGGTGGTGCGCCAAGGTCGTATGGGTGGCCACACAGTCAGAGAGGGCGGTTTAGGTTCGGAGACAGAGCGTAAGACATCTGGAGTCATTGTTTCTATTAAGACATTCTTCGCGAATGTCTGGGCGTGGTTGAAAGCCAAGCTTGGCATCGGTCGTGATGTTGTCGTTGCTAGGCGTGAGACTCTAGATGATGCAGTGAGTGTAACAGATTCTTTTGGACGTCGATCGCTTCGCTCGAACAGTGAAAGTGGTTATGATACGGACAGCCTCAGAACACGCACACCAAGCCCTGTGTTTTCAGAGCATGAACAACGGTGTCTTCACATTACAGAGCGTCTCGATGCGATTGAGGGACGTTTGAAAGCTCATAAAGAGGTTTCTGGAAGTGAAATTCAGTCACTCTATCAAGAAATTTACAAAACATCAGAGCACGGTCTAACAACCATCCATGTGGATGGAAGGACATTAGTTGCTGACCACCGCATGTTTAAAGAACGCCTTGACAAGGCATCTGCGATACAAGTCGACAGAGATCATTTTACTCGAAATTTAAGAGCAATTGAGGCGAGTGCAGAGCATATTATCGATAGAAGTGGACTGGCGCGAATTAGAGAAGATGTTCAGGGAATCATAACAGATGGCCCAGTTCAGGAAGCTGCTCTAAAGGATGTTTTGCAAAGAGCAACGGAGCGCATTGAAAAAATTGAGAAAGATGGTGCTGTCGCGCGGTTGCGTCGCACTCTTGAGGAAGCTAGCAGTGAGCTATACACTCTTGCAGGGACGCGGCAGGGAAATATTCAAGAGCTCTATGGAAAAGCAAAGCGAGTAGGTGAGCAAGCGAAGAGAGAGGCTAAAGAATTGGAGGCGCAAGAGAGAGGCCGCTTTGCTGAAAGGCAAGCTGCAGCTGATGTTGTCCAGAGCTGGCAAGTGAGGGTAAATGAGGAGAGTAGCCAGATTTATGAGCTTAAAAGCGATCTAAAAAGGAGAGAGCGGGAGCTACTAAGTGAAGCATGCCTAGAGCTGGGCGCTGTTCATAAGGGACTCGATAAAACAAGAGCGCGTATTCTTCAAGAGTTAGAGGGAACTGTGATACTCGAAGATGTGGCCGCAGCGCGTCTCGCTTCTCTAAAAGATGAAATGGGAATGGCTATTGCAGCTCGGGATACTGCTAGCCAAGCTCTTGAGCTGCATTTGAAGGGGGCGCCGGCCGCTTTAGGGAAAGCTGCCAAAAAGGAGACCGAGATTGAGGTCACCCGCAAGAAAAAGAAGAAGATTTCTGTTGAAAGTGCAAAGACAACACTAACTGCAGCTGAAGACAAGGAAGTTGCAGACTTCAATGGAGAGAGAGACCGCATCAAAAGTGTGATTGATAGTTACGAAGCTCAAATCGAGCAAAAGATGGAGGCGATGCTCCTTCTCTTAGACCCAAGTAGTCTGATGGCTCAACCCAGGAAAACTGCGCGCACACGCAAGTCGATCCGACACAAAGTAGACGTGGATGTGCAAAAGCGGGAGCAACTCGTGGAAGAATATGCGCAAGCCCGGCTGTTAGGGGTAGATAATTACGAGTTGGAGTGGTCGGGTCTGCTCATTGAGGTAAGAGCTTTGGGTCAAGAGCGTTATGGGTACATTAAAGAGCTTCAGCCGCTGCGTGATGAGCTTGAACGCAAAGAGGCGGCTTTGGTAAGCCTAAACCAGGAAAAGGCGGCCTCTGAGGAACACCTTGCAGCCAAAGAAACTCAGTATACAGAAGCGAGAGAGAAGGCGGGAAAGGCTGGTGCCCACGCAGACAGATATGAGCGCCTCGACAGTGTTCGAAGAGGAGTGTTTGAAGGAAATCTAGCTCTTAGAGAGTTACGCACTGCTTGCCGTAGTAAACCAGCTGAATATGCGCGCTTAGTAAGAGAAGTTGCCGGCGATGTACCAGCTGATCTCTACGAGCTCTGATTCGGCTTACACATAAAAATGCACTTCTGATAGTCTCCTCATAAATTAATTATGAGGAGACTTTCTTTTGAAAAAGTTTTTACCCCTTTTCCTATGTCCTGCTTTGGTGTTTGGCGCTTTCTCTATTCGGGAGCGTGAGCCTAACTGGCGTCCTAAAGTCATTGAAAATCATCCAAATGGAGCTCCTGCCAAGGTAATCTTTTATGAGCCAGGTGAGGTGCCAGCAAAGGAAGTTTTGTTTTACCCCACAGGGGTGACAAAGTGTGAGATCGACCTCACTTCTGATGGAGTGCGCAATGGAGGATGCCGTCTCTTCCATATTGGGGGAGAGCTGGCACAGCAAGCGATGTATGAGAATGGAGAGCTTGAGGGGGTATGCGAGACGTATTTCCCAAACAAGCAGCTTGAGAGTCGCATTATCTATCACGCTGGACAGCGCGATGGCGATTGGGTGGCCTACTATGACTCAGGTGCAAAGAAGGAAGAGGGGACGTATTGTGAAGGAAAGCTAGAGGGTGTTTTTAAAACATACTATTCAGATGGCTCGAAGAAAGCAGAAACACATTTTGCGAAGGGCTTGCCGCAGGGGAAGGCGTATGAATGGTATTCAAAGAGCGAGGGCGAGGGCGATTTAAAGATTGTGCGCCGCTATGTTGATGGTCTTTTGCACGGTGATGGAAAGAATCCGGCTTATATGTTTTATGGTCCTCAAGAAACACTTGTGGAGATGCAGGATCATCGCTATGGCAAACCGTATGGGTTGCACATCAAGTACCACTTGAACGGGGCAACAGCGTACCGCGTGAACTATGTTGGGGGAGAGAAAGAAGGAGAAGAGCAGTTTTTCCGTGATGATGGGGGGCGCCTTGGCGGCGGTCTCTATGCGAAGGGAAAAGCTGTGGGAGAGCATGTGCTTTTTTATCCCGATGGACGTCTTGAGCGGCGCGCAATTTATGATACAAATGGTGTGTTGAAAGAACCGATTGCAGAGTATCATCCAAATGGGCAGTTGAAGGCGCGCTACGCGCGTGTTGGGAAAGAGTATGATGGTCCGTATCATGAGTGGAACGAGGCGGGCATTTTAGTGACTGACTACACCTATGATGAAGGGAAGTTAGAGGGCATCCAGAAAGAGTTTTATGGTGATGGGCAGATCAGGCTCAAGGCGCACTTTGCCAAGCATCAATTCAATGGCCCGTATGAGGAGTGGCATCCAAATGGGGAGCCTAAAACGCTACGTAACTATTCCTTTGGGAAGTTGGATGGCGAGTATCGGGAATGGTATGCTGATGGAACTCCTAAAGTGGAGGGGCGCTTTGTAAAAGGGGTCAAAGAAGGGCTTTACAAAGAGTGGAGCGACAATGGGCAGCAGACATTTGTAGGCAGCTATGCGGCAGGAGAGCCAGATGGTTTAGTCAAAGCGTGGTACCCAAATGGGCAATTGGCCCAGGAGAGCACTTTCCGTTATGGAAAGCGGGAGGGTCGCGAAGAGAAGTATTACGACAATGGGCAAATGGAGACACTTGCAAACTTCGTTGAGGACGCGCTTGATGGGCAGATACAAAGCTGGCACAAAGATGGGGCAATCAAGGCTGTCATGGTCTATGAGAGAGGCGTTCCAGTTGGAGAGCATCGCGAGTACTACGCTCCACAAGCGCCAGGGATACCAGGACGTCTTTTCCGTGTCTATCATTATGCGAAAGGGCAGTTACAAGGAGTACAAGAGTCTTATCACAGCAGTGGCGCTTTGGCGGCCACGATTGTGTACAAAGATGGCAAGCTACACGGAAAAAAGATGCAGTGGGATGATGAGGGGACGCTTGTAGAGGAGGCCGACTACTTTAATGGAAAACTCGAAGGAAAGTACTACCAGCGGCACCCAAGTGGGGAAGAGATTGTATTGCACTACAAAGATGACAAGCGGGAAGGGCTGCACCAACTCTTCTATCCAGGAGGAGAGATCAAAAAACTCGAAGCGATGTTTGTGGGTGACAAGCTCGAAGGAGAGGTCTCTGAATACAATGAGAAGGGGCTCAAAATGGCGAGTACGTTCTACAAAGATGGCATGCGCAACGGCATCGCTTCTTTGTATTCAGAAGAGGGCACACTCGTGATGACGATGCAGTTCAAAGACGACTTGCGCGAAGGAAAGGCGATGAGCTTTTTCCCCAATGGGAAGATCTACCGTGAGGTGAATTTCGTCGCCGACTTGCGGCATGGTCCCACAAAGACCTACCATGAAGATGGCTCGCTTGCAAACATCTATCACTACAACCAAGATGAGCTCAACGGTGTCTGCCAAGAGTGGAATCGCGATGGCGTGCTGATCTTTGAAGCGGAGTATTGCCATAACCAGAAATGCGGGAAATTCAATAAATATTTTGATGATGGAGCCCCCAAGTTGATTGCACAATATCAAGATGATAAGCTTGTAGGGGAAAAGCAAAGCTTTCCACATAATTAGGACACCTGCTATACTATTTCTTTGTTTTTGAGTGGTTTGATATGGGACGTAAACAGGACACATGGAGTAAGGAAACCGGCTACATCTGGTCTTTGATAGGGTCAGCTGTTGGTTTTGCTAACATTTTGAGCTTCAGCGCTCTTTGTTACCGAAATGGCGGTGGGGCGTTCCTGATTCCCTACATTATTGCTCACGTTGTTGTGGGGCTTCCCATGCTCTTCTTAGAGGGTCTTGTGGGGCAGAAGACGAAGCTCCCTATCGTCTCGGCCATGGGAAATGTCGCAGGAAGCCGTGGAAAAATGCTAGGTTGGCTTGCAGTTTTTAGCTGTGCGACGATTGGTGGCTTTTATATGGTGCTCACTGGTTTCTCAGTGGCCTATACCTACTTCTCTGCTTCGGGAGCGATTGGGGCTGATTCTGCCTATTTTTTCAAAAATGTATTCCTGCATGATTCAGGCAGCTTGACCCATGCTGGGGGGATAGCTACTGCGGTCCTCCTCTCCACGCTTGTGGTGGCTGGTTTTGCATGGGCTGTGCTCGCGCGCAATATCCGCTCGGGTGTTGAGAAGCTCTGCTCGCTCTTTTTGCCTCTCCTTGCAGTGATGATTATTGTCTTCTCAGTGGCGACTCTTTTTCTCCCTGGATCCTTAGAAGGTATTAAACATTTTTTGATCCCTGACTTCTCCCGCTTGGCTGATTGGACGCTTTGGCGCGACGTGTTTGGGCAGGTTTTCTTCAGCCTCTCTCTTGGCCTCGGAATTGTAACGGGCTACTCCCGCCACAACCCTAAGAGCTTCAGCATTCCGCGTGCTATGGTGCGTGTGGCGTTTGGCGACTTCCTCATCTCTTTTATCTCTGGGTTGGCGATTTTCGGCTGTATCGGCTTTATGAGCATGAAGAGTGGGGTGGGCATTTCGAGTCTTATTCCATCGGATAGCGCTTTTGAGATTGGCTTTGTAATCTTTCCTACTATCTTGGCGCAGTTTGGCACAATTGCTGCGCGCATCGTGGGTCCTCTCTTCTTCTTCTGTATCTTCATTGCGGGCGTGACAGGCGTCTTTTCTATTGCTGAAAGTGTTGCAGGCAACATTGAGATTGAGTTTAACAAAGGGCGGAAAACCTCAGTTGCCATTGCTATGGCACTTATCACTGCGCTTGCTATTCCCTTCTGTTTGGGGAACGGTCAGCACATCATTGGAGCAATGGCGCCTATGGTGCTGGGGAACACCATGCTGATTGGTGGAATTGCCGAGATTTTACTCTTCCTCATGCTCTCTTCTGTGATTGGGAAAGATGCGCTTTGGTTTAAAGGTGCAAAGCGCACACTCGCCTTCCAGTCGCTCAAGTTTGTTGTATTGCCACTCTTGGCTCTTACCTTCTTAGGAGCGATCTATCAAGAGTTTGCAACAGGCTTCCATATTCCGGAGCTTGTAAGATGGAGCTGGCTTGTTATTGCATTAGCATTTGCCGGCTTCCTTGCTTACAGGAAAAAGCCCAGCGAGCTTGCAATTTAATCGGAAAGTTTTTACTTTTTCTTCACAAACTGTGAGGAATGCATGCGCCGTTTTCTTATTCTACTCATCTTTTTCTGCTCCCCTCTATTGGCGCAAAAGCCAAATATCTACTTCCTTTCCATCCCCAAGTCAGGGACCTTCCACTTTGCTGAGGTTTTGAAAAAGCTATCAGGGAAGCCAAATAGCACATGGGGATTTCATGGCCCTGAAATGGGGGTGACACACGTTCAATTTGAACACTTTGTCCCTAAAGCGCATCAGCTTCTTAGAAAAGTGCACGAAGATCCCAATGCAATTTGTTTCTTCCTCATCCGGGAGCTGAAAGATGGTATTTGTTCTGCGTATCACATGGCAGAGACGCGCTTTGGCATCGTCATGATGGAAAAATTCTATCCCCAAGAGCACTACTTCTCTTGCTCGACTGAAGAGAAAGTCAACATCATTATGGACCATTCCCGTCAAATCTACCATGCACGTCGCGCAGAGGAGTTGATTCGTCTTTACAAGGATGACAAGAAATACTTTGTGGTGCGCTATGAAGATCTCATCCAACCAATCCATAAAAATAAAGCTTTTTTAATGCAGCTTACCAGAAGATTGAAGAGCCAACTTAACTGGCAACAGGTGCAAGGAGTCATGCGCTCCATTGGAGTTAATGAGAACTTCCGCAAAGGGGTAATCGGAGATCACAAAAACCTCTTTACCAAAGGGAATTACGAGCACTTTGAAAAATTCCGCCCCCTCAATGAAGCGCTTGGGTATCAAGATTAACTCTCTTATATTAAATGACTTATAAATGTGTTGATTGCTATAAACATATTTCTTTAAAATAGAGGAGAGTACGAAATCCCAAGGAGGGGAGAGCTATGTCAATACATGGACCGTCGTCCAACGACCCACAAAAGATGCATTTTCAGCCTGAGAAAATGCATATTGAGCCGGCTAAAATGCAACCGCCGACTCAAAAAGAAATTAACAAAGTTTTGTCAGAATTGAAAGAAATTGAGTCTGAATTTCCACAAGTTATTAAGGACTACAACAATGGAGATATAGGCCCTTCCGTCAAGTTGATGAAACATTTGCAGGCATTTCTTAAAAATCCTGAGAATGAAGGGGTTGTAGCTTGGAAAGCAAGTTCACAAGGCTGGCCCCCGACACAAGAGGGAAGCTACGGCCACGTTATTCCTGGTTGGGAAACAACCTGGAACTCATTGGAGGGAACTGTAGCGGGGTTTTTATCCAATCCCAAAGGAATGTATGGCGAGTTGATGATAACTCATGAAGTCTTCCCAACTTTGCCTAACTTCTTTAGTGATCAGGGACCTAACTATAAGCCATAGCGACTAGATGGTGTAGATAAGAGCGGCCGGTTTTCCGGCTGCTCTTTTTTTGTAGCTGCTTTAGCTCAGGCAGCTCCTTAGTTGAGTCCTCTAAAAAGAGGGATCCTCCCTCTTTTAGCAGCTGATACTGCTCTACAAGAGTCGCCACACGGGCTGAGAAGCCTTTTCCATAAGGAGGGTCTGCATAGATGATATCAAAGGGAGGAAGGTGCTCTAAAGCCTTAAAAACATCCCCTTTGATGAGATGCGCATGTACGCCGAGAGCCTCAATGTTCTTTTCAATGCAGTGCTGTGCATTTCGGTCCTTTTCAACAAGGGTCAAAGAGTGGGCCCCTCTACTGAGTGCTTCTAATCCAATCGCTCCTGCTCCAGCAAATAGGTCTAAAAAAGAGGCGCCCTCTATCTCATTTTGACAGATATTAAACAGGGTTTCGCGCATCTTGCCAAGGCTTGGACGCGTGGTGCCCCCTTTAGGGGTCATGAGTTTTCGTTTCTTGTATTTACCAGCGATAATATAGAGCATAATTACTGTGGGAGGTTCAGGAAGGGAACAGGGAGGTTTAGAGGAGTGAGTAACTTCTTTGCCTCTTCGACATGTTGAATGTCACCATCATGGAAATAGCGTTCATAGAATTCTTGCACAAGGAGTTGGGTCCAAGCTCTCTCAATTCCAGGAGAGCCGAGTTTCGCATTTGAAAAGGTGATGCGCTTCTTAATGTCAAAGCGGCTGTCATAAAAGTTTCCTTGTAAGAAGACAACGAAGTCGGAGAGGCGGTTAGTGCAGCCATAGAGGACAAAGGGGCTATTCTTATAGAGGTAGGGGAGGCGCTCTTTCTTTGGTTGAAGCATCACCATCATTTGCCGATCTGTTGGGATCGCTGTGGCAGTCATCTTTTTGCCGATAGGGTTGCGGATCGACTTAATAAGGTTGCATACAGAGTTTGAGAGCTCAAAGTGGTCAGATGAGTAGACAAGCGCTCCTTTGTTGAATGAGCTAATTAAATCAAGTAGAGGTAAGTTATTGCCGTTTCCACTTGCAACGCTAAAAAGAGAGACCTTCCCTCCATTTTGGTGTGTCCACCCTCCAATGATTTGTCTTTGCTTATCAGCTGTGAGGTAGGAGTCGCCATCACTGAGAAGAATTGCTGTATTCACCTCTTGATCAGAAACTTGGGTGGGGATCACTTTCCCAAGCGAGCTATAGAGCTCGGTTGCAGCAAAATAACCACCGTGCCCCTGCGCTTTCAAAAATTCACGCGCTCTTGCCACACTATCTTCATTCCAAAGCTGATTTGTTTCAGCAAACTTTGTCACCTTATCGTCAAAAATCAAGATGTTAAAGGTATCACGCGGCTTTAAATATTCGAGTGCATCAGCAACGATGCGCTTGTTAACGATAAAGCGTCCTCTTGAAATCGAGTTCGAGCGGTCGATGAGGAAGTAGTAGTTTTGTGAAATGCGCTTGAAGACGACATTCATCTTAGGATAGAAAGTGAGCTTAAAGACGTAGCCGGGTCGGTCTTGACGTGGCGTGTACTCTACTTGCACATCGAAGTGGTCACTACTGGCAAGTGTACCACTCCCTGTGTAAAAGTCGGTCTCTTGGTCGAACTCTTCAAGCATCGGCATTTCGCTTGAGATAAGCTCCGGAGCAAGAGTGATGAGTGGATTGCCATCAATGAAGGTGTAGGTGTCATTGAGACAAACTTCAATGGGCTCAGTCTCTAGAGAAAAAGAATCGTCATTGGTAAGAGCAGGCTCCCCCTCAGGGAATGAGATAAGAAGGGAAGGGGAGAACTCTGGGATAAGCTCATGCAGCTCTTCCTTGATCTCTTTAGGCGCTTCCTGGAGGTTTTGAAACGCTTGCGACAAGAGAGCAGAACGCTCCTTTCGTTGCAGCATTTGATAGGTGTGATCTGTAAAGAAATTCAAGGAAGAGGAGTGTCGACCGAGAACCGGAGAGAAATGGTAGTTGTGCAGCGCAATTAGACATAAAATATGCAGCGAAACTGCAATCGCAATGACGAATGCGAAAACCTTTTTATGCATCATGGGCGATCATACATCTCTTTTTGCACTTTCTCTACTAAATATTTTGAGACGGCGAACTTACCATGTGAAAGTGTAGAGAGCAAAGCGCGCGCTGTCTTCCGTCGATTTTCTGACTCCTCTAGCCTCCCTTGCGCCAGCGCCAGCGCCGCCTCAATCTGGTAGATGCGCGCATCGAGGTAGCGCATATACGCTTGGTAAATCAAATCTTTCTCAGGCATTTGGCAGCGAGAAGCGTGGTAATCTTTTGACCAAATGTCATCTTCCAAAGAGAAGTGGTCTTTGAGCTGCCGCAATAGCTGTAAGCTTTCACTACTATCGATTTGCTGGAAGTCCAGAAAATCAAACGCAGCTTCAAGGTGGATTGGCTCATGCGCAATGCGCTTTTTTGTCCACAAATCTTTCAAATCCGGGAGTATAAGGTCGATTTCCTCTGGAAAAAGAGCAAAGTGTAAGCGCGCTTTTTGCAACTTGGCACTCAAAGCAACAGAGGCCTCTGGAGAGCTCTCCAGCTCCTCGTAAAGAGTGAATGCTCTTTGAAGCTCTCCTTTCGCATTGTAGTGGTGTGCCAGTGATAGGCGTACCTCTTCAGCAAAGGGGCTTTCCTCCTGAATTGCTAGAAGATTTTCGAGCAAAATTCCAGCCCTGTTTAACTCTCCCTTTTCGGTGTAGAGATTGGCCAATACAAACGCTTCACGAGGAAAGCGAAGCACTTGCGTAGGGGCGTGCAAAAGCGCCTCAAAAATCTCAATTGCCCGCTCCTTTTTCTCCTGATTCTTGGCGAAGCGGTGCGCGAGCCATAGGCGGTTTTCTAACGAGACCGGGAAAGTGTGTACAATGCAGTAGAGGTGCTCTTCCGCTTGCAAATTCATGCTTGAGTCGTTGCTTTCTTTCGCTGCATCAAGATAGGCATTGAAGAGATAGAGATGTAGCCGCTCCTTCTCAGGCAAGTTGGGATCCAAAGAGAGTGCGCGCTCTCCATGTGCAATGATAAACTCTGGGCGGCACCCCTCTTTCAAATAGCAAAGAGCCAAAAGAGATTCTCGCTCTCCACTGCGCTCAAGCTGCTCAAGCAAGTTGAGTGCATCTTTGTATCTCTCTTGTTTGATCCATCCTTTTGCAAGCAATGTGAGGTAATATGCCTCTTCGTCCCGGGAAAAAATTTGCTCTTTACGCCCACGCTCAATGTTTGCTGTGAGCTCTTGATACCCCGTTTCAGAGTCGAGACGGCGCAAGCTCAAATCGACAACAAGCTTGAGCATTTCCTTATCAAGGAAGAGTTCGAGGTAGTTTTGAGCAGTCTCGTACGCTTCGCCCCATCGCTTTGCATCCACAAGGAGGAAAGCTCGCTCACGCAATGCGCGTCGCATCACAGAGGGGCTATGCTTTGCTGCGATCACCTCATCGAGGAATTTGAGAGCCTCAGCATTCATTGCTACTTTTTTGTAGGTAAGCGCGCGCAAGAGTGCAACCTCACCCAATTCTTCCAAGTAGCGCTCTTCAATCGGTGCAAAAACTTTTTCTACTAATTCAACATTCGAAAGCTCATAGCCACACACAGCAAGTGCATAGAGAGCATTTTTGTCATGAGGATAGATTAGCCCCAAATCCAAACTTTTTTTCAAAGGCGTAACCGCCTCTTTCCATTTACTCTCATTGTAATGCACCATACCGCAATAGAAATGTAAGAGAGGAAGGCGGTGGGAGGGAAGCTTCGCTAGAAAAAGCGCGCGTTCTGTAAAAAGAGGATTCCATGTGCCTCTTTTCGCAAGCAGCTGCATCCACTGATAGGCGGCTTCACTCGATCGCACACCACCCAAGTACGCCACATCTCTAAATGCCGCTGTAGCACGCACCTCATCGAATTTTGAAAGCATCACAGCAGCGTGGAAGAGAAGCTCCTCATTTTCCTTCTCTTTTTTCGCAATCTCCAAATAGAGCGCTGCTGCATCTTCATGGTGTCCAAGCAAACGATGAATCTCAGCAATCGCAAGCTTGGCGTACCGACCAAACCGCTTATGTTCGCGCAATGCCTCGTAGTAAGGGAGTGCCTCATGAGCGAGTCTTTTTGACTCACCTTCACCCTCAGCATAGCGCGAAAGAGTCATCGCCTCACGGAAAGCTGATTCAGCAAAAAGAAAACGACTTTCGTCGACCTCCTCGCGATTTAAGTAGGGAAGCACAGGAGATAACTCTTGATAGAGAGCTGTAAAGTTTTGCATTTGATAGAGCGCCTGCCAACGTTTTACACGCGCCTTCTCTCGTTTTTGCGGATCGCGCACCGATTCAAAAGCTGAGAGCGCCGCTCGATACTCCTTCTCACAAAGAGCGATGTTGCCCAACATCACTTGAAAATCATCGCGATGTTCACTTGCTGGAAAGCGATCAAAAAATTCATAAATCTGGGTCCGCACAAGAGGATAGTCGTTGTCCTTCCATAAACGGTAGATGCGACGCACTGCAAGCACTTCTTGTTCAAGAGAATTCGTCTCTTCATTCGCGGCTGGAATCTCGATACAACGCCGTTTATGTCTTGCGCCCTCAATTGAAAAGGGAGCAATGAGAAGGGAAAAAAGGAGAAAATATTTCATTTGCAAAATCTCTAGATAAGTTGAATAATGTCACTCTTCGAAACAAAGAGCAAGAGATATGGGCTTACTTTTTGCATTTTTTTCTGGACTCCTAGCTTCGGTAAGCAATCTCTGTATGCGCAGAGGAATTGATAAGGGAGGGTCATCACGCGCTTACCTCGTAGTGCAGCTCTCCTTCTCCTTTTTTGTGATGATTTTGCTTAACCCTGTGCGCACGCTTGATTTTGCGGTGAGCACTCCTTCTATTCTTTTTGGATTGCTTGGTGGGCTTATCCTTGGGTTCTTCATGTGGTCGCTTGGGAAGACTCTTGAAAATGGCCCTCCTGGGCTCTCCCTGGCGATTGTAAACGCCTCTTCTATCATGCCCGCCCTTGTTTTGCTTACCCTCTTTGGTTCGGCATATGGGCACGGCTATACGCTTTGGAATGGGTTAGGCTCTGTCCTTGTTGCAATCGGCATCTTGTGGGCAGGGTGGACGACCGGGAAAAATGCGAACAAAAACAAGTGGCTTATTTTTTCGATTGTTGTCTTTGCATCGCATGTGATCTACCTCGTCTACCTCCAATGGTGGGCGATGGCTCTTGATGCCTCTTTGCCGCTCTCCAAACTCCTTCCTTTCCATCTTGAGCCGCTCCACCTTGCGTGGTTCATGCCTGCGATTTTCTTTTCTGCTGCGCTCTACCAATGGGTGGTCTACATCAAACAGGAGAGCCGTCTTCCGAACAAAGGGGAGATGACCTATGGCTTACTTGGAGGTGTTGCAAATGGAGCGTGTGCATTTTTCTTGATCATGGCGCCGCAAGTAGCGACTGCGTGGCAGAATGCCATGCTTTTCCCTCTCTTTTCTGTGACAATTATTATTGCATGCAACACATGGGCTCAGTTTCTCTACAAGGAGCGTGTGAACTGGCTCGCTAATGGCCTTTGCACCGCAGGCCTCCTCATTGGTACCATCGTCTGGAATGGCCTCTAATTCATGGCATTGTTGGATAAGTCAATGCATGGCAAGAGGGAGATCGGTCAATCAAAAGATTTTATAGTGAAATCGATTGAAAATTTTACAAATTCATGGCAGATGGCAAAGCCAAAGTAAGCGCAAAGTTCGACTTAGACCATGTATGGTCTATGAGAACGAGCGCGATCTTTAGTAAAGCCAAATGGTATGAATTTGTAAAATTTTCAACCGATTTGACTGACTCCCTAATCCCCATAGAAGTTGATTAAGCTTTCGGCTTTGGAGTAGTGGGTTTTCTTTAGGGTTTCGTAGATGCGCAGCCCCTTTGCGTTGTGCCCTTGCTGAAAGTAGAGCATGCCAAGCTTGAAAAGTGTATCCTTATCATCCGGGCGGAGCTTCAGCACCTGCTCGTATTCTCGAATCTCTTCTTCAGGCATCTGCAAGTCGTGGTAGCTATAAGCGAGCTGAATATGGACCCAAGGGTCATTAGGAGCATAATCATTTAAGATTTTAAACTCCTCGATTGCAAGGTTTGCTACTTTACGGAACTTCTGCTGTGTCTCTTCAGAGGTGCGGTCAGGATGGATCCAGCGTTCCTCGTCGTACTCTTTCCGTGGATCTGTGTAGAGCCCAGAAAGCATGACGTAGGCATTCGCTAGTGCGGCATGCACCTCCAAATTGGTAGGCTCACATTTAACAACTTTTAAGTGCTCATCGATAGCAGTAGTGAGCAAAGACTCTTTCATTTGGTGAAGGTCTTTCCAGTGGCAAAAACAGCTGAACTTCTCAAGCGTAGGGGCAAGATTGCGCAAGAAAAAAGGAGGGCGGTAGACAGTGTACTCAAGTTCATGCAGTGAAGTAGCAAACTTCTGTGCGGAGTTGGCAAGCGCAATGTGGTGCTCGGGGATTCCTTCTTGATACCGAATCACCTCTCTGCACCTGTCAAGATAGCCCTCACACAAGTGGAGAAGTTGGTCAGGCTTCTTTGACTGCAAGTAGAGGCGCAGTACAAAGTACGAAAAAAGAGTGAGAAAGAAAAGAGCCAAGCTAAAGGCAAGCACAGTTGACTTTGAGAGTAGTGCAAAAAAAGCAATAAAAAGCGCAATCTCAACAGAGACAATTAAGAAGAAGATGGTATTGAAGATCGTATGTGTGCGCAAAAGGCGATTGAGGGAGCGGAGAGTGGGAGACCACAGTCTCTGCACTTGTTCGTAAGAATTTTGTTTCCCTAACGGAATTTCAATCGTATTCATCAAAACTGTCGATATTATCGATCTGAACTAAATGCTCACTGGGCTCTTGCGAGCTATAAACTCTACTAAATGCCAGCGCTTTGTGTACATTTTCATCGAGGACAGGAAGTTCAGACAGATAACGCACAGCCTTGCTATATTCACCCATATGAAAGCAGGAGAGCCCCACAAGTCTTTTTGCACGGTGGTTTGTGGGGTCAAGTTTTAGCACCCATCCTGCATGCGTTTTCGCTGCAGCCCAATTGCGGGCATCATAGAGATATTCAGCATCAGCAAGGTGGTTGGCAAGCTTCTCAGATGAGGCGATTTCTTTAATCGTCACATGGAAATAGTCGAGCGCATCGTGAATTAAAGAGAGGCGCAGAATCATATTGCAGTTTTCGGCACTTGCATAGAGTTCGGTTAAAAACTGCTCAACACGGGTTTGTGCAAACTGCTTGTCGACACAAAAATCAACAGCAAGGCGAAACAGACGATTTCCCTTCTCTTCAAAGCCCTCTTTTTTCCAGAAGAGTTGTCCATAGCTAAGAAGCTCTTGTGCAAGCTTCTCATATGCACTTTTGTTTTGATCTAAAGTTTTCCAGAAGGCAAGGAGGCGGCGTGTCTCTAGCAGGTTCTCTGAGTCGGTGTAAACTGTCTCAAAAAGCTGATCAGATGTGATGCGCGCTACAGTTTTTGCAAGTTTCTTTGGCTGATCAGAAAGCGACTCAAGCATTCCCCATAAGTAATAAAGAGCATCGCTCTCTTTTGAGGCCGCTTTTTCTTCAAGGGAAGCTAGAAGTTTTTCAGTGAGAAGGGAGTGGAAGAAAGTGCCGTCGAATTCTTGACAGATCTGGTGGCAAATTGGGGCGTATGAGCGGTCGCGACGCAACAAAATGTTTTGAATAAGGTGAGAGGCAACTTCTTCAAGTTGAGGTGTTGCATTCCACTCCTGAAGTGTACGCACAAAGACAAGTCCCCATTGTCGCATCTCATCGTTAGAGGCAGATGCTAAAAGCGCTGTCGCCTCTTCACCTAAATGTTCACAGGCGCGTAGACGCTCACGATCAAAGCGGATCTCGCGGCCTGAGCGCTCAAAATAGAAACGGGCTAACTTATAATAAGAGCCGCGAGAACTGACCGGTGCCTCATGCGCCTCTCTTAAATAGGAGAGGCCTAAAAAGAGCATGGCCAACTGGTGATAGTTGTGAGGGTCACTCTCCAAAAGGTGACTCTCTTTTTCTAAGATCTCACGGCTGCTCAAAACATCGCCCTCTTCTGTCAAGCAGTGAGCGACGTGAAGCTGTCTCCAGCTAAGAGGAAAACAGCGATCAATCACCGTATCCATCCACCCCTTCTCAGAGGTGTAGGCAGCCCAAAAACGAAGAGCCTCAGAATATTGTTTATGTACGTAGTTAGAAAGTCCCTCAAAAAACAAAATGACCGAGCTGCCAGAATTTAGGCGGCGTGCACGGTCGATAAGAGGTGTAATCTCTTGCTCGCCATTTTCAAAGTAGGCGTTGATTGCTTGGGTGAGATAGCTTTGTACAAGAAGCTCTTCACTTTGGTGATAAGAGCCATCTCTAAGAATTGTTTGTAGAAAATAATCCGACTCCTTAAAGTGACCGCTTGCTGTTGCTAGGTAACTGTGATAGAGTGCGAGAGGGAAAGTAACTGTGTCAGAGTTGCGCAAAATGCGCTCAGCTGCCGCAAGCTCACCCTCTCGAAAAGAGGGAAGTGCCTTGTCAGGGTTCCCCTTAACACGACCGTGGCAGTAAGAGTAAACGCCGGCTCCGCACAAGAGTGTAAAGAGAGTGGTTAAGGCTAGAAAGCGTTTCATAGGACCGAGCGTAGCACTGGATAAAAAAAAGATAAAGGAAAATGTTATATTAAAGATTCCGTAAAGAACTGGCTAGTTTTTTTCAAATATGAAGAAAAAAAGAATGCGGTATTTAATAAAGTCATGTTAAAAACATGTGTAGTGAATATAGGAGTTTCCAATGAGTCAGAAGAAAACAATATTGCTTATTGAGGATGAGGAAGATATTGCAGCCCTCATCAAGTTGCAGGCTGATATTTCTGGATATAAGCTGTATGTTGAAACAGATGGAATCAACGGCTTTCGAGCAATTGAACGAGATAAACCCGACCTCGTGATTTTAGACATAATGCTTCCTGGTCAAAACGGCCTTGATATTTGCCGTAAGATGAAGCACAATCCAGAACTTAAAAATATTCCTGTAGTAATCATCTCGGCAAAGAATGAGGAGTTGGATGTTGTTCTAGGTCTTGAGCTTGGTGCCGATGACTATGTAGCGAAACCTTTCTCGCCAAAAATTCTTTTCTCTCGAGTAAAGGCAGTTTTGCGTCGTGGTCGTGAGCCTCAGAAGATTTTGAAGACGCTGACCTTTGGTGAGTTCACTCTTGAAGTCGACCGTTACTTGCTGCGTAAAAAAGATAAATATATTCCTATCACACTCTCTGAATTTGGCATTTTGCGCCGCTTCTTAGCGAATAGAGGGAAAGTATTGACACGAAACCAACTTTTGGATGACGTACAAAACGATGATGCGTTCATTATGGATCGCAACATCGATGTGCACATTGCAAGCTTGCGCAAGAAGCTAGGCCCTAATTTTCACTGGATTGAGACAGTGCGAGGTGTGGGATATCGCTTCAAAGAAGAAGAGGATCACGCAGCAGTTCGCTAAGCAAGACTTTTTCTGTTTTCGACAGCTTTAATCTTATGTGTATCGTAAGTCTGTCTAGGGGCGAGCAGTGCAATTCCGCCTGCTACTGGTCCTAATAGGTAGTTTTGTGTATTGTACTGTTTCTGTTATACAAGTTGATGGTGTCGTCAAATTTTCTCCTTTGTCAGTGCATTGTTGAATAAGTCAATCTCTGGAAGTCTTTTGGCTGATTTTATCCTCACTCGCATGATCTCTCACTTGGCGTGTTACCTACACAGCCCATGCTAATGCTTGGAGGGTTCGACAACCTTCTCGATGCCTAGTCGTTGCCACAAACCGTCGGGGGACACTACGGATCTCGTCGGAAGTCGCCCAAAAGTTCTTGTTACCCAGCTTTAGGAACTTATTCAACAAGAAGCAGTGGAGAGTGACTTCTACTTTTTGGGTATCAAAGCGTTTAGAGAAGAGTCTCCAAAGAGTCTCTTCATTCTAGAGAAGGTAGACTCAACAAAGAGCGCGTTTATAGTCAAATCGGTTGAAAATTTCCATAAATCTGTGCCAGATGGCGCAAAAGCCAAAGTAAGCGCGAGTTCGACTTAGACCATTTATGGTCTATGAGAACGAGCGCAATCTTGGTGAAGCCAAATGGCATGAATTTGTAAAAATTTTCAACCGGATTGATTGCTCGTACCCCGTAAGTTCCATAGAGACCTTGCTTTTTGTTCTCCAAGTCCTCGTATGATCTGAATGGCATCATCTCTCACAGGATCTCATTGCGGATACGCCTATTTTAGGGAGAGAATTTTGGTGTAGCCCCTTGTCTTTGATGTATTGCCTGAACTGATGGCCATCAGCACCATCCGCCAAGACATCATTTAGCTGGATAAGGGTAGCCGAGCCACTAGTGGCTCGGCTGCTGAATCTGCACAAGACGATGCTGTTGTCACTTAAGAGGATTTCACCACTTTGTGGATCCATCGCGATGTAGACTTTTACCACCTTCGTCTTTTTGACTGCCCATGAATTTTGACCTTTTTGAACGAGCTGTTTGTTGTAACTCTTCCAGTTGCGTTTACGCATCTTGAGACTCCTTAAGTTTTTTGATTCAAGGAGTCTGTTTAATTGAAGCGATTTCTTCAAGAGTGCTCCGTAAGTTTTTAGCTGGCTACGCTAGCTTTCAAACTCACGTGGGGGCGAGCAGGCGCTGCCTGCTCGCTATCCCCAAAAAGGCATCGCGGGTTCGCCGCGATGAATGAAAGGGCTATTCAACTACACTTCCTCTCGAACTTTGGAAACACAGCCCATCTAAGCCACCCTGCATAATATACTTTTGTTATGCTATTAAGCTTATCTTAAGATGGTTTGAATTTTTTCTTAAAATAGGGAATGGCTATTAGGACTAAGACAAGCAGCGAGACTAAAGGGAAGGAGCCTCCCTCTGTGACATGGGCGTCTACAAGGCGCCCTTCTGAGAGGGTCCCTTTGACTGTATAGGCCTGGAATGGGGTGGTCTTGGAGAAGTCGCCTTCAAGGATGAGGAGGCTTTCCTTTCTAAGGCAGCACGTCTTGAGGTTAGGTTCCTCAGCGAGCACCCACTCTCCCTCATGCTTGTAGATAAATCCCTTCTTCTTCATAGCTCAGAGAAAGGGTTTGAGGCTTGGGCGAAACCGCCCCCTTTCTTTCGCTTGTTGATCTCCTTTCGGATAGAATAAAGGAGGTCCATATCAAAATCCATATGGGCAGCCCATTTGAGGTAGGAGAGGGGGATCTCAGAGAAGAAGCGCCCTTTATGCTTCCCAAGTGGCATGTATTTCATTTCGATGGGACGATCGAGGATTTTCAAAATTTGTTCTAAGGTGCTGTACCGCTCAACAAGTCGCTTAAAGACTGTGATGTTGATCTGGACATCGTCAAGGGCGCGGTGTGTCTTGTCAAAGGGGACATTGAAGTGGCGGGCGAGCGTCTCAAGCGAGTTGCTTGGGCTATCGCCATAGTGGCGGGCAAGGCGCAACGTATCGACACAGTTCTCTTCTTTTAAAGGGCAAGGGATGCCAGCGCGCTCAGCCTCTTTGGTGAGCATTTTGATATCACCTCCGATCATGTGCCCAACGATGCGATCTTTTCCTACAAAATTGAAAAAAGCAGGGAGTACATCAGCGATTTTTGGTTTTCCTTGCAACATCTCTTCAGAGATGTTGTGCACACGTAAAGCATCTTTGCTAATCGGGTGCTCCGGATCTACAAGCTGATCATACTCTTCTATGATGCCATCAAAAGTGAAGCGAGCGGCTGCGATTTCAATGACACGGTCATTTTCAAAGTCGAGACCGGTAAATTCACAATCAAGACAAACAAACTGGCTCTTTTTCAGCAATGGCATGGCATATTAGGGTGATGAGTTTTTGGCGCCCCTCGCGCTTGGTCGAGGAGTAGTGTATATGGGGCCAGTCAAATAGGTCGAGGATTTTCTTTGTATTTGTCATCCGTTCATTCTTAGAGACTTTGTCCACTTTGGTCAAAATCACTAGAGTAGGGATCCCTTGCGCTCTGAGCCACTCTCCCATCTGAATATCGAGCTCAGAGGGGTTGCGTCTGATGTCAAGCAAGAAGAGGGCAAGGTCAATTTCAGCTGAGTTAAGGTAGCTCTCCAAAGAGCTGCCCCACTCTTTGCGCATGGAGCCTGAAACCTTTGCATAGCCATACCCCGGTAGATCGACACAGAGAAGCTTCTCATCGATCAAGAAGAAGTTGAGGAGCTGCGTCTTTCCCGGAGTAGCGCTTGTCTTCACAAAGCCCCTCTTTTGAAAGAGGTCATTCAAGAGTGAAGATTTTCCTACATTTGAGCGACCAAAAATGGCGATTTGCGGACAGCGCATTTTCGGGGCCTTCTCTCCGTTGCGCGCCGACTTTAAGAAGCGAACTTTTCTGAAATCAAACATCTCACTCCCTCTCTCTCGTGTTCTAAGGTGATGCGGATAGTCTCTTTTGGCAAGAGCATTTCAATGCGCTCACTCCACTCAATGCAGACGATCTCTTTCCCTAAATACTCATCAAACCCCATCTCTAGAAACTCTTCAGCAAAGCGGAGGCGGTAGAGGTCAAAGTGGTAGACCTTATCTTGATAAATGTTGAGATAGGTGTAAGTAGGGCTGTCGATCTCTACCTCTTCTCCCAGCACTCCTGAAACAATGCCGCGGATAAAAGTGGTTTTTCCTGCGCCCAAATCGCCAAACAGGGCTACAGTCGAGCCTGGGGCGAGCGAGCGTCCCAATTCAACTCCCAATGCGGTGGTCGCATCTGCTGATGCGCTACGCCTCAACCCACTTGTTGACGTAGGGGTGGAAGATTTCATCGTCTGCCAAAGCCTCTACAAATTTTGTGATCTCACTCTCTTGAAGATGCTTCTCAATCAAATGGAGAAAGCTCTCTTCAAGCTCAAACCGGTTTTGGTTTTGTACGTCGACCAAAGTCATGGGTTTGAGGTAGTTTTGTTTAAAATCTCTGACAACAGCTTCTTTTGAGTTATAGAGCTTTCCGCTTACAGCAGAGGAATAGACGGTTTTCGAAGTCGGTTCTTTGTGTGGTTTGATATAGTTCTTGATCACTTCTGGATCGTCAGAAACAAAGAAGCGTTTTGCCTTCACGCCTCCTACGCGCTCAGTATTTTCAGGGCATCTAGAGACCCAGTCGTAGATCGCGTCTTGAGGGTTGGGGTGGGTATTGTCAGCAAACACCTTTCCAGTGAAAGGGCAAATGTAAATGCGCTTTGTCTCTTCATTAACAGTTGGGGGGCCATAACCTACCTTGATCTCCGTTTCGCGCCAAACCTTTCCCTCATCTTCGAGCATATTCATGGCATCAGAGCCGCTCTGGTAGATCTTTTTATCTTGCAAAAAGACGACGGGCTCGAGCTTGAACTCCTTCTCTAAGTAAAAAAAGTAGGCAGTGAGAAGATCAGGAGAACGTTGCTTTTGCAGGAATTCAAAAATTTCCTTTTTCAGTTTCTGTGTGAGTGCCATGGGGTATCCTTTTGTAAATCACAGGGGA
Organism: Chlamydiales bacterium; assembly: GCA_024233495.1. Classification (GTDB taxonomy): domain Bacteria; phylum Chlamydiota; class Chlamydiia; order Chlamydiales; family JAAKFR01; genus JACKPM01. The sequence goes on from JACKPM010000003.1 coordinate 155,878, forward strand.
GTTTATCAGAGAAATCCTTAAAGAGCAAGTTGCATCTTTTTCCCAGCTGGGTTAAGATTGCATCCACAAAAAATAATCGGAGGCATTATGGCAGCATCACACCTAATCAAACAATTGACAGACGAAAATTTTGAAGAGGGAGTGTCTTCGGGCATTGTTCTCGTCGATTTTTATGCTGACTGGTGTGGCCCTTGCCGCATGTTAGCTCCTATCGTAGAAGAGCTTGCGCAAGAGATGAGCGGCAAAATCACAGTGGCAAAAGTAGACACAGACCAGTCAGTAAATGTTGCAGCAAAATTTGAAGTTACCTCAATTCCTACAATCATCATTTTCAAGGGCGGTGCTCTGGTAAAGCGTGTTGTTGGATTGAAGGATCTGGATACGCTACGCAACATGATCAACGAATTGCTATAATAAATCTTTTTCGATAGAAGGAGGGGGGTGACCCCCTTTTGTAAGGCGATTGGTTGCAGCCTGATTTTGATGAGCTTTGTATTGCTAACATTGCCTCTTGTCATTGACGTTTCTAGCGTCTTTGCAGATCGGTATGAGTATTGAGTTGAGCAGTCAAAAAAGTATCTTGTGCAGACGGCAAGTGAACGGGCGATGCCGATCGGATTGTTCTAAGTTGCTCCTCCAATTGCCTTTGATCTGATCATCGATGAACTCAAACTCAACGAGGAGTTTCCAAAAGAGACAAGCCCTCACATTGAGAAGGTGCTGCATGATTTAGTCTTGATTCGGCACACTGAAGAGGGAAGATTGAATGTTATTGCTGCAGCACATAAGTCGCGGTTTTGAGAGGATGTGACGGGTTTCTTTGCTAGGCTAGATCCTTTCAGCTATGCCGACTTGACAGTTCTCAAAGATGAAGTCTTTATTTTCTTTGGAAAGGCGTAGTCAAAGCGTCTATATGCCTCATAAAGCACAATCGCTACACTGTTTGAGAGATTTAAGGAGCGTTGCCCCTTAAGCATAGGGATCGTATAAAACTGCTCACTATGTTGGTCATGAACCCACTGGGGCAAACCTCTTGATTCAGAGCCAAAGACTAAGACACTCTCTGCACTAAAAGGCGCATCGCAATAGAGCTTTTTTCCTTTGGTAGAGAAAAAGAGCATGTGAGGATTTACTTCAAGAGCGTCAATAGTGCTGACTTCCACATCATCCCAATAGTCAAGACCAGCGCGCTTGATCTGTCGCTTTGAAAGGGAAAATCCTAAAGGCTTTACAAGTGTAAGAGAGGAACCAGTTACCGCACAGGTACGGGCAATATTGCCCGTATTCTGTGGGATTTCCGGTTCAAAAAGAACGACTTTCACAACTGTTAGAGAGCCTCATCAAAGTCGAGCATGTCACAGTCGAACATGTCTCCCAAATCAGCGATCTCTTCCATTGGCGCATTTGCTTTCACAACTTCTACCTCAAAGATGAGCAAGCTGTTTGGAGGGAGATGTCCTGCAAGACCATACGCTAATTCTGGGTGGATGTAGAGCGTACGCTTTTCTCCCTCATGCATACCTACAAGCCCCTTGGCAAAGCCAGGGATGGTTTGCTGGAGGGGGAGGGAAATAGGCTCATCGTCCTCTTGTGAGCTGGCGAAGACAGTGCCATCAATGAGTTTTCCTTGGTAATGAATAAGAGGAATTGAATCATCTTGCACAACCTCTCCACTTCCTTTCTTTTGGATGCGGTACTGTAGTTGATCATCGAGCTTTGTGATGCCCTTCTCGTTTGCATTCTTCTGCAAGAAAGCATTTGCTTCTTCAAGATTTTTCTCAGCATCTTTATTGAACATGTGCTCTTGAATTACATAGATCGCTTGTTCATACTCCTCTTCAGTCATTGGAGAGGGGCGCCCATGCTTCTCATCTTGAATCCCAGCAATGATTTTCTCTACATCGAGCTCAAAACCAGGGTTGACAAGGTGGCGTACAATCAAATGACCGAGTGTTTCGGCAATTTTATTGCGATCAATTTGTTCAAAGGAGAGCTTCTCTTCCGCAGCCAATGGAGACACACACAGCGTCGACAAAAGGGCTGTTAGAACAACTGTTTTCAACTTCATTACTCTACCTCCACATGTATTTTCAATGCCTCAAGCTGCTCTCCCACTACGGGCGAAGGAGCATCAGACATCAGGTCACTTGCTCTTTGCGTTTTTGGGAAGGCGATCACATCTCGAATGTTGTCATTCCCTGCTAGGAGCATCACGATTCTGTCAAAGCCAAGTCCGATTCCCAGACTTGGCGGTGTTCCGTATTGTAGAGCTTCAATGAAAAAACCAAAACGATTTTTTATTGCATTTTCATCAAGTTTCAAGAGTTCAAAAATCTTTTGTTGCAATGTGTTGTCATGAATCCGCTGCGAACCAGAGCCAAGCTCATAGCCGTTCAAAACGAGGTCATAGGCGCATGAACGCACTTTTAAAGGGTCAGAATCGAGCAAAGAAATATCTTCTTCGTGCACCATCGTAAATGGATTGTGCTCACAAGTATACTCTCCCGTTTCTTTGTCAATGCCCATTAGAGGGAATTCTGTGATCCAGCAAAACTCAAACCCTTTACCAATCAACTTACGCTCTTTTGCTATGTGGCGGCGCAAATGATCTAGTGCTTGGTTAGTGATCGCATCATCAGCCGCTACAAAAAGAAGAAGGTCGCCCACTTTTGCTTCCATCCGCTCGACCAACTCTTCTTGCACTGCTTTTGGGAAAAACTTCACAATGCTTGAGGTGAGTCCCTCTTCAGTTAGCTTCATCCAGGCAAGGCCATGCGCCCCAAACTTGCCTACAAAAGCTGTATAGTCATCGATTTGTCGCCTAGAGAGCTCGCCACCTCCAGGGACACAAAGCCCCTTGATTGCTCCTGCGCAGTTGAGGAAAACGGAAAACTCGCTCTTTTTTGCAATATCATCAATGCGCACAAGAGGCATTCCAAAACGCAGGTCAGGCTTATCCGTTCCATACTTTTCGATCGCCACACTGTATGGCATGCGACGAAACGGCCCTTTCACACAAAAGAGCTCTTCCATCAGCCCTTCAATAATAGGAAAAAACTGCTCTTCGTTTCCAAAGCTCATCTCCATGTCGATTTGATGAAACTCTGGTTGTCGATCAGCGCGTAAATCTTCATCTCGAAAAGAGGGGGAGATTTGGAAGTAGCGATCCAAGCCTGAAATCATCAAAAGTTGTTTGAAAATTTGCGGAGATTGTGGAAGAGCATAGAAGTTGCCTGGGGCAATGCGTGAAGGCACCAAATAGTCTCGTGCTCCCTCAGGCGTCGACTTGGCCAAGATCGGTGTGCTTACTTCAATGAAATCCTGACGACTTAAATAGTTACGCGTCTTTTGCATCGCATGGTGACGCACAAGGAGATTCTCCATAATCTCTCCACGCCGAATGTCGAGGTAGCGGTACTTGAGACGGAGTTCTTCATTCACATTGATAGAGTCATCACAAATACTAAAGGGGGGAGTTTTTGCCTTCGATAGAATCTCAAGCTTAGCCACTTCCACTTCGATCGCTCCAGTCTTCAACTTTGGGTTCTCTAACCCATCTCCTCTATGAAGAACAACCCCTTCAATGCGCAATACCCACTCGCTGCGCAGATCGCTTGCGCGCGTATGGAGCGCCTTATCTTTTTCAGGGCGAAAAACGACTTGTGTGATGCCAAACCGGTCGCGTAGATCGATGAAGATCAGGCCGCCGTGATCACGTCGTCTGTTTACCCAGCCTGTAAGTGTCACTCGATTGTTCACCATCTCCATGCCAAGTTCATTGCATGTGTGGGTGCGGCTATACATCTTTTAACCTCTTTTCCAATTTCTCAAAGGTGAGCTTTTCCACCTTTCCAGATTCCATCTCTTTTAGTTCAAAGTTATTTTTTTGGAGCTCCTCTTCGCCAATCACAGCAACAAAACGGGTGCCGCTGCGATCCGCATAGCGCATCACCTGCTTCAGCTTCTTCCCTGTGAAGTCCATTTCTGCTGCAATGCCTTTTGTGCGCAAGCTTGCCACCTTCTTGAAGCAGACGCGCTTTGCTTCCTCACCAAGAGGAATTAAAAGAAGAGCAGTTGCTGGCTTCTTAGGAAGGGTCACCCCTTGCGCTAAACACGTTTGGATGATGCGCTCAAGTCCTGTGCCAAATCCGAAGGCAGGCAAATCCGCACCCCCGAGCTGCTTCATCAGCCCGTCGTACCGGCCACCACCCCCAATGCTATTTTGCGCGCCAAGTTCTCCCGCTGTGATCTCAAACACAGTGTTATTGTAGTAGTCAAGACCACGCACAAGCCTTGGATTCACTTCAAAAGGAATGGTAAGCAAAGACAAGACGCCATCAAAATGCTCTTTGGCAGCGCCTTCCAAAAAGTCCAAAATCGACGGCGCCTCTTCCAAGATCTTCTTATCGTTTGCATTCTTCGAATCTAAAATGCGCAAAGGGTTTGTCTCATACCTTTGCTGACTCTCTGTAGAGAGTTCGTTGAAGTGTGGTTTTAAATAAGCTTTGAGGGCGTGTCGAAACTTTTTGCGAGTCTCCAGATCGCCGATCGAATTGACATGGAGCGTTAAATTGCGTAAGCCAAGACGTGTGTAAAGTGTATGGAGAAGTTCAATCACCTCAACATCCTGAAAAGGGGAACTCACGCCGACCGCCTCAACGCCAAACTGATGGTGCTGCCGGTAGCGCCCTGCCTGCTGCCGTTCGTAACGAAACATGGGGGCTAAGTAGAAGAGTTTGTGCACACCTTCCAAATGTTTTTCGATAAAGGCGCGCATCACAGGGGCTGTTCCCTCAGGCCTCAACGTCATTGAGCGGTTTGCGCGATCGTGAAACGTGTACATCTCTTTCGTCACGATATCGGTTGTTGTGCCAATGCCTCGCTGGAAAAGCTCTGTTGTTTCGAAAAGGGGAGTGCGGATTTCTCGATAGCCAAAAGTGTCTGCGATTTCGCGCACAACACTCTCAACATATCTCCAAAGGTGAGAAGAACGCCACATCTCCTCATCATCGGGTAAAATGTCAAAAACACCTTTTGGAATTCGATAATTCATCGAGTCAGTCTAACGTGTAAAGAGAATATCTATCAAGCCAGATAGTGAGCTTACGTGACTATATGAGCCCTTTCTTTGGGGCATCGACATGGGGTTCGATCACTTCGGATGCGGGCATAGTTTGTTCTGCATCGGCCACTTTTTGCATAAGAAAGGTAAGTTGTTGGTGGATTTCGTCAAGTTTTTCATGGGAAATAGCAGCGGTGGCAAGGCCGAGCACAAGGCCTAGAGTAAAAGTGGCAAGTAAACCCGCTCCCACCCAAATTGCTATCCACTTACGCGGCTTACGCACAGGGGTTATTGGAGGAGAAGGGAGCTTGGGAAGCTCTCTTTTCGTCTCTACCGACTTCTCTTCCGAGAAGAGGCCGATCTCATCAAAAAAAGTTTCGAGTTCTTGTTCAGTCAATGACATATTTTACTTACATTTACCACACGAACAGAGAGAATTCAATAAAAAAACAAAATAAGGCGGTGATTTTTTCTCTCGATTGTGATATGATGCGACTTTGCAAAATTTTGGAGAGTTAGTTCATGAACATCTCACTCAACTTCATGAAGCCTGCAGAGCACGCAGAAGAGATCCAAGATCCAGCACTTGTGCGCAAAAAATACCGTTATTGGCGTATCCGTATTTTCTATACGATGTTCATCGGCTACGTCTTCTACTACTTCACGCGTAAGAGTTTTACGTTTGCGATGCCTGCCTTGATCAACGACTTAGGTTTTACAAAGTCACAGTTGGGGATTTTAGGAAGCATGCTTTATATCACCTACGGTCTAAGTAAGTTTTTCAGCGGCGTGATGTCAGATCAGTCAAATCCACGCTTCTTTATGGCCATTGGGTTGATCATTACTGGTATTGTAAATATTCTCTTCGGCCTCTCCTCTACCCTCATATTTTTTGCTATTTTCTGGGGACTCAATGGGTGGTTTCAAGGGTGGGGATGGCCGCCTTGTGCACGCCTTCTTACGCATTGGTATTCGCAAAAGGAGCGGGGAAAGTGGTGGAGTCTCTGGAGTACCTCACACAATGTAGGCGGTTTCTTAATTCCCATTGTAGTGGGTTTTTGTGCGCAGTACTTTGGATGGCGTTATGCTATGTTTGTGCCTGGCGTGCTGTGTATTTTGATTGGCTTTTTGCTTATCAATCGTCTACGTGACACCCCGCAATCGTTGGGCCTTCCTCCTATTGAGAAGTATAAGCAAGACTATGTGAGTGAGCAGCACAAGGAAGAGGTGTATAAAGAGAAGGAGCTTACAACAAAGCAAATTCTTTTTGACTATGTGCTCACCAATAAGTGGCTGTGGATGCTCGCTCTGGCGAGCTTTTTTGTCTATATCGTCCGCATGGCGATCAACGACTGGAGCGCTCTCTATTTGATTGAGACGAAAGGGTACTCAATGATCAAAGCGAACGGCTGTGTCGCTCTCTTTGAAATTGGAGGGTTAATTGGCATGTTGGTTGCGGGTTGGCTCTCTGACAAGCTGCATTCAGGAAGGAGAGGGCCAATGAACGTGCTCTTTTCTATTGGAATGTTGGCATCTGTTTTGGTGTTATGGCTCACACCGCAAGCGAGCGGATGGATTGACTCTGCAACTCTTTTCATGATTGGTTTCTTCCTCTTTGGTCCTCAGATGTTGATTGGGCTTGCAGCGGCAGAGTTGTCGCACAAGAAGGCAGCGGGGACTGCGAGTGGCTTTGCGGGTTGGTTTGCCTATTTTGGTGCGGCCTCTGCTGGTTATCCGCTTGGTGCGGTTGCACAAGGCTTTGGGTGGTCAGGCTACTTCATGATCTTAGCAGCGTGTGGTGTTGTAACAACGCTTCTCTTTGTGCCAATGTGGAATGCACGCGCCGGTAGGAAGGACTCCAGCGATGAAGAAGCAGTTGCGTCTGCCTAGACGGTGTTCTCAAATTTTCCCTATTGTTAGTCAGATTTTTTCTGCCAAAATACGCCTGACCAGCTAGGAAGTATAGTCAAATCGGTTGAAAATTTTACGATGCCATCTATTGGATCTCTTCGTTCACGGAGCTTTACTTTCGTTAGCAAATCTCTCGTCTTACTGAGCAATCAGTTGGTGACATGCCCTAGCAAATCCGCTATATTGGGCGCATGTGGATTCCACTTCATCTTCACTCGCAGTATTCTATTTTAGATGCGGCTTGCCCTGTAAAGGGCATTGCAAAGAAGGCGGCAGCATGTGGCATGGAGGCTGTAGCGCTCACTGATCATGGCAACATGCACGGCGCTGTCGACTTCTATAAGGCGTGTAAGAAAGAGGGGGTGAAGCCGATCATCGGGTGTGAGGTGTACATGGCGCCTCAAAGTCGGCATGAGAAGCGTCGTTTAGGGCCGGGTGTGCGCAATGCCTACCACCTTGTCCTTCTCGCAAAGAATGATGAAGGGTACCATAATTTATGCCGTCTCACTTCGATTGGCTATCTTGAGGGCTTCTACTATTTTCCCCGTATTGACAAAGAGGTTTTGCAGAAATACTCAGGTGGTCTTATTTGCCTCTCCGCTTGCCTCTCAGGGCAGGTGGCGCAAGCAGCATTGAAGAGTGAGGAGGCACTTGAAGAGGAGGTAGCATGGCATCACGACCTTTTTGGCGATGACTACTACCTTGAGATTCAGCGACACAAGATGGATGATTCCGTGTTGCAAGAGACGTGGCTGAAGCAGGAGTATCAAGATTTTATCGAGAAGCAGGAGCGCGTCAACCATGCAGTGATTGAGATGGCGCGTAAGAGGGGAATTCCTCTTGTGGCGACGAATGACACGCACTATTTGGAGCCAGAGGATTGGCAGGCACACGAGATTTTGCTCAATGTGCAGTCAGGTGAACCTGTCGAAATTTGGGAACGCGATAGCATGGGTAATCCCACCTTTCGTGTTCCCAATCCAAAGAGGCGCGTTTACGCAACTCGGGAGCTCTACTTCAAGACACCAGAGCAGATGGCACAACTCTTTGCAGATATCCCTGAAGCAATCTCGAACACCGTTGAAGTGGCGCAAAAGTGCACTGTGAAGCTTGACTTCGACACAAAGCACTACCCTGTCTATGTCCCTCCCGATCTTAGAGAGAAAAAATACACGACCCAGGAGCGCTCAAAAGCGTCAGAGGCATATCTTTGGAAACTTTGCGAAGAAGGGATTCCAAAGCGGTATACAAAGGAGCGGTTGGAGCACGCTGGTGGCATAGAGGTGGTAAAAAAGCGCCTCAACCATGAGTTCCAAAATATTGCTAAGATGGGGATGTGTGACTATCTCCTTATCGTATGGGACTTCATCAACTGGGCGAAGCGTAATGGCATCCCTGTTGGCCCAGGTCGGGGATCGGGAGCGGGCTCCATTGTCCTCTATTTGATCGGCATCACCGACATTGAGCCGCTGCGTTTTGGTCTTTTCTTCGAGCGTTTCATCAACCCGGAAAGAATTTCTTACCCTGATATTGACGTCGATATTTGCATGTGGGGCAGGAGCGATGTGATTGACTATACTGTACGCACCTACGGCAAAGATAACGTAGCGCAGATCATCACCTTTGGCACGATGAAGGCGAAGATGGCGATCAAAGATGTGGGGCGTGTGCTCTCAGTTCCTCTTTCAAAAGTGAACCAAATTGCGAAGTTTGTGCCAGAAGATCCCAACATGACGATCGACAAGGCACTTGAAATCGATATTGACCTTTACAAGATTTATGAGAGCGATTCGGATGCGAAGCGGGTGATCGATTTAGCGCGCAAACTTGAAGGGTCGATCCGCAATACAGGGATTCATGCGGCTGGACTCATCGTGAGTGGAGAGCCGCTCACCGAACACATTCCAGTTTGCCATGCGAAAGATTCAGAGATGGCGGCGACGCAATACTCGATGAAGCCAGTGGAAGCTGTAGGGATGTTAAAGATCGACTTCCTCGGACTCAAAACGTTGACCAGCATCAAAATTTGTGTTGAGGCAATTGCCAAGAAGACGGGTAGGATGATCGATTGGGTCAACCTTCCCCTTGAAGATGCAAAGACGTTCCAGCTTTTGAAGCAAGGGAAGACCCTTGGTATCTTTCAGATGGAATCAGGTGGCATGCAAGAGCTTGCACGTCAATTGGGGCCCGATAAATTTGAAGAGATCATGGCGATTGGCGCGCTTTACCGTCCAGGCCCTATGGATATGATTCCGTCGTTTATTGCACGGAAGCACGGCAAAGAGCCGATCGACTCCGACCATCCGCTCATGGAACCAATTTTGGCAGAGACGTATGGCATCATGGTCTACCAAGAGCAGGTGATGCAGATTGCGCAGAAGCTCGCTGGCTACAGCTTGGGTGAGGGTGATGTCTTGCGCAAGGCGATGGGAAAAAAAGATGCTGAGCAGATGGCAAAAGAGCGGGAGAAGTTCCGCACAGGGTGTATTGACAACGGCATCGATGACGAGATCGCAACGAAGATCTTTGACAAGATGGAGAAGTTTGCTGCATATGGCTTCAACAAGTCGCACGCTGCAGCGTACGGTTTCATCACCTATATTACTGCCTTCCTAAAAGCGAATTATCCAGGGGAGTGGATGGCCGCACTCATGACGTGCGACCGCGATGATATCTCCAAGGTGGCGAAATTCATCCGCGAAGGGCAGGCACTGAATCTCGACATCCTCCCCCCAGATGTGAATGAGGCGGGAAAAGAGTTTGTGGCCACAGAGACAGGGATTCGTTTCGCCATGACAGGAATTAAAGGTGTGGGTGAGGGAGTCGTTGAGGCAATCCTTGAAGAGAGAGAAAAAAATGGCCCCTTTATTACCTTCTTCAACTTCTTTGAGCGCATCGATTTGAAGCGTGTTGGAAAAAAAGCAATTGAGTGTCTTGTTGAGGCGGGCTCCTTTGACTTCACTGGATGGAGTCGTGATGAACTTTGTCTAAGCATTGAAGAGATGTATGACGTAGCTGCAAAAGAGCAAAAAGAGAAGGCTTCTGGTGTGATGACTCTCTTTAATCTCATTGGAGAGGGGACTGAGAAGCGGTTTGCTGAACCTCCCAAAGTGACGAAGCCAACGCACAAAGGGGAGATCCTTACCAGGGAGAAAGAGTTGCTCGGCTTCTTCTTGACAGGGCATCCGATGGACGCTTTTCGCTCTATTATCAAGCGCCTCTCCTGCATTCCACTCAATCAATTAGAAGAGCTTGAACATAACGCTATCTTGCGAGCTGCCTTCATCGTTGAATCTGTCCAAGTGCGCATTTCATCAAAGAAGCAGCAGAAATTTGCCATCTTGCGCATCAGCGATGGAATGGAGTCGTATGAGCTGCCAATTTGGCCAGATCTCTATGAGCAAAAGAGTCACCTTCTTGACGAAAACCAACTTCTCTATGCTGTGTTGCAAGTAGATAGGCGAGAGGAGTCGATGCGGCTTAGCTGCCGCTGGCTAGATGACCTCACGCAGGTGAACGAGGCAATGATTGAGGCATGTGATACGGCATTTGATGGAGCCAAACTCCGTATCCAGCGCTCTGAAATGCTCCAACAGAAAAAGACCACGACACAGGAGGAGAAGGTGGAAACGATCACACTGAAAATGGACTTGACACGCACCCGCTTGAGCCACATCTTAAAACTTAAAAAGCTTTTGCTTGAACATAGCGGCGATCTCCCCATTTTGTTGCACTTCCATATTGAGGGGAAAAGCGAGGGAACACTTCACTTCAACGAACTAAAAGTGAAAAGCTCCATCAAAACGGCTCTTAAATCACTTCCCATTACGGTTGGATAAATGCCTCGCCGTTGAGTGCATTCCAGTAGGTTGTGCGTACACTCCCATCAGGGTTTTGAATCGAGATTTCATACACAGGCAAAAAGACTTGCTGCATTTTGCGGATCGCAAAGTTGTTGCCAAATGCAATGTCAGTCAAGTTGCGGATCTGTGAGACGCTGTACCGTTTTTTCATTTTCACCGCTGATTTTGTTGGTTGTGTCACAAGAGGCTCTGCCAAAATCGTAATAGGAACAGATTCTATTTGAGGGTTTTGCAGGTGGATGCGGAACTTGTTTCCTGCTGAGACGATTAGCTTCTTGTCGCGGCAGCTTCCCACCCATTTGTCTACAATCTCAGGCTCAACTTTAAATTTTTTATAGAGTTGCTCTCGATCGATTGAGCTCCCCATCTCGAGAATTGCTCTTAGTACCTTAAAATCATTTCGCCCTGCATGGGAAAGGAGGCAATCTTCAAAACCGTGGCTCCGCTCCCATGTAGAGGTATTGAGCACCATTTCACCGTCATAGAGTCCCCAAAGTAGCATTCCCTCTTCAGTGAAAATTTGATCGCGCGAAAACTTCATGTCCATCAAGAGATAGGGATAGAAGATGAGTTTGGGCTCGAGATAGTTATACCCTTTTCCCTTCAGAAGTTGACTCCGGTGCCGCTTCATGATCTCATCAGCGCCAAAACGCACCTCTAGCGTGTGGAAGGTGCTAGAATGCACCTTCTCTTCAATAAAATCTTGAATGATGGGAAAACGTTCCCACACAAACCACCCACCAGCTGCGAGGGCACCTAAAACAACAAGGGAAAAAAGAAATCTGATCATAATCATAATTATACATACCCCCTCCTTTTGTTCTAGACAAATGAGTGATCGGGCAGGTATGCTCGTTGCTCATGAAAAAGCTTTTAGTTGCTCTCATTCTCTCGTTTTTTCCTTTATTTGCGGGCTACACTCAGGTGAATGGAGTGTGGTGCAAACAGGCGTACGCACCTGAGAAGTCAGCTTCTGAGCACTTTGATGAAGCAATGCAGCTGATGAACAGCAACGAGTATGATGAAGCGATTCGTAACTTTATCATCGTGATGCAGCATTACCACGACACTGTCTTTTACGCAGACGCTCTTTTCTATGCAGGTGTCAGCTACTACCACTTAGGTCACTATGATCTTGCAGATGAGCAGTTTACTCGTTATCTAAATCAAAAGGGGACGCTTAAGCACTTTGAAAAGGTGTTTGATCACAAGTTTAGTATCGCTGAGAGCTATCGAGCAGGCAAGAAGAGACATCCTTATGGCGTCGCCTCTTTACCTCGGATAGCATCAGGAAAGCGCCATGCGATCGAGCTCTATGATGAGATTGCAGCGACGTTGCCAAGTCGCCCCATTGCTGCGCAGTCTCTCTTTTCTAAGGGACTTCTTTTGCGAAAGATGAAAGAAAAGAAAGAGAGCATTGAAGTTTTCCAAACATTGACGCGTCGCTTCCCTAAGCATCCCTTAGCTGCTGATGCGTATGAGCAAATTGCGCAGATCTATGTCGATAATGTCAGACGAGAGGCGCAAAACCCCGATATGCTTGCATTGGCAAAACTTAACTACCAGAGTTTTGAGAAGAGCTTTCCTTCTGATGAGCGTGTTGCGGTCTTGGATGGCCATTTGCAAGAGATGAAAGAGATGTATGCGGAGAGTCTCTTTCAAACAGGGCGCTTTTATGAGAAGAAAAAGAAGCCCAATGCTGCTTTGATCTATTTTCACGAGACAATTGCAAAATATCCTAACACATTGGCTGCGCGAGAGTCACAGGTGCGCATTGAAAGGATTGAGCAGAAATGAGGAATCTCCTCTTGCTCCTTTTGCTCACCTCTTGTGGGTATCATTTTGGGACAGGTGAAGAGATAAGCCGCCGCATTGCGGTTCCCTATGTGGAAGGTGATGACTTTGGCCTTCTCACGGCTGCTTTAGTTCGCAGTGTTAACCATCAGGGCGATCTTGTTTTTACAAGTAGGGAAAATGACTACAAGCTGAAAGTGTGTTTGAGTCCTCCCCGCGATGAGAATGTAGGATTTTGGTATGCGCCGCGCAAGAGTGATGTGGGCTATACCAATATCATTGTGCCGATGGAAGCACGCGTCACACTGACTGCAAAAATAGAGCTCTATGACTGCCGCAACAATTGCCGTGTGATGGGGCCGTGCAAAGTGAGTGCTTTCCTCGACTACGACTTTAACTCAGACCTTACCAATATTAATCAGCACGCCTTTTCTTTGGGGCAGTTGGAGATGCACAACATCGCCAAAAATTTTGCGATGCGTTCTCTTTATGACCAACTTGCTGAAAAAATTGTCGACTACGTTGCGTACTCCTGGTAGAAAGGAGGTATGCAGTTTAGTGTCGACCTAAAGCATCTCGAAAAGATGATAGCTCATGTTCGAGGTGAGGCAAAAAGGTTAAAGGTTCCTGCAAAAGCAGTGCAAAAGATGGAACTTGCTTGTGAAGAGGCGATTGTCAATATTATCTCCTATGCGCATCCAAATGAGTTTGCTGGAATTGACATCGACTGTGCTCTGAACGACGATACGCATTTTGAGGTTGAAATTCGTGATCAGGGCCCCGCTTTTAACCCACTTGAAGCAGAGATTGATCCGCAGATGGACAAGTCGGTTAATGACCGGAAAATTGGAGGCTTAGGGATCTTTCTAATTCGAAAGCTGATCGACGAGGCGGTCTACCAAAGAGAGGGGGAGGTAAACATTCTCCGCCTCACGCTGAGGCTTGAAGTGCCTGATTCATAGATTATAAATCTCCTCTTCGTTTTCGTCGATTTGATCGAGGAATTTTTCCAAAATCCGCAAAACAAGGCTGGAATGGTTGTAGACACCTGATGTGGCAAACACCATTTCAAGTCGGTTTTTCTGCTCTTCGTTTAACGCGATTAAGGTGTAAGTAGTGGCTGTGTCATCCACAAGTTGAGGCACAATCCATACAACAAAGCGGTCATTGAAAAGCGTAAGCTTTTCGTGTGACTCTACAACATAGAAGCTATGGGTAAGTTCGGAGTTATCGCACTCCATTGCTTCTTCAGAGTGAAGCAAATCGAGCTCTTGCATGAGCTGCAGATCCACCTCAACGATCCCATCAGGAGCGTACTTTGTCAAGTTTCCCATGTACTTCTGAAATGCTTGCTCTATCTCTTGAGGACTCTCCATGGATTTCCCCCTCCTTTTATATTTTAATCTCTAGAAAAGGGGGATGTCAATATAAAGATGGAATTGATATTCTCCTTGTTCATGAGAGTTCTCGCTCTTTTTTGCTTCCTTTTCGCGTACCTCTTTGCTCAACCGCTTGACCTCACAGTAGGTGCAGAGCACGCAATTTTGATGAATGCAAAGACAGGAAAAGTGCTCTTCGAAAAAAAAGCGCATGAACAGTGTCATCCTGCAAGCACAACAAAAATAGCAACAGCACTTTATGCTCTTCATCTCAAGGGGGACTCCCTCGATGATGTAATGAAAACGAGAGCTGAGGCAATTCGGAGCATTACCCCCCAGGCGAAAAAACAGTCTAACTATCGCTGTCCCCCTCACTGGAACGAGACAGATGGGACCCATATAGGGCTGAAGAAAGGGGAGGAGATGCGCTACTACGACCTTCTTCATGCGATCTTAATTGCCTCAGCGAATGATGCTTGCAATGTAGTAGCGCAAACTCTAGGGGGAACCATTCCTAACTTCATGGAGGGGTTGAACCACCATATCAAGAAGTTAGGATGTAAAAATACAAACTTCAACAGCCCCCACGGCTTGACCCACCCTGACCACCTCACTACTGCATATGACCTCGCTTTAATGGCTAAGGAGGCATACAAAAATCCGCTCATCCGTGAGATCATTGCCAAGACACGCTACACCTGCCCAGAAACAAACCTGGAATACGAGAGGTATTTCATTCAGTCTAATAGGCTTTTGCGCAATACTCCCTATTATTATTCGAAAGCGATTGGGATGAAGACAGGCACAACACAAGCGGCAGGGAAGAATTTGGTAGCAATGGCAGAGGATCAAGGGCGCGTCCTCATAGGTGTCTTCTTGGGCTACAAAGGAGCGGGAGACCTTTATCTCGATGCCAAACGCGTTTTTGAGCATGCTTTCAATGAGCCACTCATGCGCCGCACTCTTTTGCGCTCAGGAAGGCAAGAGATCACCAAAAAGGTTGCAGGCACACGAAAGGTGTTGCAAACCTATCTGCCTGAAGATCTTAACTATGATTTTCATCCTTCTGAAGAGGAAGAGGTAAAGCTCCTAGTTCACTGGAAGTTGCCGAAACTTCCCATATTGCAAGGAGAAGCTGTGGCCAAGGTGGAGGTGGTAGATCGCCATCACAACGTATTGGAGTCGGCTTCTCTCTATGCATTTGATGCTCTGAATCCAACGTTCTTGAGAAAAGTATGTCAAGGGGGCAACCTTCTTTTGCTTCTTTGTGCATTGCCCTTACTCATTATTTTTTGGCGCTTGACGAAAACTTAATAAAAGAGCATGCTAGAAATCTGGAACAAGGAGGTATGTTATGGCAAATCCGCTTCCAGACCACTGGTTACAACAATGCGCTTCTATTTTTTTGCCTAAAGAGGTGGTGTTTGATCACTACGGCATCCGTCCAGTTGCCGGCACTTCAAACGAAAAGGACTGGGTTGGGCTGTCACGCCATGAGAAGTATAAACAACATCTCTTCACTGTTTCTCAGGATCCCTTCATTCGGGGTAAGAATGCAGAAGGTTTTCCTCTTTTATGCTTTCTTGTAAGGTGCTTTCGTCGAGATGATGAGCAAATTCTGAGGCGCGACCGTAGCGGTCAGATTGATGAGTTAGAAAAAAGGTTCATTCCTAAAAGAGTGCATGTGCTTTTGCAAAAGTTAAAGGAGCAAGTGCAAGCTGCACAGCAGGCTCTCGCAGAGAACAAGGGGTGCCCCAAATTGCAAAAGAAGTACATTGAAGCTCATTTGATGTATTTGCGAGAAAGAGTGGCTGCCCCCATAAGAGCTGAAGGAGAAATTTCTGCCATCGAAATGAAACAAAATCGCGGTGAGTTTTTGGAGAAGAATAAAAAGGAGGTTGAAGAAAGTGGAGATTTTTTCCCCACCCTTATTATCGATCAACCTGTCCAGGTGAGTGCTAAGCATCTCGCTCTTTTGGAGTTGAGGCCTCTGCCTAACAGCTCTCCAGACAAATACGTGGCCACTTCTCGCCATCCACAGTTTAGAGTGTATCACCTAAGGTTTGAAGTGGAAAGGCGTTCAGACAAATTTTTTGTTACAGCTCGTAAAAGAGTTGATGTTGCGCGCTCGCTTCAATTTGAGCATGAATCTGGAGAAATGCCACTTTTCGAAGGTCAGCAGCACCAGCTGGCAGCGCCCTCGATGGGGCTTTTGGTAGCTCGTCCCCGAAATTTTAGTATAGTCGACTAGATGGTGTCGTCAAATTTTCTCCTTTGTCAGCCGGATCTTTTTTGCCAAAATGCGCCCTCGCAACCTCGGAAGTAGCGCTTTGGCTACTCCCTTCGCTTTCGATTGCGCATTTTGCCTAGAAAATCTCTCGCCTCACAAAGGGGAAAATTTTCAACCGATTTGACTATATAGGAAATCAGGGACTAAACTGTTGAGCTCACGTTCTGAAGAACCGCGCCAAATAGCGCATCAGCATAGCCAAGGCAGTAGTGTGTACGGAATGGTTCGCGCACGAGCTCTAAGGAGTACTTTTTCATAAAGTACTCCACCTGCTCTTCATTCTCTTTCTTTAGAAGACTGCAGGTTGCATAGACGATTTTCCCCCCTGGCTTCAATAACTTCAGGGCGTTTGCAAAGATCTCTCTTTGCTCTAACACGACGCGCTCAAGCTGCTTCTTAGTGAATTTCCACTTCTGATCGGGGTTACGTCTATAGGTGCCTGTTCCTGTACAAGGAGCATCCACAAGGATCCAATCCATATTGGGCTTGAGTTTGTGCCGGTCAGCGGTGTATTGTGCATTTTGGATGCCTGCTCGCTTTAAGCGCTTCTTTGCTCTGTCAAGAATGATAGGACGGATGTCATGCAAGTAGATCTGCCCCTTCCCCTCCGTTTTATGGGCAAAGGCAAGAGTTTTCCCTCCAGCGCCTGCGCAATAGTCAAGTACATGGTCACCTGGCTTTGCTTCTATAAGGTCTGCAACATGCTGGCTCGCCTCATCTTGAATCTCAAAGAGCCCTTCTTTAAACTCTGGAAGTGAAGTGAGAGGTGTGCGCTTTTTAAACAAGATAGCATAGGGTGAGAGGTAGCCCTCAGAGATTTCAAACAGCCCTTCCCATTTTTGCATTAATGTTTGTCTGTCACATTTCAGTGGGTTGACGCGTACAGCAATCGGTGCAGAACAGCTGCTCACTTGCCCTAAGCGAATGGTCTCTTCTTCACCAAACTCTTCAAGCAAAACTTCAGTGAGTTCCTCGGGGAAAGAAAGGCGTATATGTAGAGGAATTGTATTCACTCTCAGGTAGTTGTATGGCTGAAAGTTTTGATAGATGCGGTACCGTTTTTCCCAAGAGGGGTGTCCCTCAGCTAAGTGGTCAAGAAGTGATTTCCATCTGATTATGCCATATACCGCTTCGACAATAAAGAGGCGGTCTTTTGAGCCGATAGCGCGGTGCGCTCGAAAATAGTGACTTAAAAAGAGATCTAAGGGAAGATGTTGATTATCGAAGCGACGCAAAAGTTGGAAGAGGTGATATTCTCTGAAAGGACGTGCCATAGGCTACCATGATACTCAAAAAGTATCGTTTGGATCAAGTATCTCTTTGATTCTCTGCTCTTTTCTCCTTGTAGGCGCAGCGCAACCTGACTGGAGCTTAGTGTGCTGTCTCCTCACTGCGACTGTGGGCTATGCCCTTTTTTGGAAGGGAAATTTTTACTGGAAGCATCGCTATCAACGTTTTATTTCAGCATCTCTTTGGTTTGCTGCGGTGCAGGCGCTTCATGTGAACTGGCTTACATCGACACGCTACATTGGGCCGCTCATCTTGCTCGGTTACGCCTTTATACTGATGCTGAAAGGAGTGCAGTTTGGGTGTCTCTCGCTTCTAGTTGCCTCTTCACGACGCATTTTGGGAATTGCTGGAACGTGGGTATTGATGGAGTGGTTTTGTCTGCTCTTCATTTTTTCAGGTTATGCGTTTGATCCAGTGGGGCTGGCGCTCTCTGCATCTCCCTTAGGCATCCAGGCAGCTTCTCTTTGCGGTGCGCTCGGTCTCTCTTTTTGGGTAGTAACGACGAACTTGTGTGTATTGCGTGGACAGAAGTTTTGGGCCGTGCTTGCACTTCTTTTTCCTTTTGCATATGGGGCTGGCCAGCTTTTGACACACAGTCCAAAGCTTGAAGAGAAAAGTGAAGTGCTCCTTGTGCAAGCAGCGCTTCC
This sequence comes from Chlamydiales bacterium, assembly GCA_024233495.1. Classification (GTDB taxonomy): domain Bacteria; phylum Chlamydiota; class Chlamydiia; order Chlamydiales; family JAAKFR01; genus JACKPM01. The sequence goes on from JACKPM010000003.1 coordinate 174,114, forward strand.
TCCAGAGTTGCGCTATCAAATTAACCCCAATGTAGAGGCTCTCTCTGCTCCAAGTCAGTGGCGCTACATGTTAAGTCTTTTACAGCCTTACATGGGAGAGAAAATCGACCTCATTGTTTTTCCAGAATCAGCAGTGAAAGGCTCTGCCTACAGCCCCTTCTATGAGAGGGATTTTGTTGATCAGATTCTCGCATTTCACTTGCCCAACGTTCTTCTGCCCTGGAGCGAAGATGAATATGTCTCTAATAGTTATTGGGTACAGGCAATTGCCAACACCTTCGGTGCGCGTGTTGTGATTGGACTTGAAGAGGATCGACACAACGTTGCTTGCTACTATGAACCTGGTGGTGAACAAGTTCAAATGTATAGCAAACAGCAGCTTGTTCCTTTTGGTGAGTATATGCCATTGCGCAAGTTGATGGAGAAAAAGCCCTTTAGCAAGTGGATTACAGAAGCGTATTCAGTGGCGAGTATGGAGCACCTTCTCTTTTTTGAGCCGGGGCGTGAGGGCACGGTGCTTGGAGGCGATTTGGGTGTGAGCGTCTGTTATGAGGAGGCAAATGGTGGACTCATGCTAAAGAGCCGGAAGAAGGGCGCGAAGATGCACGTCAACATCAGCAATGATGGGTGGTTTCCCAAATCACGCCTTCCAGTCTCCCACTTTTTGCATGGAAAGTTACGCAGTGTGGAGCAAGGTGTGCCTCTTGTCCGCGCCTGCAACATCGGAGTGACATGTGCGGTTGATAGCTTAGGTCGTGAGCTTGGAAAACTCCCATATGAGGGGAAAAGAACAGAAGCGACGGCTGATGCTTTAAAGCTTTCGGTTCCCACTTATACATATAAGACTCTCTACTCCTATACAGGAAATAGCTTGATTGTGGCCATTTCCGCTTTCTTTGCTTTGGGGATACTCTTGCAGAAAAAGAAACAGAACATGTAGAGTCGATCCACTCTATGCAGGAAAGAAAACAACGTACACTTAAGAAAGAAGTTTCGTTCGCGGGCATTGGAATTCACAAAGGGAAGAAGGTGTCGATGCGCTTTGTACCAGCAGCGCCGCACACAGGCATCGTGTTTCAGCGCATGGATTGCCCTGGTAGCCCTAAGATTCCCGCCTCCGTTGAGTATGTCCAAGAAACACAGCGGAGCACCACGATCGGTGTGGGAAATTGCTCTGTGCAAACAGTGGAGCATGTGCTAGCTCCTCTTCATGCCTACCATATTGACAATCTTATCATTCAGCTCTCAGATATGGAGCCTCCTGTAGGGGATGGGAGTTCAAACCCCTTTTTGGCGATGATTGAAGAAGCGGGGATTGAAGAGCAAGAGGCGAGTTGCCCTGTTTTTGAATTGAAAGAACCGATCTATTTTTCTGAAGGGAAGTCTCATTTGGTAGCACTTCCATCTGATGAATTTAAGATTTCCTATACACTTCACTACCCACAAGTGCCGATTATTAGTTCCCAATACTTCTCTACGGTGGTGAACGCACAGACATTCAAAGAGGAGCTCTCTTGTTGCCGCACATTTGCTCTGTACGAAGAGATTGCTTACTTGATGGAGCGAGGTCTGATTCGAGGGGGAAGCTTAGAAAACGCTGTAGTGATCAAGGACAACGCGGTGATTAGCAAAGAGGGGTTGCGCTATCCAGATGAGCTTGTGCGTCACAAAGTGCTTGATTTGGTAGGCGATTTGCAGCTTGTAAGGTTTTCTTTCAAGGCGCATGTGATTGCAGTGTGCAGTGGGCACTACGCAAATGTGCAACTGGGAAAGCTATTAGTAGAATCATTATGTGAGAAAGTTTCATGAAACAAGAGATATATGGAAGCAAAGAGATCATGGAGATGCTGCCGCATCGCTATCCTTTTTTGCTTGTGGACAAGATTTTAGAGATTGACCACGATAAGCCCTCTATTTTGGGGCTGAAAAATGTGACAGCAAATGAGCCGTGCTTCACCGGTCACTTTCCAGACCGCCCTATCTTGCCTGGCGTCTTGATATTAGAGGCTTTGGCGCAAACGGGGGGGATTTTGGTGTATGAGAAGGGATTCACAGACAAAATCGCTCTTTTCTTGACCCTCAACAAGGTGAAGTTTCGCAATGCTGTTTTTCCTGGCGACACTTTACATCTTTATGCAGAAGGCAAAGTCTTTAGTGGCAAGGGAGGACGCGTACAGACGCGTGCAACTGTTGGGTCAAAGGTTGCGGCAGAAGCTGAAATCGGTTACGCTCTGATTAATAAAGAGGAATTTTTTAACAATGGATAAAGGCAAGGTTCATCCACAAGCGTATGTGGAAGAGGGAGCGAAACTTGGAAAGAATGTAACTGTCGAACCTTTTGCGGTTGTACGCAAGAATGTGGTGTTGGAAGACAACGTCACGATTCGCTCGCACGCCTACATTGATGGTTTCACAACGATTGGGGAAGGGACAACGATTTGGCCTGGTGCAATTGTGGGGACGCAGACGCAAGACTTGAAGTATAGAGGTGAAAAGACTTTTGTCCGCATTGGAAAAAACTGCAACATCCGTGAGTGTGCCACGATCAACAGCTCAACACATGAGGGGAGCTCTGTTTCAGTTGGTGACAACTGTTTGATCATGGCGTATTGCCATGTGGCGCATCACTGTGAGGTAGGCAACAATGTGGTGATGAGCAATAACTCTTTGCTAGCTGGCCATGTCATTGTAGAAGACCATGCTATTATTGGTGGGATGACGCCTGTGCATCAATTTGTCCGCATTGGAAAGTATGCAATGGTAGGAGGCATGAGCCGCGTTACGCATGATGTCCCCCCCTTCACAATTGGCGGAGGCATCCCCTATATTTTAGGGGGAATAAATCGCATTGGGTTAAGACGGCACGGCTTCTCTTTTGAAACGCGCAAAGCACTTTTTCACGCCTATCGTTTAGTCTACCGATCACGCCTTACCTTGAGTGAAGCGCTTGATAGTATAGACAAAGATGTGATGCAGTCAGATGAAGTAAAGCATTTTGTTCGATTCTGCCGCTCATCTAAGAGAGGGCTAATTGGGGTGCGTGGCATTCATGAAGGCATTTCAAACAAACCTCATCCAGAGCCTGAAGATTTAAAAGAGACTGAACCAGAAGATCTGCTTGTAGAGCTCGAAAAGTGAAAATCGTATTCTTTGGAACCCCAGAGTTTGCCAAGCGCATCCTCGAAGCGCTTTTGAAAAGTGAGCATGAAGTTGCGGCTGTTGTAACCAACCCAGATAAGGCGGTTGGGAGAAGCAAAGAGTTGCGCCCTTCTCCTGTGAAGCTGCTTGCCGAGGAGCACAGCATTCCCATTTATCAACCACACAAAGCCTCAAATCCTGAGTTTGCTTCCTTTTTAGAGACGCTCGGAGCGGAACTTTTTATCGTGGCGGCCTATGGTGAGATTTTCAAAGAAAACCTGCTCGAGATGCCTCCAAAGGGGTGCATCAATGTGCATGCGAGCCTTCTTCCTTTGTATAGAGGAGCAGCTCCCATCCAACGCGCCATTATGGCAGGAGAGAAAGAGACAGGCATCACCATCATGAAGATGGCTGCCCAGCTCGATGCCGGCGACATGCTCAATGTGGCAAAAATTTCAATTGATGACGACATGGTAGCGGGTGAGCTGTTTGAAAAGTTGGCATCCTTAGGAGGTCATGCACTGGTTGAAACTCTCAATAACCTCGATTCAATCGAGCCCATTGTGCAAGACAACCGAGAAACGACCTATGCAAAAAAATTGACTAAAGAAGATGGGAAGCTTGATTGGGAGAAGTCTGCAAAAGATGTTTATAACCAGTTTCGCGGTGTCTCTCCAAAACCGGGCGCTTGGTGTGAAGTTGAGGTGAGTGGCAAGGCTAAAAAAATGCTCATCAAAAAGGCGCGCCGTTGTGCAGATTGTGGGCACCGAAGTGGTGAAATTCTTTCGGACTCGGAACTCATCATCGCGTGCGGCGGGGGAGGCAGTCTCAAGCTTCTCGAAGTGCAACTCGAAGGGAAGCGTGCACTTACAGCACACGATTTTTTGAAGGGCACCCCGCGCTCTATTTTAAAATTTTAAATATTACAATTTAGCTCTTTACAATTTGTTGATCCTCTGTTATCCTTTGGGCGAAAATTAACAAAGAGAGCCCATAACATGACATGTTCGCTTGTTCGAGCCACCTGCTGTGGAGGCAAAAAAAACCCTTTGGATCGTGGGCCCGCTGTTTGCAAAACGGCTGGCTTTCCTGACAAAGTTCTAAAGCTGGGTGCAGCAGTATCAGACCTAACAGAGAAGGCGATTACGCACCACCATGGCAAAGGGGATCCCCGTGCGCTAATGGCTGGGAAGGTTGCCGACTATATGAAAGTTGCGCGAACTGTGACTGGCCTATTCAATATTTTCCGCGGCGTTCTTCAAGGAATCCCTGCGGCTGTAAAGTCTATATATTTGAGTGTCAAAACTTATGGTAAAGATGTTGAGATTAAAATCGGGCCTCGAGGTCCTTTCAATACAGCTTTGAGCAAAACCGAGAAAGTGCTTGCTGCAGTTGAAAATTCTGGTCAATTTGTTGCAGCAACCACGTTTACCTGGTCGTTTGGCGTGGCCCGTGTTGTGAAATTTGCTGAAATGATTGGCGTCAAGCTCTCCCATGCTGCTAAGTCTGTGAAAGACTCCTTCTGTTTTGCGATGATGGCAAACCACATTGGCGCACTCATTGCCAACATAGTGGGCTGGGTGAGAGAAGCAATTTCTTTAGACCGCCTAAAGGCGGAGTATCGCGCAAATCCTACAAAAGAGATTAAGCTTCCAAAGGGTGTTAAACTTTCTGCAGAACAGCCAGTAGACCTCGCTGAACGCGCTCTTGCAGATCTTGATAGAGAGGCTGTGCAGTCCGGCGTGCGTCATGCGGTCACGATTGCTGAGAAGGCCGTCGAGCTAGCGCTTGATACGGTGCACTGTGGAGTGCCGATCCCGCTAATGGTTCAGGCGTCTCTCAATGTCGTTGTGGGAGTGACGGCAGTGATTAACCTTTGGGTTGGTGGCTTTGAGTCGCCAGATAGATTGGCGAGCGCATAATTTTCTTGTGGAAAATAGAGGAGGTTTGATAACCTCCTCCTTTCTGTTTCCTAAGAGGGAGTTCAAAAAGAGCTCCTCCAGAAGGACAGCTCTAAACTTCAGGTAATTGTAGATTACTTCTTAGAGTTTCGCTGGCTTGTCTTGGAAACATTACAACTTATAGATGTTGTTTGAGATATGACGATGAAATTAAAATTGATGGGTAAAAAGCGCGGTATGACGCAGCGGTTCGATGACAAGGGTAACGTTGTCATCTGTACAGTGATTCATGCTGAGCCAAACGTTGTGACGCAGGTCAAGCGCAAAGAGTCAGATGGCTACAATGCGCTGCAGTTGGGTTATGAAAAACTAGCGACCAAGGATCCGCGCACTCTCCAAAGACGTGTTTCAAACCAGCTTTTGGGGCATTTCAAAAAGGCGAATGTGACACCACGTCGCTACTTGTCAGAAGCTCGGATGGAAGATGTTGCTGAGTATGAGGTGGGTCAAGAGTTTGGTATTCAACTTTTTAATGACGTTCCCTACATCGATGTTACGGGTGTGAGCAAAGGTAAGGGCTTCCAGGGTGTGATTAAGCGTCACAACTTCGGTGGTGGTCCTGCTGCTCACGGATCTGGTTTCCATCGTTCAGGTGGTTCAACCGGTATGCGTTCCACTCCAGGTCGCACGCTGCCAGGGCAGAAAAAGCCAGGTCAAATGGGATCTGAAAAAGTAACAGTACAGAATTTGCGTGTAGTGGCGATTGATGAAGCGCGCAATTTGCTCATCGTTGAGGGTGCGATTCCAGGGGCTCGTGGAAGCCTAGTGCATATTGCCCCTGCAAAGAAAAAACGGAAGGTGAAGTAAGTGGCTGCTCTAAAGAAATTCAATTTGAAAGGGGAAGAGCTAGGAGAAGTCAAAGTTGACAAAAAGTTCCTAGACTCTGAAGCGCATGGTCAGATGGTGAAAGACTATATCGTCGCGATGCGTCGTAACTGTCGTCAGTGGTCAGCGAACACAAAAGGTCGCAGCGAAGTAAGCCACTCAAACAGAAAGCCATTTAAGCAGAAGGGGACGGGTAATGCGCGTCAAGGTACTTTGGCAGCGCCCCAGTTTCGTGGTGGTGGAATTGTGTTTGGTCCCAAGCCTAAGTTTGACCAGCATGTTCGCATTAACCGTAAAGAGAGGCGTGCTTCGATTCGAGCCCTTTTGGCACAGAAGATTAAAGAAGATGGTGTTCTCATTGTTGAAGACAAAGCTTTCGACATGAAGAAGCCTAGCACAAAGAGTGTCGCTGCCTTTTTGAAGAGTCAGCAGGTGCGTCCTAAGCGTGTCCTTTTTGTGGGTGAAGGTGAGCAGCTAAATAAGAGTGTGCGTAATCTTCCCTCTTCAGCTTGTGTTCCAGCGATGAATGTCAACGCATATGACCTGCTAGTTGCGCAGAAGATTGTGATGACTGAGTCGGCAATAAAAGAGTTAATGAAGGTGGCTGTATGAGAGATCCATATGAAATTGTAAAGCGCCGTCACATCACGGAGAAAGCCTCTGTCTTAGAGCAGCTTCAAAATGCAGAAGGCAATCCATGTGTCTCACGCTGCAAGTCACCGAAGTATGTCTTTATCGTCGATAAAGCAGCGAACAAAGGTGAAATCAAGGCTGCTATTGAAGAGATTTATAAAAGCCAAGATGTAAAGGTTGCTTCGGTTAACACAATTCAGGTTAAAGCGAAAGCGGCTAAGAGAGGGCGCAGAAAGGGACGTCCAGGTAAGAAAGCGTCATTTAAGAAAGCAATTGTGACGATGGAACCAGGGGACACCCTAGATAACGTTTAAGGTAAGAGAAGATGCCAAAGAAATTTAAACCAGTGACTCCGGGAATGCGTCAGCTCGTTTTGCCGAGCAACGCAGAGTTGACTCGTGTACGCGAATTCAAGGAGACCAAGTCCCGTGCTCAAGTGAAGCCCCATAAGAAGCTTCTCTTGACAAAGAGACGCACAAATGGGCGCAACAACAATGGCCACATTACTTGCCGCCACAAAGGTGGTGGACACAAGCGCCATTATCGCTTGATTGACTTCAAGCGTATGAAAGATGATGTGCCTGCGAAAGTAGCTTCTATTGAGTATGATCCTAACCGCTCAGCTCACATTGCGCTTCTTCACTATGTAGACGGCGAGAAGAGCTATATTTTGGCGCCAAAAGGTTTGAAGCATGGTGATCAAGTGCAATCAGGTGCGAAGAGCCCATTCAGAACTGGGTGCTGCATGTCTTTGAAGACAATGCCTCTTGGTAGTGTGATTCACAACATCGAGATGCAGCCAGGTCGTGGTGGTAAGCTTGTGCGTTCTGCAGGTTTAAGTGCGCAGCTGATGGCACGTGCAAATGGCTATGCGACGTTGAAAATGCCTTCGGGGGAGTTCCGCATGATCAATGAGAATTGTCGTGCAACTTTCGGGGCTCTATCAAATGCTGAGCACAGCTTGCGTGTAGATGGAAAGGCGGGAAGATCACGTTGGAAAGGCGTACGCCCAACTGTGCGCGGTACAGCAATGAACCCTGTTGACCACCCACACGGTGGTGGTGAGGGACGTCACAACGGATATATTCCGCAAACTCCTTGGGCAAAACAGACCAAGGGAATGCGTACACGTAAGAAGAGTAAAACTAAGAAGTGGATCGTGAAAGATCGTAGGAAGAAATAATTTATGGGTAGATCGTTAAAAAAAGGGCCATTTGTAGACCACCATCTTCTAGCAAAGATTGTGAAGATGAATAAGGAAGGTAAGAAGACGCCGATTAAAACATGGTCGCGCCGTTCTACAGTTCTTCCTGAGATGGTGGGGCACACATTTGAGGTGCATAACGGCAAGAAGTTTATGACTGTCTTCGTCTCAGAGACGATGGTAGGACACAAGCTGGGAGAATTTGCGCCAACGAGGCTCTTTAAATCTCACCCAGTTAAGAAGGCAGTGGCAACGAAAGGTAAGTAATGAGTACGTCAAGAGCATACACGAAATTTGTGCGCGTTCCGCCCCGCAAGGCAAGGCTCGCTGCGAACTTAATCAGAGGTCTCTCTGTAGAGGCAGCTGAAGAGCAGCTATCTTTTTGCAATATGAAGGCAGGACGTTTTCTTAAGAAGACATTAGCAAGCGCCGTAGCAAACGCTGAGGTGCAGCACGATGCAAGACGCGATGCGCTCTTTGTTCTTGAGGTGCGTGTCGACACTGGACCAAGCATGAAAAGAGCAAAGTCTAAGTCGAGAGGGGGGCGTGCTCCTATTTTGAAGCGAACAAGTCACATGACCATCGTGGTCGGTGAGAAAGGTGAGGAGTGATTTTAGATGGGTCAAAAGGTATGCCCTGTAGGTCTTAGAACGAGTGTAACAAAAGATTGGAGATCGCTCTGGTTTGGAAACAAACAAGAATTTGCGAGCCTCCTAGTAGAAGACTTCAGAATTCGTGAGTTTCTAAGAAAGAAGTCTTCATGCCAAGGTGCTTCTCGTTTTGTTATTCGCCGTATGAGCGATAAAATTGAAGTCACGATCCACACTGCCCGTCCAGGACTTGTGATTGGAAAGAAAGGTGCTGAGATTGACATCTTGAAGAAAGAGCTTAAGAAGCTCGTTGGAAAAGATGTTTGGGTCGAAGTTGAAGAAGTTAAGCGACCAGATCTAGATGCGAAATTAGTAGCAGAAGGTATTGCTCGTCAGCTAGAGAGACGTATCGCTTTTAGACGAGCAATGAAGAAAGGTTTACAAGCGACTATGGACGCTGGAGCGCTTGGAATAAAGATTCAGGTTTCAGGCCGTCTAGGCGGTGCAGAAATCGCACGTACAGAGTGGTACAAAGAGGGACGAATTCCTCTTCACACTCTAAGAGCTGATATTGACTATGCCACCGCGCGAGCCGAGACAACCTATGGTGTAATCGGAGTGAAGGTGTGGATTAACCACGGCGAAAGGCAAGCTGCGCAAGCAGGTAGTAAGTAAGAGGGATTGAATTATGGCATTCATGCCGAAACGCACAAAGTTTCGAAAGCAACAGAAAGGGCAGCACACTGGCCTGAGCAAAGGTGGAAATTTCGTCGAGTTCGGCGAGTTTGGGATGCAAGTTTTAGACCGCGGTAGGATTACGGGTCAGCAAATTGAAGCGTGCCGTGTCGCGATCAACCGCTTTTTCAAAAGAAAAGGTAAGGTTTGGATCCGTATTTTCCCGGACAAGCCTGTGAGTAAGAAGCCTGCCGAAACACGTATGGGTAAAGGTAAAGGAGCGCCTGATCACTGGGTTGCTGTTGTAAGGCCAGGCCGCGTACTTTTTGAAGTAGGTAACGTTTCACGGGAAGATGCACAAAATGCAATGCGCCGTGCTGCTGCTAAACTTGGATTACGCACTCGGTTTGTCGAACGTTTGGAGAGAGTATAATGTTAAAAGCTAAAGACCTTAGAGATGAGAGCATTGAAGAGCTAGAGTCGAAGCTTAGCAGCTTCCGCTCTGAGATCTTTGAACTCCGCAGCCAACGCCTCGATAGTAAGAGTCAAAAGACTCACTTGATTGGGCAGAAGAAGAAGGAGATTGCACGCATCTTGACCATTTTGACGGAGAAGAAAAATGAAGGATAGAGGGGACCGCAAGGTTAGGAAGGGAGTAGTCGTCTCCACAAAAATGAACAAGACAGCTGTTGTAAGCGTTGAGCGTTCTTTTCGCCACCCGCTTTATGGCAAGGTTTTGAAAACAAAGAAAAAGTACTACGCACACGATGAAGATGCGCACAAGCTAGAAGAGGGACAGGAAGTCACAATTGTGGAGTGCCGCCCAATGTCAAAGCTAAAAAGATGGCGCATTGTGAAAGGAGAGAGTTGAGAAATGCTACAACAAGAATCACAACTCAAAGTCGCTGATAACACTGGAGCTAAGAGAGTTAAATGCTTTAAGATCTTAGGTGGATCACGTCGCCGTTATGCCTCTGCAGGTGACATTATCATCTGCTCAGTACGCGAGTCTGATCCTGAAGCCTCTGTCAAGAAAGGAGAGATCGTTAAAGCTGTGGTTGTGCGTACGCGCCGCTATATTAAGCGTAAAGATGGATCTTGGCTTCGCTTCGACAGCAATAGCTGCGTGATCGTAGATGACAAAGGTAACCCAAAGGGCACACGGATTTTTGGTCCTGTAGCTCGAGAAGTGAGAGATCGTGGATATATCAAGATCAGCTCTCTTGCACCGGAGGTGATTTAATATGAGTAAGAGACACCTACGCACAGGTGACGAAGTAGTCGTCATTGCAGGAAACGATAAAGGGCGTACAGGAAAGCTTCTACGCTTCACCGGAGAGCGTGTGATCGTAGAAGGCGTAAACGTAAGAAAGAAACATATGCGCAAGACGCAAGAGAATCAACAGGGTCAAATTATTGATATCGAGTGCCCTGTTCATATCTCGAACATTAAGCCTTTCGTTGATGGAAAGGCGCGAAAGCTACGCGTAGGCGCAAACGATAAGGGAGATAGAGAGCTCTTTTATCAAGATGGAAAAAAACGAGTCGTTTACCGACCAGTAAAAAAACAGAAAAGTAAATAGCTATGTCTAGATTGAAGGAAAAGTACACAAAGGAAGTCAAAAAGCATCTGCATGAGACGTTCAAGTATAGTAACGTCATGAAGATCCCACGGATGGTCAAGGTTGTCATCAACATGGGCCTTGCAGAGGCTGCTAAAGACAAAAACACTCTTCAAGCAATTGTAGAGGAATTGACGCTTCTTAGTGGTCAAAAGCCACAATTGACAAAAGCGCGCAAGTCTGTTGCTTCCTTTAAATTGAGAGAAGATCAAATCATTGGAGCAAAGGTCACTCTACGTGGTGAACGAATGTTTGACTTTATTGACAGATTTTTTAATATTGTTAGCCCTCGTATCCGCGACTTTCGTGGTTTTAACGACAGGTGTGATGGACGTGGAAGCTACTCCCTAGGCATCGATGACCAGCAGATCTTTCCCGAAATCAACCTCGACAACGTTAAGAAAACGCAGGGGATGCAAATTACTTTTGTAACAACGGCAGAGACCGACGATGAGTGCCGCGAGCTACTCAAGAGTTTGGGAATGCCATTTAAGAAGAAGGATAAGGCAGCGTAAACTATGAATGACCCAATTGCTGATCTACTCACCCGTATGAGAAATGCGAGCATGGCTCGTCATCGTTACGTCGATCTCCCACATAGTAAATTGAAAGAGGAGATCGTAAAGCTCCTCAAGAAAGAAGGGTATATCGCTCACTATCTCATTAAAGAGGTAAAGCACAGAGGAACAATCCGTGTCTTTCTGAAATATGATGAGGAGCGCGAGCCTGTAATTCAAGGACTACGCCGTGTTTCGAAGCCTTCACTTAGAAGATATGTATCGCATAAGGAGATACCTTATGTGCTCGGCGGTATGGGCACAGCCATTCTTTCTACATCGCACGGTCTGCTAGATGGAAAGAGTGCAAGACAAAAGAAAATTGGGGGCGAGCTTCTCGCCTTCGTATGGTAACGGAGAAATATACGGATGTCACGCAAAGCTAAAGTACCAATCACTCTCCCAAGCGGCGTAGAAGCAAAGCTTGATGGCAATGTTGTCACAGTTAAAGGTCCTAAGGGAACTTTGACACAAGAGCTCACGCATGGCGTGATCATTGCTGTAGAGGGAAATGAAGTTCTAGTCTCACTTAAGCCTAATTATGACCAATACAAGAACTTCCTTGGCCTCTACTGGTCTTTGCTCTCAAACATGATTCATGGTGTGAGTGCAGGGTTCTCAAAGTCTCTTGAGATGATTGGGGTTGGTTATCGTGCTGCAGTTCAGGGAGACCTTTTAGACCTTCAGCTTGGCTATTCACATCCTGTGAAGTTGCCTATCCCGCAAGGGCTTGAAGTTAATGTTGATAAGAACGTAAACATCATTGTGTCGGGTGTGGATAAGCAGCAAGTTGGACAATTTGCAGCAGACATTCGTGCCAAACGTCCTCCTGAGCCTTACAAAGGTAAGGGAGTGCGTTACAAAGGTGAGTTTGTGCGTAAAAAAGCCGGTAAAGCAGGTAAGAAATAATCATGGAAAGTAGCAAGAAACACACAGCAGTTGTGAGAAAGAAACGTACTATGCGTGTAAGAAAGCGTTTGCGTGGTGATATGGAAAAGCCACGTCTTTGCGTCGTAAAGAGCAACCGTCACGTGACAGTGCAAGCGATTGATGATGAAAAGCACATCACACTCGCTAGTTTTTCTACAATTGGCGAAAAGACTACGAAGAGCAAAGAGTCTGGAAAGCAGATTGGGCTCAAGATTGCAGAGTTTCTTAAATCGAAAAAAGTGAAAAGAGTTGTCCTTGATCGTGGGCGCTTCAAATACCATGGCGTGATTGCTGCGGTTGCAGATGGTGCTCGAGAAGGTGGACTAGAGTTTTAATTTACAGAGGAAATCATGGCGAATAAGGGCGCACAACAGCAGCAACAAAAACCTGATGATGGACTAGAGGAAAAGGTACTCTTTGTTAACCGCTGCTCTAAAGTCGTAAAGGGTGGACGTAAGTTCAGCTTTTCAGCACTGATCTTGGTAGGAGATCAGAATGGGAGTGTCGGTTACGGCTTTGCAAAAGCAAATGAGTTGACCGATGCGATCCGCAAGGGTGGGGAAGCAGCACGTAAGAATATGGTGACTTTTGAGATGGAAGGGGTCACTATCCCTCACGAAGTGCTGGTCGACTATGATGGGGCGCGGTTATTGCTGAAGCCTGCTCCCGATGGAACTGGTGTTGTCGCCGGATCTAGAGTGCGTTCAATTCTTGAATTTGCTGGATTACGCGATGTTGTCGCAAAGAATCTTGGGTCTAACAACCCAATCAACCAGGTAAAGGCAACCTTTAAAGCGTTGCTCAAGCTAAGAAACAAGAAGCGAAGAATGGAACTGAGGGGAATTTCATGAGTATCAAACTAGAAGCGCTAGAGAATATTTCACGTCCAAAGAAAAGACGCAAGCTACTTGGGCGAGGCCCTGGATCTGGTAGAGGCAAGACCTCAGGCCGCGGTCAAAAAGGTATGGGGGCACGCTCTGGGTATAAAACACGTCAAGGCTACATCGGTGGTGGTGTTCCCCTGCACAAGAAAGTTCCAACAAGAGGCTTTTCAAACGCAAAATTCACTTGCCGTTTTGATGTAATCAATCTCGAACAAATTGAGAAAATCTACGAAGATGGTGAAACTGTAAGCGCAGAGACTCTTCGTGAAAAAGGGTACTTAAAAAAGTCTACAAATGGACTCAAAGTACTTGGTAAAGGCGAACTGACCAAGAAGGTGAAGTTTAAGATCGAGCGCATTTCTGAAAGTGCGCGGGCAAAGGTAAAAGATCACGAACTTAACCTTGTAGCAAGGTAGCCAATGTTTGAGACAGTTAGGCGGATTGGGAGCATTCCCGAGCTTAAGGGCCGTATACTTTTTACGATTCTTATGTTGATCGTATGCCGTATAGGGGTGTTTATCCCTGTGCCTGGCATTAATGGAGATCAAGCTCTTGCCTTCTTTAAGCAAGCGACAGGGGGGGGGCAAAACCTTTTTCAGCTTGTTGATATCTTCTCAGGAGGAGCCTTCGCACAGATGACGGTGATTGCACTTGGTGTAGTTCCGTATATCTCAGCTTCCATTATTATGCAGCTGTTAATGGCAATTCTCCCTGGACTACAGAGGGAAGTTCGAGAGAATCCCTCTGTTGGTCGTCGTAAGATCAACAAGAATACCCGCCTGCTAACTGTCCTTTTAGCCTTTATTCAATCCTGCTTATATGCGCGCTACGCGCTTGGCATGAATTTGCAGAGTCCTGGAATCATTCTACCAGAGATGCTAAAAATGCAACTCTTTGGCGTACCCATTCTCTTCTTTATGATGACCATCGTCACAATGACGACAGGTACAATTTTCCTGATGTGGATCGGAGAGCAGATTACTGAACGTGGTATTGGAAATGGTGTCAGCTTAATTATTACGATTGGTATTATCTCTACTCTTCCTACAACAATTGGATCAGTAATTAAGCAACTTAATTTGAGCTCTCAGGAACCAGGCCAGCTCACTTTTTCTTCTCTGCTGGTGCTTTTCGCCGTTTTTGTTCTAGTGATTATTGCGACAATTTTGATTTTACAGGGTGTGCGGAAGATTCCGGTTCAGTATGCAAGACGTGTTGTGGGGCGCCGTGAAGTACAAGGAGGAGGCTCATTTGTTCCTCTTAAAATCAACTATGCAGGCGTAATTCCCGTGATTTTCGCGAGCTCACTCCTTATGTTCCCAGCTACTATTGCGCAGTTTGTTGGGCGTGGTACATGGCTCGGCTCTTTTGCATCAGCGCTTTCACCTGGAAGCATGGTGTACACTACAATTTATGTTCTGCTCATTCTCTTCTTTACCTATTTTTGGACTGCAACGCAGTTTCATCCTGAGCAAATTGCCTCAGACATGAAGAAGAATGGAGCTTTTATTCCGGGCATTCGACAAGGAAAGCCCACACAAGATTACCTTGAGAAGACTATGAACCGCATCACGTTGATCGGAGCTGTCTTCCTAGCAGTTTTAGCAATTTTACCAAACATGATAGGTAAAATTTTACATGTAGACCCCTCTATTAGTTATTTCTTCGGAGGTACTGCGCTTTTGATTCTTGTAGGAGTTGTTCTGGACACAATGAAGCAGATTGACTCGCATTTGATGATGAAGCGGTACGAGGGATTCATGAAGAGAGGGAAAATCAAAGGCAGGGCTTGATCATAACAGGTCAAGGTGCTATCATGCTCCCTCATAATTTAACGAAGAGAAAGAGAATATGCCTAGAGTCATTGGAGTAGACATTCCCGGAAAGAAGAGATTGATCATCAGCCTCACCTATATTTTTGGTGTAGGGCCGAATATCGCTGCAGAGATCATCGAGAGATTGGGGTTAGACCCTGATATGAGAGCGCACGCTCTCAAAGATGATGATGTCAGCCGAATCAACTCTCTTTTGCAATCTGAGTATAAGGTTGAAGGGGATTTGCGTCGTGATGTGCAAAGTAACATCAAGCGTTTAATTAACATTCACTCTTACAGAGGCATGCGCCATCGTGTAGGACTTCCTGTGCGTGGACAAAGAACCTGCACGAATGCGCGCACTAGGAAAGGTAAGCGCAAGACTGTAGCAGGTAAAAAGAAATAATTTATTTTAAGGAGAAACTCCGTTGGCAAAGCAAGTTCAAGCAAAGAAGGGCGGTGTCAAAACCAAGACGAAGAAGCGCTCGGCACGTAATGTTCCTGTTGGGATTATTCACGTCAATGCGACGTTCAATAATACCAACGTCACTGTCACCGATCCTAGCGGCAATGTGATTGCATGGGCAACAGCTGGAAAAGCTGGATACTCAGGCTCTCGAAAGTCTTCTGGTTTTGCCGCAACTATGGCTGCGCAAGATGCTGCAAAGCAGGCGCAGGCGATGGGGATGAAGGAAGCAGAAGTAAATCTAAAGGGTCCAGGAGCTGGACGCGAATCTGCTGTGCGTGGTGTGATTAGCGCAGGCATCGCGGTTACCGTTATCAGAGACAAGACGCCCGTTCCACACAACGGTTGCCGTCCAAGAAAGCGCCGCAGAGTTTAAGGAGGTCACATGCCAGCACTACTATATGATAAATTTGAAACACCCGATAAGATCAAGGTTGATGAGAAGGGTTCCTCAAAGACCCATGCGCGCTTTATTGCAGAGCCTTTTGAGCGCGGCTTTGGACATACAATTGGAAACGCTTTGCGTCGTTTGATGTTGAGTTCGATTGAAGCTCCAGCAATCATGTCTTTTTACATGGAAGGTGTGCAGCACGAATACATGGCAGTTGAGGGAATTATAGAAGATGTAACAAACATTGTCTTAAACCTCAAAGGCGCGCTTCTACGTCGCCTCTCACTTGAGGACTTGCCTAACGTTCGTGAACAGCGCGTTTTGACAAAGATGCTTGACGTAACTGAATCTGATCTATCTTCTGGACAGAAGGTGATCACTCTAGGAGATCTTGTTGAGTCTAAAGAATATGAAGTGGTAAATCCAGATCTTCCAATTTTCACTGTTACTAAGCCAATGGCACGTAGAGTAGATATCAAAGTGGCTATTGGACGTGGGTATGTGCCCTCTGAGCGCCATGATGTTGAGAACAAGATTGTGGATGAGATCGTTTTGGACTCTCCATTTTCTCCTGTGCGCATGGTAAACTACTTTGTTGAAGCGACACGTGTTGGTCAAGATACAGACTATGACAGGCTGATCTTAGATGTCACAACTGATGGACGCGTCACACCACAAGAAGCGCTCTCTTTTGCAGCGAAAATCTTGGTAAAGCAGCTCACTGTTTTTGAAAACATTGAAGAGCATGAGATTCGTTTCGAAGAGGCAAAGAAGAGCTGTGATTCAGATCGAGATGAGTTGATGCAAAAGCTAGTGCTTGGCATTAATGAGATCGAGCTTTCAGTGCGTTCAACTAACTGCCTCAATGGTGCAAACATTGACACTATTGGTGAGCTTGTTGTGATGCCTGAGCCAAAGCTACTTCAGTTCAGAAACTTTGGCAAAAAATCTTTAAATGAGATTAAAGCCAAGCTAACTGAAATGGGCCTCAGCCTAGGAATGGACTTGACCCGCTTTGGGATTACGCAGGATAATGTTAGGGATAAAATTCAAGAGTACGTTGAGGAGCATCCGAAAGGAGGTCAAGCAGTATGAGACACCGTAAGCAAATTTGTAAACTAGGGCGCACAAGTTCTCACAGACGTTGTTTGATTGCAAACATGCTCAAAGATTTGATTGATCGTGAGCGCATCATCACATCTGTGGCGAAGGCAAAAGAGTTGCGCAGGCATGCTGACCGCATTGTCACCCTTGCAAAGAAAGACACACTAGCAAGCAAACGAGAGGCGAAAAAGCGCCTTATGGTACGTTATAATACGTTGACCTCTAAAGAGCGCCGAGAAGTGCGTGAGGGAAACACTGCTGCGTACAATACAGACCGCCGTGTGATTAAGAAGTTGGAAGGACTAGCAAGCCGCTTTTCGAGCCGTGAAGGAGGCTATACACGCATTATCAAGAAAGGGAAGCGTGTTGGAGACAATGCCGACCTTTGCGTGATCGAATACCTCAGCGAATAAAGACACCGACTACAATGGAGACGAGCTATGGGAGTGAAGATTGCGATCAATGGATTTGGACGTATTGGAAGACTTTTTTTAAGAAAGGCAATCAAAAACAAAAACATTGAGGTCGTCGCAATCAACGACCTTGTCCCTCCCGAAAATCTCGCCTACCTTTTCAAGTATGACTCTACCCATGGACGTTTTGATGGTGATGTGCAAGTAACAGACACACACCTCATCGTCGATGGGAGAGAGATCCTTGTTTGTTCAGAGCGCAGTCCTGCCAATCTCCCTTGGAAGAAGTTACATGTAGATTACGTAGTAGAATCTACGGGACTTTTTACAAAGCTTGAAGACGCAAAGCAGCACATTCAAGCGGGAGCGAAGCGTGTCATTATTTCTGCACCTGCGAAGGGTGATGTTCCTACTTTTGTTTTGGGTGTCAACCACGAGAAGTATGATCCCAAAGAGCATACAGTTATCTCAAATGCTTCTTGTACAACTAACTGCTTAGCGCCAATTACTAAAGTCCTGCTCGACAACTTTGGGATTGAAGAGGGTTTGATGACGACAGTACACGCCTTAACAGCAGCGCAGCCGAGTGTTGACGGCCCCTCAAAGAAGGATTTACGTGGTGGAAGAGGGTCGAGTCAAAATATTATCCCCGCTTCGACGGGGGCAGCCAAAGCTGTTGCGCTTTGTCTTCCTGAAGTGAAGGGAAAGTTGACAGGGATGGCTTTTAGAATTCCTGTAGCAGATGTTTCTGTTGTGGATCTAACTGTGAAGCTTACTAAAGAGACGACATACGAAGAGATTTGCGATGTCATGAGAGAAGCTGCAGAAGGTTCCATGAAAGGGATATTGTGTTACTGTGATGAGCCAGTGGTATCGAGCGATTTTATCAGCTCTCCTTACTCTTCGATTTTCGATGCTGGAGCTGGGATTGCTTTGAATGGCCACTTTTTTAAATTAGTTGCTTGGTATGATAACGAGATGGGGTATTCAACCCGCATTATGGATTTGATTGAGTACATGGCAAGCAAGGAAAACAGTATAGTTATGGAGAGTCGATAGTGCATTTTACTAGAGAGCCGATTATCGAGACCATTATCACGCCCAAGGATGGGTACAAACTTGTATTGCGTCCTTCTAAGGGAGGGAGCGAAGAGTTTTTTGTTGATATGGTTGAGGTGATCTCTTTTGGAAACACCAGTTTTTACCGCTCACTTGAGAAGCCGAAGTGTTTTGTGGTTCCTACGCAAGATTATGACGTCATTGAAGTGCGTGAAGCGCGCATGGCGCTCAAGAGTTCATCTGTTGAGAAGGTAAAGATTGCTGGTGGCAAGAAAGAAGATGAAGAGAAGGGTGAGAAGAAAGGGCGCAATAAGCGTACGCGTAAGAAGAAAGATGGCAAGCCCAAGGATGAGAGAAAACCTGAAGAATCTGGTGAGGAGCCAAGAGTTGAATTAGAGCCCAAGCTGGAGCCTAAGCCACTTGAGAAGCGCGCCTTGATTCCTCCTCCTCCAACGCTTATCTCAGAGACCATAGCGCGTTATAAAGAAGAGGAAGCCGCTGTTGAGGAAGACGTGCCCCAATAGTGATGGTAAGTACCAGTATGGCTTTACGCAGTCTGGACTTTTCACACTTCTAGACAAGAAGGGGGAGCCTTTCTACCCGAAGGTGCTCCCCATAGCAGACAAAGTCCTTGGCAATCTTATTTGGATTGCACTCTGGGTTCTTGCCATCTTCCTTACCAACTGGCTCCTACCTTCCCCCATCCTTCTTCATACCAACCGTGCGCTGATGGCGCTCCTAATCTTTAATCTCTTTTTTCTTGGTTGTCGTCTAACCCAACTTCTTCTTTGCCGCCCATTGCGGCCTCTATTTTTTCCTCCTCTCTGGATGCGTCTTACCCGTCAAATTGCTCGTGGAGCTGATATTACTCTTTTAAAAAAGCATAATCTCCAAGATCACCCTGGGCTTCTTGCAAACCTTGCACTCGCCCACAAACTGCGCTATAACAAAATGGATGAACAAAGCGCAGAAAATCATCCTGCTTAGTTACACAAGTGTTGCCTCTTTTGGAGCCTCAATTCTTACCCCTGCTCTTCCCACCATAGCCAAGCAGCTCCACCTTTCTGAAGGCGCTATTGAATCGCTGGTTACCATTTTTCTTCTCGGATACATGTGGGGACCACTACTCTATGCCCCCCTTGCCAACCGCTTTGGCCGCCTCTTTGCTCTACGCTTCGGCCTTATCCTCGCAATTGTTGGTACACTCCTCACCCTTTTCACCCCCGCCCTATTAACAGGCCGCCTTCTCACAGCAATCGGCGCCTCCTGCGGCCTCTCCTGTTCTCTCATGCTCCTCTATGACCTACTTCCACCCAATGAAGCTAAACACACCCTCTCATTTGGCACCCTCTCCTTTACCCTTGGCCTTGCTTGCGCCATTACCCTTGGCGGCATCATCACACAATACTGGAACTGGCATGGCACATTTTGGGTCTACCTCGCCTACCTCATCTTCCTTTTTTTCACTACTTTCACCTTTACTGAGACCCTCAAGACAAAAGAGCCCATTCACCTCTCCTACATAATCAAGGGATACGCCAAAACCCTCAATAGCTGGTCCTTTTTCGTCTATGCAATTGCCTCCAGCTTTACTGCCATCACCATTTACTGCTTTTCAACGGAAGCCCCACTCATTGCCAAACACACCTTTAGCTTACCTGCCAGCCATTATGGCTATTGGAATAACCTCTCACTTTTTGGCCTTTTTCTTAGTGGATTTCTTGGTCGCCATCTTCTCAAGAAAAGGCGTCCTACGACAGTGCTTTACCTTGCTCTATCTGGAGCGATGCTTGCCCTCTTTGCATTCCTGCTCCAGTATCTCCTACACATTCAAAACCCCCTCTACTTTTTTCTGACAGGGTTTGTACTTTATTTTTTTACTGGGCTTTTTTTTCCAGCGGCATCGCACCTTGCCATATCTGCCTCACCTGACCGAGCCAATGCCTCCAGTCTTACCAGTTTTTTTTACATAGCCATGCCCACCCTTACCGTGCTCACGATGGGTTACCTTCCGCTGCCCCCCTTTGCCTCGCTAATTGCGATTATGCTACTTTCTTGGGCGCTGGTATTTATATTGATAAGTACGGTATGGCGCACACCTTCTCGCCCCATGGACTTCTCCGACTCCCACGTGGAGGCTTAAGAAGAAGGCCTTAAAACTATACTATAGTTTTCATATGAAGATTTTAATGCCGACCTTAGCACAGAAAATAGATAGCCAGATTCCAGAACCCAAATGCAATGAAAGGGAGGCTAAAGGCAGAAAAAATATGTTGTTTGTTTCGTTTTTTGCATCCAACCCAGATATGGCATAGCCCCACTGCCCCAGCAATAGGCACGGGTAATGTAATCATCGGCAATAATAACTGAATACCTCGGGAAGTAAATAAGCAACCATCGGCAAAGGAGCCGAAGATAGCGAATCCCGTCATAGGTATGGCGGCCAATAAAAAGGCTGCAGTCAGCGCAGTTCCCCCTAATATCCATTTGTTCACTTTTCTCTCCTAATAACTTCCTTGGCCTTTGCATATGGTTCACTGAGAATTTCGCAAATAGCTTTGGTTTCACTATCTTCGCCATGATAAAAGAGATTGCCATCTAGCATGTACATATACGAGACACAGTCAGAATTTACAGAATCGAAAGGAAAACTCAATCTAAGATCAAAATTTTCATAGGTAAAAGGGTAGTTGTGTAGGTACGGGCGAATCTTCTGATTGGCATTAAATCTGTCAATGAGCTCCTCTAAAATGTATACATAGAGCTCTCTTGCGTTCCCTATATTCAGGGCTGATGGGCCTACGAGATAGATGTCTACTAATTTAACATCGTCCATCATTGCCCCCCCCAAGTCCTCCCACTCTCAAGCCGTACTGGGTATTCAGCTTTTTTCCAAAACGTAAGACTATGTTGTCAGCAAGTTTCGGATAATTCACTTTGAAAGATAAGCATAGAAGCAAGGAGCAAAGAGCTAATACAGTCAGAACTGGTTTAAAGATATTTTTTCGCATGGTTAGTCCTTTGTGTTCTTGGAAAAAAGTATGAAGGTAGCCTGCTACCTTATGCTTTGCTTCTGACCATTTTTTTTGCGGTTTCAAAGGGCTCTGCTTCCATTCCCATTAGACCCAACTCTTCGAGCCCTGGATTTGAAAAATTATAGAGAATGACCTCATCAGAAAATCGTGCAGATTGAATATGGGAGGTGTCGTATCGGCTCAGCCTTGGTCCTGAAATCTTCATTGCAAAAAGCGTGGAAGATACTGGGAAAGTCTCGAAAAACATATCAGCATCAGCTTGAGAATTTGCCATATCAATAGCTTGCTCAACAAGCAAAACAATTTTTTGTCTTGCATAATCTTTATCCATGAGCTTGCTTGAGTGCAAAATAGCATCTATCCCAGCAATTTTTCCATTTTTTGTTCTCTCTTGTATATCAAGGACTTTTAAACCTAGATTTTCAGCTTGTATCACAATTTCATTTCTAATTTTTGTGGAGACATTTTCTAGATCATTTTTTGGATTTGGTGCGTGAAAGGACAAGAGGGTGATACCAGGGAAATTGCATGAAGAAATTAGTTGATGCCTAAGAGCTCCAACATGTACTTCCGATCCCACCCTGCTTTGGAGCGCTTATTTTTTATCCCAGCCTTGGTCTTTTTATCTCCCTTCAGTATGTTGAGAGTGGCTCGTCGAATCACAGAGAAGTTTTCAGCGCCGTTGTCTTTGCTGATTTTGCATTTGTCCTCACCATAAGAAACATCCAACTGCCAATGCAGCTTATTTTCAATACCCCAATGGCTTCTGATCGCACGAGCTAACTTCAAAGCATCTGAGGTTAAGCTTGATATATAGTACCTAAACTCCTTTGTGGAAACGCCTTTCTTCGTGCAGGTGCTTTGCAAACAAACTACACTTTTTAAGTTTGCCCATTCTCCCTGTTGAGGTAACCAACTGATATCATCTATTGTCCATACTTCTCGTAGTTCGCGTCGACCGCGAGAGCACTCCTCATTTTTATAGTAATCGCAACCGCTTTCCTTAGGCTCTACAACTACAGCTTGTTGGAAAAAGTTCTCGACTTCGTCATGCAACTTCCCTTGATTACCTTTCAATGCCAATACATAGTCGCCACCCTTCTCGCAAATTTTTTCTGCTATGTTTTTCTGGCAACCAGCTGCATCTATAGTAACCGTGGCTCCCTTCAGATCAAGCATGTCGATAAGCAGAGGAAATGCTGTAATCTCATTGGACTTGGCCTCAGTAGCCAATTGTCCCAACACCAGCTCATTTTCCGCAGAAAAGGCACTCACTATGTGGATGGCTTTGGTCCCGTTTGCACTGTCAGATGAGTTGCATATCGTCTTGCCATCTAAAGCGATCACACCTCCTAATGCTTTTGATATTCTCTGAGTCCAAGAAATGAAGCAGCTTTCAAATGCCTGGGAATCTAAGTAGCGAAAAAATCGACTCAACGTATCATGAGATGGTACACCCTTTAGACAGATGTCAAATTGATTCAGCCATTCAATATTGGATGTTGCCCAAAGATGGACTTCAATCCAATCGTCTGCACCACATAGAATTCCTAAAATTGCTATGGTGATGATATCGAAAAGGTTATAGACTTGATTGCGCTCGCTTCGTGGATCAGGAATTATCGAAAAACAGGACATGATTGATGTTTGGTGCAGTGAACTTTTTGCAGACATTGTAAAACCTCCAATTTAGAAGGTAAAGTCTTCAAAATTCCACTCATAAGTCAAATCATTTCTTCATGCAATTTCCCTGGGGGTGATACACGACAAAAGAAAATATAGCTGTTTCATCTTTTAAACTCCGATTAACTTTGTTTAGATGGTGTCGTCAAATTTTCTCCTTTGTCAGCCGGATCTTTTCTGCCAAAATGCACCCTCGCAACCTCGGAAGTAGCGCTTTGGCTACTCCCTTCGCTTTCGATTGCGCATTTTGCCTAGAAAATTTCTCGCCTCACAAAGGAGAAAATTTGACGACACCATCTAGTTTGTATGAAGAAAGGCTGAATATCCGCAAGTCCTATTCATTTTTTAAGTCCAAAAGAAGAGGGGGTAGATTACTGAAAGTAATGAACGGAATAGAAGATATCTTATTTAATTTGTTATTTGCATCCAATCCAGAAGAAGCCTGGGCTCGCTGGTAATCATGCCTAGAAATAGAGGTATTCCCTACAATGATTACGAGCCTCTCTCATAGCAAAGCCAAAGTTAGTAAATCGAGTTTTAGCAGGTTAGTCAATCATAAAGTTCATCAATAACCACTTACCCTGATCCATTTACAATTGCCCTTGCCTCCTCAAACGTCTCCTCATGCACATGGACGTAGTTGTCCCACCGCGGATCGGGATTTATAACATCATAATAGAGGTTCCCCATAGTGACACGAGCAGCCTGAATATGCACACTATCTCCTGATGGGACCGTTGGACCAAGAATAGAGATTCGGAAGAGCTTCAAAGGTACTGGTACCTCTTCGAAGAACTCTCTCGACTCTTCTTGTGTGCTTGCAATTTGAATAGCTTTTTCGGCTCCATCAATGAGGATTTCCCTAGCTGTCTTGATGTCAAGAAGTCTTTCGGTGTCAAAGACTAACTCGATTCCAGTGATCATCCCATGCCTTTCGGCTCCACCAATACCTATGGGATCGAGTCCATATGGTTTCATTTCCTTAATGATCAGATTTTTGATTCTTCCTGAAATCTCTCTGCGCATAGCTTGATGGTCCTGTGGAGGTTTTTGGCATGAACCTAAGAGGAGAAAAGTTAGAAGAATATATAAGTATTTCATTGCCAACCTTTCGCTGATTTCATATAGCTTTCAATTTCATCGCTCAACGCTTGTCTATAGGTTGGGCTTTGGAAGGAGTGGTCCCTGGGTGAACGTGTTTTTGACTTCAGCAAAACTATCATATCTTTGTTATTAAGTGTTTGAAATTAGATGTTAAACCTCAAGAAGGCTTCCCTCCCCGCACGATTGCCCTTGCCTCCTCAAACGTTTCCTCATGCACATGGACGTAGTTGTCCCACCGCGGATCGGGATTCGTAATATTATAGACAATTTCTCCACCTGAGCAGCGGGCTGCCTCGATATGCTTGCCATCATTTATTTCGGGTTCCGGCCCCAAAATTCCTATGCTAAAGATCTCCTTGGGTACCGGTATTTCGGTGAAAAAATCGCTAGATTCTTTCTGACTGCTTGCTATTTGAATAGCCTTTTCTGTTGCTTCGACAAGGATTTTTCTGGCGCTCTCGATATCAAGGAGTTGGTCTATATTA
This sequence comes from Chlamydiales bacterium, assembly GCA_024233495.1. Taxonomy (GTDB): domain Bacteria; phylum Chlamydiota; class Chlamydiia; order Chlamydiales; family JAAKFR01; genus JACKPM01. The sequence continues at coordinate 198,687 of JACKPM010000003.1, forward strand.
AATACCAACTCAATTCCTGTGATCATCCCGTGTAACTCAGCACCTCCTATTCCAAAAGGCTCCAAACCATAAGGCTGCATTTCCTTAATGATCAGATTTTTGATTCTTCCTGAAATCTCTCTGCGCATAGCTTGATGGTCCTGTGGAGGTTTTTGACAGGAACCTAAGAGGAGAAAAGTTAGAAGAATATATAAGTATTTCATTGCCAACCTTTCGCTGATTTCATATAGCTTTCAATTTCATCGCTCAACGCTTTCGCATAGGTCAGGCTTTGGAAGGAGTGGTCCCTGGGTGAACGTGTTTTTGACTTCAGCAAAACTATCATGTCTTTGTTATTAAGTGTTTGAAATTAGATATTAAACTTCAAGAAGGCTTTCCTCCCCGCACGATTGCCCTTGCCTCCTCAAATGTCTCCTCATGTACATCAATGAGGTTTGACCAGCGAGGATCAGGAGTGACAACACTATAGCTTATGAGCCCTTCCATAATTCCGGCTGAATGCAGGTGTTCTCTATCCTCGGGCTTTGGCCTTATGCCAATGATTGCAATACGAAATAGCTCAGCTGGGACGGGTAATACCTCAAAAAACTCTTCGGCCTGTGGGTGAGAACTGGCGATTGCAACAGCCTTTTCGGTCAGATAGACGATTTGGTCTCTAGTTTTTTCTATGCTTAGTAGTTCATCGCTATTAAAAACTAGCTCGATCCCAGTAATCATCCCATTTCGCTCGGCTCCACCGACCCCAGCAGCATAGAGATTTAATGTCTTCGCTTCTTTGATAATAAGCTTTTCAATCTTACAGGAGACTTTTTCTCGCTCAGCGTGAGAATTTTTTACAGGCTTCTGACATGAGACTATGGCAGAAAATAGCAAAAATGGAAGGAGGTATCTTATTGCCATGACTTTGCCGTTCTTAGGTAATCTTTAATTTCACGCTCAAGATGTTCTGCGTAGGTCGGGCTTTGGAAGGAGTGGTCCCAAAGTGAACATGTCTTTGACTTCAGCAAAACTATCATATCTTTGTTATTAAGTGTTTGAAATTAGATGTTAAACCTCAAGAAGGCTTCCCTCCCCGCACGATCGCCCTTGCCTCCTCAAACGTTTCCTCATGCACATGGATGTAGTTGTCCCACCGTGGATCAGGATTCGTAATATTGTAGACGAGTTTTCCCCCTGAGCAGCGGGCTGCCTCGATATGCTTGCCATCATTTATTTCGGGTTCCGGCCCCAAAATTCCTATGCTAAAGATCTCCTTGGGTACCGGTATTTCGGTGAAAAAATCGCTAGATTCTTTCTGACTGCTTGCTATTTGAATAGCCTTTTCTGTTGCTTCGACAAGGATTTTTCTGGCGCTCTCGATATCAAGGAGTTGGTCTATATTAAATACCAACTCAATTCCTGTGATCATCCCGTGTAACTCAGCACCTCCTATTCCAAAAGGCTCCAAACCATAAGGCTGCATTTCCTTAATGATCAGATTTTTGATTCTTCCTGAAATCTCTCTGCGCATAGCTTGATGGTCCTGTGGAGGTTTTTGACAGGAACCTAAGAGGAGAAAAGTTAGAAGAATATATAAGTATTTCATTGCCAAGCCTTTGTCTGTTCATTGTATTTGTCTATCTCATGTTTTAGAGCGTTTCTATAGGTTGGGCTTTGGAAGGAGTGGTCCCAGGCTGAGCGTGTCTTTGATTTGAGTATTACTGTCGTATGGCGGTTTCTATTTCTGCCTGCCCTATCAATGTGAGGAACAAAATCCCGGCAGCCTTCAGCTCGGTAGTGCACAACACTATGGCACAAGTCCTCGTCTATGTATGCGGCAGGTGCAATGGCCACAACACGGATGCGCCTGCGTATTTCTTCCGGAGAGTCAATCAATGCGTTCCTTATTTCTATTACTCCATGACTATGCGCAATATATAGAAAAAAAGCCTCAGGTGGGCCATTTTTTACATCCATCTCAAAATGTTCTTTAATAAGTCTCACTGGCTCAGTATGCACAACACGGAAAAGATTTAAACCTGCTTCAAATACATCCACTGGAAGTGAGTGTGTAGCATTATAAACCCCTCCAATATTCATTCCACCAGAAAGATTACTGATATGCAGGCGATTCGAGGAAGCTAGATTTGTACTATTGCCAACTCCATTAATATAGTGAATCCCCGAAGCATTAGCGGCATTGTTACCGACATTATATAGGAAAGATTTATTGCTAAAGTTTGTTTCAAAATTAGTATGGTAGTTGGTAGGACGGTTGGCTTTTTGAGAAAAGTGGAAACATTCGGCATCGAGATCTGTATTCCAAATCAGGTTAGTCTCAGCAGCCGTCAATCCATATAGGTCGATATTGGTAAGGGGATTTGCATGGACGTAGACGTAGAGGTTGGGGCCGTCGGTGCGCCCCTTGGGATCCGTCGTGATCCAGGTGCCGATTGAGGGCGCATAGTATCTGCGGCCAAAGTAGATGAGCCCTGTCTCCACATCACACCTTTTGCTAGCAAAACGCCACGGTGAGCAGCAGTCTGGGGAGCTTTCTTCACCAAATCCTGTGTAATCACATGTTTGGATGGTGGGGCCAAGGTGCACAACAAGATTGCCGCGATGATCAAAGATGGGGGTGTAAATTTGACCATCGAGCTCGTGTTGGACGGCAGCGCCTATTTCCGCGCCAAGTCCTTCTCCAAGCACGCGCAATTGGGTAATGTTGTGGTTTTCGTCTGTAGCGCCAATCTCATTTTCACCGTCCCAGAGGTAGAGAATGGTGGCTGTGCGTCTGTTTTGGACATACGTCTTTTTAGAGAGGCGGCGGTTGAAGGGGTCATATGTATACTGAATTTCGACGTGTTTATTTTGGGCAGAGGTGAGTCTGTCAAGAGAGTCGTAGCTGAATTTCCAAAGTTCGTTTTCAAGGAGGTTTCCATTTAGGTCATACTTGCAGTCTAGGTTGCGTCCACAGCTAGTAAGCGAGAACTTTTGGTCGTCTTTGCGGGTGCGGCCGTTGAGGGAGTCGTAGCAGTAGGTGTGCGCTTCGTCTTGGATGAGTTGGTCAAGAGCGTCGTAGGAGTAGTGTTTGGTGCCATCGCGGATGAGGTTGCCATTTTTGTCGTATTCGTAGGTGAAGTTGTAGTGGGGAGCAGAGATGGCGATAGGGCGAGAAAGGGCATCACGGGTGATGGTAATGTTCGCGTTGGGATGGGCAATGGCAGTGATCGCGCCATCTAGGTCGTGGGTATAGGTATGGAGGCCATTGCGGTTGACAGTGTAAAGAAAGTTGCCTTGGTAGCGGTATTCAATTGTAGTATTGTCGGGAAGTGTGACTCTTTCTCTCTCATTCTTAGTATTATAATCGTTACGCAAAGAGAGGCCGTTACCGAGCGTTTCTGTAGTGAGGTTTCCGTTATTGTCGTAGTTGCGTGTGGTGGTTTGCCCGGTAACGGCATCATAAACTGTGAGCAAATTGTCTAGAGGGTCGTAGGTGTAGCGGTAATCAAAATCGTGGGAGCGGTAGCGCACAAGGCAGCCGAAAATGTCATATTCGCGTTTGAGTGCGTCTCCGTTTGGTTTGATTGTGGTGTGCAGTCGTCCGGCGAGATCGTAGTGGTAGTGGGTTTCGCCTCTTCCGAGCTCTCGATCTACCTGAAGGAGGTTGAAGGGGCCATACTCAAACTGGTAGAAATGGGGGCGAGAAAATTTGGTGCCTTCATAGATGAGCACTTGCTCTTCGATGCAGTTGCTGTTGGGGTCGTATTTCTTTTTGACTTCGTGCAGCACTTCTCCATTGGCATCTTTTTTGACAATGAGAATGGGCTGTCCCATTTCGTTGTGGGTATAGTGCGTGGCGGTACCATTTGGATTCACTTCGGCGACTAGGCGTTGGGCTTCATAGAGGTATTGCGTCTTGTTGCCAAGAGGATCGATTTCACAAATGGGCTGGTTGTGCTTATTGTATTGCACAATGAAAGCTCCCTTCGAGGTGATCGTTTCAACGCGATTTCCATGCTTGTCATAACGATACTTTTCACACTCTAGAAGCTTATCTTCTTCTACGCGTTTTTCAATGAGGCGTCCAAGTAGATCGAAGAGGGAGATTTCTGATGTGTTGCCTTGCTGAACTTGTGTACACCTGCCGAGTTTATCGTAAGTAAATTTGGTTGTTGTCCCTTCGCGTGTTTGGGAGACTTTTTGCCCAAACGAGTTGTAGGTGTATTCTGTGCGTGTTCCTGCTGGATCCATTTCAGCCACGAGGCGAAAAGGGGAGTAGTAAGCGAAACTCTCTTTTGTTTTGCCAAACTCTCCAATGCGGGTTGAGATGACGCGGTCAAGTGCATCGTAGGAGTAGAAAGTGCGCGTTCCTGCTCGGTCGAGGTGCTCAATAACGTTTCCATGCGTGTTGTGGATAAAGATTTCCTTGGATCCATCGGGATGAAAGATGTGGGTGAGGCGGTTGTCTCTGTCATATTTGCGAAGTGTCGTGTAACCCTTTCCATCACTCTCTTCAATGAGGTTGCCGATAGGGTCGTACTTCTTCGTGTGTATGGATCGATTTGGGTATTCAATTGCTGTGATGCGTCCGTGCAAATCGTGCGTATACTTTGTGGTGTGCCCGCAGGGGTCTGTCTGGGCGATGAGGTTGCCGATGCGGTCAAAACTCCGCTTGGTGATCAAACCTTCATCATCGATCGCAATAAGTCTGTTTTCCTTGTCGTAGGTGAAGCGCTTCTTGTGTCCTTTATCATTCACCATCACTAGATTGTGATTGTTGTCATACTTGAAGTGAGTGGCATTGCCAAGAGCATCGATTGAGCGCACAAGGAGCTCATTTTTATATTGATTGTGCAGAGTGTAGCAGTGGTTGTTGTCGGCATCGTAGTGCGCTTCGCTCGTCACCTTGCCGCAAGGGGCGTAGGTGTAAACAGTGCGGTGAATGAGTTTTCCTTTGAGATCCTCTTCAATCACCTCTTCAGGAAGGCCGCGGCAGGGGAGGCTCTTTTTCGGTTTGATGCGTGTGACTTTCTCTCCATCGCAGCTCTGAGTAAGGCAGCCCGATTTGTCGTATTGGTTGGTGGTTTTTCTAAGGAGATGTCCATCTTCAAAGAGGCACTCTTCGAGCAGTAGACTTCCATCATATTTGAATGTTTTTTTCCGGTCGCTGCACTCCTCTTCAACTACGCGGTTATTTTCGTATTTTCTTCTGGTACACTTGCGCATCGTGCGCTCAAGAACAGGATTGTGCTCTTCGTAGTGATAATCTGTAGCGGTGAGGTCAGCGCCACTTTTATTCCATATGGAGAAATGGATTAAGTCTCCTTCGCGGCTCCACTTTTTCTTCTCAATACTGCCTCCTCTTTCAACTTCTGTCACACGATTGTGTTGATCGTAACGGTAAATCGTCTTGTGTCCCTCAGCATCTGTGACAATTGTGTGCTGATTCTTGTATTGGTAGGTGGCGATGATGCCGTACGGGCCCTCTTGCTGCTTGACGCGCCCCTTTTCATCGTACTCGGTTTTGTAGATGCGGCCATCAGGGAGTGCGACCTCCACAAGCTCTCGTCCATCATATTTATATGAGATGGGAGGCTGGCCTGGCCGCTCCACCTTGCGAATTGTTGAGAAGGAGTCATCTAGGGTTTGAGAGATGCGGGCAACACGGCCATCACTTCCCACAATTTCGACTTTCGTAATCACGTCCTTATCTTTTGGATCACGGGTGTAGCAAAACTCAGCCCACCCCAGCACCTCTCCATCACGATTCTTAGCAGTGATCCGTTTCAAAAGACGGGGGTGGGGCCAAAGCGAGGAGTCAACCCAATCCTCATACTCATAGTGCAGTGAGTTTCCATTTGGAAGAGTCGCTTGTAAGACTGGAATCTCATATGGAGTCCAGCGATTCGGCGTGTAGGTGGTTTCTGACCATTCAGTTGCGCCCCACGCTTTTGTCTCTTTTGTGCGCTCTCTCTTTTTCCGAAACCACCTGTGCATGGGAGAGCAAAATGTGCGCACAACACCCGCTCCATCTTCCACAGTCCCAAACCACTGAAAACGGTCGGGATCCTTCATGTCGAAAATCTTCTCGTATTGCAGCTTTACATTTTCTGGATGGTGTTGTCCTGAGAGAGTGAAGTTGCTGGCTCGTGAGCGACACTCAAAGCGTCCTTCTGCGACGCAATCGAGCTTCAGCATTCCACCGGCGCTTGTTCCCACCGACGCATAGAATGACTGATGCTTCCATTCGAAATTCGCTGTGAGAGTTGTTTCTGGATTGAATTCCCAGTTTCCATAGCGCGCGTTGTTTGGCGCCATGCTATAGTAGAAGCGGCGAATTGCGATGGGTTCAATACCTGCTACGACCAAGTCGGTTGATTCCTCCATATATGTTCCGGTGACCGGATCCACATTTGGCAAAATTGAGACGGGTGTTTCTTGAAGAAAGTAGTTCTCACGCGCGTCATCAATTTTAGTTTCTGCAAAGAGAGAAGAGGTAAAAAGTAAGAGCAGAAAAAAGCGCATAATACGAACCAACTAAAACTTAGAGTGTTCAGTTTTATGCTAACGTTGAATTTATGTTAAGAAGAAAATGGTCTAAAACTTCAGTAAACCACTCAAAAAGGCAGATTGGTTGGCATTGGTCCACTTCGTCGCTTGCGTCTGACGCAGTTCAGCACCCACCGCTGCTCTTGACCCTAAATTCAAACGCAAGCCCACCATTTCCTGAATAGAAAAGCTGTTGCTAGCACTCAAGAATGGCGCTTCTCTTGTGAGTACAGACTTCGAAACGGGCGTCTTGAATGTTGTGTCTTGAAAAAGTCCGCCAGCTCCCACACCCAAATAGGGAGAGATCAAGAGGCCAGCTAAAGGCTCAAAAAGTGCATTTGCCATGACGTTGTTTTGGATGCGCGTTCCTTGACGTGCATAGTCGATCATCAACGTCACTGGATTTTCCCGATGCGTGAACTCTCCCTCGACCTGAAGCAGCCCCAAACACTTTCGTCCGATGGAGAGACCAGACAAGAAGCCCCGCTCAAACAAACACACCTCTTTCGAGTCCTGGTGGTTATAGTAGTTTAAACCGCCGAATCCATTCGCATACCAAAGATTACTGGCAAAACCCACGCTCATCAAAGCGCACACGCATAGGAGAAACTTTTTCATGACCTAACTATACTCCAAAAGCATTAGAATTTCAATGAGTAGCTTACGAATGCTGAGCGATTTGTATTTTCAAGCTTTCGGTCGTGCGTTTGACGCACCTCAGCTCCAAGAATAGAACTGTGAGATAAGCACAAATGCACACCCACCATCTCCTGAGTGGAGAAACCGTTTCTATTTTTTAGCTCAGATGTTTGCGCTATCCTTGATGAGTCCGAGAATTCTCCAGATGAGACGCTCTCATTCAGAAAGACACCAACACCCATTCCGAAATATGGATTGATTAAATAGCCCGGCAGAATTTCCGCTATTGCATTTGCCATGAAATTGTTTTGCCTGTGACTGCCATCGATGGCAACTCGAATTGGATCATCTTCACTTCCAATGACATCACGGATTTTGAAATCATTCTCACGTCGCGTGAATTCTCCTTCAAGGCGTACATAGTCCCCCAGCTGTTTTCCGATGGCGAAACCCGCGACATATCCCCTTTTAACTTCCAACGGGTCCTTTTTGGAAGTATTTCCGAAATAGTTTACACCTCCTAAACCATTTGCATACCAACGATCATCAGCGCTGACTTTTCCGGCGACTGCACAGGCGATCAAACAACAAACTGCAACGAATTTCATATCTCCTCCAAAGGGTTATGCGATCATGTATATGGAAAAAGAAATGAAAGTGTAAAGACATAAGAAACTTCTATATAACAACTTAAATTTTTCCAAACTATATACGGTCCCTCTGCGCGAGCCCTTGGCTCCCATCGGCTTTGTTGTGCTCCCTCTTGCGAGCAGCAGGGGGCCCATAAAATTGACAATGCACTGTTTAACAAATGATTACATCTTTACATAATCTTGAGATCTCTCATATACAGGTTTGCATACGCACAAAGGAGTAGCCTGATGAGAGCAAGAGTTGTTTTTGCAATTTTCGCAATACTATTTACTGCTGGAATAACATATGGAGAAACTTCTGTAATAAATATCCCTACTGAGATGGGTTTCCTTGACACTCACCCTGAAGAGAACGAAGGCTGGAAAGAAATTTGCAAATACATAAGTCGCGAAGAATGTCTTTTAGAAAAAATTCCTGAGTCTGAAAACGAAAACAACTGGTCTCGGTTACTTTGTATGCAAAGCCTTGATCGTTTCGCGGAGGGTAGAAAGCAGTTTTCATCTCTCAAGGCGTTTCTAGATCATCTAAAAAAAACAATTTCCGCTAGTTATCCTGGGAGCCGAGTGATATGGAGTATCCTAGAGCTGACTCAGAATGATGCTATTTATGAATGGGCTTTGCTCGAGCAGTGCGGAACAGTTACTCCTGAGCACGAAGTTGTACGCATTATTATGACGGACAAGATGCTTCATCGTTTCGGATTTACGAAGCGATTTGGACAGATGGATGCAGTAGAGAAAGAAAGTTGGATTTCGTTCTTCAAGCAGAACGCCCGTGTTGTGACTTGCGATCGCCCTGCTATACCAAGCTCGGTCCCTGTCAATATAACTTGTGAAAATTCTATGCAGATAGAGGAGTGCTTAAGTAGTTGGCGTATCGCAAATGAATTCTCTTTTGGTAATGGTTATAAAAACGTCTGTTATATTCCACCTTCTCAAGATCCAGGCTACGTTACTGAGTGTATAGAGGTGATATCAATGCCTTTAAAAGAAGGAATTTGTGGAGATTTTCTTTGGTATTCTGAAAAAACAAATATCCAAGAGAAATATGTTAATGGGTCTGGAGAGTGTAAATTGCTCCACCAGTCCCCAAGGGAGGTAACTTATAGTTACTGTTATCCGCATGATTTTTTGCAGTTGAGTGCTGTAACAAGAACATGTCTTATCGACGGTGGGTATTATTCCATTACATACAAGATCGGGCTCAACCGAAAGATGGAAAGGGATGAAGTTTTGAAATGGAAAGATTTTTTGGAGGCAGTTAGGATTCCTCAGAATCTTTAAGAGGAGCCTTGTGTCACAATGCACTCTTCTGGTGCTTAAAAATACAATCCCAGTAAATCTCGATGTTTATCAATAAACAGTATTTGCTGGTGAAAAATGTTTCGATTGTGCAGAGAGATTTAAATCTCTGTAAATTTGAAACATGGAGTGCTTTTCAGCAAGTTTTGCATTTTTTTGAAAAAGAATGCGATTGCGATTTTATCTCAGCATTAATAAAAAGTTAAGGGCAGTTGAAAGCTCAAGAAGCTCAGCTCGATAAATGCTAAAGGAGATTAGATGAAAAAATATTTTATATGTTACTGTTTGCCATTTCATTTGCTTTTATGCCAGTGCTCCAAGCAGGAGAGATGAATAAGTCAATTAAACTAGAAGAAGTTATATTGACTCTTCCATTTGAAGAGCTTATCATCTCCGATGATGGAATTTTAGTGAACTATGATGGAGATTTACTTGCCGTTCATTCACTTGAAAGAAAAGGGGAACTTTGGACGGTGAGAGCACAGGGTTGGTTCAAATGCTATAATGGGCACATGAGAGCTTGCCCACAATGCGGAGGGTGTGGAGCTCTTGATTGTCCTTGGTATTGTGATGGTTACTGCTGTCGATATTGTAGGTAATTACTACTAATTTAGACTTATAAGAACGCAGTAGAAGGTAATATGAAAAAGGTTTTAACCGCTTTTTTTGCATTTGTTTTTTGGAGTAATGTTCATGCAACGCCGTTAAAAATAGATTGTGATCAGGATTATCATATTCTTAATCAGTTTTTTAAGACTATGTTTGAACATTCTGAATATGGATATGTTCTAGATGGTGAAAAGCCCATTTCTACTATGAATGTTTTCCCTTTGGGGGACTTAATTGCCCCCCAAAGTTTGAACTTCAAAATAGCAGCATATGCTCGTGAGGCTATTAATATATGGGAGCGACTATGTCCTAAACAAGGTGACATTGTTTTAAAAGCTGCTGTTGTTCAAGAGAATTCTTCTTTAGGTCCTACTTATGAACTTTCATTAATCAATAAATTTAAATTAAAGGAAGTTATTAGAGAAAATATCGATCTATTTCGCTATGTTTTAGGTCCCACAACTGATACTGAAAATCTTGTTGAATACATCCTAAATTCACAGCAATCAATAGTTAAAACTCTATGCAACAATAAAGTATTAATAGGCATTGTACTCGGATTTGGTACATATAACAGTTTAATGCATAGTAGAGCTGAGGAAATTCAAAATGCACTACCTATTAGTGATGTGCCACCTTTTGAATTAAATAGTGCTTTTATGGGAGATATGGGAGTCTGCAATTTCGATGATACTCAACTTAAAGTAGTTCTATTATCCCAAGCTCAACAAACCCAATCAAAATCAAGCGCTAGAATATGTTTTAAGCCAAAAGGAAATCACGATGAATTGTCGAAGGAACTGGATGAAATTCTCTCTAAAAAAGAGGACATAGCAGTCTCTTTATTAAGAGATAATCCTAGATTTGTTTTTGCAGCTTATAGAAATCCAGAAAACAAAGGGCTTATAGATAACTTAAAATGTACTCAAGAAAACACTAAAAAGCTTCTAGATCGTTCTGATTTCTTAGAGTGCGTTCTAGAGAAAATAATTGGCGAAAAGCCTTGTATCTCTTCAACTTTTTCAGTCTGCGAATTTGAAAAAGCTCAAAATATAGAATCGTTAGTGGCTGAGATTCTTTGGATGATTGCAAACCAACTTGATAAAGAGACGATACCGGAATTCATTGATGCATTTTGTAAAAGTAATCCTTCTGAAATAGTTAGAGGTAGAACTCATGCGATGCCAGGAGCTTTAGAGAATTTAAAGCGTGCGAGAAAAAATCTTCAATTTGCAGATAACTGGTTTGCAGAATTTTCTGCAGATAGGAATTTTAACGAAATTGAGCCGCGTGTGCTTTATTTCGAAAAGGTGAAGTTCGGGGATGGAAAAAAAGTGGATGGCTATGATCATCTGAATGTAACTTATGAAATTAGAGATCATGAAGATAATGTTTTAGCTTCATCTTTTAGGAGTTGGATTGAGTTACATGAAATGATATCGGGTTTTGCCTGCGGACTACAAGGGATGCAAGAAGGAGAAACTAGAATTATCTATTTGCATCCTTCTATTGCGTATGGTGCTCTGACATCACTTCCTTCTTGTGTTCCCCTCATAATAAATGTGACAGTGCATAAGATCGATGAGGATTCATATGTTGGGTCTCCTAGTTTAAAGCGCATTGATCTGGCTTGGGTAAAAAATCCTTGTTTTTACCAAGAGCTTGAGCAGGCGAATTATCAGCTCGCAAGAACACTTGGAAGCAGATGGGGGACATGGCTTAAACATAGTTCGGAATTGGACTTCAGGAAAGTGTGCGATGCCTTTAAAGGCATTTCGGAAATAGATCAAAAAAAATCAAGCTTTTGCATCAAGGAGCAACTCCGTATATGCAACCATTTTTTCTGTGACCTGCTTTCAAAGCAAAAAGAAAAATATTGTCAGTAGAAATATTTGTCAGTTGAGTTCGATTGATAGTGTGTTTCAACTAAGGACATGGGTCTCATTTCAGAGAGACAAGGCTGAGTTGCAAGAAATATGGCTAAGGATCCGCTCTAGTTTGTGTTTGAGAATCTTATCAAGTAATACAGAGTAATTTATGGTCCTCTGCAGGAGCCCTTGGCTCCCAGCGGCTTTGCCGTGCTCGCTCTTGCGAGCAGCAGGGGGCTCATAAAAAAAAACTTCAGACTTCAATCGTGAGACGGTATAAGGATTTTATGCGAAAATTGCATGAAGTTTCCCGCAAAGAGAGAGTTCACGTCATTCTTGCCGTCACATTTGGCAATATCCTTGAGTGGTATGAGGTTTACTCTTATGTGTTCTTAGCTCCAGTGCTTGGGAAGCTCTTCTTTGATTTACACTCTAAATCTGCGAATCTTTTTATGGCCTTCCTGATTTTTGGGATTGGTTTTTTAACGAGACCAATTGGAGGGTTACTTTTTGGAAGGTGGGGAGATTTACATGGGAGAAAGAGCGCGTTTATCGGGTCGATCGTGATTATGACGGTCCCCACGTTTGCGATGGGGTGTCTGATGCCGATTGAGAAGTGGGGAATAGCTGCGCCGATACTGCTGATTGTCTTACGGTTGCTTCAGTCGCTTCCTGAGTCAGGGGAGTCTCCTGGTACTGCCTGCTTCCTTTACGAGAATGCCACCCCCAAAAACAAAGCCTTTATGACAAGTTGGATGGCCTTCGGTAATCAGCTGGGTGCGTTAATCGGTATGTTTGAAGTCCTAGTGGTAGATAAATTCATCCCTGAAGAGTTTTTAATTGTCTGGGGCTGGAGGATAGCTTTTTGGTTCGGCGGTGTAATTGGGCTATTTGGTTTTTTCTTAAGGAAAACATTGCATGAAACACCTATCTTTCATGAATTAAAAGTTCATCATGAAGTAGATACTGAAAGCTTTAGGCAGGTAATCTATAACCATAGAGGCAAGATATGGCTTGGAACTGCTTTCGGGATTGTAAATGCGGCAACCTTTTATTTTCTTGCTGCATATCTGCCTAACTATCTAACGAGTGCTATAGGGTTAGGTATTTGGGGGACTGCATTCTTTTCGATTTCGCTAATAGTTCTAATAACAGTCTTGCTGCCTGTATTCGGAATGTGGGGGGATAGAGTAGGCCCCAAGCCTTTTTTAATAGGTAGTTCAGTTTTGATTCTTGCTCTGTTACTTCCAATGAGCTTAGCGATTGATGCGAGGAGCATGGTATATGTGGAAGTGTTAACTTACATTTATGCTATTCCTGTTGCAGCAATTACAGCTCTATATCCCGTTGTTCTCCTGGATCTATTTGAGGCCCCTGTGAGGTTTACTGGGGCTGGGCTTGCATTCAACTTGGCGGATGGATTTATTGGTGGATTTACTCCAGCAATAGCGATTTTCTTAGTTAGCTATCTTAATAATCAGGCGGCTTTTAGCTGGTTTATCTTAGCATGTACTCTTATTTCTTTATTTGCATATTGCAAGATTCCAAAGAGGACTTTTGTGCGATGATATCAACTCTCTGAAACTCAAATAATATGGAGCCATCTTCTGCAGGGGGCTGATGTAAAAAATATTGCTCCATTACTTCTTCAAAGAAGCTTTCTCTAAGACTATTGGGTAAATGATTCAAGTGAATAAGCCATTGTCTGATATAGTCTTTCAACAACTGGGTTGATGCAAAAATTTTCTTTTGTGTTTCTGTAGAGAAACTTGTTAGGACAAACCCACAGTGTTCTATGTATGCCCGATATTCAGATGCTGGCCTAAGTCTTTCGTAAGGACTATAGTCAAAGAAAAACTCCTTCCACTTTGAGGTAACAGTGACTTCTTCAAGGGCTTTTTCAAGAGGAGGTGATACATCAAGAGGGATAGTCAGGACAAGCAGAGAGGACTCAGTTAAGGCATTGTACGCTTTCTTGAAGAATGCGGGCTTGTCTGAGAGCCATTGAAGTGCAAAAGATGAGAACAAAATATCGAACTCATTTTGGGCATTCAAGTTTTCTGCATCCTCTGAGATGAAGGTTAGATTTTCATACTCATCGTTGGGAAAAGTTCTCTGTGCATGTTTGATCATGTCTTTAGAAATATCTACTCCAAGAACTTTGCCGAGTGGGACTTTTTTCGAGATGCAAGCTGAAAGTTTTCCATCTCCACAACCTATGTCGATAACCTTTTCATTTCCTCGGAATTGGATTTTCTCCAGTAGGGCTCTTGCAGCTTCTGCTTGAACAGTTGAATGTTCAGCATATTCTTGAGCGTTCCAAATCACAGCGATTTCAGGATTGTCAATTTGCATAAATCTTTTCTTCCTTTCTAAAATGTTTTTGGGGAAGTGTAAGGGAAAAAATATATCGTTCTGCCCCAAATCTTTTGGTTGCGCTGTTAAATGACATTCCAAGTTTTTGAATTTGCTTTAGTGATGCGTAGTTTTGAGGGTGAGCAGAGGCCACTAGTTTTTGAATAGGCCCACCATTTGTGAAGAATCGCTTCTCTTGTAAACTAGGGACATACTCCGAGATCAGCCCTTGAATGGCTTCTTGGCAGTACCCCATAAAATGAAATTGTCTTAAGAAAATATAACCAATCTCAACGGTGCCTTCTTCGTCCGTGGGGAGGAGGTCCACCTGGCCAATAAAACTCCCGCTGCTCTTCTCAAAAACCGAAAATAAACCCAGCAACTCGCCATTCCTAAAAAAACGACAACCCCTCTCATACGTCATCTCCTTCACCTCTTCAGGTGTATAGGGACGACCAAAATCAAAATACTTCGTCAAAATAGGATCCCCATACAAAGAAACACAATCTATATAATCCCTATCAGGCTCATAAGAACGTATAGAAAGCCTCTCTGTCTCAATATGAACTGAAACCCGGCCTTCGCTGGTATGTATCTCAACAGTTGGATAACTCACCAATAACCTCCAAAATATTCACCTGTTGGTGCGAAAGCGTTTTTCCCCTAGCATTATAGGGTCTTTGTGTTTCTTGGGAACCATAGGAAAAAGAAAGAAAACGTACTGAAATGTGATAGCTAGAAAGCTCTTGAGTCTGAAAAGTATGTTGCAAAAAGGAGCGTAAATCATCTTCAAAGATGTCTTGAGGGTAGTATTTAAGCTCATCATTCGGAAGAGCAAAAATAATTTCATGTGCTGTCGTATTTCTCGATCGGAGCAGTTTCTCAATCAGTAAAAAGGCTTCTAGGTATTGAAATGCTGAGTAGGCTTTGCTTGCGTCTGTTTCAAGCAGAGATGAGGTGAGTGATATGTCATTGAAAACAGTGTCGAGAGGTATGTTTGAATGGGAAAATTTGGAGCTGGCAGAGTAGATAGATTTTCTTTTTAGGATCGAGGTCATCCAGTTAGTTGGCGGAAAATTTGAAAGTATATCGGCTGAGGAGATACAGAAGAGGGTCCCAGGCAATATTTGAGAGAGCTTTTCGCAACAGCTGCTTTTTTTTGTAATAGGATATTTTTTGGTTTTAAAGGCGTTCCATGCAGTTAGGTCATAAAGCCAAAAAGAGGGGCTGCAAGGGGAGTTAAGAAGAGGGTTTATCAAGGCGTCTCTATAGAAATGAGCTGTGCGCTCCTTTAAACCATTACAACCTATGTACCAAAATATAATTTGAGGGTGAGTTAAACCAGAGACTCTACTGATTAAGTCTTTTGTGTTTATTCCAGAAACAAATTCTACTTCTAAGTCCATTTTGAGAATGAATTTGTTTTAAAAACGGGCATTATAGATGTTTTAGGGTCTTATTTTCAATTTAAAAAAGTTGAATGTAATAAACTCTCCTTTAGTGCTATAACATATTTTTATATGGCGTATGTGCAGGGAAATTGCATGAAGAAATGATTTGACTTATGAGTGGAATTTTGAAGACTTTACCTTCTAAATTGGAGGTTTTACAATGTCTGCAAAAAGTTCACTGCACCAAACATCAATCATGTCCTGTTTTTCGATAATTCCTGATCCACGAAGCGAGCGCAATCAAGTCTATAACCTTTTCGATATCATCACCATAGCAATTTTAGGAATTCTATGTGGTGCAGACGATTGGATTGAAGTCCATCTTTGGGCAACATCCAATATTGAATGGCTGAATCAATTTGACATCTGTCTAAAGGGTGTACCATCTCATGATACGTTGAGTCGATTTTTTCGCTACTTAGATTCCCAGGCATTTGAAAGCTGCTTCATTTCTTGGACTCAGAGAATATCAAAAGCATTAGGAGGTGTGATCGCTTTAGATGGCAAGACGATATGCAACTCATCTGACAGTGCAAACGGGACCAAAGCCATCCACATAGTGAGTGCCTTTTCTGCGGAAAATGAGCTGGTGTTGGGACAATTGGCTACTGAGGCCAAGTCCAATGAGATTACAGCATTTCCTCTGCTTATCGACATGCTTGATCTGAAGGGAGCCACGGTTACTATAGATGCAGCTGGTTGCCAGAAAAACATAGCAGAAAAAATTTGCGAGAAGGGTGGCGACTATGTATTGGCATTGAAAGGTAATCAAGGGAAGTTGCATGACGAAGTCGAGAACTTTTTCCAACAAGCTGTAGTTGTAGAGCCTAAGGAAAGCGGTTGCGATTACTATAAAAATGAGGAGTGCTCTCGCGGTCGACGCGAACTACGAGAAGTATGGACAATAGATGATATCAGTTGGTTACCTCAACAGGGAGAATGGGCAAACTTAAAAAGTGTAGTTTGTTTGCAAAGCACCTGCACGAAGAAAGGCGTTTCCACAAAGGAGTTTAGGTACTATATATCAAGCTTAACCTCAGATGCTTTGAAGTTAGCTCGTGCGATCAGAAGCCATTGGGGTATTGAAAATAAGCTGCATTGGCAGTTGGATGTTTCTTATGGTGAGGACAAATGCAAAATCAGCAAAGACAACGGCGCTGAAAACTTCTCTGTGATTCGACGAGCCACTCTCAACATACTGAAGGGAGATAAAAAGACCAAGGCTGGGATAAAAAATAAGCGCTCCAAAGCAGGGTGGGATCGGAAGTACATGTTGGAGCTCTTAGGCATCAACTAATTTCTTCATGCAATTTCCCTGCCCTCTTAGTACGCGAATATTATTTTGTCCTGTTTCTGACAAATTAAGAGCAGCTTGATTGAAGCGATTTAGTTGAGGAGAGGACATCGTTGGACTTTTAACGGCAGCCTTTCCTAACCTCATCCCCCTATAAGTGGAGAGGGCGAGCAGCCCAACATCGAAGGCTGCAGCGCCCCAAGCTTCAGGGTTTCTGGGGTCGCGTGTAATCTGCATCACTCCGGGCATGAGGAGTTCACCAGCCGTTCTAAAGGGGTGCTCTAAGAATGCCTCTCCCAGTTGCTGCCATCCGTTTAGAGCTTCTTGAGACTTGCTGTGGAATAGAGTAGGATCGTCTGTGATCTCGTAACTCATATCTGCTATTGTCCATGACCCCATGCTTTGTGCAATGCCAGTGCCGATATTCCAAGCGTGATCTTTTGCGCCTTTGAAAAAACTCCTCACACCACTCCCACGAAAGGGCATACAGAAGAGTCCGTGTAGATCCATCAGGGTGTTGACATAGGCGTAGAGGTTGGGTCCATCAGAGAAGCCGATAGGGTCGGGAGTAATAACGTCTGCCAAAGTAGACGAGGTCTTTGTCGTGCTTCTGACCGGTTAGTTCTTACGCAAAGTCTTTTGATAAAATTACACTGAGTTCTCAGATCTTTTGGAGTCGAAATTTATTGCCGCAATGTGGACAACGCGCTGCCAGAGAAGGTTCTGAGTTTTCCCAGGCCTCGAAGCAGAGCGGGCACAGTAGGAACGTTTGATTCTCCTCTACTTCAATAACACAATCATTTGTAGACTGGAGGCTATAAGCATCTGCTTTTATCAGAGAACTAGTAGCAAACTCCATTTGCTTAAGAGAGTCATCAGCAAGTGACTCAAGCGGACTGTCTGCTAAGCTAATGCTGTCTTCTATGATTTTTGCATTGATAGACTCTAAGTTGATCCAATTTTTATAAAACCTTGCTGACCACTCATCGTCTATCTCTTCAATTTCGCGATAGATAGCATCTAAGTTGTTTACAAGCGTAAAAAAGTCCAGTTTTCGCTCTCTATAATCTAAAATAGACTTCAAAATGTTTGATAGGAGAATATAATCCTTCGATGTCATTTATCTTTCTCCACGTATTACTGTAATAACTCTATCGCGTTCGGTAATTATTGTAATGTGATTTCCAGCTTCGAAATATCGGACTCGCGGTTTGATTGGATCATGGGAATATGTGCCTTGCTTCACCGTATTTTCAACGACTGAGGGCAAAATGCCTCGATTTTGCATTTGATCTAAGGCATGGCCTGAATATTGTAACCCGCTTATTTTGGCTGGAGAATTTCGCACTTTTTGAAAACTTGCATTTTGCAACTCCCATCCTCTTTTGCCTAAGAAGCCACTAGGTTTCACACTTCCGCTAAATTGGGATAGAGATTTTGCCCGAAGGTCTGACTTGCGGATAGAACTAGAGATTTTTACCCCCCTATAAGTGGAGAGGGCGAGCAGCCCAACATCGAAGGCTGCAGCGCCCCAAGCTTCAGGGTTTCTGGGGTCGCGTGTAATCTGCATCACTCCGGGCATGAGGAGTTCACCAGCCGTTCTAAAGGGGTGCTCTAAGAATGCCTCTCCCAGTTGCTGCCATCCGTTTAGAGCTTCTTGAGACTTGCTGTGGAATAGAGTAGGATCGTCTGTGATCTCGTAACCCATATCTGCTATTGTCCATGACCCCATGCTTTGTGCAATGCCAGTGCCAATATTCCAAGCGTGATCTTTTGCGCCTTTGAAAAAACTCCTCATACCACTCCCACGAAAGGGCATACAGAAGAGTCCGTGTAGATCCATCAGGGTGTGGGGTTTGTTGTTGACATAGGCGTAGAGGTTGGGTCCGTCAGAGAATCCAATGGGGTCGGGAGTGATCCACCGTCCTTGAGAGGGGGAGTAGTAACGTCTGCCAAAGTAGACGAGATCTTCGTCGTGCCTTTTGGAGGCAAATCTCCAAGGAGAAAGTGTATGACCAGTTAGCTCTTCTCCAAAGGCGGTGTATTTGTAGTCTTCAACTAGGTTGCCATTGAGGTCGGAAAGGGCAACTAAACATCCACGGTGGTCATGAGTCGGGATGTAGCATGTGCCGTGGAGCTTGAGGAGGATGGAGGCTCCAATCTCGGCTCCTTTTCCCTCTCCCAGGATGCGTAGCTCAAAAGGTGTTCCAATCTCTTGCTTATCATCCCAAATAAAAGGGGTTTCATCCCGGGTCATACGACGATTGAAAGCGTCATATGTATAGCGATGCTCATCGAAAGCAATTAATCGATCCAGGGAGTCATAGGTATAGGTGTGTTTTCCATCAGAGATAAGGTTGCCGTTTCTGTCATAGATAAAGGCTTTATTTTGACAGAGTGTGTTGAAGCTGCAGGTTTGAGCATCTTTTTGGATGCGGTTGTGCGTGGCGTCATAGGCGTAGGTGTGTCCATTTTCTGAGATGAGTCGGTTGAGGGTATCATAGGTGTAGCTGTTTGTACCGTCCGAAAGGAGGTTGCCACAGCAATCATAGTCGTAGTTGGCTTGGAAATGGGGGGAGGCAAAGCTCTTCCAACGGTGATTCCGGTCATAGGTAATTCTGGTGTCTTGGCTCTGGATAGGGTCGCCAGATAGGTTGCGTTTGTAGCAATGAGTGTACTCTTGATAAGAGACTCTAGAGAGAAAGGGGCCTCTGTAGGTGTAGTAGACAACGGTGTTATCTGGCAGGTAAAGAGATGCTTTTTTCCCATGTGGAGTATAGGAGCGTCTGATAGAGATGCCATTTGCTAGTTTCTCCTCGATAGTATTGCCGTAGCTGTCGTAGGTGCGCTTTGTCTCTCCTGCTTGGAGGATATGGTTGTTGTGATTGTAAGAATAGGTATAGTCAAAATCTGGGCCATAGTAGCGAGCCAGGCGACCATGGCTATCGTAGAGGCGGTGCAGTTTTGTGCTGTCAGGTTTAATTGTTGTTTGAAGGCGCCCCATTTTGTCATAGAGATAATTGGTTTCCTTGGATGCAGCTTCTACGAATTGCTCGAGCCGGTTGGAAGGGCCGTACTTCCAGGTATGGGAGACTCCATTTTCGGTAGCTTCAATTAGGTTGCCGTTGAGATCATATTTCTTCTCACGAACTTGCTCTGCTGTCTGCTGGAAAACTAGGCGCGCACAGGGATCATACTTTTCCTGTGTAATGACTCCCTTTGGGTTGGTGATCTTTCTGGTGACCGTTGTATCATAGGAATATTCATAGGTAGTGATGTTGCCACAAGGCTCGATCTCTTTGATAGGAAGGTTGTTTTCATTGTACTCAGTTTTCGAAGTGCCCAGGCATGTGATCACTTCAGTTCGATTCCCAAAGGAGTCATAGGTGTATCCTTCTTTAAAACAGTCGTTTATTCTTTTCTCTATGAGCTGGTCTTTATAGTCGAAGGAGAGGGTGGTAGTTTCATCATCTTGATGAATGCGGTATTGTCTGCCAAGAGAGTCATATTCATAGGAGGTGATCTGCTCTTCACATTGTTGGGTAAGAAGGCGTCCTGTTTTATCGTACGTATAGTGTGTTGTGATGCCCATCGCATCTGTTTCTGAGAGCTTGTGAAAGGGGGAATAGGTTGCTGATGTGACTCTGTCTCCATCTACGGTTTTGACGATATTTCCAAAGATGTCATAGGTGTACTTTTGCGGCCCATTGACGGTGGTGTGAGAGGCTAGGGTGCCGTTGGGGTTGTAGGTAAAGCTTTCCTCTATTCCGTTGGGGTGGATAATGTGGAGGGGTTGGCTTCTTTGGTTATAGGTGGTGGTTGTGATGTATCCCATAGGATCTGTTTGCTTAGTGATATTCCCAAGTGGGTCATATTCTCTGAGCTCGATGCCTCCATCTGGGTAGGTGATAGAGGTGAGGTTGCCAAGAGGATCATAGGTGTAGCGTGTAATGCCATAGGGGTCTTTTTTGGCGGTGAGCCTGCTGAGTCTGTCATAGGAGAAGGTGGTCGTGAATGAGCCGACTATTTCAGAGGTGAGCCGATTTGCCTTGTCGTACTCCAGGAGAATAGTCTGTTTGTCGTTGGCAATGGAAGTGAGGTTGAAGTTTTGATCGTAGGTATATGTAGTTTGGTAGCCGAGCGCATTTGTGGAGGAGAGAAGCCTTTCCTGTTCGTCATATTCATTGGTGAGGGCGTAGCAAAAGGAGCCGTTGCAGTCGAAGTGCTCCTCTTTTTCAATTTGGCCTGAGGGGTGATAAGTATAACGTACTATGCAGCCGTCGGGTTTGGTAATCTCTTCAGGTAAGCCAAAGCAGGGGAAACTTTGCTTAGGCTTTACTTGGCTAATTTGGCGGAAAGTCACACCTAAAAGATCTTCCTTATCTAGCGATTGACCATCATCTATGATAGTTCGGGTGCATACAGCGCTGGCATCATAGTCATGAAAAACTCTTTTCCTGATTCTATCGCCTTCACACGTCAGCTCTGACTCCAGGAGATTGGTGTCTTTTTTATAGTTATAGAGGATTTTTTTTCCGTAGTTGTCCCACTCTTTGATTATAACATTGAATTTAGGGTCGTAAGAGCGGTAGAGCGTATAGCCATCAATCGTCTCTTCAGAGACATTTTGGTGGGAGTCATATTTGTAAGTGACATTTCGGTAGACCTTCCCTTTGCCATTCTCGATAGTGAAGGAAAGGAGATTTCCAGTCTTCGAATCCCACCTGTTTCTTTCAACTTGTAAAAGGGTATCTTGGTCATACCTCTCAATAGCGGTAATGCGTTTGTCTTTGTCGAAGCGATAGATGGTTTTGTTGTCTTCAGCATCAAGAACTCTGGTGTGGTTAGGACTATAAAGGTACTGGGCGATAGGAACGAGATCACCATTTGGGCCAAGGGGTGCACATTGTGATGTCACCTTTTTTGAGTTCCAGTCATAATTTGTCAACAGGCAGCCCCCTCGTGAGGAGACGGTTCGCAAGAAGGGGTGTTTAAAGTAGTGTTTGGCTTCGTCGTGTCTATAGCTATAGACTTGGGTGGGTTTTCCGGGGGCGTAGACAGTATTGAGGAGGACATCGAATTCGAATTCGTGCCCACGACGACGGTTATACTCTCGCACTGTGGGAATGTGGTGATGCAGGTGCGCCGTGCGCTTCCCTTGGTCTGTCACAAAAGTCTCTTCAATGCAATAGTCATGCTTCTTGCCTCGCCTTTGATATGAGAAAGAGAGCTCATTGATAGGGGTATTGTCTGAGCTGTAGGCTCGAATGCTTTCTAAAATATAATAGGTGTCAAGGCGCTTGTTTCTATGGTCATTATGATTATTAACATCTGTAAATTTGTAGACAATGTAGTTGCCGTTAGGAAGGTGTTCTATGAGACTGCGCGCTTGATAGACAGGGGCAAAGTTTTCTTCTTTCCACATCCCAATTTCTGATTGAAAGGTGCGCTTTCTCCCCGTTCCATCTGTTACATCTCCTTGCCAGAAAAACTCTTTCTTTTTGGGTCTATGCTTATTCACAGTAAAATTGACGTTGAAAGGATGATGCTGTCCAGAACCCGAATTCGTGTAGTTCGTGTGTTTGTTTGGGTTGAACTGAAATCCAGAAGAAGTCTCACTTTCACAAATGAGAAACCCGCCTCTTTCATCGCCAATGCCCGTAAAATTATTTTCATTTTTTGCTAGGTTAAATAAGACGAGAGATTCGGGATTCACCCTCCAGTGACCGTGAGCTAGATTTAAGTGCCCGAGGTGATTGTAGAAGCGACGAAAAGAGAGAGGCTCAATTCCTGGAGCGACGAGGTCGCACTCTTCGTCACAGTACTCCCCAGTGATCACGTTCACCTTAGGAGAAAAAGGCGCGTAATTTGAAGGTTCTGTAGAACGGTAGGTTGCTGGAGGGGGGGTTAAATACGAATAAGTACTTGGTGTGCAAATCAGGAAGGAGAAGAAAAGGCTCAACCATAACTTTAAATTGAGATTAAAAGACATATAACCTCTTTGTCTTAGAGAAAATAAAGCTTAAGTTAAGATTAGAGGGAAATGCTGTCAATACGACAAGAAATTTTAGCGTGTAGTCATGAACTCTTTAGTGCTATAACCATTCGTATGGTTAAGAGAGTGCTGCCGGTCTACTTTGTCGTCTTTCTGGGCTATATTGGGTATAGCCTCTTCCTCACAATCTTTGCCCCACTGTTTCTAAAAGGAAACTTCGGCGGCTTCGAGGGAAGTACTAAGCTAATCATGCTGGGCCTCTTGATCTTCTTGTATCCCTTTGGACAGTTTCTGAGCTCGCCTGTTTTGGGAGCTTTATCGGATAGGTTTGGGAGAAAACCATTGCTGCTCTTCTCACTCGGTGTCGCGTGCTTAGTTTATGTGGCAGTAGGCATTGGGCTTTTGTTCAAGATCATTTGGCTCATCTATGTAGCACTGTTTGCCGCTGGCTTGTCAGAGGGGAACATCACCATCGCTCAGAGCGCTGTCGCTGATGTCTCAAGGAAAGAAGAGCGGCACAGGCTTTTCGGATATATCTATTTGGCGGCGTCATGCTCGTACGTGGTGGGGCCAGTTTTGGGGGGGTGGCTGGCAAATATCAATGGGGCTTATGAGCTGCCTTTCTTCATCGTCGCGGGAATGATGGCGGTGGCTTTTGTATGGACGGCAGTCTCATTTAAGGAGACAGTGAAGAAGCGTGTGAAGGTTTCCTATGTTGAGGGCTTTACGAACTTTAAGAATGTGGGAAATCGGGGCTTTCGTTTTTGGTTTTTGGTCAACTTCTTGCTCTATTTGGGGGTGTTCGGCTTTCTACAGGGCTATCCAATCTTTTTGGTGGCGCGCTTTGGGATGGGGGTGGGAAAGCTTTCGTTAATGATCACATGGACAGATTTGGCATTCATTGTGGTGAACTTGTTTCTAATGGGGTATTTTGGGCGAAAGTTTTTGGCGCAACGTGTTTTACTGTGGATGGGGGTTTTGCTAGCAGCTGTGATGGGGACAATGATTTTGCCGCCATATGAGGATGCAATGTGGGGCTTTTCGATTGTGGCGGGTTTTGCATGCGCTGTGATTTTGCCAATGAGCTCTTCTTTGATCTCAGTGATGGCTCGCGAAAATGAGCAGGGGAGAATGATGGGAGTGAATCAGTCTCTGAACTTTTTGACAGAGGCTCTAGCTGGTTTGGGATTTGGTCTTCTAGCTGGTGCATGGGTAAAGTTGGCGATGATTTTTTTCGGTTGCATGGCACTTGTCGCAGCGCTATTGTTGGCTTTCAAATACGGGAGGAAACATGAGAGAGTCGTTCATCACGAGCAGAAAGATTCCGTTGGTCATTGAGCCAACAGGGGGGATTTCATTTGATGAGTTTTTGAAGTATGTAGATGAGAATCGTGATGAGCTGAGGGCGAAGATTTTGAAGCACACAGGTGTGCTTTTTCGTGGCTTTCCAATCGAGGGTGCAGATGGGTTCAATCGGGTGATTGAAGTGTTGGGCTTGGGAGAGCAGTTGAACTACATCGGGGGAGATAGCCCGCGCGATAAGGTAAAGGGGCAGGTCTACACGTCAACTGAGGCACCGCCAAGTTTGAAGATTCCTCTGCACAATGAGATGAGTTTCGTCAAACATTATCCAAGACACATCTATTTCTATAGCGATATTCCAGCAAGCAGCGGGGGAGCAACAATTTTGGGAGATGCGCGAGAAATTTATGAAAAGGTGCGTCCCGATGTGCGAAAAGCTTTCGAAGAAAAAGGGGTTCGCTATGTCTCAAATTACTATCGACACGACATTTTGTTGGATATTATAAACAAGTTCCAGCGGGCACACAAGAGGTGGATGGAGGTGTTCGAAACAGACGAAAAGGCAGTCGTAGAGCAAAGATGTAAGGAGAGTGAGTTCGCATACCAGTGGCGCAAGGATTGGCTCGAGGTAGTGCAGGAGGCCAAGGGGGTTTTGGATCATGTGGAGACAGGGGAGCGGGTTTGGTTCAACCAAGCTCATTTGTACGATTACAACCCGAGATTGGTGGGCTTCTGGAACTACTTGGGAGTAAAGCTGGTCTATGCGAGGCCCCATACAGTGATGCACGAGGTATGCTATGGCGATGGAAGCAGAATTCCAAGAAAAGATTTGTATCATGTAATGGATGTGATGGACCAATGTACAATCGACTATCCATGGCAAAAAAATGATATGCTAATTTTGGATAATGTGTTGGCAATGCATGGACGCGCTCCTTTTAAGGGGAAAAGAAAAACTTTGACGGCATTAACCAAATAATTTCATTTTCATTTGCTTGGGTTTGTGGTACAATCCTCTCTCTATGTGTACTGTATCAAACTGCCAAACCGTTGAGCATGGGGCGTTAAGGTCTCAGTACTGTTTGTCTGGCTTTTCGATTGTTGTGGGAACATTCCTGTTGATTTCGGGGATTTTTGCCTACCTTGCAATTAAAGGGGGATTGCCGCCAAATGCAACGAAGTTGCACTCATTTGGTGTGGTGGGGTTAGACAATAGCTATTTCATGATCGCAGGGGGCGCTGTCTTGACACTATTGGCGATAGCAGCCCTTCTAAACGTCTTCCGGAAGCATGGCAGTGCAAATAGGGGAGAGCATCAGTGAGTCAAGTCGAGTTAATCGATGGTGACTCGGCTTCGCGCGTTCCATTTTCACTTCACAGCTCGATGTTGAAAGAGGGAGTGGAGCATTATATTTCCAATGTAAAAACACGCTTTTTCTTTTTAAAGGTCGATGGGCATTGTATTCCTATCTCGGTAAATGAGAAAGAGTATGAGAATGCGTATGTGACGTCAAACTACTATGCGATTGCGCATGTCCAACACAAGGTTTCAATTTTTGTTCGCCCTTTTGTGCGTGGGGCAGGATTGCTGTTAAAGGGGATTGAGGCAAATCGTGTGGTCATTGTGAACAATTGGCTCTTATCTGGTGCTCTTTATCCGCAGTTGAGCGGGGAGCAGTTAGAGGCGGTGACGCGTTTTTTAGAAGAGCGTTTCCCCTCGCATTTGGTGATGTTTCGGGGGCTGACAGATCGCGAGCACGTGGGAATCATAGATGGGCTTGAGGATTTGGGTTATCACAAGTTTTTCGCACGTAAGGTGCACTACTTTGATCCTGAGGAAAAGCGGGGAAAGAGGGCTGCCTATCACTTGCGCCGCGATAGGCGGCTGATGGAGAGTGCAGGTTATGTGGTGACAACAAGAGTGGATGTGCGCCGTTTTTTGGAGCTCTATCGGTCAATCTATTTGGAGAAACATACGCAGTATGCGCCGCGCTACACAGAGGCATTTTTGCAAAGAGCAATTGAGAGCGGCTTTTTGCAAATGCGCACTATAGAGCGTAAGGGTGAGATTGTCGGGGTGTTTGGCTACTGCGTTGAGGGAGGGGCAATGATTGCGCCTTTTTTCGGCTTTGATGCTCAAAGTGAGCGGCGCACAGAGGTGTACCGTATTCTGATGTTGACGTTGATTGAAGAGGCGGAGAAGTTAGGAGCGCTCTTGAATGACGGCTCTGGGGGGGAGACGGCAAAGCGCTTTCGAGGCCTAAAGGAATTTAACGAGTACGCTTTGATCTATACACGTCATCTGAGATGGCATAAACGCCTTTTTTGGGGCATCTCAAACAAGGCTGCTAACCTTTTTTAACCGTGCCTACCATAAAGTGATAGACAAAGCAGCGATCCTCTCTTGTGAGCTCTTCTTCTAACTTCCGGTTGCGTTCAAAATGATGAGCAAGCTTCTCAGGTAGCTCATACTTCGTCATGAATTGCCGGATGCAGAAACGTGCTCCAGGTCTGGCACAGCGTTGAACAGCGCGGATCATGCGCTCAAAATCCTCACGAGGGATATAAGAGGCAACGTCAGAGAGAGAAAAACAATCGAAGCTGTTTTCCGGCGCATTTTCAAGATAGGTAATGAGGTCAGCTGTTGCAAACTGCAGTCGATCGAGTCGGGGTCGAATTTTCTTGAGGCTCTCTTCTTCCAAATAAGGGGGGAAATGATTTTGGTCGATCTTCCCTTGTAAGAGAAGAGAGAGAAACATGCTCTCTTTCGCCAGAAATTGGGAGAGCGCTCCATGTAAACGGTCGTGAATGTAGTGACCAATATGGATTTCAGGGTCAACATATTGGTACAAACCAGGATCTTGCACAAAAAGACGCGTCACTCGCGGATGGAGTGCGACGTCGAAACAGCGCCTCCATAAAAAGGTGTCGAATTTCTTTTTTACAAATCGTGTCTGCTCCTCAAGGTTGTCAAAAGTGAAAAGACGTTTGACGCGCGAGCTACGAGTAAGCTTGATCAGGAAGTTAACAATTTTGATGCGCCGCTCAATCGCCCCTTGAAAAAGAACACCCTTTCGAATCGCTCCCTTGTGTCTGTTCCACAACCTTCGAGAGATGTTGTCAAGGCGATATGAGAGTTGGTTGAAAGACTCCATGCGGCCTTTAGTAGGCTCAACACCGAGAAAAGCGAGGTAAGAAGAGTAGTCAAGCTCTGCAATAGCGGCTTTCTTGAGGTCAAGCAGCGCATTTTGCATCGGGTTTGCATCCACAGAGATAATGCTTTTACATTCCTCGGTGAGCAGGTTTAAAGGGCGGTCGCCACTCGCTGTGACACAGACGATAGCATCGCTCGGCTTAATCTGTAGCGCTTTTTGTTCTGTGATCCAATCTTCATTCCCAAAGCTGTAGCTAAGTCGTGAATAGAAGTCTTCCATTAAAATCGTCTCCTCAAAGCGAAGTTGGCACCGTAGAGATTGTACTTGGTGTCGATATAATCGAAAGGAAAACCTTGTCGTCCACCAAAGTGCCAGTACTCATAAAAAGGAGAGGCAACAAACTCTAAACCCATTCGTGCATTAGAAGGGGAATATATGAATGGAACCTCAATTCGGGCCAGTACTTCGTTATTCATCTGCAATGTGTTATCGCCCATCAAAGGGTCTTCGCTTACCTTTGAGGCGCCATTCAACATGAATTTCATCTTGAAATTTACCCACATAGTTAGCAGAGATGTGATATTCACTCCAGATAAAAAGCCTGCGCTGACGAAATTAAATGTGTTCTGGAATTTGAGAGGTATAGGAGTAGGGGGAAGAAAGTCATTTGTTTGGTCGAAGTAACCATACCCCCCATATGGAGTAATGAAGTATCTCTTGGGATTTTTTCTCTGTAGAGTGTAGCCAAAACGTCCCTCCCAAACGCGGTCGGTAAGGATAGAAAGAATCTCTCGTTGTGTGCCAGAATGCCCTTTTAGGCGCCCCTGTGAGTAGCGGAACTCTCCCCCCACATACCAGCCGTACCGTTTGAGGCGATCAAATTCGACGTAAACACCATCCATGCGTGCAGTTTGTTTTGTGCCGCCTGAGCGCATTCGTCGAATATAAAAGACCTCAGGTCCTGCTTCTATGATGTTAGGAGGCGGACTTGCGCCCTCCAGAAACGGAACAAAAATCAGCCATGCGATGCACAAAAAACGCATAATCTGCGCATCGTAGCACACGCCTTTTGAATTTTCTACTATTGAAAAAAAAGGGTTATGATCTTAGTCTTTTCTTAACTTCTGAAAAGATCCCATATAGGGAGGAACGCTCGGTGCTACGTCTCAGCTCGATTCTTAAACTAACGCTTATCTCTTATGTTTGCGCACAACCCCTTTATGCAGGTGGTTTATTCGAAAGGGAGGGTGAAAACTTTTTGCCATTTTGTGGTATCACCAGTAAAACAAAGCCGACTCGCTCTTTTGAGGAGGGAATTTCTGCATCGCAGCTTGAAGATTTGCGTTTCACAATGACCTCGCTTGCTTACCAATCGTTCTCAGAAGTGCTTTCAAATAGGATTCAGCTACAAGACGCAATGGCGCGTGTCAATGAGGTACACCCTCTACACTTCACCACTGCGGTCTTTATAGATGCTGAGTTGACGCGCTGCATTCATCTCATTCGGGAGAAACAGTGGTTGTGGCGCCATTTTCATACACGCATCAAACGTACGTTTGCAGAAGAAGCGGAGTGTGATAATTTGCGTCCAGAGTATGTGCAAAAGTTCACAGATGAGCTAAAGCTGGATTGCGATGAGTTTTTAAGTTACGTTGTTGATCAAGACTGGGATGCTTTGATTGCACGACTTTTGAAAAAGTTTCCACTTGAGGTGCAAAAATGAAGAGATCGTTACTTATAACAGGCGTCTGCCTATCGGCAACTCTTTTTGCCAATCAGCAGCCCCACAAAGTAGAGCATGTGCGCTCTTGGCAGAAGAAAGCAGAACGACGTTCAGGCGGATCGCTGGGTTATCCTCGGGACTATAGTGCGGGGATCAGCGAAGCCGACCGCAATGATATTCACTTTATTGTCACTACGTTGGCAGATAAATCGTTGATTACAATTGCAAAAGAGCGTTACAGCTTGGAGGCAGCGGGCGATCGCATCGATCATGTACATCCGTTCAATTTTTTGCGGACGATTTTTGAAGATGAAGAGCTGAAGGTAGCGATTCGTAATATCCGAGGAAAAGGATGGGTGTGGTCAAACTTTGTTGCTGGGATCAAGGATACGCTTGCGACAGAGTCTGCAATTCAGAATGTGTCGCCGCATGTGAATGACTTCGCACGTAGCCTCTGTATTCAGCCGAAACTCATTATGCCTGCGGTCCAGACAAAGAATTGGGATTTGCTCGTGGATCTACTAATTAAGCATGTGCCTCGTAAAAATGAGGGCGACCGCTACGATATGTAGTCAACGTGAGTTCGACGGTGTAGTTAGCAATTTTCTCGGCACAACTTTGCAATTTGCCATTCCTCGTGTGTTGGGATCACCTCGACTTTCACTTTGGAGTTAGGGGTTGAGATGAGCGGGGCGTTCTTATTGTTCGCCTTTTCATCAAGTTCGATTCCAAGGTAGGAGGGGAGGAGCCTTTTGCGGATGGTGGGGGAGTTTTCTCCAATCCCTGCTGTGAAAACAAGGGTGTCCAGGCCGTCGAGCGCGGCAATCATTTGCCCGAGCTGCTGTTTGAAGCGATAGGTAAAGAGTTCGAGGGCGAATCTGGCATGGTGATCTTGGCTCTCTTCAATATGGCGCATGTCGGCAGAGATTCCTGAGAGACCAAGTAGTCCTGATTCAAAATTAAGCAGGTGCTCTATTTTGGAGGGGAAGAGCTTTTCATGCATCATGAGATGAATGACAACACTTGGGTCAAGCGCCCCACACCGTGTGCCCATGACAAGGCCGTCAAGGGGTGAGAATCCCATCGTGGTATCAATGCTTTTTCCATTTAGCAGCGCGCAGAGTGAGGCGCCTGATCCAAGGTGGCAAACGACACACTTCTCTGATTCAATTTGTGAGGCGATGTATGCGTAGCTGATTCCGTGAAAGCCGTATTTCCGAATCCCTTTTTCCCGCCACTCAAGAGGGAGAGCGTAGGTGCAGGCAACATCGGGGATGTGGGCGTGAAAGGCGGTGTCAAAAACAGCAAAGTGGCGCGCCTCAGGAAATAGACGACGTGTTTGTTTTATGCCGTTTAGGCAGATAGGGTTATGGAGCGGGGCGAGATAGCAGAGTTCGTGGATCTCTTCTTCTACTTTTTTGGTGAGATAGGTGGGCTTGCGAAATTTTTCTCCGCCGTGCACGACTCGGTGGCCGATGACTTCAATAGGAAGGTTAGGCAGGTTAGAGAGTTGATCAAATTGTCCTTCCGCTGACCAGATAGGCGTTTTTTCTTCTCCAAAGAGGGCGAACTTGATCGAGCTTGAACCGGCATTTACAACGAGTATGTTCATTCCCATCGCCAGTCTGTGATTTCTGCGGGGTCTGTGCCGTGCTCATCGATGTAGGCGCGGTGTTCACGTAGCACGTATTCGAAGTGAGAAATCATGTCGACTGCTTTCGACTCAACCTGTTTGTTGAAGGGGGCTGCTTGTTTGATCGCCTCAATGATAAGGTGGTAACGGCTGGTTTTGTTGCGCACGCACATGTCGAAAGGGGTTGTAGTGGTTCCTTCTTCAAGGTAGCCGTGAATGGAGCATCGGTGGTGTATATTTCTCTCGTAAAGGAGCTGTTTAATCACTGAGGGGTAGCCATGGAAGTTGATGATCACAGGGCGGTCTTTGGTGAAGAGGGCTTCGAAGAGCTCTGGTGAGAGGCCGTGTGGATGGAGTGTGTGTCTCTCAAGGATGAGAAGATCGGTGATATTGACAACACGGACGCGGAGGTGGGGAAATTCTTGTCGCAAAATTTGAGCTGCTGCCATCACTTCGAGATGAGGATTATCCCCAATTCCACAAAGCACAACATCAGGATCGACGCCTTCGTCAGTACTCGCCCACTTCCAAATGCCTCCTCCTGCACGGCAGTGTTCGATTGCCTCTTCCATGGAGAGCCATTGAGGCATTTCTTGCTTCCCAGCCACAACTAAGTTGACATAGCCGCGACTTTGTAGGCAGTGGTCAAAGGTAGAAATGAGTGTGTTAGCATCTGGTGGCAGGTAGATGCGCGCAATATTGGGCTTGAGGTTGAGCAAGATGTTGATGAGTCCAGGGCTTTGATGCGAAAAGCCATTGTGCTCTTGCCGCCAAAGCGTAGAGGTTTCCAGGTAGTTGAGAGAGGCAAATGGTTTGCGCCAACTCGTTTCTCTTGAAAACTTGAGAAACTTGGCAAACTGCAACATCATCGTGGAGGCAATTGAGAGAAAGGCTTCATATGAGGGGAAAAAGCCATGCCGTCCTGTCATGAGGTAGCCTTGCAGCCACCCTTGGCATGTGTGCTCGCTCAACATTTCAATGATGCGTCCATCTTGATTGGAGATTTTTCCGTCGTAAGGATGGATAGGCCACTGATAGTCGCGGTTCGTCACTTCGAGAAGCTCTCCCAACTGATTGGACTCAAGTTCATCAGGAGAAAAGACACGAAAAGAGCTGGGATTGCGGACAGTGACTTCTCGTAAATAGTGTCCTAGCTCATGCACGTTGCGCCGAGTATGGCTGCCACGCAAGGGCTCTTTGGGAAGGTGTACCTCAAAGTCATTGATGCTTGGAAGATCTAGTGGTTTGAAGTCGTTCCCGCCAAAAGTGTGGGGATTCATTCCCATCCTTTTTTCCCCTTTAGGGCAGTTGTCGAGAATCTCTTGAATGGGAGTGCCATTCGCGTCGAGTAACTCATCAATATGGTAGGAGCGGAGCCACTTCTCAACGTGTGCCAGCTGCTGAGGATTGGTCTTTGCTTCTTTTGCAGGGATTTGGTGTGCGCGACACGTGCCTTCAATTTTTACCCCGTCGATCTCTTTGATTCCTGTCCACCCTTTGAGCGAGCGGAAAATGATCATGGGGAAGCGGGGTTTGGAAATAGGACTGCCTGAACGAGCAGCGTGTTGAATGTCGAGAATCTCTTTGTACGCCCACTCAATTGCTAAATAAAACTCAGCATGCTTGTCGTTATGTGAGACGATTCGAGATTGATATCCATAACCCTCAAAGAGATGGATAAGTTCATGGTCGTCCATTGTGCCATAAATGGTAGGGTTAGAAATTTTGTAACCGTTGAGGTGCAAGATCGGAATCACAGCTCCAGACTCTTTGGGGTCGAGAAACTTTGTGCAGTGCCAAGCCGTAGCTGTGGGACCAGTCTCCGCCTCTCCATCTCCTACGATGCAAGTGACGATGAGGTTGGGATTGTCGAGAACAGCGCCAAATGATGTGGCAAGTGCGTAGCCAAGCTCTCCTCCTTCATGAATCGTGCCAGGAAGACCGGGATAGAGGTGGCTAGGAAAGCCTCCAGGCCAAGAAAAACGTTTAATGAATTTTGCAAGTCCTTTGTAATCAAGAGTAAGGTCGGGATAAAATTCTTGTAGAGAGCCTTCAAGATAGAGGTTAGCTAAGTTGCCTGGTGCGCCGTGTCCTGGCCCCGTCACCAAAAACATATCGAGATCGTACTTCCGGATCATGCGATTGAGGTGTGCATAAATGAGATTGATTCCAGGGACCGTGCCCCAGTGCCCGAGGAGGCGGTCTTTGATGTGCTCAGGCTTGAGTGGGTCAGAAAGGAGAAAGTTCTCCTTCAGATAAAGTTGTGCTCCTGCGAGGTAGTTTGCTAAACGCCATTGCTTTTCAATCTGTTCGAGCTCAGCTCGATGCTCTTGACGGCACTGCGAGATGCTCGCCTCTTTTTCGTGGCTTGTCTTGGTTTCCATATCTTTATAATAAAATATTTAACATATATATTGTACCCGCTTTCATTGTCTTTTTCCTTAAATAGAGGTATAATGGGAACCTTATGCTAGCTCTATTCAATCAGTTTCTCACCTGCTATACGCTCTTCCCTGCCCTTGTGGCACTTGGGGTCTACCTTACCTTTCGTCTTCGCTTCTTGCAGATTGGAAAAGTAAAGATGGGTTTCAAGTACCTTTTCCAAAAAGAGAAGGGGGCTGAGGGGAATATGCCTCGCTATCAAGCGATTGCAAGCGTACTTGCAGGAAACTTTGGTACGGGCAACATTTCAGGGATGGCGGTTGCCCTCATGATGGGGGGCTCAGGCGCTCTTGTCTGGATGTGGATCATGGCCTTTTTTGGATCTATCATCCAGTATTCTAGCTGCTTACTTGCAATGAAATACCGTGAGCAAAATGAGCAGGGTGAGTTTGTAGGCGGACCTATGTACTACATCTCTAATGGATTAGGGATGAAAAGATTGGGTCGTCTCTTTGCCTTCTTAGTGATTTTAGGTGCGATCGCTGTTGGGGTCTTTTGCCAGATTAATAGCATGAGCATCTCATTTGTCACACTGGGGATTGCTCCTTGGGTGACAGGTGTAGTGGTTGCAGCTGGAGTGGGTATTGTTCTTTTAGGGGGGGCACAGCGTGTGGCGAAGGTAGCAGCTGCAGTGATTCCCTTTGTAGCGGTCTTCTACATGGGAAGCGCTATCTATATCTTGGGTCACTACTGGAGTGCGATCCTTCCGGCATTTGGGATGATGTTTAAGAATGCATTTGCCTTCCATTCAATTTTGGGGGGAGCTGCAGGCTTTGGAATGATGCAGGTAGTGACGACAGGGATTGGGCGTGCTCTTTTTGCAACAGATGTGGGAACCGGCTATGTGCCTATTTTGCAGGCGGGAGCAAAGAGTCGCCATTATGTTGTAGATGGCGCTGTAGCTCTTGTTGCTCCTCTGCTTGTTATGATTGTCTGCACAATCACAAGCTTGGTTCTTATTGTCACAGGTGCGGACCAGGCAGTGGGACTTAAAAGCACT
The DNA here is from genome assembly GCA_024233495.1 of Chlamydiales bacterium. GTDB lineage: Bacteria > Chlamydiota > Chlamydiia > Chlamydiales > JAAKFR01 > JACKPM01. Next base: position 232,639 of record JACKPM010000003.1, read on the forward strand.
GCGATTGTGGTGCATGCTTTCCAAATCGGTGTGGGTAGAGTGCTTGGAAGCGCAGTTGTGAACACAGCTCTCTTGCTTTTTGGTTATACGACAATTTTGGCATGGGCGTGCTGCTTTGAGCGTGCTGTTGGTTTCTTGGTGGGGTGTCGGTGGACCAAGCCGCTAAGACTCTTTTTCATCGGTCTGATTCCATTGAGTGCTTTCTTCACAGTGAATTTTGTATGGGCTTTCGCTGATATTGCGCTCGCTCTCATGACCCTTGTCAATTTGATTGGTATTTTTGGCCTCTCCAGGGAAGTAGTGCGAGAGAGCCGTGACTATTTTCTTCCGCAACAAGCGGGATAGTGCTCTGCCTATTTAGGGAAATATAGTCAAATCGGTTGAAAATTTTACAAATTCATGGCAGATGGCAAAGCCAAAGTAAGCGCAAAGTTCGGCTTAGACCATTGATGGTCTATGAGAACGAGCGCAATCTTTGGTGAAACCAAATGGTATGAATTTGTAAAATTTTCAACCGATTTGATTATAGAGTAGATGGACTTCAAATTTTCAACCGATTTGACTATAACTTCTGAAAGTGAGCAAGCACCAGTGCGACCTCATACGTGAAAAGATGTGGGAAAAAAATAATCCCAATGCAATAAAATATTTTCTTTAATTTAGATTCCTCCTATACTGCTAAGTGTTGGACAAGGAGGTCAGCGATGTCAGGCGAAATATGTAGCTCCACGAGTGGAGATCCAAGTGCTTTTCAATTACAAAGTGCTGTTGAAAATAGTAGCAGTCCTCTTGTATCGCTTCCCCCAGAGCTTTTAAGTAAAATTTTTAGAATGCTCAGTTTTGCTGATTCTGTAGCTTTTGGCTGTGTCTGTAACAAGCTTCGCCAAGTTGCGCAAACAGACATTTTAAGGACAGATGAGCAGAAGTTCATGTATGCAGTGCTAGTGCAAAGAGAGGCTGTCAATCTAGTCAGAACGAGAATATCGTCTCCAAGCTTTGAAGTCCGCTACTTCCCCAGCCATGTCGTGATATTACATTCAGGTAGGGTTGCCGTACGGAATCTTGACACAGGAGAGCTTCACAAGGTTTCTCTGCCATTTACCCCAGAAAGACTTTTGCGCGATGACGATAGGACGCTCAAAATAATGGGGGGAGAGGGGGTTGTTTGCCTTGATGTAGAGAGGTTAGCTTGCTCTGAGCTATACCGAGATGATGTTTCTGTCTACCAATTCAAAGAATATAGAGTTCTGGTTCGAGACCTGATGATAGAAGTAGGCAATCATATTTTCCCAAAAGGAGAACATCTGCAAATCAAAAGAATCGATATTCAAGGAAAAAAAATGATGATTGTATGGGACAATCTAACGCTTCAGCGATTTGATCTCACTAGTGGAGAAGTAGAGCTTTGGCACTTAGAGCCAGAAGTTCACGAAGAAGTTCTTACTGGAACAGGTGCGTGTCTTCTTGATGGGAATGGAAGCGTCACTTTAATTAAGAAGAATAGAGAGTTAGTGAATCTGCGAGGCCATCTCTCCCTTCAGGAGGGCGCTTCTGATCTAGCGTACAATAATAAGTTTTTTCTCCTATTTTCTCCTCCGCCACTTAAAATCATGTATTTCTGCAGTTTGGAAACAGGCAAGGTTGTTTATTACCTAGACATTCCCGAAGGTGTGCAAAAGATGCAGTTGATGGGCAACCGCCTTCTGTTCTACAGAAGTGATTGTACGCTAACAATTTTCGACTACGAACAAGATCAAGTGCTTTTCGATGACACTGTTGTTCTTTGTAGTGCATCGGTTGGAGTAGATGATATGATACAAAATGGTGTCGGAAATATATTGGCATTGAGAACAGCCTCAAGTGTTTTGTTAATAAATCTTGAGACTGGGCTGAGGCTTAGAGAAATTCCCATTACCCCAAACTCAAACGGTGATCTCTATTTTGATGGTACAAAGTTACGCCTATGTGATATTGCGGCATCACCTTTAGAAGGCTTTTGGTTAAATACAACTACATACGAATTTTCTTCATGACAAGGAGGTCAAGTATGGCTATCACTCTCGATACCCATCCAAAATACAGCGCTCGGCTGTTACAAGAGTTTCCAGAGGAGCTCATGTTGCAAATCTTCAAGAATCTAAAGCTTGAGGATTTGGTTGCTGTTAGCGAAGTGTGTAGAAATTGGTGCAAAATCTCCAAGGATCGTAATTTGTGGACGCCCTACTTTCGCATTGTGCGCGCCATTTTGCGCGGAGATGGAAATTCACGTACCCTCTCATTAAAGGTAGGAGCAGGGATCTACGACGCGCGCTATTTCCCCAACGATATAGTGATTTTGCAAAAAGGCAATCTTTTTGTTCGAAATTTCGATACAGGGTTGAAGACTAAAATAAATCTCCCATTCAAAGAAGCTGAATTGCATCGCTTCGATGACTCCAAAGTTGTCGTGGAGGGGAAAGGTGAGATTCTTTGCTACGATGTAGAGACAAGAGAGTGTGTGCAGCGTATTGAAACGCCAAGCCGCCCCTACACATTTGGCGAATACACTGTCATCGTCAGCGATGTAGAAATTAAAGTGGGCCCGCATATTTTCCAACGGCCCGAAGATTGCACGCTCTACCGAATCAATTTGGCGGGGAAGACGTTGATGATTGTATGGAGCAATGGGACGATTGATCTCTTTGATGTGGACGCTGGCATGCGTAAAGCGTCTGTTGAGGTAAAAGGGATTGATGCAGTCTCCTTAACCCCCACAGGAGAGTGCCTCTTTCAGCATCATGGCCGGACAGGTTTGATCAAGAGAGATGGCTCGGTTCTCGAAACAAGAGGAGTTTTATCTCTCCCACCCGGAGTCTTTGCCCCTGTGTATAATGAAACGCTCTTCATTCGCTACCCCTACCCATTTATGCGCGTGCTTTTTCTCTGCAGTTTGGAAACAGGAGAGGTTGAATACTGCATTGATTTGCCAGGATTAGTGGAGTACGCCACATTGATCAGAAATCGACTTTTCATCTATAACAGCAACCTTGAACTTTCGATCATTGATTATGAGAACGGTCGCACCCTTTTTTGCGAGAGGATGGAGATCGACCATGACGATAGCGTGGGGGTTGATGGTATGATGGCAAACAGCTATGAGAACATTTTGGCACTCAAAACAACAACTGGGATTGAATTGATCGACCTCACGAATGGAAAAAGGCTGAGGCAGATCGATGTAGGAGGACGTTTTTCCGACATCTATTTTGTCGATGGGAAACTGCGAGAGTGTTTTGTTGAGGAGGCAGAAGATGGTGGTGTTTGTCTGAAAACAACGACACGAGATTTTCTTTGCGATGAGACATAGAAATATGTAGCATGGCAGCATGAAACTTTCGAGCTCCGCATTTCAACACGAGAGAAGTATTCCGCGCATTTATACATGTCAAGGGAAGGATATCAATCCTCCCCTTGACATTTCAGGTGTTCCAGAAAACGCCGTGAGTTTAGTGCTCATCATGGATGATCCTGATGTTCCAAAAACTCTGCGTCCCGATGGCATGTTTGACCACTGGGTTGTTTTTAATATCGACCCCACCTTGACACACATTGAAGAAGATGCACAGCCCTTTGCTATTTTTGGACAAAATACGTATGGCGAAAATTGCTATAAGGGGCCGTGCCCACCTGATCGCGAGCACCGCTACTTTTTCAAGCTCTATGCCCTTGATACAAACCTTAGTCTGAAGAAAGGTGCAACGAAAAAAGAAGTGGAAACAAAGATGGAAGGGCACATACTCGCGCAAACAGAACTCATGGGCCGGTATGTTAAATCTTAGGGAGCAGTCTAGATGGTGTCGTCAAATTTTCTCCTTTGTGAGGCGAGAGATTTTCTAGGCAAAATGCGCCTTCGCAACCTCGGAAGTAGCGCTTTGGCTACTCCCTTCGCTTTCGATTGCGCATTTTGCCTAGATGGTGTCGTCAAATTTTCTCCTTTGTCAGCCGGATCTTTTCTGCCAAAATGCGCCTTCGCAACCTCGGAAGTAGCGCTTTGGCTACTCCCTTCGCTTTCGATTGCGCATTTTGCCTAGATGGTGTCGTCAAATTTTCTCCTTTGTCAGCCGGATCTTTTCTGCCAAAATGCGCCTTCGCAACCTCGGAAGTAGCGCTTTGGCTACTCCCTTCGCTTTCGATTGCGCATTTTGCCTAGAAAATCTCTCGCCTCACAAAGGAGAAAATTTGACGACACCATCTAGAAAATCTCTCGCCTCACAAAGGAGAAAATTTGACGACACCATCTAGAGTTTTTTGCGGTTGTTCCAGTAGATTTCGCCGTAGTCATAGGTAAGCTCGGTGCCGGCGGCAATCTCTTCAATAGCTCGAAAGCCGATGCGAAAGACGCCATCGTGAAAAAAACTAAGCGATTCAACGTTGGGGGTGTCGCTATGGTTGATAAAGCGGGTGTAGTTTCCCTGATCCTCACTGTCGATAGTGAATGCTTTAGTAGTGCGCCACTCGCGCGGATATTGAAAGCAGTAGTCGTTCACATTGCGGAAAATGAGGTTGCGGCGGCGCAAAAGCCCCACATACTCACCCACATATTGCCACTTTTTCAGCTTTTGATTGGTGAAAAGACCGTACCCAATGCGCTCGTCAATCCACTTGATGGTGACGTCGATGCCCGCTCCCTCTTCCATACTCTTGCCATGCAGCTTGCCAAGCCAAATCGCAAGAGATTCGATATTCCCTTTTCTATGTGCCTGGGCACACTTTTTACGGATATAGCTCTCCGTGCGCCAATCATTAAATTCGAGTGCGTCGAGGTAGCGGATATTGAACACACGCTCAAAGTCAGCACGTGTATAGGGGCAGGGCCCTTTGCCGTGATCGACGCTAAAAATGTGTGGGTTCGCTGTTGACATCTTGATGAGCTATAGAGATTTTGATTTTGTCCCCAATTCTTTTGTGTACAGTCTCAAGTGCTCGCTCGGGTGTATTACACTCTTGTGAGAGGTGAGCTAAATAGATGTGTTTGAGCTCATCGTGCACGATTTCTGAGAGAAGCTCAGCACACGCTTCATTTGAGAGGTGGCCACTACGCGAAAGAACACGCTGCTTGTATACCATGGGGCGGCTGCATGCATGCACCATATGCGGCTCGTGGTTCGCCTCTACATAGAGGTAGTCGCAGTTTTTGAGTTGGCTTTTCACAAGCGTAGAGGGAAAGCCGAGATCTGTACAAAATCCCATCTTGAGATCTTCTGTCTCAATTGTGAAGGCAACAGGATCGGGAGTGTCGTGCTGAATACTGAAAGGGTGAATGGTAAGGTCTTTAAAGTGAAATGTCTCACCTGTTGTGAAGATATGAAACTTGGGGCACTCTCGTAGCTGTGCATAAATCCCTTTGGCTGTTTCAGCATTGGCAAGGATTGGGATGTTGTGCTTGAGAGCAAGCATTTTAAGCCCAGCTGTATGATCCGTGTGGTCATGCGTGATCAAAATCGCTTCAATCTCTTCAATCTCTAGTTCGATCTCTTCAAGACGCCTTTTTGTGGCCCGGCCACTCAATCCAGCATCGATGAGGATTTTGGTCTCTTCTGAGCCAAAGTAGATGGAGTTTCCCTTTGAGCCCGAGGCGAGTGGGCAGAATCCTTTCACGTCTCGTCCTGTGGGTAGTAAATTTTGCGCGGTTTGGCTCCTTGTGAAGGACCAATGACACCAGCCGCTTCGAGTTGATCCATCACGCCAGCAGCGCGGGCATATCCAATCTTAAGCTTGCGCTGCAAAAAGGTGGTGCTCGCAGTGCCTGTTTCATAGACGAGCGCTTTCGCCTCTTCAAAGAGGGGATCGCGCGTCGTGCCTTCTTCATCAAAGAGGTCATTGCCATCTTCCCGATAGGTGTCAAAGTTGGGGATGAGGTAGTTGGTGGGCGCTTGAGAACAGCTGTGATGGATGACTTTGTTGATATCCTCATCGCGAATGAATGCTCCTTGTGCGCGAATGAGTGTTGACGTGCCAGGAGGAAGAAAGAGCATGTCGCCATTGCCAAGCAAAGAGTCGGCACCATTTTCATCGATGATAATTTGGCTGTTGACCCGACTGGCAACCTTGAACGCAATGCGGCAGGGGAAGTTCGCCTTAATAAGACCAGTAATCACCTCACGCGATGGCCGCTGTGTCGCCAGCACAAGATGAATCCCCACAGCGCGCGCCATTTGCGCAATACGTGCGATCGGTGTTTCGATGTCACTTGATGAGACAAGCATGAGGTCAGCCAGCTCATCGATGATCACCACAATAAATGGCATTTTTTCTGGAATCTCAATATCGAGAGAACTCTCAAGCTCTTCGTTTTTCTTCCTTGTATTAAAGCCATGGATATTGCGAATCCCTAAAAGGCGGTAGAGCTCATACCGTTTTTCCATCTCCTTCACAAGCCACCGAAGAGCTGCTGTTGCCCCTCCCGGCTCGGTGATCACAGGCGCGAGCATGTGAGGAAGGTGTGTGAAGCCCGTAAGCTCCACTTTCTTAGGGTCAATCATCACAAGCTTGATCTCATCGGGACGCGCATTCATCACAATCGACATCACAAGGGTGTTGATGCAAACAGACTTTCCAGAGCCAGTTGCTCCTGCAATGATCAGGTGTGGCATCTTGGTAAGGTCTGCCCACACATCGTCTCCATTCACCATCTTGCCCAGAAGGAGAGGAATATGCGCCTTTTTATTTCCTGCTTGATAATCCTCTAGAAGATCGCGGAAGCTCACCTCTTGCGGATGAGGGTTGGGCACCTCAATGCCAACTGCTGCCTTGCCCGGAATAGGGGCAATGATGCGGATCGATTTCGCCTGCATATTGAGTGCGATGTCGTTTTCTAGTGCTTTGATCTTCTGAACTTTTACGCCAAAAGCGGGATGCACTTCAAATGAAGTAATGGTGGGGCCGCAGTGAATATCGCCCACCCTAGCTTCAATGCCAAAGCTTTGCAATGTCTCTTCCAGCACATTCGCCTGCTTTTTCAAGTCGCTCTTCAGCGCTGTTTGGTCAATGTGCTTCACCTCAGTGAGCAAATCTGAGGGGGGAAGTGCGTAGTCACCAAGAACAATGGGCTTTAGTTTGGGCAGAGGTTTGCGTTCCTGTGGCAGTTTAATCTCAATCTCTCGCTCAAGTGGATCATCACGCACAATTGAACCGCTTTCAAAAGGCGTGGAGCGTACAGGCATTGCAGCTGCAAGTAGCCGCTTTTTCGGCACTAATCTTTTGAGCTTGTGAAAGGGGATAGTAATAGGGAAAAGTTTGTAGAGCGAGAAGCCAAGAAGGAGCAAGAAAAGAAGAGAAGAACCGACAGAACCTAAGATTCTTTTGAGACAAAATGCAGTGTCAGCGTAGAGGCGGTGTAGTGGCACGCCCCCTAAATAGTGGCGGGAAAAGGAGGGGGCAGGAGCATGACTTTTAGGGAAGTAGTCAGTGTAGACAAAGCGATCAAAAGCAGAAGTGTTAGAGGCTTGCACAAGTAAAAATGCAAATGCTATCACGACAAAACTAAAGTAGAGCACCTCTTTGCGCATGAAGTTTTTTTTGGCAAGCAGTGTATAGGCACGCCACCCCCAAAAGAGGGGAAGCAAGAAAGCAGCGAGGCCTAAAAGGTAGAAGAGAGTCCATCCAATGAGGTGGCCTGCAAAGCCTAACCAGTTGACATGTGCGTCGCGGCTGTGATAGCTCAGAAGGCTGAGAAGCGAAAGAAGGGAGAGTGCGCCGAGAAAAACTCCGCGCATTGCAATTGACGGTTTTTTTCTCTTTTTTGGTTTTTTCTTTTTGCGCATGGTGGCAATGAGTGTTGATTCCTGTTCTCATTATATTCTATGAATTCGTGCTGAATATGTCTAATAGCATGTGCTACCCAGCACTTGTCGAAATTACGACTGACCTCAATACGCGCTACAACACAGCGCAGCTCTCCATTTCCACGTGGCTTGCAGGGATCGCCTTTGCAGCCCCCTTTATGACTCCTTTGGCAAATCGCTTTGGTAGACGCCCTTTCATCTTGGGTGGCATGCTCACCTTTCTTTTTTTTACGTTGCTCACGGCACTGGCTCCCACAATCGCCCTTTTTATTTTGGCGCGCTTTTTCCAAGGCATTGGTGTTGCAACCTTCCTTGTTCTTGGCTATGTGACGGCGCGAGAGAACTATTGCGGACATACACTCTACCCCTGGCTTATACTCGCCCCAATGGTAGCTCCTCTTGTGGGGGGCTCGCTTCTAATTGTGCTCGACTGGCGTCTTCTCTTTACGCTTATTTTCCTGCTTGCCCTGCTGCCTCTGTTTCTTTTCTGGTTCTTTTTACCTGAGACTAACCCAGAGCCCAAAAAGATTGACCTTAGCCTCACTAAAGATACCCACTTCTATGCGCGTACGCTCACAGGAGCTGCTCTTTTTGCCACCCTCTTTATCTGGATCTCTGCCTCTCCATATTTGATTGTCTGGAAATTGAAATACACCCCCTTCGTTTTTGGAGCAGCCCAAGTGCCGGTTTTCGGGGCAATTGTCGTGGGGCGCCTCTTAAAAAAACGACTCCGCAAGTGGGGGCTTTATATCGCTTTTGCCTCTGCGGTGTGGCTTGTCTTGTGGAACCTCTTTGTGAGCGGCAACCTCCTTACCACTCTCCTCCCTATGGCTGGGGTGGGACTTGGCTATGGAGCCCTCCCTAAGATGGGGCGAGATGGCCCCTCTATCACTCTCTACTTCCTGATGGCCGCCCTTGGTAGCTTTTGGGTCGCCCTCATGGATGAGAGCATTTTGGGCGTATCTGCCCTCATTTTGATCTTCTCTAGCTTCGCCTGTTTCTCTCAGTTCTCCTGGGAAAGAATGAAACAATCTTAATCAATGTTTAATATTAAAAATCTACAATGCATTTAAACTAAGTTAATTCAACTTTGAAAAAAAGGTGTGTTTTGGCAAGTCCTCTGCATTCGAAAAGTCCTGCATTAGATTCACCCCTAGAGGAAAAGAGGGCAAGCTCCTATGACTATGCCAAGCTTTTTGCGCGCATATGTCCTAAAATGCCTCCCCTTGGTCTTGAGCAAAAACTTGTCCCTGCAGTCTTTTTGGATGGAAGGTTAAAAGACTCTGGCTTAGAGGGGCTTAGCACTCGTATATGCGCAGAAGCTCTCGCTGCTGTTTTAGAGGAGTTAGAGGGGCATATCCCTGAAGTGGCAGAAGTCGCCGCGCTCTTTCGCCAATTAGCTATAACAGCACTAGCGCTCAAATCTTCTAATCACGACGAAGTGATCAGAGAAGTCCAGCAACTTGCCGCAGGGCAATCGCTATTGATTCCAGGAGGATGGAGAGCGCGACCGGAAGGGCATGCGATGATCTATCGCTTTGAGAAGTATGCACCTGGCTTCTATAATTTCTATCTGTACAATACGGGAGCTGGTCTTTCGTATCATCCAACTGGAGGATCTCCGAATGGTCAAAGATACGCTACAGTTCTTCATTTCGAAAAAATTCCAGAAAGTGTGATTTTTCAAGGCACAGACTCGGCACTTATTCAGCATCTCCTATTTTTGTTAACAACTGTCCAGAAAGATGATTTTGAGCCAAGGGTCATTTACGAGGGTATATTGCGTAAACTCTGGGAGTATCAGCAATTCCCTAAAAAGGCTCTTGAAGGAAGAAAAAGTCAGCGTGAGGGAGTGTGTGCATGGAAGAGTGGTCTGGCAGTTCTCTCACACATGCTTGAGAGAGCGGTTTATGATAGAGTACACTTTTATATTCGGTGGGCGTTTGTTCATAAAATCGAAAGTGCATCTACTTCTAATGAAGTGGCCATACGTTGCCACCATAAGGCAATTGAGATTTTCAATTTAGAGGGGTCGGAAAAATTAAAAAGAGGGCAGCTATCATTAGAAGAGGTGGAAGCAGCGCTCTTAGCTTCTGATGCTGTAAAAAAAAAGTGCGCTTTGCAACAGCCTCCCCTTCAATTAAGAAGGCAGCTTCCTGCTCTAGACGCCCCTTCGGACCTGACATGTTCAATTTCTCCTTTAGCAATGGGAAAAAGTTGTTCAGGACATCCTAAAAATCCTCCTCCTCAATACCCTCTGTTTTCTCTTACAGATTCTCATGAAAAGCAGCTTCAAATCATATACAACTGGCAAAACCCTCAAGGTGATGCAGCAATTGATATGTGGATGCAGATGCTGCACTATGCTGTAGCAAAGCTTCCTTTCGAAGAGGATTTTTGGAATAGAAGTACGCTTTCTACGGATGTTCTTCTCAACCTTCTGGAGCGATTAAAGGAAGCGACTAGAGTAAGACATGGCCACCTCTCACCTCAAGAAAAGCTTACAGCTTATACTCTTTACGTTCATACTTTTGAGCTCTCAAAGAGCAAAAGTCCGAACGCTTTTGCCTCCGTCTCTCCTTATATTCCAAGCTTTTTAGAAAATGAGCGCATTTTTAGCCTGAAGACTCCCTTTTTCCACCTACTTGAACCAGGAGCGCAGCAGCAATACTCAGCGCTATTACGCTATCAGCAAAGGTACTTGTCTAAAAAAAATTTTACCTCTTTTGAAAGAATTCCAAAGGAAAGGAGACATAGAAGAATTGAGGGGGTGCCTAAGGATTTCGACATCAGGGTACTGCGTGCCATTTTGGATGAGCATCCAGAATATATTGGACCAGCGTCAGCTGGGAGCTTTCCATTTGAGTGCAATCCATCCTTTTTCAGGCATTTTCTAAAAGACCCTATGGACGATAGGGTGAAAGCTATAGGAAATTTCTTAGGAAGGGGTTCGCAGATACCACAAGAGAGTATGTGGGTCAAGATTTTTCTAAAGAGTACATGGCTCATTTCTTCCTTTTTTGAAAAGGAGGTGCTAGAGCAAGATTGGCATTCTGTGGCCCCTAATGTTTCTCGGCCTTATGAGACGTATGGTAGATTCATCAATACCTCGGCTCCCTATTTATGCGAGAGCGTTTCGCTTTCCCCCCCATATAAGACTTTAAGAAAGGACCCACTTCTGCATTTTGACAGAAGTTTTGCTGCTGATACTGCTTTGGCTCTCCCCTACAGTGAAAAGACTACAAGAGAGGCAGAAAGCCTTATCCAATACCGCCAGGTGACGGCCCTAAAAAAAGGGGATCGTGATTTGTGGCTCATCCGGCAAATCTCTTGGGCGAATGCGCGGAAAGAGTTACGTGCTCTTCAGATGTTTCTCTCGTTCAAACATTATCCTGAAATGTTTGATAAGGAAGAGCATCGACTGCTCTTTTGGGTAGAGCTATTTAAAAGCCACATTATTGAAAACGTTGTAGTGCATGACTTGCCCCAGCAGATAGCTGAAAATCCTGTCCTTATGATTGAAGCTGCAGAATTTGTTCAAAATGGCCTGCGCTACTTTGTTGAAGCAGAAAAAGATCCTCTTAATAAACTGAGCAAAACGCTCTTTTTTGTCCAGATAGCATCTGAGTTATATCAGCACATAGTCTCTCTTCCAGACTCACAAGAAAAACAAATTTTCGTTGAGATGGTAGGGCGGTGTGAAGCTGAGCTTAAACGGCTGCTTGAGGAAAAGAAACCCTCCTTTGATCAAAAAAGCGCGATTTTCCTCCATCTTCTTCATATGGAACTAGCGAAAAGAGAAGAGGGAAGAAGGGAGAACGTAGTTGCTTTGTGGTGTGCACACACAGTTTTCCGCATTCCAGGGGGCGAATATCAAAGGGAAGTCGTCGAGCTAGAAAAGTTAATGTCCGGCCGTTTGTTGCTTCACCTATTACAGTGGCAGGGCGATGAAAGCTTCGACTGGAATCCGTCGATGGCATCTGTTTTTCGTATTTTGGGGCTTGAAGGGCGTGATGTAGAGAGATGGTCGAAAACACCGGGAAAACTTGAGTTTAGAAGCGGAGGTTTAACTGTTCATCTACAAACAGGAAAAGTGTTTGAAGGTGGGAACGAAATCTCTCCTAAGGTGCTTCGGCCGGATGTGAATAGCCCCGTCTACAAAAATCTTTTTGGCACTCTCACATTTGACTACTTCCAAAATGGCGATTTTTATACGTTCCAGCACCCTAAATACGGTGAAATGCGTGTGAAAGGAGGTGCAAACTTTGATACGACAATAGAGTTTTTCCATGAGGGAGAGTGGAGGCTGTATATCCCTCGAAAAGTGGTTTTAAAACATACCGAAACTACTCTTCCTCTTTCGCTCGTCGAAAAGCCCTATTTGCACTGGGTGAAAGGCGACTTTACCGGCTCAACGCTTATCATCACAACTGAGGAGAACTGGAAACAAGAGGTGGCAACCTACTGTACGCATGAACGCCTCTTACGCTGTGGCCCACACCTGGTAACTCAAGGGAAGAGGCAAGGTTTTACTTGCTTTGGAGTAATAGACTCCGCTCAATATCAAGAGATCTATAGGCAAGTGGATGGAGAGCTGCATAGAGTGGTTTTCCCTCGAAGGCATTCCCTTGATGGGAAGCCGCTTACGTTTCTATGGAAAGAGGGGCATCTTGTTTGGGGAAGCGACTTGCGCTTCTTTTTGACCGAAAAAAAAATGGTGGGCTTCCTTCCTGTTGAAGAATACTTAGTTGTAGAAAATCGAGCAGGAAAGAAAAAAGTTCTCCTCCCGGTGGATAGAATCAGTTCTTGGGATTCGAAAGCTTTTGCTGCTCACACAAAGCTTCTAGTTGCTCAAAGAAAGTACCCTACCACGGAAGAAGAGTTTGTGGAGTCGAAAAATTTTTACTACCTTGAGTATGATTTGAAGGGAAGGGAATTGATTCCTCAAAGTGTCGAAGGTCAGCTATTTTTGTCATACTTGAAGCTGCAGGATCGCAACTTCACACAAGCAATAGCACTCTTACAGCAGCTCTCCTTAATCGATCAACTCTCTTTATTGAGCCAAGAGATTTTTAACTTGATCTTCTCCTGTGCTACTGATGGAAAGCACAGAGCTCCTGAATGCGCAGCAATTATTTTGAAAGCTTTTTGCTTATATAAGGCACATATTGAGAAAGGGCCCAGTGGCGTAGTGAAAAGTTTGAGCCCAGAATGCGGAAAAGAAATTGTAGCGCTCTACAAGTACTATGATGATATGGAGCGTGCTGTGCCAAAAGCATTTCGCCTCACACAAGAGGAGAAAATGGCCTTTCCTTTTCTCGGGGACACTCCTAACTCTACATCACCAATCATTCTCCCTAAGATGGCATCTTGGGATATGCCTCCTAATATCCTACCCTTGTACTCCCCAGGGGCAGAGAACTTTATCACTTCTCCTATATCACCGAAGGAAAGACTCTACCGCGCAGACTTTTGGTGGATGTGGAATATCGCTATTAATGGAACAGAAAAAGAAAAAGCTTATCTAGAAGTTGCTCTTTTGAAGGAGCTTAGCTATCAGAATGATGGGAGGGGGCTGGACGTCAGTATAAGTACGCTCCTCCTTGATGCTTTGAACACTCCAGGTAGACCGCATGCTCTATTTCCTCCTGTCGAGAAATCTGGTGAAACAAGTTTGAGCAGATTTGGCTCATCTGAATCTTCGAGAAATTCTGAAGCTAGAATGAAAAATGATGAAATTCAAAATGACTGGGTCAAGAAAATTATGCATTGGCGTGTCCAGACGAACAACTACCCTAGTCATAGAAAAAAATCGCCATCAGTGCAAATTGAGGCGCTGACAAGTGAAGAAGAGACACTAGCTGCTGGTACCTTTGATCTTAGCTGCGCCTCTCTCAATCTTTCGGAATATGAGGAGAAGTATTTAAGTCTGCATGAGGGGTTAGTCATCATCAAAGGAAGAAGCACACCTTTGGACAGAGTGACATTTCCACGCACTGTTGAAACCTCTCTTGTACCGACAACCTACAAAGCCTCAGTTGAGCGCGCTTTGGATGCCGCAGAAAAAGATTACACGGCTGGAGAAAGGTTGTTAGAGGAAAAAGAGGAGGTGGAGATCTCTCCTGAATCGGCTCAACAAATGACAGAGCTTTTCAGGTCTAGGGAGGCGAATCTTCTTGAGCAGATAGGAGAAATTGAACTAAGCATTTTGGAATTGGCAAATAAGTTACCTCAAGAGCGGAGAGCGCGCGCCTTTAGAGAGGCTGATCTTCTTTCTGGCGTTGCCAAGCCTTTAGACATTTTCGATCTGGAAGCGCTTTTCCTCTCTCGTAAGAGAGCTAATTTCAAGATGAGCAATCCAGCTCTTACTGCTGAAGATATTCACACTCTATACGAAGGGATAGCAAGATGGGAAGTATTGCAGATCAATCTTTTGCGCATCCAACAGCTTGAAGGCTGGCTAGGAAAGATAGAGGCTTTGGATAACAAACCAGGAGAGTCGACAGAAGAGCTTGTTGAATTGCGCAAGGTGTTTTGTGGGCGCATTTACGCCATTTTGCAGATGGATCCTTCCAAATTTCAAGGGGAAGAGAGAAGTACCTACCTTGTTTTCAATCGCATTTCTGGAAGGCAGCCACGTCCTGATCAAGTGAGAGATGAAGAGTTTGTGCGCACAAGGCCGTGCATTTTGACACGCATCATGGGGGCAGGAAAGACATCCGTGGTTGCTCCGCTCTGGGCAAAGCGGTGTCAAGATAGGGGTGTTCTTCCTGTCTTGTTTGTAGAAGACGCTCTCTACGGCCCCTTTGCACATGCGCTGAAAACATCGCAAAAAACGTGCTTTGGGCAAGAAGTATTCACCATTCGATACTCGAGAGAGCAGCTTACAGAAGCACGGCTTCGCTATATTTTGAAGAGACTGAAGCAAGCAAAAAACAGAGGCGACCTATTGATCATGACGCCTCAAATGCTCCAGCTTCTTGATCTAGAAAGGTTCTTAGCTTTTAAAAAAGAGGTGAATGCGCCCCATTCAGATGGTCGACTCAATCTTCTAAACGAAATTTTAGGAATTTTCAAATTACAAGCAGAAGGGTTGGGGGATGAGATTGATTTATTGCTCCGAAGCAATATGGAAGTGAACCTGCCTTCAGGAGAGGAAGTCAATATTTCGATGCCAAGGGTGGCCTTAACAAAGGTGATTTTCGATGTCCTTTGCTCTGACACAGTCTTCGCGTATCCAGACACCTCTATGCGCACATTCGTACGTTTAGAAAAAAAAGAGCAGACCGCTTTGAGTGAGCTGGATTGGAAAGTAGCAAGAAAAAGGGTAGCTGAAGAGATTGTGTCACACCCTCTCCTGCGCATTGGAACTGAAAAGTCTAAACAGCGGGAGTTTATTGAATTTGTGTGTGGTGAAATGAAGGATCCCAAAAATCCTTTTATCACCTACGTTGATCAGCTTTTAAAGTCTGAAGATGAAGAAGATAAAGAGGCTGCCCAGCTAATTTGCTTAACAAAGCTTCTATTGGTCGAACTAATGCCAAACTGTTTCAGAGAGACTGGAGGAAGAAACTTTGGTCGATGGAGAGATTTAGGACAAGCGTTAAAGACTCCAGGGAAAGTAACACCTTATCTTGCTGTTCAGACTCCTGCTCCCACAGAATTTGCATACCACTACGAGGCGCTTGTAAAGCACATGATGCTAGCTGTGCAGGAGGGAGTAGAGGAGGAGCAGGTGAAGTTTGTATGCTTGTGCATGCTCAGGTCAGCCCGCATTCAAGTTTTACAAAAAGCAATTCCCTTCCACAAAACAGACTTTGCTTCCCTATTTCACCACCTTACAGGTGGTATGGACCTTCTTGATATCGAGCAAGAGGGGATGTTGGAAGAGGCGACAAGAAGGATCAATAGCTCGGTTAGTAGGCGTCTCGCCTTCGAAAGTGAGACAGCCAGTGTGCATGTCACTTATCATGAAGAGCGCCTCTCTAGTAGCCCTCATGACTATGAGCGGCTTATGCACAAAAAACTCTCTGGAATGTCAGGGACTACCTGGAATAGCGACGGCTATCCTATTCACTTGGCAGATAACGTCAAGCCAGATGAAGGAACGCAAGGACGTATCAACAAGTGTGTCATGATGCGTAAAAGGGAGACACAAGTTGAGGTATTTACTTCTGCTGATATCAAAGCAGAGTTAGAAAAATTTTATGATGAGAAAAAAAACACCTTTGTCACTGGAATTTTTGATTCTGGAGCCTTCTTTGGAAAGAGAGGTTTAAGTAACCGGCAGGTTGCAGAAAAGATTTTGGAGTTGATGCTCGAGAAGCAGGTGTCTCAAAGAGCGGTTCTTTTCTTTGATAAGCCGCCAGGCGGTGTACAAGCGAACCAGTTTGCTGCGGTTGTCGCCCTCCCGAGTGGAGAAATTACTTACAGATTGATTGAAGGAACTTCAGCTCAAGATATTGCAAAAGCCGGTTTTGAGTCATCAAATGAATATATACTTTTCTTGCCTGAGCGGCAGACAACAGGAACAGATGTTCCCCTCCCGCTCACTGCACAAGCAGTCGTCACAGTTGATGAAACGATGACTATGCGCACGTTCCACCAAACAATCATGCGCCTACGCGACTTCACCAATCGGCAACGCGTGCATTTCCTAGTCTCACCGGTTGTAGCTGAGAAATGCCCATCGGGGACAGATATGATTGACTACATTTTGCAGCTTTGCGTAGTGAATGAAGCGCGAGCAAAGGCTGACTCCATGTTACGCTCATACAAGCAGATGATTGATCAGGTAGTAAAAGATCATTTCCGCAAGAAAATTGAGAGGTATTCCCAGCTTCCAATAGATCAAAAAATAGCGTTTGAGAAGTTTTATCACCCATTTGTTTTCCCCTCAAATACCGATGACCTATGCGGCCAGTTTTTAGGTATTGAGGAAGATGTGCCCACAATTCATAGTTTAGAGCTCTATGCAGCGCGCCTCACTGCAAGGTTAGAAGCACAGAAAGCAAAAGTGGAGGGGATGTACGTTGGCGAGTCTCTTTCTGAAGAGGTGCAAAGTATTAGAAATGAAGTAAATGAGATACTTGAAAGAGCGGCGCATCATAAAGAGGGCTTCAGTGACACTGTACATATGATTCGAGAGAAAAAGGCGGAAGAGGGCCCCTCAATGCAAGCAGAGATGCTGCAGGAGTCTCAGGTGCAGCAAGAGCAACGAGCAGATGTCAAAGTTGAGTTAGAGCTTTCTGTGCAGTTAGAGCAAGAGCTTCAACAGCTCCTGTCAACAGGGGAGCACTTGATGCCTCGTGAGCAAGATAAGTGGTTCTTAGAAAAGGCGCAAGTTGAGGGGATGATTGCCGCTATGCAGGCTGGAAAATATGTAGCCGGTGTACATCCTTTTGCCAACTCCATCTTGAACACCTTGAATGTTCCCGAGAGCTATCAGCGCTTTGCTGCATGTTTCGACTCTCCGCTCTTTGCCACGACTAACTTCCTAGAGCCCGTTGAAGGGGGAACATTTGCCATCATGAACCCTCTTTACCGTCCAGCTAATCAGGTTTTAGTTTTGCAGAAGAGCGACTCAAGATATGTGTTTCTGCTTCTTTCGGAGGCAGAAGCAGAAGGGGTAGCAAGAGTATTACGAGAGAGTATCCATGAGAGAGTTTGGCTAGTAGCCCCTTCAGCAACACCTATGGCCCCTTCCAAGTCGCCTTTCCCTATTAGGGACCCAGAAGTTAGAGCGGCCCTTTTAGAGATTAACTTGATCCGTGGTAGCTTGAGTACAATTCATGACCTCAAGATGTCTCTTGAGGCTCTTTGTTGGGCAGCTTCTTCAGTGGTGGATGCAAAAAGAGATTTCCTCAGGCTTAGGTTTGCAAAGATTCCAATTGAGCAAGATATATTAGCATGCAGTGGTTTGTTGACTGGATGCGTTAGTGAGAAGAGAACCCTTACTACTGTTGCCTCATTTGAGGAAACTACTCCCGTTGAGGTGAACCCTGCAGTCATCAAGGCAATTACAGATCCCTATGAAATTTTGATGTTGACTCAGCATCAAGTGCCCCATATTGATCCAAGTCAGGTTCCGCACGTTTTCCCTCTTCTATTGCGCTATTTGAAAACGCCTGAGCAAATTGCGGCTGTGCCTGATGAGAAGGTGCCTATGTTGCAAGAAAGTCAAGTTGCAATGCTTCCATTAGAGAAAGTTGTTTTTCTGAAAGGGGTTTCTCAAGTGCAAGCGGTAAAAAGAGAGGTGTTCGACTTGATTCAAGTCGTCCCGCCTCTCCGATTTATCCAAGCGTTGAGTATTGAACAAGTAGGGTGGATCACGAATCCTGACTGGGTGCCATTTTTGCGCTTTGATATGGTTAAGCATCTGCAAGAAGGGTTGCGCAGCGGGTACATAGAGAGAGTTCGCGCTCTGCCCACTGCTCAGCTAGAGCTTCTTCCAGACTCTACTTTAGAACATGTTACTGATCGTTGGGACGAACTTTCTGAATCAAGGTTGTGTCGGTTTCAAGACGCTTTTCTTCTAAAGAATCCAAAGATTGTCAATCGGTTACCTAAAACGCGTATTGGGTGTATCCGGGATCGTGAGCTGGTAAAATATGTCAATGGCGTCCAATTCCTAGATCCACGAATGGCTCCTTATATTTTGCCAAAGGAGAAGTTAGGGCAGTGTACTAACCCCAATATTCTGCCCTTTTTAACCATGCCTGATTATAGGTATGTATCCGACAGTGTGATTGGTTCTTTGACAGACGAAGATTTAACAAAATACGAATCGTATCTAGGCTGGAATCGTCGCAAAAACGATCCCGAGATATTGCGTATTGAGGAACTGCGTCGTAAGAGGGAAGCCAATGGCAGCTCAGCTCAAGATAAACCCCCTCCTCTTAGCGGAAGGGTTTCAATCCAGACGAAAACAAGCAGTCGAATAAAGAAGTTTGCCGTTGTCGCAGTGCTTGTTGTTGGTGCTACTGCAACTATATTTGCTCTCTTAGCCCTCTTCCTTCCAGGGGCGAGAGCCTCAAAGAGCACGCTTTTCTTGGCTAAGGTGAGAAGAGCGCTTGGAGTTCCTGGATTGGTTGTGATGGCAGTGATTGGAGGGGAACTTGTGCTCGCTCCTGCAGGCTATTTCAGCTGGAGGAGGAATAGACAGATAGTGTACGGAAGAGTCTGAAAAAGAAGGGCGAACGACGGGTCTCGAACCCGCGACCTCCGGAACCACAATCCAGCGCTCTAACCAACTGAGCTACGTCCGCCACGAATCTGAAGGATTTTGTCTAAACACCTAAAAAAAGTCAACGCTGGAGTGTTTAAGTGAGCATATCAGCAAAAATAAGAGTTGTTGAAAGCATTCTCTTTTTGTCTAATGTGTCACCAAACTGGATCCATTCAACGGGGTGCTCACTTGCGAAAAGGGCTGCTCTATGAGTAGACGCAGGTAGAGACGTTGATGGCTTTTGCAAAAGCTCCAAGGTTGCTTGCTATTAAAGTCATAGTTGCCTGGATATATAGTCAAATCGGTTGAAAATTTTACAAATTCATACCATTTGGCTTCACCAAAGATCGTGCTCGTTCTCATAGACCATCAATGGTCTAAGTCGAACTCCGCGCTTACTTTGGCTTTGCCATCTAGCACGAATTTGTAAAATTTTCAACCAATTGGACTATATCGTATTTGGGAGTGGCTCTTCCAGCTTTTCATATAAGAGTCCTTGTAACAGAATGTCACGTAAGGAATGCCTAGTAAGCAGAGTGCTGAAATAGTGACTAGATGGCGTCGTCAAATTTTCTCCTTTGTCAGCCGGATCTTTTTTGCCAAAATGCACCCTCGCAACCTCTGAAGTAGCGCTTTGGCTACTCCCTTCACTTTCGATTGCGCATTTTGCCTAGATGGTGTCGTCAAATTTTCTCCTTTGTCAGCCGGATCTTTTCTGCCAAAATGCACCCTCGCAACCTCAGAAGTAGCGCTTTGGCTACTCCCTTCACTTTCGATTGCGCATTTTGCCTAGATGGCGTCGTCAAATTTTCTCCTTTGTCAGCCGGATCTTTTCTGCCAAAATACACCCTCGCAACCTCAGAAGTAGCGCTTTGGCTACTCCCTTCGCTTTCGATTGCGCATTTTGCCTAGAAAATCTCTCGCCTCACAAAGGAGAAAATTTGACGATGCCATCTAGGCGCTTCGGTTCAACGGGCTCGCCGTGGAAAAGTTGAATCTCCTCGCCAGCAGAAAGCAGAGTGGCTTGCACAAGCTCACTGCGTGTAGCCTAAAGGGGAGATAGCGGAGGTGTTTCTAGGCAGAGAGCTCTGGAAGAGACACCATTGATCAAGAGGATCTCAGCTGTACCTCCTGCAATGGTGGCTGAAAAGCGTGCCATGTCCAAAGGTGGCAAAATAGTCGCAAGAGCAAGAAAAGCTCCCTATATAAAGGCTTCGATGCTCAGAGCAAGGCCAAATTGCTTATGGCAGTAGCTATATTGTCTAGGTAAAGGGAGTGTTGGTGAGCTAGCTATGATCATTTCTGAAGACTCCATTTTGTTTGCTAAGGGTGGACTTGAACACATGAAAGGGACAAAAAACACTAAAATAAAAGTTTTTCTCATGAAAATTTGACTGATTTTTAAGGGTTTACGATTTTTTGTGAAAAAAGTGAGAAAAAGCTGTTGTGGATAAATGCGGCGATTGAGTATTGTTTTGCCTTCTTGACCGCGAGGTTGAGAGAAAACACAGTCTCCGAGCTGTGTGAGCGATCTTGACAACGATATAGAGACAGAATGCAGATCGCTTGCCAATTTGGCAAGTAGGTTTGTCGTAGAGCTTCGGCTCTACACCCGTTAATTATAATAATAAAGTTTTTTATGCTGAGAATTTGATCTTGGTTCAGATTGAACGCTGACGGCGTGGATGAGGCATGCAAGTCGCACGAAGCAGTTTACTGCTTAGTGGCGGAAGGGTTAGTAATACATAGATAATCCACCTTTTACTTGGGAATAACGACTGGAAACGGTCGCTAATACCGAATGTGGTGATCCTAGGCATCTAGGTTTCATTAAAGCGGGGGACCTTCGGGCCTCGCGGTAAAAGAGGAGTCTATGGGATATCAGCTTGTTGGTGAGGTAAAGGCTCACCAAGGCTAAGACGTCTAGGCGGATTGAGAGGTTGACCGCCAACACTGGGACTGAGACACTGCCCAGACTCCTACGGGAGGCTGCAGTCGAGAATCATTCGCAATGGGCGAAAGCCTGACGATGCGACGCCGTGTGTGTGATGAAGGCCTTCGGGTTGTAAAGCACTTTCGCCTGGGAATAAGAGAAGTCGGCTAATATCCGACTAATTTGAAGGTACCAAGTAAAGAAGCACCGGCTAACTCCGTGCCAGCAGCTGCGGTAATACGGAGGGTGCAAGCGTTAATCGGATTTATTGGGCGTAAAGAGCACGTAGGTGGGAAGGTAAGTTAGATGTGAAAATTCGAAGCTCAACTTCGAGCCCGCATCTAATACTGCCTTTCTTGAGGATGGAAGGAGAAAGGGGAATTCCAAGTGTAGCGGTGGAATGCGTAGATATTTGGAAGAACACCAGTGGCGAAGGCGCCTTTCTATTTTACTCCTGACACTGAGGTGCGAAAGCAAGGGGAGCAAACAGGATTAGATACCCTGGTAGTCCTTGCCGTAAACGATGTATACTTGATGTAGTTGGTCTCAACCCCAACTGTGTCGTAGCTAACGCGATAAGTATACCGCCTGAGGAGTACGCTCGCAAGGGTGAAACTCAAAAGAATTGACGGGGGCCCGCACAAGCAGTGGAGCATGTGGTTTAATTCGATGCAACGCGAAGAACCTTACCCAGACTTGACATGTACCGGACAGTGGCAGAGATGTCATCTTCCGAAAGGACTGGTACACAGGTGCTGCATGGCTGTCGTCAGCTCGTGCCGTGAGGTGTTGGGTTAAGTCCCGCAACGAGCGCAACCCTTATCATTAGTTGCCAGCATTTCGGATGGGAACTCTAATGAGACTGCCTGGGTTAACCAGGAGGAAGGTGAGGATGACGTCAAGTCAGCATGGCCCTTATGTCTGGGGCGACACACGTGCTACAATGGCAGGTACAGAAGGCAGCAATACCGTAAGGTGGAGCAAATCCCAAAAACCTGTCCCAGTTCGGATTGTAGTCTGCAACTCGACTACATGAAGTTGGAATTGCTAGTAATGGCGCGTCAGCCATAGCGCCGTGAATACGTTCCCGGGCCTTGTACACACCGCCCGTCACATCATGGAAGTTGGTTTTGCCCGAAGCCGTCGACTCAACCGCAAGGAGAGAGGCGTCGAAGGTGAGGCTGATGACTGGGATGAAGTCGTAACAAGGTAGCCCTATCGGAAGGTGGGGCTGGATCACCTCCTTTTTAAGGACAAGTTGGTCATGACCTTGGTCTTGACTCAAACTAGGTTGAGACAAACATTCTGTATTCTGTTTCTTTATCGTTGTCGAGGCGTGTCTCGACAGAAGATGTAATCAAGTATATTAAGAGCCTCGTTTAGAGGCTCTGATAAGCGTTATTTAAATACAATTTTACTTGTTATAAGTGGCGCTTGAGAATCAAGAATCATATAAAAAAAGACGTGTGGCAGTTTGACCGAATAGGTTTTTTGGTCAAGCTACTAAGAGCTACTGGTGGATGCCTTGGCATCAACAGGCGATGAAGGACGCGATTACCTGCGATAATCTTCGGGGAGCTGGAAAGAAGCTTTGATCCGGAGGATTCCGAATGGGGCAACCCGGTGGGACTAATCTCCCATCATCTTATACTGAATTCATAGGTATGAGAGGCGATACCCGCCGAACTGAAACATCTCAGTAAGCGGAGGAAAAGAAATCAAACAGAGATTCCCATAGTAGCGGCGAGCGAAGTGGGAATAGCCCAAACCGAAGCCTTTGGCTTCGGGGTTGTAGGACCAGTCAAAAGATTAGGGATCTCTAGCCGAACATTTTTGGAAAACTAGGCGATACAGGGTGATAGCCCCGTAGGCGAAAGAGTGAACTAACAGGATTGGCACCTGAGTAGGGCCGGACACGGGAAACCCGGTCTGAACCTGGGGAGACCACTCTCCAAGGCTAAATACTCGTTGATGACCGATAGTGAACCAGTACTGTGAAGGAAAGGCGAAAAGAACCCCTGTTAGGGGAGTGAAATAGAACCTGAAACCAGTAGCTTATAAACGGTCGAAGGCCTATGGTCCTTTTAGGGCAATGGCTGACGGCGTGCCTTTTGCATGATGAGCCAGGGAGTTACGTTATATGGCAAGGTTAAGGGACTACGTTCCGAAGCCGAAGCGAAAGCGAGTCTTAACAGGGCGAATAGTCGTATGGCGTAGACACGAAACCAAGTGATCTATCCATGGTCAGGTTGAAGCTGGGGTAACACCTAGTGGAGGACCGAACCAGTATCTGTTGAAATAGATTTGGATGAACTGTGGATAGGGGTGAAAGGCCAATCAAACTTGGAAATATCTTGTTCTCTCCGAAATAACTTTAGGGTTAGCCTCGAAATTAAGCAATTGGGGGTAGAGCACTGGATTCCCACGGGGGCCTACCGGCCTACCAACGGAAACCAAACTCCGAATACCAATTGCAAGTTCGGGAGTTAGACAGTGGGGGATAAGCTTCATTGTCGAAAGGGGAACAGCCCAGATCGTCGATTAAGGCCCCTAATTCTATGCTAAGTGAGTAAGGTGGTGAAGTTTCTAAAACAGTTGGAATGTTGGCTTAGAGGCAGCAATCATTTAAAGAGTGCGTAACAGCTCACCAATCGAGAGACTTTGCGCCGATAATTATCGGGACTAAGCATAGAGCCGAAATCACGGGTGTATCTTTTGATACGCGGTAGGAGAGCGTAGTATTCAGCACTGAAGGTGTACCGTAAGGAGCGCTGGAGCGGATACTAGTGAAAATCCATGGCATAAGTACACGTTAAAGGAGGTGAAAATCCTCCTCGCCGAAAACCGAAGGTTTCCAGGGTAAAGCTCGTCTTCCCTGGGTTAGTCGGCCCCTAAGTCCAGGCGGAAACGCGTAGGCGATGGGAAGCAGGTTAAATATTCCTGCACCACCTAAAACTATGATGATGAGATGACGGAGTATGTTAAGCACGCGGACGATTGGAAGTGTCCGTGGCACAGTGAGGTTGGTTAGTAGGCAAATCCGCTAACATAATGCCAGGCTGTGACCAAGGGGAATCTTCGGAGGAACCGATGGTGTAGCGCTAGGCTTCCAGGAAATAGTCTCTAATCGTTGATGGTGACCGTACTAAAACCGACACAGGTAGGTGAGATGAATATTCTCAGGCGCGCGAGTTAACTCTCGTTAAGGAACTCGGCAAATTATCCTCGTAACTTCGGGAGAAGAGGAGCCATTTGGTGTGATTGTGCTTGCCACATGAGCACCGAGTGGTCGCAGAGAATAGGCCCAGGCGACTGTTTACCAAAAACACAGCACTATGCAAACCCGCGTAAGGGGAAGTATATGGTGTGACGCCTGCCCAATGCCAAAAGGTCAAAGGGAGGTGTTAGTTCTTCGGAACGAAGCACTGAACTAAAGCCCTGGTGAATGGCGGCCGTAACTATAACGGTCCTAAGGTTTTAGCAAGCTTTAGTAAAACCAAACTATATGCGGGGAAGCCCTCAAAAACTTTTAGTACTCGTCACTTCAGTGGCAGTAAAAATCTAAAAGACAGGGGGGTAATCCGCAGGAAAGACCAAAAGATTAATTTTGGAATCCTCAGAGACTATACGTTTGGAGTTTGTTATGCAGTTAGAAACACAATGGATTGTTGGTTTTATAGATGGTGAAGGTTGTTTTCGCATAGCGATTAATCGCGATGAGGAGATGACTTTAGGATTTCAGGTTTTACCTGAGTTCACTGTTGTCCAACATGAGAGAGATATTCAAATCTTATACGCTTTGAAAAAGCATTTTGGTTGTGGAGTGGTTCGCAAGAATCAAGACAGTCGAATTGCCTATCAAGTGAAGAGTTTTGATCATCTTAGGGATGTAATTGTCCCATTTTTTGAGAAGCACGAGCTTAAAACTAAAAGGCGCGTGGATTTTCAAAAGTTTCGAAAAGTCCTTCTCCTTATGGAGAGAGGCAAGCATTTGACTCAAGAGGGCCTTGAAGAGATTCAGGGCATTAAGGAGCAAATGAACAAGCTAAGATAGAGTCCGACTCTTGTGGAAACACAAGAGAGCAATCGAGCGAAATTCCTTGTCGGGTAAGTTCCGACCTGCACGAATGGTGTAACGATTTGGGCGCTGTCTCAACGAGAGGCTCGGTGAAATTGTAGTAGCAGTGAAGATGCTGTTTACCCGCAAAAGGACGGAAAGACCCCGTGAACCTTTACTGTACTTTGGTATTGGCTTCTGATTTGTCATGTGTAGGATAACCGGGAGACTTTGATCTGGCGTCGTCAGGCGTTAGGGAGTCATCCTTGAAATACCGGTCTTGACAAGTCGGGAATCTAACACTCTCCCATGAATCTGGGAAGTGGACAGTGCCAGACGGGCAGTTTTACTGGGGCGGTATCCTCCTAAAGTGTAACGGAGGAGTTCAAAGCTTACCTCATCGTGGTTGGTCATCACGAGTAGAGCGTAAAGGTATAAGGTAAGTTGACTGTGAGACTTACAAGTCGAGCAGAGACGAAAGTCGGACTTAGTGATCCGGCGGTGGAATGTGGAATCGCCGTCGCTTAACGGATAAAAGGTACTCCGGGGATAACAGGCTTATCGCCACCAAGAGTTCATATCGACGTGGCGGTTTGGCACCTCGATGTCGGCTCATCGCATCCTGGGGCTGTAGAAGGTCCCAAGGGTTTGGCTGTTCGCCAATTAAAGCGGTACGCGAGCTGGGTTCAAAACGTCGTGAGACAGTTTGGTCCCTATCCTTTGCGGGCGCAGGATACTTGAGAGGAGCTGCTCCTAGTACGAGAGGACCGGAGTGGACGAACCAATGGTGTTCCGGTTGTTCTACCAAGAGCATAGCCGGGTAGCTACGTTCGGAAAGGATAAGCGTTGAAAGCATCTAAACGCCAAGCCTCCCTCAAGATAAGGTATCCCTAGAGACTCCATGAAGACTACATGGTTGATAGGTTGGGTGTGTAAGCACAGTAATGTGTTAAGCTAACCAATACTAATTAGTCCATCGGCTTGACCATTTTTATCATAAGCTTGAGTCAATAGCTCAAGAAAATGGTTACTGCTGTATGTCTTTATGATTTAAGTTTCTCAAGCGTCGTTTAGAGCAAGTAAGGAACACTTGATTACATCTTTTTATTGGTGGCTATAGAGAAGGGGGTATACCTGACCCCATTCCGAACTCAGAAGTCAAGCCCTTCTTCGCCGATGGTACTGCGCACAAGAGTGTGGGAGAGTAGGTTGCTGCCAATTTTTATTTACGCCCGCTCAATAGAGATATTGAGTGGGCTTTTTTTATAGGATCAAAATTTAAATTTTATATGGAGATAAAATGTCATCATTAACACCTTCTGGATTTAGCAGGGATATAGCAGAAAATGCTTTTAAGGCTATTGAGGAAGTTGCGGGTGCGCTAGGTTTCAATGCAGCTATGACGTGCGCGACTGAATTTATTAACCCTCTTTCTCTGATGACTGCATTTGCCCTCGATGAAATTGTAGTCAAAAATATATCGAGTCAGAATGAAGTCGTAAAAAGGATGGCTGAAGCTGTTCATTTTCTGCTCATATCACGTTTTGAATCTGCATTCTACCATGATGTAAAAGATCAAATCGATGCTGGGGCTTTTGCTGAGGCTTTTGCTCGCATTGCTGGTACAGATTCCTCACATAAAACTCTTGCTTGGTATGAACTTGGGCGTGCTTTGGTTCATAAGAAAATGTTTGGAATGGCACAAAGATGTTTAGAAAACATGGATGAATCAAGGATTGAGGCTCATTGTTTACGTTGCTTGTGGGAGCACGCTAATGCTTTCATTGAAGATCGGATTGACTATCTTTGGGTGCGAACTCAATTTGAAGCAATGATAAATTGCTACACCGATCGTGACTTCAGCAAATTTTGTAATGGGGCTCCTACTGACAAGCTTGAGCTTGCTACCCCTATATTTAATCGAGTTCTTGACTCCTGCTCAATAGAAGAGATTCGGTTGATTTGTGAAAGAGCAAAGCAGCCTGATGGTTTTTTCCGACCACAAAACTTGGTTGGAGGATTTATCTTAACTGTTTTCAGACAGAAGTTTAATGATCTTTAGTTGCATCTAGCGCGCAGGCTGATAGTGCGACAGGTAAAAAAAACATTGCCTAAAGCTGGATCCTCAATGAAATTTAAGGGCTGCTTAGCGGTTTTTGAGATGGAGAGTTATCCAGTATGGCCCCTGATTATGAAAAGTTTGATTTTATATGGAGATTAAATAGAGTGTTTCCGGTGCCCCCCCCCCTGCTCAACCTTGCGATTCTATATTTGGTCTGGATCGTGAGCTTGTTGAAAGCATAAGAGCTGACCTTCCAAATGCAGCTTTTACCCACCTTTGCCAACTGGCCAAGGCAAGTGGTTCTGTGAGTGCCAAAGAGCACGCAGGCCGCGTGATTCCCCTACTTTCTGATGATGACGCTCGTTCCCTAGAATCCATTGCCATAAAAGAGATCAATGGTGCAGAAGAATCTGTAAGGTATGTTGCCGAAGAGATTCGGCTGTTAGTTGCAACACGTTTTGAGACTGCATTCTATGATAATGTAAAAGATCAAATCATTTCTGAGAATTTTGCTCAGGCTTATGCTTTCATTGCTGGTGCAAATTCCCCATATAAAACATTCGCGTGGTACGAGCTTGGTCGTGCTTTGGTTCGCAACCAAATGTTTACGACGGCAGAAAGATGTTTGGAAGCGATGGATGAATCAAGGATTGAGACTCATTGTTTACGTTGCTTGTGGGAGCATGCTCAAGCTTTTCACGTGGAGAAACCCGACTATTTATGGGTACGGACTCAAGTGGAAGCAACGATAGGGATCTTTACGGATACTGACTTTGATCGTATTCCAAAAGACTCTTTTGTTGATAGGTTTACTCCTACTAGACCAGTTATTGATAGGGTTATTGAGAAGTGCTCTGAAGATGAGATTAAGGCGATTTGCTCTCGTGCTAGGAAGCCTGATGGTTTTTTCCGACCACAAAACTTAGTTGGGGAATTTATTGCAACTGCGTTGGAAGTAAAGCTAATAGCACGCAATGAGACGGTTCGCAAGGCTCATAGAGGTGATGTTCTTGGTAATCAAGAGCTAATTCTTGTAAAGCAAGCTGAGATTCAAGATTTGCGAGAACGTTTTAGAGCTGAAGAGCTTGGAAGTAAAAATGAGAGAGAGCTTATCCGTCAAATACTTGATGCAGAAGCAAAGCTTACTCGGCTTAATGCATGCGTTCAAAGGCGTGCAAGCCAATCATCTCAGCTACAGAGAGTCAACCTAGTTTAGATCAGAGACTAGATGGTGTCGTCAAATTTTCTCCTTTGTCAGCCGGATCTTTTCTGCCAAAATGCGCCTTCGCAACCTCGGAAGTAGCGCTTTGGCTACTCCCTTCGCTTTCGATTGCGCATTTTGCCTAGAAAATCTCTCGCCTCACAAAGGAGAAAATTTGACGACACCGTCTAAGCAAATTAAGTGGTGAGCTTGAAGAGTGGGCTCTTAAACTAAGAGAAGCGATGAAAAGTCTTGTTCTCAAATAGATTGCAAGAGCAGCATTTTTCTTTTTGTGTACAAAAATGAGTTCTACCTAGAATATTTCTTACCTCATAGAATAGGGGACTTACAAACATGCTCTAGATGTGTGCGCTTATCCCAGGAGAGTTGAAGGGAAGAAGCCACATCCAGCCGATCGGTCCCTCAGGAGTGCTAGCTTTTGCTTTGTAGTAGTCCGCAAACTCGGCAAAGACAAAGGCAGTGATCCCTAAGGAGGCAGCAGTTGCTTTGGAAATGCTCACAAAGGCGGGCTTATCGTGCCACGTACACCCCTTGAGCCAGGTGGTGCAGACAAAAAAGAGCGCGGTGATAGAAAAAGCCGCAAGGGTCCAGGCAGCCGCTCGGCTGAAGCGCTCGCTCTGCTGAGAGTATCTCTGTGAAGGGGTAATTCCCATGAGAATATAATAACATATTAATGATTTTTTTTAAAGTTATTTGTTGACAAAGAGATTCAGATTTGGCTTCAAAAGTTGAAATTCATACTGGCATTATGCCCCCCGCCCCCACGCAAAAGCCCCCCTTTCCTACCTATGCCTCTACAGCGTTGGGAAGGATTTGGACTCCACGAGGAGAGAGGGAACCGATAAAAAGAGCGGTATCCTCCCTAAGCCCTTACAGTGAACAGATGCGGGTGATCGAGAGGCTCGCTAGCAGCAACGAAAAGGGAGCCGAAATGCTCGCGCGCGCTCAAGAAATTCTAGCTGATCGCTCACTTAGCTATGAGAGGCGGTGTTTGGAGTTGGGAGCGCTTGCGATTTTGGGAGTGCGTGATTACGGCTCCCTCTCGTCTAGTTCTCTTGTTAAGGTGCTTGAAAAGTACATCTTTGACTATCCCGTACACTCTTCTGATCCAAAAGTTCCTGATGCGTGGATGCACTTCCGCTTACATATTTTTGCAGAAATTGTATTGCCTCGAGAAGAGTTAAGTCCTTATGGCATTCTACTTGTAGAGCATTTCGTAAAGAGCGGGCGTTTGGCAGCGAGCTTTGAAGAGGAGCACATCACACAGATTGAAAGAGTGCTGGCAGCCCTTAAAACGCGTGAGGGGAAAGAACTCTTTTCCCGCGCATACAGTATTGCAGACAATATGCAGGAATATGTGCGTCTCGACTTAAAATGTTGCCGCGAGGATCCAGTTGAAGCTTTAAGTGTGCGCATAGCTGTGCTCCTTGCAGCCTTTTGTGATTTGAGGCAAGAAAACCACCCGAATTGCTATGCGGTCGCTGTGCTAAATATGATGCTTCTGGAAAAACCTTTGGAGGTGATGTGCGCCTTCTTTTCTCTTGTGGGAGAGGGGGAACTTTATCCAGGTGTCCCGGTGTCTGCCTATCATCTGCACTTCATCTCGAATCAAGATAGCCTCCTTCAATCGGATTCCCATGTAGGATCTGCTGCGTTGACCTTAGCACAAGGGGATAAAGCGTACGGAAGCCGCATTATTTGGTCATTCTTTTCTAACTTTTTGCAACAAAGTTTATTAAAAAAGTGTGAGTTTTTGGAGCTAAACTTTGGGGCTACTATAGATGAAGTGCGGAGTGATAGGGTAGATTTGTGCCGGGCTCTTATTGAGAGTGTAAGGAAAACTGCTCTAGCACTGACTCCAGATCAGGAGCACGTTTTGCAGAGAAAGTTGGAGGGTGAGCTTTTCTTTGTGGAGGCTTCCTTAGAAAATTTGCGCTTTGACAGTAATCATGGCGAGTTAGTTCTTGGGGAAGTGGTGTGCTCTTTTGATGCAACAGGAGTTGAGAAATGTGTTTTAGAAAAGATTAAGGGGTATGCACGCTTTCTTTTTGTGAAATCTGAAGGGAGGGTGGTCTTCAAAATAAATGAGCTTTTGAACCTTCTCATTCGCTGGGCAGGTGATATGGGAGTAAACCTTGAAGAGAGAGTATTGCATGAGGATCTTAATCGTCAGATGGCAGCAGAAAGTAAAATTTCAAACAGTGAAGCCGTCATCATAACCGATCTGCTCATTTTCCCTGCGGTGGGCGGTTTAGAATCCCCATTGTTACGTAAAGCATTTGGAAAAGCAGTGATGCAAAACGCAAGCAAAGGTCCTAAGGCAGGCCAGATTGTACACTTTCTTAGCTGGCATTTACACAATGCGAAGGCGCCCCGCTATTTTACTGGCTCTATCTGCGTAGGAGGTGCAAGTGCCCAGTTCGGCCATGGGTTTCTTTTTGACCTCTCTCGTGTTTCAGTGCTTTTATATCCGGCTTTTCTCAAACTCTACATGATTGAACCAGCGCGTCGCCATGCTTGCCAACGACTGACAAGAGAGCGCATTGAACGGTGTGGGAAATACCTTTCATGGAGTGCTGCCGTGTTAACAGAGAAGATTCAACGGTTTTGTGGGCAGCCGATGACCTCTCTATTCCATCAATTCGGTGGAGATGCCAAAAAGCTCAACACTTGGGTTGCAGAGATGAAAGTTTCTGATTTGAGATTAGCTCAGCTGCTGCAGCTGCATCATATTTCTCATGCAAGGGAGATAATAGCGAGAACTGTAGGAAAGCTTTCGCAATATGAGCTGCCACACTACGTTGCATATGTATTGCGCAAGGAGATCTTGACTAGCGGTCAAGAGTCTCCCTCAGCAGAGCAGCTCCTTTTCAAGCTTTGTTTGCTGCATGATTTGCCTCAAAGGGTCTATTTAGGGGATAACAATTATACTACACACGACAGCTCTCGTGAGGATCCCTGCCATTCCCTCTACTGCCTTGTCTATAACTTTGCAATCCGTACCCTTACCTGGGCGCGGTTTCATAGAAGAGGAGTCACGTCATGGCTGCCTGAGGTAAGCGACTTCTCTCTTCTCTCCTTATCTTAAAATTTATTTTCTAAGTCTTAACGACTTAAAAATATTTTTACGATATAATCTCTTAAAAAAATGGGAGGTTTTCATGTCGTCTGTTGAAGGACCAACATACGCCGCAATTGTGAGGGAGAGTGCAAGGCGGAGCCCTACACCCCCTGCTGCTCGTGTCAGCCCAGCCTTTGCATCAAGATTGACTGCAGAGAGAGGATTACAAGCCTCTTCTTCCGACCAGCAAATTGCGCTCATCCGCCAGCTCGCGTTGAAGTACGCAGATCCAAATGGAGTGCGGGACCGCGTCTATGCGATTTTGGGATCTTCTTTGTCGAGAGAGCAAAAATGCGCCGAGCTTGGTGCAATCGCTTATCTCCTCCACGCAGATATGCTGGATCTTGGGTCGACCTCACCCGTAGAGCAGGTGATGGCATACTTAAGAAGCGAGATGCTCAAACGAAAAAAGGGGCACGCCGACTGTTTTGGAAAAGAGAAAGGACTCCCTTCAGGGCAGATGCATTACTTGCTCTCCACTTTTTGTGAAATGATGTTGCTAGGTGGCGAGGTGAATCGCTTTGCAAAGGAGCTTTTATGCAAAGTGTTAACCTCCTCTTCTGTAGGCGCTTTTTTTAAAGAAGAGCATGCAGATCAAATTTTGGCCGTTGCCTCTCAACTCAATGCACCTGAGATTAAAGCACTCTTGCGAGAGGAGTTCATGATTAGTGCAGCAATGGAGCTTTTTGTGCGCCGCGATCTTAAGTTAGAGCCAAAAGCAAGCGTGGGAATGCGAGAGATACGATTGGCGGCTCTTTTGGCTGCAATCACAGACTTAAGACAAGGGAAGGATGGGAATTGCTACGCAATTTCCACGATCTGCGTTGTGATACACAACAGATTGCACGCTTTTTTAAAGCAGACTATGGACATCCTAAAGTCGGGCGAGCTTGTGTCTGGTGTACGGGCGGATAGCTTCTTGACCAACATATTCGAAGATTTCTCCGACAAATTCAACTTAGGTATAGATGTCCATGAGCACCCAATAGTGAAACAGCTGCTCACTCTTTGTGGTGTTAGTACGCCAATTCTATGCTCTTCTGTAAAAGAGGCGATCGACCAGATTCCTTGTTCCCGTCTTAGAAAATATGCCCGCATGATGATTTCGACATATCACTTAAGTTGTGTGCAACAGGCGCTTTTAAAGAGATGTGAACTACAAGAGTTGAATGTGGAGAGTGGCGTTGTTGTCTCTGAAGAGAAAAAGAATGTGTGTGAGGAGTTGATATGGGTTGTTAAGGGGGCTTTTCTAGGTCAGATGAACGAGCTAGAAGCGCCCCTTAGAGCAAAAATGCACGAGGAGATTTTCTTGGCCGACTTTGCTGGATGTCAGATTCTGAATGACACGGGCGGTTATTACGCACTCTTTGGGGAGAAAAAAGTGAAACTGCCGATCACTGATCTGGATATTGATGAAGTAGCGGAGAAAATGAGCAATGGGCGCTTTCTCTATATCGCAAGTGAAAACAGAATTGTCTTCAAGATGGAAGATTTGGAAGGTGTGCTGAAGGGGTGGTGTCGCAAGATATTGAACAAGCCAAATTTCAAAGCACTTTCCATGCAGAAAGATTTAGAAACTTTGATGGAGGTTTTTGGAGGCGTAAGAACAAAGTTCGACTTTTTCTTTATAGAGTCAAATGGAGGGTGCCCGGAAGACGCCCTAAAAAAAACGTTCAATACCTCTATGTCGTTTGCAAAACCTGCAAAAGGTCGAGTTTCCCGTATTACCACCTTCTTATCGAAAAGGGAAAGAGCAGATCAAAGAGTTGTAATGGCGGAATATAAAACAAAGGATAGTGCGCACGCATTTGTGTTAAATGCACACCGTTGCAAAGTGTGGGCCGAACAAGCATTTGTTACGAACAAGCTCACTGACCCTGCAATCAACATGCTTTGGAGAGAAATTTCACATAAACAACTTGTCAGGCTAAAAGAGCATATAACCTTTGATAGCACGACTGCAGGTGCATTGGATTGGGGAGTTGCGAGAGGGCTTGCGTGGGTGAGCCTCATTGAATTCACTAGAAAGATAGGACTGAAGGAAGAGGAGCTTCGCGCAATACATCTTGTAATGTCTGAAGTGGATGTAGAAGATCTCAATGTCGATGCGATTTTGAAAGCCTTCGGCATCGAGGGCGGAGACAGCATTGTTGCCGAGCTAAAGGCAGCATTTCCTGAGCCTGCACTCCCACACTATGTTGCCTATAAGCTGCGGAAATATATTCTCCTTGCGGGCAAGACAGCACCTGCATCAGAAGACATATACGCCGCAATTTGTGAGCAAAAAAAAATGCCTCAAAGCATCTACATTGGAGATTCAAATTATCTTGCAGATGACACAAGCTTTGAGCGTCCTTATCACCGTTCGCTATATGTTGTTTGTGACTTTGTGACACAATCGTTACGCGTCGTGTATCAGGATAAAAAAGCTCAGTATTTTCCCTCAGAGGAGCGGTTTAATGTATATACTGTGAGTTCATTTGTCTAAAGGCGGATCAGCATGATGATGAAGGCGATGAGAAGGGCAACACCTAGAGCCATGGCAAGTGTGATGGCAACAGTGAGTACGCTGCGCCATGCACTAAATCTGTGCGCTTCTCCAAGCAGCTTAAAAAAGATGACAAGCGCCCAGATCGAAAGGATAGCATAGAAGATGGCGATAATCGCTTGCGCTTGAGGAGCGGCATAAAATGGCGCACTGATGAGGCCAAGCATTGCCGTCACGCTCCATGGATAAAAACTCCACCCCACTGCAAGGCGAATCGCATGCGTATTCCCTTTCCCTTCAAACCAAGCTCCCACAAACTGAAAAACCCAGCTGATGAAGTAGAGGTAAAGATAGGCGATGGCTATCGCGATGATGAGGTTTGAAGCAATCATGCCCACATGGACCCAAAAACCTTGTCCTGCATACTTCCCCCACACTAATATCGAAGAAGAGACGCCATTGAGGATTCCCAAAATGAGCGCAAGCCAAATGGTGGGCTGCTGCTCATCTCTCCTCAAAATCTCTCGCATTGCTTTGCGGGGGCGAAACCAAATCGCTACCCAGGGATTCATTTGCTTTTCCGGCTCAATTTCCATACATTTATGGGATGAGCAAGTTAGATGCCACCCGCGTTCTTATGCTAGGGCACGCCGCTGCACACCTCGGGGGAGAGAGCATTCAGGTAAAAAAATTCTCCTCCCTCCTCAACGGGCAAATTGAAGAGGTAATCGACCTCTTCCAGCTCTTTGGAGAGGAGTATGAGCCGCTCGCCAAACTCAATTACGCCCTAGCAGAGAGTGGGGAACCTCCACTTTTTGACGTGGAGCGTGCACGTTCTATCTGCCAAAAGCTCGACGAAAGAAGTTCTCACAATCTATTAATGCTCAGCTTCTCTTCAAGTCTTGCAGCCCTTTTGGCAACAGGAATTCAGAAAAAACGGCGCCTCATTTCTAAATTCTATGTCCACCACCCCTCTGAGAAAGTCTTCTCTGCGCTCTATGAACCGGTCAACCTCTTACTCACTGAATCTTTGCTTGGTAACTTACGCGGCGCAGCCTACGGCATACCTGAATCAAAATTGCTCTACTTTCCTCACCACTACCCTGAGATTGAGCTGCCCGAAAAGGCGCCCACAAAAGAAGTTGTGATTGGCGTCATCTCCAGGTTTGAGCGGGGGAAAAACTGTGAATGCGCACTTGAGGTGTGCCGCCGTCTTGTAGAGCGCGGCTTGAGCCTAAAACTCATCTTAATGGGGGATTTTGCAACGCACACTTCTGATCCCACCTACCAAGAGAACTTTGCAAGAATGCTCGCTGCTTATGAAGAGGCGCCATGGTTCACATGGGAGAGAGAGGTGGTGCCATATCCTGCCGCTTTACACCACTACAACCGCTTTGACTTATGCTTGCAGCTTTCCGGTTCTGAGGCTGGAAGTAACATCATCGTCGAGCTTCTAGGGATAGGAAAGCCTGTGATCGCCCTTAATGCGAGTACAAATCCCTATCTCTTTTCCGGAGGCGCGCTCCTTGTGGAAAAGGAGCCAAAGATTTATTCAGGGCAGCTTAACTATGAGATGCCTGACATGGATTTGCTTGAGGGGAGCGTCGAGGCTCTTGTGCAAAGTGGCAAGCTGCGCAAAGAGTGGGGGAAAAAGGGGAAGGAGCTTGCGCGCAAGCGCTTTCACCGTGATGTGCTGAAAGAGAGAATCCCCCTCCTCTTTGAATCGGACAGGGCAAAAGTACAAAAACTCTATGATCAAGATAGGAAGGCCTATGGATTCTAGAGTTGCTATAGTAGGTGGGCCACACCTCTCTTTTTTGGATCACATCATTCCGCTTTGTGATCTTCTCGACATGCCGCTGTACGCTCCTGATGTGTGGGAGTGGACAATGCTTTATCCACATGTGCAAAAGGCGGAGGAGTTAGAAAGCTACGATACCTTCTTCTATGTGGAGCCCTCTCGTCTGCATGAGAGATGCTTTCAGTTCGGCAACCACTTCTTTGACCAAAAGAGGCGCTCTGTGTGTGGGTTGCATGGTAACTCAAACAAGTGCCGCGATGCCTTTTGGGCTGAGCGCTTTCTAGAAGAGGATAGCGTGCTTCTGTATGGCCCTTACATGCAACAATTTTTCGAAGAGAAGGGGGTGTATAGCCGCCTCAAGAATCCCATTTTCTGCGGCAACTATCGCCTGTGCTATTATGAGAAGTACAAAGAGCACTTTCACATGAAGCTTCCAGGTGAGGGAAAAAAGATTTTGTATGCTCCCACATGGAGCTTTGACGGTGCAACAGACAACTCTCCTTTCTTCACATGCTATCGCCGCCTTCTTGACCACGTCCCTTCTGGTTTCACTGTTTTAGTGAAGCTTCATCCCTATATGTACCGCCTCCACCCTCAAGAAGTTCAGCGGTTAATTGAAAAGTATGTCGATAACCCTCGCGTCTATTTCTTAGAAGAGACACCCCTTGTCTATCCCATTTTGGATCAGATAGATATTTACATAGGAGATTACTCCTCAGTGGGCTATGATTTCTTGAGTTTTGATCGCCCTCTCTTTTTTTGGAGCGAAAACGTCGATCCACATCTATTGGAATGTGGGCACAAGATTCAAGAGGGAGAGATTTTCTCGCAGCTTGAGAAAGAGGGAAAGAGTGAGAAGAGGCAAGAGCTCTATCACCACTGTTTTGCCAACGTGGAGGACCTAGGTGAAAGGTTGCGGCATTGTTGTTCATGAGGTGGCGTTTCTCGACCACATCGTTCCGCTTTTGCAGACGCTTGGTTTTCCCCTCGTCGTATGCGACCCATTTTTGAAGGAGATGGTGGAAATTTATTATCCTCCCATGGAAGTGATCGTTGCAAAGGATTTTTGCCTTGACGATGTGCTCGCTCCTTTTGACACTTATATCTACTCTGAGTTTTATCGTAGACCCACTGGCTTTTTCCAATTTGGGGATCACTTTGCGTCAGGTCCAGCGCGCTCGCTCTTTCTTTTCCATGGCCATAGTGACAAGTTTCGTGACTTGCACTGGATAGAGCAGCTTGCAGGAGAGGATATTGTGCTTGTCTATGGCCCACAGTTCTATGAGTGGATGTGTGCAACGGGCATTGTGAGGCGCATCCGCCACCATATCTTTTGCGGCAACTATAGGCTAGAGTTCTACAAACAAAATCGCGAGTTTTTCAAAAGGGAGCTGAAGGGGAAAAAGCGTGTTTTGTACGCCCCCACATGGAGCTCTCCTGTGAAAAGCAGTGGGCGGAGTCGGCACTACTCCAATGTTGTGGAGGTATATGAAGGGGTGAAGGAGGCGCTTTGCGACTACGACCTCTATATCAAATTGCACCCCTACTTCGAAAAGTTGATGCCCCAGGAGGCACAGCGCATCAAAGGGGATCAATTGGGGCCGGTGATCTATTCCATCTTGGAGGAGACAGATATCTTTCTTGGCGATTATAGCTCCATTGCCTACGACTTTTTATATTTTGAGCGCCCCATTTGTCTCTTTGGGTGGGACAAGCCATGGGCAACGCAGGTAAGTGTAGAGAATTTGCGGGAGAAAATCGAAAGGCCTCCTTGCCCTGGACAAAAAGAGGCGTATACGCATGCTTATGGAGAAAAGAAGAGTCTAGAAACCCTTCGAAAGGAGATCCTGGATGCGTATTGACATTTTAACGCGCAATTCTTTGCCCTATACGTTTGAAAATTATGCAGCGACGCTCTTAGAGGAAGAGTTAGAAAAAAAAGGCATCGAGTGCCGTCGCATCTCCGACTTGGGTCCCTATCTCTATGAGGTGCGCGCGAATCCTCCAGATTGGACCCTTGCCTTTGAGGATGTGATTGGGAAACAGACGCCTCTATGTGATATTTTGTGCATCCCACACTTTCACTGGGAGCGTGAATCGTTAGAAAGGGTCTCTCACTTGTTGCGCAGCCGCTTTGGTGAGGTGGGCTTTCATGAAAAGGTGGAAGGTGTGCACTATCTTCCTCTCCCAGCTCAAGTGCGTCCCCGACTAGAGCCACAATTTGAAGTTGTCGCATTTTTTGATGTGACAGAGAAGAGCGCTCCTTTTGTAGAAAAGTTTGAGTGTCGTGTGGATATTTTTGGTGCGCATAAGGGGAAGAACTGGCTTGTACGGCTGAAAAATGCAGAGCGTGTCCACCTCCACATGCCCCTTCCTTACACTGAGAAATTGCGCGCCTTTCAGATGAGCGCGCTTTGCGTTGTGCCTCCCCATCTTTTCGCTCCCGCTGTTTTGTGTGGATGCCTTCCCGTTTCGGCAGAAAATGCGCAATACTTTCTTGAGAATGCTCTAGAGCGGGAAAAAGAGTGCGCGCGCTTGACTGAAAAGCTCCTTGCTTGCCATAGTTGGCCAGCTAAAACGGAGGAGCTCCTAAAATGTCTCTCTCGGTGATTACCCCAACAGAAGAGCGTCCCACCTTTCTTCTCTCTCTTTATCAAGTGCTCTTGAGGCAAGAGAGCGGTGATTGGGAGTGGTTGATCTATGACTCTTCTCTTCGTCCGTGCAAAGAGCTTCTTCAGTACAATGATCCGCGCATTCACTACATCCATGACCTTGACCGAAAGACTATTGGAGAGCGGCGCAATCTCCTTGTACAAAAAGCAAAGGGGGAGATCATCGTTCACTTTGATGACGATGACTACTACGCGCCTCACTATCTTTCGACGATAAAAGAGGCGCTCAAAAAAGATGATTTTTTCCACATCCATTCATGGTTTGCCTACCACGCTGCCTCTCGGCAATTTTTCTATTGGGATAGCCAGGAGAAGACCAAAAGTCGCATGGCACTCAACCCCCTTGTAGGCGCACGTGTGCGAGAGATTGACTTTGGGCAAGAGGCGGCAGAGAATATGATCAAGCACGGCTATGGTTTTACTTTTGCCTATAGAAAGTATTTGGCAGAAAAATACCCCTTTCCTGCTGTTGATCTTGGTGAGGATGAAAACTTTTTCAATCGCATTCCAAAAGAGAAAGTGGTCTCGATTGCGGATCGTGAGGGGCTTGCCCTTAAGGTGATTCACGACACCAACGTATCGTGCATTTTTCCGCAGTTCATGATTCCCCGTTTTATGATTAAAACCGCCTTCCCCCACCTGGCTGCCCATGAAGATCGCTATCTTAGTCGGGGATAACCCCTACGGTACGACGCCCATTTTTGCGAAAGGGCTTGCAAAAGCGTTGCGTCGCCTCGATGTGGATGTGGATCTTCACTATGTAGGCGATGGTCACTTTTTCCATGCCTTCTATGACATGCTCGCTGACCCCCCCGATCTTACCTTCTCTTTTTCTGACATTCGGGGTTTGAATTGGGGTATTCCTCACTTCACCTTTGCACTCGACCCCGTCTATTTTTACCGCCACCAAAAAGGGATTTTAACCTGTGTGGATGAGGAAGATGCAAAGCGAGCCGGCATTCCTTTTCTTCCGCATGCTTATGACCCTATGG
The DNA here is from genome assembly GCA_024233495.1 of Chlamydiales bacterium. Taxonomy (GTDB): domain Bacteria; phylum Chlamydiota; class Chlamydiia; order Chlamydiales; family JAAKFR01; genus JACKPM01. Next base: position 272,037 of record JACKPM010000003.1, read on the forward strand.
AGGTTGAAGAAAAAGAGCGCATTTACGATACAGTCTTTTTTGGTAGCTGCTTCGAGCTCGATTTTCCTGCGCATATTGTCAAGAAGGGGGAGCGCGTTTTGCATGGAGAGTTGGCCGAGTGGGATGACGATTTTCTGCTTGTTGATCGCTATGTGCGTGCAGTGGACCGCATCAAATTGTGCGAGCAGTTTGAAAATCTAACTATTTGGGGAGATGGCACTTGGAAAAAATATATTCCTCACGCTAAAATTCTTCCGCCTATTCCGTTTGAGGAAACCCTAAAAGTGATGAGTGAGGCAAAGTGCGTGCTCAATAGCTCTCCTCGCATACGGAATGGATTACATGAGCGCATCCTCTATGCTGCCCACTTGGGTTGCCGCGTCGTCACTGCTGAAAATGCGTGGACAACAGGCTTTCCACAAGGGGAATGGGAGAAGGCGAAAGAGTGCTCCTCACAGGTGAAGGGAGAGCATACTTGGGATGTGCGCGCAAAACAGATCATGGAGGTCATAAATGGCATCACCAGTAGAGGGTAGTGCGGTTGTAGGGCAGGCAATGCAACCTGGAACAAAAGCCAAAAGGGACCCTGCAGTTGAGAAAGCTCTTGAGATTCTCAGACGTCAGAAGCAACTTTTCTATGTAGTCATAGATGGCAGCAGCTGTTTTTGGGATGGTGAGGGAAAGATGTATAAAGTGAATGATATGACAAATGCACTTCTTGCTTCGGAGCAGCGAATGAAAATTCAATTTAGGGAGCTCAATGGGATGTGTACTTATTCTGTTACTTTGAAGGGGAATTAAATTGGGAGCATTGCGGGCATTTTGAGACTTTTTCCTCTGCAAGGTAGGAGAAGTGGCAATATTCGCAGCGCATCAGTTGTTCGCGCGCAGGAAGAGCTACCTTTTTGCGCGCTTTTTTGTGGGAAAGAAGCCAAATCGTGAAGCAGATGCCGAGCATGAGCGCGAGATAGATCATGAGGGCGGTGCTCATCTCAATCGTGATCAAAGTCCACCTCCAAAGGTATATACTCAAATGCCTCAATTTCAGAGAAGTCGGGTTCATAGCATAAAAACTCGTGATCGCTCTCAAGCGAGCAGATCACACCTGGAAGCGTCACTTGGTAGAGAGTAGGCGTCTCAAGTTGGACAAAAGAGGGGGCCTCTTTGATTGGCTGTGTTGTCCCCAGATCAATCACAACAGATGAGGGGGTACGTGGCTCTCCATCAAAGGTAGGAGTAGGAGAGACAACACGAAAAACGACCAGAAATAGAACATGGAAAACAAGCGCGATCCCAAACCCTTTCAGCAGGTTGGGGGAGAAACGGCGCTCTTTGCGCACCAGAAGAAAGCGCACATCCTCTTTTTCTCTCTTGACTCTGAGCATGCGCTCAGCATAGAAAAGGGTTTTAATATTTACAAGGTAGTGAGATGCGTTATTTACTTTTACTTTTGTTATGTACAGCAGTTTATGCCTCCCCCATTGACAAGTTGATGGAAGGGAATCATCGCTTCATGAATGAAAATATCAAGTGCATTGACCGTGATACAGAGCGGCGAGAGAATACAGCCTTTGTCCAAAAGCCATTTGCAATTGTGTTGACGTGCGCTGATTCAAGGGTGGCTCCAGAGATTGTTTTTGATCAGGGAATTGGGGATCTTTTTGTGGTGCGTGTAGCAGGCAACGTAGTGACACCTGCAGTGTTGGAAAGTATTGACTATTCAGCTGTAGCTCTCAACTCCTCTTTGATTGTGGTGATGGGACATCAAAGGTGTGGGGCTGTTGCTGCTGTGATGGATCACCACACAGAGTTGATTCCCCATTTGGCGATGAGAATTGATCCTGCGACAAAGATGTTTCCCCGCAACCTGGAAAAGGCAGTGAAGCAAAATGCGCGCATACAGCGTGATTTGCTGCTGAAGGCGCCACACATCTCCAAGCTTGTAGAGAAAGGAGAGTTGGAAGTTGTAGCCGCGTATTACGACTTTGACACAGGTCAAGTGGTGGTCTTGGACAGAAAAGAGGCATCGACAAGTTCCCAAGGGTAGTTTTTCCAAGTCATAAGGGGGTTGTGTAGCAAAGGCGGAGCTTCACGTGCGCCTCTTGCGCCGCACTGAAAAGGCGCAAAAAGTCGCCATACTCCACTTCTTTATCAATACTTAGGACAACAGTTTTGTCTGCTTCAGGAGGGAGCTTCTCAATCTCTTTGAGGAGCGCCGATTTGAATGAGCTCATATCAACGATCTCTTTGCGGCTGCCGACATAGATAACGTTTTGCGCATCCATGACCACAAGCACTTGCGCTGTGCGAGGAGGGGAGGGGAGATCCACTTCAGGAAGTGAGATATTGAGTGATTTGAGTGGAAGGATGTCAGAGGTGACGAGAAAAAAGACGAGCATTAAAAGCACGACATCGACAAGGGGAGTGAGGTCGATGAGCGCGCTTGTGGGTTTCAATTTCGACTTAAATTGCATAGCTCTCTTTGTGTGTGAGTAGATCAACAACTTCAGAGGAGGTCATCTGCATTTCGAGCATAATGGCGTTAATACGGCTCACCAAGTAGTTGTAGGCTACAACAGTGGGAATAGCAACGACAAGGCCAGCTGCAGTTGTCACAAGGGCGTATTCCATCGCCTCTCCCACCCGAGTTGTAGAGATGTCCATCAGGCCAGAGACGCGCATCTCAGAGAAGGCTTGAATGAAGCCGATCACCGTTCCTAGCAATCCAATGAGTGGTGCGATGTGTGCAATGACAGAGAGGATTTTTGCATTTTTTTCAAGGCGGGCAATTTCACAAAGCCCCGCCACCTCCATTGAGTTTTCGATCTCATCTTTTGGCCGGTCATGCTTGAGGAGGCCTGCGCGCAAAATGTTGGAGACTGCACCCTCTTTTTCTTCACAGACGCGGATCGCCTCCATGATGTTTTGCTCCCGTATTGCCTTGCGCAAGCTGATTACAAGTGTATTTGAGTCCACCTCTGCCTTTCTAAGAAAGAGGAGGCGTTCAAAGAAGATTGCCATGCCGATAAGAGAGCATCCTGCAATCACCACAAGTACAGTATTCCACTCTGTGAAGTAGCGAGAGATGTTAGTCCAATCCATAGTTCGTCCTTAGCTTTTGTTTTGCTTTCTCTCCCCATTCGCCTCCCATGCGCGCCACTGATTCGAGTTGGCGGTAGGCGAGTTCTGGGCGTTCTTGCAGCTCGTAGAGATCGGCGCGCAGCAGCATCGCTTTCAAGCGCAGAGGAGAGGCGATATCAGCATTGATCGCTTTTGAGAGGAGGCGCATCGCTTGATCATACTCCTTTTGTCCCCGGTAGCAAGCGCTTTTATTGATGAGCAAATCGAGCGTTTGTTCTGAAGAGAGGTAGTGTTGTCCACACTCTTCGGCTATCTCGAAGCAGGCAAGAGCAGTTGTGAAATCTTCGCACTCCATCGCGAGCTTTGCTGTTTCACACCATGTCAGCGAAGGGTAAAGACCCTCTGTTACCCCAAGCGCGTCGAAATGCTCCAAGAGCTTTTCAAAACACTCTTGGGCACGCCCTTTTTGTCCCAATGAGAGAAGGCTTTCTCCATAAGCAAATTGCGCCCTTTCAAAAAGTGTATTTTTTTCTGGGAGTTTGGAAACAAGTGGGTGGTGAGGAGAGGCAAACTCTTCGAGCATGATTTCAAGCACTGTTTTTCCCCTTGGGATGTCATGCTTCATATGCAAAAGGGCAAGGTCAAGGCGCGCTTGGTAAAGAAAGGAGATAGCTGTAGGATCGAATGTTGAGCAGCTGTGAAAAGAGCGGATTGCCTCTTTGAAACGCCAAACGCCCTTTTCATATGAGTGGGCATGTACTCCCATCAAGTAGTGCACAGCAACAACAAGGGGGGACTTCGGAAACATTTGCGGGAAGGGCATGAGATGAGAGAGCGCCTCTTCCTTTCCTTCAAGGTAATCGGCATAGGCATACTGATGAAAGTAAGCTTCCGCAGCAAATTGCGACGACGGGTAGCGCTCATACACTTGCCGTCTTAACCGAAAGATGCGGGATTTTTCTCCTCCCAGTTTCTCTGAAGCAAGCGCAGCCCAATACCACCCATCTCCCGCGAAGGAGGAGTCGGGGTAGTTTTGGGCCAGTATAAGAAACGTTTTTTCTGCCTCGCCGTAGCGCTCCTCTTGAAACTCGAGCGAGGCAAGCCAAAAAAGGGCATCTGCTGCATAGCGTCCATCAGGAAAAAGAGTGGTTACTTGGGTAAGGCAATCGCGCGCGAGCGCATTGTCATTCAAACTTGAAGCAATGATGCCGCGCAAATAAAGTGCCTCCTCTTTCTCCTCGCTCTCCTCACTATATTGTTCTAATAGCTCTTCAAGGTAGGCGAGAGAAGTGGAGGGGGAATTGCGGTAGAAGTCGGCTTTTGCTTCGAGTTTGAGGATGCGCGCTGCCGCTTTTGGGTCGACATCTTTATAGTGGAAAAAGGCTTGTTCGAATGCAGCCGTAGCAAGCTCAAAAGCGCTCTCACCAGAGCCTGTATCTTGCAACCCTTGTTGAAAGTGGTTTACTCCTCTTTGGTACCACGCCTTCGCATAGGTAGCGCATCTAGCATAGTGATCTGCGCACGCCTCTTCATAGAGCGCTTCTCGCTCCAGATATTTTGCAGCCACCTCCGCGCGTAACAAGAGCGCCTCGTGCTCGGCACCTAAAGAAAATGTCTTTCCAGAAAAAAGATCTGCAAGCCGCTCTTGCACGTTGTCTTTTCCCTGCGCGATGTACAGACGGCCAAGAGCAAGAGTCGCGCTCTCCTCCTCGCTTGTAGGGAGAAGGCGTAAAAAGAGCCCCTCTGCCTTCGCAAAGTTCTCCAGCTTAAGGTGGCTCCACCCCAACTTATAGAGCGCTTGTAAGCGCCACGCCCCTCGGCCACGCACAGGAACAGCTTGCTCATAGTGCTGCGCCGCCCCTTGATAGTTTTCCAAAGCGTATGCAGCCTCTCCAATCAAATAGTGGAGCTCGCATCGCAGGCTGTCGGTTTGGGGTAGACGATTCAAAAGTGGAGAGAGAAGCTGTTGCACATCGCTATACCGCTCCTCATCAATAAGAATACGCGCCAAATAGGTAGCAGCAACAATAGTGGGCTTTGGCTTTTTCCCCTTAGGAGTTTGCAACTTTTCAAAGTAGGGGCGCGCCTTTTGTATGTTACCAAGGCGGTAGTAGTGATACCCAATCTCAAAGAGTGCCTGGTCGTAATGCTCCCCTCCGCTTTCAGCATAGTTTTCAAAGCAGGCAAGCGCCTGTTCAAACTCCTTTTTCTCCTTATAACAAAGCGCCATCAAGTAGAGCATCTCTTGGTCGAGCTCATTTTGGGGATCTAAATTAGAGGAGACAAAAGAGAGGCTGCGCGCATACTCTTTCAATGCGTAATTTGCCTGCACAAGGAGGTAACGTAACTTTTTCTCCAGCATTGTGTTGTAGCGCGCCTTTGGGTAGTGTCCCAACTCAATAGAGCGCAGAACCTCTTCATAGATTTGAATTGCCTCTTCATGAAAGCCAGTTGCAGTAAGCCTCTTAGCCTTTCTCAGCATGTCGTCATAGTTGGCATCTAAAGAGTAGCTAAGCGCATGGTAAAAAGAGAGCTCTTCAGGGGACCAGTCGTGTTCAGGAACAGACTCGATGATTGTCTGCATGTCAAGGAATGCTTTTTCTGGTTCACTCTTTTGTGACGTAAGGCGCGCGCGAAAAAGCGTGATACGCGGCACAAACGTTTGAGGTGGATTTTTCAAAAGCAAGTCAGAGAGCGCTTTCACCCCTTCATCGCATTGGTCGAGCGAAGCACACGCTTCGGCAAAGCGGAGCACGATGTCGATATAAGTTTGCCAGTCGACAACGTTTTTCTTCCCTTCAGAAACACGCACACGTTTGATCAAAGTGGTATACGCCTCTTTCGCAGAAACGAAATCTTGATCGCGCATGGCAGCCTCTGCCATTTGCTGCAGCGCTTTTATTTCTTTCTCATCATCTTCCCAAAAAAAAGAAGAGCAGAGAAACAGAACGCTAATAAAACTAATGTGATACCAACGCATAACAACACCATACTGCAGTATGTGAAATCAGAAATCTAGAAAAATTTGTTGCCAAATTATCTCTTGAGAGATTACGTAAATGAAAAGTAATACATCATTTTATGGAGGAGGTTAAATCCATATGGGATTAAAAGAAACTTGCAAAGAACTGGAACATCTTTTGACAGAAGTGTTGAAGGATCTTCCAAAGGGTGCTGAGGGAAATAAGGCTGCAGCACAAAGAGTACGCACAAATACAATCAAGCTCGAGAAAGTTGCGAAGCGTTTCCGCAAGGAGTCGGTTAAAGCTGGAAAGGGGTTGAAGCGTGCGGCGAAAAAGCGTGTAGGCGCAAAAAGAAAGCCAGCAGCTAAGAAGTCAGCAGTTAAAAAGAGCGTAGCGGCAAAGATGCCAGCAGCTAAGAAGCGCAAAGTGGCAAAGAAAAAGCCAGCGGCTAAAAAGAGCGTGGCAACGAAGCGCAAAGCAGTGGCTAAGAAGCCAGCAGCGAAGAAGCGTGTGGCTGCAAAGAGAAAGGCTCCAACAACAAAGAAGAGAGCCACCACAGCAAAGCGTCGCACTGTCCGTCGCAAGAAGTAAGGTAATGAGCAAGCCTCCTTACTGGGGGTTTGCTCTTCAGCTTTCGGCAGTTATTCAACTGCTTTTATCTTGTTATAGATTAGAGAGATAGGAAGAATTATCGATGCTAAATTGTAGCGCCAAAGTTCTTTGGTCTTCATTTTTTCTCTAGATAGCCTTTTCAACCGATTTGACTATATCCTTACCCGCATAATCTCTCACTCGGCGTGTTACCCACACAGCCCGCGCTCGAGATCATGAAAGTTCTTTCGGTCTCTCTCTCATCTTGAGCGTGAAGTGGCAAAGAGGATTTGGCCCAGCAAGTGGAGAGCTTCACCACTGAGAAGGCCTAGCACGAGCAGGAGATGGAGACAAAAATAAGGGAGCTGCAACAGTTGCAAGCGAATCTCGATGAAATGGTTGCAAAGTTAAAGGGGGGTGAGGCACTCTTTGAGCAGTATAAGCTTAAGACAGCCGCCTTATTCTAACATTTGGAAGAGGCAAAGGCAGGGCGTGAAGGAGCAGCGGCCTGCCTAGATCAAGAAAGCACGATTAGCGGCAAGCTAGGCGATGTGTAAAGCTGTATGCAGGCTTAATCACTGGTCTTGAGGAAGAGAAGGCAGGGGTTTTAAGAGAGTTTGCATCGTTTTTCCAAGCGATCAAGGTATAGGTCAAATCGGTTGAAAATTTTACAAATTCATACCATTTGGCTTCACCAAAAGGTGCGCTCTCACGTTCTCATAGACCATAAATGGTCTAAGTCGACCTCCGCGCTTACTTTGGCTTTGCCATCTGGCACGAATTTGTAAAATTTTCAACCGATTTGACTATATAGAGGCTCAATTCACTGAAATGAAAGAAGAAGTAGATAAAATTAGACGATCCGCTGATGGATTTTGCGAAGGGGCAGCTGATGTGATTGCTGCAGCTCGCAATCTGGAGGATTTTGCTGACATTTTGAAAAGAGATTCGACTACATGACATTTTGTGAGGATTTGATTGAGGCGAGGTGCCGCCACTTTGGCACATGCGGTGGGTGTAAGATGCAAAACGTGCCGTACGATCAGCAAATCGAGCGGAAAGAGGAGATGGTGCGTGCACTTTTCCCCGACCACACTGTGCACTCCATTATTGGATGTGATGATGCGTGGGAGTGGCGTAACAAAATGGAGTACACCTTCTCTCAGACAAAAGCGGGTGAGCGCTACCTTGGCTTGATGATGCGGGGCAAAAGGCGCGTGGTGCAGCTAGAGGAGTGTCACCTCACACCAAGCTGGTTTGTAGAGACTTTGCAAGCGGTCTATGCGTGGTGGGAGGAGAGCGGTCTCGATGCCTATTTTCCTCCAGCTGATTTGGGGTGTTTGCGCACACTCACGCTCCGTGATGGGGCACAGCAGATGGCCGTGCTCACCATTTCAGGTTTTCTCGAGCACGACCAAAAGCAGAGTTTGGTCGAGACGCTCTCACATTTAGACTCTGTGATTTTGCGCAGGCAGGTGATTCAAAAAAAGGTGCCTACCCGCTTTGAGGAGGAGGTTCTGTGGGGAACCCCCTACATTTTAGCAGAACTGGATAAGTTTTTGTTCCGCATTCGTCCTGACACATTTTTTCAGCCCAACACAGCGCAAGCAGAGGTGCTTTACGGCCTCATCCGGGATGAGGTGGAGGGAGAGGTCCTGCTAGATCTCTACTGTGGCAGCGGCTCGATTGGCATCTTCTGCGCCTCAAAGGTGAAGCGGGTAATAGGAGTAGAGGTAGTGCCAGGGGCTGAGGAGAATATAAAGCTTAACGGCATCTCGAATATGGAGGTGCAGATTGGGACAGTGGAGAGCTTGGCAGAGAGTCTGCCCCACGCCGATACAGTGGTAGTGGACCCACCCAGAGCTGGACTGGGGCCAAAAGTGGTGAAATGGCTCAATGAGCAGAAATTCAAAAAAGTAATATATGTTTCGTGTAATCCGAAGAGCCAAGCCAAGGATATCGCTTCTCTCGAGTACTCTGTGGAGTCTTTGCAGCCGGTGGACCAGTTCCCCCACACCCCCCATGTGGAAAATATTGCTTTGCTGACCCCCCTTATGATATAATAGGACATCAACCCAAGGGGATTAGCTATGAAAAACCTTTTGTCAAAAATTTTCTTTCTTCCCGTCGCCCTTTTTGCGGCAAGCCCGCTGATGGCAGCTGACGTGGATCAAATGGCCAACCGCGGCTCAATGTGGCAGACACTCATGATGGTGGGTATCGCTGTATTGTTCTTCTATTTCATTCTCTGGCGTCCTGAGCGTAAAAGACGCAAGCAGATGGAGCATCAGCGCTCTTCGATGAAGAAGGGTGACCGCGTGACAGCAATGGGAATCATCGGTGTAGTAGACCGTGTAAAAGAAAAGACTGTTGTTGTAAAGATGGTCGATGGTGCTAAAGTTGAATTCCTAATGGCGGCAATCTCTGAAGTACATCCGAAAGCGGATGGTGACGAAGAGGTAATTGAAGCGAAAGTTTCAGCTTAAGGGAAGGACCCCTTTAGAAAAAAGGCGCTCATTTTGAGCGCCTTTTTTTTATTCTTTGATTTTTTCAGCTAGTTTTTCAAGAATTTCTGTGTTGCGGGTAATGAACGCTGAGAGTGCTTCGGGCTCCATTTCCCGTTGAGAGAGCTTAGCGAGGTCGAGCACGTTGTGCGCCATTTCATCGGCAAGCTCGGGATCAGTGGCGCTTAGTTTGAAGATCGCATTGATTAGCTTACTGTTCGTATTCACCACAAGTGTTGGCTTGACGAGTCCAGCAAGCCCTTTCTGTCTTTGAAAAGCAAGAGAGTCGCGCAGTCTACGCTCCTCCTCTTTGATCATGAGAAAGGCAGGAAGTGACTCAGATGCTAAACTCTTTGCTTCCACTTCCGCTTCCACATGTTTACGGAAAAAGTCAGCAATTTTTGCGCTCTCAGGGCGGCCATCCGCATCGAGAATGCTCTTCTCTTTTGAGGGATCTAAAATTGCATCGTCGAGATGGGCATCGATGCGCTTGAATTTTGCTTTTGTCTGCCTCTCCAGAAAGTGGAGCATCGCTTGGTCGATTGGGGTGGATTGTGCGAAAATCACCTCTTGATCTTTGAAGAGGTCAAGAACGTGCGACTTTTGCTCAGGAGAGTAATAAATGGTCTCTCGATCGTTACGCTCAAGGTATTCGTCAACTGTTGTCCACTCTTCTTTGTTATTTTTCCACACGAGAAACTCTTTGATACGCTCGTAGAATTTCTCATCTTGAATAGCTCCAAACTTAATGATGAGCTCAATGTCAGGCCAACACACTAAAAACTTCTCTTTCTCACTGCGGTAAAGAGCGCTGAGGCGGTCAGAGATCTTTTTCGAGATGTGTGCGCCTAGCTGTTTCACAGTGCGGTCCACCTGCAAGTAGCTGCGGCTCACATTAAGCGGAATATCAGGGCTGTCAATGGCGCCACGCAAAATCATTAAATAGTCGGGGAGAAGATCTTTGCAATTGTCCGATACAAAGACGCGGTTGCAGTAAAGCTGAATCGTCTCCTTCCTCAAATCATTTTCTGCATTGATCTTTGGAAAATAGAGAATCCCTTTTAGGTGAAAAGGGTAATCAACATTGAGATGCACCCAAAAAAGAGGGTCTGGCTCCATGGGAAAGAGGTGGCGATAGAAATCAAGATACTCTTTCTCTGTACACTCGCTTGCAGGTTTCATCCAAAGAGGCTCAGTCTCATTGATTGCTTTATCATTGAGATAGATAGGGTAGGGGAGGAATGAACAGTAGCGCGTTAAAATAGCGCGAATGCGCGCTTCTTCGAGATACTCTTCCTCTTCTTGCATAAGGTTGAGGGTGATCTTTGTCCCCCGCTCCTTTTTTCCACTCTCTTCAAGCTCATAGGTAGCGGCACCATCGCTCTTCCACAAAGCTGCAGGTGCATCGGTGTACGACTTGGTGTCAACTTCAACGGTTTCAGCTACCATATACGAGGAGTAAAAGCCGAGGCCAAAGTGGCCAATCACCTGGTCTTCTTCCTTGTTCGTTTGATATTTTTTGATGAACTCTTCAGCTCCTGAAAAGGCGATCTGCGCGATGTACTTCTCCACCTCATCAGCCGTCATGCCAATGCCGTTGTCAGAAAAGGTGAGCGTGCGCTTTTCCTTGTCGATCTTGATGTCGATGCGGAAGTTGCTCTCATCGGTGATTTTGTGCAGCTTTGTGCAGGCGTCGCACGCATTCGAAACGAGCTCGCGGACAAAGATATCTTTGTCCGAATAGAGCCACTTTTTAATGATGGGAAGAATATTTTCTGTGTGAATCTTGAGTTTGCCTTTCATGGCAACCATCATAAAGATTTCCTCTTTCCTAATCAATACTTGAATGAGAGAAGCGATTTGTGTACCCTTTGGCAAGGATGCTTGTTTTAGGACAATTTCTCGAAGGGTTGACGGTCACTGCAGTGGCCATTGTAGCGTTTGTGGTAATCGGCTTGATTCTCACTTCGCTTATCTTGTTCACCAAGAAAAAGTTGGTGCGCACTGCGCCGTGCAAAATTGTGATCAACGATAGTGATGACCTCACTAAAACTGTGGCGGGAGGGCAGACTTTGCTTGCTGCTTTGTCGAACGAAGGAATTCCCGTCCCTTCACCGTGTGGGGGTAAGGCAACATGTAAACAGTGCCGCCTTCAAATTTTGGAAGGAGCGGGAGATGCGCTCGAGACCGACAAGGGAACGTTCAACAAAAAAGAGCTCAATGAGGGATGGAGGCTGTCGTGCCAGTTTAAAGTGAAGCACGATTTGAAGGTGCACGTTGAAGAGCGGTATCTCAGTGTGAAAGAGTGGAAGGCAAAGGTGCTGAGCAATGATAACGTCGCTACATTCATTAAAGAGTTAGTAGTAGAGCTTCCGGAAGGGGAAGAGGTGCCGTACCGCTCTGGGGGCTACCTCCAGTTTCATGTCCCCCCCTTCAAAACAAATACTGAAGAGTGGAAGCAGACCATGGATCCCAAGTATTACGCAGATTGGGAGCGCTTTGGTCTTTTCGGGCGTACAGTTGACTTCTCTCACCTCTCCGAAGGTGAAGTGATCCGTGCCTATTCGATGGCTTCTTATCCTGCTGAAGGAAGAAAGCTCAAGTTCAATATCCGCATCGCAACACCTCCTTTCATTAAAGGGGAAATGGTAGAAAAAATTCCTTGGGGGATTTGTTCTACCTATACCTTTGGCCTGAAGCCAGGCGATGAGGTAACGCTCTCCGGTCCCTATGGGGAATCATTTATGATCAATGATCAACGGCCACTTGTTTTCCTCATTGGAGGAGCAGGAAGTTCATTTGGGCGGAGTCACGTGCTCCACCTATTTAACACGGAGAAGACAAATCGACAGGTTGACTTTTGGTATGGTGCTCGCTCAATCAAGGAGAACATCTATCAAGAGGAGTACGAGGAGCTCGATCGGAAGCATGACAACTTCCGCTACCACCTAGTCCTTTCTGAGCCTCTTCCTGAAGATCTTGAAGCGGGTTGGCCAAAAGATGATCCCATTAAAACTAACTTCCTTTTCCGCGCCTTTGAGCAAGGGCAGCTGAACAAAATGGAGGAGCCAGAGGAGGCTCTCTACTATGTGTGCGGTCCGCCGCTGCACAACAGCTCTGTTTTAAAGCTGCTCGACGACTACGGCGTTCCCCGCGAAAGCATCGTCTTGGACGACTTCGGTAGCTAATGAAGGTCGTACTTGCTCAGATCAATCCGATTGTTGGCGACTTCGACGGAAATTGTGCCAAGATCGCGGAAGCGATTGGGACAGGCGATCTTGTCATCTTTCCAGAACTGGCCCTTTGTGGCTATCCCCCAGATGACCTTCTCTTCCATCGTGACTTCCAAAAGGAGATGGACAAGAGGCTTGATCAACTCATCGAGTTGAGTGCCAATACTGCGTTCATTGTGGGGCTTGCGCGCGTCTATGATGGAAAACTCTACAACAGTGCTGCGCTCATCGAAAATCAAAAGCTGCTCGGTTTTCAAGACAAACGCCTTCTTCCCAACTATGACGTTTTTTATGAGCAACGCTATTTCACTGCAGGAAAGCAGACGCTCATTTGGAAGATCGCAAAGAAAAAAGTGGCGGTCACCATTTGTGAAGACATTTGGGAAGAGGAGCCGGTGATCAGCGACCTGGAAAAAGAGCGCTTTGATTTACTCGTGAATCTCTCTAGCTCTCCTTTCTATCCAGGGCGGCAAGAGCGCCGCTTGGAGCTGTGTACACAGATTTCGAAAAAGCTCGATGTGCCCCTTCTCTACTGTAACCAAGTGGGAGGGAACGACAGTTTGATTTTCGACGGCCACTCTCTTTGTGTGGGAGAGGGGATTCGGAAAGTTGCCGCCGGGTTCAAAGAGGAGCACTTTGTTGTCGATCTCAATAAGAAAGAGGAGGTCTCGTTTGCTTTTGATCTTGTGCACGATTTGCATGATGCACTTGTGCTAGGCATTCGTGATTACTTTCATAAGCAGGGGTTCGAAAAGGCGATTGTGGGCCTCTCAGGTGGCATTGATAGCGCTGTGACCGCCTGCCTCGCTAAAGAGGCGCTCGGCGATGTGCTCGCCCTCTCTCTCCCTTCCCGTTTCTCCTCTGAGGGGAGCGTGGTTGATGCGCAAAACTTGGCGCGTGTTTTAGGGCTCGAGTGGAAACTGCTCAACATAGATCCTCTTTTCAATACATTTTTAGAAGCGCTTGAGCCTTTCATGGAGGGAAAAGCACACGATGCCACTGAAGAAAATTTACAAGCACGCATTCGCGGCACTCTCCTCATGGCATTTGCGAACAAGCACGGCCACCTCTTACTCAGCCCTGGAAATAAGAGCGAGATGGCGATGGGTTACACCACACTCTATGGAGATCTGTGCGGTGGACTCGGTGTGCTTTCAGATGTGAGCAAGGCACAAGTATATGAGCTTGCTGCCTATATCAACCGTGACCTTGATATTATCCCCCGTACGATCTTGACAAAACCACCTTCGGCTGAACTAAGGCCCAATCAGAAAGACTCTGACACGCTTCCTGAATATGACATCGTGGATGCTGTGCTTGAGCGGTACGTTGAAGGGTTTCAAACTGTTGAAGAGATCGCAGTGGAAACCAAAATCCCTCTTTCTACTGTAAAAACTCTTGTTCAAAAAATTCATAATAATGAATTCAAGAGAAGACAAGCTCCTCCAGGACTAAGGGTTTCGAAAAAGGCTTTCACTGCTGGGTGGCGCTTCCCAATCGTCCATAAGTGGAATCGTTAGTCTTGCTAAAACACAGCAATAAGTGGTGGATTCTCTTTGTCGCAACAGCAGGCTTGATCTTTGCATCGCTCTTTATTCATAAGGCAAGAACTGCCGGATCTCGGCAATAGCAGCCACTTTTTGCTCCTGCATCTCTTCATCAGACCACCACAGCTCTTCTTGGCAAATCTTGGCTACCTCATCGACTTTATCGAGAGCTGCCTGTGCATCCAAGAAACCAGCGCGTGTACGGCGGAGCAAAACGTCTGAAATCGTCCGGGCATACTCATGACGTACAGCGAAACGCTCTTCACCAATCTCTACCACTTCAAAAGCGCTCATACCATACGCCTGAATCAACCGCTCACACCGCGGCAAATCGTATCCCGTCTTTTCATGGAGCAAATATGGAGCTTTCTCAGTATACCCCTCTGCTCCCAACAACGGCAGCGCAGCTGTTTGACTTCCAGGACCAAAGGCTGCATCGACTGCATCTTCTGCCATCTTTCGATAGGTGGTCCACTTCCCACCCATGACAGAAATTAAGCCTGAGTCAGAGACTTGCACTACGTGCTCACGGCAAAGCTTTGATGTATCCTCTACGCGCGGGTCGAGTACAAGAGGGCGCAATCCAGTCCACACAGCTTTTACCTCGGTCACTTCTTCATCGAGATACTCATTGATGTGATCCAAAATGTACTGCACATCGTCATCGTGTGGCAATGGATTGTCTGTCAACTCAGTGCAATGATCCGTTGTGCCCGCTACAGTCATTCCTTGCCACGGAAGCAAAAAGAGGAGGCGCTCATCTTTTGTCTTCGGAATCAAAATCCCAGCATCTGTTGGCATATATTTCGCATCCAATACGATGTGCGTGCCGCTTGAGGGGCGAATCATCGTGCGTTGAGCGCCATCCATCTTTCGAATTGTATCAGAGAAGGGACCTGTGGCATTCACTACAACTTCGCTTGAAACTTTGTACCGTTTTCCTGTGAGACGATCTTCTAGCCATACACCGCACACTTTGCCATCAACTTTTACTAAGTCGACTGCTTCTACATAGTTGAGTGCAACTGCTCCTCGCTGAACTGCGCTCAATATAATCGTAATGTTGAGTCGGGTGTCATTAAACTGCCCATCATAGTAGACCACACCTCCCTTCAATCCCTTCTGTCTTATAGAAGGAATGCGCTCTTTTACCTGCTTTGGGGAGAGAAAACGGCTCTTCTCAATGCTAGCCTCTTTTGCAACATAGTCATAGAACTTGAGTCCTGCCCAGTAGTAAGGCACCTCGCGCCACTTGTAGATCGGTGTCACAATTGCCAACGGACGCACAGCAAATGGTGCAATATCAAAAAGCGTGCCCCGCTCTTTAAGAGCTTCTTTTACAAGGGCATACTGCTTTTTATCAAGGTTTTTGACTGCTTTTTCAAGGTAACGTACACCGCCATGCACAAGCTTTGTACTTTTCGAAGATGTTTGTGAGGAAAAGTCGCCCCGATCGACCAACAAAACAGAGCGGCCACGGGAGGCAGCATCAAGTGCGATGCCGGCTCCAGTTGCCCCACCTCCAATAATGACCATGTCAAAAGATTGAAGGTGAGAAAGTTGGTCTTCTCTAGCGGGCGGATGCCACGCAACCAATAATAAAGCTAACCAGGCTAAAACCTTCATCATCAATTAACAGTACAGAAAACCTCGCTTGCGGTCAATCTTTCGTTGGACGAGCTACAAAATCAAGTCGGTTTAGATAAAAATAGCAAAAACCATCCTCATCTATTTCCCAAGGACACTCCTCAAAGTATTGATCGGTCACAGCTGTAAAAAATGCATGTCGAATGTCATTGGGGATATTCCAGTTTGCAGCTGAAGTTCCTTCAAACCAGTCAACAAGCTCTTCCTTACTGCTAAATGGAAATCTAGATTTTACAAGTTCTAGGTGTTCAATCTCAAATCCCGAAGCCTCAAGAAAGGCTTTGAGTCCCTCAGCAGTTCTTACTGAAATGGTTCCCGCAGATGGTTTTGGGAAGTTTAGTCCGTATTTTGCCATCTCAGAAGAGACGACTTTGAATAGGGTAGGATTTCCTCCTGCAGGTACGGCCCCTAAAAAGACGCCCTCATTACTAATGATCTCTCTCAAATGCGAGAAGATTGTCATTGGATTCGGAGTAAGATGAAAGACACAAAAAGAGGTAACTAGATCAAATTTCTTGCCCAATTCGAAAGAGGAAAAATCTACATCTGAAGATTGGAGGAAAGAGAGGTTTTTGTGAGGAAACATTTTGCTTGCGAAGAGAGTCATTTCTTTAGAGAGGTCAATGCCTGTCACACTTCCTTCTGACACCATATAAGACATAAGAGAAGATATCTTTCCATCACCTGAGCCAAAGTCAAGAATCTGCTCATTCCCTTGTATTTTATAGTGGGAGAGTGCCTCCCAGGCCCATTGTGTTTGTAGTTCAGAGTTATGGAAGTATAGCTGGACCAAATCGCGTTGATTCCAGCCCTTATCTTTGTCGGTAAGAGACCAGTTCGAAGCGGAAAGCTGAAGAGAGAGAACTGTGAGTAGCGACGAAAGTAATATTTTCATAATGAGCTCCTTTTGACGAAGAGTCTACTTAGGATGGAAAATTTATGAAAGAAGTTTAAAGGATAGATTTTTGGCAGTAGTGATGCAGTCATTGATGGCAACGCCATCTGTTCCGCTTCCAATCAAGTAGACATTTGGGGGAAGTTTGGCGCGCACTGCTGCTAGTTCCTTATGATGGTTGAGGCGGTACTGCGGAATCGCATTTTCAGCTGTGTGCATAATAAGTGAGTCGGGTGTGGGCAACCCGAGATACTCTTTTGCAGCCTCGAGTGCCACTCTCTCATTCGGCTCAAGCATCATGATGCAGATGCGCGTTTTGCCCCGCTGTTGCGGAAACACCTCAGAATCCCATGTCATGCCCAAAAAAGGCTTTTTCTCTTTTGATGGTACGAGAAAGCCAAAGCCTGGTTTGGGCAGCTCTGCTTTGTGCCACCCCATGCTCACTGTTGTAAGAGAAAGGCGGGGTGTGGTCATGCCGTAGGGTGTGGTGATGATCGTGACATCTGCATCAAACTCTCCACGAAATTCGGTGTTGTACTGAATATTCTTCCCTTGAGCAAGTTTTTTAGGGAGTTCTTCCATCCCTTGCTTGAACGAGTGAAGGGTGGGCTTTCCTTTTGGGAAGTGGAGGAGCGTTCCTTTCTCTTGATCCCGTTTCCATACGGTGGGGAAGCAACTGCGCATGGAGAGCTCTTTCGGGTCACCTCCGAAGATCCCTTTCACAGCAGGATCAACAATGTTTTCTACAAAGCTTTTGGAGAAGTGTCGCGCAAAGAAATCGGCGATGCTCTCATCTTCATCAGGGCACGGCTTGGTGAAGAGGTCGTTGAGCAGGCCGTGACGGAGCAACAGAAGGGGGGAAAATGGTTTGAGCTTGTTATTTTGTAGGAGGTAGCGTTTTTTAAGAGGGGATTGAATCAAGTCGAGTCCCTCTGAGAGCTCTAGTGTGTTGGGCATAGGGCGAAAACCGCGTGGACCAAGCTCAAAGAGAAAGCCATCTTGGTGCACCGTTTTGATCCACCCACCTGGTCGGTCGCTCTTCTCCACAATTGTGACTTCGTGCTCTCTTAAATAGTGGGCAGCAGCAAGGCCGCTGATTCCAGCGCCAACGATCAGAATCTTCATATCGACTGCGAAAACTTGGGTTCGGGGGTTTCTCTGATGTAGGCATCAAAGCGCATCGCAATGATGCGAATCAAAAGCTCTCCCATCGGCGTAACATCGATGCGCTCTTCACTCTCTTCAATCAGTCCCTCTAAATCATCCAGAGGGAAGTCGAAGGGGCGATTAAACTTCTGTTCAAACTCTCGCTTGCTGAGAGTGAAGTCGCACATTATGGTATGGATGAGCCATTTGCGCATGATGTCGTCTTGTGAGAGCACTTTGCCGCGGTGCACTGGGAGCTTTCCTTCATCGATCGCTTTATAGTAGTCGGGGAGCGTTTTGAGGTTTTGGGCGTAGCAATTTTGCACAAAGCCGATTGCGGTTACGCCAAAGCCGAGTTGGTCGTGCGCGAGTTTTGCTGAGTAGCCTTGAAAGTTGCGGCACAGCCTCTTCTCACGATAGCAAGCGGCAATCTCATCCTCTTCAAGGGCGAAGTGATCCATTCCAATCGCAACGTAACCGCCGTTGACAAATGCTGCTCTTGCTTCTTGGTAGATTTGAAACTTCTCTTCAGTTGAGGGTAGCGTCTCCTCTTTGATTGCCTTTTGGTGTTTTTTGAGCCAAGGCACTTTTGCATAGGAGAAAAGGGAGATGCGGTCGGGGCGCATCTCCAAAATGTGCTCTACTGTTTGTCGAAATGTCTCAGCTGTCTGAAAGGGGAGGCCATAGATGAGGTCGATATTGACGCCCTCAAATCCGAGCTCCCGCGCCCACGCGTAGGTTTTTTGCGTCATCTCCAAACTCTGATTCCGTTTGACTGCTTTTTGCACCTCCCAGTTGGTGTCTTGCACACCAAAGCTCACGCGGTTGAAGCCGAGCTCTTTGAGGAAGCGGAGTTTGCGGCCACGATCCTCCACCACAGTGCGGGGATCGATTTCGATGGCAACCTCTCCCGAAATGTCAAAAGTAGAGGCGATTTTGTCGTAGAGCTTTTGAAAAAGAGGCATCGAAAGTTTGGTGGGCGTCCCTCCTCCAAAGTGAATCTGCTCGACTCGCCGATCTTGGAGGTGGGCAGCCGCCAGGTCGATCTCCCGTATCAAGTAGTCTACATAGCGCTCCTCATTTTCAGGGCGTCTGTTGAGCACAACAGAGCAGCCGCAATAGAGGCACATCGTCTTGCAAAAGGGGATGTGAAAGTAGAGCGAAAGGGGAGCCTCAGCGTTGCTTAAGTGCTCGAGGTAGGTCGCTTCATCTAGGTCGCCCCACTCAGGAGCTGTGGGATAGCTCGTGTAGCGCGGGGCGGGCTTGCACAATTTCGATAAGGGTACGGACATTTTCTACCGGGATATCGGGCAACATGCCGTGCCCTAGGTTGAAGATATAGCCAGGATCGCCAGCCATCTGATCCAAAAGTGTTTCAGCGTGGTAGCGAATCGTCTCTTTTGAGCCATAGAGAATCATCGGATCGAGATTGCCTTGCAATGCAATCGTGTGGGGAATCTGTTTTCTTAGCTGGGCGAGATCTTGACTCCAATCAACGCTGATGCAAGCAGGCGCACACTCCACAAGAGGCAACGGATTGCCTTTGCAAAAGAGGATAACGGGAACGCGCATCTCTTGCACAATCCGCTTTAAAGGGCGCACAACGTATTTGTGGAAGTAGTAAGGAGGAAGGGTGGACGCCCACGTGTCGAACACCTGAATCACATCAACACCCGCATTTTCTTGCACCTTCAAATAGGCAATCGTCTCTTCTAGCACTGTATTGAAAAGTGCCTCAAACTGCGCCTCATCGCAGATCATCATCTTTTTCTCCTCTTCGAGGAGATACTTCATCACGGTGATGGGGCCACCGGCAAATCCAATGAGCGGCACTTTTAGCTCCCGCTTCAACTGCGTGATCGCCTTCTCAATGTGTGCATAGGCGTTTTCTTTTGGCGCAAACCCTTGGAAGTTCACTTTTGGCCCTGGCTGAAAATCGTATTCCACACCAAGTCCATCAAGTACGGTTAAAATATCAGAGAAGAGAATAGCTGCGTCAACACCCAAAATATCGACGGGCTGCAGCGTCACCTCTGTGATCACATCGGAATTGTGAAACATCTCCAAAAGAGAGTGATCTTTTCGGACCTTTTGGTATTGAGGTAGGTAGCGACCTGCTTGTCGCATGAGCCAAACAGGGGGGCGCTCTTGATTGTTACAGGACAGTGACTCGATCAGTAGCATCACCAGAGGATGCATCAGGCACACCTATATGTGCAAGGAGTTCTCTTTTAAGGAGGGCGTCGTAGTGGTTGTTATTGCGAGAGATGATCGCAAATGCCCCTTCATGACCATGAGTAAAACCGTTTTGCTCACGCAACATGGTCCAACCTTCGGGGTGCTCTTGGGTGATGCAGCACCCATACTGGAAAATCCCTCCAAAATAGGTGACAACAGCCTCATCAGCCCAATAACGGGGGCTAAGATTTTTGATGTTTTCTGTTTGTGCAGCAGCCACGCCGCGGAAAAAGAGAACAAAATCATCCATGAGGTCGTGGTCGAGTAGAATCTTTGCCAAACTCACCACTGTGGGGCTTCCCTGTAACTCACTCAGTGTGGCTCGAATTCTTTCTAAGCGGTTCAAGTGTCGAAGGGCTACTATCTCTTCAATATTTGAAGCAAGGCGACTTTGGGCAAGTCTGTTTACCCACTCATTTGTGCATTGAGCAGATGTTTCCAGCCTTTGCAGTTCATCAAGTAGCCTTAGCATATCTGCACCATCCGCTTGTTGAATCTCCGCCCTTATTGCAAAGATCGTTTCGCCTACTGCGAGCTCTTGTAGCCGTCTCTTTAAAGGAGTATCTCCATCGACGCAGAAGCACTGGAGATCTTGAATGATGCGCGCTCGTTTTTCAATCTCCGCGCCATTGTTATCCACATCATCAAGTAAGGGCAGAAGCCCTTCTAGATTCTCATCTAACTCTCTTTGGAGTGCTTCAATAAGAGGCGGCAAGCTCACCATAGCCTCTGTTTGTAGCCGTTCCATTGTGGAAATGAGGGTGGGAATGCCTGCTTCTCCCTCAGCGAGTGCCCTGTGAAGAAGTCCCGATACAAGGGCAAGGAAGAAGCAGTCGCCGACTGCTTGCGTTGCTTGGTAGTAGTACTTTCGATCTAGATAGGTGATTTGCTCCTCTTCAGCTTTTTCATCTAGCACACTTCTAACATCACAGGGAAAGCGCACGGGGTCTTCAGGATGCTTACCATTATATCCGCGCTCAACACGATACTCTTTAAAATCCTGCGGAGGATGGCTACCCTCTTGTTCACTCATTGCAAGTGCTTGAGCTAACTCTTCATCAAAATCTAAGGATGTGCTGCCCGGAGAAGGAGGTGGTGGTAGCTCATCACCATCCTCTTCATCACTTGAGTCAGGGGTGTCGGCTCGATTGGCTGCAGGAGGGGTTTGGGGCGAAGAGGACGTAGTTGCCGAAGCGGGTTCTTCGCCTTGAGGAGGTGGTGGAGTCTTCGTTCCACCTAAAGTAGGAGGAGGTGGTGGAGTCTTTGTTCCACCTAAAGTAGGAGGAGGTGGTGGAGTCTTTGTTCCACCTAAAGTAGAAGGTGGTGGTGGAGTCTTTATCCTCCTATTTGCTTCCTCTGCTACCTTTCGCTCACAACAGTTGTTAAGGATGAGCATTACAATCCCTCCCACAGCCAAAGCGGCACCTGGCACCAAAAAGGCGATGGTGGGAGCGCCTGTTGCCTTAGCCAAAATCTGGCAGCAAATGGCAGTCGCAACTCCCGCAATGAGAGCCAACGTGCTGACGACATTCACCTTATCTTGCTGACGCTCGAGTGGAATTAGTCTTTGAATACACTCCATAACACACATATTATAACATGGTTAGTCATTCATTGGAAAATTATTTTTTAAGGAATCAATAATTGTGGGAGCGATGTCTTCTGGCTTTTGGGGGATTTTAACAAGTATTTTTTTGGAAATCTTGTTTTTAGGGCCGTGCACTTGCTCAGCTACGAGCACCATTTTGGTGAGCTTGAGCAAAGAGAAGGCGTTAACTTGGGCAAAAATGCGGATTTTGGTGAGCGCTTGCAGCAAGATGGCTGGAGTGGGAAGGGGGCCAAAGCGGTCTATAAGCTCTTCCATGAGGGTGTCGACATCGGCATCTGTTTCTGCATCGCCGAGGCGTTGATAGATGTCCATACGCAAATGGACATCGTCGATATAGGTTTCAGGGATGCGTGCATCGAAGGGGAATTCGATTTTCGTTTCGTGCGTGAGGAAGGGTTCCTTCTTGGCTTGAAGGCGCTGCACAGCGCGCTTGAGCAGTTTACAATAGAAGTGAAAGCCAATCGTCTGCACATGTCCCGATTGTTGTGTGCCCAAGATGTTGCCAGCGCCTCGAATTTCGAGATCTTGCATCGCGATCTTCATGCCACCGCCGTGTCCACTCGCTTGCGTCAATGCTGCAAGTCGCTTTCGTGCGATGGGATTGAGGTCGCGTGGGTTGCGCACGAGGAAGTAGCAGTACGCCTTTTTGTTCCACCGCCCCACCCGGCCACGCATTTGATAGAGCGCAGCGAGTCCAAAGTGGTCAGCTTGGTCGATCAAGATGGTATTGGCGTTGGGAATGTCGATGCCGTTTTCAATGATGGAGGTAGCGACGAGGATGTTAGCTCTTCCTGATTTGAAGGCGTGGAAGATTTCATCGAGTTCTTTCGCTGCCATCTGTCCATGCCCCACCACGATGTTGGAGTGAGGGACGAGCTTTTTGATACGGTCAGCAAATGAGTAGATCGATTCAACGCGGTTGTGCACAACGTAGACTTGTCCATTGCGGGAGAGTTCTCGCAAGATCGAATTTTTAAGCACTTCGTCTGTGGATTGCGCGATCACCGATTGAATAGGGAGGCGATCTTCAGGCGGCGTGTTGATCACAGAGAGGTCACGTGCGCCTACAAGAGACATGTAGAGCGTGCGGGGAATCGGAGTTGCAGAGAGGGTGAGGCAGTCTACATCTTGCCGAATCGTTTTAAGGTGCTCTTTGGCGCGCACACCAAAGCGCTGCTCCTCGTCGATGATCACTAGGCCTAGGTTTTTGAAGGTGACGTCTTTGCTCACAATGCGGTGTGTGCCGACCAAAATGTCGAGTTCACCCGAAGCAGTTTTTTCAAGCGTCTCCTTTTGCTCTTTCGGCTTGTTAAAACGGGAGAGCACGCCAACACGGATGGGAAAGTTTGCCATGCGGTCACGGAAGGTTTCAAAGTGTTGCATGGCGAGCACGGTAGTGGGCACAAGGATAGCGACCTGCTTACCTCCATCGACAACAGCTTTGAAGGCAGCACGCATTGCTACCTCTGTCTTTCCATACCCTACATCGCCACACACAAGGCGCTCCATCGTTTTGGTGGAGTGCATGTCGTTTTCGACGTTTTGAATCGCAGAGAGTTGGTCGGGTGTCTCTTCGTAGGGGAATTCCGCGCCGAATTGGTGCACAAGGTCGCTCGGAGGACCGTAATTGAATCCCTCTTTGATCGAGCGTTGTGCTTGCAGCTCTAGCAGGTCTTGCGCATAGCCTACAATCGCCTGCTCTGTTTTGGCACGTGCATTTTTCCACTTTGAGCTGCCAATTTGGTTAAGTTGTGGTTTCTCTTCACCTACCCCAATGTATTTTGAGACCATATTGGCCTGCTCCATCGGGATAAAGAGTTTTGAGCCCTCTGCATATTCGAGCAGCATGAATTCAGTGTCGACGCCAAGGTGGTTAGGACGCTTTTCAATGCCGAGAAAGCGCCCAATGCCGTTGTTCATGTGCACAACGGTTTCCCCAGGTGTCAAAGAACTCATCTCGTGCGGCAGCGTGTGGTAGTGACTTCTCTGCTTTTGCCGCCGTACGCGGTAACGCCCTGTCAGCTCGGTCATCGGAATGAGCGCAAAAGCAGGCTCTTCAATATAGAAGCCAGAAGAGAGATACCCTCGTTGAATTTGTGCATCAGGCACATGCTCTTTCACTACCCTCTCTTCAGACTCATTTTGGCATACAAAAAGAGCAGGAGGCTTTGTCTCGTTGTACACATCAAAGAAGGGGATCTCTTCTGAATGAAAACTTTCAAGGAGAGGGCGGAAGGGAGCAAACCATCTCTTCGCACGTAACTTTTTCCCAAAAGCGTCGAACTCGAGCTCCTCTTTGCCCAAAATCTTGACATCACAGAGATCTTGGATCGGCTCCTTAGTAAGGTACCACTTTTGTGCCCCCTCAATCTGTTCCCAAAGCTCGTCAAAGGTGCAAAAGGTGCGCAGTTTTTGACTCATCATCCCTTTGAGCGTCGCATATTTGTCTTCGATTTCAGCTACATCATCGAAGACGACAATATAGGAAGAGAGGTAATCGAAAAGAGTCGCAAGTTCTTCCTCTTCTCCTAGAAGCTCCAGCTCTTCACCTGGTGTGATGGTGATCGCATTGACGCGCCCTACAGACGTTTGCCCAACAGGGTCGTACTTGCGCAGCGAGATGATTTCGTCATCAAGAAATTCGATGCGGAACGGGTCGGGGGAGTTGACAGGGAAGACATCGACAATACCCCCGCGTACAGCAAACTCTCCCTTATCTGCAGCAACGCTTTTTTTATGGTACCCCATCAAGGCGAGGTGTTCAGGGAGTGTGTCAAACGGCACCTCTTGCCCCAGTGCTAACGGCAGGTGTAGCGCAGAGAGGCGCTTGGGTGTGAGGAGCTTTTGCAACACCGCTTGCAGATTTGTGCAGATGATGCGCGGATTATTCGACGCCTTGATCTCCTGCAACACTTTATACCGCTCCCCCACAATATCGGGGCTGGGAGGAATCTCCTCGTGCGGCAGTGTTTCCCAAGCGGGGAATTCAATTGGGGTGTGACCAAAAAAGGGGAAGTTGTCAAAGAGGCGGGGATCGCTTGTGAGCACCACCACATGCTTCTTTGTCTTCTCTAACAACTTGGACAAAAGAAGAGCTTTGGGTGTTTCCCAAAGCTCTTCGATAAGAAGTGTTTCAGGAATTAAACGCTCTTCGAGAGGATCCATTTTTCTGCCTTCGTGATCGCTTCAGGGATTTTATCGAGAGCAGTGCCACCACCTTGCGCGGCATCCGCTTTTCCTCCCCCTTTCCCCTCCACGATGGGCGCCACTTCTTTGATGAGGTCTCCCGCATGAATCTTCTTGCCAATGAGGTCAGCAGAGACGCGTGCAAGCAACATGCACTTGTTTTCCTCTGTTCCAATGAGTAGAAGTGCAAGGGATGGCTCTTTTTCCATCAACGCATCTGCTAGTTCTTTCAGCTCTTTGGGAGGTAAGTTGAGTGCTTTCACGAGATAGGGGATGCGCTCTTTCTTCACTTGCTTGAGCAAGCTCTCTACCTCACCTTGTAGCGCAAGCTTTTTTAACCCTTTCAGCTCAGTTGTAAGGTGCACGCGCTCCTCGTCAAGTTTGACCAGACGCTCTAGAAGTTGGTGTGGCTGCACTTTTAGCTGGTCGCAAATCTGACTAACAAGCTGCTCGTGTTCGTATACAAACGCCTCGGCCTCTTTTCCTGTGACCGCCTCAATGCGGCGAATGCCCGAAGCAATGCTGCCCTCTTTCGTGATGCGGAAGTAGCCGATTTGCCCAGCATTTTGCGCATGTGTACCGCCGCACAACTCTTTTGAGCAGTCGATGTCCACAACACGTACAACCTTCCCATACTTCTCACCAAAGAACTGCTTGATCTCCTGCTTCTTTTGTGCCTCGGCGTAGCTCAGCTCATATGTTTCAATTTTTTTGTTCTCGCGAATCTTCTCATTTACTAGCTCCTCAATTGAGCGCACTTCCTCTGGAGTAAGCGCTTTGTGGTGAGAAAAGTCAAAACGCAATTTGGTGGCCTCCACAATTGAGCCTCCTTGCCGCACATGTTCACCCAAAACTGTTTGCAGCGCCCAATGCAAGAGGTGTGTTGCCGTGTGGTTGTTTGCAATTTTGATCCGCCGCTCTTCATTGATCGTGGCTGTTATGCGGTCGCCCACCTTGAGCGTGCCTTTGCGTAAGATTCCTTCATGTGCAATGACATCGGTGTAGGGGCTTTGTGTGTCGATCACCTTGAACTCAACCTCGCCCGAAAAAAGTGTTCCTTGGTCGCCCACTTGTCCACCCTTCTCAGCATAGAAAGGCGTTCGGTCCAAAATGACGAGCCCCCCTTCCCCCTCATGCAGGGCGTCGACCACTTCGCCCTCGCGCACAACACCTACCACGACACACTCTGCTGTAGCTGACTTATAGCCCACAAAATCAGATGCGGCAAACTTTTCAAACGTCGACTCCGCAGCGATTTGCTCGGTCACTTTGCGCGACGCTTTTGAGCGCGCCTTCGCTTCGTATTCCAGCTCCTCAAAGCGGTTGATGTCAACGCCAAGCTCCGCATCTTTTGCGAGTAGCATAATCTCCTCAAGAGGCAAACCATACGTATCTTTCAGTTTGAAGGCGTCATCGCCTGAAATCACTTTGCTACTCTTTGCGTTAGCGATCACCTGGTTGAGAATGTTTCCACCCCGCTTCAGCGTGCGCAAAAAGTTCTCCTCCTCAAGCGTCACAATCTCTTCAATGCGCTCCTGCGCGCTTTTGAGCTCAGGGAAGTCATCGCCCATCATTGAAACAAGCGTAGGAAGAAGGGCCGCTAAGAAAGGACGCTCCATGCCGAGCTGCCGTCCATACCGAACAGCGCGCCTCAGCACTTTACGTAAGACGTAGCCCCGCTCCACATTGCTCGGTTGCACACCGTCGGCAATTGCAAAAGAGAGTGTTCGGATATGGTCTGCGATCACATGGAAGGGCGCATCTCCCCGATACTTTTTCCCCGAAAGCTTTTCCACCTCTGTGATGAGCATGCGCAAAATGTCGCTTCCAAAAAGAGAGCTCTCACCTAGTTGGAGGGAAATGATGCGTTCTAGCCCCGCTCCTGTATCGACTCCTGTTTTTGGCAGAGCGTGGAGCTCACCCGCCTGGTCGCGGTTGAACTGCATGAAGACGAGGTTCCAAAACTCGATGTATCGCTCCTCCTTCACATCCTCAGCGGGGGATCTAGCAGGGCCAAACGCCTCACCTCGATCGTAAAAGAGCTCGCTGCATGGCCCACACGGCCCCACTTCCCCCATGCTCCAGAAGTTGTCCTTCTCTCCCTTACGGATGATGCGGTCAGGCGAAACAAATTTTTGCCATAGCTCGAAAGATTCATCGTCCTCATGAAAGACAGTGATCCAAAGAAATTCCGGATCAAACTTGAAAATCTCAGTGCTCACTTCCCACGCGTAGGCGATCGCTTCCTTCTTGAAATAGTCACCAAAAGAGAAGTTGCCGAGCATCTCGAAGAAGGTGAGGTGACGGCTCGTGTGCCCCACATTTTCCAAATCGTTGTGCTTCCCACCCACACGCACGCACTTTTGGCTGCTCACAGCTCGCGTATAGTCGCGTACGCTTTGGCCTAGGAAGACGTCTTTAAACTGGTTCATCCCAGCATTGGTGAAGAGCAAGGTTGGGTCGTCAACCGGCACGACAGGGGAAGAGGGAATCTTTGTGTGCCCTTTGCTCTCAAAGAATTTTTGGAAGGCTCTGCGGATCTTCTGACTTTTCATGCCCTGCCACTATAGCTTGGACTTTATTTTTCTCCCATGTAAAATGGATCTTTTTTTCGCAAAGAGTAGGGAAAGGCAATGGAGAAAAGACTCGACGAAGAGCAGAGGAAAATCTTGAGCAAAGTGGCAAACACAATTCGAGGTTTAAGCATAGATGCTGTGCAAAAGGCAAATTCCGGTCACCCAGGCCTTCCGCTCGGCTGCGCAGAGATTGGAGCCTATCTCTATGGAATGGCGCTGAAGCACAACCCAAAAAATCCAAAGTTTCTCAACCGCGATCGCCTCATCCTCTCAGCAGGACACGGCTCAATGTGGCTCTACTCTTGCCTCCACCTCTCGGGCTTCAACCTTTCAATCGAAGATCTCAAGGAGTTCCGCCAACTCCACAGCAAAACACCTGGCCACCCTGAGTGCCATGAAACAGAAGGCGTTGAGGCAACAACAGGACCGCTTGGTCAAGGAACAGGGAATGCTGTGGGAATGGCACTTGCTGGCAAAATTTTGGCTGAGAAATTCAATACAGATGACCACCAAATTTTCGATAACAAAGTATTTTGCCTCTGTAGTGACGGTGATATGATGGAGGGGATCAGTCACGAGGTGGGGGCGCTTGCTGGCCATCTTAAGCTCAACAATTTAATTTTCATCTATGACGCCAATAACATCTGTTTGGATGGCCCGCTTCCTGAGTGTTGTTCTGAGGATACTGCGGCCCGTTTTCAAGGATATGGGTGGGATGTCTATCAAGTCGATGGAGCGAATTTCGATGAGCTGCATGACACAATTTGTGAGGCGCGTCAGCATCAGGCGAAGCCAGTGTTGATTATAGCGCGCACTGTGATTGGAAAAGGGTCGCCAAACAAGGCGGGTACTTCAAAGTGTCACGGCTCTCCCCTTGGGGCAGAAGAGGTTTTAGCAACCAAGAAGAATCTCGACTGGCCAGAAGAGGAGTTTTATGTTCCCAAAGCTGTCGAAAGTTTTTTCGAAGAGAAGCTGCACGAGGACAAGAAGCGGGAAGAGGAGTGGGAAGACGCCTTCCGCCTCTGGTCAAAAGCAAATCCTGAGCTGCACGAAGAGTTCCAGAAGATGGTAGAGCATCGCCTTCCTGACCACCTTGAAAAAGAGTTGTGGGATTTGGAGCTGAAGAATTCGCTTGCAGGGAGAGAGGCCTCTTTCGCTGTGATCAATCATCTTGCACCTCAACTTCCTCAGCTCTATGGCGGTTCAGCCGACCTCTCCACCTCAGACAAGACATTAATGACGGATTTTCCGATTATCAGCGCAAAGAACTTTGGAGGACGAAATATCAAGTTTGGTGTGCGTGAATTTGGGATGGGCACGATTGCAAATGGCTTGACTCTTTCGCAGATGATCACCCCGTTTGTGGGCACTTTTCTCACATTTTCAGACTATATGCGCAATGCGATTCGCCTCGCTGCGCTTTCAAAGATTCGGGTGATCTATCAATTCACTCACGATTCCATTTTCCTTGGGGAGGATGGGCCAACACACCAGCCCGTTGAGCACTATGCTGCTTTGCGCGCAATCCCGAACCTTCATGTGATCCGTCCAGCAGATGGCAATGAGGTGAAGATGGCGTGGCTTGCTGCATTAAGCTATGAAGGACCGACCGCGATCATCTTGTCTCGTCAAGGCATAGCAGAGCTTCCTTGCACAAAAGTTGCGTATGCGCACGGTATGGGGCGAGGCGGATACATTGTGAAAAAAGAGAAGAGTAAGCCTGACTACACGCTCTTTGCAACAGGCTCTGAGCTTACACTTGCACTCAGTGTTGCTGAGCAGCTAGAGAAGCGAGAAAAAGATGTTCGGGTTGTCTCAATGCCTTGCTGGGAAATTTTTGAGGCGCAAGATCCTGAGTACCGTGACTCTGTTGTTGGCGGCGACTTGGGTAAACGCGTCAGTATCGAAGCGGGTATTGAGCAAGGGTGGCACAAATATGTAGGGCTCGACGGCGTCACGATTTGTATGGAGAGCTTTGGTCTCTCTGCTCCAGCGAGCATTCTCAAAGATCAATTTGGTTTCAACGTCGACGCTATTTTGGAGCAGATTTAGATAGAGTCAATTCAGTTGAAGATTTCACAGACTCAAGCCGTCTGATTCCGCTAAAGATCATCCTCGCTCTCATTGCGCTCAATGGTCAATGTCGAGCTTTGGCCCTCCTTGTCTGCGCCATACTGCACATATATAGCCGAGTCTGTATAAATTAGTTATATGCAAAAACAGAGTGTCAATATCGCATCGATATTTTTTCTGATTGACTTAGCTTGTGCCCATTTGTGCTCGATTTAAAACATAATTATTTTATACAGACCTAGCTATATATTCTTTCCAGTTGTGTTTACGCATCTTGAGACTCCTTGAGGTTTATATATCCAAGGATTTTCGTTATTTCCTGGAATGGGATATAATAAATTTTTAAAATCATTTGACTGGCAGAGTTAGTCAAGAGCTTACGTCATAGGCGGCCCAAGCTATGCTTGGGCTGCCTTATCCTGAAAGCTAGCGGAGCCGGTGCCCTAGCTGGAGGGACAAAACTCATCCTACTCTCCAACTTTTGAAACATATGTACGACCGCCTATATTTATATAATATTAATAATTGAATGTTATAATATAGTAAATAAACAATTGTTAATATGGAGTTTTTATGTCACATCCAACCGCAGAAGTTAATGATAGAAATTGCATCTTTTGGAAGATGCCTAATGGAAAAATAGACAAGAATGGCAGTCCTAGAGACCAAGGCCCGCAAAAGGGAAATACCTGTATCTACTATGCAGTCCGACGCATCTTGAAGGAGCAGCAGATTCGTTCTGAGCATGGCAAAAGATGTTCGGCTTGGCGGAAGGAACGTACAGTTGCACCTATCACCCCAGATTCTTCTGATTCTGATTGGTACAAGGCAATGGAAATGGCGAATCGCAATTTTTTTAAGGCGTGCAGAAAAAATCCTGACAAAGCCGCGAGGGAATTCTTCGAATCTGATAGTCAAAGGCGTTTTGCATTTACTGGTGTATCTATGACTGATTTATCTGCACAGCTTAAGACTACATGGGAGAAAGAGATAGCAACAAAAGAGATTGGTGTGCCAAGGGTTCTTGAACATGCAGCTCTGGCTGAGGTGACGAAGGGTTATGGACTAGAAGAAATCAATGTTTCAGACATGCTCACTTTCGATCAATTAATGCGTTGCCTCAAAAGGCATGGCCCTATTGTTACCTTTGGCAAGTTTGGTCACGTGTTTTACAATGGTGTACAGCCAGAAGAATTTCCCTCGTTGAAAATTGGTGAGACACAAGTTTGTGGATGGAAAAAAGGGACACCCACGTCCTCCGCTACTTGCTCCCATGCAATTGTCGTAATTGGAGCAATGAAAAAAGGAGGGAAGGAATATGTCTATTGGGTAGATCCAAATCACAGGAGTACAGTAGAGCATGGGCAAATGGCGCTTGTACATTCGTGGGCAACATTTTGTTCTAAACGTCTTACCGTTCAGGGATTCGGTTGGGATGAACTCAATCCTGCATTCTGTTCGACATCAGTGTGCGCCTTTTATAATCCTAGGCTCTTTGAAGAATAGTATAGTCGTTTAAACTATAAATTTCCTCAATTTGACGAATCTTTTCAAGCGAGACATTATGCTCCGAGCTCGTTGACTTGCATAAGGCTGTGTTTCCAAAGTCCGAGAGGGAGTGTAGTCGAAAAACCCTTCATTCATC
>JACKPM010000004.1 GCA_024233495.1 Chlamydiales bacterium
AACATTACCACACCAAGCAAGATAGGTAGAAGGTGGAACTGGTTTCCAATGAAGAAAATAGGTGTCTTCCAAGAGAAGAGTACATCAGGAGCAGTCAGGTTATCAATCCACCCCGGAATGAAAGAGGCACCGCGCAACTGGAATGATGACTTAAGCAAGTCAAACATTGCGATCAAGAAGGGGAGCTGAATCAAAATAGGGAAGCAGCCCATAAAGGGGTTTACCTTCTTCTCTCGATAGAGCGTCATGATTTCAATTTGTGCCCGCTTAGGGTCTTTCTTATGCCTGCTTTGAATCGCCTTCACTTGTGGAGAAAGAAGCTGCATACGGCGCATCGACTTGAATGACCAGGCATTGAGAGGGAAGAGCAAGAGACGCAAGAAGACAGTCAACAAAATGATCGAGAAGCCCCAAGAATGGGTGATCATGTGGAAGAATTCCATCACCACAAAGAGAAGCTTTGCAAACGGCTTTGAAATGAAGCTGAACCAGCCGTAGAAGGTGCGGCAATCAATGTACTTTGGATTATACCCAGTGCTTGGGTCTGCATAAAACTTGTCTACCGCTTTCAAAGTAGACTCTTCAAAAGGGCCTGCATAGAGGCGGAACTTGTAGTTGCCTCCCTTTGCTGGGATAGGGAGAAGGAGTTGATAACCTGGATACTTCTCTTTCGGGTAGGGCTGATAGCGAGGATTGATCAAACTCAGACGAGTAGGTGCTTCGCTTCCGGGAATGCCGCGCACCTTAAAGCCCGCTCCAATCTCGCTAAGGGGATCCATAATCATCCCTAAATAGCCGTTCGAAACCACCATCCAATCTGGATGCACAGAACCAACAGAGACACTCTCTTTTGGTTTTGGCAGAGAGACTTTTTCCATCTCACCTTTACCCTTGCGAATCAAGCGGTATTGTACACGAGGGTTAGATGCCTTCGACATGATCTCTACGTCATTTACGCCTGAAGTGAGCCAAAGACCACGTCCATCACCCTCCACTTTCAAATCGAGATTCAAAACATAGGGAGCCCCATTATGCCCACCCTCTAGAGTGTAGGTCTTTGTGATTTTTCTGTTGGGCTGTGCACCTTCAAAGACAATCTTCTCAGGGGAAAACTCCTTGACACTATAGACGAGTTCAGCCATCTCAGGGTAGTCAGAAACTATATTCAAGCCGTAGAACTCAGGAGCAACAATATCTTTCCCTGCAATTGAACGGCGGAAGAGAGGGTAGTATCCTCCAACTTGCCCCTCAGGCTTTTCTTCGGCTGAGCCGGCTACATAGTAAGGATGAGCAGGGAAGTGGTCATTTGCAGGAGAGTCTTCCGCAATCTCTCGATCAGCATCGATTTGGTTCACCACACTGTAAGGATTTTTATCTGTGCGGAAAGGGAGATTTACCTCTGAAACCGCGCCACCCACATTGGTGAAAACCACTTGCTGGTAGTCGTTTTCCAATACATAGAATTTTTGGTCGGCATGAGCAGCAACGGCAATAACTTTTGGCTCCTCTTTCTGCACAAGACCAGAGAAGGCTGGAATGTGCTGTAAAGAGACGAATGACTTCCCACGTACCTCATAGAAGCCGACAGGTAGATACCCTTCACTGCTCTTAAACAGTGCAATTGCATTGCTCTGAGGGAAGCCGCTCAAAACGTCAACGAGTCCATCTTGATACTCTCCCAAGAAGACTTCTGGGGAGGAGCCGAAGGTGACAAGCTGCAAGTCAAAGGTGCCTTTCTCTGGCAAGGTGGTGACATGCAAATTTTCAAAATCTTTTGGGGCGTAGAGGACAGGCCCTTTTGCCACAGACTGCTTGGACTTAAGATAGAGCGTCTCATGGCCAACCGTGATGGTCTCAGGGAGGTGCTGTGTCCATGCCACTGTGATCACGCTCTTTCCATCGCGTATACCTGTGTGGTCATCAAAGGTGACAACAGGAAGCTCGCTCAACTTGGCGGTACGTTGATCGTACTCAGCCTTGTGAGCCAAGATTTCTTGCCTCTTTTTCTCCTCTCGCTGTTGTAGGAGTTCGCGGTTTTTCTTGTCATTTTGATGACTAAAAAATAGATTCATCCCCAAGAAGACAACGGCGACGAGGATGACGTAGATTATGGTGCGTGCATTCATGGCGGGGAGAGTAGCATATACCATATACAACGTCAATCTTGACTTAAGAATAGTTATTTGATCGAATGGCAACATGATCAATTTATTTTTGTGTTGTGCGCTTTTGGCAAGCAGTGAGCACCACTTCTACGAGATGGCGCAGAAATCTTTGAAAGACCAAGAGCAAGACCGCGCCTTTCTTTATTTCTTACAGGCACTCGATGCGACGCAAAAAAAAGAACCACTTGATCTCAATCGCTATAATGAAGGGCTCAACTTCTACTTGAAAGGGGCGAAGCCACACGAGATTGTGGAGCTTGAAGGGGAGGATCTTGGCCTTAACTTTCTTGTCGCTACTGCCTATGCAAATTTAGGTGAGTTTCAGAAGTTCTTCGAAATGTTCTACTCCGCCTACCCTCATTTCAAGGGAACTTTCCTTGATTACAAAACACGAGGAATTCTCTATTTGCGTTTATCGCAAAAGAATATAGAGAGGCGTGAGGAGTATATCGCAAAGGCTGAGAAGAATTTACGTCGCGCATTAGAGCTAAATTATAATGATGGAGCACTCTATCCCATTTTGATTACGATTGCAAAGGATGCAAAAAAGGGGGAAGATGTGCTTTGCTATTTGAAAAAGCTAAGTGAGAGCGAGGCGATGATTCAGCGGAGCTCTATTTTGCCCTATGTGCAAGAAGCTGTCGATTTAGGGGCGCATGATGTGGGAAGCGCACTTGTCGAGAGGGCAAGAAAGCTCTATAGTTACAGCCGCTCAATCACCGCCGCAGAAGAAATACTGAGGAGATAAGAATGCAAAAAGAGTTCATGGGGGATTACAAAATCCTCAAGCAAATTGGGCAGGGGCCGCTTGGCGCTGTTTTGCTTGCAGAGCACCGCTTTATCAAAAAGCCGTATGTGTTAAAGATATTGCCATACGATCTATGTCAAGACCGCAATTTTATGCAGCACTTTGAGCAAGAGGTGAGTCGTTTTGCCGCTCTTGAGCATCCACACCTAGTACGCATTCATAACGTCTCCTTTTGTGAAGGCACCTATTTTCTTGTTACAGACTGTGTTGTAGATTCAATAGGAGAGACCACAAACTTGGCACAATATATGTCTGGCAGAAAGGAGCGTTTGCGTGAAGATGAGCTTCTCAGCGTGGCAAAACAAATTGCCGAGGTTCTGGATTTTGTGCACAGCAAGAATGTTTTCCATGGTGCTTTGACACTCAATAACATATTGATTGGGAAAGGGAACCCAGGCATCGATGTCTTTATCTCTGATCTTGGCCTTCTCAAGCTTGTCCATCCTGGAGGGATCTTGGCAAAGACATTTCAGGCCACAGCGGATGCCCTCTCCGTCTTCCCTACAACTGCCTCTGCAGGTGATGAGCGGTACAAGCCAACACCTGTTGAGAGCGAGAAGTTATCGAAACTGACCCAAGCCTTTTTGCAAAGCTACGCCTTCTTGGCTCCTGAGCAAAAGAAGCTCTTGCCTATGACTGCTGCATGCGATGCTTACGCTTATGGTACACTCCTTTACTACTTGATCACAGGAACATTTCCAGAGGGTGTCTTTGAAACAATCAAAGCGCTTGTGCCGCAATACCGCTTCGACTGGGATGTGGTGATTCAAGGATGTTTACAACGCAACCCCGATAACCGTCCAAAGCAGCTGCTTCCTCTTTTAGAGAAGACGAAGATGCACACCATCTCAGTCGAAGCTCAGCCAAGGCGTTTTCCTGAACCGAAAACAGAAGCTTTTCAACCTCAGCTTCAAGAGGCAAAGCCAATCTCGGTGGAGGCTGCAGCTCCCCGATCTATTGAAGCGAAAAGAGAAGAGGCGCAGAGCATACAAGCGATTAAGGAGCACCTCATCCCCGATGAACCTGTGATCACCGAAGAGAGAGTGCTTCAGCCTGTCGCTGCATTGCAGCCTGTGATTGAGCGTACAGAGACTCCTGCCTCTCCACCTCCACTTGAAAATAGTGTCATGGTGCAGAAAAAGGATTTAAGTGAGGCGACTCCAGTGCCCATTACACCTCCAAAAGATGAGAGCTACTCAAAGGCGATCAGCTCAATGCTCAATCGAGACCCTGTTGTGACAGAGTACCATCCTGAACACAAAGAGAGCACCAACATCGAGCCTCTGCAAACCGAAATGGTCGTGATTCCCGCTGGCGAATATTTGCGCGGTTCAAACGAAGGCAACCGCGATGAGGCGCCGCAGCACAAAATCTTCGTTGATCCTTTTGCCATCGATGTGCATCCCGTCACTAATGAGCAGTTTTTGCGCTTCTTAGACTACATGGGTGGAGAAAAAGATCAAAATTACAATGATATCATCCGTCTGAAAGAGTCGCGCATCAACCGCACTGGAGGACGTCTGCTCATCGAGTCGGGCTACGGAAAACACCCTGTTGTGGGTGTGACGTGGTATGGCGCTGTTGCCTACGCAAAGTGGGCAGGAAAACGGCTGCCTACAGAGGCGGAGTGGGAGATTGCTGCGCGTGGGGGTCTTGAAGGCGCGCCCTACTCGACAGGCGAAAACATTGAGAAGAACCAAGCCAATTTCTTCAGCTCAGATACAACCTCTGTGCGCAGCTATGCACCAAATGCGTACGGCATCTATGATATGTCGGGCAATGTCTATGAGTGGTGTCAAGATTGGTATGGCTACAACTATTATGAGAGCTCTGAACAAGAGCCGAGCAACCCAATGGGCCCGCTTCAAGGGGTTTATCGCGTGCTTAGGGGTGGCTGCTGGAAGAGTCTTAAAGAAGATATGCGCTGCTCGCATCGTCACCGCAATAACCCTGGAACTGTTAACGGCACATACGGATTTAGATGCGCAGCCAACGTTCGATAAAGAGCAAAAGCGACTATCACAAACTCTGCGATGAGATTTGGGAGCACAATCGCCGTTACTACGTCGACAACACTCCCTCCATCTCTGATCGGGAGTTTGACCACCTCCTGGCTTTGCTAGAGCAAGTGGAGGGGGAACACCCTGATTGGATCTTTGCTGGTTCACCCACGCAACGTGTTGGGGAGAGCGTGGTGGGGGGATTTCCCACCGTGAAGCACAAAGTGCCGATGCTTTCCCTTGCCAACTCCTACTCTGAAGAGGAGGTGCACGACTTTCTCAAACGCATGGAGAAGCTTCTCCACAAGAAGAGTGTGCTCTATGAGGCTGAGCTGAAGCTCGACGGCATCGCCTGCTCTGTGCGGTACGAGAAGGGGATTTTGGTGCGCGCTGTCACGCGCGGGAACGGCTCTGAAGGGGATGAGATCACCTCAAATGTGCGCACGATTCAATCGCTCCCCCTTCAGCTGCAAGGCGATTATCCCGATCTGCTAGAGGTACGTGGTGAAGTCTTCATGCCCAAGAAGGCGTTTGAGGAGCTCAACAAACGCTCAACAAAGCAGTTTGCCAATCCGCGCAATGCAGCAAGCGGATCGCTCAAACTCCTCAACCCAAAAGAGGTGGCAAAAAGGGGATTGGCGATTTCGCTCTACGGTATTGCTGAGTGTTCGCACACCTTGAGCAGTCAATATGAGGCGCTTCACTATTTGATGGAGCTCGGTCTCCCCGTTATCGTGCAGCACACAAAGTGCCACTCTTTTGACGAGATCATGAAGTTCGCGGGCAACGTAGAAAAAAAACGCAAAAGCTTGCCCTATGAGATAGATGGCATCGTCATCAAAGTAGACGACCTTGCAGCGCAAAAGAAATTGGGTGTTACCGGCAAAAACTATAGGTGGGCAGTCGCCTACAAATTTGCTGCAACGCAAGAGGAGAGTGTGATCCATGAAATCACCGTCCAAGTGGGACGCACCGGTGTGCTCACGCCAGTGGCTGAGCTTGAGCCTGTTTTTGTAGCAGGAAGCACCATCTCGCGCGCCACCTTGCACAACGAGGATGAAGTGAAGCGCAAAGACATCCGCATCGGCGACCATGTCTTCATTGAAAAAGGGGGAGATGTGATCCCCAAAGTAGTCGAGGTGATTCAAGCGAAGCGGCATAAAAATAGTACCCCCTGGAAGATGCCCACAAAATGCCCTGCCTGCGGCACACCTGTTGTGCGCAGTGAAAAAGAAGTAGCTGTGCGTTGCCCTAATCGAGCAGGCTGCCCCGCGCAAGAGTTGCAACGCATCATTTTCTTCGCAGGTAAGACTGGGATGGACATTGAGAACCTAGGCAAAAAGATTGTGCTGCAGCTCGTTGAGCACGGCTTTGTTGAGAGTATTGCTGACATCTACGACCTTAGAGAAGAGCAGTTATTCGAACTTCCTAACTTCAAAGAGAAGTCTGTGCAAAATTTGATGGAGGCGATTGAAGCATCGAAAGATGTAGCGCTGGATCGTTTTATTTTGGCTCTTGGTATCCCTTTTGTTGGAGCAGAGACAGCCGCGATCTTGGCAGACAATGCGGGTGATTTAGATCGTCTCAAAGGGATAACAGAAGAAGAGTTGATGGAGTTTGAAGGTGTAGGCCCAAAAGTGGCGGAATCGGTCATCACTTTCTTTTCAGCTGAGGAGAACCTAAAAGAGATTGACCGCCTACTTGAAGCAGGTGTGAAGCCTCGCATCAAAAAGGTAACAAGCTTCGAGGATCACCCCTTTCATGGGAAGACCTTTGTATTGACTGGCGCGCTTGAGCACTTTACCCGCGACTCAGCGTCAGCATTGATACGGGAGAGAGGGGGAAAAGTTTCGGGGTCCATCAGCAAGAAAACAGATTACCTGCTTCTCGGAGAGGACCCCGGTTCGAAGTATGAGAAGGCGAAGAAGCTCGCCGTTCCCATCCTTACAGAAAAAGAGTTTCAAAAGCTCTGTTAACGTGAGTTAAGCCTAGCGGAATTAATAATACAGATTGCTTGTATAAACTCTACGCGCTTTTGAGCAGCACCCAGCAAGAGCAAGAGCCACAACACCGGCGCCAGCCCACATACCGTAAGAAGCTTCAACTGGCACATTTGACATCGCTCCTACACCCTTAAATGTTAGCGCTCCCAAAACCGCCAACAATGCAATCGCACCAAGAGCCGCTCCAATTGCTACTTTTTTTCTAGTGCAGCATCCAGCCACGTGTAAATTTATTTTGCTTAAAACTGATACCCCTGCTGCTGTTTCAGCCATTTTTATCCTCCGATTGGTTTTGTTTACAATATTTTTAACATAAAAGCTGAAAGCATTCAATATTAAAAAATTAATTTTCCAATAAAGGTGTTGTGACTGAGGCTGTGTAAAGAAACTTTTTGAAGCGTGCCAATTAGTGAGTCATCTCCTTCAAAAATGACGTTGCGCCAGCAGCGGGTAAGCCCTTTAAGGTGCTTTTGGTCTTTATTGCGCCGCTCTACAAGGACTTCTACAGTGGAGCCAAGCATTTCGCGCATGAGCTCAGAGGAGACCTCTTGATGCAGCGCGAGGAGGCGCTGATGCCGCTCATTTTTTACCTCTTCAGGCACATCGTCAGCCCATCTTTTGGCAGGAGTGCCATTGCGAGGGCTGTAGGTATAGAGGAAGGCGTTAGCATACCGAATCTCACGCATCGCCTGCATTGTCTCCTCAAACTCCTCCTCCGTCTCGGTGGGGAAGCCCACAATCATGTCGGTTCCAAGCGCCACATTCGGAACAAGCTCTTTTAGAAGGGTCACCTTCTCATAGTACTGCTCTTTCGTATAGATGCGGTGCATCTTGCGCAAAATACGGCTTGAGCCAGCTTGAAGTGGGAAGTGAACATGTTCACAAAGGCTCGGAAGATCACGAATTGCCTCCATCAACTCCCGTGTGATGTCGACTGGATGAGAAGTTAAGAAACGCACACGACTCAACCCTTCAATTTTGTCGAGGCGGTAGAGTAGGTCGTGAAAACGGATCTCTTGGTTGTCCTTGCCATAGCTGTTGACATTTTGCCCTAAAAGGGTGATCTCTTTATAGCCACGGTCGATGAGTTTTTGGCATTCATTCACAATATCATCTGGAGCACGCGACACCTCAGGGCCACGTGTATAGGGGACGACGCAATAGGTGCAGTACTTGTCACATCCCCGAATAATGGAGACATACGCCTTGTACTTGTCTTGCCGTTTTGCCACAGTGTAGTCGAGCTCTTTTGAGAAAGAGTCATCTGTGCGCAAAAGTTGCCCTCGGCTCTCCATTACCTCATCAAGCACCGTATTCAAGTCGTGAATGTTATTGGTGCCCAATACAAAGTCGACGTGAGGAAGCTTGCGAAAAAGCGTCTCCTTTTTCGCATTCGCCATACATCCGGTCACCCCAATAATGCGGCCAGGTTTGCGCGCCCCCAGCTTGCCAATTTTCCCCATTACCTTGCGCTCAGCTAAGTCGCGAATCGAGCATGTATTAAAGAGAAGCAGATCAGCTTCATCCTCATTTTCAGTTTGTACAAGGCCGCGCTCGGTGAGCAGACCAGACATCACTTCGCTGTCCAACTCATTCATTTGGCAGCCGTACGTACGTACAAAAAAGGTTTTCATTTTTGTCATAAGATCGACTAGACTAATGGATCGCTCAATTAATTGGAACACTCATGGATCTTCTCAAGTTTTTTCATATCGCCTCTGTCTTCTTCTGGATCAGCTCTTTATTGCTTGTCACCAGACTCCTGGCATGGGCTGGACGTGATTCATTAGAGCTCTATCGTAAAGCTTATTTTTTGATTGAGCTTCCTGCGATGTGTGTTGCTGTTGTGAGTGGTCTTGCGCTTCTTTTTTTGAAGCCTGACGTCAACTTCACAGCGCCTTGGCTCCATATAAAGCTTACCTTTGCCTTTGTCCTTATTATATGCGACCTTCTAGTGCTCGCTCAGGTCACACGAGCAGAGAAAGAAGGGGGGCAAATAGCATTCAAAATTTTACATTGGATTACGGTTTTTAGCCTGTTAGCAGTACTGGGAGCGATTTATATCGTGAAGGCAAAATTTCGCTAGGAAAAAAAACGCAAAATTCCTATTATTACTCCCTTTACTGAGGAAAACGATGAAACGTAAGAAAGAAACGACAACGACGCTGACCCGCAAGGAAGATCTCAAAAAAGAGTGGTACTTGCTAGATGCGAAAGGAAAAACTTTAGGACGCTTTGCTGCAGAGGTTGCTAAGATCCTCCGTGGAAAACACAAGACCAACTTCACTCCAAACGTCGACACAGGTGACGGAGTCGTAGTTGTAAATGCTGATCAAATTGTAGTTTCAGGCAACAAAGAGGCTCAAAAGATTTACCGTTACTATACGGGACACATCGGCGGATTGAGAGAGATTCCTTTCAGAACAATGCAAGCGCGTAAGCCAGATTACATTATTATGCGTGCTGTTCAAGGCATGATGCCGAAGTCCAGACTGGGGAAGCAGCAGCTCCGTAAACTAAGAATTTTCAAAGGTGAAGAGCACGATCTCGCCTCACAAAAACCAATAGCAGTAGAAGTGTAAATGACAAATAAAATTGAAGAAGTAGTTGCAACAGGGCGTCGCAAGCGTTCAGTTTCAAGTGTAAGACTAAGACCAGGGACAGGAAAAGTAGATGTTAACGGTAAAGAGTTTGAACGCTACTTCCCACTTCAAGTGCAAAGAAAAACAATTCTAGGCCCTCTATCTAATCTTGAAAAAGAGAAAGACTACGACTTGATCGTTCGTGTGAATGGTGGTGGCGTAGAAGGACAAGTAATCGCAACCCGCCTAGGGATTGCACGTGCGCTCGTTAAAGGAAATGAGCTTCTCAAGCATGACATGAAAAAAGAGGGCTTCCTTACTCGTGACCCACGCCGTAAAGAGCGTAAAAAATACGGTCGCAAGAAAGCCCGTAAGAGCTTCCAGTTCTCCAAGCGTTAAGTATTTGGATTTCCCCCTCCTCCTTATCCTTGGAGTAACTCGTCCTGTCTGGTTTTACCAGACAGGACTTTTTCTTTTGGGCCCTATTCGCACTTACGCGCTTCACTTAGATGCAACAGAACTCTCTGGCTGCAGACCCCAGAGAATATTTGTCTGAGGTTTATTCGTGCCTACAGACTTTTCTCTAATCCAAAAAAACTTCTAGACACAGATGAAACAATTTCTAGTGACGCAGTAGACTTACACGGTTATTCGTATGAGCTTGCTAAGCAGATACAAACGTACCGGATGGCGAGTGAAACTAAGATGGTATCGTCAAATTTTCTCCTTTGTGAGGCGAGAGATTTTCTAGGCAAAATGCGCAATCGAAAGCGAAGGGAGTAGCCAAAGCGCTACTTCCGAGGTTGCGAAGGCGCATTTTGGCAGAAAAGATCCGGCTGACAAAGGAGAAAATTTGACGACACCATCTAGTATCATGGCTTTGCAAGCATTATTTTTTGAGCAAATCATAGATTTCTTTGAAAGCTAGATGCAGGTGCGGCCAATAACTTGCTAGCTCCTTGAGAAGAAGGCTGCAAACCTCTTTTTCTTGCGCACCCAGTTCTTTCAAAAAGAGGCGCTCTTCCGAGGTAAGTTTCGGGTTGGCAGCGAGGAGCTTGTGGAGGATGCAAATGGGAATATTGGCAGGGTTTCTTT
The DNA here is from genome assembly GCA_024233495.1 of Chlamydiales bacterium. Taxonomy (GTDB): domain Bacteria; phylum Chlamydiota; class Chlamydiia; order Chlamydiales; family JAAKFR01; genus JACKPM01. The sequence continues at coordinate 10,654 of JACKPM010000004.1, forward strand.
GGGGGTTAAGATCAAAAGGCAACCCCTCTACAACACCAAGAGAGTTAAGCAGTGTTCCTTTTTTCCCTTTCTTTTTTAAGTATTCACGCGCGATGTGCGCATCATGTAGGTCTAAAAATACAATTTGATATGGGGGTTTTGCAGTAATAAAGATAAAGTAGGGGCGTTTGCGCAGACGCCCTTCTGCGATGCCGCGCTCTGAGATGAGATTGAGGTTTGGACTCGCATGGCACCGCAGATTAAAGAGTGTTAAGAAGGGTTTGCCTTTGCACACTTTCTCACAATTGCCATCCCAGCTTTGTGGGGCAATAGGTGTAAAAATACAGCCGCGCATCTCGCCATCAAGCTGGCGTGCTGAAGCTGAGGTTGACTCACTTTCCGTCACCTTTACTTCGACTACTTCTTTTACGCTTTCAGAAGTGCTAATCCTGTTATCGAGATCGTGCAACCTTACTTGCTCAGGTAAAAGCTCCTCTTGTTTTCGAGCAAATGTACAGAAGTTTTTTTCAATCGATTGGAAGTCTACTGACCTAAATTCCGGACGTTTTTTTAGCGGCTCTACCATTTGGCGTAAGAGCACTTTTACGAATTCTTCTCTTGGAATAGATAGGATTGTGGCATCAAGCGTATTGAGTGGGGATTGAAAAGTAGTTTCCATCACGATCCCTTCGATTGCAGCAAAACGCTCCTTTTTAGTAAGGGGCTTTGGTGATAATCCAAGCCATGCGATTGGGCTAAAACTTTGTTCGGGCGCATGTAGCATTTTTTCACACGCCTCCATGATAAGATCCTTCAAATAGAGACGAAGCGTTTGAACAAAGCTAGCTGATTTATGCTGTGCCTCATTTTGGATGAGATGGGCTAGGATCGCAGGAAAATCCCTTCCAATGATTGATTGTTCTTCAGCTAGAAAAGCAAAAATCATCCCCTGTCCACGTCCGAGGTTTCTAAAACGGCCAACAGCTTGTGCAACTGGTGTGAAGCGGCACTCTTGGTCGAGAGTGACAATACCCCAAGCTTGTGGAGACATCTCTTTTACATCGGTACCAACACTTTTCCACTTAGGAATGAAAATAAAGATCTGATTGTCAGGGATACTTGCATACTCTTTTTCCAGAACTTTTCCTTCAGCATAGACGTACTCACGCCCCTCTTGGTCAAAGAGAAGAACAGCTTGATACGTGTGCTGTGCTTCCAAAATCGCTTGCCCTATCTCTTCCATTGAGAGGGAGCTGAAAAGACCCGCTGCATCCACTATCACGCTTGAAAAAGGGTGCGAGCTGATAAGAGAGCGCAACTGCTCATCAACCTTATCTGGTTTAAGAAGGGTGCATATCTCACCTTGTTTTGAAAGAGCAAGAAGGTTGTGGACAACTGCTGAGGGATTTGCAATTACCTCTACTGAAGGAGGAAGCTGAGTCGGGTCAATTGTCCCCGACATCGATAGCATCTTTTTCCTATGGTGCCGTACAAGCTCAAAACTCGTTGCGCTGATTTTGTGCTTCGATACGTAGAGCTGGGGCAAAAGTTGCACCACGATAAAATGAAATTTTATCAAAGATTGCATCTCAATCTGTTCACACAAAAGCTCGGGACGCATCGCCACTAGATCTCGCAAACAAGGCAGCCCAAATCTTTTAGCCCATTCAGCACGAGGACAAGAGGCTAACTCACTCTCAGTAAGGGAATCTAAATCCTTTTGAATATCGAGTTGGAATTGTTCTATGCGTCGGGGTTGAAGAGGTTGTAACAGATGGGCTTGCAATGTAAAGGCTATGAGATCATTCGCTGAGCTGAACTCACTTTTTGCCATGAGTGCGCCATCTCGAAGAGGGCGGGCAGCTATCTCTTGATCTTCTACACGATACCGGTCATGCAGGCGAGCAAAGAGTGTGCGTTTAAAGTGAATAGTGAGAAATTCGCGCACAAGTGCGTAGCGGAAGAGCTGTGCTTCATCAAGCTTAGAGTAAAGAGCTTTTGCTTCATCCGAAGTTTCACCACACAAATGGGCCACAATCTGTTGATGTTCTTGATCTTCGAAGAAATAACGGCAGAAGCATCTTGCTAAATTGGGAAGAAGCTCACTTTCATAGCTTTCAATTGTTGGGAGTCGTTGCCCTTCTACCTTGTTGAAAGAGAAGGGGAAGCGCCATTTTGCATTAATACTGGGGTCTTGCAGAAGTATTTCATAGAAAACAGAGACTCCTTCTATGCGCGCTTTTTCGAGCTGTATAGGACGCCCAACAGAGTAATCATTGCAACGCTCATTTTCGAGACAGACTGTTGATTCATCAACAGCATTTGTCATAAGATCTTGCAAAATTATGCGAATTTTCAGCATTTCATCGATCAATGCTTGATTCTCTCGACCATTTCCTAGTTTGTCATACAAAAGCTCGCGATATTTGAGGGAGAAAAGAGCGTGTAGCGTCTCCACAGAGAGGAGCAATACTTTGTTTTGTCTTTGAGCCAGTTCTAGCCTTGCAACTATGCGTTGTAGATAGGGGAGGGTATTTGCTTGTTCTCGATCGAATTCGATTGTGATCACTTGTGTTTCAAAGGCAGTACCAAGGCGGTGACGTAGATTTTCTCTCATCTCTTGGAGGAGAGAGGCGGGGGTTGTGATCACAGCGATTTGTTTCTCTACTAAACTCTTGATATAGAGCCAAAGAGGAATGATTACAGAGGATTTCCCAATACCCGTGGGCCCTTCCCATTCAATATGAGGTGAGCTAGCTCTTTCCATTGCATGGAGCGCATCGATTTGTTGGGGGCGAAGGCGGATTCTTGCAAAGTATTCAAATGTAAGAAGGAAAAAGTTGTTCTCTGGGTTATAGGCTCGTTCATGTGTCAACTCCTCAATAAAAGTGGAGTCATTTTGGATTTCTAAGAGGTGCATAAGCCTCTCAATGTGCAGCTGCTCAGTCTTGTAGAAAAGGTGAAGGCACACGATTTGATAGAGCTTGGAGAGTTGTTCAGCATCTAATGTGGGGTTGGCTCGTAAGATGCGTTCACTATCCTTTGAAGTAAAGGCAATAATAAGCTCTTCAATGGTGAGCTTTGTGTGCATTCCTCCATATGCTTCAAGGTAGACATCCTCCGTATAGTGCCGCGCAAGCGCTTCTGCTTCCTGTCTGGCACTCTCTGCCAACTCTGAGGATTGCTCCTTCCTTCTTTTTAGGAGTTGATAACTGTTTTGTCGCTTCTCTGTATTCAGAGCAAATTTAGGGAGCATCTGTTTTAGTTGGGTCACGCCTGTGATGAGTCGTTCGCACTCAAGAGTTTCAGCATGGTTTTGGGGGCGTGGAAGCATGCGCGCTAAGCCATTTAACGCCTCTCTTTCTTTATTTGGATTATAATCTACAACAGCCTCATGTGTTCTTAGAAGTGACAATAACTCATCACTCTTTGGCCACTGCGGTTTTGTTTGAAACTCAAGGCTTTGAGGAGGAAGCGTGCGTGCTAGCATTGCTGTAGGACCTCTTCCTAACTCTCTAGATAAGAAGGGGATTTTGCCTCCTTCAAGGTTTTTAAGGAATGTATCGCAAGGCTCATACCGCGTTGTATGGGGGAGCTGGATAAAATGCGTAAAGAAACTCTCTTCACTCTTCAAGAAAGCTTCTAGTGGGGGGAAAGTTTCCCGCTTAGAAGAAGAGGAGAGGCAGAAAAGCTTTTCGTGGCAAGCAAGGCATTCGGCATCGATAGAGTAGCGGCTCCAGAGCAAAAATTTGTTTAACTCAATATAAAGGGGATCGCTCAAAGGGTAGTGTCTGAGAATTTTGTAGTAGTAGAGGAAGTTGAGATAAAAATTCTTCCCTGGATTGAAAAAGTCTACAACGAGGTGAGGAGTCTCTATTGCTTTTACTTGCTCTTGATAGTGCTTTGTAACCAGAGCTCTATCTACAGAAGGGACTCCTCTTGTATGTGTATGGTCAGGAGGGGTTCGCGCTGTATCAACAGGCGTAAGTAAGGGGAGGCGGCCCTCGATTTGGGCTAAACGTACCTTCCCGCTACTGAAGAAAAATATGTTCTCTTCTTCACTTGGAGTGAGTTTTAGGATTTGCAGCTCTTCTGTTCTAGATAAACGGTAGTGCCACGAGTGATTGAGAAGGGGAAGGTAGCCTAGAAAATAACAACGCAAAAGGCGGAGCTTTTCGTTTTTTGAAAGACCTCCTCCTAGCCGACTTTTTATGAGAAGAGAGCGGATATATAGAGCGTACTCTGCTGGGATGGAAGGAGATATTGATAGCTCTTCAAAAAGCATACACGCTTCCGGTGTCCACATCTCATCATCTTCTTGCATATTAGTAAGGATGCGTTCGACTAACTTAAAGTCGCGCACAATAAATGCAGAGTAAAAAAGGTAAACCTGCTTGAAGGAATCGGCAGGGATAACTACTTCTTTCCACTCATTTAGCCGGTATGCGTACAATTCAGGTTTATCATTTTCTATTTCGATGCTTTGAGGATATATTGTCGAAAAAGAGCGCTCCCTAAATGTTCTATGGCGTAAGAGGAATAGGCTTTTGCCTGCGCTATTTTGTAAAAATAGAGCGTGAGGAAAACGGCGCTTTTCCGCATCCATAATAAAGTAGCCTGGGTACTCCAGGCACATCCATCCTTGATCGTACACGAAGTGGAGATTGAGGCGGGGGAATTCAAAGGCTTTTAGCTGCCCGCTTTCATCTTTCCATGTGAGATAGTCGATAGCATTTGGGGCAATATTAAGAAAGGGTGGCCACACATTTTTAAGTTTCTTCCAGTCAGTGAAAAGCGTCCATGAGGAGTTAGGCTTGCGCACCACGCCCTTCTCAATTATTGCGATAGTTTCCCCACTCTTGTGGTGCACGGCAATTGCAAAATCTTTTCCTTTTGACCAGAACGAGCATTCTGACAGAAGGTATTGAAATGGCGCTGTCTCTTCAGAGAAGGAGAGATTGACATTTCTAAACCATCCCTCTTGCACTTTTGGGAAGCGTTGGTAGAGCTTGAGTTCTCCATTCTCCTCTTCCATTGCATAATCCCTTCCCTTAAATCTGAATTCGTAGCCGGATTGTGACACGCGCTTTGCGCGGAGATTGCTTTTCGCGGGACACTTCTTGCTGAGCACAAAGTGCATAGGTAGGTGGTTCTCTGGCCAGGGTGCTTCCCCTTTTCGCAGCTTTTGAAGAGTGAAAAACCCGTGTCGATGGTCTTCTTCGATAACTCTACTAGGATTGGGGTGCTCCCTGAGTCTGTCATAAAAAAGGGCAAGAATAGATAGTAAATCGACATCCTTCGTGAGGTAAGGTGCCATGGCAATCATATGGTAGCAAACTCTTGGGTCTGTCGAATCTTTCAGTCGTTCAATTGAATCTTTTAAAAGAGTATATCTTGGTGTGCATCCACGGTAGGTATGTCCATGTGCTAGCGTATAAAGAAGGAAAAGGTGTATTTCAAGCTCACCTTTACTCAAGGTGGAGTCCAATGCACGGGTATAAAAGTCTAGATAGAGCCGCTCTTCTTGTGCAGTATTAAAAGTATGCACAATGTATTTGAGGAAGAGCACCTGGAAAAATGGGCGTGAGAGTTTTTCAAGATGGCGATGGAAGTAGTCGAGAGTAAGGGCTAAGTGCTCAGGTGAAGAGATGCCAAGGGCAACAAGCTCTTGAATGTCGAGCGCTGAGAGAGAAAACTCTCCAACCCACCCCTGTTGAAGGAGGAGCTGACGATTCTCTGTCTGGTGGGTGCGTTGCTTCTTAGAAAGTTGAAATAAAAGCTTCCTTTCTTCTGCAGAAAGAGGTGCAAGGGCATTTTCAGGAGCAGAAATTTCTTTATGGCATCTCTTTAGCTTAGCAACCGAAATCTCAATTTCTGGAATAGCATTTCCCGCATCAACTTCACAAAAATTGACAATATCTGAAGAGTATTTCCAGTCTGCAGAGAGCTGCGTAAGGGCAACTAGCGTCCAAAATGAGTGGCGTAAAGATTTAAACCCAGCAAGATAGCGGTGTGGAGATGAGGTAAGGGGATGCGTCTGCTCTTGCCACATCTGGATGACCGCTTTGTATGGAAGGCATCCCCTATAGTAATGAGCAAACTCAATTCGGTTAGCAAGGAAGGTGCGGTAACAGTAGCCAAGCTCTGGGTGGTCATAAAGCTCCTCTTCAGAGGTGAATTTCTCCTCAAGAAGAAGACCTGCCACTTCAAATTGACACTCAAAATTACTTTGTGGCAGCGCTTCCAGCGCTGCAAGGCTCTGTTCTAAAATCCTTTGATCATCGCTATTTGTAAAGGTAAGCTTGGGCAAGAAGTGCTTTTGTGCCTCAGCTAAATATCTTGTGTAATAGGGAACAAGGGTTTCAAGGCCACTTGATTTGTGGGCAATCATCAATTGAATGGCGACGATTTTGTAACAAAGGGCAATACTTGGTGGAGAGAGGGCTGCTCTTTCATCATGAGATTGCTCCTGAAGAATCGCCCCCATCGCCTCTTCCAAGATGTAGAGCATCTCATCAGAGGCAAACTTTTTCCATACTTTATGTTGAGGAGAAGGAAGCGCACGCACCCATTCAAAAATTTCGTATCTTTGCTTCCCTATTATTGGGGTAGAGAGTGCTTCCATGATTTGTGATTTTTGAATTTGCATGAGTAAGAATGCCGCATCAGTTGCGGCATCAGCAGGGAAAATATTCTTTATTGAAAAGTCATGGAGTTGAGGAGCTTCTGAGCATAGACGGATCAGCTCCTCGTAGGCGAGCTGTAAATCATTTTTGCCCAGAATTAGGCGTGAAATACCAACAAGCCTTTGTAGATGAGGTGAGCGATTCTCAGTCATGAGATGACGAAATTGAGCGATGCACTCTTGAGGGTCTTCTGAGGGGAAAGAAGCGAGAGTCTTCACTTCTTTTAGCTGAGGAGAGTAGTCATGGCAGGAGAAAGTAACAGGAGTATTCGCTGATACCTTTCCCCTTTGCAGGCATTTAGAAAACTTGCGCACTACGTTCTCTCGTATCTGTAAAAGGGAGTCAAGTTTTGCATCAAAAGCTAAAAATACCTCAAGTGCCTCTTCAAAGAGGTGGGGTTTAATGTGTATTTTGTGTTTTAAAATGTAGCGGAACTGCTTCTCAAGTGTTTCTTTGAGGCAGTATAGGTTCAGTGTGGAGAGATCCGAGAAAGTCACGAGGTTTCGTACCAAGATAATAGCGCTTGTGAGTTTAAAATTGACTGCGCTTTCTTTAGGCAGTGTGTCTGTCATAAGTGTAAGGTAGGTTTTTACAACGCATGTGGAGCCGCGTTGTGCCTGGCGCGCCTCTTTTAGACTCTTTTTAAGCTGTGCTTTTGCAGGCCAGGAGGGAACAAGAATTTCATAAAACTGTGCAGCTGTTGTGAATCCCTCAAAAGGAAGGATAAGTGCAAGCATTAAGTCAAAAAAGTCGCTGCTCTCTAGCTGCTGGAGGGAGGTGGACTGAAGATCCATACGGGATCCAAACTGCTGTTTTAAATTACCAGGATGCATGATAAAGGAGTGATAGCATAAACCTTTCCCTCGGTTTAAGAGATAACCGTTCACAGTATCGTCTTTAAGCTCCAGCACAATAGGAATTAAGTGAGCGCTTCCACCATCTTGCTGTATCCCTGCAGGAATGATTACACTTCCTTTCTCTTTCAAAATAAGAAGGATGCTCTCTTTGAGCTGCTTTCGAGCTAAGAGTGCTTTTTCTTTGCTAAGCGGCTCACTTTGCATGTAAGTAATAGCCTCTTCAAACCAGACAGCAACCTTATAACTATCTTTCAGTTGATCGAGAAATAAGCCTTTCTCTCCCATTGTCTCAAGTGCATGGATGATGTGAGCAATCTGAGAAGATGTTGTGTAGTAGAGGCCCTTTGTTGTCGCCTCAAGAAAATCTTGCAAAAAGAGGGCAAAGCTCGCTTCAGCTTCTCGAGGGGTCTTGGCAAGCACTAAAGGAGGCTCTTTAGAGGGCTGAAAAGGGGGGAGTCCTTCACTTTCTTCCATCGGGTGGAGTGCTGTTTTGACAGGGGGCGCCTTTTTTACACGAGCAGCGAGATGAGCAACAGAACTCCCACCCTCCGGAGGGCTAGAGGCAGGGCGCATCGCCGAAGCACCCCTCTTTTCTTGAGTCAGAGGAGGAACATCAAAAAATACATCACGATCGCCTGGAGGCTTAGGGCTGGCCATGATTATAACTTTAACATGTGAATATTAAGGCCTTATGAAAAAGACTATATCTTTCTAGAGAGGCGTTTTCTCTCGTTTTCAGAGAGGTAGATCTTTCTCAGACGGAGGGCGCCAGGGGTAACCTCGATCCACTCATCATGCTCAATGTAGGTGATCGCTTGCTCTAGTGTGAATGCTCTTGGAGGGGCCAGCAGGAGGTTTTCATCAGAGCCAGAAGCGCGCACGTTGGTGAGCTGCTTAGCCTTGATGATATTGACCACGAGATCGTTGTCGCGGCTGTTTTCTCCTACGATCATGCCTTCATACACCTCATCGCCAGGTTTGACGAAAAGTACACCACGATCTTGTAGAGTGAAAGCTGCGTAGGCATTCGCTTTTCCAGGGCCCATTGCAATTAAGACACCCCTTGGGCGGCCTGTGATGTTCCCTTTGTGCGGGGCATACTCCTCAAAAATAGAGGTAAGGATGCCGAGTCCCTTGGTGGCTGTAAGAAAGTCATTGCGATATCCCATGAGCCCCCTTGTAGGGATCAAAAACTCCACCTTAGAGATACCTTGCTCGTTTGTCTCTAGGTGCTGCATCTCACCTTTTTTCTGCGAAAGGTGCTGAATGACAGCGCCCGAATACTCTTCTGGCACCTCGATGTGCACACGATCGATCGGCTCTTTGCCATCTTTGATGATTACTTGCGGCTTCGAGACACAAAACTCATACCCTTCCCGTCTCAGCGCTTCTAGAAGAATGGAGAGGTGAAGCTCACCCTTGCCAGCTACAGTCATCTTATTGTCATGCTCTGTGATCTGGTAGGAGATGTTTGCCTTTTTCTCGCGTAACAGGCGGTCACGAATCTTATTCATTGTGACGTGCTTGCCACTCTTTCCTACAAAGGGGCCATTATTTACCCAAATGTCAATTGAGACAGTGGGCTCATCAATGCGAATAGGGGGGAGCTCGACTGGGTGGTTGGGGCTACATAGTGTGTCCCCAATCATCACATTCTCAATGCCAGATAGAGAGACAATGTCACCGACACCCGCCTCATCCATCTCCACTTTTTCTAGGCCCAGGTAGCCTTGGATACGGGTGATGGGGTAACGTGAACCTTTGTGGAAAACGCTCTCACCCTTTTTAATCTTCCCTTCGAGGATGCGTCCTCCAGCTTGCCTTCCTACATAATCGTCGTAGCTCAATGTTGCCACTTGGAAAAGGAATGGGTTATCTAAACTGCCATTGAGGCGGGGAGCTATCGCTGTAATCATGTCAAGGAGTACAGAGAAATCATCTCGCGGCTCATCGAGGTAGGCGTATCCTTTCAGTCCAGAGGCATAGCAATATTTAAAATCTAGCTGCTCATCGTGCGCACCAAGCTCTACGAAGAGGTCAAAGGTTTCATTTAGAACGCGCTCTGGGTCGGCATGGGGGCGGTCAATTTTGTTGAGCACCACAATTGGGCAGAGTCCCATCTGCAGCGACTTAGAGAGTACAAAGCGCGTCTGCGGCATTGGCCCCTCTTTTGCATCCACAATCAGAAGAACCGTATCAACCATTCCTAATACGCGCTCCACTTCACCCGAGAAGTCAGCATGCCCTGGAGTATCAATAATATTGATCTTGAAGTCGTTATAATAGATAGAGGTGTGCTTAGAAAAGATTGTGATGCCCCGCTCTTGCTCTTGGTCATACGAGTCCATCACCCGCTCTTGCACCACCTCATTGTCGCGGAAAATTTTAGATTGTTTCAGGAGGCCATCGAGCATGGTTGTCTTCCCATGGTCAATGTGGGCAATGATAGCGATGTTGCGAATTTTCTTAGGATCAAACACGGGTGGAAGTCTACAGGATTCCTAATTTAGACTCAAGTCTTCTGGAATCATTGAGAGAACAGCATACTTTCCTCCCATGTCGCGCAAGAGGGTGCTCCACAGTTCATCAGCTGGTACATCAAAGATATACTTGGCAGAGGCGGGATGGAGGAACCAGTTCCCATCCAAAAACTCCCGCTCGAGTTGCCCTGCCTGCCACCCTGCATAACCGAAGCAAAGGCGCATCATAGGGCCTCCTGTATCGGTCACTGTATCTTGCAAAAACTGCAAGTCTCCTCCCAGGTAAACTCCTTCACAAATCTCAATTGTTTGATCGGGGATGTGGTCGCAGTTATGCAAAAGCATCATTTGGTTGGTTTGTACAGGACCGCCTGCGCGGATCTCTACTTGTGGGTTGGCAAGGTGTTCGAGCGACATGATTTCTTCAGGCAGGTCTAAGTCGAGCACTTTGTTGATGACAATCGCAAAAGAGCCGCTAGGGCTATGCTCACAAAGGAGGAGAACGCTCCGGAAGAAGATTCCTGAGTCAATATCAGGCGTGGAAATGAGTAAGGTTCCTTTTTCTAAGTGTGAGTAGGGTAGGGATTCCATTAGGGGCAGCACTCCCGTTGCAAGGTTTGATTATAGTTTTGTAGCGCTTGTAGTAGGTGCTCTACGCGCCCCATGAGCTCTCGGAAGCTTTCAGAGAAACACTCATCGCGACAAGGTGCTTCGCACAAGAGGCGAGAGACGCGGTCAAGTGAGACACAAATGTCGCCCATCTCCTGATTGAAGTAGCGTGTAAAGTCTTCTGGTGTGCAGAGCTGCTCCATTTGTCGCATTTTAGCGAGGCGCTGCCGCTGCCATTTTTTGTCATATTGGAAGAGAAGGCCGTAGTTACTGATGTCTGACAAAACGGTTTCAAGCTTGCACATGGTTGCTGTAACTTGTAAGTAAAAAGCATCGCTGTTGATCAAGCGGCCAAGCGTTCCCTCTCCATTGAAGATTTTATGTGAGACGCTCTCGATTTGGCTTACAGCAGAAGAGAACTTATCAACGAGGCGGCTGTCAATGATCTCTTGGAAAACCGCATCCGCGCTCTCCATTGCACGAGCAACTGCCTTTGCAGCATCAACAGTTTGTGCGGGGAGGTCAACCCTTAACGTCTCTTCTACAAGGCTGTTTACTCTATCTGCTGCTGAGGCAATAGAATCCATTGTGTTTTCAAGCTTGCCCGATTGCAGAAGCTTTGTTACCTCTTGCAGCGCATCTTGGAAAGTGGCTGCCACTTCGTTGAGTGTCTTCAATGCATTCCCGAGTTGATCGCCGCTATCAGCATACAAAATGTCAGTCGTGACTTCGTGTGGTGGTGGGCTTCCTTTTCGCGCCGCAAGGGGAGTGATCTCAATGGACTTTTCGCCAAGCAGCCCTTGCGTCACATAGGAGATGCGGTCGTAATTGTAGATCTTTACCTTTGAATCTACTTTAGCAACCACTTCATAGAAGTAGAAGCTTCCATCAGGACTCTTCTTTTCGGTGCGCGCGTCGTAGAGCTCTTTGATTGCCGTGACTGTTCCTACAGCTTTTCCACCAAAGGTAATGCGTGTTCCAATGGTAACACCCTCAATATTGGTGAAGCGGATTTTTAACGTCTTTTTTCCATCACCCACGGTAGGTTTGAGGAACAAAAAGAGCCACGCCACCACGCAAATCGCAATGATGACAAATATCCCTAGCCAAAACGCTTTTTGTTTATCAGACGTCATCTTTGTATAAACTCTCCATCGGGAATTGAGTTTTTCAAAAAGGTTTCGATAAGGGGATCCTTGATTTTGACAAACTCTTCCTTTGTTGTGATATAGACGATTTTGCCATCATGGTTCAAGGCAATCCTGTCCGCAACATGAAATGCGCTGCATAAGTCGTGCGTCACTACAATGCTTGTTGCCTTCAATTCATCTTGGATTTGGACAATCAAGTCGTTGATTTGCATGGCGGTAATCGGATCGAGTCCTGTTGTAGGCTCGTCGTAGAGCAAAATCTTGGGACGGTAAACGATCAAACGGGCAAGAGCGGCTCTTTTCCGCATTCCACCGCTTAGGTCTGAGGGCATCAATTCCTCTGTGCCTGCAAGACCCACCATCTCGAGTGCTTCGCTCACACGCTCTTCAATCTCTTTTTCTGTAATGCGGCTGCCATTGCGGTTGCGGTGTTCGCGTAAGTAGAAGGCTGTGTTGTCCCCAATGGTGAGCGAGTCAAAGAGGGCTGAGGCTTGAAAGAGCATCCCCATGCCGTGCAGTGCCTTATAAAGCTTCTGTCCTTTCAGCGGAGAGAGTGCTACATCATCGATATAGACTTCCCCTTCATCTGGTTTTTCAATCCCCATGATTTGCCGCAAAAGCACGCTTTTGCCCGCTCCTGAGCGGCCCAAAATGACTAATGTCTCGCCCGATTCAATGGTAAGATTCATTCCCTTGAGTACTTTCTTCTTTCCATAGCTCTTCCACAAGTTGACACACCGAATGGTCATGGCAACCCCCAATGCTCTTGCAAATAGATATGCATTGAGTTGAGTCCAATTGTGAGCACAAAGTTAATCAAAAGGATGTAAGAGTAGCAAATCACAACACTATTGGTTGTCGCCTTTCCCACACCAGCAGCACCCCCCTTGGTCATCAACCCCTTATAGCAAGAAATTGTGCTGATAAGAAGGCCAAAGCAAAACGCTTTCACAATGCCCTCCCAAAAGTCGTAGAAGGTGATATTGATCGGCATTGGCTCAAAATAACCTTCAGGGGTCATGTGAAAGACAAAAACTGAAATAAGATAGCCCCCAAAAATTCCCATCACTGCACTAAAGATCGTGAGGATGGGGAGCATGATGCACGATGCAATGATTCTTGGAGAGATGAGGTAGCGCAATGGGTTAACCGACATGGAGCGTAAGGCGTCGATCTGCTCAGTCACCTGCATTGTGCCAATCATGGCTGTCATTGCAGAGCCGACTCGCCCGGTCACCATGAAAGCGGTCAGCACAGGGCCGATCTCTGTAAGCATTCCTTTCCCTACAAGAAGACCTGTTGCGCTAGCAAGCCCTTTGTCTCCGAGCTGATAAAAAGCTTGTGCGGCCAACACGAGTCCCGTAGAGAATCCAGTGATCGCAACAACAGGCAGAGAGAGCACGCCAATATTATAGAACTTGTCAAGGATAAGCGACCAAGAGGGGGGGCGTTTAATGGAAACCCAAACCGTTTGGCAAAAGAGCATAAACCACATGCCCACACCTACAAACGAGTTGTACACAATTCCCAAGTAATACGTCATTTTTTCAGAGTAACACCCCTCAAACTTTAAATCGATAGGGTTTTAGCGTAGGTGGCTCGTCAGGCTTATCGGGTTCGCGCTCTTGCGTAATTTTTTCGAAACACTCTTTCCACTGAACTGTTTTAGCAATGAAAACATCGAGTATATCTTGAAGATCTTCTGCGCTGATCAGCGGGCTTAAGCGGCGGTGGAGATAGATGAGGTTGTCATCTGGTTTCAAAGAGAGAGTCTCTTCACCTAATGAGTTTCCCTTCAAGGTCTCATTGTAAAAATGCCATTCGTGTGAAAGTGCCACCTCTATGATAGGAGTGGAGATCAAAATTGTGTTGGGTACAAGGTGGTCATCAAACTCAAAGAGAAGAGGGATATTGTTCTTTTTCATGATCACCAAGCAGGCGCCATGCTTATCTGGCGCAAGTGCGGTAAACTGAAGAACCTTAGCGAGTTGTTTTAAAAATATGCGAAAGTCACTCATAGTAAAGTATCAGCAAGATTGATGCCACTTTACGAAAGAGGGTGTCTGCGGGTGGAGGGGTTATTTCTTTGCGCTCCCTTTTCTGCAGTAAGGGGGGTGAATTCCTTCCATTGAGAGAGCTCTAGATTCCAGTGGTGGTAGACTGAGAGGATGCGGTGGAGCCACTCCCAGCTCTCTTGCAGTGTGGTGGCAGGGGATGTGGCGGTTTTGAGCTGCAGTGTGACCCCTGTTTCATCGAAAGAAAAAGTGCAGCCTCCTGTATCTACACCTAGAAAGTTGGCTTTTGCAAGTTCTTGAATATGTTTCTTTTGTGCGCGAATTAAGAAGAAGCCGAGGTCAATTTTGATTTGCAATCCCCCAGAGAAGTGCCCTTTTTTAAGACTAATTCGTACACCATCAACGATTAGCTCAACGTCTCCTGCTTCCACATCCTCTTTGGGTGGGAGACTTCCTAGCTTTTGGCCAAAGAACTGGAGGGTATCGTTGAAGGTGTAGTTCACGTTGCCTTCCTTTCGTGTTGCTCTTTGAGCAGCGCAATGTCGCGTGCAAGGCGTCCTTCTCTGAGCTCTTGCGATGCCCTTTCACTATTTAGGTAGGTGGTGTAAAGAGAGCTGCCATTCTCATCTTCATAGACAAGAATCATCTGCACATTCGGGCCCATAGGTTTAAATGCTCCTTTCACACTCCCTTCACCAACTTTGATAGGACCGAAGGGAGTGATCCCATTTACTGAAACAACTGTAGGAAATTGGGGGTGTGAGCATGTACCTTTGTAAAACGTGCGAAGTCCATGCCCCAGCTTTTGGGTGAGCTGCTCGGCAAAACGTTGGAAGGGCTCGGGCACGCTTGTGTCAGGGTCTTTGATATATGCTTCAAGAAGGTTTAGTTGTTTGCGCACTTCGGTTTGTGTTAACTCTCCTTTGAGTGGGAGGGGAAGTTGGATGACATGAGTCGCAAATGTGACAGGATCTGTAAGGCGTAGGGTGACTAAAAGTGGTAGCTTGATCACGTTTTCGCCATCGTGGTAGATATCTTGTGTAGCAATAAACTCTTGCATTGTGGAGAGGGGGGTGTTATCTCGGTGCTCAAGTTTAGTGAGGTAGCGGGGGTTTTTCATAGGGTCTTGGGTGATACACCCCACGCAGTATTGCAAAACTTGTGTGTTGAGTAGGCAGCTCATATCAATGATTTGCTTACAGATGTTTTGAAGAAGCGGGAAAGCTTCAAACTCGCGGTAGACGATGTCGTAAGCTGAAATGGCTCTTTCTGTTGGCTCTTCTCCATATAGGTAGATATGATCACTATTTAAAAGAGCCTTTGTCTTGGCCAAAAAATGTGCCATTGCCCCCACGCCATGGGAAGAAAGAGTGAGAATGCAGTCTACCTGTTTTTCGACGGTTAGCCTGTTAGCCATCAACCCTTGAAGGTGCTGTGTTTGGTCTATGGCAGCACACACATTTTCAGGATGCTTGGCTAAATTGCGCAAGAAGGTGCGAAATGTATCCCGAAACCTTCCAGCTTTGCCTGGGGTCATTTTGGTTGTCAGAAGAGAGGCTAGAAACTCGGAGCCATACTTCATGGTGAGAAGGTGGTCAATTTGTTTCAATTCATCGATAGAGAGAGTTTGTAGAAGCTCTTCGAGGTGAGGTTTAATCATGGCTGTATGCTCATCGCGCACAAAGGCGGCATCTTCTGCAGCTTGGCTAGGTGGGAGGGAGCCTGACACTTTTTCGCTGAGTTGCTCTGCATAGCTGCGCTTTAATTGTGTGGAACCGAACATTCCTTTGAGTGATTCAAGGAGAGGAAAACGGCGTGCGATCAAATTATCAAAAATGGGTGTTGAGACCTCCTGGCGTGCGCTTTGGTTTTCGCCCCCTTCCTGGGGAGGTTGAAGGTTTTCCCCTCCTGTAATTCTACCCCGTCCCATGTGCCTCCTGCATAAATGCCGCCTTTGCAAGCAACACATCTCTTTCAAAGAGAGAAAGGTCCACTACCCGTTGTCTGGTGGTCTCAGCAGCAGATTGTCCCTCAGCTGCTTCTACCAGAGGATACGTAGTTTTACGAGTGACGCTGACCTTTCCACGTGTAATTGTGGTTCTCAATTCAAGGCGGCTATTGACGATATTTTGGTGGAAGGTGAGCTGCGCTGCTCCTCCAGGCATCTCAATATTGATAGGGAAGGCTTCCCCTCTGATAAAGGAGATCATTAAGTTTGGAATTTCAATTGCAGACAGCATGGCTATCATCTCGTGTCTTTCGAGAGCTTCAGGGGGAAGTAAAGAGAGGCGCCTTAGCGGCAGAGGATAGATAGATCCTTCGCATGCGGCATCCACAGCATTTGCTCCTGTGCGCTCGGCCAGGAAACGGGCAGTTGCTGTTTTTTGTCTCGCAAAAGTGCCTGCTCTCCACTCACCAATGTTGTTGAAATCAGCAAATGCACGAGAGAGTTCAGTTGTAGCAGTCTCTTCGAACTGTACGAATGCTTCGAGAAGGTCATAGCCGGGATGCGCCTGTTCAAAGGGGCCTCTTCCGTGGAGATATTCGTTTAGATCTCTCAACCGCTGTTTGAGCTGGCCGACGCTCATCTGTCCGTTAAGGGGTAGGAGGAGGTGGATAGTGCGTGTTTCCAAAGTATCTGGATGTGTGACTAAAATTTCAACCATTAGCCCTGTTGTTTGCACAAGCGTAGCATCAGCCATTCCATCCAACCGGATAGGGGGGTGTTGTTCGCGTAACAGACAAAACTGTGTGTTATTCCGCTGTGGGTAGAGTGACTCGTCAGGTCTTCCTCCCAAACTTCTATCGCAGGCGATGATTGCTTCTTGCAAAATTTGTGTATTGGAGCACGCGGTTGTGTCATCGATGCTGTTAAGAGCTTGACTAAGCCCTGGGCGAGGGTCGCTTCCCATGTGTACGGTGGCAAGAGCGATCATGACTCCTAGTCCTGCCTCTGCTGCACTGTAAATGCGAGGTCGCTCTCTTTGGAGAGCCTCTGCACGATCTAAGATCGCATCGAACTTTGAAACAAAAGCTTTAGCAGATTCAACGTTGTCGTGAGTCATATTCTCAAGAAAAACAGCTACATAGTCGTTGATGAAAATCTCTGCTTCAGCATGTGTCATCTTCACATAGCACAAGTTCTGAGCGCGCATGGAGCACGAAGCAGCTCGACTTTCATTGAGTTGAAACTGTTGAACCCCCTCTTTCACTCTTCTTTGCAAAGTGAGCTGATCTAAAAATCTCCGTCCATTTGGGTGGCCCAGCATCCTTTCCAGAGCTGTGAGGTCTTTCTTGGAGAGTTTTTTTATAGCAGCGATTTGTGCTGGGTCGGTGATATTATGACTTTCGATAAGTGATGTGGCATACTGCCCCTTCTCTTTGAAGGCGCCCACCATGCGAGTGGCAAGGGTTGTTTGTGCTGCTTTCAAGTCGCTGAGAAGGGGAGGTGTAGCATCTACAATTTGCCGCGCAATATCGTTGTCAGGGGCTTCACAAATGGGGTTAAAGTAGTGAAAGTTGGCTGGTGAAACTGCGAATCGAGGTGCAGGAGAAGACATTCATCAACCTTCCATGGTTTTTTGAATGAATTGTGACTTTAGCAAGAGCAAGTCGCGCTCGAGGAGGCGAGAATTGTTGCTCCCCTCTGGGTAAAGCATTTTTCTTGTAACAGTAAGGTTACCGTCAGAAATGATCCCGGTTACTTCACGATATCGAGTAGGTCCCTCACCCCAAGTGATACCCTCTCGAGATTCAAGAGTGAGGCGTCCTTCTTGCATCTTTCCCTCTTGCGTTGGGAGGGTAACACTGAATGTGCTCTCACCGCCCCGTATCGCCGCCCACTCTTCGGGAAGGTAGGAAGAGATAAAGTGAGGAATGCGCGTTCCATGCTCTACAAGCGCAAAGTTGCCGTCTTGTTCTATGAAGATATTTCCTTCTGCCGCATTCAGAAGTGCCAGCTGTGCCCGCTGAGAGGGGTCAAGAGAGTCTGCATCCCGCAAACGCCCTGCCGCTTTTTGTCCGACACCACTAAAGTATTTAATAGCAGCGCCTAAACCATCTTCCATTTGTTTCACAAAAGGGCCTAATCGCCGCACATCCTCAGGGGGAAAGCCGCGCTCTCCTTTGCTGATGAAACGTTTGACTTTAGCCAGCTCTTCTTTTGCCTCCCTAACAGTCATTTTTCCGAAAGGAAGGTGCACACGCAGGGTGCGCGTCTCTAGGGTGCGTGGGTGAGTGATGTGAACCTCTGTTGTGTACAGCGATAAGTCAACCGTATCATCATCTTTCATCTGCTGTAGCTCAATGGGGGGGTGCTGCTCACGTAATAGTGAGTAGGATATGTTGTGGTTGCGTCTGGTGAGGGTGGGAAGTGTACGCGTATTGGGCGGCTCATAGCATGCCTCTGTGTTTTCATGTACAATCTGAGAGTTTGCCAGCACGACTGTTTCAAGCAGCTCTTTCATCACGTTACGCACTTCTGTTGATTCTAGGGCTGCTTGAGTCACAGTAGATTGTGCTTGGTAGTCGGGCTCTCCTCTTTCGGCTGCTTCCATAAAGGTATGGAACGCTTGTACGAAAGTTGGCCAAGCAGCGGGGTCACGCATTGCAATCTCCCCAATAGCCATTGTTAAATCCTGAGTGTCGCCCTTTGTCATGCGGCCGCCAAGAAATATATTGATGTGGCTCACTTGCTTAAGGGCGAAATTAATACCAAAAAGGAAGTTCTGAATAGTAGTAGGCATGGTCTCTGCCCTAGCTTGATTCATTGCGCCTTGTAAACGCCCCTTTAGTGCAGGTTTATTCGAGATTGTTTCGAGAATTTGAAGCTCTTCTAGAGATAGCTTGGCAAAGGCGCCCTGTGCATTTTCAAAGCGACCCTCTAATGTTTGTCGGTACTCTTGTGTGACAGCGCGTGCTTTAAAAAATCCAGTAGGAGACCAGCTCCTAGGATTATAATCGCGCCTGATTTGAATTTGCTTTAGTAGAGAACCTTCAGATTCCCCTTGACTTGCGATCCCTGAGTCCGGACTCTCAACTCTCTTGGAGCGAGGTCCGTCTGGTGGTGTTCCTGCTATACCTGACATAGACGATAATTCCCCCTTTATTTATTATACATTCTCCATAAAAACTATGTAATTATTTTTTTTATCGATTTTATGAAGTATTATCAGACTCGAGAAGTAATGGTAGGGAATGTTGGAGTTGGAGGGAAAAATCCGATCCGCATTCAATCGATGACAACCTCTGATACCAGAGATGCTCAAGCAACTGCAGATCAAATAATTAAGCTTGCTGGCGTGGGATGTGAGATTGTTCGTGTGACAGTGCAGGGGATGAAAGAGGCTGATGCATGTGAAGAGATAAAAAACATCCTGGTGAAGAGGGGATGCTCCATCCCCCTTGTGGCAGATATTCACTTTTACCCCCCAGCTGCGATGCGCGTTGCTGATTTCGCTGATAAGGTAAGAGTTAATCCAGGCAATTATGTCGATCGCCGCGCTTCTTTTAAAGTAATTGAATACGATGATTTTTCATATTCAGCTGAGCTAGAAAGGCTTGAAGAGAAGTTTGCGCCTCTTGTGGAGAAGTGCAAGCGGTTGAAGCGTGCGATACGCATTGGGACTAACCACGGCTCGCTATCTGACCGCATCATGAACCGATATGGAGACACAGCTGCGGGGATGGTGGAGAGTGCCCTTGAGTTCACTCGCGTTTGCCGTAAGCTTGACTTCCATGACATCATCTATTCGATGAAGGCAAGCAATACGCATGTAATGATTGAGGCATACCGTCTCCTTGTAGAAAAGATGCGGGAGCTTGGGTGGGACTACCCGATGCACCTGGGAGTGACGGAGGCAGGTGAAGGAGAGGATGGGCGAGTAAAGTCGGCAATCGGCATTGGTTCTCTTCTTCTTGACGGTATTGGTGATACAATTCGTGTCTCCCTTACTGAAGATCCTTGGTGTGAAATTCCCCCATGTAAAGAGCTTGCGCAGTTCAAGAGGGAGCCAAAGCACCCCATTCCTTACTATCCAAAGCGGCACGTTGTGATTCCTGAGCCGATGCACCGTGACGGGACAGTAATTGGCGAAGACTGCTCGCTGGAAGATCTAAACTACAAGACGTTTACCGATGATCCTGCAACTTGGGATCCAAGTGCTGAGGTGATCCTCTTCAAGTCAAAAGAGCATGAAGGGCGCCCATTGCTTAAATGGTTACATGAAAATAATGTGACAGCTCCTGTTATTCTAAACTTCAGTTATGATGAGAAAGATCCTACGATTCGTGCTGCTGCGGAAATTGGCAGTTTGCTTTGCGACGGTTTGGGTGAGGGAATTGCACTAGATGCCCCAAGTTCACTCGCATTTTCTATTTTACAAGGGTCGCGGATGCGGAGTTCTAAGACTGAGTTTATCTCCTGTCCCGGGTGTGGTCGTACACTCTTTGAGCTTCAGTCAGTTGCAGCTCGCATTCGTGAGAAGACCTCCCACCTCCCAGGGGTAAAGATCGCCATCATGGGATGTATCGTGAATGGGCCAGGAGAGATGGCAGATGCTGATTTTGGCTATGTGGGCTCCCGCCCTGGGATGATCGACCTCTATGTGGGCAAAAAGTGTATTCAAAAAAATATTCCAATGGCAGATGCGGATAAAAAACTCGTCGCGCTCATTAAGGAACATGGGCGTTGGGTGGAGCCTGTTAAGTGTTTATTTTAATTGAATTTTGAAAAAACTTATGCTACTATGTTTCTATGAGTTTTGTACCAGGTAGACATATTGTTCTAAGGCCGGTTTCAGGGCGTGAGCGGGCTGTTTTTTTCTCTGCCTCTGCAGCGCTTGTCACAGCTACTGCGCTGCTCATTATTTCAGCACTGCACAGTAAGCTGCCATATCAGGCAGGGGCATACACGTGTGCTGGGGCAATGGGTGTGGCGGCAATTGCGCTTGCAGCGTGTGCGTGCCGTCCAGGAGGGCGTGCTCGCCATATGATGACCATCCCACAGCGCCGCCGTCTCTCTCGTTTCATTACGAGACATAACCCTATAAGATTCGTGTATAGAGGTGTCATGCATGTCGTACGTGCTGCTCAAAGGAGGTCTCCAAATAGCAGCCAAGGTTCTACAACAATACACCGGCCGCATCCACACATACCTTTGCCTGCTGAGCCCTCAGGCCAGCAGCAAACTCAGGATCGGGGAGCGAGCGCTGCTCCATCTGAAATAGATTATGATCTTGCTTTGGATAATGAAAAATATTTTGATTGTAATGATCTCCTTCCACTTAGTTGTGTCAATGATCAAATGCAAGGGTCCTCTGCAGCAGAGGTGGGTAGAAGTGCTACGATGGGCGAGGAAGGATATTTGCAGGGGCAGCAAGAGCCACTAGCTGCAAGCAAGACCCGTTCTATGACGCAGCAAGTTGAGACATTTGTAGATACTGAGTTGCACCAGGCGCTCGCTCGATGTGATCATGTGCGTGCATCCCAGTTGATCGAAGAAGGTCAGATAAACCTCAATCAGCGCAGTGAGAGCTGGGGTGGGCACACACCACTCACACTTGTGCTCGCAATTGGATACACGCCCAGATTTAAAGGACCCTCCTACCAAATGCTTGTTCAGCAGATGATCGATAAGGGCGCTGATATTACGCTTGTGCATAGAGAGTCCAAGCTTTCTCCATTAGAGCTTGCCCTTGCAAGACGAGAGCACACTCTTTTTCCCCGTCTGACCCCTCAAGACGTAGACAAAAACAAGCTTCAGAATTTCCGTACAATGACTTATCAGGAATCAAGGGCATTGCTACAGCAGTGTTGGCAAGAAGCAGATGCGCGCTCTTTGTGGCAAGGCATGCCGATAATAGGCTGTGAAGCCGCCTACGATCGTGCGCAACAAGCTGTTGCAGCATATTTTGATTCCAAGTAGACTCTCGCGGCAATATGGCTGCTCTTATTCCTTTATTTCAAAAGCAAGATGTGGACGGAGCGCTCCTGTATCTCGAACAGCATGGGCATAATGTTGTCGATGTGGTGGGGCGAACCTGCATTCATCTTGCTGTACTCTATCTTCAAGATCCTCAAGACTTTTATGAGCGCGTGCTCGAAAAAACGGGCGAAATCACCTGGCAAAATGTTGAAGGTCATCTGTTTAATCGTCATGATAAGACTGATCTAGAGGCTACCGCACTTACAGCGGCTGCCATTTGGAACAAAACTGCGCATATAGAGGCTCTCATCAAGTGTGGTGCTAGCTCGGTTCGATCAGATGTATTTGGGCGCTTCCCTCTTCACTATGCCGCGATGCATCGAAGTCCAGATTCGATTGCGCTTTTGGACATGGGGCATAAGCCTATGATGGAGGCTGAAGATCGCTTTGGTCGATCACCAAAGTATTATGCTAGTGAGGCCTCCGATTCTGAGGTCGAGCAAAGGCTTTTGTTATTAGGGTGCAAAATTGAGAGTGTTTACCCTGGAAAAGAGGGGAATAGCAAATCCCAACTGCTCATTTTGACAGGAGTGATTACGATCATTGCAGGTATGATCATCACGACTATTCTCTACACCCAGCTCTCCTCTGCTAAAATGCGCGCTTTTTCCGCTTTGTATGTGAGTGGTGCTTTAGGTAGCGTGCTCATCGCATTGGGTGTGATTGCAGCAAGAAAGTGCTAGTCCTCATTTCCTCCTTCAGGTAACTTCTCTCTCTCAACAAAAGGAGATTGCTTATGTCTGCTGTAAAAGATAATACGGAAATAATTCCTTTAGAAAGGTCCAAGAGTGCGGCCATTTATGCACGTTCGAAAGCAGTGATCCCACATGGTGTGAACTCCCCTGTACGCGCCTTTCCTGGATTAAACCAAACGCCTATGGTGGTGACTTCTGGGTATGGCGATCGCATTACCGATGCAGATGGCTATAGTTACATCGACTACTGCTGCTCTTGGGGAGCGCTTTTGCACGGCCATGCGCACTCTCTAGTTGTTGAAGGAGCGCAGAAGCGGTGTGCGATGGGCTCCTCTTTTGGCATCACAACAGAGATTGAAGCACAGCTTGCGGCGAAAGTAGTAGAGCTTGTGCCTGCAATTGAGAAGGTGCGCTTTGTAAGCTCAGGCACAGAAGCGGCAATGTCAGCGTTGCGCCTTGCGCGCGGCTTCACAGGGCGGGATCTAGTCATCAAGTTCGTGGGCAACTACCATGGCCATTGTGACTCTTTACTTGTGCAAGCAGGCTCAGGGGTGGCTAACTTATCGGCAAGCTCTTCAGCGGGTGTGCCTGAAGATTTTGTAAAACACACACTTTGCCTTCCATATAACGATGTAGAAGGAGTGCGCGCAGTTTTACAAAGAAAAGCGGTGCGCGATAACTTAGCGGCAGTCATTTTGGAGCCTGTGGCAGCAAATATGGGCGTTGTGCCCGCAACACAAGCGTTTATTGAGATGTTGCGTGAAGAGACCAGCGAGTGCTCGGCGCTGCTGATCTTTGATGAGGTGATTACTGGTTTTCGTGTTGCGCTCGGGGGAGCAGAAGAGCTCTACGGTGTGCGCCCTGATCTTGTCTGTTTAGGTAAAATTGTAGGAGGAGGTTTTCCTGCTGCTGCTTTTGGGGGGAGTGAAGAGGTGATGCAGCATATTGCGCCCCTTGGTCCTGTCTATCAAGCGGGCACGCTTTCAGGTAACCCTGTTGCGATGGAAGCGGGGTATCAAACGTTGCGCATCGCTGAGCAAGAGGGTTTCTATTCTGAGCTTGAAAAAAGAGCTACTGCGATCACAAAACCAGTTTCAGAGTGCATTCAGAAGAGGGGAATCATAGCATGTGTGCAGCAAGTGGGATCGCTCTTTACTCTCTTTTTTGGAAGGAAAAAAGTCTCTCATTTTGAAGATGCAAAAAGTTGTGACCACGCTCTTTTCAATACTTTCTTCCAGTTTATGTTCCAGCGCGGCGTCTATCTCTCCCCATCACAGTATGAGGCAAACTTTGTCAGCTCAGCGCACACAGCCGAGAGCTTGGAGAAAACCCGTGATTTAATTCTTGAGTTTCTTTGTGAACATTTCTGAGATCAAAAAAAGAGCGCGCCTCGTTGTGGTCTCAAAGGGGCGTTCAATTGAGGAGATCCAACGTCTCTATGATGCTGGGGAGCGCGATTTTGGGGAGAATCGCCTTCCTGAGGCATTTGAGAAGATGGAGGCGCTCCCCAAAGACATTCGGTGGCATTTTATTGGCAAGATTCAGTCGAAGAAAGTGAGTCGGGTTGTTGGGCGCTTCTACTTGATTCATTCAGTCGACACACCTGATCTTGTCGAGAAAATTGCTGCAAAGGGGCAAAACGATGCGATTTTACTTCAAGTGAATGCTTCTGGTGAGGGGAGTAAGTCGGGATTGAGTCCTTCCCAGTGGGAGGAGCATCTTGAGAGATTGTTAGCGTTATCTGGGGTTGAGTTAAAGGGGTTGATGACAATGGCTCCCTTCACAGAAGATGAGGAGTGCATCCGCAGCTGTTTTGCAAGCGTGCATGCGCTTGCTCAGAAGTGGAAGCTTCCGGAGCTTTCGATGGGGATGTCAAATGACTATGAGATTGCTCTTGAAGAGGGGGCTACAATTGTGCGCATAGGCACGAAACTTTTTGAAGACAAATGAGAATCGAAGAGATACCTCCGAAGGTGAAGTGGGTAACCCATGAGAATGGCCAGTGGTGCTTCCATGAGAAGAGGCCCTCTGACCGAGAGCTCAACCGCGAG
This sequence comes from Chlamydiales bacterium, assembly GCA_024233495.1. Taxonomy (GTDB): domain Bacteria; phylum Chlamydiota; class Chlamydiia; order Chlamydiales; family JAAKFR01; genus JACKPM01. The sequence continues at coordinate 35,161 of JACKPM010000004.1, forward strand.
ACGCTCGCGCATTTTTTTATCTCATTGAAGCACCCTCATCCACGTGCTCTTTGGAAGGCAAAGGTGAAAAAACGACCGCGCAAGCACTTGCCTCGAATTGTCAGCGAAGATCCTTTCTTGCGTTACTACGCAGAGGGAAAGCCACTCAGCGTGGCTGTTGTCCGTCGCCTTTTGAAAGCGCAAGATGAGAAAGTTGAGAGCTCTTTGAATCCCATCTCTGTTGAGTGGAACTCTAAGTCGAGTCAATTCTACGACGTTGTGGGAGCGCCTCCCGGCTTTTTGTCCAAATTCGTCAGGGCAGTGCGGCTCAAGAGGGACAAGGAACTTACTCGCAAAGTGGGCTCCGATTTAGCGCTCATCTCTCAAATAGATGACAATAAAAAGCGGCAAGAGCTCACTCTTTCGGTGCTGAGTCACGGCGCAGCGTATCGAGAGCTTGAAGGGCATACTTTCAACATACCAAGCTTCACGGAGAAGGGGAAGCTCATTGCTTACAAGTGCAAACAGCACCTTATTGCAGAAGGCGTGAAGACCGTGAGTCTTGTGCCTGAGAGCGAAGAGGCTCCAGGCCTTTACCTTTGTCAAGGGACTGAGCTTTGGCCCTCTCAGCCATCAATGCTCGGCTCTCTTCTTGCCAACTTAGGTATGCACGGCTCTGCTACGGAGGCGTACCAACACTCATGGCGCCGTATTCACAAACATCTGCGTGAGCTAAAAAACAGCCACCTGCCTATTGTAGCGGGGCATAGCATGGGAGGAGCGATGGCAATTCAGATCGCCCTCTATTCACACGACCTGATCAGCTTGGCATTTGCTTCTAATCCTCCCGTGCCAAATGAGCGGGATTTCGATTTTTATCAGAAGTTGCAGCCTAAAAAGCGGGAAAAGCTTCGTGTGATTGCGAATCTCGATGATTTTGCTTTTTGGCGCATTGGAGCAAAGGTGATTGGCAATGTGCGCATTTTTCTAGGGAAGAAGAGGTGGCGCTACTATCCCATTCACAGATGGGAGATGGTGCTCTTTTTTCCGGCAGTTGTGAAGTTATGGCTCAATATTTGGCACGCCTTTCCTGCACATCAGCATGTGATTGCGCTCGACTCAAACTTTCTGTCGTATGAGCTAACGCCTAAGGAGATTGAGACTGAGAATAAAGAGCGTCTTGCGCGCTTTGACTACTTACGCTTTTTGCCGCATCTCTATGATCCCACCAAGATATTGGTAAAGTGGATCCGCCGCCTTTTTGGGTGGTCGCTCCAAGATCAATATTTGCGCAATGAAATTGAAATCATTGCGCTTCATGAGCGGGAGCTAATCGATACGATGACCGAGAGCAACCGCTTGGAGGTAGAGATAGAGCTTGACGAGTTGCGCCGTCAAAAACGCTCCCTTTTACGCCAACTCAAAAACCCCAAAAATAAGTAGGCTTTTAGCTCTACTTATTTGAAAGATCATCCAATATCCTCTGAGTTAGCATGTCTTCTTCTGGGTAGAGGTGGAGGTCTCCAGATCCCTTGTCGCCCACTCTATTTTCATCTACCCACCATGAACAAGGAGCAAAATGTGCACCACCAGGCTTAATATTATAGTCTGCGCACAAGTCGTTAAGCACTGTTTTCTGGATCCAGTAGGCGGCTTCACCCCTTGTCATATCGGTCACGGGTTTCCCTGCAGCTTTTGCAATCTCTTGTAACATTTGTTCTGGATATGGGTCGCCTCCTTGAGGGTTAATTACGCTTGGGTCATCAGAGTTGTAAGGAGTCTGGTCTTGGAAGTCTATTCCGAGCATTCCGATTGCTTGGGCTGGAGAGAGGCCCATATCTTTAACAAGCATGTCTACCCAGTTGTTCAAACTCCATGAGGGAGTTGTGCCTGGTTGGGCTCCTTTTGTGTTTTTAGAAATCCAATATGAGCTTCCATCTCCATAAAGCATGAGGTTCACGCGGTCGACAAGCTTATCTTGAAAGAGGAATTCGATCGGTTTCATAGCAGTCTGGTCTCCAGCCACAGTGAGCTGAAGCTGCTGTCCATTTTTGGCAAGAAGGCCATGCAAGGTAGAGAAAAACTCTTGCATCGCTTGTGTGCCATTTGATTCCATAATCATGAGACCATTTCCTTCAAGGTCAAAGTCGATGGATTTTGCTCCCTTACAGTACTCGTCGTAAAAGGTTTGAGCATACTGAGCTGGTGTTTCACCTGCAGGGAATTTAAGAGAGTTTCCAACTTCTCCTCCACACGATGTTGAGATGGAGATGCCATATGTTTCTGCTAGCGCCGAAAGTTGTGATACAGTCATTTTAGTCTCTTTTAAAAACTGTTCAAGGGTATTTCCTTCGTCAGTGAATGTTGAGAAGGATAACTTCAGCTCAGTTACACCGCTTACCATTGCATTTTCTAGATACTGTTTAAAGCTGTCTAGTGGGTCTGAAGAAGAAACATAGCTGGTATCAAACCAAATAGATGTGCCCATGCCTGCTGGGGGAGTTAGATGGTCTTTGTTGGGGCCAATCAAGAATTGTTGAAGGTCCTTTTTATCTTTGGAAACGACTTGATTTACAAGGGTGTTTCCAGGGGTGCCATTGATTAGGGCAATAGCAGTTGTATCGACATTTTCTGCAGTCTTAAGTGAAGAGTCATTCATTAGATTCTTAACATCGCCTTCCATTTGACTGATTTCTTGTTGAAAGTTGCTAGGAATCCCTGTTTTTTGGACTAAAATCCCATTGATTCCATTTCCAAGCAGCGCTGAAATAGCATCATCCTGTTTTTGGATAGATCCCTGGATTCCAGAAAGGCTACTAATAGCTGCGGCCATTTGTGGTAGAAGCTTTTCCATCTTCGGACCAGCGTGTTTTACATATGTTTCGAGATACCAGTAGCAGATTGCAATTTGTTCTCTATGACGACTTAACTTGTCATGGAGACCTGAGATCAAGCTGTTTAGAGTCGATTGATCGCTCAATAGAGGTGCTAGCATGTTCATCATGTTATAGATCTGTTGCTTTTGATCTGAAGAGTAAGCGGAGAATGGCTGTGCATAAGGTGAAAGCGCTTGGAGCTTTTGGATAACCTGTAGAGGCGAAAGTTTAGGTGGAGGGTTTGTGTGAAATTCATTGAATGTGCTTAGCAATTGATTTGATAGCACAGTGGTAATTTTGGTGGCCATTGTTGAAGCATCTGCAGGACTCATTCCCTGACTTTCGAGGTAGCTGATCCACTCGGGGGTATTATTCGCAATATCATTCTTCAATGTGCCCATGATATAGTTCGCACCTACAGTGGCATCCACAAAGCTAATCCATGAGGGATCGATCTTTGTTGGATCAATAGTGGGCGTCATGATCACTTCATTTAGAAAGTCGAGGTAAAACGTCGAAGAGGGGGCAAAAAGAGCGTTGACGACGATTTGGCCATTTTTCTTTGCATCTGCCATGTCAGCAATGTAGCTAGAATTTGACTGGACAGCTTCATAGGCTTGTTGCCAGTTCTCAAGGGCTGTTGCAGCTCCATCTGTTCCTGCACACGCCTCATTATACAAGTCAATAACGTTTGAGCAATCTGAGCCTGGGATATGAGAGTTAGGATTCTCCCAATTGAAAATCATAGAGCCAGGACTAAACTGGTAAGATTTTCCATCCACTTGAACGGTGTAGGTCTTTGTTGCAAAGGCTGCAAGTTTTTCAACTTCTGGTCCATATTGTTTGATCAAGTTTTGCATCTCACTAACAGTAGCGCTGCTCATGTCAGCTCCACCATTTTTTAAGAAGTCCATCATCTTATTGAGCGTATCCATGCTCAAGGAGTCGAGAGGAATGCTTCCTTCAATCTCGTACCACCACTGGTTGCCTGAGAGGGTTTGGTTCAAAAATTTATAGATGTTGTCGAGTTGTTGCCACAGTTGAGGGTTTGAAGATTTTAGACTTTGTGGTGGAGGGTTTGGCCAGGTTGCCGGAGGTGCGTCTTTGCTGTTCGCACCTTTTTGTATGTAAGGAGCTACAATAGCATCCACCTTTTCATAGGGAATTTCATTTAAATCATGAAGTAGTGACTCAAGTTTAGGGTCTTGAGTTACGCCGTCAAAGACGTCTAAAATCTGGTGAGTTGTGTATTTCTCTAAAAGCTTCCCTAGATTTTTTATGCCTGTAAGTTCTTTAAGCACTTTGACCATCTGTTTGTGCGTCATTTTATCAAGGGCATTTAGAAGCGTTTGGTTATTAATGTGTTCAGCGGGCTTCTTGCTCTGCTTTTTTCCTCCTTCAACACTATGGTGCTGAGGAAGTTTTGGCCCTTGATCTCCAATGCGTGTCATGGTGTTTCTCCTTTGTTTTTGATCTTTACTGGGCGTAAGAGCTCTTGGCTGGCATCTGTTTGGTCGATCACAAGCTCTAGCAATGAAACGTCGTCATGCTTCAACGCCACTCTAAATATGTCTGAAAATTCTTGGCAGCTCTTCGCGCGCCATCCCCACCCTTTGCCGTCGATTCCATTGAATACATCGGGTAGGCGTGCGTAGTGCCAGTTTTTAAGTTCATGATCCTCATAGCTATTTAAGACGAGAATGAGAGGATTGAGATTGTAGCGTATCATGGTTGAAATCTCTTGTACACCGCGCTGCAGTGAGGGGGCGCTGATGCAAGCAATGAGTCGTTTTTTTCCTTGAAGGGCAAGTTGATAGCTAAGCGCAGCTCCCACACCAGCTGATCTGAGTATTATGCACTTCAAAGAAGCATCCTTCTGGAAGCTGTAGTTCTTCGTAGTTGAACCAGCCGTCAACAAGGAGCGCCATGTCAGAGTCGAGTGCGCGTTCTAGCTCACGGAAAATGTGAGGTAAATTGAGAGGGGTTTCTCCGTCAATTTTTTTGCACTTTTCTTTTTGTTTTTTGTGCACTTTGAGCCTTGAAGGCTTAATCTTTTTTCGAAGCGCATCAAGGAAGTTCGCGATGAGCACATCGGTATAAAGCTGCTCACACACTTGTACGGAGTGAGTGTTGACATCAATGAGTTTTGTCTGCTCGGGTTTGATTAAGGCATTTTCGAGGTGTGTGCCAACGAAGAGATAAGCATCAGAGGTGTCGAGAAGATTTTGGGTGAGCGTCCCGACGTATTGAGGGTGATCTTCGGGAAAAACACCCTTCGCATCGGGTTGGATAGCGACGGGGAATCCAGAGATATCTGCAAGCGTGCGAAAAGGTTGTTTCCCGCCCCACGAGCGAAGTTTACTTCCAGCGACAAGAGTGGTGCGCTCGGCATCTTTGAGAAAGTGCACAGCGTGCTCTACAGCAGCTTGTAAACTCTCCTTATTACTGGGAGGGGTGCGGTCTTTTAAAATGCCTTGTGGCTCACTCAGAACAGTTTCTTCAAAAAGCGAGTAGGCAATCTCAATATAGACAGCTTTATGGTCTGTGAGCGCCATCTCAAGAGCTTCATCTAGTTGCAGTGGAGCTTCTTCAAGGGTATGGATTGTAACGCTGTCTTCCTGCATCATCGGACGCTCTGAAATGACAATGAGAGGGAGAGATGTATCCACAAGTGCTTCAAGAGCGCTAAGAGAAGAGGTAACAACAACGCCCACTTTTCTTGCCCGCGCATAGCCGTCTGCAGCGAAAGAAGCATTAAGTGCATTACAGCAAAAGATGGGTTTGAGATTTTTGTTCTCAAATGGGGGCGAGATTTCGCTTGGAACCATGAAGTAGTGCTCTACTCCTAGCTGCTCGAGACGCATCGCAAAATAGCTTCCCAGTGTTGTCACGAAAGCCTCCAGATTTCAGAGGCGTAGTTTTCGATCGTGCGGTCGCTAGAGAACTTGCCCATATGCGCTACATTGAGAATTGCTTTTTTAGCCCATTCGTCCCGGTTTTTATAGAGTTCTGCTGCTTGTCTTTGCGCTTCGACATACGCTTCGAAATCTGCAAGCAAGCAGTAGGTGTCTTCATTGAGCAATGAGTCAACAATGGGTTTAAAGAGCTCTTGATCACCGTAGCTAAAAAAGCCAGAACCAATTTGATCGATCACTTTTTTCAGATCAGGGTTTTTATCGTAGTAGTCACGTGGATTATAACTCTTTTTAAGCTCCACAACTTCGGGTGTTTTGAGACCAAAAATGAAGAGATTTTTCTCTCCAACCTCTTCTGCGATTTCGATGTTAGCACCGTCAAGTGTGCCAATGGTGAGCGCTCCATTAAGGGCAAACTTCATATTGCCCGTACCAGAAGCCTCTGTTCCGGCAGTAGAGATTTGCTCTGAAAGGTCAGCAGCAGGAATGAGACGCTCAGCTAAAGAGACGCGGTAGTTGGAAAGGAAAAAGAGCTTCAGGTAGTCGCCAGCTTCGCTATCATTATTAATTACATCTCCAACCGAAGTGATGAGTTTGATAATGAGCTTAGCCATCATATAGCCTGGAGCAGCTTTTCCGCTAATGATGACAGTGCGAGGCGTCCATGCGTGCTTAGGATTCTCCTTTATCTTATTATAGAGATGGATGACGTGGAGAAGATTGAGTAGCTGCCGTTTGTATTCGTGCATTCTCTTGGCCTGCACGTCAAAGAGAGAGTCAAGGTTGACCGGGACGTCGTACTCTGCAAAGATTTCCTTTGCAAGCACCTCTTTGTTATCCCGCTTGATCTGCATGAAGGCTTCACGGAAGCTTGCATCATCTGCAAAAGGAGCAATGTTTAAGAGCTCATCTAGGTTGGTGATCCATCCCTCTCCAATTTTGGAAGTAACAAGATGAGCGAGTCCTGTATTACACTCTTTGAGCCAGCGGCGCGGAGTAATGCCATTCGTTTTGTTGGTGAACTTATCTGGGTTAAGCGAATAAAACTCTTTGAAAGTTTGGTGTTTCAAGAGCTCTGAGTGAAGCGCAGAGACACCATTTACCTTGTGTGTGCCTACAATAGCAAGGTGGGCCATATTTACGTTGTTTCCCTCAATGATAGAGAGTTTGCGCTTCATTTCATCGTTGCCAGGGTGTTGTCGTTCTACTTCATCAAGCCACCTTTGATTGATCTCATAGATGATCTCAATATGGCGGGGGAGTACTTTGGAGAGTAGTTCTACTGACCATCGCTCTAGTGCTTCCGGAAGAAGAGTGTGGTTAGTATAGCCAAAGGTATTGGTGGTAAGGTGCCACGCCTTTTCCCAGCTGAGCTCTTCGCGATCGACAAGGAGGCGCATCATTTCTGCAATAGCAAGAGCTGGGTGTGTATCGTTGAGCTGAATTGCTACTTTGTCTGGAAGTCCTTCAAGGTGCACATGCCCCTTATTGTAGCGGCGGATGATGTCTTGAATTGTAGCAGCAACAAGCAAATATTCTTGTTTGAGGCGCAGCTCTTGTCCTTCAAAGATATTGTCATTGGGGTAGAGTACCCGTGTGATGTTTTCAGTGAGCGCAATATCTTCTACAGCGCGGATGTAGTCGCCGTGGTTGAAGTAGGTGAAATCAAAACCGCGAGATGACTTTGCCTGCCAAAGGCGCAACGTATTTACTGTATTATTTCCATATCCTGGAACGGGAATGTCGTAGGGGAGTGCTACCACCTCCTGTGTCTCTTTCCACTCTGTACGCAACTTGCCGTGAGCATCGGTGTAGTGCGAGACTGTGCCATAAAACTGCACTGGGTAGAGGTACTCCGAGCGACACATCTCCCATGGATTACCATATCGGAGCCAGTTATCAGGCGTTTCAACTTGGTAGCCATTTTGAATTTTTTGCGTAAAGATGCCGTAGTCATACCGAATGCCATAGCCGTAGCCAGGAATGTTGAGTGTTGCCATCGAGTCAAGAAAGCAAGCAGCCAGACGCCCCAATCCACCATTCCCAAGGCCGGCATCCATCTCTATTTCGAAAAGATTATCGAGGTTGAATCCAAAGTCGTGTACCGCTTTATAGCAGTTGTCAAGAAGACCTAAATTCACAAGAGAGTTGCGCAGCGTACGGCCAATCAAAAACTCCATTGAAAGGTAGTAGACCCGCTTCGCGTCATTTTCGTAGTATTGCCGCTGCGTTTTCATCCAACGATCAATTAAATGGTCACGCACTGTGTAACAGATGGCGTAGAAAATATCCCGCTTTGTAGCGGTGTATTTGTCTTTTCCAATGTTGAAGTGTAAATGCTCAAGAATAGCTTTGCGCAATGAATCAGCATCATTGCGTAGCTCCTCCTCGTGAGCGACTTCGTATTTTGCCATTGACTCCCCCCAGACGTTCATTTTACCCCCGATTTGGACGAGGTGTCAACACGAATTCCTTGAAACTTCAGGTTAAGCCATGTACAATCTCCCAACTTATGAGTGATTTGTTTTTCTCTACGCATCCGGACCTTTCTGCAAAAGACTTTGTTTCTAAGGCTCTTAAGGATATTGGTGGGGAGCGCGCCATAGAAGCGCTCAAGCAGATGTATTTGATCCGTCATCTCGAGGCGCGTGGTGAAGCTGCTTATCAGCATGGACTTGTGGGTGGCTTCTATCACGCCTATTCTGGGCAGGAAGCAATTCAAGTTTCCGCTGTTCATGCTCTTGGCGTGAGCAATTGGTGGATTACCACTTATCGCTGTCATGCGCTAGCCCTTCTTTTGGGGGCAACGCCCAATGAAGTAATGGCTGAGCTCTATGGGAAGGAGACAGGCAATGCGAAAGGGCGAGGTGGCTCGATGCACCTTTTTGCCGACACCCTTCTTGGTGGATTTGGCATTGTAGGTGGGCACATCCCCATTGCTGCGGGGGCTGCTTTTTCTGCTAAATATTTAAAAAACAACAAGTTGGCTGTTTGTTTCATGGGGGATGGTGCTGTGGCACAAGGAGCGTTTCATGAGGCGCTTAACCTCTCATCTTTATGGGATCTTCCAGCAATCTATGTAATTGAGAACAATCAGTGGGGGATGGGGACGCATGTTGACCGTGCTCTTTGTGTGGAGCGCATAGCAGAAATGCAAGCACCGAGTTACCGGATGAAGGGGTATACGCTTGATGGTATGTGCTATTTTAGCTGCTATTTGGCGTTTCAACATATTGCGAAGGAGGTGCAACAGACAAAGCGTCCTGTGCTTGTAGAGTGTGTATGTGAGCGTTTTCGAGGGCACTCTATTTCCGATCCAGGTCTATATCGTAGTAAGGAAGAGTTAGAAAAGGCTATGAAGAGAGATCCGCTCCATTATTTAGCACACATTTTAGTTGAGCATAAAGTATTAAAGGAATGTGATGTGAAGGCGATTGACAAAGAGCAAAAAGAGGTAGTGCTTGCTGCGATGGAGTTTGCAAAAGAGAGTTCCGATCCCTCGCCTGCAACATTAGAGGAGGGTGTGTATGCTCCTTGAATTACGTGAAGCGCTTCGCCAAGCGATGGATGAGGAGATGGAGCGCGATGACACCGTCTTCATCATGGGAGAAGAGGTTGCAGAGTATAATGGCGCCTATAAAGTCACAAAGGGAATGCTCGACAAGTGGGGTCCTAAGCGTGTAATTGATACGCCGATTGCAGAGCTTGGGTTTGGTGGTCTTGCGATAGGAGCAGCGATGACAGGCTTGCGTCCTATCGTCGAGTATATGAGTTTTAACTTCTCATTCGTAGGGATGGATCAGATCATTTCAAATGCAGCAAAGATGTACTACATGTCAGGTGGTCGTTTTTCTGTGCCGATTGTTTTCCGTGGGCCGAACGGAGCTGCAAGACAAGTGTCGTCGCAGCATAGCCACTGTGTCGAAGCGCTCTACGCACATTTTCCAGGTCTTATTGTAATCTGTCCAAGCAATCCATACGATGCGAAGGGGCTTTTGAAGTCAGCAATCCGTAACAATAATCCCGTTCTCTTTTTGGAGAATGAGCTCGACTACGGCATGAAGATGGAGATTCCCGATAAAGAGTATTTGGTGCCAATTGGGAAGGCAAAAGTAGTGCGTGAGGGAGAGCATCTCACCCTTGTATCGCACGGCCGCGCATTCAACATCTGTCAAAAGGTTGCGGATGACTTGAAGAAAGAGGGGATTTTTGTTGAGCTCATCGATTTGCGCACGATCAAGCCTCTCGATATCACGACGGTGATTAAGTCTGTGCAAAAAACCAATCGTTGTGTCATTGTCGAAGAGGGTCACTACTTTACCGGTATTGCCTCTGAGATTGGTTTTGAGCTTAACGAGTATTGCTTTGACTATCTTGATGCGCCGATTGGAAGAGTGTGCCAAAAGGAGACGCCGATGCCCTACTCGCGAATTTTGGAGGAGCAGACGTTACCCAATGAAGAGCGAATAAAAGAGCAGATCTACAGAACCCTGAATTAGTCTTATGCCATTTACAGTTACCATGCCCAAACTCTCACCCACAATGGAAGAAGGAACCGTTGCTAGGTGGCACAAAAAAGAGGGAGAGTTTGTAGAAGCGGGAGCGCTTCTTCTGGAGATCACAACAGACAAAGCAACCGTAGAACACACTGCGCTTGATGAAGGGTGGTTGCGTAAGATTTTAGTGGGCGATGGGCAGACAGCAAAGATGAATGCTCCTATCGCGATTTTTACAGAGACCAAGGACGAAAGCTTTGAATTGCCTCAGGAAGAGAAACAAGAGGAGGCTAAAGTGGCGATCAAAAAGCAAGAAGAGCGATCAGCTCCTGTGAAAGAGAGGGTAATGAGTGGTCCAGCGCATATGCCAGAGGCCCCCCTTGAAGACTACTCCTTCCCCAAGAAGCGGGAAAAAACAGTCGCATCGCCTCTAGCAAAGAAGTTGGCGAAAGAGCAAGGGCTCGACCTCTCTACTGTGCAAGGAAGCGGTCCTGGAGGGCGTGTAACAGCAAAAGATTTGGAAAGAGCGCAGCCAGCAGGTCTTGTTACTTTTGGGCGAAACGAAATGCCCAAAGAGTCTCCCGGCTCTTTCGAAGAGATTGAACTTTCGCCCATGCGCAAAGTGATCGCAAAGCGTCTCCAAGAGTCAAAAACCTTTATCCCACACTTTTACGTGACGCAAAAGATCAATGCTATGCCGATGATTGACTTGCGCGAGCAGCTTAAACAGCATAACCTCAAGATCACTTTCAACGACATCATCATCCGCGCAGCAGCACTTGCGCTACGTGCTCACCCCAATGTGAATGCGGGCTTTAATAGTGTCAATAACACCATCATTTCCTTCAAGACGATCGACATTTCGATTGCTGTTTCTGTTGAGGATGGGCTTATTACGCCCATTATTCGGCATGCGGACTTCAAGGATATGGGAGAGATCTCCACTGAGGTGAAGAGCCTTGTGAAGAAGGCGCAAGCAGGGAAGCTGAAAGAAACTGAGTATAAAGGGGGATCGTTTTGCATCTCCAACCTCGGCATGTATGGAATCGATGAGTTTGTAGCCGTGATCAACCCCCCTCAAGCCGCGATTCTTGCCGTTGGGGGTATTGTAGAGGAGGCTGTGGTGCATCAAGGGCATGTAGTGGCAGGAAAGACGTTGACGCTGACGCTTTCAGCGGATCACCGTGTCATTGATGGAGCCGATGCAGCGCAGTTCCTTAAGAGTCTTCAGCACTTACTAGAAAATCCAATTGGGCTTGCTCTATAATTTGATCTGAATAGGAGCGAATTCCCTGCTTAGGTTCGAAGCTCACCGATCGATTTTTTCCCTCTAAATCCGTAAGTAGGGCGACGACTTCTGTTCCCTTAATGCGCCACTCACCCGGTTCTAGGACGCCATCGTGCTCAGCAAGTGTAAGAGAGGGAATCTCCTCATTGTGGGAATAGACAGTAAAAACAACCTCCTCGCAATCAGGGAGATGCGCTCTTTTAATTTCATATCCTTCTACTTCGAGTACAGCTTGCTTCATCCAGCAGCCGGTCCAGTAAAAGGCATGGTTATTGAGAAGCTCTGGACCACCGCTAAATTCGGATCTGTAGGAGCTGATTTCACCTCCGCAGGGCCAAAGACTGTGCTGTCTTTCTATGCCTCCCATCCACTCTTCACACACAAGGCGACCTAGCTTTCGTCCACCAAAGGGGTCGATAAAAGCATAGAGCCCAGAGATGAGATACGCTGTACCGTAGAAAGGAGCGAGAGCAATGTTTTTTAGAGAGTTGCCCGTTTCACGCACAATGTCCATCCACTCAAATTTTCGCGCACCGAAGAGAGGCCTTTGACTTCCTTTTTCCTGATATATGCGGCCCATGATGTAGAAGGGCATGACTATAAGGCGGAGCGTATTGTAGGCAATAGAGCCCACTGTTTGGATAGGAGCTGCAAGAAGAATGCTTGAGGCAATCAAATCGTGGTCTGAACAGAAATCGTTATAGTTGCCCTTTCGCCATGTGACGGGCACTGTTCCATTTCCCTTCGAATTGAGGTAGGAAGTGTCTGCATAGCACTCCTTTTGGTACCGGAAATTAGCTTGGTGCGAGATATCAGCATTTTTGAGGTGCTTCAAATAGACAGGTTGCATGTGATGATCGCCCCACATCTTCCCTTTTCCTCTCGTCACTTTATAGATGATAAAGGAAGCTCCTAGGACGAGCGCACCTGCTGTGCCTAGCCCGATATAAGCAGCTTTTTGTGTGAAGGCATGCTTCATCTTAGCAATAAACTGCGCAGAAGAGATGCGGCTTAGTTGACAGTGCAGCGCGATTAAGCCCACAATCAGTCCAGCGACAACAACAATGCGCATCACTTGCCAGTGCTTTTGTGGGGTGTTCAAGGGAAGGTTCTGTATGTCCCTTGTGCTTAGAAGAGGGTACTGGAGAAATCGCCCTCCTGCTGCCTCAAGGCGTGTCTTATGTGGTTGAAAAATTTGAACACTCACTACATCACTGACTCCACATCATCACCATCACGATAATCGTCAATATTATAAGCCCCATCTCCATCTGTGTAAACAGCTAGGTTGTAAGCCCCATGAATCGGCGCTGCATACGTGATCTCTCCTTTCTCTACATTAAAAATAGCCTTTGGCTGTAGGCAGCCAAGAGCATAGAAGGGCGTTTTGAGACCTAAGTCAAAGTCGTGTTGACGTCCACGAACACTCCAGCATCCAGTCTCGCACGGCTCTCCCCAGTTCCAGTCTCGCTCAATATTAGCAAGGAGTTTGCGTCCATTTGGTGGGTCAACATACATGTAAAGAGCACCTAACGTATAGGCAATCGCATAGAAAGGCGCGCGCACAATACTAAAAAGGCTGCGTCCAACCTCTTTTGGGATCTCTCTCCAGCGCCCTTTCCAGGCAAGATAAATAGGGGCAGCAATTGTGCGTACGCCGTTCCATGCCATACGAAGTGCAGTGTAGGGGATTACAGTCTCAAGCGCTGCAAAAGCTACGCCTCCAGATTCTGCAAAACCATCTTTCGCGATATAGCCCAAACACCAACCTGATTGTTCTTTATTGAGAGTAGAAAGGTCGATGTTAATAGCTTCATCTAAAGAGCCAGATCCCTTGACAATTACTCTCTGCCAATGATCATCTGATGTAAATTTTCCAGCATGAGGGAAGGTTGGTATTCTACCCGATTGAAGTTTTATTTTTAGGTCGATCTTGTCAAAGTTATGCTCTCCATAGATGGCGCGGTAGAAGATATAGCCAACAGGAATCGCAACACCTATAAGGGAGTCTAAAAGCACTCCAATTTTCCACTTTGTATGGATCGCGAGTTGACTTGGCTTCACATTAGCCATCAGCATGAAAACAGTAATAACACCACCAAAAATGATGGCAGTAGCGAAGAGGCGAGCCACGCGCCAGTGCGTGTTGGGTTTGCGAGCCTCAACATATGCCTGCATGTCTTTGAGCTGCATTTCAATAGCGCTCTTCTGCATGGCGTTAAATGCAACTTTCCTAGATAGAGTTGTCTGGTGTACATTCATAACACTACTAGTTTACTAAATCTTTGTTAATTAATAATTAAGATCCAAATCTTAATAATACATAAATATTATTCTATAAATATTTTTAATTATTTTTCAAAATTTCTATTGCAGGATTGTTGCATAACCCCCTCTAAGATGGGCATTGTTGACTAAGTCAACAATGCCATCTAGAAGATGCTTGGGTAAGAAAATAGTTTTCATACGTCGACAAAGCTGTGTGTAAGATGGAACCTTGATAGCAAGGCCCATATTCTGAATCAAAGAGCGAAAGAATCCTTCTACCTCCCGGAGGCTTAATTTGAAGCGGATGAAGCACATGGCTTTGATCAGCTCATCTGCATATATGAAGGGACGGCCGTTTTTCTTTCTTCTTAGAGCCATCCAATTTTCAATAGATTGTAGAGAAATCCATAAGTTGAGGTTGCCACGATTTATGAGTATTCGGTTATACTTGTTCCAATCACGTTTGTGGTGCATGGGTTTTCCTTTGGTTTGTTTCACCCAGAAGGGTAAACCCATGCTTTTCTTTTTCTCAATGAAATACTTACTCGCGCATGCCTGATTAGCTTAGCCATGCTAACACCTGTCTTCGCAAACAGGCGGAGCCCGCCAATGCTACGCAATGGCTCGCATCTTAGAGGGGGTTATGCAACAATCTCACACAGCTGTTCAAAAGCCTTCTCACACAGCTGTTCAAAAGCCTTAGGATCGCAGGCATGAACCTCAATTGTGCCTTTATCAGATAACGAGATGATTTTCCCATCAGGAGTAGCGGCCATATTTGTGACCCAGCCTTCATGTCCTCTTGAGCAAGCAATTTGCTTTCCAGTTTCACTATCCCAAATCCGAATTGTGCGGTCCAAATATGCCGAGATGATTTTTTTCCCATCAGGAGTAACGATTACAGATGTGAACCAGCTTTCATGTTCTCTTAAGCAAGCAATCTCTTGCCCAGTTTCACTATCCCAAATCCTAATTGTGCGGTCGGCTCTTGAGATGATTTTTTTTCCATCAGGAGTAACGATTACAGATGTGACCGAGCTTTCATGTCCTCTTAAGCAAGCAATCTCTTGCCCAGTTTCACTATCCCAAATCCTAATTGTAGAGTCTTCAGATCCTAAGATGATTTTTTTCTCATCAGGAGTAACAGCTAAACAGATGAACGAGTTTATATGTCCACTAAAGCAAGCAATTTGTTCTCCAGTTTCACTATTCCAAATCCTAATTGTATCGTCGGTAGATTTCGAGATGATTTTTTTCCCATCAGGAGTAACGATTACAGATGTGACCGAGCTTTCATGTCCACTAAAGCAAGCAATTTGTTCTCCAGTTTCACTATTCCAAATCCTAATTGTACGGTCGAAAGATCCTGAGATGATTTTTTTCCCATCAGGAGTAACGGCTACAGAGTGGATCCAGCCTGCATGTCCTTTTAAGCAAGCAACTTGCTTCCCAGTTACATCCAAAATCTTAATTGTGCCGTCGTAAAGTCCCAAGATGATTTTCCCATCAGGAGTAACAGCTATACAGAGGGGTTTGGTTGTATGCTGCAGAAGCGAAGTTGTTGATATGATCTCCCCCAGTCGGCCTCTTTTTATTAAAAGCTGTAATTGACAGAAGTACTGATAAGCTGCACCTCGTTGAGAGTCTAACCTTGTTGGGTATGGTCCCATCCATGCTCTTTCGAATAGACGTCTCCAAACAGGTAGAATCTTACCTATCAAGAAAAATCGTCTGCAAACGCGCATCAGCATCACTATTTCTGGCGGAGTACAACGATTAAAAATTTCTGCAATAACTTCATCGGAAAGAGAGCTAAAAGGATTAGATAAATTTCCCTCACAAGAAGCATTTGTTGGGGCAGAGATTGCGTCAATGGCGCTCATGCAGTGTATTTTAGCATAACGCGTGAAAAAAATAAGAAAATATTCCAGGCATAGATATGTTTCCAAAGTCCGAGCGTAATACGAGCTTTCGTTCCTTAAACTAGCGCGCCGAGGCATCACTAGCTCTGGCTGCGCTCACCCGAAAGGGTCGCGGCTTTGCTACTATCATAAAAGAGGAAAAGGCTCAATTCACTCCCAGACTTTGGAAACACAGTTTGATAACAAACATCTTTTCCTTGTCGCCGGAATTTCGCTAAATGCTCTTTCTCTCGAAGTAGCGGCTATTAATTTCTTCGCTTTCGATTCATGCCTAGAAAAATTCGCCTCACAAAGGAGAAAATTTGACACCATCTAACCTCTCAACAAAAGTTGAGATATTTTTACGGTTGAAATTTTGAATTTTTTATTTGATAGAAAAAGGGGATTTCATTCTTAATGCCATCTTAATCTATAAGTGCTATAATTTCTTACAGAGGAAAAGATATGAATATATTTGGCCCACAGCATAGTCAACCGGCACACCGTATCCAGCCGATTGATAATCATCCAGATGACCAGAGTCAAGAGGAGAAACGTCGTCGTCGCTCACAGCATCAAGGGCGTATTTGGGACCAGCGTGAGAAAGGGGATGTTGAGAAGCCTGCCTTCCTAGATCTTCAAGAGTCAAAAGATGAGCGCATGCATGGCCTTTACGGCAATACACTGTACGTTGAAAAGGCAAGCAAGCTTTTTGACGAGCTTACTACCCTTGAGGAGAAGGTAGCTCAACTATGTTTTTATCAGACGGAAGCTGTATATGACACTTCTATCCAGCAGAATGTAGAGCTTTTGATCCAAGCATGGCAAATCGGAGGTCTGCTCTTCACAAAAGGACAGTACCGCCGCCAAGGCTATCTTATTGAGCGCTACCAAGAACTCTCTAAAACCCCCCTTCTTATTGGTAACGACTTCTTGCATGGTCTCTCATTCTACTTTGAAGGAGGGGAGTTGCCCGATTTGCAACAACCTGGGCTAGAGAAGCGTTTCTCAGATCTTGGGAAGGCGGTAATGGGGCTTAATCGCCGGCTTAGTGTGCACTTCCAGTTTGACCGTGAACGCCTTGGGAAGCATCTTCCTATTAAAGAGGAGCAATTGAGAGCCTTCCGCAAGGGGGTAAGGCAAGCAAATGGTATCGTGGGAAGAGAGAACATCAAGCAGCGCAAAGCAGAAGCTCAAGCATCACAGACTCAGTTGCACATCGCAGGCAATCCGAAGTTTATGCTTTCTCCTCAACATGCCTCAGAATTTGTGGGCGTCAAAACTCTTAATTTCTTGGATTTGACACAAGATCGTGTCTATGATGAGAAGTTAGTCAAGGCTTTTAAGGAGAATTACGACATCTTCCTTTTTGGATCGAACATCCAAGACGCAATCCGCATGATTTGTCGTGCAGTAAAGATGGGGCGCATTTCTGAGGAAGAAATTGACCGTAGAGTGATGAAGCTTCTTGTTCTCAAAAATCAATACTCATAATTTTAATAATCATATATGCTTGAAGTATGGTCAAGCAGTCGGTTGGAGTTGAATTAAAGCGTTTAATAGAGCTTTTCAATGAGCGAAAAGACGCTTTTCTTGCTGCCCCTGAGACTCCTGAACTACAGATTCGTCTTTTGAACGTAGCTGAGGCGCTGTGCGGATACATCTATGCCCACAATGCACAAATAGTCAAGGTATTGGCTGAGAAAAATATTCGGGGGCGTGACGTATTGAGTCTTCAGTTTGCGCTCAACGGCCTTGCGCAGAACCACAACCTTGAGCGCACTACCTTAACAAAGGTAAGTGCTCAGCTTCTTATTCTGCAAAACTACTTCGAGTGATTAGATGGTGTCGTCAAATTTTCTCCTTTGTCAGCTGGATCTTTTCTGCCAAAATGCGCCCTCACTCAACCTTGAAGTAGCGCTTGGCCACTCCCTTCTTTCGATTGCGCATTTTGCCTAGAAAATCTCTCGCCTCACAAAGAGAAAATTTGACGACACCATCTAGGAGTTGTTTGTTTCTGTCGAAGAATGAGGAAAGTTTCGAAATGAATCAAATCCCATTTTGATCATTATGTCATTGAAGCCAAATCTATTTGTTTTTGTGCATCGATGTAAAATTTGTAGTGCAATTAAGTTGCATTGATTGAAAGCTATGAGTGAGAGGGTAACAATAGCAAACTTTAACGGTACTTTTGGAGGAACTTTGCCTTGCAGCGCAAGTGCTACAAGGGCAATGCTTGTAACCAAAGCAATTAACTCAAGAGCAACCCACATTTTAGGTGTGTATGCTCTGCATATAGAGGATAGCCCTTTCATTCTTCTTCCTTATTTTGATTGGCTTTCTTCTAGCGTTTTTACACGTTTAGTCAATCTTTTGAGACCGCGTAGTGCCATGAAGTGTTCTTTGAACTCATGATCGATCATTGCTGGAGTACCATAGTAGTTACCCTTTTCGGTAAGGGATTTACTCACAGCTGAGCAAGCAGCGACGGTGACTTGATCAGTGAGTTCAATGTGGCCAGCGACGCCCGTCTGTCCACCAAGCACCACGAGCTTACCTGTTTTCGTAGAGCCAGCGATACCCACTTGGGAGACAATGATGTTGTCCTCACCAAGCTCAACTTGGTGGGCAATTTGTACGAGGTTGTCGATTTTTGTGCCTTTTCGCACGATGGTGGATTTAAAACGGGCACGGTCAATTGTTGTGTTGGCCCCCACCTCTACATCATCTTCAATGATCACGTTGCCGAGGTGGGCAAGCTTCTCATGCTTTCCCATAGGGGAGGTGAAGTAGCCAAATCCACAAGAGCCGATCACAGCGCCCGGCTGAAGAATCACTCTTTTTCCAAGGGAGCAGCGCTCACGGACCACGACCTTGGCATGGATGTGAGAGTGTGCGCCGATCGTGACCTCAGGGCCAATTGTGACATGTGGCTCAATCGTTACATGGTCTTCAATAAGGCATCCTTGGTCGATTGTAGTGTAAGGGCCTATGCACACACCCTTACCTAACTTGACGCTCTCATGAATCACAGCGGTCGGATGAATAGACTCAAAGCCACTTTTTGCAGGCTTTAGGAATAGTTCAATGGTCTTCTGAAAGGCAAGAGAGGGGTGGGGATGAAGGAGTAGATTCCGATCCAGGTTTTGTGCTAAATCGGGATGGATAAAGATAACTCCTGCCTTCGAGGAGGCGCTCTTTCTTGCGTAGCGCTTATTCTCCACAAAGGCAGCATGCTCGCTTGTAGCTAGCTCAAGATTTTCAACTCCAGTGATGATGTGGTCAGGGTCGCCTTGAAGAGTGGCTCCTGTAATCTTGGCTAGTTCAGCGAGGCTTTTACTCATGAGCTGCTCCATTTTCAAGTTCGAAACGGCGATCCATCTCTTCGATCACAGAGTTTGTCACATTCAAAGAGTCAGAAGAGGCAAAGACAGAATCTTCATTCATGATGAGAGCGAGCTGTCTTTTCTGGCGTACCTTCTCAGCAGCTACACTCACCTGCGTGTGCAAAGACTGCATCATTTGGTAGTTAGCTTGGTTCAAGATTTGGTAGTATTGATTTTGGTAACGGCCAAACTCTTGACTCAACTGTTGGAAACGCCCCTTGAGCTCATCTTCCGCAGCAGGAGAGAGGCCATCCATGTAGTCTTGGTCCTGTAGCTTTTCAGCAATCTCTTCAAGCTCCGTGTTGGTTTTCTCAAGGGTCTCTTGCATCTGGTTTCTCATGGTCTCAAAAGCACCTTGCTCTTGTCTCCCCTGAGCTGATTTATCCATACACTCTTTAAAATTCACAAAGCCGAGTTTCAGCTCTTCAGCTTGCACTTTTGCACACCCAAGAGCCAAAATAGCCAGGGTGAGTATCGATAGTTTCTTCATGCTTCTTTCTCCTTAATTTCTAAAAGTATCCTCCCATAGCAAAGAAGAACCTCTTTGCCATGTCAAATGGCTGACCATTCACCTCTTCTACAGAGTGGATCGGCCAACCTACACCAAACATCATTGGTGTATTCTTCATAACTTCCATCCTTGTACCAAAACCGACAGAAGCAGCCAAGTTTTTGATTGTAAATTCTTCCAGAGCGACAGAACCACCATCTACGAAAGCAAAGAGATCGATAAAGGGGCATTTGCATAGTGTGTACTGGATCTCCTCTGAGAAAAGAGCTGAGGAGAGACCACCACGAGGCTGGAAGTCGTCAAAGAGGGGACCAATGATAAAGGGCTGGTAACCCCGAACCGTGGTCTCACCACCGAGGAAGAAGCGCTCACTCATCGGCACGCGCTCTGTTGGCATTCCGCCATACTTATGCATAAATTGAAAATCTGCACGCATTTTGAAAACTGTGTCGCGCATGATAGGGAAGTACTTGCTGTTGTAGTAGCAAAACTTCATCATCTCATAGTTTCCGCCAAGGCCATAGAGCTCATAGAGGAAGCTGGAGCGGAAGCCGCGTGTAGGGCGACGAGGGTGGTCTGTGCTATCATAGATGAATAAGATACCAGCAGAACTCAAGAAACCGTGGTTCTCTCCCTGCCCAATTTCAAGCGCAACACTCGAAGTTTTTCCTACAGCTGTGCGCGTATGCTTTGCCTTATAAAAGAGATCAGTCTTTAAATAATCGTTAAGGATGTAGGTGGCATGTACAGAGCCGCCATACGTCTTGATCTCGTACCCCGTTGAATAGATGCGGTTGTCATTTTTCTCAAGATCGAAGCCCACAATCCATGGAGAGTGCATAAAGTGCGGTTTTGTCCACTGAAAGAGATAGCTAGTAGTCTTGTCACCCACATTGATCTTCGCATGCGCATACTCTCCAGCACCTCGAAGCGCACCGGGGCCATAGCTTGGTACACGTCCAAGACCCAAGATATTGAAGTTTTGCTCGCTGATCTCGAATCCACCAGTAAGTTGCTCCAAGCTGCTAAAACCCAATGAGAGCCCGATGCTGCCTGTGTCAGCTTCATCCACTTCAATGAAGACATCTCTGTACCGCTGACCGCTTGCTGTATATTCATAGACTTCAGACTGAAGCGCATAGACGTTTACATTCTTGAAGTAACCAGTGTTTTGCAACCGTTGTTCAGTTCCTTTCAACTTGCGTGCATTGAATACCTCACCAGGTGTGAGCAGCGTCTCATGTAAAATGACGTGTGACTGCGTGCAGCTGTTGCCAAATACTTTTACCAAGCCCACATGGTAGCGCTCGCCCTCTTCAATGCAGAGCTGCACATCATAGATAGGACAGTCGGGGCGTAGGGCAACTTGAAGCTCTACAGAAGCATCGACATAGCCGCATGCTCCATAGAGGTCGGTGATGTTTTGCACTGTCTCGCGCACCTTGGAGGGGGAGTAGGGGGAGCCTCGGCCAAAGGTAAACTTGCTCCAGATTACTTCTTTGGAGAAAAGCTCATTGCCGCACATGTTCATATGACCAACGCGGTAACATTGCCCTTTATCTATGCTGATCACAAGAATGATGCCGCCGCCGGAGCACTCTTCAACACAGAGCTCAACAACTGCATCTGCATACCCTTCGTTTTGGAAGTAGTCCAAAACCTGAAGACGATCGTGTTCAATCATATCAGGGTGGTAGCAGCCACGTGGACCAGGAAGCCAGCTGAGCAAGAAAAAGTGCTTTTTTGTTACCAAAATCTCAGACAGTGCACGCTCTTCGCAAGGGGACATGCCGCAAAAACGAATCTCTCGAATCTTCCCTGCTGTTCCCTCATGAACCGTGATGCGAATGTCTACCTCACTGCACCCTTCAACAGGAATAATGTCGTAGTCGAGCTCACTCTCAAAATAGCCCTTCTTCACATAGAAGGTCTTGAGTTCGTTGAAAGACTCTACAAACTCTTCACGTTCAAAGAGAGAGCCTTCATCAATGTCGAGCTTCTTCATCAATTTGCTGCTCTTTACATTCTCATTGCCGCAGAAAATAATGTGGCGAATGCGCGGCTTAAACCAAATCCGAAGCGTAATGTTGAGTTGCCCACCGCTAAACGTGAGCGAGGGATCGACACGATCATATTCTTCTGCAAGCATTTTAAGATCGTCATCAAAGTCTTGTTGAGAAAAGAAGTTGCCCGCTTTTGTCACCATGCGTGTACGCACTTGACGTGCGTTAAAAGAGACGCCTGGTTCTATATTTTCGGGAATTATATCAATGCGTCCAACGCGGAGAGTCTCGTAGTTTTGCGCAAAGGCGCTAGAAAAAAGGAGTAATATCAGCAGTAGGTATCGGTGCATAGCAGTCTCGAAAAAGAGTAGACTGTAGCAACTGATAACGTATTAATGCAAGTTGATTCGTCCTGTGAGCGCCCGCCCTAGGGTACCACCATCGACAAAGTCAAGAGAGCTTCCCATGGGCAAACCAAGTGCTAAACGAGAGACAGTGATGGGCAAGTGTGCTAGCTCCTTCTTCAAATAGAGCGCTGTGGCATCTCCTTCGAGCGTGGAATCAAGCGCAACGATTACTTCTTTAGCACTTTCATTTTCAAGGCGCTCTTTTAGTTTGTTTAGGCAAGGTATTTGATTTTGGATAGGAGAGAGAAGTGCCCCTAAAACATGATATAGGCCGCGGTATTCACGTGTCTCTTCAATAGCAAAGATGTCTTTAGGTGAGCGCACAATACAGATAACCTCTGTATTGCGTCCCTCATGAAAGGAGCACTTTTTCTCAATAAGCGCGCCACATTCGCAACACGTTTGAATTTTTTCTTTGGTTTCAGCGAGCGTCCTAGCCATTTCCATAATCTTGTCTGCAGGCCAGTCGAGCAAATCAAAAGCAAAGCGTTCTGCACTACGCGCACCTATGCCAGGGAATTTTTTAAAAAGGGAAATAAGCTTCAGTAGATGGTCTGGGTATTTCATTGCATGTATTTACGTGATTTATTTTTAAAGGAGGATCTTGTAAAATAGATCCCTCAAACATTTTTCATAAGAGTAGGGCTGTGAGCAAAAAAAAAGCAAGAATTGTTGGGACGGGTTCTTATCTTCCAAAAAAAGTTTTAACGAACCAAGACTTAGAAAAAATCGTCAATACCTCCGATGAGTGGATCGTCACGCGAACTGGCATGCGCGAAAGGCGGGTGGCAGCTGAAGACGAGTACACCTCTCACATGGGAGCTGCTGCTGCGCGAAAGGCGCTAGAGTCTGCATCTAAGAGTATTGATGAAATTGATATGATTTTGGTCGCCACCTCGACGCCCGACTACATGTTTCCAAGTACAGCGGCGCTTATTGGGCACCAGCTTGGAGGGAAGAATATCCCCGCTTTTGATCTACAGGCGGCATGCACGGGCTTTCTCTACGCCCTCTCTCTTTCTAAGGGGTATATTGAAGGGGGAATTTACAAAAATATTTTAGTGATCGCTTCAGAAAAGCTCTCCGCCTTTACTAACTATAAGGATAGGGGGACTTGCGTTCTCTTTGGAGATGGTGCAGCTGCGGCAGTAGTGAGTGATGAAGGTGCTGGTCTCGTTGTGCACGATGTCTGCTTGGGAGCTGATGGTGAGCAAGAAGATCTTTTGATCATACGAGGTGGAGGCTCTCGCAATCCGACGAGCAAAGAGACTGTTGAAAAAGACATGCACTTCATTGAGATGGAAGGGCGTGAAGTGTTCAAGCATGCGGTTCGTCGCATGGAGAGCGCGGCGCAAGAGTGTCTTGATCGCGTCCAGATGAAGGAGAAGGAGCTAGACTGGGTAGTGCCTCACCAGGCAAATGAGCGCATCATTAGCTTTTTAGCGAAGCGTTTTGGCATGCCAAGTGAGAAGGTGTACCGCACTGTGCACAAGTATGGAAATACATCTGCTTCAGGTGTGGTGATTGCACTCGATGAGCTTTTGCACACACACGAAGTAAAGGAAAAAGAGAATATTTTGCTCGTGGCTTTTGGGGCAGGATTCACCTGGGGAGCAACGATTCTAACCAAGGAGAATGCATGACGGCCTTTCTATTTCCTGGACAAGGAGCACAGTTTGTTGGGATGGGCAAAGACTTTTACGACGCCTATCCGCAGGCACGCGCTGTTTTTGACCGCGCTGATGAGATTTTGGGACGCCCCCTTTCGAAAGTGATTTTTGAGGGACCTGCTGAGGAGCTCACGCTTACACGCAATAGCCAGCCTGCGATCTTCGTTATGAGCCTTGCCGTGCTTGCTGTTCT
The DNA here is from genome assembly GCA_024233495.1 of Chlamydiales bacterium. Taxonomy (GTDB): domain Bacteria; phylum Chlamydiota; class Chlamydiia; order Chlamydiales; family JAAKFR01; genus JACKPM01. The sequence goes on from JACKPM010000004.1 coordinate 59,054, forward strand.
TGAAGAGAAGCGCCCAGAGCTCAAACCAACGTGTGTAGCGGGATTGAGTCTTGGCGAATACACGGCGCTTGTAGCTAGTGGTCGCCTCTCATTTGAGGAGGGGCTCCTTCTTGTGCAATACCGCGCTGAAGCGATGCAAGAGGCGTGCGACAACACAAGAGGCACAATGGCTGCTGTTGTGGGGCTCCCTTCTGAGAAGGTAGAAGAGATTGTAGCCTCTATTGGCGGCGAGCTTTGGGTTGCAAACTATAACTCTCCAGGGCAGACCGTTGTTTCAGGAGCGGTTGAGGCGGTTGAGAAGGGCATGGAAGCTTTAAAAGAGGCGGGGGCTAGACGCGTACTTCCTCTTCAAGTGAGTGGTGCCTTCCATAGCGGCCTGATGCAGCTAGCTGAAGAGAAATTAGCAAAAAAAATCCAAACAGTGGAGCTTCAAGAGAGTCCAATTGAGATCGTAATGAATGTGCCTGGAGCTTCTGTCTCTAATGAGGAGCAGATTCGAGAAAATATGATTCGGCAGGTCACCTCATCGGTAAAATGGGAGCAAGGGATCCGTGCCATGAGCGATATCAAGCTCTTTATTGAGATCGGGTGTGGCCGTACACTTGCCGGCATGAATAGACAAATTGGAACAGCTCCTACTGTGAGCATTGGAAAAATTGAGGATTTAGAGAAGGAGATAACGCATGCTTAAAGATAAAGTTGCTATTGTAACGGGCGGAACGCGTGGAATTGGTCTTGCAATTGCCAAACGTTTTATTGAAGAGGGGGCGAAAGTCGCACTCTTCGGCGTCAATCCTGAAAGAGGGGAGCAAGCGGCAAAAGATCTAGGGTCTAATGCCTGCTTCTATGCTGTTGATGTTTCTGATTCTAAATCCGTAGAAACCGGAATTCAAAGGGTGAATGATGAGCTAGGCCACGTTGATATTCTCGTCAATAACGCGGGAATCACCCGTGATGGCCTTCTTATGAAGATGAAGGATGAAGATTGGGGAGCTGTGATCGATACCAACCTCAAATCTGTCTACCATACGTGTAAGAGTGTTATACGTCCTATGATGAAGGCGCGACAAGGTAAAATTATTAACATTACATCTGTTGTGGGTATCACAGGTAATGCAGGTCAGACCAACTACTCGGCTTCTAAGGCGGGGATGATTGGTTTTACGAAGTCGCTAGCGAAAGAGCTCGCAGCGCGTGGCATTACCGTTAACTGTGTTGCTCCAGGGTTTATCGCTACTGATATGACAGATATGCTCAACGACAAGCAAAGAGAGGGGATCTTAGGGATGGTGCCTATGGCTCGCCTTGGAGACCCAGCTGATATTGCCAATGCAGTAATCTTTCTTGCAAGTCAGGAGTCAAACTACATAACAGGGCAGGTAATTTCTGTGGATGGTGGGATGGCGATGTAGCCACAAAATATCTTCACAGGTTTAGTAAAATCAGGTATACTGCTAACTTCATATCAAAATTTGAGGAGAAAATATTTTATGTCACAAAATCAAGCTGAGGGAACTATGTCTCTAGAACAAGAAGTGATCGACATCGTCGTCGAGCAGTTGGGTGTGGACGCGAAGGACGTCACTCCTGAGAAGTCTTTTGTTGAAGATCTGAATGCAGATAGCCTAGATCTTACTGAACTTATCATGACTTTCGAAGAGCGCTATGGCTTTGAAATCTCTGAAGAAGAGGCAGAAAAGCTTAAGACAGTTGCTGATGTTATTAACTACATCAACCAAAAGAAAGAAGAGCTTGCTTAAGCGAGCTTGCATACTTTGAAGCGTTTTATAAGGGTCGGCGGCTGCGTCGATCCTTTTTTATTGGGTGTATTTTCTCAAGAGTGCCACTGCGACGCTGGGACACTGGGCGATGATGCTGAGAAGGTGGTTGCGTGTCATAGCGAGCAGCGACGCTTTTTCTTTGCATATTGCATTGTAGGCGCGAGGCTTTTCATTGAAAACTGCCTCATCTCCAAAGAAATCACCTGAAGTCAACAGCTTTCCATCTGCCTCCACAATCCCAGAGACTACAAGATACATCTGATTCCCTTCCTGCCCTTTTTTGAAGATGCAGTCATCTTCTATAAAACCTCTTAGCTCCATCTTATCAGAGAGGGTGAGCAGAAGGTCAAGATCGAGAGCTCCAAAAAGAGAAGTCTTTTTCAGGAGAAAAGCTTTATCTATCAAGTTAAGTTGTTTCATCGGGTCAAAAGTTCCTCATGTTGAAAAATTTCTTCTTTATTGGTTTGCCACTGCTCTTCCCAGTTAGGCATGTTGAGCTTAGCTTTTAAGCCGGCGCTGACGATGCGGTCAGTGGGAGAGGGGCTTTGCGCCATGGCATCGAGTAGCTGTGTAAGGCTAAGCGGGGTTCCTCCTTGCTTGAGAAAATTGCGTACGCGCATTTCAGTGGCTTCTTCATTGATTAGCGGAAGGAGGATGTGGAAGAGGCGGGGTGGTGCTGTCTTTTCAAGCGTTTCAACAGCCTGGGCACGGATTTTGCGGTTTTTACTCCACAGTGTTTGGGCGAGCACTTCGCATTCATCGATTTGGTTTGCAGCGCCAATAAGCTGAATCATGAAGTCGACAACGCTATGATAGCCAGTGAGCAGTGCATCAGCCAAAATAGAGAGGTCTTGTTGGGGGATTTGCTTTTGGATTGTATGGGCGTGGAAGAAATAGAAGTAAGCTCGCCCTTGCTCTTGGTTGATGATGGCATAGAGGTTTTCGCGCAAGAGCTGGGGCTCTCGTTTGGCAAGAGCTTTCCCTGAGAGAAGGCGGCACCTTTCATGTTTGGTGCTTTGCCGCACAAGGCGGAGCAAGGTTTCATCATTGCCATGCTTGATGGCAAACTCTTCAACAATCTTCTTTTCAGCTGGTCTGAAGTGAATCGAGCTATGGATAAGAGGCACAACGGCGTCTGGGTTAGCGAATTTCCGAATCGCGGCCAAGCATGAGAGGCGAGTTTTGGAGTCGTGGGTGTAGCAAAGGCGCGACGCAAGCTTGACGCCATATTCACGCCAATTTGGTTCAGCGACTCGACGAATAGCCTCTGCTGCAGTGCGGCGCACCAATAAAGAGGAGTGCCTTAGATAGGGAAAAAGCGTTTCCACATGCTCCCCCTTCCCTTCAAATCCCAAAATTTCGACACCAGCTTTCACTTCGTTCTCCACCTTAGAATGCAAAAGCTCCTGCAGCCTCTCTTCAGCGAGAGAGCAAAACGAAGGGAGCTGGTGGCTAAAAGGGGTGGTTTTGAGTGTTAAAATAGCGGCAGCGCGAAGGCCCAGGTTCTCATTGTGGAGGTCGTGCAAAATCCGCTCAGGTCGGAAGAGGCCGTGACGTGCGAAGTAGAAGTGAATGGCAGACTGAATTGCGGGGTAGGGAAGTTGTCGGCGCCACCTCTCTAGCCTTTCTACAACAACGCCCTCCTTAGCAGCAAAACTATCGCTCAAAAGCTCAATTGCCCGCAGCTTGCCAGGGAGGGTCAACAAATTGACGTGGTTTAAGAGGCGTCCCAAAACTTTAGGCTCCTCGAGCTTTAGCAAATACTCAAAGGCAAGAAGCTGACTTTTCTCGTGAGGTAGCTTGAGCTGTGCAAAGAGGCGAAACTCTACGTCGAGCCGCTCCTTCTTAGGAATCCATTCAATCGCCTTCTTTCCAAAACGAATCGATGTAGCAACGAGGTTTTGGAAGATTGCCTTCGGATAGTAGTGGCGTAAGAAGAGTACAACGAGGAAGGCAGCAATCGCAACCCCTGTACCCAAGTAGAGGCCGTAGGAGTGGAAGACCAAAAGTAGTAAAGAAGCGGCTAGCATGCCTGCTGGCTCAACAAAGGACTCAACAGTCACTCGAATTTGATTCTTGATTTTCGTAGGGACTCCAGAAAGGAGTAGGTTCAAGTTGTTGTCATCAATCACATAAGACATGCCCTCCCGCGCCACCATGGCAAAGATAGCGATTGAAAGGCCATCTCTCCAAAACCAGAAGCAAAAGAGAGTGAGCAAGACAGTGGGGGCGAGCACCACAATGTTATTTACGCCGATACGCTTTACTAATCGGCTATAAGCAACAAAGCCAAGCACCATATTGCCTAAGGAGATCCACATGCTGCACGCTCCTACAAAGCTTGTCAGCTTGTTCCCAGCCTCTCCTAAAAAATGCTTTTCAAAGTTGCTCATGTAGTTGAACTCTGTGACCACATAGAGGAGCTGCATCACTAAATAGAAGAAGATAAGAGAGAGAGTAAAGCGGGACTTCGCGATCGCAGTAAGAGCACTTTTTAATGTAAGAGGAGGGGGAGAGTCGAGATGATCTAAGTGCTCATCGAGAACGGGAGGAGTGGTGCGTGCGATCTGTACGACGAAGGGGAGGGCAGAAAGAGTAGCAACTCCATAAAGAAGCATTAGTATTCCCTCTCCTACAAACTGAACCGTATAGGCGATTACAGCTGCAGCTAAAAAATCTCCTAATAGTAAAAAAGAATTGAAGAAGGAGAAAAAGCGTTTCCCATCTTGTAAATCAAAATATTGATCGATAAAGGCCCAAAACGTGATGTAGCTAGAGATAGGAATGATCCACCCCATCACTCGGAAAGCGAACCAAAAAGCAGTGCTTTCAGCAAGGGAGGTAAAGGTGTAGAGGGCGTAGAAGGTAAAAAGGGTAGCGCTCCAAACGGTGATAATGCCTGCAAGGAGATGGCGAATGGCGATGCGGTTGAGCAAAAAGAGCATGATCGCAGAGATGACACAAAGGCCGCAAGCGATCACGACATAGCAGCTAGGGAGAACAGCTGAGCCTACATGCTCGAGAAAGGTACCCTCCGAGAGAGTGAACATGCCATACGTACCAAAGCTCCACAGCAACCCTAAAAGAGTAAAAAGCTGAGTCTTTTTGGCCTCTCCAGGCTGCAAGTTAAAGAGTATGCGTAGAGCGGACACACGCGATCCCCCATTACATGGAAAGCAAGGATTATAGAGCAAAGCGTACTAAATCTCAACCACTCAACCCTTCTTTACGTATATAGGTATAAATTTATTGAACTTTGCCTCCAAAAAAAAGGGTGTGGAGAGAAAACTCCACACCCTTCACTTGAAACACTAGCGTACAATCTATGCCTGGTCTTAGGCTTTCGCAGCATCCTTATGTGGGTGGCCTTCTCGGAAATTCGATTCAAAAGGATTAGCTCCAGTTGAATGCATTGCAGTCGGATTATATTGGGTGAGGGAGGGAGAACTAGCCAGCGCATCTTCTTGACCCGATCCATCTCTGGGGGAGTAACCCGAAAAATCGTTCAGAGAACCAGTCTCATCATCTCCTAATACAACTAAAGTGGGATGACCAGAAGCGGCCTCATGGGCTTGCCTGTTGCTGCATTTGCCTGCGTAGCTGCAACCAGCCCATGTGATGAGCATCAATGCTACTGTCAGGCTACCTGCTAGAGTAACCCAAAGAGCGTTCTTAGCAAAAAGTTGCGCGCCTTGTGAAAGGTGGCCACTAAATCCAAGCGCTCCAAAGACGGTTGTCAATATTGCAAGTGTTGCAAGCGCTGCCAAAGCTGCGCCTTGAACACGCGCATTTCTGATATTTGCTTCATAGTCTTGTTTTGATTCTGGGTGTCTCAATTCGCAAGGGTTGTAACCTCTAACACTTGCACAGAATGCTCCTAGTACCATAATTAAACCTCCAGTGGTTTTAAAAAACAATTGTCTTGTGGCTTAAATGGGCATAAGCCACCCTCTCTTGTGTAAATAGTAGATTAAGGCATTAATTTTTGACAAACGTAAAGCTTATTTTAAGATTATGACAAGTCGTACACTCACAGCAAAAGGAGAAAAAAGAGCGGTTCAACTCTCTTTGTTCCTTGGGATTTTACTTTTAGGGATAAAAATTTTTGTATTTTCCCTTACACGCTCATCCGCTGCATTTGCGGATCTTTTTGAAGGGGGCTGCCATTTGCTCGTTGTGCTTTTTGCTACTTTCAGCCTCTCATTCGCACAAAAACCAGCAGATAAGGAGCACCACTATGGGCATGACCGCATTGCCTTCTTCTCCGCGGGCTTTGAAGGGGGAATGATTCTCTTTGCTGCAGTCGCAATTTTTCAGCAGCTCTTCACTCACCGCTCCCCCACAGAAAATCTTCAGGAGGGGGTTTTGCTCGTCTCCCTCTCTTTTTTATTGAACGGCGCTTTGGCCCTCTATCTCATGAGGTTTGAGAATCTTATTTTGCAAGCGAATGGGAAACATCTTTTGACTGACTGCTTGACAAGTGGGGGAGTGCTTATCGCACTTCTTCTGCCTTTTCTTGACCAGGCAATTGCGGCTCTCATTGCACTCAACATTTTATGGACAGCGCTTCGGCTTCTAAGAAAAGCTTTTGATGGCTTGATGGATCGAGCTGACCCCAAGATAGATAAGAAATTGCATGCCTTGATGAAGGCAGAGGCTGATAGGCATGCAATTGAATTTCATCAGCTGCGTCATCGTCTTATGGGAAATAGTTTGCAAGTAGATGTTCATCTTCTTTTTCCTAAGGGGCTTACTTTGTTTAAAGCCCATCATATTGCGACTGAGATTGAGCGAGAAGTTGTAGGTTCTTTTTTGCAGCCTGTTGATTTTGTGAGTCATATAGAGCCCTCAGAGGATCACGACAACTATCATAAACAAATTCTTGGTCATAATGGCTAGACTTCGTTTATACTTGAGGAAGCTCCGATGAATAGCCGGTCAGCCAGATTTTGGCCGCATTTTTGACAAAGGGAGGTTCAGAGGCCAAACGCTGATCTGTGTTGGGTTAGTCGAGCTGAGAATGATGCTTTGTTCAAAATATGGATGAAAGCTGATAAGCGGAAGTTATAGTCAAATCAGGGCTACCTGTAGAAACGGAGGTTCGATCTATGCGGGTTGGGGGAATCACATCGATGCTTCACTTTCGAGGAGGCGATGATCTAGGGGTTCAACGCAAAGGCTGGGAAAAATCGATGAATGCGTTGACGCGAGAGTTGGACTCAGGTTTAGCTCCTCCTCCTGCGCTCCCTTTTGATGGGGGGAAGACAGATGGAGTTTATGCGCGCATTGTGGCGCAAAACACGGTTGAGGCTTACAAGGGTTATTTTCAGACAAAAGGTGGAAATATGAAGCTTGTGGATGAGCTTCAAAATGTGCACGATGACTTGAATGAATTGATGAGTCCCACGGTAAAAGATGTGAATCAAGCTCTTCAAAAGGCGAATGCGCTGGTTGAAGAGCTAAGAGGGGAAAAGCAGACTCCTGCCAATATTCCTTTAATCCCAACGTAGGTGAGAAATGGCGCAAAAGCGATTAATAGAGCAGCTTGAGCTTCTAAGAGAGGTAATTGATTCGAGTCCCTACCTTTCAAGGGGGAGTCGGAAAGAATTAGAAAAAGAGATCGCACAGCTTCGACAAGAGCTTGCGGAGCAGCGCAATTTGCTTGAGTGTAAAAAGAAAATTTCTGATGTAGAGCTTCGTGTTGCTTCAAATGAAGTTGACTCCGTTTTAAATCAGATTCACCATTTGAATCCTTCTAGTCCAAGGCTTAGTGAAATTCGATTGGTCGCAACGCGTCTTTTCGGGGGAGAGATATCTGCAGAGCAAAGTCGAGAAGAGATTCATAAAATCCTTCATCCTTAAATGGTGTCGTCAAATTTTCTCCTTTGTCAGCCGGATCTTTTCTGCCAAGATGCGCCCTTGCAACCTCGGAAGTAGCGCTTTGGCTACTCCCTTCGCTTTCGATTGCGCATTTTGTCTAGATGGTGTCGTCAAATTTTCTGAAGCTCTCGAAAATCACAACCAAGTTCGCTCAAAAATATATTTATGCTATAGCGGCTTGATATGGATAGTAGTTTACTTGAGCGGGCGCGCCGAAAAAAACGCGTGACGTGGGCAATTTTCCTCGTCATTCTCTTCTCAGCTCTTTTTGCTGCATGGCTTTTCTATTGGTTTGTCTTTGGGCGGTATGAGACAAAGACGGAAGATGCCTATGTGGGGGGCAATATCTTTGCTGTGACAGCTTCTGTGAGCGCTACTGCTCTGAATGTCTATGCGGACAGGAGTGATTTGGTAGAAGATGGGCAGCTACTAGTCGATCTAGATGTATCTGAAGTGGCAGTGCGCTTATCGCGTGCAGAGGCGCAACTCGCGCAGGCAGTGCGAGAAGCTGTGCAGCTGCGAGAAAAAGTGAATGCAGCGGCTGAGACGCTCCGTTTGCGTGAGGTGGAGCAGGCCCAGGCAGCTCTTCTTTTTGCCCATCGGAAGAACTTGCAGCTTTCTGGCGCGATTCCGCAAGAGGAGATCACGCAGGCACAGACAAATTTAGAGGTGGCTGTACAAAGAACGCGCATTGCAGCGGCTCTGCTTGAGCAAGTGGAGGCACGCATTGAGGGGACCTCTATTTTTACTGATCCAGAAGTGCTTGTGATGAAGGCGAACTACATTGAGAGTTTCTTGGATTATCAAGATGGGCAAATTACGAGTCCTGTTAGAGGGTATGTAGCGCAGCGAGAAGTGCAAGCTGGTGATGATATAAACAAGGGAGAGACAGTAATGACGATTGTCCCTCTTGATGATGTGTGGGTCACAGCCAACTTTAAAGAGACAAAAATCGAAAACTTGAGCATTGGGCAGCCTGTTACGCTCTATTCCTCTGCGTATGGAAAGAAGGTGAAGTACAAGGGTGAAGTGTATGGGGCTGTGCCTGGAACAGGCGTAAGTTTTAGTCTCTTGCCTCCACAAAATGCGACAGGCAATTGGATCAAAATCGTGCAGAGGGTGCCAGTCTTGATCAAATTGTGCGAGCCGCCGCCAGAGAAATACCCGCTTTTATTGGGGCTTTCAATGAGTGTCCATGTAGACACAAAAAAGAGAGGGGAGTCTTTGATGCCTGTATCAAATGCTGTGCGTTCAGTCTCTTCAACACCTCAAGATGATCACAATATCCGACTAGGAGCTGAGCGTGCGGATGCGATCATCCGCGCTAATATTTATGAATAACTTACTTTATGCGTTTTGTTACCTCCTCAAAGTAAATGACATCAGCTCATCTGCTGGTGGTTGCTCTTTAACCAACTCATTTAGACAGTGTCGTCATAAGATTCCCTCTGAGAGGTGGCTCTTTTCTGTCAAAATGCGCTCTCTCAACCTCGGAAGTGGCACTTTGGCTACTAGATGGTGTCGTCAAATTTTCTCCTTTGTCAGCCGGATCTTTTCTGCCAAAAGGCTTCACTCACTCAAAGGAGGCGACAAAATGCGTAAGATGAGTGAATAAAATGCCCCCTCTTCATGGTGCGAAGTTGTGGTTTTTGGCGGTTGCAATTGCAATGGCCACTTTCATGGAGATTCTCGACATCTCGATCACGAATGTCACAATTCCTTTTATTGCGGGCGAGCTCAATGTGACGCCTTACCGCGGTACGTGGGTGATCTCAGCTTATGCGCTTGGCAATTCAGTGATGATTTTGCTCTCAGGATTTTTAGCGCATCGCTTTGGGCAGGTGAGGGTATTTGTTATTTCTGTCGCTCTCTTTGTCTTGACGTCGGGACTTTGTGGGCTCGCCCCTACTTTCACTGTTTTGATCATCATGCGTGTGTTGCAGGGGATGGTATCGGGGCCCATCATTCCGCTCTCTCAAAGCTTGCTCCTTACCAACTTTCCCCACTCAAAGCATGCTGTTGCCATTGGTATTTGGTCATCGGTCAATGTGATTGCTCCCATGTTTGGCCCACTGCTTGGTGGTGTAATTGCAGACTTCATTGGCTGGAGGTGGATCTTCTATGTAAACGTGCCAGTCGGCACCTTCTGCGTGCTCACAACTATGTATCTCTTGCGGCAGCGTGAATCAGAAAGGTACAAGGAGCCTGTAAATGTTGTAAATTTTCTCTTCCTCTTTATTGGAATTGGGGCGCTCCAAATTTTCTTGGATCAGGGGAATGAGCGGGGATGGCTACAATCTCACTTCTTGATTGCCCTTTTGATCATCTCCATCATCTCCCTCTCATTTTTTGTGCTTTGGAGTTTGACCTCAAAACACCCGCTCGTGGACCTCACGCTCTATGCGAGACGTAACTTCGCCATTGGTAGCCTCTGTGGTCTTATCGCCTCAATTGCGATCTACGGCGGCTTAGTAGTATATCCCATTTGGCTCGAAACAGAGCTTGGCTATACAGCAATATGGACAGGGTTAGCGCTTATTCCTTTCACGATCTTTCTCCTTATTGGCATTCCCTTTGTCACCTATTACATCGAAAAGCATCGACTCGATTTACGAGTCCTCGCTTTCCTAAGTTTTGTTATTTTCATTGTTAGTTGCTATCTTTCAGCGCTCTATAACACACAAGCAAGCTTTGCCTCTTTACTCTTGCCTCGCTTCATTATTGGAGTAGCTCTTAGCCTCTTTTTCGTTCCTATCATCCTCATTTCGCTCTCAGGTGTGCCGCACAACAGACTGCCGCGCGCAACTAGTCTTCTCAGCTTTCAACGAGTTTTTGGTATTGGAGTGGGTTCCTCTTTAGGGGTTGCGATCATGCAGTCACGGCAGAAATACCATTATGATCATCTCTTACCCCTGATTAATAATGAAAATCGGTGTGTGGATGCCACACTCTCGAAGCTACAAAATATTGGTTTTGACCGCCTCCAAAGCTTTGCATGGATCCACGATCAAATCGAACACCAAAGCTATATGTTGGGAGTGAATGACTTTTTCTTGGCGGGAATTGCCTTCTTCATCATTCTGAGCAGCGTGATTTGGTTTGCTCGGCCACCATTTTTATCAGACGTAGGAGGGACGCATTGAAAAAGCTCCTTCCATTCGTCCTTCTTACTGCATGCGCAGTGGGACCCAACTACTACCGCCCTGAGACACCCACTCCAGAATATTGGGGAGAGGGGAAGTGTGAAGAGATGGCGCAAGAGCCTTGGGTGTGTTGGTGGAAGTGTCTCAACGATCCTCTTTTAGAGGAACTAATTGAGCGTGCTGTAGCGTGCAATCTTGACATGCAAGTTGCAGAGGCAAAGCTTCTTGAGGCGCGTGGCCACTACAAACATGTGCGCGGTAAATTGTGGCCGAGGCTTGCTCTTAACTATGGTATGAGTGAGTACCATATTAGTGGAGACTATCCTTTTGTTGTTACAACAGACCGTTTCCCCGCTTTTGAGGTAAACTTCGATGCGCATTGGGAACTCGATATCTTTGGTGCGCGCCGCCGCCTTCAGGCGGCTGGAGCGCAGATGCAGACTGAAGAGGAAAAGCGTCGTTGTGTGCTTATCTCTCTTATTTCAGAGGTGGCGCGCAACTACATCGACTTGCGCAACCTCCAGGCACAAAAGATCATCACAGAAAAGATGCTCACTGTGCACAAAGAGATGCTTGAGCTCACTCAACTCAAAGCGGAAGAGACGCTTATAAGCGACAACGACTATGCAAGAGGACACGCGAAAGTATTGGAGATGGAGACAAAGCTCGATCATATCGATGAGGCGGTGAAGCATGCGCTCAATCATATCTCCCTTCTTGTGAGCGACCTTCCTGGAGCGTGCCAAGACCGCCTTGCCGTGCCCCGTCCCATCCCCTCTGTGCCGTGTACGCTCGATGTGGGCTTACCTTCTACCCTCGTTTGCCGCCGTCCTGATATTCGGCAAGCAGAGAGATGGCTTGCCCACACGACAGCTGAGGTGGGCATTGTCTTTTCTGAGTTCTTTCCAAAATTCGACCTCTCTGCACACGTTGGCTATTGGAGCCAAGTGCTGAAAACCCTCTTTGACAAAACAAATGAGAGTGATAAGTACCACTTCTTCATTAAGTGGCCCTTCTTTGAAGGAGGTTCCGTATTAGCTAAACTTGCAACAGGAAGAGCGATCCAGCGCGCAGCGCTCTACGAGTATGGGAAGAGTGTGCTTGAGGCATTCCATGAGGTGGAAAATCGACTTCTTACCTATCATAAGGAGGGGAAGCGGCTGCGCCAGCACATGGGCATCGTGCTTGATCGCTGCACTTTGCTCACAGGTGCAGAAGCACTGAAAGAGCAAGGGCTCGTCTCAAACTTTCAAGTATCGCAAGAGAAGCTCACTGTTTTTGAGTCTGAGTTGAGACGCATTGAATCACAAGCTAGTCTTACAACAAGCTATGTCGCTCTTTACAAAGCTCTCGGTGGCGGATGGGAGGCATTTTAGGCAACTTCACATAAGTCCAGCTTATATGCTCCTATGTCTCTTGCCATTTGGTTGAAGCAAAGACGCGACTCCCCTTGAAATTTGAGGCTATCTTTCAAGAGAGGAAGGCTCAATTCACTCTCGGGCTTGGTCAGCATAACTGCGTACATCAAGGCTTTATATGCAAAAGCTTCTTCTTTAGCGATTTGGAGATGCGCTCTTTGACGGAGTAGCGCTTGTTGATATAGGGCCAGAAGGTGGCATACTTCGGATTAAAGAGCAGCTTCCAAAACATATCTTGGAAGAGGGGAGTGAGGAGGGCGCTTTTGCGGAACTTCTCTTTGAGAGTGCGATCTTGGTTAAGTTTGTCGAGCATGTGTTTGTAGGTTGCCATCTTAATTTTTTTGTTGTGCCGCGCAACATTACTAAAGTTGTTTTGGTGCACTCTAAAGAAGCAGAGAGTTTGAGGTACAATCACTGTGGGGTGATTGAGTAAAATGGTGTTCAGGAGGTACCAGTCAGAGTAGTAGGTGAGTTGAGGGTCATAGCCATAGAGGCGAGCAAGATCTGTTTTAAAGATCGTGGCAGCGCCATATACTTTGATTTTGCCCTCTAAGAGGCGGCTGATTGCCGCTGTAGGTTCAATACATATGGGAGAATCGCTTGGCTCAAAACCACACGTTTCGAGTTTTTTATCCTCCTCTTCACCCCAGTCGAAGTGGGTCCAGCACATGCCGAGTTCAGGTTTATCCAAAAGCACATCCATACATGCTTGCAAATATCCAGGATAGCGCACATCATCCGCGCCACCACTGTGAAAGTAGGGGGCCTTTGCCTCAGCAATCGCTGTATTGAGCGCTTGGACAACACCACCGTTCCTTTTTTTCCAGATAATGCGCACACGAGGATCTTTTTTGGCATATTCGCACAAAATATCAGCGCTATTGTCTGTTGAGGCGTCGTCAACAACAATCAACTCAAAATCGGTATAGCTCTGAGTCAAGAATGAGTCGAGACACTGTGGAAGGTATTGTGCGTGATTGTAGTTAGGAATTGCAACGGTGAGCTTGGGCTTCATGGCTTCTCAATCAACCCTTGCCCCGCCAGCAGAGAAACGCAAAATCTTTTGGAGTTTTGGATAGCTCTTTTAAGTGTGTGGACTGCCTCACAAAAAGGTTTCAATAGTGGGTGCATGGGCAGGATATTTCCGAAATATTGAAAAAAAAGCAAGCCCATAGTAGGGTTGGGCGCTATGCAGGCAACATTTCACTCAATAGCCTATTTTGCTCAAAACGAAGGAACAGGCCATTTTTACCACTACCATAAATCGATTCAAGAAGCGCTGAGTTCAACTTTAGATACAACCGTCTATGTGCCGCTCTCATCTTACTTTGCCTGCACGCCTCAGAATTGGAAAAAGTGGTTCAACCCTTTCTTTAATAAGCAGAGTCGGAAGAAGTTTTGGAAAGATTGTGTGCGCCTCTTTAAGCAGCCCTCGAGTGGACGTCGCATCTTTTTCATCGAGTTTTTTGGTAGACGCGATTTTTATCTCTATGCTCTTGCTGCTGCTCTTTTTGCAAAGAAAAATGATGAGATTTGGGTGCTTTACCGCGATGATCTCACAATTAGACGGAAAAAAGATCTCAAAGTGATCCGTTTTTGGTCTAAAATATTGCAAAGGCGCTGTAACTTTAAGCCTTTTACAGACAATGAGCTTTTGGCTGATTACTACCGAGATTGGTTTGGAAAGCGTCCTACTGTTTTGCCTATTTTGTATGCTTCTTATAGTCCTGTAAAACTCATTGAGAAAGAGAAGCTCATTTGCATATGGCTTGGCAATCCACGCCCCGATAAGGGGGCGACACAAATTGCACGTCTTGTAGAAATTGAAGATCCAGCCTCTTCAAGAGTCGAGCTCAATATTTCGGGAGCCACCTACTTGCCTCCTGTCAAAAATGGGGTAAACATCCAGCTTCGTAAGGTTTCGTTAACAGAAGAGGAGTATGCGCAGGCACTCAGCTGCTGTGATGTTGTTTTGCTTCCCTATGATCCTAAGCTCTATAAGATGCGCACTTCAGGTGTATTTGTCGAAGCGATATTAGCAGGCAAGATTCCTGTTGTACGAGAGGGGAGCTGGCTTGCACATGAACTTTTGCGCTTTGACTTGCACGAGTTAATAGTCGACTGGGAAGCGCCTAACTTCTTCTCGCACCTATTTGAGCTTGTAAAAGCCCCTAAAATGCTTCACAAGTTGGAAGTGATGCAAAAGGCGTACCTCGCTTTCCATGGGAAAGACAACTTTGCGCAAAGTTTAAAGGATCTCATCGTCAAGAGTAGTGACAAATAATATTTTGATTGGCAAAATAGTGAACAAATGGTCTTTTTGTTTTTACTTGTTGCTCTCACAATTTTACTCGCATTTCTTGGATGTCGCAAGACAGCTATTGGCTTCTTAATTGCCTCTTTCATTCTTAACCTCTGTATGTTGTGGCATCATATGACTGATACATTGGGGATTAACTGGTGACAGAGCGCTTTTTCAATGCCCTTGAAGTGTTGATCATAGCTGCCATTATTTTGACAGCGCTCTCTTTGCAGATCTTTTTTGGCGAATCTCCATGTCCTCTTTGTTTGCTACAGCGTCTATTCATGTTTGGGATTGGTGCCGCGATTATACTGAATCTTAAGTGTGGCATACGGAAACGGCACTACGGTTTAGCGATCATTGCAGCGATTTTTGGCAGCATTATCTCTTTGCGACAAATTGCCTTCCATGTCTGCCCGGGCTCGTCAAAGTTTGGTGCACCCTTTTGGGGTATCAGCCTCTATACATGGGCGTTGATCATTTTTGCCATTTCGATCGTATATAATGCTTTGATGATGGTTATCTTCACTCAAGAAGGAAAGCACAAGCTTAGCTGGTTTGATACGCTTTGTGTGACGCTTCTTTTTATTGCAGCTTGTATCAATGTAGGAGCAACACTGCATCATTGCGGCTTTGGTCCTTGCCATGAAGATGCCTTCAAGCATCCAGGCGAGGCTTTTGTTGTTCCTACGCCTGATTAATCATTCTCACGACGCTTTTTCGTTTCAGCTGCAGCTCGTAGTCGTTGCTCCCTTCTGATTTGCGCCTCTTCGAACCGCCGCTTTTGGAGAGGCGTCTCTGCAATGACTGGAGGAACTTTAGCTGGCCGGTTTTTCTTGTCTAGAGCGACGAAGGTAAAGTAAGCAGAAACGACGTGGCGCCGCTCACCAGTTTGAAAGTCTTCGGCAAGCACCTTCACGCCAATCTCCATTGAGGCATTCCAGGAGCGGTTGATCGATGCTTTGAAGATGAGTACTTCTCCCATATGGGCGGGCTGCAGGAAGTGCAATGCATCAACGGAGACAGTGGCGCAAGGGCGGCCCGAGTGTCTCTCTGCAACAACAAGGGAGATGCGGTCTAAGATTGCCATTACAAGGCCGCCAAAGGCAGTTCCATTTGTATTGAGGTCGTTTGGGAAAATTTTGTGTGTGTGGTTCTCAACAGAAGTTGAAGCGACAGTCTTTTCTTCCATTAGTTAAGCCTTATGATTTCAAAGTTTAGGGTGAGTGCATACGACACCCAAAGAAGATAGGGGAGGAGAAGCCATGCGGCTCCCTTAGAGTACTTCGCAAATACAACGATTGTTGCAAAAATAGCGATCCAGAGTAAGAGGATGTCAATGAAGCCGAGCCATGGGCTTTTAAGAGAAAAGAAGAAAAATGACCAAGTAAAATTGAGGAGGAGTTGTAGAAACCAGAAAAAATATGCTCCAAACTGCGCTCCTTTGCGCCAAACCATAAAGAGGGCAACAGCCATTGTGAGATAGAGGACAGTCCATACAGGTGCAAAAATCCATGATGGGGGAGTCCAGTCAGGTTTTTTAAGTGCGGCATACCAGGTATTGACTGTAGTTGCGGTAAACTTAGCTGCTGCGACTTCTACCAAAATGGTTAAGATGACAGCCCCAATGAGAAAACACCAATCCTTCGCTTTCATACCACATTTCTAGCATAATAATTGGAAGAAAATCTACGAGAAGATAAAATGTTCTCCTATGATTTGCTACGAGCGTGAGGGAAGGGGGATTAAAGAAATCAGCGCCTTTTCCTCGCAAGAATGGTGCTTTCACAAGGTCAATTTTAGGAGAAAAGCGTATGACATTAAAGAGCAAGTCATCGTCTTTAATTTAAAGTTCTAGAGCAGTTTATTAAAAGTCTAGGAGGGTTTCTATGAACGTATATAATCAGCTTGTAAACATGATTTGGGAAGATGGTGTTGGCTTCAGACCTAATGGCCTTGCACAAGTTGCAGAAAGTATGGGTAGTCCTGAATTACACGAACATCTCTCTGCAGAGCAGCGTTCGCATATCATGGAGATTATTGCAGTTATCGGAAGGAATCTTCCGCAGAACTGGAATGCTGAACAGCATGATTTAAAAGATGCTTTTTGCAGCCGCTTCAATATTGCTACTGACAATTGGCGCGATTTCTTTCTAACTCTTCTAGAGCTGCCGGAAGGAAATAACAGCCTATTGAATCGGTTTAAAATAGGACTATTTTGCGTATGCCTAGGGCGTTACGCTCAAAATAACCAAAATCCCGGATAAATGCGCTTAAAAAATCAGCAAATACGCTGTATGGCAAATAATATGGAATATATTGCGAACGAGCCAAAGCACGCGCATAAAGCATTTGAGCTTTCCGAATTGATATGATCTCAGCCCACGCAAAAAGAAAAGCTTTGGGTGATGCGTTTTGTATGTGCCCTGGTGAAGATAGCTCTATCTCTTCCGCTTTCCAATTACTTTTTATGTGGCGTCTAGGAATGCCAGACGTTCAGACTGGGGTTTTTATGCGGCTTGAGGGGCATAACCCGTCTCGCTGGGTCTGAAATTTAAGGTCTGATAATTTATGTTATGTTTCATTTCAGATATGTGTTGCATAATATTTTAGATGTCTTTAAAAGTTTTTAATATAGATGGGGTGGCTTGAACACAGGATCTTAAATCTTAGAGGTCTTTAAAATTTTTAGCGTAAAAGGAGGGATCTGTGTTTACTGTTAGAACGGGAGAAACCACTGCGGATGGAACGCCAGTACTTGTTAGGGCAGATCGAAATTTAGAGCTCAGGGCAGAGCGTCTTGCTGCAGGACTGCTCTTTAAGATTGCAGGTGGTGCAATGGCTGGGATCATAAAAACCATTGTGGCCACAAACAATCCATGGCAATTCACTATACGCTTAGCTATTCCAGGGAGAGAGATGGAAAGAAAGACTCTGAATTTTGAAGATACCGCAATAGACCTGGCGACTATGACGGCGAATCTTTTCCCTGCAGCAGGCATGATGTCAGAGATAAAAAAGATAGGTCCTGAAGAATATGAAGTTACTTGGAGTCAGGATGTTAATGCGGCAAGTAATCTCTCTTCTCCTAACCATTTTTTCGTTTCTGACTCCTTCGGTAAAGCTTGGCTCGCTTACAGATACGGATCCCCTTCTCCTCAGATTATAGAAAGTATAGAAAGTAAAGTTTGCGCTTTAGAGTGGGTGCAAAAGTGGACAGACCCCAAATTCTTGGAGGAAATCTGGGAAGATTGTAATCGTCAGTAGTAGAGTTCTCACTACTTTTCCTTCTCATATGCGGATGTTGGCGCCTCTTCTCGAGCTCTCTGTTTTGGCAATCTCCCGTGGATTAAAGACAAAAGGTAAAATTTATCTTTACAAAATGATTCCTTATGGTAAAAGGGGGAAAATCGTCCTTAACAAAAAGGGGTTATTAGAAATGAAATATCTAGATTGTTTGGTTGCAGTATTGGTTGTTATCGGAGCTATTAACTGGGGTTGCATTGGGTTCTTCAATTTTAACTTGGTCCAGTTCTTCTTCACTAACCACGTTGTTGAGCGTGTAATCTACGCTGCAGTTGGTGTAGCAGGCTGCTATCTTGTTGTATTCAATAAAGCATGCCGTTCAAAGGTTTGTAAGAAGTAATTATTCTTTCCTATTGAATAGGAAAAAACCTCTTCCAATCTCTTGGAAGAGGTTTTTTTTATCCCCCGGTACCAGTCTCTGTGCCGGAGCTCGTGGTGTCAAGGCCACCCCCTTCGACAGGGTCAATACGCTTTCCTTCAGCTTGTAAAAGCTGCTGAGCCTTTGCCTTGCTGCCAACAGTAGAGCCGACAAGATTGAGTGTCATTTGCAACTGCTTTTCCTTCACTTCAGCAGCATTTGCTGCAGTGGGTGGAACCTCTTGTTGAGCTGCTTGATAATTCACCATAAACTGGTCAAACTTTGCATTCCCCTCTTGAGGGCCATACTCTTTTATCAAAGCTGCTTTGATTCTCTGCTCCATTTCAGACGATAGCTTCACAACTTTTCCCGCGCCTTGAAGAGCATCTAATCCAGCTCCCCCCTTAGGTAAAAGACCTGGGCAATCTTTCATTAGGTGTTGCAAGAGCTTTTGTCCCTTAGGCGTTTTCTCTAATAGAGATTTTAGCGCTCTCATCGACTTAAGGTCTTTCGGGTCATAAGGAATTCCTGCATCTTTGAGCTCCTTCTCAAGCTCCTTTGTGCTTTGTGAGGTCGCGCCTGTTGATTGACTTTGACTAGATTGTGGATTTACTCCCTCCGATACCATAGTATCCTCCTCAGTTTTTACCTATTATACCAACTAATGGCTTGGAAGAATAGCCCCTTCATACTTCTTTTTGATAAAATCACTTATCTCTTTGGATTCCAATTCTCTGCGAAGTTTTTCAAGAGCTTCGCGGTGGTCATTACTACGTACGACGACAATATTTGCATAAGGAGAGTCGGAGGATTCGGTTGCAAGCGCCTCTTTTGGAGAAATTTTTCCCATTAGTGCAAAGTTTGAAGGAATCACAGCAATTGTCACATCTGAGAGACTACGTGGGAGTAAAGGGGCTTCAAGTTCTTGAAATTTAAGATTCTTTGGGTTTGCGATAATATCCCGCGGGGTGGGGAGCTTAGCTTTTTGAATCTTAATGAGCCCCTTATCTTCAAGAAGATATAGGGCTCGCGCCTCGTTTGTCGGGTCATTAGGAATGGCAACAGTTGCTCCATAGGGGATGTCGCCCAATCTTTTAATTTTATGAGAATAGATTCCTAATGGCTCAATGTGTACACGTGTGAGCACTCTGAAGTTGTAGCCAAATTTCTCTTCTTGAAGTTCGAGGTAGGGCTCATGCTGGAAGAAGTTAGCGTCCACTTGCTTCTCTGCGAGAAGGCGATTGGGGACGATGTAGTCATCGATCTCCACAATTTTAAGCTCAACTCCCTGATCTTTGAGGTTCTTTTTCGCTTCCTGCAAGATCTCTGCATGGGGCGTTGAGGAAGCTGCAACGCGAATTTTATTGTCGTTATGTGTACAGGCGCAAAGCAGAAGACAAAGAAGAAGTCGTTTCATGCAAGTCCTCTCTTTCTTCGAATTGAGTAAGTTATGCCATTTCCAATCCCCTGTACAACCCAGACAAGGAGAAGTAATAAGACGAGTGTAATGAACATCAAAAAGCCATCAAAGCGCTGATAGCCGTATTGGATTGCTACTTTGCCAAGGCCGCCACCTCCAACTAAGCCAGCCATTGCACTATAGCCAATTAAGGTAACTGTCATCTGGGTGATTGCTTGTACGATTGAGGGGAGCGCTTCAGGAATAAGTACCCGCCATACAATCTTCCGTATTGAAGCTTTCATTACTTGAGCCGCCTCTATTAAAGCGCAATTGACCTCAAGCAAAGCTCCCTCAATCACGCGCGCTAAGAATGGGGCTGCTGTGATCGTTAGCGGCACAATCGAAGCAGTGGTTCCTACGCTTGTGCCTACGATAAGACGGGTGAATGGGAAAATTGCAATAATCAAAATCGCAAAAGGCACTGAACGCCCCACGTTTACCACAAACGAGAGAAAGTGATAAAACCACGGTAACTCCTTCAAGCCGCCTTTCCCTGTCAAAGTGAGCAAAATGCCCAAAGGGATTCCAATTAGAGTGGCAAAAACCGTTGAAAGAAGCACCATGTAAACTGTATCCAAAAGCGCT
This sequence comes from Chlamydiales bacterium, assembly GCA_024233495.1. GTDB lineage: Bacteria > Chlamydiota > Chlamydiia > Chlamydiales > JAAKFR01 > JACKPM01. Next base: position 79,289 of record JACKPM010000004.1, read on the forward strand.
AGAGGCAAAATGTCTAAGTGCATGGCAATACCTCAAAATGGATTCCTTTTTCTTTTAGAAGAGCGTGCACCTTTTCCCGCTCACTCTTCTCACCAGTCAATTCAACAACAAGATTGCCCACAACCTCATTACGCAGCACGTCGATTCCTCCGCGTAAGATATTGAGGTCTGCTTTCGAAGCGCGCACAAGCTCGGTGATAAGTGCATTCTTTGCGCTTCCGCCACGGAAAAAGAGGCGGAGTAGCTCCCCTTCTGTGGAAAACTGGAAGAGTCCATTTCGTCCTAAAAAGCGCTCGGTAGTGGGGTGATTAGGTTCTGCTAAAAGATCAGCAACACTCCCCTCATCCACAATTTTGCCTCCATCAAGAACGGCAAGCTTGGTGCAAATCGCCTTTACTACATCCATCTCGTGTGTGATCAAAACGATTGTAAGTCCCAGCTTCTCATTTAAATCTGTGAGCAAATCCAAAATGTTTTGAGTGGAGTCGGGATCAAGGGCTGAAGTTGCCTCATCGCAAATTAGGAGCTGCGGGTCGTTTGCCAAAGCGCGTGCGATTGCAACGCGCTGCTTCTCTCCACCGCTGAGACGCGCAGGGTATTCATGCGCTTTCTCTTCCAGTCCCACAAGACGCAAAAGCTCTAAAGCCTTTTTCTCATCAGGAGTTGGCATTGGAAAGAGAACATTGCCTAGCGCTGTCAAGTGGCCAAAGAGGTTGAAATGCTGGAAGATCATTCCAATCTCGCCGTTCACTTCAATCTCACCAGATGTAGGTGTATCGAGACCAACGAGCAGTCTAAGAAGGGTCGATTTCCCAGCTCCACTTTGCCCAATGATGCCAAATACCTCCCCTTTCTCAATTGAGAGAGAGATCTCTTCCAAAGCAGCCGCTTCACCAAACCGCTTAGCTAACCTTTTGATTTTAACAATGGACATAGGACGCCAGTGTAGCAGGAATGCAATTATTTGACATCTCTAAGCTGTTGATTAAAATGGTTGTGCATTCATATTGCAATGCAAGTGAGATGCTTGCTTTATTTTCTGCTCCCCTTCTCTTTGCTGGCCCCTACTGCGGCGTGGGCAAAACGAGCAACGCTCCGGGCCTTGACCTCGGCTGGAGATAGAAATAACAATGTAATTTTCAACCGATTTGACTATAATATGCAGGAGCAGGCGTTAGCATGGGAGGGTACTGAAAGTTTATCTTTGATACTACGTACAACTTTGCCTAATTTCACCCAAACAAATAACGCGTTATGCTAGGGTACGCTGCATGAGCTCTATTTGTGCAACCGCTGCCTCAGCAGCTCCTTATGAGGGAAATTCAGCTGATCCTTTTGTCCCTCTTTCCGATGAAATTATTCTAGCAATTTTTAATCAGGTTCTCCAGGAAAACCCAGTTTCCCCAGAAAAATCAGCGCTTAATATCATGTGCACTTGTAGACGATTCCGCTACATAGGTATGCTTTTGCCTATTTGGAGATGTCTATTCGAGAGAGCATGGATGGGACCATACCCAGTAGAGTTAGGCCGAGGAGGATGTACAGTTTATGAGAATTTCTGCAAATTACAGTTTTTAATAAAACAAAGAGGCGGACTGCAGGAGATCATACGAGCAACTTCGACTCTGAGGAATACAGAAGCGGTCCTCAATTTAGCTGCTACTCCTGATCGGAGAATCATCTCGACATCTTTCGACAGCAAAATTAGGATTTGGAATAGTGTAACAGGGAAGCAAATTGCTCGCATAAAAGGACCTGAAGAATCCATCCACTCTGTAGCTGTTACTTCTGATGGGACAAAAATCATCTCGGGATATAGAGACGGTACAATTAGAGTTTTGAATAGTGTAACAGGGGAGAAAATTACTTGCTTAGAAGGACATAAAGGCCCCATCTACTCTGTAGCTGTTACCTCTGACGGGATGATCATCTCAGGATCTGCCGACGGCACAATTAGAGTTTGGAATAGTGTAACAGGGGAGCAAATTGCTTGCTTAGAAGGACATGAAGAGCCCATCCACTCTGTAGCTGTTACTTCTGATGAGACAAAAATCATCTCGGGATCTGCCGACGGCACAATTAGAGTTTGGGATAGCAAAACTTGGAAGCAAATTTCTCGCTTAGAAAGACCTGAAAGAGTGACCTGCTCTCTAGTCATTACTCCTGATGGGGCAAAAATCATCTCGGCATATCTCGACCGCACAATTAGAATTTGGGATAGTGAAACTGGGCAAGAGATTGCTTGCTTAAGAGGACATACAGATAAGGTCCTCTCTCTAGCCGTTACTCCTGATGGGACAAAAATCATTTCAGGATCTTACGACGGCACAACTAGAGTTTGGGATAGTGAAACTGGAGAGCAAATTGCTTGCTTAGAAGGGCGTATAGGATGGATCACCAGCGTAGCTGTTACTCCTGATGGGAAACAAATCATCTCGGGATCTCGCGATGGCAACTTGAATGGCACAATTATAGTTTATGCCTACGCTGCTGAGGCATTTAAGCAGCTGCCTTTCCAAAGCGTGAGAGTGAACTGAGTCTTTCCTCCTTCTACGATGGCGGCGAAGCCGCGACCCTTTCGGGCGAAGGAAACTAGCGCTAGCGGTGCCTCAGTACGCTAGCTTAAGGAGCGAAAGCTCGTATTACCCTCGGACTTTGGAAACAAATCTATGCCTGGAATGTATTTCTTTCTTTTTTTCAACATGTTATGCTAGAATACACTCCATGAGCTCTATTTGTGCAACCGCTGCCTCAGCAGCTCCTTGTGAGGGAAATTCAGCTGATCCTTTTGCCCTTCTTTCCAATGAAGTTATTCTAATGATTTTTAATCGTGTTCTCGAGAACAACTCAGTTTCCCCAGAAAAATTAGCGCTTAATATCGTGCACACTTGTAGACGATTCTACCACATAGGTATGCATCTACCTATTTGGAGATGTCTGTTTGAGAGAGCATGGAGGGGACCATATCCAGTAGAGTTAGACCCAGCAGGACGTGCAGTTTATAAGAATTTATGGAAATTACAGCTTTTAATGAAACAAAGAGGCGGACTGCAGGGGATCATATCAACAACTCAGCTTCTGGAGCATATAAGAGCTGTCCTCTGTGTAGCTGTTACTCCTAATGGAGAAAAAATCATCTTTGGATCTGATGATGGCACAATTAGAATTTTGGATAGTATTACTGGAATAGAGGATGCTTGCTTAAGAGGACATGGAAAAGGCGTCCGCTCTGTAGTCGTTACTCCTGATGGGAGACAAATCATTTCGGGATCGTACGACAACACGGTTAGGATTTGGGATATTGAAACTGGGCAATTGTCTGCTCGCTTAGAAGGACATACAGACTCGGTCTTCTCTGTAGTCGTTACTCCTGATGCGGAAAAAATCATCTCGGGATCTGAAGACGAAACGATCATGATTTGGAATAGTGTAACAGGAGAGCAAATTGCTCACCTCGAAGGATATGTAGAAAAATATGAAGGCTGGATCATTAGCGTAGCTGTTACTCCTGATGGGGGAAAATTCATCTCGGGATCTGAAATGAACTCACTTATGATTTGGGATATTGAAACTAGGCAATACCTTACCTCCTTAAGAGGGCATGAAAATGCGGTCTTATGTGTAGCCGTTACTCCTGATGGGGAACAAATCATCTCGGGATCTAGCGACAAAACAGTTAGGGTTTGGGATAGTAATACTGGGCAACAGCTCGCTTGCTTAAGAGGACATACAGGCTGGGTCAACTCTGTAGTCGTTACTCCTGATGGGGAACAAATCATCTCGGGATCTGAAGACGGTACAATTAGGATTTGGAATAGGAAAACTGGGCAACAGCTTGCTTGCTTAACAGGACATACAGACCGGATCAGCTCTGTAACTGTTACTCCTGATGGGAAACGAATCATCTCAGGATCTCAAGACGGAACAATTAGGGTTCATGCCTACGATGCTAAGGCATTTGAGAAGTCTGGTAGTGCAGTTAGATCTCTCGATGTAACTTATTTTCCCTGATTCTTTATCGCCATGTTAGGACTGACCAGAACTGAAATTCAAGCGTTCTTCAAGCTCTTTGAGCCTTTTGTGTAGTCTTTTATTTTCTTCTATGAGTTTGAAGTTGGCTGCTTCGAAAAGTTCATTGTAAGAAGGATTCATTGATAGACATATCAAACTTAAATCCTTGTGTCGCTCCCACCCCTCTGCAAAAGGATACGCTTAAATTTCTCAACATCGTAGGCATGAACCTTAATTGTTCCGTCTTCAAATCCTGAGATGATTCTCCCATCAGGAGTAACGGCTAGAGAGCTGACCATTTTCGTATGTTCTAAGTAGGCAATCTCTTGCAAAGTTTCAATATCCAAAATCCTAATTGTCCTGTTCCCAAATATCAAGTTCCCAAATGTCAAGATGATTTCTGTCCCATCAGGAGAAATGACTAGAGATCGGACCGATTGTGCATCTGCTCTTAAGCAAGCAATTTGCTCCCCTGTTACACTATTCCAAATCCTCATTGTGCGGTCAGTAGATGCCGAAACGATTTTTTTTCCATCAGGAGTAACGGCTACAGAAGTGACGCAGCATGTATGTCTTCTTAAGCAAGCAAGCTGTTGCCCAGTATTACTATCCCAAACCCTAACTGTTTTGTCTACAGATCCCGAGATGATTTGTTCCCCATCAGGAGTAACGGCTACACATAAGACCGCATTTTCATGCCCTCTTAAGGAGGTAGTCTCTTGCCCATTTTTAATATTCCAAATACTAATTGTGCTGTCTGCAGATCTCAAAATGATGATTCTCCCATCAGGAGTAACAGCTACGCTGATGATCAAGCCTTCATCTCCTTCTAAGCGAGCAGACAATTGCCCAGTTTCAATATCCCAAACCCTAACTGTTTTGTCTCTAGATCCCGAGATGATTCGTTTCCCATCAGGAGTAACAGCTACAGACTTGATCCGGTCTGTATGTCCTTCTAAGCGAGCAGACAAGTGCCTAGTTTCAATATCCCAAACCCTAACCGTGTTGTCGTAAGATCCCGAGATGATTTGTTTCCCATCAGGAGTAACGACTACAGAGGCAACCCAATGTGTATGTCCGCACAATGAAGTTGTTGATGTGAGCTCCTTCTGCGAGTTTTGGTTTATTAAATTTTTTAATTTGCAGAAATTGCGATAAAATGCACCACCTTCTTGCTCAAATCTTGTTGGGCATGGTCCCTTCCATGCTCTCTTGAATAGACATCTCCAAATAGGTAGATGTACACCTATGTTGTAGAATCGTCTATTAGTGGCCATCATATTCATTATTTGTGGTGGGGAACAATATCCAAAAAATCTTAAAATAAGTTCATCGGGAAGAGACTGAAAAGGATCGGGAGACTCTTTGGTCACAGAAATACTGCTTGTTGGGGCAGGAGCTGTTTTGCTAATAGAGCTCATACTTTGACCCAACGCCCACATAACCACATGTTTTAGAGCTGTGCATCTCAAATTTGAGATCTTCGGGCACTTTCCGCGTAAACACCATCTTCCAAAAGGGGCGGCTCAACATCTTGGGACCCAAACCGTGAATTTTCTGCACCTCAATCCCTTCTTCTGCGCAATACTTTGTAAGCTCCTCAGGCTTGATGAAGAGTTTGAGCACATGCATGTTTTTGGGTGTATTTTTCACAAACCACTCAACTCCTTTGATCACAGCTAAGTAGCTAATCCAATTGCGGTTGAAGGTGTGGAAAAAGAATTGCCCTCCTGGCTTTAACACGCGAGATGCCTCTTTGATCGTCGCGTGGGGGTCTGTAACATGTTCGAGAAAATCCATAGAGCACACCACATCGAAGCTTTCATCTGCAAAGGGCAAGTTGTATGCATCAGCGGCGATATACTGGACGCTTTTTGTCTTATCCTTCTTTTTTGCTATCTCTAAGCTCTCTTTTGAGAGATCGATTCCTGTCACCTTGTGCCCCTCTTCTGCGAGTGCATTGGCTAAGAAGCCTGCGCCGCATCCAATATCCAAGATCGCGCTCTTTTTCAAAATTTGGGAGATCACCCATGGCGTGCGCGCATAGTTTTCAGCGCGCAAGAGAGCGACGGGATGGCTACAACTTGTGTACCACTCCTCGTTGAGTTCATTGTAAAAAGCATTGTTCACTTCTTCCATACTAAGTTCCAGTAGATGAGTTGATAAAGACAAAATAGAGCGGCAACGCAGAGCTGCATGGTAAGAAAGAGCGTCGCTTTTTGTGCCCAAAACCATCCGGTTGCAATGAGCAGAAGGGGGTGGTTGAGAAAGAGCACAGCGTGGAGCCACTGCTCACTCGCTTGGCAGTGCTCCTTGTGCACGAATTCATCCTTCGTCACAAAGATTGCCGATAGCGCAGCAATCGCAATGAAAGGGATGAGCGTTGTGTGTGAGTAGGGAAAGATAAGCGTATAGGCGAGCGTTGCAACAATTGTGAGTGTGTCAAGTGGGTGGCCGATGCGCTCCCACTTTGGTAGTCCCCTCTTCCAGTGAAAATAGAACTCATCAACCAAAATCACAACTGCCTGAACAATAAAGGGGATGTAATAGATCATGATGATACCTTTTGCAAAACAGCTCCCACGATGGTGAGACCAGGACCAAAGGCGAGGCTGACCACCTTCTGCCCTATCTCAATTTCTGGCAGCATCAACTCCCAAATGTGTGGGAGGGTTGCGGATGACATGTTGCCATAGGCGTGGAGTACCGCTTTGCTGTGAGCTACTTGCTCATCAGAAAGCCCCAGCTTCTTTTGAATTGCGTCGATGATCTTGGGACCACCTGGATGAATGGCAAAGAGTGCTCCTTTCCAGTTGGATGTCAATTTCTCTACGAAGGAGAAAATAGCATTTTCAATGCTGCGGGGGATCTCTTTTGAGAGCGTCATCCGAAGCCCCCAATCTTCGCACTTCCAGCTCATCTCACTTTCGGTATTGGACAAGATCGCCTCATCTGTTGCTAACAACTCAAAGCCTCTTGGCTCTGGGCGGAGCGAATACTTAATAAAGCCATCAGCAAACAAGCTATGCGCCAAAATCTGCTCAACTGTGTGAATCGCAGGATTGAAGTGTAATGAGCAAATCTCAGTATGCACAATGTCGACGTGTCGACTTCCTGAAAGCACAAAGCCTTTTCCCATGCGGAGCGCAGGCACCGAAGCGCAGCACCCCATATGGTAGGCGTGTGCCACACGTGTGCTCCACCCATTTCTTGCGACAAGCTTCTGCGCTGCGCTTGGGGCGGCGTATCCCGTGCATGTGACGTGAATCAAATCTACTGGCGCCTCTTGCCCCTTGTAGAGACGCTCAAAAACTGAGAAACTCTCCTCTTCAAAGAAAGTACTCCTCTCCTTAAATCCCACGCCGTGCGGCGCTGCTTTCTCACCAAAAAAAGGCATCTGCTGCCAATCTTCATGGGTGATGTCTTCAACAGAATAACCTCGCATTGAGATGTGCTGCTTTTTGCACGCGACCTTTTCCACAACCCGTTTCAATTTTTCCTGAAAGCTTCCGCTGACATTTTGAGGGCGCGCCTTCTGCTCAGCAAAGGCATGCGCTTTTAAAAGCCATTCAATCCCTACCTCTTGCGTAAACTTGAAGCGGGGGCGCACTAAAACAAAGTCTGCGATATGGACATTCATGAAAAAGAACGCTAGCAGAAAAGGAATTTGTTTGTAAAAAAAGAAAACTTGTGGGAAGAATTGGGGTAAAAAGGACGAAATATGACTGCTGCGACCCATAGCGAACTCGAAAAACTCCTTGGAAATGAGGCCTCTTCTCTTCTTAGCCACAAGTGTACAAAAATTCCAAAAGAGCGCCTTCACACCCCTCATAGCGGATGGATCGACGACATCTTCACACAAACCGATCGCAATAATCGTGTGCTTGGAAATTTGCAGCGTCTCTTTTCACACGGCCGTCTTTGTGACACTGGCTATCTCTCCATTCTACCTGTTGACCAGGGAGTGGAGCACGCAGCGGGCGCCTCTTTTGCGCCCAACCCTGACTACTTTGATCCTGAAAACATCATCAAGCTTGCGATTGAAGGTGGATGCAACGGCGTAGCCTCTACATACGGCGTTTTGAGCATGATGTCACGTCGCTATGCACACAAGCTTCCCTTCATCTTGAAGTTTAACCACAACGAGCTTCTCTCCTACCCCAACACCTTTGATCAAGTGTTCTTTGCTACGATCAAAGAGGCGTATGACATGGGAGCTGTTGCGGTTGGTGCAACGATCTATTTTGGCTCACCAGAGAGCCCACGCCAAATCAAGGAGGTGAGCAAGGCTTTTGCTTTGGCACATGAATTGGGCATGGGCACTATTTTGTGGTGCTACCTGCGCAATCCTGCTTTTAAAACGAGCCAACAAGACTACCATGATGCCGCAGATTTGACCGGCCAGGCAAACCACCTGGGTGCGACCATTGGCGCGGATATTGTGAAGCAGAAGTTGCCCACTTGTAATGGTGGGTATACAGCGCTCAAATTTGGCAAGACGAGCGAAAAGGTGTACTCAGAGCTTTGCTCAGATCACCCTATTGACCTTTGCCGCTACCAAGTGTTGAACGGATATGCTGGAAGATGCGGCTTGATTAACTCTGGTGGCGCTTCTGGAAAAGATGATTTCGCAGAGGGTGTGCGCACCGCTGTGATCAACAAGCGAGCGGGTGGATGTGGCCTCATCCTAGGAAGAAAGGCCTTCCAAAAACCGCTTAAGGATGGAATTAAAATGCTTAACCTCGTTCAGGACGTATATCTTTCCAACGAGATCACCATTGCCTAGAAAATTTTGACTCTCTAAGCAGGAGTCTCCCCCCGTTAAAGAGCCTGGGTTTATCCCAGGCTCTTTTTTTTAATCATTCCCTCTGCTATCTTCCGGGAAATGGTAGGACATTCCCCCACTCACCACCGTCGTTTGAATGTTTTCGTGTTGGCAATGCTCTCTTTAGCAGTTGTCATCAGCTTGCGCAATCTCCCCCTCACTGCGGGATATGGGTTGGGCGCAATTTTCTTCTACGTCGCTGCTGCAATTTTCTTTATGATTCCTTACGCACTCGTTTCAGCCGAGCTCGCCTCAGGCTGGCCAAAAGCGGGTGGTGTCTACATTTGGGTGCGTGAGGCTTTGGGAGATCGGTGGGGCTTTTTCTCTATTTGGATGCAGTGGTTCCACAACATGACATGGTATCCCGCTATGCTCGCCTTTATCGGAGCAGGTCTGGCTTACATCTTCAATCCAGCTCTTGCTCAAAATAAGGTGTATCTCCTCTCTGTGATCTTAGTGGGTTTTTGGGGCATCACTTTTCTCAACTTCTTCGGCATTCAAACCTCTGCCTTTGTCAGCACGTTTTGCGTGATCATCGGTGCGATTTTGCCTGGAGCGATCCTGATTTTGCTTGCCATAGTGTGGCTTATCATGGGAGGTTCCTCTGCAATTACCTTCTCATTCAAAAGCTTGCTTCCTGATCTCACACACCTCTCACACCTCGTCTTTTTAGCGGGTATGTTCCTAGCTCTTAGCGGTCTTGAGGCAAATGCCAACTTGGCTCGAGAAGTGAAGAATCCTCAAAAAAATTATCCCAAGGCAATTTTTATTGCCGCAATTTTTGTGCTCGCGATTTTGATTCTTGGCTCGCTTGCAATCTCAATTGTGATTCCTCGCGAGCACATCAACTTGGTTTCAGGTCTCCTTGACGCCTTTCGCACCTTTTTTGCCCGCATGCACATGAGCTGGATGGTGCCCATTATTGCGCTTTTCACTGTTTTGGGAGCACTAGGAGAGCTTAACGCATGGGCAATTGCAGGGGCAAAGGGGCTTTTCGTCACAACAGAGCACGGCTGTTTGCCTCCAGCCCTTCACAAGATGAATAGCCGGCAAGCTCCAGTGAATTTGATGCTCCTACAAGCGATTGTGGTGACGGTTGCTGCCTTTGTCTTCCTTTTCTTGCCTAACGTCAATGTGTCGTACTGGATTTTGAGCGCTCTTTCAGCGCAAATGTATCTTATCATGTACATCTTTCTTTTGGTGTCGGGTCTTGTGTTGCGCTACACCAAGCCGCATGTGAAGCGCGTCTACCGCGTCCCTGGCGGCATGGTGGGAATGTGGGTCTTGTGCATTTTGGGTGTCTCAGCGAGCCTCTTTGCGCTCTTCCTGAGCTTTATCCCACCTACCTACCAGTACGCGATCAAGAGTATCTTCTCTTACGAAACATTGATTGTGATTGGCATCATCGTGAGTTGCCTCATCCCAATCATTATCTACTCTCTGCGTAAGCCGCATTGGGAGCGAGAAGTGTTGACGGAAATCCGACAAGAGATCCATAAAAGTAGTCATGATTGAATGTCTTAAATGTCTACCTTGGGGCACGTCCCCCACTTTAGAAAAAGGCTCTCTCGGTAAAAGGGAAGTATGCCCCGCATGGCGCATGGTCCCAGCTATCTTCTCACTCGCAGTTTGCATCATGGGGATTGTGGTTTGCCTCATCTACAAAAACCCCTATCTCTCTATCCCCTTTGGTGTGGGTGCTCTTTGCTCTATCTACGGCATCTACCTTGGGCTGGAGTACAAAGATCTCCAAACGCTGCAAGCGGGAACGGAAAAGCTCACAGAAGAAAATGTGAATCTTAGTCGAACAAACCGCGAGTTGACCGGGCAAGTTGCAGACCTCCGGAGGGAAAAAGAGGGCATTGCAGCAGAGAGAGCAAAGCTTGAGGAGCAAAACGGCACACTTCAAACCACAGTGGGCGATTTGCAAGGCACGGAAAGCTCACTTCGAGTTGAGGTTAAGAGACTGGCTCAGACGAATGAAGAGCAAGCAGCCCGAGAAGAAGAACAAAAGGCTGCGTTAACTGCAGCGCAAGCGATCTTGGCCAATAGCAACGAGCAGCTCACTGGCTTAACTGAGCAGCTGCAAGGCTTTAGTAAGGGCAACACAGAGCTGCAAGCGCTTGTAACGGCAATTAAGGATATTGTCGCTGTAGTGGATCTAAATGCCTATGCACAAATGTATGACAAGATGCGGCGCATTCAAGGAGAAGTAGCAGAAGCGGCAGCCCTATTGCCAGAGTATAAGCAACAGCTTGAACAATTAAAGCTGACGCGTGCTGAGCTAGAGCAAACTGTCAAAAAATTAGAGGGCGACCAGTCAGAGGCTGCCAAACGCTTTGATGAAGCCGCACTCAAACTTGAAAACTTACTAGGACAACTTGAATCAGAACTCAACACACTGGGGAGACGTAAGTGAATGGTATGGCGCTCTTGTTGGAAAAAAGGGGCACCACTACCACAAAACCGTCATCTGGCCCCGCCTCATTCCCCTACTAGACTTGCACGAAGGTGAGAGCCTTCTCGATCTTGGCTGCGGCCAGGGTGTGCTCTGCGAAGCGATGCCCAAAGGTGTGAAGTATCACGGCGTCGATCTTTCAAAAGAGCTCATCGAGCAAGCAAAAAAGCGCAAAGGGACGTTCACCGTCGCCGATATTTGCAAGCCGCTGAAAGTAGGAGAGTTCGATCATGCAACGGCAATCTTGTGTTTGCAAAATGTTCCAAGAGCTGACCTTGCGATTCAAAATGCGGCAAAGCATGTGCGCAAGGGAGGCACATTCACAATGGTCCTCAACCATCCCTGTTTCCGCATTCCTCGGCAAACACATTGGGAAGTGGATCAAGCTCAAAAACTTCAGTACAGAAGAGTGAATCGCTATCTCTCCCCTTTGAAGGTGCCGATTCAGATGCAACCCTCTCAGGGAAAGTCTTCTGCAACAACATGGAGCTTTCATCACTCCATTTCTGACTTTAGTCGCTGGTTGCATGAGGCGGGCTTTGCGATCCAACTCCTTGATGAGTGGGTATCTGAGAAAAAGAGCACGGGCAAAAATGCGAAAATGGAAAACCGTGCTAGAAGTGAATTTCCATTATTTCTCGTAATTAAGGTTCAAAAATTATAATTAATCTATAATTATAATATGAGCAAGAAGGAGCGTTTCTTTAGCCATGGAGTTTGGCGCATTCGCACAGAGGATTTGAGCAAGCCGAAAGCTCTTGGTATTCGGTTGCTTAGAATTCTTCTGCTCATTGGCGAGGGATTCACAAAGAGTCAGGTGCAGGTGGGGGCTGCCTCTCTCACCTTCTACTCTCTTCTCTCAACGGTGCCGATTCTCACCTTTTTTTTCGGTTTGGCGCGAGGTTTTCTTTTGGAAAAGCCGTTTCGGGAGTGGCTGATCCAAAGATTTGATGAGCAAAAGGTGATTGTGGGTCAGATTGCGCAGCTGGCTCAGCAGTCAATTGCTCAAGGGAAAGAGGGTGTGATCATTGGTTCGGGCTTAGTGTTATTGCTTTGGGCAGGCATTCGCATTTTGAATCACCTAGAAATTGCGATGAACAACATTTGGGAGATGCGCTCAGGTCGCTCTTTTGCGAGACGCTTTTCTGACTACCTGGCTCTTTTTTTTATTTGCCCCATTTTTGTGCTCATCTCAATGAGTTTGACTGCCTTTTTTACAGGAAGCACAGATCCCATCTTGCAGTTTCTCTCCCCCTTGCTGAATTTAATTCCTGTTCTTTTGCTTTGGGTGCTGTTTACCTTTATTTACATCTTTATCCCTAATGTACGCGTTAACTTTATGTCTGCCTTTTGGGCGGGAATGATTACAGCGATTATCTATCAGCTTGTGCAGTGGTTCTACATCTATTTTCAAGTAGGTGCCTCTCACTACAGCGCTGTTTTTGGAACCCTAGCAGCTCTTCCTCTTTTCTTGGTGTGGCTCTATGTAAGCTGGATTATCGTGTTGATGGGGGCAAAAATTACCTTTGCTTTTCAGAACGTAAGTGCCTATGAGTTCATGACGGAGGATATTCACCTCAGCCACCACTTCAGACACGTGCTCGCGTTGCGTATCACCCACCTGTGTGTGAAGCGCTTTATGAAGGAGGAGGCTCCTCCCACCTATGTGGAAATCTCGAACCTTCTCGCGATCCCCCTTCCTCTCGTAAGCCGCCTTGTGCGCCACCTTCTAGACTCAGGAGTGCTGGTGGAGGTCCGTCGTCGAGATCCTGGATTTCAGCCAGCGAAGAACATCGAGAACCTGACAATTAAGTCTGTGCTTGATATGATCTCTTTCAAAGGCGAGGAAATTCCACTTCCAGAGGGAGATGATGTGGAAAAAATTCTTGAATACTTCGATGCCGAAGCTAAGATGAGTGAGTCTCCAGCAAACCTTAAACTGAAGGACTTTTGATGCGTTGGTTTTGGCTCTCACTTCTGATTGTGGTTGTGGCATTCATCTTTTTTCTCCCCAATATTCTGTCAACGCGTTGGGGCAATGAGCGCGTTGTCGCATTTGTCAATCAGTCGATTCAGGGGACGCTCAAGGTTCAAAAGATCGAGCTAAAGTGGCTCGGCCCTCAAAAGGCGTCCCACCTTGAGCTTTTAGACCCAAGCGGCAAAAAGATTGCAAAGCTCGATACGCTTGAAACGCACACCTCCCTTTTCACTCTGATCTTCAAGCGCAATACCTATGGCGCGACCACATTAATGCATCCAAATATCGCGCTTGAGCGCGATCTTGAGGGGATTTCAGATCTTGAAAAGAGTCTATCTAAGAAGAAGAGCAAGCAAGCGTGGCCCACGCTTACCGGTAAATTTACGGTTGTTGATGGCATAATCTCCATCAAAGCGCCTAAAATCGAAGATATTGAAATCACTAGTCTCAACTTAGATTACTTCCCTGATAAGAAACTTTTCCATGTGCGTGCGCTCACAGAAGAGGGGGGGATCAAAGGAGAGATTGTAGCAAGCGGCTCTCTTGGTGAGAAGAGGCACATCTTAGCTCAAATTGAAAATTTTCCTGTCGCCATCTTGGACCAGTTGCAAAATACTGAAGTTTATACCCAAGCCATTGGAGACAAAATCAACATCAAAATTGAGAGTGTAAAAACAGGCGATGTTGCAACAGTCTCAGCTGATGTACAGAGCCGCCTTCTTAATGGAAAGATTGAGGGTGAGGTGAAAGAAGGCTTTATTGTCTTCAGTCCCAAAAGCTATCTCAACTTTGAGATTACACCGGCGCTCTTTCAAGAGGTCATCAGCCCCAACTTGCAAAAAGAGTGGAGCCTGGCCGATAAAACCACGCTGAACTTCGACATTCAAGAGGGGGAAGTCCCCCTTTCTCTTGACTGGTCAAAAAGCCGCATTGAGGCGCGTGCTCGCTTAGGGCGTGTCGAGCTTCACCACACAAAAAATGAGAACTTCTCTCTGAATGATGTGGAAGGCACATTTGTAAGCAATGGCGTTACCTCCCTCAAAATGGCAGGAGAAATTGTGGGGAAAGAGCGCTCCAAATTTCAAGCTGAGCTTGAGATGAACAGCGTGCTTAAGTTTAACGTCTCTTCAGAGGGATTTCCTTTCAGCTTGCTTGAGCTGGTATTTGAAGAAGCTGAGGCACTTGATCGCTTCTTTGGCGACACTGTAGCCATCAAAGTACAGGGTGAATATGGGGCTAAAAAAGGACTCTTCTCCACTTTTGATCTCAACTCGTTTTCTACCGGTGTGCGTGGCGAAGTAAAGGGAGAGAAGCTTGATGCTCTTACCTTCCAAATCGACGGCACAAAGCGCTTTTCAGGGAGTTGGAAAGAGGTGCTTGGCGAGAGTACCCACTTCTCTTTCTCGGGTGATGCTGCCCTTGTGAAGCGCATCCTCACTGTCTCTCAATTCGAAGGGGTGATTGAGAATGACATCGCAAAAACCGCTATAAAAGGACAGCTTGGGAAAAAAGGAGCACCCTTTGCCTATGACCGTATTAAAGTAAGTGGCACAGGAACATTGCTCAAACTTCCCCCCAATCCCGCTCTCAAAGAGGCTAAACTCAATAAAGGAGAGTTCGCCTTCCTCTTGGATGGCCACAAAAATCTCATTACAGCCACAACCGAAACCTCTTTCACCCTTGGAGATGGTTCTTCAGTGAAAGAGGCAAAGGGTGAGTTGAAAGTAAAAAACTTTAT
This sequence comes from Chlamydiales bacterium, assembly GCA_024233495.1. Lineage (GTDB taxonomy): Bacteria > Chlamydiota > Chlamydiia > Chlamydiales > JAAKFR01 > JACKPM01. The sequence continues at coordinate 94,299 of JACKPM010000004.1, forward strand.
CCAAGAGGGGCGCTTAGAATACAAAAAGTCTGAGGTCACTTTTGAAGGAGACCTCGATCACTTCCCCACCGCCTTTTTTGCAAGTTGGCTTCCTGAACTGCCCGATCTTATTGGGCCTGCTGTCAATCTTGTGACAAAGGGACACTACACGCCACAGAAAATCACACTAGACCTCAATGCCACCTCTCCCGGCTTCAGCACTGAGGTTGCTCTTGAAATTGGTCCTAACTTTCACATTACGCAAAACAAGCCGGGCCACCTTATGTGGAAGCTCAGTCCCACCCGTTACAAAGCGCTCGTTTCTCTTCTCTCAAAAGAGGAAGTGCCCTATGAGCTTAGCTCCTCTCCTACCCTAAACATTGAGATTGAAAAGATCTCCTGCCCTGAGGAATATCCTAACTCAGTCAAAAAGTTCCTCTGCCGCAGCGGCATAAAAGGGAAAATTGAAGTGGGTCCTATGCTCTTTGTGAACCCAGAAACGAGAGAAAAATTCACATTACAAAATATTTCAGGAGGCATTTTAGGGGAGAATTTCTCTCGCAAAATGCACATCGACCTCACAGGTGCCGTCTCAGCTCCTAAGCTCTCACAAAAAGAACAGCCACACTTTACTGTTGATATTGATCTGCTCAATGCGTGGAATGAAGAGGCTAAGTTTGCTACTTCTGGCGAAATTGACCTCCATCACCTTCCCGCTTCTCAGCTCCTTGGCATTATCCCCCTTGACCCCATCTTCCGCGCCAAAATAGAAGCAATGCTCGGCGAAATCATCAATGCCCGCATCCGCGCCCAGATCGCTGAAATGAAAGGCCCCATCACCCTTGATCTCGCTTCTTCTAACCTCAAGGGCATCTTCCCCTTCCAGCTTGATGGTAACCAAATCCTCTTGCGTGATGTGCTCCAAGCTGAGATGACCCTCACTGATGAAATCTCAGACACCTTCTTGCGCGACATTAACCCCATGCTCATCAAAGGAGCGCGTTCCGACCATCCCCTCAAGCTATATGTTGCCCCAGAAGGCTTTTCAATCCCAATCCCCTGGTCATTCAAAGAACTCACCATTGAGAATGCTGTAGTTGACATCGGCAAAATCTATGTCCACAACGGCGGTGCTATCAATGAACTGATGAAGTTCCTAAAATCCAATCCTCCAAAAGACAAGATGATGCGCGCTTGGTTTACTCCCGTCTTCCTCAGTCTCAAAGAAGGGGTCCTTCAGCATGAACGCTTCGACATGCTATTGCATAAGAAAGTGCACATAGCACTCTGGGGACGCGTGGACCTCATCAAGAGCAAAGTGTGGATGACACTCGGTATTGCCCCCAGTACGCTCAAGCAGCGCTTCAACGTGCTTGGCCTTACTAAAAAGGATATGTTCCAAGTGAAGATGCGTGGCCAGCTCAGCAATGTTGAGCTTGACTGGAGCTCCGCTTATACCCGCATCGGGATTTTGATTGCTCGCCTCGCAGGTGGACCTCCTGGCTACCTTGTGGGTGGTCTACTTGAGCAGGTGATCTCTGCGCTTGGTGAAGAGCCCACACCGCCTCCCACTACCTACCCCTTCCCTTGGGATGACAAGAAGTGGTTGCCTAGTGCAACCATGCCACAAAAAACTGCCCCTTCCACTACCTCTGCTGAGAAAGGACGAAAAAAGCTTCTAGAGTTTTTAATTCCCTAGATGGCTTGCTTTGACAGCCTCTACAACGGCTGGAGGTCGTTCACGCCAATTTAGAGATGCAGATAACGACATATCGCATATTAAATCACGAACTTAAGACGAGATTCAAATATAAAAATTTATTATACAGAAGAGGGTTATTCCTCTTCGTCATCATCCTCTTCGTCATCGTCTTTGAGCATCTTTTCCACCTTTTTGCGCTCCCACTCTTCTCCTAAGAAGGAGTCGCGGATGGTGAAAGTATTGAAAGCTTGCACAATAAGGATGATACCCCAAATGAGAGTTACCCAGTAAAACCAGAGCGAATGCGGATCAGCAATGAGGTTAATAATTATGAGCAAGACATTCACAAGGATGAATGTGATGAGATTAGAATAGAAGGAGCGAAGTTTGGCTACTCGCTTCTTCGCTTTTTTATAGCGCTCGTCATCCATTTTTCACCTCTAGCTGAAAAAAAGTGAATGTATAATACCGGAGATTAAGAAGAAAGTGATCATTGACATGATGTCATTGAAAGCGGTCACAATAGGACCAGAAGCGATTGCTGGATCAACCCCAATACGCGCAAAGAAGAAAGGAGAACTTACCCCAAGTGTTGTTGCAGTCAGCGAGGCAGTGAGAATCCCTGCTGCCACCATCACACCGAGTTGAAGTGCGCCTCCATGAAAGTCTCCCACCCCAAGTGAAATAAGCGAGAAGACGATGCTTCCACATAGCGTTCCAAAGATGAGGCCGGTCATGAGCCCAATAGAAACCTCTTTGATTACAGCCTCTCCTTTCTTTCCCGCGGAGAGTACTCCGATCGCCATTGAGCGCACAAGCACAGTGCTACACTGAATACCAACGTTGCCCGACATTCCATTAATGAGCGGGATAAAGAAGAAGATCATGCCGAGGAGCTGCCCTTCAATTCCTTGGTAGTAAGACATAACAGCCGCACTGATCAAGCCACCAAAGAGCGTAACGAGAAGCCATGGTGAACGAGCAAGGAAGCGCTTAAAGATATGATCGTATTCTGAGACGTCTTCTGCTGTACCGGCCATCCAGGCGATGGTTTCGTCTGCAATGTCCTCGATTGCTTCAACCACATCCTCATACGAAATGACACCAACAAGGTAGTTCTCTTCATTGACGACTGGGAGGGCGGGAATCTTATAGCGCTCCACAATATCAACCACTTCTTCTCGCGTGCTCTCAGGAGAAATCTTATGCTCTACTTCACGCATCACTTGACGCAGCGGGAGATGTGGAGGATTCACGATAAGATTGCGTGCAGGCACAAAGCCTTGCAACTCCCCTTTGTGGTCGAGCACAAAGATGCGACGAGTCATATCAATGCCAGGATTGTCTCGAATAAAGGAGGAGGCCTCGCTGATTGTAGTCTCCATGGGGAATGCAAAAAACTCGTTAGTCATCAGGCCGCCGGCGCTATTGCGACTATGCTTTTGCAACTCACGAATCTGCGTTGCCTTTTTCATCTCAAGCAAGTCGAGGACGCGGCGGTAGCGGCGATCTGGGAGGTCATCGAGTGCCCACACAGCTTCGTCAGCAGGCATGTTGCTGATTACCTCTTTAATCTCTTCATCCTTAAGCGTGCGAAAAATAGCCCACCTGCTCGCGCTATCGGTATTGATGATGAATTTAGTCTTTGCCTCTAGATCAGGCAAGTTTTCGTAGAGGACAGGTCGTGCACTGGGAGGGAGCCTAGAGGCTGCAATTCCAAGGTCAATGGGGTTATATTCGGCCGCAATTTGAGCAACGTCATGTAGCTGAATGTCAAAAGTGGTTTTGTGAAAGGCTTCTTCAAGGCGCTCACTCAGCTCATCATCGAGATGGCTGGTGCGCGAGTCCATTAAGTTTCCGGCGGAGGTATGGACCTCTTCTCTCTCATCCATGATATCTCCTTGCCGCCATAAAATCCCTGTAGGCTGCCGTTTTGCGTAGGTTGCTCAGCCAGTGGTCATGATCGAGCTCCTCTAGTGGAGGTAGAGCGTCAAGCACTTCTGCCCGCTTCAAGTAGTGCATGGCAGACTCACACAAATTCGATAAGCTGTAAAGGCAGGTAAGATGGTAGTTTGCTTCGCTATTTCCTAGCTTTGCTGCGTGCATGAGCATCGCTTCAGCTTCACTTCTCAACTCATCGCTGATCTCAGGGTGATTCTCGTCATAAACTAGCTCAGAAAGCACAAGTTTGGTATAGCCAAGATGACACCACGCTTCCTCATCCTCTTGATCTATCTCTGTGATCAGCGTAAAGTAACGAATCGATTCGTATAAGCTCTCCACATTTCCTAAAAGCTCACCATGATGGGAAAGAGCAAGAGCTAGATGAAAAATCACCTGGATGTCTTGCGGAAGACGGAAGTGAAGATTGCTTAGAAGCTCAATTGCCTCTTCGTAATACTCCTCACAACCCGTAATATCGCCTAAAAGGTCAAGAGTCCCACCGAGCTGGTAGTGCGCTTCTAAATCGCCATTCAACTCAATGGCTTTTCGAAATTTAAGGATTGCCTCTTCAACAATAGCCTGCTGCTCAAGCGGGTCAAACTCCCCCTGATAGAGTCTCAACAGCGCAATCCCCCACTCGATGAGATGTACACTAGAAAAGGGACGTAACTTAGAGAGACGCTCAATGGTGGCACACGCATCATCAATGCGCTCTACATCTTTCATTGTCGTGCCCCAGCCTAGATAAACTTGATAGAGCGCATGACAAAATCTCAAGTCGTGACTGTTGTATTCAAGCCCCTTATGAAAGTAATCCGCAGCTGAAATGAAGTGTCCTCGATCAGCAAAATAAAGCCCTTCAACCAGATGAATCATCCCCGCGGCATAAAGGAGGTGGGGAAACTCGAGATGTTGATTGAGAAGAGTGACAACCTTTTCTTTTCCGTCATGGATGAGTTTGAGGTCATCAAAGAAGAGGCCAAGAAGCGCCAATGCTTCACCAAGATATGCTGTGACAAGAGCTGGAGGGCAATCTTCCGCCTTTAGAGAGGTAAACTTTTCAATCGCCACTTCCACATCAGGAACATGGCGACGGCGCCATCCCGACTGTAAGAACATTTCACCCCAGTGGAGCCACAAGAAACCGCACTCTGGCTGTGCAATGATTGCGCGCTGAAATATGGAGTCAGCCTTCTCAAAGTCCTCTCGATCACCGCTCAGCTCATAGAGCAGCTTGTGCCCCTCTGCATAAGGAACCCAAGCAGAACTCTCCCCCTCAATGATTGCCTTTTGAAGCCACTCAAGAGCCTCGCGCGCTGGGCGCGGATCACCTGACTTCTCTCCGAAAAGGAGAAGTGCTTCACCAAACTGTGTGTAAAAATTGGAAGTTGTGACGGTTTTTCGACTTGCTTGCCTAAAGAGCTCAAGGGCGCGCCGCAAGTCAGAAGCCTCTTGTGAGTGGCGCGCTAACTCTTTCCATGCATAGGCAGCGTCCCAAAGCGTATCGAAAGAGCGCTTCTCTTTTAGAGCCTTTTCAAACTTGGCTACAATTGCCTCGACCTGATCTGATGGAGAAGCTACATCTGTCATAGGAAAAACTCTACTCCACTCTTTGTTTCCCTTCAATCAATCTTTGGGTGCGCGCTTCAAGAGGCGTCCCCCTTGCCAAAGCCATTGCCACTTGGGGATCGTCTATATTTGCACAAATAGCGCGCCAAACCTGAGCTTCAACAATCAAAGGCGCAGTAAGCTTCTCAAGAGAGGGGGTTCCATGACTTAAAATATGCATGACCCTTGGATCTGATTTTTTCTTCTGAGTTTCCGCTTCAATCGCTTTCCTTCTGCGCTCGGCCAAAGTGCGCTTCCCAAGGCGCGTACCCAAAAATCTACCCTCAAGACGAGTTAGAAGCGGCAGTGGCTCATGCTCATTGCGCAGCACGATTGCTGCTGCCACAGCACGTTCACCATCAACGCCTAGCGCATCTAGCTTTCTTTGCACACGACGCGCCTCAATTCCATGCACTTTATGCGCCTTTGGATTTCTCCACATCTTCTCCCGTAACTTTAACGTTTGCTTCTCTTTTAGGATGCGGTCGATGTAGTCGTGAGAAGCCATGGTCCCTCCCGAGGTCAAGACAGCTCCACCTAAGAAGGCCGTTGCTGCATACTTGTTCTTCACTAAATAGGAGGCGAGCGTGAAGGCCAGACCAATCAGATGCAGGCCTGGGTGCATATAGCGCGTCTTGTACACCTTGTGGTCGTGCTCAAAGAGCACAGTGTATTGCTGCGTGCGCGCTCTCTTCTCCATTTTCACTGAGTGGGAATCGTCATTTAAGATGTAGGTGCCCTTCGCAGCTGCAAGTGTTGTTTTCTTGCGGATTAACGCACGCTTCGAAAAAGTGGGCCCAATTACGAGATAATCTTCGATGATATGAAGACGACTCCAAACAGCGCTCAATTGCTGCAAGCCCTGCGCATACTCCTCTTCAGTTCGACTCACTTCTAGCGCTCTCTGTGCACTTTGCAGCAAAGAGCGACACTCATCAAAGGCTTGAGCAAGAGTGTTGACTTGACGCCCCCACCTTTCACTGAATTTTGTGAGATCCCAATTATCTGTGTGCACCACAGGCTTAGAATCAATCAACCTTCTGAAATAGGCTGGGTCGGTCTTGCTCTGAATTTTTGCATACCCATCTGGGTCAATTTTCTGCGCAAGCTCTTTGTAGGCTCTAAGCCACTCTTTCTCCGGCATAGAAGAAATCTGATAGTAGATACGTTTTAAGCCTTGCTTGGTCGCCTCTTTCTCCCACTTGAGGATGAGCTGCTCCGTTCCATACGCCTTTGACTTCCAGTGATTCTCTTCGCGTTTCTCAATCTTTTTTGTCCAAAGATAGGCTTCGTAGATCGTCGACTCAAGCTTGTACTGCCAATCAAAAAGCTCCTCATTTGAATTGGGCAATTCATGTGGTAGAGCACGCACCTTATTGATAAGCACTTTGGCCTCTTGAAAATATCTGCTCACACTTGTGAAAAGATCGTCGTAGAAAGGTTTATCTGTGAGCCAATATTCTCGACATGTCGCCTCTAAATCACGTACAGCCACCTGAAGACGTGTAGCACGCCTATCGAGATAGTCCATCCATTTGTCGATATTCTCTTGTGGCGCTTCTGGACTGACAGGGAGTTTGAGGTGGGTGAAAACCGCGCCGCGCTGCTTGCAGGCCATCCTCTGAATCTTCACAAGCGCTGAGTGGTACTCTTCGAAACTCTCTCGTGTCAGCCTCTCTCGATTTCCGCGCACCATACATGTGAGGCGATCTTTTAATCGATGCCCCTGATCAGAAATCTTTGCTTCCTCCCCACGCATGATTTGCACAGGAGTGAGCGGAGAGACATCAAGACCGTACTGATCGCACACACGCTTGAGGTGGCGCGTCGACTCGGCGGCTCTCTGGCCCGTGCCCGTCATCTCATCAGAGCACAACCGGCGGTCAGGATAGTCCACCCATCCCTCGCTTGCGGGATGGATATCTTTTAGATGTAAAAACTCGCGTGCTTCCAACGTGTTGCGGTGCAGTTCTTTGCGCTTTTCTCCGTGATTTCGAATTATGTAGCCGATAATACTGAGTGGAAGAGTGACACCAATCCCAATGCCGTGCTTTGCCCACCCTGGCATCTTCACTAAACACGAGGCGAAAAGGATGCCAAAGGTGCCCAAAATTGCAAGATAGCTGATTGCTTTCCCTGAAACAAGGTATGCTTTTGTGACTGTAGGTGAATACGTTTTTTGATGACTCGCAATCGCCCTTTCCACACGGCGGTCCCTCAGGTGGAAAAAACACGTCCTATCTAAAGGAACTCGTAGCGATGCAGAGCTTGTCATAAGGCGAGAATTATACCACACCTTAATATAATTTAGCAGCTCATACTAAAAAGTTTAAGTGGGTTAGAAAGCTTCTTTTTGACCGCTCCTACAAGGTCGTAGCCAGCACATCCTGTAATCTCGACCATGTAGCGCTCCCCAAAAGCATCGACAAGCTCCCAATCGTTGAGGATCACCTGCCCATCAATCTCAGGGCACTGCCCTTGATGTCGGCCGACAAGCAGAAGCTCCGACTCAGGGTGATACCCCTCAACAACCACTTCTAACGTCTCTCCAATCAATTTTTGATTGAGTGTTTCGGAAACTTTTTGCTGCACGTAAGCGAGCTTTTGGTGCCGCTCCTCTTTGATCTCTTCGGGAATTTGCTCCTCCATGCGACCAGCTGCCGTCCCCTCTTCACGGGAATATTTGAAAATGCCGACATGGTCGAGTGGATACTCTTGCACAAAGGCAAGCAACTCTTCAAACTGCTCCTCTGTTTCCGAAGGGAAGCCAACGATAAGACTTGTGCGGATGTGGATATTAGGCATCCGTTCACGCAGCTTAGTAATGACACTCTTAATTTGAGCGCCGTCAGTGTGTCTTCTCATCTTCTTGAGGATGTCGTCACTAATATGTTGAATCGGCATGTCGAGGTAAGGGCAGATGCGTACGTCGGACTGCATGATCTCGATCAGCTCATCTGTGATCTCATCCGGATAGAGGTAGAGAAGACGAAGCCAATACTTTCCTTTGATTTTAAGAATCTTTCTTAAGAGTTCTGCGAGAGAGCTCTCCCCATCTTTGCCGTAGTCGCCAAGATCTTGGGCGATCAAAATAATTTCTTTAGCGCCTTGTGAAAGAAGAGCTTGAAACTCTTTGAGAATTTGCGCCTCTGTTTTACTACGCAAAGGCCCTTTGATTTTGGGGATGATGCAGTAGGCACACCCCTTTCGGCACCCTTCCGCGATTTTGAGGTAGGCGTAGTGGTTGGGAGTGGAGAGCATGCGGGGAATCTCTCCCTGCTCTAGGTAGCTGCGCACTGTGCCGACGTCAGAACCTTTGAGGTCAGACTTGACAGCTTTGAGGATGCCCTCTACATCGCCTGAGCCAAGGAGATAGTGAACGCCGGGGAAAAGAGTTTCAATCTCTTGGCGGTGTTTGGTCACCATGCAGCCAGTTACAATGAGCTTTGCGTTCTCTTTTTTGTGGTCAAGGAGCTCTTGAATTGTATCTTTCGACTCTTGTCTAGAGGATTCAAGGAAGGCGCACGTATTGACGACTAGGTAGTCAGCATCAGAGAGGTCGGGGGTGATTTCATACCCCGCTTTAAGGAGGATTCCAAGCATCACTTCGCTATCAACGAGGTTACGTGGACACCCAAGACTTGTAAAGTGGATTTTATTCATGCCAAATAGTCTAGATTTTTCCTTGATAATTTTCACGGTTTTTCCTATCCTAAGGGACTTTTAAAAGGAGTTTTACACATGGCAAGCAAAAACCGAGAAATCATTAAGCTGAAGAGCAGCGAGAGCAAAGAAGTCTATTGGACAACAAAAAATAAGAAGAAAACGACTGGCCGTTTGGAGCTGAAGAAGTACGATCCTAAGCTGCGCCGCCACGTGATCTTCAAAGAAGCAAAGTAGATGAAATTTGAGCTTTCAGTAGCCCTCAAATATCTCATTCCACGATGGAGGCAGCTCTCTGTCTCCATTATTTCGCTCATTTCGATTTTGGTCGTTTCGCTTGTTGTTTGGTTGGCTATTGTCTTCCTCTCAATTTCTGAAGGGATTCAAGAGCGCTGGGTTGAGGGCTTCGTCACGCTCAATGCTCCTGTCAAAGTGACGCCAAAAGAGGCGTATTTCAACTCTTACTATCACCAAATCGATCGCTACAGTCTGGCTTCCAACTACTCGACAAAGTCAATAGCTGAGAAGCGCATGGCTAAGGTGAGCGATCCATACGACCCGATGGTCGATCGTGAGCTTCCAACTGCAATGCTCAAGCCTGAAAAAATGCAGGACTTGGTAAAGGAGGCGTGGAGCTCTGTCGAATCTCTGGATTTTAAAGGCATACGTCCCCAAGAGGCGCAAGTCTCCCTTTGCAATCTTAAATTACGTTTAAATGACTCTTTTTTGTCACAACTCTGCTACGTAACAGGGCATGATGAGAACAATGCGCGCATGAAAAAGCGTGTACTTCCCCCCACTGCACAAGATGTGACCCACTTTTTGAATACGATTCCTGGTGGAAAAGAGGCATTTTTCAGCAGTGTTGATGTGCACGCATTGCAAACAGCTGACTACGAGTTTGAGCTTGGGCATGACTTTGTTCCTGCAGCCTCTTTAATGGGGTGTAAGGTCTTTTTCCCTAGCGGAGAGCAGAAAGTGATCATCCCCTCTTCAAAGGCAAAGCTCGATGAGCTTTTAAGCTATTTGGGAGGCATTGGCTTCAAGGTGGAAGAGGTAAAAGTAGACTTCAACGGAAAGGAGGTCAGCGAGAAGTGTGAAATCACACTCGACCGCGCCATTCCTTTGCAGGCGACCTTGATCGATCCCAAGAGTGGGCAGTTTGAGCTGAAAGGTGAAGTGCAAGGAGTGGAGATCTCTGGAAAAAGCTCTACCGATCACTTAGAGGTGATGCACGCGGATATCCGTCCAGGCAAGAGCTACTGGGTATATGAGAACGCAGTGGGCCTAACAATTCCTGAGGATCGCGGTTTAGGCGATGGCATTTTGCTCTCTTCTGGATATCAAGATAAAGGGGTAAAGTTAGGTGATCGCGGCTATCTGTCGTTCATGACAGGCACCTCAACAAGCGTTCAGGAGCAAAAGACGCCAGTTTATGTGGCGGGCTTTTTTGATCCAGGCATCGTGCCGATGGCAGGAAAGCTACTTTTTGTCTCCCCTATATTAATGCGCACATTTGATGGTAACCTCTCTCTCCCAGATGAGATGTTCGCAAATGGCATCAACGTGTGGCTCGACCATCCAAAAGATGCGGTAGCGGTAAAAGAAGCTTTGGAAGCTGAGCTCCAAAAGCGGGGCATTGCCGACTACTGGCACGTAGAGTCTTTCTATGACTTTGAGTTTGCGCGCCCCATCTTGCAGCAGTTCGATAGTGACAAGACGCTTTTTACACTCATTGCAATCATGATTTTGGTTGTGGCTTGCTCAAACATCATTTCAATGTTGATTCTTCTCGTAAATGACAAGAAGCGAGAGATTGGAATTCTACAGTCTTTAGGCGCTTCTCCTAAACGCATTGGGATGATCTTTGGGATGTGCGGGTTGTTTACAGGTCTTTTGAGCTGTTTATTTGGTGCTGTGTTAGCAGTCTTGACTTTGAAGAACCTAGGTCCTCTTGTACAATTTTTGAACTTCTTGAAAGGGCATGAACTTTTCCAAAAGATGTTCTTCGGAGGCGATTTGCCAAACACTGTGAGTGTAAGCGCTCTTATCTTCGTCTTGAGTGCAACTGTTGTGATCTCTGTCTTAGCTGGTCTCGTACCAGCATTGAAGGCGTCGCGCATTCGTCCCTCTGAAATTTTGAGGAGGGAGGCATGATCTTAAAAGCGCGCAATTTGAAAAAATGGTTTGAGCGCCCTCAAAAGGTAGAGGTGCTTAGAGGTATTGATCTTACTGTAGAAGCAGGCACAAGCGTTGCGATTATGGGCACTTCAGGTGAAGGAAAGAGCACGCTACTGCATATTTTAGGCACGCTTGAAGCGCCAACGGAAGGCACGCTTGAAATCGCTGGGGAGCCTAACCCAACCCCAGAGCTGCGCAATCAAAAGATAGGTTTTGTCTTCCAGGCTTTCAATCTTCTTGAAGACTACACAGTCTTACAAAACGTAATGATGCCTGCTCTTATTGCCGGAAAGCGTGATGAGAAGCGTGCACTAAAGCTGCTTGAGCGGGTGGGGCTTCTTCATCGCGCCTCTTTCCCAGCAAAATTACTTTCTGGTGGTGAGAAGCAACGCGTGGCCATTGCACGCGCCTTTTGCAACGACCCTGCCATCATTATGGCAGACGAGCCTTCGGGCAACCTTGACCACGACACCTCGCAGCTCATTCACAAGTTGCTCTTGGAGTGCGTGAAAGAGGAAGGCAAAGCGCTCATTGTCGTTACTCACGATACTGAGCTCGCTAAGCTTTGCGACAAAACCTACCAGTTGATTAACGGAGAACTAAAATGAGTGTGACGATGCAAAAATCTTTCATTGACTACCTTCAACAACAACTCGATCAACTTAAAGAGACAGGACTCTATAAAAGTGAACGCGTAATCTCTTCTCCCCAAAAGGCAGAAGTGGATCTAGTTGACCAACCTCATGTATTGAACTTCTGTTCAAATAACTACTTGGGTCTTGCAAATCACCCCAAAGTGTTAGCGGCAGCCAAAGAAAGCTACGACAAATATGGCTTCGGTCTTGCTTCTGTACGCTTTATCTGTGGAACGCAAGATATTCACTTACAACTTGAAGAAAAAATTTCAAACTTCTTAAAGACCGAAGAGACGATCCTATACAGCTCGTGCTTTGATGCAAATGGCGGTCTTTTTGAAACTTTGCTTGGCCCTGAAGATGCCATCATTTCAGATGCTTTGAATCACGCAAGCATTATCGACGGGATTCGTCTTTGCAAAGCAAGAAGGCTCCGCTTCAGAAATAATGATATGGCCGATCTCGAGGCAAAGCTGAAGGAGGCACAAGACTGTCGTTTTAGGCTGATTGCGACTGATGGTGTCTTTTCAATGGATGGCATCATCGCAAACTTGAAGGCTGTATGTGACCTTGCAGATAAGTATGACGCTCTTGTCATGATTGATGATTGCCATGCCGCTGGCTTTATGGGAGCACATGGGCGCGGTACACACGAGCATTGTGACGTTTTGGACCGTGTAGACATCATTACAGGTACACTTGGAAAGGCGCTTGGCGGCGCTTCTGGAGGCTATACTTCAGGGCGAAAGGAGATCATTGACTGGCTCCGTCAGCGCTCACGCCCCTATCTCTTCTCCAATACGCTTGCACCAAGCATTGCATGCGCTTCTGTCGAGGTGTTTAATCTGCTGGAGAAAGAGGGGGATGAACTGCGCAGCCGTCTTTTCCGCAATGCCAACCACTTCCGCGAGAAAATGAGCCAACTTGGCTTCAAGCTTGCAGGAAAAGATCACCCCATCATCCCCGTGATGTTAGGAGATGCAAAACTTACACAAGTCTTTGCACGTAAAATGTTAGAAGAAGGAATCTATGTGATTGGATTCTTCTATCCTGTTGTGCCGCAAGAAGCTGCGCGCATTAGAACCCAAATGTCTGCAGTGCACTCAATCGAAGAGGTTGACCGCGCGATTGCAGCGTTTGCAAAAGTTGGGAAGGAGCTAAACGTAATCTAATGAAAGCAATTGTCAAAAAAGTGGATGGCCCTGGTCTCTCCTGGGAAGAGGTGCCCGTCCCTATTTACCGCAGTCGAGATATCCTTGTAAAAATTGAGAAGACTTCGATTTGTGGAACGGACCTTCACCTTTATGAGTGGGATGAGTGGGCTCGCAAGACGCTCCCCGTTCCCTCAGTGATTGGTCATGAATTCGTAGGTCACATTGTCGATATGGGCGATGAGGTTACTGACTTCAAGATTGGAGATCGGATCTCTGGCGAAGGACACATCACGTGTGGTGTTTGTCGTGACTGTCGTACTGGGCAGCGCGTTCTTTGCCCTAAAACTATTGGAGTAGGTGTGAACCGTGATGGCGCCTTTGCTGAATACCTCAGCATTCCTGCTGAAAATGCCTTTCACGTGCCCGATGAGATTCCAAGTGAGATCGCCTCTCTTTTTGACCCTCTTGGGAATGCTGTGCATACAGCACTCTCTTTTGACCTTGTGGGAAAAGATGTGCTCATTACAGGTGCTGGCCCTATCGGCATCATGGCGATTCCTATCGTCAAAAAGGCAGGGGCTCGCCGCGTAGTGATTTCTGATCTCAACCCCTATCGCCTCAAGTTGGCAGAGAAGATGCACCCCGATCGCATCGTTGATGTGAGCCAAGAGAGTTTGGTCGATGTGCAAAAAGAGATGGGCATTGAGGGCTTCGACGTCTGTCTCGAGATGTCTGGAAGTGCAAAAGCATTTGCGGAACTCCCAGTGCTTGCCGCTCATGGAGGAAAGATTGTCCTCCTTGGAATTCTTCCAACAAATGCGACCCTGGATTGGCATCACGTCATGTTTAAAATGCTCACAGTCAAAGGAATCTACGGAAGAGAAATCTTTAATACGTGGTACCAAGTGTGTGACATGTTGCAATCTGGCCTTGACATTTCTGCTGTGATCACGCACCGTCTTAAAGCATCTGAGTTTCAGAAAGGGTTCGATGCAATGCTTTCTGGGAAGAGTGGAAAGGTAATCCTCGATTGGACAGATCTCAACTAGAAGAGGTGCTGGCGGCATTGCTGCCCACAACACCACATACAGCAGCTGCTCGCTACGCTCTTTTGGGTGAAGCGAAGCGGCTGCGTCCATGCCTTGTGCTTCTTACCACAGAGATGGTTGGAGGAGATATTGAGCAAGCGCTTATTCCAGCAGCCTGCCTGGAGCTCATCCACACCTACTCACTTGTCCACGATGATTTGCCCTGCATGGATGATGATGATACGAGGAGAGGAAGGCCCACTGTTCACAAAGCATTTGACGAAGCGACTGCAGTACTCGCTGGCGATCTCCTGCTCACTTATGCCTTTGAGCGCCTCGCTACGGCTCCCCTCCTCTCTGCAGAAAAAAAGATAACACTCATCACTATCCTCTCACAAGCGAGTGGGTTTAACGGCATGCTCGGCGGTCAAATGCTGGACCTTGAAGCGTCGCAAGAGGTTGATCGTTTGCATAGCATGAAAACAGGAGCTCTTTTTGAATGCGCTCTGCATTTTGGTGCAGTGATCGGAGGTGTAGAGCCAAAGCCCCTTGTAGAATTCGGAAAAACATTTGGGCTTCTCTTTCAAGCAATCGATGACTGCCTAGACAACGACTCTCCTCTTGGAAAAGAGGCAGGGGATAGGCGAGCACAAAAGCTACTTGAGCGCAGCCTCAAAGAGCTCAGTTTACTCCCCTATCCAACGCAAGAGCTACGCTCGCTCATCATGAAGTGTGTGCCAGATCGTATCAGTAGCAGCATCTACGCCGAGTCCTGTTAAATCTTCATGGTCGCGGTTTAGATCCCACACCATCACACCTGCCAGTCCATTTTCCACAACATAGTCAGCCGCATCGGCGCAATCTTGTAGATCTGTCATCGCTCCCACATCATCTAGACCAGGCATCAATCCAATCTCAATCTTCTCAGCCGGCACACCCATCTGCATCAACCCCTCAGCATCGCTCTTGTAGCTATAGCCAGGGTACGTATCATACGCCATAATATTCACACTATTGAGGTAGTGATGTCCATTTTGAATCACCTCAGAGTAGGGAAGCGTTGTAGATGCTGGTGCCTTAGGTGTGTAAGTGATCACCTTATCGCCTAATAAAGCGCGCGAGTTTGCCAAAAGCTCCACCTGTAAAGAAGCCGAAGGATAATCTTCAATATCGTAGTCTACACCATCCAAGTCAAACTGTGTTATGTAGTTGTAAACAGCAAGCGCCATCTCCTTTGCATCTTCTGATGTCTTCAGAAAAGAGGAAAGCGGATAGGTAGCCCCACCAATAGAAAGTTTTACCTGCTTGCCGCAGCTATGCGCTGCATTCACTAATTTGTCGATGTCGCTATCAGAGGCTTGAACCCCCGTCACTACAAAGCCCTCACCACTTTTCTCAAAAGTGCCGAAAGAGATGTCAATCACATCAGAGTGCATCCCCACAATTGTCTCGATTGAGTCTTGTGTATTCCAAGACTCCCAATACCCCTCTAAAAGAGGGGCTGCACACAATAGGCTTGGCGCAGTGACCAATGTAATTAGAGTTTTTTTCACAATCCATTCCTCGTAAAGAGATAATGAAGAAGAGTTTTTCATACCGACGAAAAAAATGCAATGAGGTACTCTTTTTTTATGTTTTGGGTTGCTCTCGCATCACTTTTTTTCTTTCCTCTCTTTTTACCCAAGCTTCAGCTCCTTTTTTTTGCCCCCTATTTGATTACACGTCTATACAAAAAAGAGTTGATGCCTGCTTTATGGCGAGGGGTATTCTGTGGAGTGATCGTCGATCTTTTTGCCTCCTCCCCCTTTTTTGGCCTTTCTGCACTTACCTATGTGCTGGCATCGCTTGCTTTGCGTCTCCAAACACGCAACTTTTTCGAAGATAAGCTAGCCACACTTTCCCTCATGACGGCACTTTTTTCTATTATCGTGACGTTTGTCTCCGCGCTGTTTTTACTCATCTTTGGGCAACAATGCCTCTTCTCCATGCAGTGGATTGTTACTGACCTCTTTGAAATGGCTCTTATCGATGCTGTATATGCGTTGATCTTCTTCTCAATCCCTTTGAGAGTAATTCGCTTAGTTTCTACCGCTCATCTCCGATCTAAATTTTCAAAAAAGCGTCATTCTCGACTCGACTAGATGGTGTCGTCAAATTTTCTCCTTTGTCAGCGCTTTAGAAAAGCACTCTTTCAAATAACAAAAAAAATCGTTAGAATAGCGTGATGATTTTAAGTGGAAAACAGGTTGCAGATTCTCTGCTAGAAGAGATGAAAAGGGAGCTCAAAAAAGAGCCCACACTCGTTGTTATACAGGTCGGTGAAAACCCTGCTTCTTCTACCTATATTCGAATGAAGCGAAAGGCGTGTGACTACGTAGGCATTCGTTCCGTTCACCTTGAGTTTGCTGAGGATGTAAAAGAGAGTCATCTTCTTAGCGAAATCAAAAGACTCAATGACGACCCTAAGGTGTCAGGGATATTGGTGCAACTCCCCCTTCCCGCGCATCTGACGCACGTTCTCGACACGATTGATCCAGCAAAAGATGTAGATGGCTTCCATCCGATTAACATGGGA
The DNA here is from genome assembly GCA_024233495.1 of Chlamydiales bacterium. Lineage (GTDB taxonomy): Bacteria > Chlamydiota > Chlamydiia > Chlamydiales > JAAKFR01 > JACKPM01. The sequence goes on from JACKPM010000004.1 coordinate 110,768, forward strand.
AAGCTTCTTTTGGGATTGAAGGGATTTGTTCCATGTACACCTCTTGGAATCCATACTCTTTTAAAAAGGAGTCAAATCTCAGTAGAGGGAAAGCGCGTGGTCATTGTGGGAAGAAGCCACATTGTGGGCATGCCGCTTGCCGCTCTCTGGATGCAAAAAAGAGCAGGCTGCAACGCTACAGTCACTGTAGCACATAGCTGCACTCCCAAGCTTGAGGAGGTCACAGCAAGCGCTGATATTCTCGTCGCAGCCATGGGGAAACCCAAATTCATCAAAGAGCACATGGTGAAAGAGGGGGCCGTCGTGATCGACGTCGGCATAAACCGCATCGACAAAAAACTTGTGGGAGATGTTGATTTTGAACAAGTTCAACATAAATGCAGCACAATCACACCCGTTCCGGGTGGCGTTGGTCCGATGACTGTTGCCATGCTCCTGCACAATACTATTGAAGCATGCGCCTAGCCCTCTTAGCCCTCTTGATTGCGGGATGCCGATCGCACCCTCAGCAGCCAACTTTGCATACCTATGAACAGGACATCATGCATATGCACCTAGTTGTGCACACTCCACGCACATCAAAAGTGGAAGCTATTATCAAAAAAACTTTTAAACAAGTCGACCAAATTTTCAACAATTGGAATCAAGATTCAGAGATCTCAAAATTGAATCAACTCCCTGCTTATCAGAGAGTCGAAATCTCTAGCGAACTTGCCACTCTTCTCCAGCAAACAGCACATATTGTGGAAATCACAGATGGGAGGTTTGACCCAACAGTGGGTCCACTTGTTCATATGTGGAAAACCCACCTCAAAAATGGGACCATTCCATCACAAAGTGAGCTCTTGTCCATTTCTGAAGCAGTTGGTTGGGATAAGATTCATCTAGAAGGAACTGTTTTCTACAAAGAAGATCCCCGAATAGAGATCGACTTATGCGGCATTGCCAAAGGGTATGCTCTTGATCTTCTAGTTGAAAGACTGGGGGGGAATTCTTACGCAGAATGGGGCGGAGAGATTTCCACAATTGGACCTCACCCAGATCACCGAAAGTGGCGCGTAGGAATTTTGGGTGGAGAGGTTGTGGAAATTGAAGATAAGTGCGTCGCAACGAGCGGAGGTTACCTTCAAAAGTGGGAGGTAGATGGTGTGGAGTATACGCATCTTATCAATCCCCGAACCAACTCTCCTCTTATATATGGGAAAGGGATTGCGAGTGCGACCGTGATTGCTGATAGCTGCATGAAGGCAGATGCGATTGCCACATCGCTCATGTTTTTTTCGACAAAAGAAGAGGCTGAGGCATGGGCTTCAAAGTTAGATATTGAAATCAGGCTGATAGATTTCGAATCCTGGAAGTATTAGGATGTATAGTCAAATCGGTTGAAAATTTTTCTTTGAGATGAGAGGTTTTCTAGATGGTGTCGTCAAATTTTCTCCTTTGTGAGGCGAGAGATTTTCTAGGCAAAATGCGCAATCGAAAGCGAAGGGAGTAGCCAAAGCGCTACTTCCGAGGTTGCAAGGGCGCATTTTGGCAGAAAAGATCCGGCTGACAAAGGAGAAAATTTGACGACACCATCTAGACAAAATGCACATTTGACGACACGTACTAGTGTCTTTTCATTGCGCGGTCCATCTCTCTTTTCTTTTCTCGTTCGATTAAGGTTTGTCGCTTGTCTTGGTGTTTCTTTCCCTTTCCAAGACCAAACTTTAGCTTGGCACGCCCGCCCTTTAGATAGAGAGTAATCGGAACAAGGGTCATCCCCTTCTCTTTTGTTGCAGTCTCAAGACGGTAAAGCTCTTTCTTATGAACAAGAAGTTTGCGGTCCCGCCTTTCCTCGTGGTTGTGGATATTACCAAAAGAGTAGGGAGCGATATAGGCGCCAACAAGCCATAGCTCGCCCTTAATGAGTTTGACATATGCCTCTTGTAAGCTGCCGCCATGATTGCGTAGCGACTTAATCTCCGTCCCTTGCAGCACAATACCTGCCTCATAGGTATCGGAAATTAAATAGTCGTATTTTGCTCGCCGATTGGTGCAAAGCTCCTTCATAACCAATCATTATAAGAAGAGAGGGTTTTAAAAGATATAGTTCAAACGACTTTGTTGACTAAGGCTGTGTTTCCAAAGTCCGAGAGTGAAGCGGGTATTTTCCCCTTCTACGCTAGCGGCAAAGCCGCTAGCGTCTTGGATGCAGGCTGCCAGGGCTGTCTCAAACTCACATCTAAAGAGAAAAAGACTTGCTTCACTTTCGAGCTTTGTCAACACATTCACCAGCCGAATATTTCTTGATAAATTTTTAATGATAAAACAGCATACTATTCTCTAATCACTGAAACGAGCAACTTAAGAAAAGATGACACAACCAATCTCAAGCTCAGGAGATACTCCTTACTACCCATTTTTTAATAATCCTACCCTCGGACATCTCTTTAAAAAAATCTTTTCTTGCTGCTCTGAGATAGATCTGGCAAGACTTGCTGAAGTAAACAGAACATTTAGAGCTGCGGTCTTAGGCGATGAAGACAGTGTGCGTAGAATTGTCTTAGCAGCTCTGAATCAGCGAGGCTTCCACCTTCCTGAGATACCCCTTTGCTTACGCACACAACTCTTCTCTCAGCGCCCTACTAGTCCACGCTTGCAAGAGCTACAAAAGAGCCTTCTAATGATCACAAGAGAGGCTGTTGAAAAAAATGCTATCCCCCATTCCCCTATCAATATATCAGAATCCTACCGAATCCGCCAAATTTTTGACGCCCAACTTTTTGCAGGTGATCTTGAAGGAGCTGCCGCAACAATTCGAAAAATGAGCCCCTGTAAAGCATCCTTAGATCGTTCGCATGTTTTCCCTGAATATCTCTCCTTTCTACGAGATCGAATCCCCTCTTCTAGGGAACTTTTACATTCCTGCCCATGCACGGCGTATGCTAGACTTGCGCTTGCTCAACTTTTATCTAGAGACTTTGAAAATGCTGAGGTCACGATCCGACAAATTACTTCAAGTAAATTTGTTTTTAGTATCTCATTAGCTGAGCTTGCTGCTGAAATGGCTAAAGATTCCTCTCAAAAAGAGAAAGCGACGGCTCTTTTTCAGGAAGCTCGAGAAAAACTTTCTGACCATCGCAATAGATTTTTAACGCTACGCATCCTCCTTTATATTGCGCAGCTTGAAGTCGCCTCAGGTTTGAGTTCTGAAAAGTCTCTTGCAAGCGCTGAAAACATTTTAAACGAAAAACTTACCTTCTCTGAAAAGCTCAGCGCTCATATCCATATTGCACTGACAAAGCATAAATTAACAGACAGCCCTATTCCCTTAAGTTTATACGACTCCTTACAAGAGCTACCTTTCCCGGCTAAAGTTAATTGCTTTGTAGAAGAGGGACTTAATATATCTATGAGATTGTTACCTCTTATTGCCCTCTACAGAAGATCCAGCAGTTGCTTTGCAAAAAGAGAGAGAGGTTTTCGAGCACTGGTCAGATTGTGCTTCGAAGTCATGATGAGCAAGACAGTATTGATTGGGCACAACATAATACAGCCTAATACATTCTGCAGACATGCAAACTTGCAGCGCCTAGCTTGCACGAAAGCGCCTCAAACTGTCGTGCAAGTTACCCAAGATATGAAACGATATTCAGCTATTCATGCTGCTTTATTCTCCGCAATACAGCACAACCGTATCGAGCTTATAAAGGTTTTACTGACAACTTTTTCAGAAGCATTTCAAGGTGGATACAACCCCCTAAAACAAGCTATCTCACATTTTTTTCCAGATCTTTTCAAAAACAACCCTATCCCCATTCTGTCACCAAAGGAAATTCTAGATGGCATGCAAGCACCAACTACAGAGAATAGAAAATCCAACTATAACAGAGTCGTGATTGCCGTCAAAATGGTCACCTCCTCCTTGCTGCTGCCCTGCTTAGAGATATGCGCCCACACCTCCCTGATACCTTCTACATCAGCTCTAATTTTATGTATGATCGAGACCAGACTCTGTATCCCTGTTCGGACCCAAATTATACTGAATCATCTGATTGGCTCCCGCCGGGTTCGACAGAGCAATAATTAACTATATATGGCAATGTTTCCAAAGTCCGAGAGTGAATTGAGTCTTTTCCCCTTCTCTGCCGTTTACTAAGATAGCGCTCCAGTTATCGAGTGCGCTAAAAGCGAGTGTTTCTTTATTTGCAACCCTCTGATTATTATCCCTATCAGTCATACAGAGAAGTTAATTGCGAGTGGACATTAACGCCCTCTGCCCTATCTGAATTACGCCAATATCACCATCATCGCTTAAGGTCTTAGGTCCTTACAAAACTCTCTCTATAACCAAATCATGGGTAATGTCGTAGATATAGTCAAATCGGTTGAAAATTTTACAAATTCATACCATTTGGCTTCGCCAAAGATTGCGCTCATTCTCATAGACCATAAATGGTCGAAGTCGAACTTTGCGCTTACTTTGGCTTTGCCATCTGGCACGAATTTGTAAAATTTTCAACCGATTTGACTATAAAACTGGATTTCTTGAAACCTTTTTCATATCCTTCTCTAAAAAATGGAGCTTCTATGAAATTTGTTGTGTCTCGCGGCGAACTCTCTAACCTTATCCGCAAAATTCAAAATATTGTCCCCCAAAATGCCCCCATCCCAGTCTTATCTCACTTCTTGATTGAGGCAAATGGTGATGAGCTCGTCTTCACAGCGACCGATCTGATTGTAGGCACTCGGTGTGCTGCAAAGGCAAAAATTTATGAGAAAGGAGCGCTCTCCATTCCATCCAAGCGTTTCTTCCAACTTGTGCGCGAGCTCACCGATGCTAATATTGAAGTGAATGCGGCTGATGGCGAGATGGCTGAGATTAAATCAGGCTCTTCAAGATTCCGCCTTCACGGCATGGACAAAAATGAATACCCCTCTTTGCCAGACTTGCAAGATGCAGTAAAATTCACGATTTCAGGTGAGCTTTTAAAGGAAATGTTCTATCGCACAGCTTTTGCTGTTTCACGCGAAGACAATCGCTACGTCTTGACTGGGGTCTTGATGCGCATTGAAAATGGACGAGCCATCTTTGTAGGCACTGACGGAAAGCGCCTCGCAAAAGTGCAGACAGGGATTGACCTCGGACCAGATGTTTCTGGAGAGTATGTGATTCCCCTCAAAGCTGTAGAAGAGATGATCAAGATGATTGAGGATGAGGGAGATTGTACTGTCTATATTACAGATGACAAGGTCGCGGTCGAGTCGGGCAACACGATTTTGGTAACCAAGCTTCTTTCCGGCGAATATCCCGATTTTGAGCAAGTGATTGCCTCTCAAAGCGAGGTGAAGATGCAGCTTCATAGAGAGGAGTTGATCGTACTCTTGCGCCAAATCGCACTCTTCACGAATAACACTTCTCAGTCAGTGCGCTTCTCATTTTCTCCAGGAGAGCTGACATTAACAGCAAACTGTACAGATGTGGGTGAAGGAAAGGTAAGTATGCCAGTCAACTATGAAGGATCTAAGCTTGAGATTGCCTTCAATCCCTTCTTTTTCCTTGATATTTTGAAGCATAGCCGTGATGAGACGGTGACCCTTGGCATCTCTGATTCGTTCAACCCAGGCGTGATCACAGATTCCACAGAGAGTCTCTTCATCATCATGCCAATGCGTCTAAACGAAGAATGAGGCTCACCTCTCTTTTCCTCCGCAATTTCCGCAACTATGAGGAGGTGCGCCTTGAGTTTGGCCCAGGTGTCAACTACATCTATGGCGATAATGGACAGGGCAAAACTAACCTGCTCGAAGCCATCTTCCTCCTTATTACAGGGCGTTCGTTTCGCACACGTCATCTAGCTGAGCTCATCCGCTTTGGGGAGGAATCTTTCTATATTGAGGGGCGCTTTGAGAAGAACGGTGTGGAGCAGGTGCTCAAAATGCAGATGTTTGAGGGAAAGCGTACTGTGCTCCATAATCATACACCCCTTTCTAAGCTAAGCTCTCTCTTTGGCCTTTTGCATGGCACGCTTTTGACTCCAGAAGATCATCAGCTCATCGTTGGCAATCCGAAGATGCGCCGCCTCTTTTTGGACCTGCAAATTTCCCAAACACACCCTCTTTACTTGCATCACCTCAGCCGCTATCAAAGAGCGATGAAGCAGCGCAATACGCTTTTGCGTCAGAAGAGAAGAGAGGGCATCGAGGTGTGGGAGGAGCAAATGGGAGAGTCTGCCACTTATTTGGTCAAGCTGCGAGAAGAGACAATACAGGAGCTTGACTTCCCACACACACTCACCTATCTCCCCTCTTGCCGCAGCAATTTGGCTGAAAAATTAGCGCAAGGTCGGGAACGCGATTTTATTTTGGGTATCACCTCAGCGGGCCCACATAAAGATGATCTCTCTATTTTGATGAAGGAGCGCTCAGCGCGCTCTTTTGCAAGTGAAGGGCAAAAAAGAATGATGGTAGCGCAGCTCCGCTTTGCCGAGTGGAAACGTCTCTACCAACACATTGAAGAGAAGCCTCTTCTATGCATCGATGATGCGGGACTCAGCTTCGACCTGAAGAAAGAGGAGGCCTTGCTTGCCTCACTTGCGCAGTTTGGACAAGTATTCGTCACTTCAGCGCGCTTTAATTCAACTCTCTCACAAGAGGCTTCTCTATTTGAGATCTACGGTAGTGGAAAAGCCCGAACACCAAGCTTGCGATAAGCATCATTCCCCCGCCAACAAGCACAGCTGCACTTGGGTGTGGCCCCACAAAAGTGCCTACAAAGAAAGGGCTAACTCCTAGAGCAAGCGCATTCACTGCATGTGAAATACCGAGCGCCTCTCCTTGAGCCTTCTCGCTGGTTGCATTGGAGATCACTGTGCTGGTTGCTGGATAGATGAACGAGAGGAACATCTGCGCAATAGGGACATAAAGCCAAAGCACAAAGCGGCTATGAATAAAAAGCATTGCAATGATGCCAAGCCCCGACATAAAGTGCCCAAGAAAAAGTGTGCGACTCGCTCCAATCCACCGCATCATCGGGAAGACAAGGAAACCTGCAGAAAGGGCATAGAAAACAGCGCCATAACCGTAAAAGATCCCAGTATCACTCGCATCAAAGTCGAATTGCTTGCGTAAGAAAAGAGCAATAAACTCGATAAAGAATGACCAACCTACAGAAAAGAGGAGGTGAGCCAGGAAAACAAAACGGATAGACTTCATCTCAAAGGCGCGTCGCATCAATGTAAGCGCACGAAAAAGCCCAAGCTTCCCCTCTTCCAGCACGTGTTTGGTCTCCTTTAGCTTCCATACGACAAGAAGGAGGTTGGCGATCACCAAAAGGAGAGGAAAGTAGAAAGGCACGATATAGCCAAAATGCTTAGAGAGAAGGCTGCTCAGGAAGGGGGCTACGATGAAACCAGCTCCCATGCTCATGCTCAAAAGACCAAAATTCTTTCCCTTATCCTCCGGAGTGCTCAAGTCAGCAGTCATTGCGGCAATCACAGAGCTATTGCCTGCTCCAATTCCCACTAAAATGCGATAGAGCGCTAAGAGGAAAATGCTTTGCATATGCACGCCAATCACAGCAAGAAGGTAGCCAGCAATACAGAGCCAAAGACTCCCTACGAGCACCTTTTTCCGCCCCTTTCGATCTGAGGCAGCACCAAAGATGGGGGCGCTAAAAAACTGCATCAACGGGTGAAGGGCAATCAGAAGGCCGAGCCACACTCCCCTCACTGTCTCAGAGGTGTCAGCAGGTAAGAAGTGTAGGCTGGGATCAAAAAGGAGAAAAGCGAAGAGGGTGAAGACGATCGCAATGCCTGCATAATCAATAAATGCAGAGAGAAGCAAGACAGAAAGGGATAGATTTTTCGAGGACATAGTCCTCTATTATGCCACGGTCCTTGCTTTTCCTCGTAGCCATTTATCCATTTCTAAAAATCTCTTATCGGTTACAAATTTTTCGAAAAGAATACCGCCCATTGCGGTGATACAGCCTGCAATTACAAGAATTGAGCCCGCCAACCGTTCGTGTGGCATGTGACCCAGAGTGAGCGCCCCCCCCACGGTTGTGAGCACAGCTAAGAAAAGCATGATCGTAAGGTTCATCACATTGCGATGTACCTCGGCTTTCACCTCATTGCTTAACTCTTGAGATTCTCGAAGATACTCGCTTTTGATCGATTGAATCGCATTCTCTTGAGCTTTTAAAGCTGCTCTGAACTCTTCGGTATCTTGTCCTTCAAAAAGCTCTCCCTGCTCGCGCATGCAGGCACGCACCTGTTTATGCGCATCCTCAAGAAGGGCGACTTGCTCGCGCAAATTGTGCTCTCCCTCAAAAATAGAGCGGAAGAGATCCTGCATTTGATGCAACAAGTCGTTAGCTTGTTCAGAAGAAGCTGCTTCAAGCGCTTTAGGCAAGGGCGTATCGCGCAATGCGCAGATGTAGCTAATATCGTGACCCCGAATTTTGGCTTCAAGCGCCTCGCGTCTTTTGTCGTTGCTAAAGTAGTTCGCTTTCCGCCGTTCATTTAGGAGTTTCATATCGAAGTCTTTCTTCGGAAGGGTTGTAGGTCCTTGCAAAAATTCCATCAACTCAGCCACTTTTTGGAAGTCTTGGTCCTTTACCCTCTTCTTGAACTTCTTCATCTCTGAGCGTGAACGCCAAAACGTGGCAAGCGCTGCCACCCCTCCTACACTTCCAGCAGTGACCATGATGATGGGAAGCATGTGGCCAAAAATAAAAGCGCATGCTGCCTTGTGAGAAACGCCTGTTCCCGCTAACTGCACACCACCAGCAAATGGCTTTGTCATATGACAAAATGCGGTTCCTGCTGCATCTAATGCCAGGATGGCAAAGAAGACAGCCTCTGCATAGTTGTGGGTTTTAGCTCCAGCCTTTATTAGCTCCGCCTGCTTCTTTGTTGCACGCACAGCATGGACAAGATAGAGAGGTGAACTTGCAATGCTGAAGTAGGGTGCTACGCTTACTGCACTCCCTCCAGCCAAATTAAGAGACTGCGTTACAACACCAAAAAAGAGCACAAGGAAGAGCATCCACTGCGGATCGCAGAGGAGTTTCATCGGAATTTTAGCAAAACGACCGCACTTTGAGACGCAGCACCCTTGCCCCCGCCCTGATGCAGGTGTAGGAAGCTTTACTGGCCCCACAGTTGGACTGTCGGCTCGCCAAATGCGCTCGAAAGGGATTCCCTCTCCTGTTGGATGTACGTCACCTGACGTCATATATCACCCCCATTACATTTCCAGTATATCAGAAAAATGTTTAGGTTATATTAAGATATCTTTATAGACAGAAAGATTCCACTTGGGTAGACTGCTTCGCTATGATCACTCTTCACGAGCTCTCCTTTTCCTATGAAAAAGCAAAAATTTTAAACAATATTTCGTTTAAAGTGCACTCGGGAGAGATTGTAGCGCTTATTGGGATCTCAGGGTCTGGAAAGACCACTCTTTTCCGCCTAATGACCGGGATGTTAGAACCCCAAGAAGGAGCTATTCTCGTGAATGACTCTCCCCTTCCAGAGGGCAATAGGCACATTAGTTACATGCAGCAGGAGGATTTACTTCTTCCTTGGCGTAATGTGCTTTCGAATTTGCTTCTAGTTGGCGAACTGGGCGAGGCGCAAATAGATGACGCATTAAGGCGACGCGCACATGAACTCCTGAAAGCGGTTGGTCTAGAGGGTTGTGAGAGAAAGATGCCGGAGGCTTTGAGTGGCGGTATGCGGCAGCGCGTCTCTCTTGTGCGCGCACTTTTGCAAAACCGCCCCCTCCTCTTGCTTGATGAACCTTTTGGTCCACTTGACGTGATCATCCGCGAAGAGCTCTATACTCTTTTGCGTCATATTCGGGCACAGTTTGCAAAAACGATTGTAATGGTGACACACGATTTTCGAGATGCCATTGCGCTTGCAGATCGCATTTTGGTGCTCAATGAGGGAGAGATTTGCTATGATGTCGCTGTAACAAACCGAGAGGATCCACAGGAAAAAGAAAAGCTCATGATGGATATTCGAGCGGCTTTGAGCGCGCGCCTGCCGGGATCGCCCTTAGGAATGGAGAAGCCTCCGAGCTCGACACCACTCCTGACTCGGTAAGCACCAAAAACTCCCGCTCTCCCCCGCTTTTCTCCTCAATGCGCACTGTTTGATTTGCGAGTTCACCACGCAAAAGAGGGTCGTGACTCTTCTCCATCGCATGCAAAATCGTATAATCTTTTTGCGCCAAGTACTCTTCAATAGTTTCAGGAAAGCCCACCTCTTGGTAGTAGTGCTCCATAAAACGGCGCATTTGCTCAGAGTAGATGCACACCTTTGTGTGGTGATATACCCGAGCATACATCATGTAACGCGCAATCCACAAAGACTCTACAGCTTGAATTCCATTGATATGCACACCGATTTCCCCCTCAATCAGACAGAGGGAGTCGATGAGATGTGAGTAGTCAACATGGCCAAAGCGCACACCTGTGTAATAGGCATCGCGCAAGAGATAGTCGATGCGGTCGGCTCCAAAATTGTCATCAGTAATGATGCGCGCCTCTACCCCCTCACAGTTGAGCAAAGCAAGCACCTCTTCTTTGAGCGGCATCTTCAAGCTTTTCACAATCTCAATGGTCATTTGTTCATGCCCCTTACTGCCTAAAAGAGACTCTTCAGCTGTGTGAGAGAATGGAAGGTGACCCAAATCATGGCAGAGCGCTGCCAGGCGCACAGCTTGCGCGTTTTTACCCGGGTAGATTGTATGAAAAATGCGCGAAGCAAGCTCCATCACTCCAAGTGAGTGTTCAAAGCGTGTATGTGTCGCTCCTGGATAAACCAAATACGCCATCCCCATCTGCCTAAGATAGCGGAGACGCTGGAAAGCAGCTGTTTCAATCAATCTCTTCTCTATGGAATTCAGGCGGATAAATCCGTGAATAGGGTCGCAAACCTTGTGTGAGAAAGCGCTCATCGTATACTCTCCTTGTATGACATTGGCGGTAGCCTACCAAAACTTTACGCAAGAGGCAAGAATCGCCACAATCACAACTGTGGCTGCAACGCTCTTTTTTATCCTCCCTATTATTGTGATGGTGTGCTCCTTTGCCTGCCTCCGCCTCCCAGGGGTGAGCATTAGCTACCTCAAGCCCTCCCTCGTCCCAGCAGCTGGGGTTTTGGCTGCCAGCATTCCCCTTATCATTATCAGCGTGCTCGCAAATCGAAAAAAGAATGCCGCCTTTCGCCCTTATAAGAGAGAACTCCTAAAACAAGTAAATGCACACTACCTTCCCGCCAAACCAACACGGGCACAGAAGGCTCGCTTCCGGCGCTTTGTCTTAGAAGACCTCCTTAACCCCACCTACTCTGTCGATTTCCGCTTCTTTGTGCTCAATATGCTCACTAAAGAGTTCTCCAAAAATTCCTCCATGGCCGAACAGCTCGAGGCAGCCAAGGAAAGTCTCCTGAGTTAGTCCTGCTCACCCGCTTTCTTAACACAATCTAAATATTTCTTTGCTAAAATAGCGTTGTGAAAATATCTCAAATCATGCAGCATCAGAATCTTATAAAAAGGTCGTGCTACGCCGCCACGGCATTGTGTGTTGTAGGAGCGGTCGTCCTTGCTGTGTTCGGGCACTTCAATAAACCGCACTGGGGTTACGCAGTAGGCTCCGTTTCAACCCTTGCGCTATCAGTTGTCATTATCAAGTGTCAGAAGCTGTATGCAGCAAAAAGAGCAGTGCACGATACGAATCAGCTCTATCGACAGGATTCCGAAGAGTTTGAGCTCGACTCGCTATCTGATAGAGGAACCGACGACACACCTTAGGAGTGAAAGGGAAACAGCTGAGCTTTAAGGAAGATGCGGTTACCAAGACTTGAACTTGGGACCTCGACATTATCAGTGTCGCGCTCTAACCAACTGAGCTATAACCGCGGAAAAAAGACTGAACGGCCCGCAGGCCGTTCAGTTGTGTGATGGAGGCTAGGAGAGTCGAACTCCTGACCTTCTGAATGCAAATCAGACGCTCTACCAACTAAGCTAAGCCCCCAAAAACATCTTGCTTTCCTCTCACACTTCACTGTAGTGTGAAAGGAAACAAAATTTACCTAAAGGGGCTTTTTTAGCCAATGAAAATCTTCTCTCTTTTCATTTTAGCCGCAATTCCTCTCGCAGCACAGCAGGATACTCCCTCAAAACCGGGCAGTGGAGCGCCTGTGGGTGGATACAACACAACTATCTATAATAGCCAGTATGGACAAGACTATTTAGACCCCAATAAAGTTGATCCTACAAAGGAGCTAGAGGCCACTTACCCTCAATCGGGTTACAATCAAACAGATAATCAAAAAGACAATACAGGCGTGGATAGCAGGACCACAGGCTCTGATTTTTCTGCTGCAAAAGCACAAGCTATCTACTGGCTAGGCCTTCTCGATCAAAAGGCGTATGGCGCTTCCTATATGCAGGCTGGAGGGTTTCTGCAAGACATCATGTCGAGTAACATCTGGATTGCAGCGATGAAAAGTGTGCGCGGCGATCTTGGTAATAATACAAGTAGAAAAGTCGCCAACCACAGCTCTCTTAACCGCCTTCCTCATGGCACAACCGGAACGTTTATGCAGATCATTTTTAACTCTAGCTTCAGCTCCAAATCAAGCGTGAAAGAGAAGGTAATTTTGATGGCAGAGGCTCGTAAAGGACAGCAAGGCTCTAACTCGAAAGGAGACTGGAAAGTAATCTCTTATAGTATTGAAGGATGAAAAAACGCCTTCTTTCCATCACCTTTGTCTTTACTTTTGCTTTTGCAGGAAGCTATTTTGGGCTCCAGCTCGCACTCTGGGGGCTTTGCGACACCTTCCGTATTAAGAGCATACAGTCCACTCTTACCCCCTCTTGTAAGTGGGAGACGCGCGCAGTCGATTATCCAAAGGAGATCTTTACTCAGCCCTACCATTACCTCACGCACGGCTCCCAGTCGTATATTTTTGAGAGCGAAGATGGACGCTATGTAATCAAATTTTTCCGCCATAATCGCTTTCGCACTACACATATGGCAGGCCTTCCCTCATTTCTTCAACAAATTCATGAAGAAAGACGCCTTGAAAAAGAGGTCAAAAGAGAGGAGCTCTTTGCCAGCTGCCTTCTAGCCTATAATGAACTGAAAGAAGAGTGCGGACTTCTCTACATGCATTTAAACAAAACTACGCACCTAAAAAAAACTCTCCTTATTTACGATTCATTGCGCAATCCCTACGCCCTTAACCTCGATGAGTTCGAGTTTTTTGTGCAAAAAAGAGGAGAACCTCTTATTGTCCGTCTCTCACGAAAAGAGGAGGCAGCATCAGCATTACAACAGATTTCCGCCCTCCTAATCAAAAGATTCAAAAAAGGAATTGATGACCACGATCCAGTGCTGCAAAAAAATACTGGTTTTTGTGGTGAAACCCCCCTCTTTCTTGATATTGGCTCATTTTATCGTAATGATTATTTGAAAAACGGCGACCACTCTCAAATTATTCATAATATGACACGCAAGCTAAAAAGATACACTCTTGACCCTCAAATAATTAACTTGTTATAATTGCTCTTTAAGTTTGATATAACCAGGAGAGAGATATGAAAGTTGGAGAAATACAAATTCGGGATTACCACGTATTTGGTGCTGCTGCTGCAGTAGTGTCAGCTGGTTTAATCACGATGCTTGTTTGCGGCATCTTAGGCAGCAAAAACGTGATTCCGCTTTCAAATTTGGGGCAAAGAATGCTGGTCGCCATACCTGTAGCAACACTCGCAGTATTGCTCTTTATAGCCGGCCGCTCCTCTTGCGAGTGATCTACACAATGCTGCTTCTTGCAGTTCTAGAGGGAGGGGCAACCCTCCCAATTTTATTTTAGCTATTCAGAATTTCATCTAGACAACCTTGCATTTTTTTTCTTAAGTATTTACACTGCTCCTTTGCACATAGGAGAATAACTTAAATGAACAAAGAAACACACTACACATGGACCTCTAAAAAAATTCTTGATGACATTGAGTTTCAGGAAGATGAGGCGAAACTATTTCAAGAGCTTCTTCAAGGGTCGATCAAAAGAGATGACGAGGAAACAATGGCTCCCGGCACGATTTTGCGCGGCCAAATCGTTGAAGTGGGCAAGGATTTTGTCGTTGTTGATGTTGGTCTAAAATCTGAAGGGCTTGTTCCTACAGTTGAATTCACAGATCCTGAAGAGCTCATTTTGGGCAATGAAGTTGAGGTTTACCTTGAGCAGCCTGAAAATGACCAGGGGCAGATCGTTCTCTCTCGTGAAAAGGCTGCACGCCTCCGTCAGTGGGAGTTTATCATCGAACACTGTGAAGAAGGCTCGATTGTAAAAGGAAAGATCATTCGCAAAGTGAAAGGCGGTTTGATGGTCGATATTGGGATGGAGGCGTTTTTGCCCGGTTCCCAGATCGACAACAAGCGCATCAAGAACTTGGATGAATACCTTGGCAAGACTTGTGAGTTCAAAATTCTCAAGATCAACACTGAGAGAAAGAACATCGTTGTTTCAAGGCGTGAGCTATTAGAAGCTGAACGCATTTCTAAGAAGGCTGAGCTCCTTGAGACAATTGTAGAAGGTGATATCCGTAAGGGTATAGTAAAGAACATCACAGACTTTGGTGTCTTTCTTGACCTTGATGGCATCGATGGTCTCTTACACATCACAGACATGACTTGGAAGCGCATCAAGCACCCATCTGAGATGGTTGAGCTTGGACAAGAGATCGAGGTAATGATCTTGAGCATCGACAAAGAGAAAGGACGTGTTGCTCTCGGCTTGAAGCAAAAGGAAGCCAATCCTTGGGATGACATTGAACAGAAGTATATTCCTGGCACTCAAGTGAAAGGAAAGATTGTAAAGCTCTTGCCATATGGCGCCTTTATTGAGATTGAGCCAGGAATTGAAGGGCTAATTCACGTTTCCGAGATGTCTTGGGTGAAAAACATCACAGATCCAAGCGAAGTCGTAAACAAAGGCGACGAAGTTGAAGCGGTCGTTTTGAGTGTTCAAAAAGACGAAGGAAAAATCTCTTTGGGCATCAAGCAGCTCGAGCATAACCCTTGGGATGATGCAGAAGAGAAGTACCCTCTTGCTTCAAATGTTGTCGCTGAAGTGAAGAGTTTGACTAACTACGGCGCTTTTGTTGAACTAGAGCCAGGTATTGAAGGCTTGATCCACATCTCTGATATGAGCTGGATCAAAAAGGTCTCTCATCCTTCTGAGATTTTAAAGAAAGGAGATAAGATCGAAGCTGTTGTGCTCACCGTAGACAAGGAAAGCAAGAAAATCACGCTTGGCGTGAAGCAGCTAAGCGAAAATCCTTGGGAAACAATTGAGAAGTCTATCCCTGTGGGTGCACTTGTCAAAGGAAAGGTTACAAAAGTGACTGCATTTGGCGCATTTGTTGAGCTAGACAATGGTATCGAGGGTCTGATTCACGTGACCGAGATTTCTGACCAACCTTTCGCAAAGGTTGAGGATGTAATCTCAGCCGGTGCTGATGTAACAGCCAAAGTGATGAAGCTCGATCCTGAACACAAAAAAGTCTCCCTTTCAATCAAGGAGTACATGATTGACCAAAATCAAGAGAATCATGACGACATCGTAGTAGATTCTAGTGATGAGGAAGAGGAAAACAGCAGCAACCACGCAGAGGTAAGCGACGGATCGTGAATCCCCTTGGGGAGTCCCGAATCCTCGTAAAACCGAAGGGTGACCTTCGGTTTTTCTATATGCTTGTATTGGAGGTAAGGAATGAATAAGAAAGATCTCATTGCGATCTTTGAATATATGGAGCGCGAGAAGGGTGTCAAACGCGCGGTTGTAGCTGCAGCGATTGAATCAGCGCTCATGGCGGCTGCGCGCAAAAGCTTGAAAGAAGAGGCTAATGTAGCGGTTCAAATCAATCCAAAAACGGGTGATCTCGATGTTTTCTGCGAAAAGGAGATCGTAGAGAATGTAGAAACCCCCGCTCTAGAAATTGGAATCGATGCTGCACGAGAACTCGACCCCGACTGTGAAGTGGGGCAGTTTTTGGACGTGCCTGTGACGCCTAAGAACTTCGGACGCATTGCAGCGCAAACTGCACGACAAATCATTGGGCAAAAATTACGTGGTGCTGAGCGCGATGTGATCTTTGATGAGTATCGCCACAGAGTCAATGAGCTTGTTTCTGGGGTAGTAAAGCGTTTCTCTCGTGGTCCTAACATGATTGTGGACCTTGGAAAAGTAGAAGCAATTTTGCCCGCGCGCAACTACCCAAAAACTGAGCGCTACCAAGTGGGTGAGAAAGTCTATGCTCTTCTCCATGAGGTGAAGGATCTTGAAAATGGCGGAGCTGAGGTTGTTCTTACACGCAGCCACCCCGAGTTTGTGAAACAGCTCTTTATTCAAGAAGTGCCAGAGCTAGAGGATCACACAATTGAGATTGTAAAGATCGTACGTGATGCGGGCTACCGCACAAAACTTGCTGTGCGTTCTTCTGATCCAAAGGTAGATCCTGTAGGAGCGTGTGTGGGTGTGCGTGGAACGCGTGTGAAAAACGTGATTCGCGAGCTTAACAACGAGAAGATCGATATCATCCCCTATACAGACGACCCAGTTGACCTTCTCCAAAACATCTTGTCACCAATCGAGGTGCGCAAGATTGGCTTAAATGAAGAGGAGAACGTGCTCGCAATTGTTGTGGACAACGATGATTACCCTGCTGTGATTGGAAAACGGGGCATGAATGCTCGCCTCACAGGAGAAATGTTGGGGTATGAGCTTGAAGTTCAAAGGATGAGCGAGTATAACAAGTCCCTCGAAATTCAAAGAATGCAGCTCGCAGAAGCAGAAAATCCTGCTTTAGATGAGCCTTTAGAGATTCAGGGTGTCAATAAGCTAATCATTCAAAACTTGATTGAAGCAGGCTATGACACACTACGCAAACTCCTCGTGGCAAGAACCGACGAGGTTGCGACTGTACCGGGCATCAGCATTGACCTGGCATACACTATTTTGGAAGAAGCAAGCAAACGTTGCGAGAATAAAATTGGCTAAAAACCTAAAGATCAAAATCAAGAACACTCAGCTAGCTAAAGTCGCTGGCCTTAAAAATTTGAAGCCTAAGCTCGAGAAGAAAAAAGAGAGCAAGACGACAAAGGAAAAAAGCGAAGAGGCTCAACCTATTGCCGAGGAAGAAGAGAAGGGTGAAAAGAAGCGCATTCGCGCTAAAAAGCGCTCTTCTTTTGCTCCTAAGGAGGAGGAGAAGGTGGAAGAGCCTGCTCCAGTTTCTGAGGCTGAAGTTCCTGCTGAGGAAGTTGAAGAAGCTCCCCCTCCCCTCCCTGAGAAAGAAGTAGAAAAAGAAGTAGAGAAAGAAGTAGAGAAGGTAGAGGAGAAAGCTGCTCCTGTAGCGGAGATCAAAGAAGAGGTTAAAAAGCCCCATAAAGAGAAGCTTGGTCCTACCGGACGGCATGTAAAAGACCTTCTCCCTAAAAGAGAGCCTAAGCCTGAGAAAAAAGAGAAGGTCACAACCGATCAGAAAGAAGAGGCAAAGGACCCTCAGTCAGCTTCTCAGCTGAAGAAAGGCAAGAAGGTGCGCGACTTCCGTGACTTAAAGCCAGCCCGTCGCGGTGGTGGGCAGCAGATGCGCTCATTTGACTCTCGTGACCGCGCAGGTCTCTCTTCTGGAGAAGATGAGCGTTGGAGAAAAAGGCGTCCGTCAAAGCAGCGCTCACATAAACCTGATTACGAGGTAGTCCGCCCCTCCAATCTCACCTTGCGTCTTCCCATTATGCTAAAAGATCTAGCTGCGGAGATGAAGCTAAAAGGGTCTCAGATTATTCAGAAGTTGTTTCTAAGTGGAATGACCTACACGCTCAACGACTACATTGATGATGAGACAATGGTTCAATTCATCGGCTCAGAGTTTGGATGTGAGATCACTGTCGATACAACTGAGGAAGAAAGAATTGCTGTTACCTCGAAAAGCGTCAAAGAAGAAATTGCTGATAGTGATGCCAGTGAACTTGAGTTCCGTGCTCCTGTTGTTGCCTTCATGGGACACGTTGACCACGGTAAGACAAGCTTGATCGATGCGATTCGCAAGAGCAACATCACCTCTGGTGAGGCCGGAGCGATCACACAGCACATCGGTGCATTTAAGTGTAAGACTGCTGTGGGCGATCTAACAATTTTAGATACACCGGGGCACGAGGCATTTTCTGCAATGCGTGCGAGAGGCGCTGAAGTCACGGACATCGTTGTTCTCGTTGTTGCTGGTGATGAGGGAATGCGAGAGCAAACAGTTGAGGCGCTACAGCATGCAAAAGAAGCTGGCGTTACCATCGTTGTTGCGATCAATAAGTGCGACAAGCCTGGATTCAGTGTTGATAATGTTTACCGCGAGCTTTCAGAGAAAGAGCTTCTCCCAGAGGCGTGGGGTGGACAAACAATCACAGTGAACACCTCAGCAAAAACCGGCGAAGGAATTCAAGGATTGCTTGAGATGTTGGCTTTGCAAGCAGAGGTTCTCGAGCTTAAAGCCAACCCCCACATGCGTGCACGTGGTGTGGTTCTTGAGTCTGAGCTTCATAAAGGGATGGGATCTGTTGCCACGATTTTAGTACAAAATGGAACGCTCAAGCAAGGCGATGCTCTTGTCTTTGAGACGCACTATGGCCGTGTAAAGACGATGCATGACGAGCATGGCAAGCTTTTAGACCATGCAGGCCCCTCTACACCAATTGAGCTCACCGGTCTTTCTGGTTTGCCAAAAGCAGGTGATCCCTTCGTTGTTGTGCAGAGCGAGAAAGAGGCGCAACACATTGTGGATTCTCGAAAAGAGGGACACGCCTACCAGGCTCTGCAACAACGAAAGTCCCCCTCCTTGGAGAGCTTCTTGCAAGATAGCGCGACAAAAGAGAAAAAAGTACTTAAGCTTATCGTCCGTGGTGACGTCCAGGGTTCTGTTGAGGCGCTCAAGACTTCTATTCTTAAGATTGAGTCTGACAAGGCAGAGGCCGATGTCATTTTCACTGGTGTAGGTGAAATATCTGAGTCTGATATTCAGCTTGCAGCAGCTTCGAATGCAATTGTGATTGGCTTCCACACAAAGGTGGAGAGCCATGCAGAGAGCTTGATCAAAGAGCTTGGCGTAAAAGTACGTCTTTTCGATGTGATTTACCATGCAGTAGATGAAGTAAAGCTCATGATGAAAGGGCTACTCGACAAGATCGCCGAAGAAAATGATACGGGAAAGGCTACAGTACAAGCTGTTTTCAAGTCATCTCACTTGGGCCGTATTGCGGGATGTATCGTCAACGATGGCCTCATCTCACGCAATCATCGAGTGCGTGTTGTGCGTGAGGGTAAAGTTGTGTGGCAAGGCAGCATCTCTTCTCTTAAACGAGTGAAAGAGGACGTAAAAGAAGTGAAGAAAGGGCTTGAATGCGGTATCGTTCTGGATGGCTACAATGACATTCAAGAAGACGATGAAATCCAAGCCTATGAAGTGATTTACCTCACCCAGGAGCTTTGATGGAAGGGAGACGAATCAAGCGAGTCAACTCTCTGCTGAAGGAAGTGATCTCAGATACGATTCGCAATGAGGTGAAAAACCCTCACATCCCTGTGCTCCTCACAATTACTGAAGTGCAGGTAACAGATGATCTGCACCATGCGAAAGTGATGGTGAGCTTATTTGGCAACAATGAGGCGAAAAAGGCAGCAATCGCTGCTTTGCAGTCTGCAGCGGGGTTTATTGCTGTAAAGGCATCAAAGCAAGTACGTTTGCGCTTCTTTCCTGAGTTGAAGTTCGTTCTCGACACCTCCGTTGAGAAACAGATACGCATTCAAAACGTGATCGATGAAATCCAGAGTGAGAGAGAGCAGCGTGAAACAGGAAGTTCTACCGACAGCAACTGAGTTGAAAGAGGGCATCCTCCTTGTCAACAAGCCACAGGGGAAAACATCTTTTAGCTTAATTCGTAGCCTGCGCAAACTGACAGGTATTAAAAAGGTGGGACATGCAGGAACCCTTGACCCCTTTGCCACCGGGGTCATGGTACTCCTTTTAGGAAGGGAGTATACGCGGCTGTCAGACAAACTCCTCCTTGCAGACAAAGAGTACATTGCCGAAGTATGCCTCGGCGTCACCACTGATACTTACGATTGCGATGGGAAAATCACAGCGCGCTCAAAGAAGAAACCGACAGAGCTTCAGTTAGACCGTGTGCTTGCGAAATTTCAAGGAGAAATCGAGCAAACTCCTCCCATGTTCTCCGCAAAGAAAGTAAAGGGCAAGCCGCTCTACAAGCTTGCAAGAGAGGGAATCGAAATCGAGCGCACTCCTTGTAAAGTGCGCACAGATATCAAAGTGCTTTGCTACGACTACCCATTTCTTACCATTTCGGTTGCCTGCAGTAAGGGCACCTACATCCGCAGCCTTGCTCATGAGATTGGTGAATCGTTGGGATGTGGAGCGCACCTCTCGCAGCTGAAGCGAACCCGTAGCGGCTGCTATACGCTTGAGCAGTGCCTTGACGGTCAGCTACTTGACAACCTGGAGTTTGACATCACCCCCCATCTCATTTGCGATGTCTAAAACTACGATCACCATTGGCAACTTTGACGGTGTTCATGTTGGACACCAAAAAGTGCTGCGATGCCTAAAAGAACGGGGAGAGAGAGGCATTGTCTTTACCTTCTCTAACCACCCCTCACATGTGCTTGCAAAAGTGCCAAAGCCCCTGCTCTCCACACCGGAGCACAAACTCTTTCTCCTAGAAAAAGAGGGAGTGGAGCTAATCGTTGAACCCTTCACTCATGAGTTTTCACAAAAGAGCGCTGAAACATTTCTGACTGAGCTGAAAGAAAAAACAGGGTTTACGCATCTCATCCTTGGACACGACGCTGTGATTGGAAAAGACCGTGAGGGAAGGTGTGCTCTTCTAGAAATCTTGGGAAAAAAGCTTAGGTTTGAACTCGAATATCTCTCCCCTGTCTCATTTGAACAAGAGATTGTATCAAGCAGTTTACTGCGAAAAGTGATTAAAGAGGGAGACTTTGCACATGCCCTTCCTCTTTTGGGCCGCCCCTACTCAATCTGTGCTAGAGTGATCCAAGAAGCTGGAAAAGGGAAGGCTATCGGTTTTCCTACTGCAAATCTTGATGTTTCGATGCTCTGCCTCCCTCCATTTGGTGTCTATGCTGTTTCTGTAGATGGGAAGAGGGGGGTTGCTAACCTTGGCCTTGCTCCTACCCTCCACGAAAAGCGTTTGCCCCGTCTAGAAGTGCACCTCTTAGAAAGCAATGAAGAACTCTATAACAAGACCCTTGATGTGATGTTTCTAAAGTTTATTCGCCCCGAAAAGAAGTTCTCCTCGGTAGAAGAACTACGTACACAGATTGTAAGGGATATCGAATTGGCTAGATGATCCTGCTATAGTCAAATCAGTTGCTAATTGTGTAGAAAGAGGATGACATCACCATCCTTTACGATGTAGTCACGCCCTTCAGCTCTCAACTTACCCGCCTCGCGTGCACCAGTTCGTCCTTTGTGCGTCACAATATCATCATAAGAAACAACCTCAGCACGGATAAACCCTTTCTGAATATCCGTATGGATCTTACCTGCCGCCTCAACAGCCGTTGCTCCAAGCGGGATCGTCCATGCACGCGTTTCGATCTCTCCCGTCGTCAAATAGGTAATCAAACCGAGCATCTTGAATGAGGCGTGGATCAACCGGTTAAGACCTGTTTCTTCCAGCCCTGCACTTTGTAAAAATTCAAGCTGCTCTTCTGGGTCAAGCTCAGAGATCTCTGCCTCGAGCTTGCCACAAATCGGCACGACAATATTCCCCTCTTTTTCCGCATGCTCCTTGAGCATGCGTACATATTTGTTGTCCATCTCAGGCAGGTCTGCTTCGCTCACATTTGCGACATAGAGCACACGCTTCCCTGAGAGAAAAGGATAAGGGATTAGCGCTTCTTTCTCTTCATCCGTAAGTGCAAGTGCCCGAACAGGAAGGCCTTTGTCAAGGTGGGCAATTGCTTTGCGCAACGCATCAAAGACAGGAGCTAAATCTTTATTGCCCTTCACTTGCTTCTCAAGTTTGGCCGCGCTATTGTGCGCCATCTGAAGATCAGCAAGAATAAGCTCCATATCAATAGTCTCTACATCTTCAAGCGGATGCACATTCCCCCTCACGTGAATGATTTCATCCGATTCAAAGCAACGCACTACATGCACAATAGCATCGGTCTCGCGAATATGGGAAAGAAATTGATTGCCCAACCCCTCCCCTTTCGAAGCTCCTTCCACAAGACCCGCGATGTCGACAAACTGCATTGTTGCATACACTATCTTCTCACTATTGGAGAGACTAGAAAGAACCCCAAGACGGGGATCTGTCACGTCAACGACACCCACATTGGGGTCAATCGTGCAAAACGGATAGTTTGAGGATGCTGCTCCAGCTCGCGTTAGAGCATTGAACAGGGTGGATTTGCCCACGTTAGGCAATCCTACAATTCCAACTTTAAGATTTGACATAGGGGAAAATTTTATCTAACTCTCTGCTTTTATTCAACTGTATATATAATGAAGTGACATGGCTGAAAAATCGGAAAAGGCCACCCCAAAAAAGCTGCGTGATGGGCGCAAGAAGGGGCAGGTCGCAAAATCTCAGGATTTCCCATCAGCGGTCACCTTTGTGGTCGCAGTCGCCATGACGATGTATCTTATCCATTTTCTATATAAAAAAATTGGAGGATTCACCCTTGAGATCCTCCAGATAGCCCCCCTTACCGACCTTACACAAACAGCTCCTTTCTTCCTCAATGAGATGATCAA
This sequence comes from Chlamydiales bacterium, assembly GCA_024233495.1. Taxonomy (GTDB): domain Bacteria; phylum Chlamydiota; class Chlamydiia; order Chlamydiales; family JAAKFR01; genus JACKPM01. The sequence continues at coordinate 133,628 of JACKPM010000004.1, forward strand.
TATCATCCTTGTTTGCTCCCTTCCTATTGCAGGAGCAGTCGCCCTTGTAGGGCTTATTGTAGGCTTTTTAGTGGTTGGACCTACCTTTGCTGTAGAGATTTTCAAGCCTGACATCAAGAAATTCAACGTAGTAGAAAATTTAAAGCAGAAATTCAAGATGAAGACCGTCATCGAGCTTCTTAAATCGGTCTTTAAAATCTTTGGCGCAGGCCTCTTGATCTATCTTGTTGCAAGAACGCATGTTAAGGACCTTGTAATCACGCCAAATTTGCCTCCAATCATTGGATATGTGATCTTTCAGAAGATCATTTACAAGGTGATTGTAGTGATCGGGGTCTATTTTCTCCTGATTGCTGTTGTAGACTTGCTCTATCAGAAGTATAATTTCGCGAAAGAAATGAAGATGGAGAAATTCGAAGTTAAACAGGAATATAAAGATACGGAAGGTAACCCTGAGATCAAAGGAAAGCGTAGGCAGTTAGCGCAAGAGATTGCGTACGATGACGGCGCTGGTCAAGTGCGGCGAGCAAAGACCGTTGTGACCAACCCAAACGACATTGCGTGTGCGATTGGCTATGAGCCAGAAAAGTACAAAGCTCCTTGGATTTTAGAGATGGGGTCAGGCGTGCGTGCGCAGATGATCATCCGTATTGCAGAGAAACACGACATCCCGATTATGCGCAATGTGCCTTTGGCACACCAATTGCTTGATGAGGGTGAGATAAACAAATTTATTCCTGAGTCGACCTACGATGCAATCGGTGAAATTTTACTCTTCATTGAAAGTTTGAAAGCAGAAGAAGGTGAAAGGGAGGAAGAGTAAGTGAAAGGAAAATCACTCATACAGAAGTTACAGTATATTTTCGGCGGGGACGCTGCTCTTTCGACGATTAATCGTTCGAGCGACTTGATCCTAGCGCTTTGGATCATTGCTGTGATCGTAATGATTGTTCTTCCTGTGCCTCCTGCAGTGATTGACCTTTTGATCACCTTTAACCTCACTGCAGCGGTCGGCCTTTTGATGACCGCACTTTACATTCCCAGTGCGATTCACCTCTCCATGTTCCCCTCTCTTCTTTTGGTGACGACTCTCTTCCGCCTTGGTGTGAACATCGCCACAACACGGCAGGTACTTTTGCACGCCTATGCGGGTGAGATCATTCAGGCGTTTGGTGACTTCGTAGTGGGAGGAAACTATGTTGTTGGTTTCGTTGTCTTCATCATTATCACCATTGTGCAGTTCATCGTAGTGACCAAAGGCGCTGAACGTGTGGCTGAAGTAGCTGCTCGCTTCCGTTTGGACGCGATGCCAGGCAAACAGATGTCTATTGACGCTGACCTAAGAGCAGGTGTGATCGACTCGGGCACTGCACGCGATAAGCGCGCGCTCATTCAAAAGGAGAGTGAACTCTACGGAGCGATGGATGGAGCGATGAAATTCGTGAAGGGAGACGTTATTGCCGGCATGGTAATCGCTTTCGTCAACGTTGTAGGTGGCTTGATCATTGGAGTGTTCATGCACAAAATGACGTTGAGCCAAGCTGCTCACGTCTACACTCTCCTCTCTATTGGTGACGGCCTTGTCTCACAAATCCCCTCACTCTTGATTTCGCTTACTGCAGGTATTGTGACCACGCGCGTTACCTCTGATGCAAAAGATGCCAACCTTGGTAAAGAGATTTCCTCACAGTTACTTCGTGAGCCTCGCGCCGTCATTTTGGCAGCGTTCGCCACTTTGGGTATTGGCTTCTTCAAGGGCTTCCCTCTTTGGTCTTTTGGCATTATTGCTGCGATCTTGTTTGGAGCTGGCCTTGCTGTGATGCGCCGCAAGAAGCGAGATGCTTCGAAGATGGCTGCTGGAGTTCCTGGAGCTGTTGAAACGGACGTGGCAGGCCACTCTGTGATAACAGGGGGGGCTGACGAATTTTCGCTCACACTCCCGGTCATTTTAGAGCTAGGGACTGACCTCTCGAAGGCGGCTCTTGTTCGCGTCAAAGGGACGCCCCGCCTTGTGGAGGAGCTCATTCCGAAAATGCGTCAAGCACTCTATCAAGATATGGGGATTCGCTACCCTGGTGTGCATGTGCGCACTGACTCGCCCTCACTAGATGCTGATGAGTATGCGATTTTGCTCAATGAGGTGCCAATTGTGCGTGGAAAGATTCCAGCTCATCACCTCCTCACCAATGAGCTTGAAGAGAACCTGCGCCGCTACAATCTCCCCTATATTACCTATAAAAATGCCTCAGGCCTCCCCGCTCTTTGGGTGGATGAGCGGCATGAAGCGATCATGGAAAAGGCAGGAATTCAGTTTTGGAAGTCGCTTGAAGTAGTCATTTTACACCTCTCTTACTTCTTCCGCAGCAATGGACAGGAGTTTGTGGGAATTCAAGAGATGCGCTCTATGCTTGAGTTCATGGAGAGAAGCTACCCAGACCTTGTGAAAGAGGTAACCCGTTTGGTGCCGCTCCAAAAGCTAACTGATATCTTCAAGCGCCTTATCCAAGAGCAAATTTCGATTAAAGATTTACGCACTATCATGGAGTCTCTTAGCGAGTGGGCTCAATCTGAGAAAGATACAGTCTTGCTTACTGAATATGTGCGTGCCTCTTTGAAGCGGTATATCAGTTACAAGTATTCACAGGGACAGTCGACACTCTCTGTTTACCTCCTTGATCCTGAAATTGAGGAGATGATTCGCGGTGCGATCAAACAAACATCAGCAGGCTCATATCTCGCTCTTGATCCAGATAGCGTCAATCTTATCCTTAGATCAATGCGCAATATGATCTCTCCAACGCCTCCAGGAGGTCAACCTCCTGTATTGCTTACTGCGATTGATGTACGCCGCTTTGCGCGGAAGTTGATTGAGTCTGAATTCCCAGACGTGTCAGTTGTCTCGTACCAGGAGATTTTGCCGGAGATTCGGATTCAGCCTTTGGGCCGTGTTCAGATCTCATAATAAAAGTGAATTGGGGGAATTATGACCGATCCGCTACGGGTCAATCTTTCAGCTATTCAAGCAAAGCAAGCGCAAGCGCAGAGCAAGCAAGCTATTGCGCGTCAAGTCGCCTCCGAAGACAGCTTCACTGAAGCGATGGAAGATGCATTCAACCCCGCCGCCTCAGAAAGAGAGCAGGGGCGCTTTGGGCGCTTCCGCACGCTCGAATCGCGACGACGTAATCCAGCTGAAGCCACTGGCCGCATTAAGCAAGTAGAAGAACGCACCGAGCAAGACCTTGCACATGACTTTGAGCAGCGCAACCCTGAACTCCCAGCTGACGAACTAAATGCGCTACGCAATGCGCTCCGTGAAGAGCAAACAGCCGAAGAGATTTTAGAGTCAGTGATCGCCTCTTTCGAAGATGCCACCCTTGCTGATGAAGCGCTCGACTACCTCTCAAGATCAACTGAAGGCGCTCTCAAACAAAAGGTGCTCCGTGCCCGCATTTTGCACAATGAGCTGAAGGGAAGAGAAATCCTGGCTGGGCGCAACATCGACACTGCCGCAAAAGCGTTCCATAAAAAGGGCGTGGGCGAAAGTCCCACCCAACTGCGCGAGCTCTATCGCGAAGTAACCGGTGACCCCAAGCCACACAACGCTCTCTTTTCACAACTCTCAGAGCAGTACGAATTCGACGAGCTGCAAAATCTCGTCAACTTCCTCCTTCAAGGAATGGCGTATGACCTAAAGTCCAAAGGCCCCTCTATCTCAGAGGCTGAGTTGCAAATCCTCATGACTGAGGTGCGCAACTTACAATCGATTTTGTGGGTCTATCTCTTTTTTAGGTCACGCATGGAAATGATTAAAAAACTCTATGAGCGGTACGGCCTTCTGCCGAAAAAAGATCTCAAATTTCAAAAACTTGCCAAAGCATTCATCAAGATTGCCGAAGATCGCTACCCCTCTGTTTTGAAAATCATCCGACAAACAGATAACCTCGGACTTGAAGACGAAGAGGAGAAGGTGATTATCTTGTCGCAATTTCGCGATGCGGTGCGGAAGCTCTCTCCCCGCATCTACAAATCAGTACGGCATAAACAAGATCTTCTCCTTGCAATTATTGAGGCTCTCGAAGAACTTGAAGAGGAAGACGAGGACGAGTAATGCACACGTATGAAGAGCTAATCGCAACGCTGGGGAATGAAATAGGAGTGGAGCTGCACGCTGATGAGCGGCAAACATGCCGCATCGAGTTTCCTGGCGATGATGTGGTGCTACAGGTCGATCTCGATACACGCGGTGACCGCATTGTTGTGGGAAGCCAGCTCGCCGAAGTTCCTCCAGGCATCTACCGCGAACAACTTTTGATGCACGCTCTGCGCGTCAATGCTCTCCCTCGCAAGCCAAAGGGAATTCTTGCCTTTAGCGAGAAAAACGACGCTCTTGTGCTCTTTCAATATCTCAATTTTGACATGTTAGATGCTCAAAAGCTGCATAACTTTCTACGCGAGTTCGTCAACCACGCCCGCTTGTGGCGCGAAGCACTTACAAAAGGAGACTTACCACAAATTGAACAGGGCCCCTCAATGGGCTCTTCTGGCATGATGGGGATGCGATGACAATGGAGAGTAAGCTCTACAAAACGCAAGCAGCACCACAGTGGAAAAAGATTGGCGTGAAAAACCACCACGGCATCTGCCTTCCACTCTCAGCTCTTCACTCCAAAAATAGCTGTGGCATTGGAGAATATCTCGACCTCATCCCCCTTGTCTCATGGTGCACAGAAATTGGCTTCGATGTGATTCAACTCCTCCCCATCAATGACACTGGCCTAGGCGTAAGCCCCTACGACTCACTCTCTGCCTATGCACTCAATCCTCTTTTTCTCTCCCTTTCCGCTCTCCCTGAATTAGGATATATCCCTAACTATGAAGAGAAAATTGCCAAAGTGCGCTACTGGAACCGCACACCCCGCGTCAAATTCCACATTGTACGGGAGCTCAAAAACGTCTTCTTCAAAGAGTATATTCCCACGGTCTTTCCGATTATTTCACAAACTTTTGAATATAAAAAGTTTGTGCAAGAGCAAGCCTCATGGCTTGAGCCCTACGCACTTTTCAAAGCGATTAAAGAGAAAAACTACTGGAAGTCATGGGAGGATTGGCCAGGCCCGTATAAAACTCCCACAAAGGAGATGTATCGAGAACTTCTTGAGACACACAAAGATAGTTGCGACTTTCACAAGCTATTGCAGTTTCTCTGCTTCTTACAATTTGAAAAGGTAAAGAAAATAGCAACGGAGAAAAAGGTTTTCCTCAAAGGGGATATTCCTATTTTGATTAGCCAAGATAGCGCTGATGTGTGGTACCACCGCCACCTCTTTTGGCTCCACCTCAGCGCTGGTGCTCCTCCCGACATGTATACACGTGATGGACAACATTGGGGCTTTCCCCTCTATGATTGGGATGAAATCGAAAAGGAGAAGTATAAGTGGTGGAAAGAGCGCCTTGAACTCGCCTCTCATCTCTATCACCTCTACCGCATCGACCACGTTGTGGGCTTCTTCCGCATGTGGGGAATTGCACAGGGACGCCTTCCAAAAGATGGCTCCTTCTTCCCCCCAGAAGAACACAAGTGGCTTCCCCATGGCAAAAAGATCATGGAGATGATGCTCAAGTCTGCGCCCATTTTACCTATAGGTGAGGACCTCGGCCTTGTCCCCAAAACCGTAAAGCAAACACTCTACGATCTTGGCATTTGTGGAACCAAAATGATGCGCTGGGAGAGACAGTACAAAACTGATGGCTCTTTCATTCCCCCCTCTGAATATGAGCCGATGACAATGACTACCGTCTCCACACACGACTCTGACACGCTGCAGCTATGGTGGCGCCACTTCCCTAAAGAAGCAAAACTTTTTTCGGAATTTAAAGGGTGGGACTACAAACCTTTTCTTACACTTGAAAGACATAAAGAAATTCTTTATGACTCTCACCACTCAGCAAGCCTCTTCCACATCAACCTTCTCCAAGAGTATCTAGCGCTTTTTCCTGATATGATCTCGACCAATTTGGCAGATGAACGGATTAATATTCCAGGAAAAGTGCTCGATACAAATTGGACCTACCGCTTCCGCCCTTCTGTTGAGGAAATTATTGAAAATGCTCTTCTTAAAGAAACTATGAAAGAACTCATTCCTCATATATAATTAATTACATGAGTATTCACTGGGATGCAATTTCTACAGATCATCATGTCTATGTTTCACACAACGCGAATAGAGAAAGTGAAATTTTTAGTATAATTGAAGCGCGCTTTGGGATTCCTGCTGCACAAGCAAAAAAGATATGGAAGCAGCTTCGCCCCATGCATGGTATCAAGTGGGATCTAGGTAAGCACCTCATCTCGAAGGAGCAGCTCGACAAGGTCGACCATGTCTTTCGCACTTATGTTCAGCATCTAGGCAGGACTGAAGAGCGCACCTCAAGCACACGCGCAGGTGTGCTTGCAAACTACCTCTTATGTAAAACCTCCTCTCTTGAAGTAGATCACCCCAATTGCCCTAGACTAAGGCGGCCCAAATTGCGCGATGCGTGGCGCGCTATTTTTGTTAAAAGAGACCCCAAACTACTTGCTGAGTTTCGAGATCACTTGCAAGCAGCCATCAATGAATCAGATGACGACGCCTTTATCCACAACGTGCTTTCACTCTATGCCTTCACCTATCCAGAAGAGGGGCAACAGATCACGATTAAAGGGAAAAACTATCGCATCGACAAAAAGCTCCAGCTCACTCCCAAGTGGTTTTCCTCCCCCATTCCCGCCTATGGCATCCTTTCAGATGAAAATGAAGCAGACCCTATTTTGATCTTCCTTGGCTCCACTTACCCAGCAGGTGAAGGTTTTATTGCCACCTGGCTAGGCGACTGCACTCCCTTCCAATCGGTTGGAAAGGTTGCCTCTAGATCTGCTGATATCACTGATTGGCTAGAGGGAAAACAAAATGTAACGGCAACGGGTGTGAGTCTTGGAGGAGCGCTATCTTTGCATGCCTACAAGCATCCTCAAGTAAATAGAGTCTTTGCCTACAACCCAGCTGGTCTCTACCCATGTGACTTCTGTGTAAGCGAAGGTGAAGTGAATATCTACAGCCAGTGGAATGACCTTGTCTCTACAATGGGGCACTTTCCGAAAGGAGCCAATGTATGGCGCGTCATTAAAGAAGGAGAGGATGAGAGCTTTATCCTCGCACACGCCCGCGCCTATACGGGGATGGCTCACACACGCGTCAAGTCCTCTGTTAGATATGAGCACAGCCGCCCTGTTCGCGCAATTCTTACCCTAACACACATGGTCGCAAGCCCTATCATCTTCACTTTGTGCCTTCTTCTCTATGGGATGCAAACACTTCTAAAAAAAATCTATAAAACATTCTCTTTAAGCTATTTGGATGACAAAAAACACACCTCATCCAGGGACAAGGTTTTAACTGTTGGCCTTCTTATTCTGGGCACATTTGTACTGACCATTGCGCTTTACTCTTTTACTCACACCCGCTCTTTGCCGGTACGAGGGCTACTTCAAGATCTTGGAAAAAAAGGGTTTAATGACATTATGGGGGCAACAGTTACTTTAGGCATGCTCACAGCACTCGGGTCAATTCGTTCAATTCCACGCCACTACCGCTCTAAAGCGCGCGAAGTTCGCTTCATAAGAGTGGGATTAGAGGGAGAGGTGGTAGGAATTTAATTCATTAAATGAGAGAAAATAATGGCAGCACCAATTTCACAGAAACAAGTATCGGAAGCTGAGGAGCCGGAAGCAAAAAGACGTTGTTCTACTAGAGAATTTCACTACACAGCAGACGTCATGCTTTCTGAAGAAAATGATAGAAGAATGCAAGCGTTATGGAATAAAGTGCAGGATTCGCTTCCAGACTATGACCTTAACAGCAAAGAAGCGCGTCGTATTCGCCAATGTATCTACTCGATGTCTGACGCTCCGGACGACTGCTACCGAAGATCCATTGAGATCAAGGACGTGGTCTTCCAAATTGGACAGCGTGTGATTATAGAAAAAGGCGTCTTTGCCGCGAGACATTTTGAAAAAGGAGAAGTCGTAGGCATCTATGGTGGAGAGCTGCGTCCACTCAGTGAGATAGAGGGCCCAGATAAACTCGACTATCTCTTTGAGTTTCCTGAAACCCCCTTTAGTGAGTGGGGAATTGATGGACGCAAAGCCGGCAACTTCACTCGTTATATTAACCATACATCAATCGATCAAGAAAACGTGACTGCTGTTGAGTTTTTCTATGGAGGCGTGCCACGCGTTGTCTTTATTACAACAAAGCCGATCCCAGTTGGCGCTGAAATGAAGTACAACTATGGAGATGTCTACTGGATCCAGAAAGGCATTACCCCTGTAGAGTCTATCCCGCTAGAGCTATTCAATGCAGTCAAAGCTCAAAAGCAGGGAGCTTTCGGAAGCCAAAGGGTGCGACCAGAACTTTCCGCATCAATAAGCGCTGTACCCAAGGGTCAGAGCCCCAGTGCAGGTAAAGCTTCTAAAAGAGATAAGGCGTCTACTGTTAGAAAGAAAAAGGCAAGGAGTATTGCCTCAACAGAATCTGAAAGGAATTACTATACAATCCTAAGACGTACCGCCTCGCGAGAAAAATGTTTATAGATGGTGTCGTCAAATTTTCAACCGATTTGACTATAAAATCTAAGAGAAGAAAATGCGGCCGTAATTGATTTTGTCAGCTGAGAGAACAAGGGCTAGATTTTGGCACTCCTTCGTTTTCTCAAAAAGTTCTCTTAGATAGACGCCATACTCTTCTAGTTCATCTTTTTTCGGATGTTTGATGCCGAGGAATGTTAAATCTGCTTTTTGTGACTCTTCCTCTACTCGCTCTAAAATATCCCCCTCTCCTTCTGAGAGTAAATTTAGGTTTAGATTGCGCATTCTCAACTGCTTTTTGTATTTCTCCCACTCTTTTTCCATTGTCTGACGCTCCTCTTCTGAGTGGACAATTGCATTTACAAAGATGTTGGCGTTATGCATTACGGCGCTAGATTGGAAGATATGAGAAAGAGCAAGGCAAAGTTTAAAGTTATTCACAACTTTCCCCTCCCACCAAAGGTGGATTACTTTTTGCCCCTTCCCTTTCATGGGCTCTAGAAACGATGAGCTAATCTCACTATCAAACTTCAAGAAAATGACATTTTTCTGCTGGATATGCGCTTCATAGATATAGCTCACAATATCTTCATATTCAAAAAGTTCCTCTTTAAAAAATAGAACGACTGTATTTGGAGTGAGCGGCCCTATGCCATAGTTAAAGGTCACTTCACGCAATCCTTTGATGAAGCTCTCACAATACGTAGAGTGGCAAAAAGCAGGCACCTGAGAGTTCTCCAAGTATTCTTGCAAAGAACTCTTATAAGAGAGCTCAAGTTTGGAGCACATATCCTTTTTAGGCAAACAAAGAGCGTAGGTCAAAAAGCCTTTATTTTGGCTCAGAGCATTTGTAAAAGCTATCAAATCTCTCTTTCCTACCATCTTAGTATCTAGGAAGGCTAAAATATTGGGGCGCCAGTTGCGCGTATTGTCAGCAGCAAGGGCAAGTCTATGTGTAGCCATATTGACGAGAAAAGAAAACAAGCTAAAGCGAATATCAGCCCAATTGCCTTTTAGCTGCCGCATAGAGACCCAAACACAAATGCCAATCACAGCGGCCAATACAATAAAGGTAGCACCCGAATTGACCATAAACATAGTCATAAAACAGCCCACACTCCCAACAAGAGAGAGAGCCCAAGGCACTTGAAAAGAAGGGCGCCAGCTAGGGTTTTGGATAAACGACTCAAAGAACGCTACAAAGTTGAGTAGGCCATACGTCACCAAACACACCATCGTTAAAATCGGAATGAGGTGGTTGATGTCTGTTAAGACTGTAAGCGTAAGAGCAAAGATAAAAATCGCAAGCGTCGCAATGCGCGGTTGATTTGTCTTTCCAAACCCCTTTCCCAAAAACCTAGGCAAGATTCCATCGCTTGCAACTGCCTGCAAAATACGAGGCGCTCCTAAAACTCCACCTAAAGCGCTTGAAAGTGTTGCAGCCCAAATTCCTATAACCACAAGAAATCCATATTTTGTGACATTATAGACAATAAAAGGGTGTGCAACAAGAATAGCGGGGCTCACATTTCGATGAAGAAAAATGGCAAAGTTGATGTACAAAATATACGCCACTACAATAGCGCCAATTGTCCCTAGTGGAATCGAACGGGAAGGCTTTTGCAAATCTCCAGACATCGACAGCCCAGCTTCAATCCCTGTTGCAGCTGGGAAGAACATTGCAAATGCGAGCCAAAAAGGCATGTGAGGGATGCTATCTGCGGGAAGAAGTGTCGAAGGAATATTTGAGGCATCTCCCAAAAAGATCGCACCCAGCGAAACTGCAAGAGCACAAAAGATAAAAATTTGTGTCTGAAGCGCCAGATTTGTCGAGACATAGGAGATAAAAGTTAAAAAACAAATCGTCCCAATCTCTAGGTAGGTAATCGATAGATGTGGAAGAAACTCCTGCAAAGAGACGGCAAAACCACTTACACAAAGAGCAACAGAGGTTGTTTGGGAGATGCACAGCAGGATCCCAATTGAACTTCCGAACTCAAGCCCGAGGGAGCGAGAAATAATATAATACGATCCCCCAGCCCCTATTTTCATGTTCGTTGCAATGGCAGTTAAAGAGAGGCCAGTGACAAACAAAAGAAAAGAGGAGAGAGTGATGATCACTGTCGTCTCAAAGATTCCCACCTGCCCTAAAATCCACCCTAAGCGCAGAAAAAGAATCACCCCAATCATCTGTAGGATGTTGGGGAGAAAGACGCCTTTTAGGGTTCCAAACTTATAACTTTTTTGCTTCTCACCCTTTTTAAGCTTGGGCAAGGCGGCTGAAAATGCACTTTTCATTTTATTCCTTCAGCATAACTATATTTTTATAGGTGAGCTTTACGGTTGTATTTGGGCGTACTTTGCCCTCCAATACAGCCTTAGAAAGCAGTTTTACTACTTCATGTTGGATCAATCGTTTTAGTGGGCGCGCACCAAAATCAGGGTCATACCCCTCTTTCCCTAAGTAGCGGGTAAGTGCCTCATCCCATTCAAGCGTGATGTGCCGTTCTTCCATCCGCTTAGCCACGCGCTCCATCTGGATCTTCACAATCTTCTCCATGTCCTTCTCTTTTAGGGGAGAAAAGATCAAAATTTCATCGAGCCTATTGAGAAACTCAGGACGGAAACTCGTCTTGAGCTGCTCTTGTGGCAGGTTAGAAGTCATGATAAAGAGTGCGTTTTTACAGTTGACCGTCCGCCCCTTACTATCTGTAAGACGTCCATCATCAAAGATTTGAAGCAAGATATTGAACACGTCGGGGTTCGCTTTTTCAATTTCATCAAGTAGAACGACGGCGTATGGGCGACGACGAAGCGCTTCTGAGAGCTGGCCTCCCTCATCATAGCCGACATAGCCTGGAGGAGAGCCGATGAGTTTTGAGACTGTGTGCTTCTCCATATACTCTGACATATCAAGGCGAATCATCGCTTCCTCTTTGTCAAAAAGCTGTTCGGCGAGGGTTTTGGCAAGTTCTGTTTTGCCCACACCAGTGGGTCCAAGGAAGAGGAAGACCCCAGTAGGACGGTTAGGATCACTTAGACCGGCACGCGAAGCGCGGATCGCATCGCTCACGGCAGTAACTGCAGAGGCTTGCCCGACAACACGCTCTTCTAAAGTCTCTTCAAGCTTGAGGAGCTTCTCAGCATCACCCTCTAGCATCTTGTTCACTGGAATGCCTGTCCACTTTGCCACAATCTGTGCCACTAAAAACTCATCCACCTCCTCTTGAAGAAGGCGGTTTTCCTTTTTATTCAGCTCCTCTTGCGCCTTATCAATCTCCTCTTGTAGCTTGGGAAGCTCCGCATACCGAATCTCAGCCACACGGTTATAGTCAGCAACACGCTCTGCTTCCTCTTCTTGAAAGCGAAGGCGCTCGAGTGCATTCTTCTTCTCTTTCACTAACTCGAGCACTTTTTTCTCATTCTCCCACCGCTGCTTCAACACCGTGAGCTCTTCTTTGATGGTTGCAATTTGCGAATCGAGCTCCTTATCGTGCCCTTCGCGCTTGAGCCCCTCTTGCTTCACAATCAGGCTTGCAAGCTCTCGCTCTTTCATGTCGATCGGAAGGGGGCGGCTGCCAAGCTGCATGCGGATTAAACTCGCTGCTTCATCGATGAGGTCGATCGCTTTATCTGGTAAAAAGCGATCAGCAATATAGCGGTGCGAAAGCATCACAGCTGCGTGCAGTGCTGCCTCTGTAATGCGCACACCGTGGAAAATCTCATACCGCTCGCGCAAGCCGCGCAAAATCGCAATCGCATCCTCTAATGAAGGCTCCTGCACCATTACAGGCTGAAAGCGGCGCTCCAATGCTGCATCCTTTTCAATATACTTTTGATACTCATTGAGTGTGGTTGCTCCAACGCAGTGCAACGTGCCGCGCGCAAGAGCAGGCTTGAGCAAGTTCGCAGCATCCATCGCTCCCTCAGAGCCTCCAGCTCCCACAAGGGTGTGCACCTCATCAATAAAAATGACAATGCCTCCATCACTCTTCTCAATTTCCTCTAAAATCCCTTTCAGCCGCTCCTCAAACTCCCCACGAAATTTTGTGCCTGCAATCAAAGCTCCCATATCTAGAGCTACAAGTGTTTTTCCTTTTAAAGAGTCAGGCACGTCCTCTTGAATGATGCGCTGCGCAAGACCCTCTGCAATCGCCGTCTTTCCCACACCTGGCTCCCCAATCAACATCGGGTTATTCTTTGTACGGCGAGAGAGTACCTGAATCGTACGGCGAATCTCTTCATCCCGTCCAATAACAGGATCGAGCTTTCCCTGCTTAGCCAAATCGGTAAGATTCTTACAAAACTTCTCCAAACTCTTCATGCTTGCTTCTGCAGTTGGGCTATCCATGTGCCGATCTCCTCTCACCTTTTGAATCATCTCCTTTAACTTCTGCAAATCAATGCCACTTTGCTTCTTCCACTTTTCAAAAGGCTCGCCCCCTCCCTTCCAAAAGCTGAGTAAAAAGTGGTCACTTGACACGTACGAGTCGTTGAACTCCTTCGCAAACTTTTGCGCATCGTTTACCCTTCCTTGGAAGCTGCGCGCTGGCTGCGGCTGCCCAGGATCACCTGCGAACTTAGGCAGGTGCTCCAAAGCCTCTTGAGTCTCACGTAAAAGGTCAGAAGGGCTCACCTTCATCTCTCCCAAAAGAGAGTGAAAATAGCCATTTTTATCCTCCAAAAAAGAGGAGAGAAGGTGGTTTTCAGTCACCTCTGTATTGTGATTCTCCTCCGCTTTTTGAAAAGCTTCTTGAATCGCGTGCATCGCTGCTTCTGAAAAATTTTGCTGCATTACCGAATCCTCAATTTCTCAAGCTTCCGTTTTGCCAAAAAGAGGCGCCACACATGAAAGCGTCTCTTGAGCTTCTTGTTAATTGAAATCCCCAACCGATGAATAGGGTTGACGTTGAGCGGTAGCTTCTTTGGCCGAAGTGACGGATCCCAACACTGCTCATAAAGCCCCTGCTGGGGAATCACACCCGCTGTTGAATCGGCTCTCTTACGCACAAGAAAATGTACGCCGAGCTGCTTCTTTGAAAAGCCGCCTATTGATAGTTCGTCAAGCACTCCCGGTACATAGCGATACCGCTCCCACTGCCGCAACGGGTTGTGGTCGTGTCGCACAACCTCTGCAGTCACAATGTCATATTTGTTCACAGAAAAATAGGTGTGATATACCTGTGGGCAAAACATGTAGAAGCCATGATCAACATAGTTGTTCGTAGGAGACATAAAGAGAATCTTCCCTCCCACACGCAACAAATTATGCAGATTTTCTAAGTATTGAGGAAAGTGAAAAATATGTTCCGCGGTTCCTGCATCAATGATAAGATCATACTGATTCCAATGCTCTTTGGGAAGCGGCACATTCATATCATGCACAAACTCAGCCCCCTCAAAGCTAGAATTATCTGTACTCTCTACTCGACTGAAACCAAGCGCCTTAAAGAGCATCTTGTCATCGATATAGTGAAACTTACTCCAATGATCATCAAAGCTTACTTCGAACGGCGTGTCAACAAGGGAGATCCCCTGCTTGTGAGCCTCTTCTTTCATCACCTTTTCGGTAAACTGAATGCAAGGACGTCCAATTGAAAGGAGTGCCTCACCTTCAAGATTTCCTCTTTTTTTCTCTCCCAGGAGAAACTTGTATGCTTCTTTTCCGATGCCCATAGGTGAGCAAGTGTACGGAAGGAAATAAAAAAGCACAATCTCTTCTATTCAGGGCAATGGCGGATAAGTTCAGCGCGTACATCGCGCAAAACTTTGGGATAAAAATTACGGCTCTTTGTGATTCTCTCCGCATTTCTCAAATGCTCCCAGCATGCCTTAAAATCATGCCGTTCCCCATTTAGGGCGCAAAGGTAGTACTCAACTGAAGGATCGTTAGGGTCAAGCACATGGTACTTTCTGAGTTGAGCGAGAGCCTCTTTTGTCCGCCCAAGCTGCAAGTAGCACACTGCTGATTGGAGAAGGCCATCGCGAAAGTTGGGATGTCTCTGCAGCACCTCTTGCAAAAGCTTTTGCTTTTCTAAAATCGAGGAGCGCGTCGTATCTACTTGAAGAAAAACAGAACGAATCCCCTCTTTATCGGTTTTCCCCTCTAGGTAGTCTTCAGCAAGCGCGCGCTTTTGCACAGCGTGATCCGCAAGGTGGTCGCGCACCTTTCGCAAGAGAGCTTCTCCTTTCTCATCTTCATCACAAAGAAGGTAGCTATATCCCAAAAGTTCAGAAAGAAGAGTATCTCCCTCCATATAGGGCCACGCTTTAAGGTAGGCTGCAGCCGCTTTATCAAACTGCTGACTGTGCAGGTAGACAGAGGCTTGGTTGAAATGAGTCATACCGATCACCTCGCGCAATTCCCTTTCTTCAAGAGAGCGGGTATTGATGCCAAGATACGCCTCTGAGGGCATGTGAATACCGCGCGCTGTGGTCTCAATATTCACCAACATCTCATCTTTGTGATAGCGCACAAAAATGTGGCCAGGTGGCGTGATGATTTCAAGAGGAAGATCAATTCTCTGTGCAATTGCAAGATAAAGCGCCGTCACACCCAAGCAAACACCGAGGTGATCATCCATCACCGACGGCAAGAAGGTAAAGAGGTCAATCGACTCCGCATAAATCGACTGTGGAGGGAAGCGGAAGTGCATCTGTTCAAAAATAAAGGCGTTGGTTGCCTTAATCTTTTCCATCGGAGAGGCATCTTGCGGCAGCCTTGCTAAAATTTGAAGCGCCATCATGTCGAGTAAGGCGGAGTAGCTGCGTGCCTGCTTAAGTGCATCCTCTTGCCCTGCAAGTTGCGAAAGCAGGAGCGCCTTTCCCAAATCGATCTCTGAGGAAGTGAGCTGAAGCACCTCCTCTTCACTCTTTGCTTCATAGCCACGTAAACGGCGGTTGGGAAGGTGAGCGGCAAGCTGCTCAACAATGGCACACTCTTCCTCCGTAAGCTCGCTTGCTCCTGTTTTCGTGCGATTCACGAGATTGATCACCTTTGCCACTTCATACGGGCGGGGCCACTTGAGCAACTCCGATGCACGTAAAAGTGCCTCATTCCCTTCAGGACGATTTGGGTAAAGCTCGTAAAAAGCAAGAGACTTAGAGACAGAAAGTGGATCCAACGTGTTATAGAGCGTGCGCAAGTGATCTGCGCCAAAAGCAGTGGAAAAAAGGAGGAGAAAGAGTACTTTTTTCATAATTTATTTAAACCATTGAACGCTGCGATTCTGTATCCTTCTGCAAAGGTTGGGTAATTAAACACCTGTTGTGTAAAATAGTCGAGCCTTGCACCAAACTGCATGGCAAGTAAGCCTATATGGATCACTTCTGTCGCATTTCTACCCACAATGTGTACACCCAAAATCTTCAAACTTTTTTTGTCAAAAAGCACCTTAAACAGCCCAAGATTGCTGCTTCCTGTAATGTGACTCTTTGCGATCTCGTAATAGTACGCTCTTCCCACCTCGAAGGAAACCCCTTTTTGTACGAGTTCTTCTTCGGTTTGGCCACAACATGAAATCTCCGGAATGGTATAGATGCCAAGAGGAAAGAGATTGGGAAACGGTTTTGTGCGCACGCCAAAGGCGTGCCTTGCTGCACATCTCCCCTGTTCCATGCTTGTAGAGGCAAGAGCTGGATAACCCACCACATCGCCTGCTGCATAAATAGTTGGACACTCTGTTTGGAAGTAGGCATTAACCCCGATGTACCCCTGATTTGTCACGCCAAGCCCCACCTTTTCAAGCCCAAGACCACGAACATTCGCCTCGCGTCCAAGTGCATATAGCACAGCATCTGCTTCATAGCGGCTGCCATCTTGCGTCTCTACAACGCCAATATTGCCGATGCGCAAAACACGTGCTGGCACCTTGTTAGGCAAAAACTCTAAGCCAATATCTTTTAGTCCCACCTGAAGATGTGTACCAATTTCTGCATCCAGGTAGGGCAAAAGACGCTCTTTCTTGTCGAGCACAGTTACTTGACACCCCAGGGCAGAGAAAAAAGAGGCGTACTCCGCACCAATCACTCCCCCTCCTAATACCAAAATTCTGCGCGGCAGACAGGGAATGGTCAACAGGCGGGTAGAGTCTAAAATCACCTCATCATCAAAAGGGACATCGATGGGGTTGCGCGGATCTGAACCTGTACAAATCATAATTTTTTTTGCTAAAATGCGATATGTGGCACGTTCACCACTCACTTTCAACTCAGTCGGGGTTGTGAATTCAGCTGAGCCGTGCAGTAGACGGATTCGATTTTTTTTAAGCTGTCGAAGCAAAATTGCCCGCTCACCTTGCAAAACTGCATTAAGGCGGTAGTTCAAATCATTAATTGTCACTTGAGCAAGACAGCTCGCTCCATAGAAGCTTCTCTCATTGTAGCGCGTAAGATCAATGATAGCTTCTCTGAGCGACTTAGAAGGGATCGTACCTGAGTTGAGACAATTTCCTCCCACGACAATATCGCGTTCAACCATCACTACGGATTTGCCCAGCTTAGCGGCCTGAATCGCCCCCTTCTGCCCAGCAGGGCCAGAGCCAATCACAGCAAAGTCGCACACAACCTCTTCCATATACACATTATTTAACAAAAATCATGCCACAATAGCTCTCCGTCATGCTTTGAAAACCTTTTGGTTGATTTTACCTCAAGCCCCCCCCTTGAGAGTTTAGCAACTCTTCGGCAAATCTATGGGCACCTCAGTTTTGTCCTATTTGACAGGAGGCGCTACAGACCTTTTCAAAAGTTGCAAGTCAAAGCAAATTCCAAAAAAAATCACTCATTTGATGCGTAAAAGCTCATTCATTATTAAAATAGGTTCTCAAAATTTTTCCTGAAAAGTCTATCCTTATTGGACTTTTGACATGCACTCCACCATTTTTCCTTTTGCAAGATTTCTGAAAATTGCTATAGTGTTGCCTCAATCTAAGGAGATGTTCATATGACAAAGAAATGTGTTGTAACAGGGAAGAAGCCCAGCAAAGGCAGAACCTACACAATTCGTGGTATTGCTAAGAAAAAGAAAGGGATTGGACTTAACATCACAGGAAAGTCTAAAAGACGCTTTCTTCCAAACCTCATGAGCAAAAAACTTTGGTTTGCAGAAGAGAACCGCTTCATCACATTGCGTCTTTCTGCAAATGCTCTTCGTACGATCGACAAGAAAGGACTCTCAGCCGTTGTGCGTGAAATGCGCGAAAACGGACAGAAAGTGTAATGATCAATTTACGCGATTTCATTTCTGCTCTTCGTGAGCAAAATGAGGTTGTTGACATTCACCACCCTGTCGATCCCTATCTTGAAATCGCAGAGATTCATAGACGTATAGCTGAAGAAGAGGGCCCTGCCCTCTTTTTTCATAACGTAAAAGGATCACCATTCCCTGTCGTTACCAATCTCTTCGGTTCGATGAAGCGTATTCGCATCGCCTTCTCAAATCGGCCAGAGGAGACTATCGCTGAGCTCGTCCAGCTCATGACATCGCAATTTCCTCCCAAGCTCAAAACGGTTTGGGAGAAGCGTTCTGCTCTTTGGCAAATCAAGAATATTGGCCTAAAAAAAAGACGATTTGCTCCTGTGTTAGAAAATCGTCTGGACGATCTCGAGAAGCTTCCCCTTCTACAGCTGTGGCCTGAGGATGGAGGGCACTTCATCACCTTGCCCCTTGTCTACACCGAGCCACCTGGAGGAGGCGCTCCCAACTTGGGGATGTATCGCATTCAGCGCTTTGGAAAAAAAGAGACAGGGCTGCACTTCCAGATTCAAAAAGGCGGAGGCTTTCATCTCCACCAAGCAGAGCAGCAAAATCGGGCGCTACCGGTCAACATCTACATTGGTGGACCACCCGCTCTCATTTTGAGTGCAATTACCCCTTTGCCCGAAAATGTGCCAGAGATTCTTTTAACAGGAATCTTGCAAGGCAAAAAACTTGGTGTGACCCGGTGTCCCGAAAGCCCTTACCCTCTAATTGGGGAGTGTGAGTTTGCGCTTGTGGGCGAATCCCCTCCGCATGTGCGCAAACCTGAGGGACCTTTTGGCGACCATTACGGTTACTATAGCCTCAAACATGATTTCCCCACCTTCCAACTTAAAGCTCTGTACCACAGGAAAGATGCGATTTATCCCGCAACTGTAGTAGGCAAGCCACGGCAAGAGGACTTCTACATTGGAGACTATTTGCAAGAGCTTCTCTCCCCTATGTTTCCTGTTGTGATGCCGAGCGTAAAAAGTTTATGGAGCTATGGGGAGACAGGGTTCCACTCTCTCTCTGCTGCTGTGGTGAAAGAGCGCTTCCACCGTGAATGCATGACCGCCGCTTTCCGCATCCTTGGTGAAGGACAACTCAGTCTCACAAAATTTCTTCTTTTGACCGACCAAGATGTTGATTTACATGATTTCCCTAAATTGCTTACAACGATTTTAGAGCGTTTCCGCCCTGAACGCGACCTCTTTATTTTTGCGAATCTCTGTCTTGATACACTTGACTATACGGGACCTGAGCTTAACCATGGATCGCGTGGTGTGCTTCTCGGCATTGGGGAGAAGGTACGCGAACTTCCAACTTCAATCAATGCGACGAATGCGCGCCCCTACTGCCCCGGCTGCCTTGTTGTGCAAGACGAACCCAACCCTTCACGGTTTACCGACTGGCCCCTTGTGATTGTAGTTGATGATGTAGAGGCCACTCTTAAAAACGATGCCTCATTCTTATGGACTGTCTTTACACGCTTTGAGCCTGCACAAGACATTTGTAGCTCTCATGAAGAAGTTTACCGTCATCATATCACCTACAAGCTACCTATTGTGATTGATGCACGTATGAAGCCCACCTATCCTGGCGTCGTAGAATGCGATCCCCAAACCAAGCAGCTAGTCAATACCAATTGGAAAAGATACTTTTCGCTCTAGATGGTGTCATCAAATTTTCTCCTCCTTGAGACGAGGGATTTCTACATCAGGCTTGTCGGAAGCAATATATAAGGATTCGTAAACAGGCAAATACCCTTAGATTGCGCGAAGCTAGGACCTACAGTGCACAGAACTCCTGCATCTTCTCCATGTCTATGACTCCCATATAGCTTCCATTGAAGAAGACTCCTTTTCAAGTGCTCTGTCCAATTTGGATTGCCTAAAAAACAGATAGCATGCAGAGAATGAGCCTTACGGATAGCAACTTCGATATCATGTGGGTGTAATAGAATGACATTTGTACGCGCTAACGCTGACGAGAAAATATAGGACCACTCAGAGGGAGTGCGGGTACCAAAATCCCTTGGCAACAGACGTTTAATCTCCTTATTCTGCGCTGTAGTGAGATCTAACCCCAGGTGTTCGTATATCTTATATAACTTAAGACTCAAAGCAGAAATCTTTTCTACCTTTTCCACAAGCCCAGCTGTAATCTGCTCTGCTTTCTCGCGCGGGAAAACTGTTGTTGCAGAGGCAAGAAAATCCTTAATCCTCCACCCAGCCACTCTTTTTATTTTGTCAGCTGCACACAAAGGCGAATAGTGCCTACTCACAACCTCTCTTACATGGCAATCTGGGAATGTAGATTCAAGAAAGGAATTCCTGCCCCATTCAAGAGGTACTTCATCTGATAGCCGAAGCCCTCCAGGGGCTGCAAAGGCATGGTGATTATCCGTAAAAAGAAGGCAGGACCCTTCTTCAACTTCTAAAAGATAGCTTTGCACCATTTTTACAACCTTATAATTCCCTTCAGGAGCCAAATTTACAGCCCGAAAGAGAACCTTAAGAATATTTAGAATTCTTTCAATTTGCCCACCTGTTTGCACTAGGTAGCAAAGATCTTGTCTCTCGAATAGATCGTCAGGAAGGCCTGAAACCTCTTCTCGAATTTGGAAGGCAAAAACCTTAGAAAGCTGAAGCCTAATAGATGGATCCTTTAATCGTTTAAGCGCAAATGCAAGACTGCTAGGTGAAATCGAGAGATCTACGCAAGCAGCATTGGAAATGTATCTCTCTATTAATTTTGTAAATTGGGAAAGGGTTGCTACGCGAATGACTTCTCTATTATGGATAAAAAGAATAGCCCGCCCATACGTTACAATTCTCTCTACCCCCTCTCCTTTAAATCTAACACCTTCAATCTCATACCAAGTTTCTTTTTCTTCTACATTACAATCCCATAACCAAATTACTTTTCCTAAAATTCTTGAAATAACTTCCTTATCAAAGTCAGATTCAGCTAAGAGATCGGTCAAGCTCTTAATAAAAAGGTTCTTTCGATTTGGAAATTGATCGGGGTAGAGATGACTACCGTTTACACCCAAAAGGTGAAAATACTCGAGCACGATTCGCTGCAAAAGATTCTCGAAGTAAGAACAGTAGTAATGTGCAGCAGCTGGGGCACCCTTAAAAAGGGCACAGAGTGAAATATTTTCTGAATCTTGAGGAAAAAAAGCGGCTGCTAATTCGAAACAGCGGGCAATAACCGAGTGCTCTTTCCCATTTCCAATAAGCTGCACATCCAAGCGCGCTTGCCTAATGCGCTTATTTTTCATCAGAGGGGAAATTTCGATTTCAACACTCCCAATTTTATAGTACCCACTCTCTAGTAAGTTACGCACCACACCTAAAAACTTCTTCAAATCATGCGCCAATATAAACTTCAGAGCACCAATTGCATAACAGTTTCCCTCAAGCTTTTGCTGCAGAATATCGCAAAAAAGCATCTGCAATACCCACTTTTTTACATCTTGCGGTGTCACTCCCCTTTTCTTTTGATCAAGCATACAAAACTCATACAGAGAAGGGTTCAAAGTTAATTCATGATCAAAGAACGAGGCATCTTCTGCTAGAAGACCAAGAGTGTGAAGAATGCGGTGGGTATGCTCTACATTTAAAATACTTGTAATATTATTGGGCCCTAAAAGCTTTCGCACTGCTTCTAAGCCGGCACGAGAAATTCCTTTATAATGAGAAGGAAGCATCAAATTAACAAATAGCATGCGGATCAAAGAGTGACGGCCGCATGCGATGATCTCACTATTGCCTCTTGTACACTCCCTATGTTTAGCTTCTAACCTTGCCAGCTCCGTTTCAGCACTTTTTAGTACAAAATCTAGATATGAGTGACATTGTGTTGGATTTATGTTTCTACAGGTGAGTAGATAGTGGAGCGCTCCGATCTCTGCCATTACGTCAGCAAACTCCATTCCTGTATCGATCTTTGCCTGGATGTTTCCTAGAAGAATTGTGCTTTGCGTCACCCGCTTGAGTGCCTGAAGAGCCTCTTGCACCATTTGTGTAAGATTGGGATCTCCAAAAAAGTCAGGAGCTCTTTCTAGTCTGCGCGTTTTTACGCATAAAGCCAGCTCTTCTAGAGGAGTGCTGTTCTCCCGTTTTCTTGAAAAAAAAACATCACAAGCCATAGTTGTGAGGCAAAATGTAACACTTTTCCCATTGAAAAAGAAGAGATTCTTCGCGAAAGAGCCCTTGACTCTTACCATTAACTGCTGCACTTTTAAAAGACGATTTGCCAGTTGACATAGCACACCTTCTCCCTTCCAATCTGAAATTGAGATTGTCTAGAAAGAAAAAAGAAGAGGCGATCTCATACTCTAGATGGTGTCGTCAAATTTTCTCCTTTGTGAGGCGAGAGATTTTCTAGGCAAAATGCGCAATCGAAAGCGAAGGGAGTAGCCAAAGCGCTACTTCCGAGGTTGCGAGGGCGCATTTTGGCAGAAAAGATCCGGCTGACAAAGGAGAAAATTTGACGACACCATCTAAGGCATTTTTGTTTTGGAGATTGAGGAATTTAGCATCCTTATCAAGAGAACAGCCATCGTACTCCATGATGTAGCCCCCTCCCTTTGAGCGCATGTATAGTCAAATTCGTTGAAAATTTTACAAATTCGTGCCAGATGACAAAGCCAAAGTAAGTACAGAGTTCGACTTAGACCATTTATGGTCTATAAGAACGAGCACGATCTTTGGTGAAGCCAAATGGTATGGGTTTGTAAAATTAGCAACTGACTTGACTATATGACCACTGAAAATTAAATCTGAAGGAGGAGGAGCAGTTTTTTCATGGCCGTCGTGGGTTGACAAAACTGCTTTTTATTTCAATGAGAAACGTCCATCTTGGATGATGGAGGAAGTAGTAGAGAGCAATACTCAAAGGAGCTCGCAACCGGTTCCCTACCAAGCAGCTCTGTTTGCCAAATTTGCGGCACTGCAAAGCCATCCGCTCCTTCCAACCTCCAATGCGTGTGGTTACGCCCATCAGTCCAATTAGCATTTGCTAAAAAGTGAATTGCCGGAAGGGTGTGTGCCTTACGCAAAGCGACTTCTACATCGTGTGGATGAAACACCCCAATCTTTGCATGCGCAAAAGCTGAAGATAAAGCATACGCCCACACATTGGGGCGATAGGAAAGCACATTTTCTCTCAATATTTCGAGCACTTCCTGCCGCTGCACAACAGAAGGATTCACCCCAAGGAGAGCGCAGATTTCGAGAAGCTTAAGATTCTCTAAGGGCATTGTTTGCATGCTTGTTACGATCTTTTCTACAATTTTTACCTTCTTATTTTGCTGAAAAACTTCTTGAGACTTATAGAAGAAGTCGCGCACCGTCCACCTTTTTACGCTCTTTAATTTACTCCTTGAAATCTGCTCAGAGTAGTGTGATCGAATCACATTTTTCGAAATATTCTCAGGTACCTCAGCAGCAAGAAAAAGAGTAGTAGCTTCTATATGAGGAACCTCTTGATTTAGGGAGAGTCCTCCAGGGATTGTCATAACATGGCTCATGTTACTAAATATGACGCAAGTCCCCCTATCACCCTGAACGTAAGGGCGTACATTTTTCACAATTTCATCAGGATTTTCAGCTTCCACTATTTTTTCTCTATAGGCAATGTCACACGCCCGAAAAATTGAACTCACCCTTCCACCGGACTGACACAGCAGACACAAATCTTTTTCTTGAAGCAGCCCAGCATGAAATTGGGGCATTTTACGCTTAATAATTTGCGCAATAATGCTCGCGAGCATCTCCTTGATTTTCTCATATTCTAGTCTTTTTTTGACATATTCAAGAGTTTCGGGTAAAAACGAAGGTTCATCTATGGCAGCATCTGTAAGACAATCCCCCAGAAGCTTAACAAACTGCGTGAGAGTTGCCACTCGAATTGTTTTCCCACGATAGAGGATAAGAATACTACGACCCCTCTTAATCAAGCTTTCTACTCCACTAGTTGAGAATGTGATTCCTTCAAGCATAAACTCTTCTTGCTCACGCTCTATACCACAATCCCAAAGCCAAATAATTTTCCCCAGGATCCTAAATATCAATGGAGTTTGGTCAAAAGATGGAGATAAATGAGAGGCCAAATTGTGAAGGAGAGTCTTTTTCTCAAACCCATAATCAGCAGGGTGATGACTTATCCCATTTACCCCCACAAGGTGAAAGTACTCAAGCACCATCCGCTGTAAAAGATTTTCAAAATAGGAACAGTAGTAGTGTGCAGCAACAGGAGTGTTATTAAAGAGGGTAGAGAGTGAGCTCCCTTCTAGGATTATTGGAAAAGGGGCATTTGCCAGAGAGAAACACCTTGCAAACACTGAGTGCTCTGCCATAGGGCCTTGGATTGTTACTTCAAGACGACTTTTTCGTACAAGCTTCTCACGCATCAGCTGGAAGATTTCAATTTCTATATCTCCAATTTTGTAGTACCCTTTTTCTAAAAAGTCGCGCACTATACCTAAAAACTTCTTCAGATCATGCGCAATCGCAAACTTCAACGCTACAATTGCATAACAGTTCAGTTCATAATCTTGCTGCAAAATGTCACAAAAAAGCATTTGCAATATCCACTGCATCATATCGTGATTTGTTATCTCGCTCTTTTTTTGATCGAGTGCGCAAAACGAGTAGAGAGAGGGATGTAAAATAATTGGACGACCAAAAAACGAGGCATCCTCTTCAAAAAGATCAAGAGTATGGAGGATGCTGTGGGTAAGCTCCACATTCAAAATTCCAGTAAATATATTGGGACCTAATAACTTGCGTACTGTTGCTAAGCCTGCATGAAAAATCCCGACAACACTAGGAGGAAGCATTAAGTCAACGAAGAGCAAGCGGATTAAAGAGTAACGGCCACACGCAACTCGCTCAGCATTTGCCCCTACACAATTGATATGTTCTCTATAAAGTTCCTTTATAGCTTTTTCTGCATCTGAAAGGAGGCGCTCGAAGTACGATTCACACGTTTTTGGATCAACTTCGGTGCAAGTTAGCAAGTAGTGAAGCGCACCAATCTCCGCCATCATATCAGCAAACCCTAAACCAGAGTCTACCATCATCTGAATGTTGCCTAGAAGAATGGGGCACTGCGTCACTGCTTCGAGAGTTTGAAACGCTTCGTTAAAAAGGCGCACGGCCTTTTCATCTCCATGAAAGCTAGGAGTAGCAGCAAGCCTACGCGTTTTTACACGCTGCACAAAGTCTTTTGGTGCACTGTGCACCTGGTCAAATTTACGTTTTCTGTCTAAAGAGACTCCCGAAGCCATAATTGAAGCAAACATTCTATCTCTTTTCCTATTGAAAAAGAAGGAAATCTTCTATTTTAAACCCGTTTTGTATACAAAGCCTTTTGTAGAGAGTGAGCGGGGGATCAATCTATAAGAGATTTCGTATACAACCTAGATGGTGTCGTCAAATTTTCTCCTTTGTGAGGCGAGAGATTTTCTAGGCAAAATGCGCAATCAAAAGCGAAGGGAGCAGCCAAAGCGCTACTTCCGAGGTTGCGAGGCCGCATTTTGGCAGAAAAGATCCGGCTGATAAAGGAGAAAATTTGACAACACCATCTAGGTTATAAAAAATATGCATAACAAAGTAGTGAAGTGGATCGCTGTAATCCTCTTCGGCCTCATCTTTCTTGTTTGGAGCAGCTTTTATGGCCTGCACTGTACCCTTCCTACTGAAGGCTCCTCCCCCCAGCTTTTTGCCAACCAAGTGGATGACAACTTGCAGCGCACTTTCATCAGAGCAATTGGTGAAGCAAAAGAGTCAGTTACCCTTATCATCTACTCTCTCACCGACAGCCGCATTATCCGCGCTCTTGAGCAGAAAAAGAGCGAAGGAATTGAAGTCAAAGTAATCCATGACCCCACTACTTCTCAAAAAGGTTTCATGCAGCTCAGCCAAACTGTTGAGACCAACCCTCTTAAAATGCGCGGCCTAATGCACAGGAAGATTTTAATTATCGACAAAGAAAGCGTCTGGATTGGCTCTGCTAACTTCACAACCGAGTCGCTTAAAATGCATAGCAACCTTGTTGTAGGTAGCGTAAGCCCCGAGCTTGCTGAAACCATCCTCGCCAATAAGCAGCACCATCACTTCACTATTGGGGGACAAATGGCTGAATTTTGGACGCTTCCCGAATCGAATAAGGAGGGGCTAGAGCGTCTCCTCGAGCTTATCCACTCTGCTGAAATCTCTATTCAGGTCGGCATGTTCACTTGGACACACCCCCAAATCACGGAGGCGGTGATAGCCGCAGCTAAAAGAGGGGTAAATGTTGAAGTGGTGCTTGATCGCACGCAAGCGCAAGGAGCAAGCAAAAAGTCGCTTGCAGAGCTGCAAAACTCCGCTGTTAATGTGCGTATCAACCGAGGAAATGAGCTCTTCCACCACAAATTTCTTGTTATCGACAAACACACCCTCGTGAATGGCTCAGCGAACTGGACACGTGGGGCATTCTCTCGCAATAGCGACTGCTTCTTGATTTTGCATAACCTGAATGAAGAGCAAACAAAGAAGATGAGAAGGCTGTGGCACATTATCCGTGCAACCAGCGATCCCTCTTCCGAAAAGAAACTATTATCAAAGCTTCTGGGAACAATGTTTATAGTCAAATCGGTTGAAAATTTTACAAATTCATACCATTTGGCTTCACCAAAGATTGCGCTCGTTCTCATAGACCATAAATGGTCTAAGTCGAATTCCGCGCTTACTTTGGCTTTGCCATCTGCCATGAATTTGTAAAATTTTCAACCGACTTGACTATATTTTGCCTCCTTGCCGAGATAGTGTCATTGCAAAACCTTCTCTGTGAGATGAGAGATTTTCTAGATGGTGTCGTCAAATTTTCTCCTTTGTGAGGCGAGAGATTTTCTAGGCAAAATGCGCAATCGAAAGCAAAGGGAGTAGCCAAAGCGCTACTTCGGAGATTTCGAGAGTGCATTTTGGCGGAAAAGATCCAGCTCACAAAGACGGCTTCATGACGAAGCTATCTTACAAACAACATGTTGTGATGAAGCTATCGGATAAAAAGCATTTCATGATACTTAGGTAACGGCCAACAGTTATCATCCACGAGAAGCTCGAGCGTGTCGACATAACTGCGTAAGCTATTAAGAGCAGGGATCACCTCGTCTCGGGCAAAGCACGCCTGTGTTAAAAGATCGCCCTCACTTCTGTACGGCATGAGCATATCAAGGTGCTCAAGCGCCCCTTTTAACCCATCCATCTGCTCTTCGATTTGCTGCAAAAGAGAGTGGTCCACCTTGGGCGCATATTCCAGTGCCTTGCCCAATCTCAATACATAAGAGAGAACACCTGGAAAAATTTGTGTGTGCACCATATCTGAAGCCATGCGCGCCTCAATGCCGATATGTGTCACATACTTCTCCAACATAATTTCCCGCCGCCCCTCAAGCTCACTCTTTGAGTAGACGCCAAACTCTTCAAAAAGAGCCTGAGTTTCTGGTTTCATATAGGCATCTGATGCCGTCACAGTATCGAGCACGTTGGGCAGGCCACGCTTGCGCGCCTCTTCATGCCACTCAGCATTGTAGTTGTCCCCTTCGAAAACAACAGGCCAAAATTCTCTTGCAGCTTGCCCCAACAGGCTCTGCAACTCAACTTCAAAGTCGCACGCTTTCTCCAAACGATCTGCAAATCCTTTGAGAGCTTGTGCAACTGCAGAGTTCAATACCGTGTTCGCCTTTCCAAGGTTGGCCATTGATCCCACTGCGCGGAACTCAAACTTATTACCTGTAAATGCAAAAGGACTCGTGCGGTTGCGGTCGCCTGAATGGCGCGAAATGTGTGGCAAATGTGCCACCCCAATTTGAAGCGTGCCCCCTCCTTTACTGCCCCGCTTCTCTCCCCGAATCAGCTGCTCAAAAACATCCACCAGTTCTGAGCCTAAAAAGACACTAATAATCCCCGGAGGCGCCTCATGCATCCCTAGCCTGTGGTCATTGCTTGCAGAAGCCACAGCACACCGCAACATAGGAGCGTGGTTGTAGACTGCCTGTACTACCGCAGCACAAAAGAGCAAAAACTGCGCGTTATCACGAGGTGACTCACCTGGCTCCAGCAAGTTTCTTCCCGTATCGGTTGCCATTGACCAGTTGCTGTGTTTGCCCGAACCATTGATCCCTGCAAATGGCTTCTCATGCAAGAGGCACGCCATGCCGTGCCGATCCGCTACCTTGCATAAAAGCTCCATCAAAAGCATGTGCTGATCAGAGGCTAAGTTCGCACTTTGATAGTTCAAAGCAATCTCATACTGCGCTGGCGCTACCTCGTTGTGACGCGTCTGCACCGGTACCCCGACACGCATCAATTCATACTCAATGTCGCTCATCACATTCAAAATGCGAGATGGTATAACGCCAAAGTACTGATCTTCTAACTCTTGACCCTTTGGTGGACGCGCTCCAAAAAGCGTGCGGCCCGTTGTGATTAAATCGGGCCTCAAATGGTAGAAGTTTTTGTCGATAAGGAAGAACTCTTGCTCCCCTGCCAATGTGGGCGTGACACGCTCTGTCTCTTTATCCCCAAAAAGGCGCAAAATGCGCAATGCTTCACGCCCCAGCGCATCCATCGAGCGAATAAGAGGCGTCTTCTTGTCGAGAGCCTCTCCTTTCCAGCTCAGAAACATCGTGGGAATCATCAAAGTGTTGTTGAAAATAAAAGCAGGACTGCTTGCATCCCAAGCTGTGTAGCCACGAGCTTCAAAGGTCGTGCGCAAACCACCATTGGGGAAGCTACTTGCATCGGGTTCACCCCGAATAAGCACCTCACCGTTAAAGCGGGCTATTGCGCCCCCCTCTTTGGAACGCCCAAAAAGGGAATCGTGCTTTTCAGCAGTTAAGTCGGTGAGTGGCTGAAACCAGTGACAAAAGTGTGTTGCCCCCCGACTCACTGCCCACTCTTTCATCTTGGCTGCTACTTTGTCTGCAATTTGGGCGTCGAGCTCTTTCCCGGAGCGAAGAGCCTCAAAAACTTCGGACTCCAAATACTCTTTTTGAACCGCCTCATCAAAACAATTTTCTCCGAAAAGCTCATTGATAGGGCGCTCTTGTTTAAACGGCTCAGATTTCCGTTGATCTATCCTTGCAATGGCTGCTTGCCTAGTATTCATGCAGCCAATCTAAAAGTTTTACCATTAACTGGCAAGGCTATTTAACTTGCAAAACAAGAGAAATGATGGCTGCAGGAATCTGTGGTCCAGTACCGGCTCTTGACACATCACAAAGGACAGTGCCACATGGAAAGCCTAAATTATTTTTTCCGATGTGTGTATGGGTATCTGTAACGTTTTGTTTGCAATTTGTTCCATTTCCGAAATCGATCGTTACGTACTCACCCTTAGCCCCACGCAAGATGAGCATACCGCTCATTACATAAGCCGCTTTTTCAGGAAACATCCAGTATGCGCCTGCCATCATAACGTTCACCCTCTCAGCCTCTTTTTGCCAACCTTCTAACTTTCTACGCGCCTCTTCATACTGCTCTTCCGTGAACCCAGTGACTAAACCTATTGCCGCCATTTAAACCTCTTGTTTTTACGCAAAGATTTTAACTATTAGCAACATGCAAATCAACAGAAAATAGAAGAAGGCTTTTCATTTTGTAGCCTTAAGACAAGATGCACAACTGCAGGCGGCAGCGTATCTTGGTCGAACCAGTTAAGAGCTGTGCCAGGAGTTAATTTTAAAGTGTTATACCCAATCACCAGTTCATTTTCCACAACCGCCAAAACAACCATCTCAGCGCCGTCGCGCAAAATGATCTCAGACGACTGAATAAGGACACCGTCGGGAAACAATTCATAGGGAGAGGAGATGATGCTATCGGTCTTCTGCATGGCGGCACGCCAGTCCAATAACTTCTGAGCGGCAGTTCGACGCTCATGCGGAAAGGGCTGCTGAACATTCATCCCCTTACCAACAAACTGTAATTGCGAATAAACTCTCATAAAACATTTTAGACTATGCCTTAACCAAGAATATATTGACACCCCTTTTAGAAGGCTATACGCTCCTTTGCATGAAACTTGGGCTGATCGGCTATGGAAAGATGAATAAGTTAGTGGAAAAATTTTCATCTGACACTATTGTGGAAATCACGCGCGACTATATAAAAGATTTTTCTGCCGATCTCTATATCGACTTTTCCAACGCTGCGTTAGTTGAGCAAAATGGCGTTGCATTGGCCGAAAGAGGAAAACGGCATGTGATTGGCACAACAGGATGGAAGAGTAATAAATTGCGCGCAGCTGTTGAGCGTCATGGCTCCGCTGCTCTTTATTCCCCTAATTTTTCTCTCGATGTCGCACGCTTTTTTTTGCTTTTGGAAGAGGCAAAAAAGCTCTTTGGGTTGCCGACCAAAGGGAGCGAGCAGCACCACAAATCAAAAGCAGATGCACCTTCTGGCACTGCAAAAAAAATCGAAGAGCTGTATGGTATTCGCTTCGATGCGTTGCGCACCGACGAGGTTTGCTTTAAACACACTGTAGAATGGGAAACGATTTCGATTACGCACGCGGCAAAAAACCGCGATGGCTATGCAAAGGGAGCTCTTGCTGCAGCGCACTGGCTAGCCGATAAAAGAGGATGGTACACACTCGATGATATGCTCAGGTCTCTACACACCGCTGATCACGCCTTTTCGCGATAATAAGCTCGATGAGGAGGGGTTAAAGCAAAACATTGCGCGGCAAAAAGTGTGCGCAGGCATTGTCGCGCTTGGCACAACAGGCGAAACGCCGACGCTCACAGAAAATGAGAAGACGCGCATTCTTGAGATTGCAAAAGAGAGTGGTCAGACGCTGATTGTTGGCTGTAGCCATAGCAGCACGGAGGCTCTCCTAGAACAAGTGCAGCACTATGAGATGGCGGATGCGCTTTTAGTTGCATCGCCTGCCTATAACAAGCCAACGCAGGAGGGGCTCTACCGCCACTTCTCTA
Organism: Chlamydiales bacterium; assembly: GCA_024233495.1. GTDB lineage: Bacteria > Chlamydiota > Chlamydiia > Chlamydiales > JAAKFR01 > JACKPM01. The sequence continues at coordinate 164,486 of JACKPM010000004.1, forward strand.
TGGTAGCAGAAAAAAGCCCTAAGCCGATTATCCTCTACAATATTCCTGGGCGGACAAGCGTAAACATTGAACCGGAGACGATTGCCCGCTTGAAGGATAAGGTGATTGGCATTAAGGAGTGCAACATCCTGCAAGCCCCTACCACGATTGCAACAGGCGTGCCCGTCCTAGCTGGCGATGACGCCTGGATCTTGCCACTTATTGCACTTGGTGCAAAGGGCGCAATTGCGGCTGGCGGCAACGTGGTGCCTGAGCAACTGAATGCTCTTGTCGAGCTCGCGCTTGACGGAGACTATGAGACTGCGCGTGAGATTCACTTCAAGCTTCTTCCCCTTTTCAAAGCAGGCTCATGGGAGAGCAACCCCATTCCCTATAAAGGGATGATGGAGTTGATGGGACTCCCCTCCGGTGATCCCCGCATGCCTCTTCTCCCCTTTAGCGACAAGACAAGACTACAAAAGGTCCTATGCGCGTTGGACTCTTAGGTAGATCTGGCCAAATCGCCCAAAAGTATTTGGAGCTGCTCAAACACCACCCGTGGTTTGAGCTCACCTTTGTGGCGTCGCGTGATGGTGAGCAACTCGGCACGCTTCCCGATTGCGCACTCCTATTTTCTGCCCTTCCAGGCAAGGTGGCGGAAAAGTGGGAGCCCTACTACGTTGAGCATGGCTACACCGTAATCTCAAGCGCTTCTTACTGCCGCCTCAATCCAAAAGTTCCACTCGTGATTCCTGAGCTCAATGCGCACTTGCTTAAAGGGCATACTGGCTTGATTGCCAAACCAAACTGCTCGCTGCAGTCATATGTCCTTCCTCTTGGTTTTTTGCATCAACACTTCGGCATAGAGAAGGTGCATGTTACGACTTTGCAAGCAATTAGTGGCGCTGGTGCAAATCGAAACAACCCCGCCTTCATTGAAAATGTGGTGCCTTATATTCAAGGGGAAGAGGAGAAGTGTGAACAAGAGCCGCTCAAGATTCTGGGAAATGACATCGTTATCTCTGCTCACTGCAACCGCGTCTTTGTGCAAGAGGGCCATCTCGCTAATGTCTCCGTCTCTTTTCGTAAAAAACCTTCCCGAGACGAAATCCTGAAGGTTTGGAATGAGGCGCCCTCTCTTGATCTCCCTTCAGCTCCCCGTCCGCTTTTTCGCTATTTTGAGCAAGAAGACCGCCCACAGCCGAGATATGATCTCGACCCTATGCAAATCTCTATTGGAAGGCTACGCCCCTGCCCCCTTCTTGATTGGCGCTTTAGCGCCCTTTCCCACAACACAATGCGAGGAGGCGCTGGAGGCGGCGTCCTCATCGGTGAGGTCATTTACCATGAAACGCAATCCAAACTTCGACAATCTACCCAAGAACTACCTCTTCCAGAAGATGCAGGAGTATGAGAGGGAACTTAACCTCTCGATCGGTGATACCACTCATCCTCTCCCACAAGAAGTAGTCGAAGCAATGGCGCAAAAGGCGCTCTCCCTTGCCACCGATAAGTACACAGGATATGGGTGTGGACAAGGCGATCTTCAGCTGCGCCGCGCCCTCGCAAAAAAATACAACATTGAGCCTGATGAAGTTTTCATTTCTGATGGAGCGAAGTGCGATCTTGGCCGCTTGCAGCTCCTCTTTGGACGCAACGTAACAATCGCCGTGCAAGATCCTGCCTACCCCGTCTACATTGACACAAGCGCTCTTGTGGGACAGCAAAAGGTGATTAAACTGCCATGCACATTTGAAAACGGTTTTTTCCCCGAATTGCAAAAAGCCGACATCTTCTACTTCTGCTCGCCACACAACCCCACAGGCTACGCCGCCACACACGACGAGCTGGAAAGGCTTGTGCACTTCGCCAAAAAACATAAAGCCCTTATTGTCTATGACTCAGCCTATGCAGACTTCATTCAAGACGACCGTCCCCGCTCCATTTTTGAGATAGAAGGCGCAGATGAGGTGGCGATTGAGGTGGGCAGCTTTTCGAAGAGCGCAGGTTTTGCAGGGGTGCGCCTTGGGTGGAGTGTCATACCGAAAAAACTCACCTACGAAGATGGACGCCCCCTTCATCCTGACTGGCTCCGCATTATCTCCACCTTTTTTAATGCTGCCTCTAATATTGCACAAGCAGGCGGTTTAGCAGCGCTGAATGCCCCTTCTGCCATTCCCTACTACCAGGAAAATGCACGCCTTTTAAAAGAGGCGCTTTCAGTGCCGCATGTGGGTGGGGACAACTCCCCTTACATCTGGGCCTTTTTTGGAGACAGAACCTTTGAAGATGTGCTAGAAAAAACGGGAGTGCTTGGCGTGCCGGGAGCAGGCTTTGGCCCAAGCGGGAAGGGGTTTCTCCGCTTTAGCGCTCTAGCTAAAAGAGAAACTGTAGAAGAAGCTGCAAGGAGACTTCATGAGTATTGCCGTACCTATTGCCGATTTGAGGAGAACACCCGAGCACTTGCCTCAGAACTTCTCACATGATGACAGAAGAGAGACACAACTCCTTTTTGGAGAACATGTTGAGATCATCGAACAAAAGAATGAATGGCTTTATGTTTACGCAATTGAACAAGATTATCACGGCTGGATTCACGCATCTGAATATACAGATAGGGTGATCAAGGCGACGCATGTTGTCTGCTCAGAACACAAACGCTTTCTTTTTGGCACCTATCTAGACAAGCCGATTGGACGCCCCATTCCACGCAAGGCAAGTCGCGAGCAGATTGTTGCGGATGCTCTTCACTTTCTCAACCGCCCCTACTTGTGGGGAGGGCGGGGGCATAACGTCGACTGCTCAGGCCTTATCAACCTTGTCTACCGCGCTCAAGGGATGCAGATACCGCGCGATAGTGGCCCTCAATGCGCTTTTGCAAAAAAGACCCAAAAGCTGCTGCCTGCAGACCTCATCTATTTAGGGGAGCCAGTCACCCACGTCATCATGAAAGTAGACGATAAACGCTTTATCGAAGCGCCTGAGACAGGAAAGTGTGTGCGCCTTCTCACTTGGGGGAAAGATATTTGGGAAGAGGAAGGGCTTCTCTGCTATCGAGATCGAGAAAAAAAATACAAGCAACACTATAGAACCTTGCTCTAAATTTACTTTGCGCATACTATCTTTGCAAAAACTTAAAAAGTACAACCGCATGGCTACTTCCCCTCCATTTTTTAATTCATGTTGCGCAGGGTGTTACAAACCTGGAGACATACATTTTGACTTCAGTAAAAAAAGTGCACAACGAGCTCTAAGTCCTGTCACTTGCATATGCCAAGCAATCTTGTGCAAAACTCCTTCTTGCAGCCAGACGCATGCACCAAGATGCTCGAAGACAATTTGCATCTTTCCTGAAAGGCATGTTATGCGAGCAGTTGAAGCGCACTTTAGAAACCAAGATAAGAACGATATCCAACATTTCGCCAAAATGCACTACGTGATTGTTACCTATGACCGAAAAGGAAATACTACAGTGCATGAGATGGATAACCTTAAATTGAACCCACACGCAAGACCAACCCCTCCTCTCCCACATCACATGTCTAACGTTGCTGCACAAGCATGTTTCGAGGCTCTATATTTATTAAAATATATCTTGCAAGAGACTCAAGGAGAGCGTCTAATTGTTTTTGTGGCTCCGAAAGGAGAAAAGAAAGATAAAGATATAGCAAGCGGCGCTACCTGGAAACAGACTAATGAAGAACCTCCTACTTATTTTGAAGGTCAGCCAGGATATAGAGCAAGCGCTTTCTTTAAAATACACATTTACAACCCTACGCCATCGGATGCAGTTGAAAAGGCTGCCAGGGATACCATCAATTCTTTAGCCACAATCATGGCTTGCGCAGCCACTAAGGCTGGGATCAAAGATGCTCTTCAGAAAGGGGTATCGTAAACCAAAAAGTTGTACCTTGCCCTCTATGAGAATCCGCACCAATCTCACCACCATGCAGTTCGACAATTTGCTTCGCGATGCTTAAGCCAAGTCCAGAAGATGAGGAGCCACTACTCCCTGCAAAGGGGACAAAGAGCTTATCCATTTTTTCGGGGGCAATTCCAGGGCCAAAGTCTTTTACTTCTAGTTTCACCGCATTCCCCTCCAGATATGAGGTCATAAGAAGACGCTTTCCATCTCGCGCATATTTATACGCATTAGAGATGAAGTTATCAATGACTTGCACAATGCGCGTGCGATCAAGGCTTACATTGGGCAGTGTCTCATCGAGAGAGAGCTCAACACTCATCTCCCGACTAGTCAACATCCCCCCCATCAAGTGGAGCGACTCGTTCACACACGCATTAAGACTCATCTCCTTTCTGACGAGCTCTAGTTTTTTCTCCTCAATCTGAGAATAGAGCAAAAATTCATCCACAATTTTAAGCATACGCCGTGAGTTTTGTGTACAGGCATCGATTACGCGGTGAATCTCATGTGGATCGTCTTTCAAGATGGAGAGATAACCTAAAATGGCAGTAAGAGGATTGCGCAGCTCATGATTCAGGAGGTGAATCAATCCTCGATCCCGTTCTCGCTGCTTCTTAAGCTGCCGCATCGAAAGACGCAGTTTCAGCAGAGCCACAACCTGCTCTCCTAGTCCTTTTAAAGCCGTCAGCTGATCATCTGTTAACTCCCGAGGATGGTCATCAAGAACACAGAGAGTCCCCACCCTGTTCCCCTCTCCCATATCAAGAGGATAGCCCGCATAAAATTTCACATTGGGGGGCCCCTGAACAAGAGGATTGTCCTGAAAACGCTTATCCTTTTGAGAATCTGAGACATAGAAAATATCGCTCTGCAAAATCGCGTGAGAGCAAAAGGAGACATCGCGTGGCGTCTCCCGAACATCAATTCCCACCTTGGACTTGAACCACTGCCGCTCTTTATCCAGGAGGGAAATCATCGCAATTGGCGTTTGACAGAGCACTGAGGCGATCTTTGCTAAATTATCAAATAGAGGATCTTCCTCCGTATCAAGAATTTCCAATTCTTCTAGCAGCGCTTGGCGCTCTTCTTCATTGGAAGGAAAATCTGCAACTTTCATTACTCTATGCTCATTTCATAATCGAGTTGTCTTTGGAGGCGGTGGCGCAGCTTTAAAAGCGCCTTTGTATGGATCTGAGAGACGCGAGACTCGCTTACCCCCATCACTTTCCCAATCTCCTTTAACATCATCTCTTCATAGTAGTAGAGGGTTAAAACCTCTCTCTCCTGATCAGGCAAGTTTTGGATAGCCTCTTTTAGAATAGCGCAAAACTCACTCTTGTGGGCCACATCAAAGCCTGTCTCTGCGCGTTGGTCCGCGATCCGCTCGGAAAGGGTGGTGCTATCTTCGCCACCTGTCGAAATCTCTGCATTGAGCGGCAAAAGGACAGCAGGGCGGATGCGGAGCAAAAGATCCTCAAACTCCTCCTCGCTCATCCCTAAATGTTCAGAAAGCTCCTCATCTGTGGGAGCGCGGCCAAGCTCCTGCTGCAAATCGCTCTGCGCATTGCTCACTTCGTTCGCCTTTTGATGAATGCTTCTTGGAATCCAGTCGAGCTCACGCAGCTCGTCGATAATGGCTCCCTTGATGAGCAAGATCGCATAGCTCTCAAACTTCGCAGCACGCTGGTTGTCATACTTCTCAACAGCGCGCATGAGCCCTGTGACCCCACTCGAATAGAGATCGTCTAATTTGATGTGTGTGGGGAGAGTGGAGCCAAGGCGCCCCACCACATATTTGACTAGAAAGAGGTAGTGGACGATGAGCTCATCCCTAAACTCCGTCTTACCTGTCGAGAGGAAATTTCGCCACAAATCGGCAACCGCATCTTCTTGCTTCATCCCCTCTATTGTAGAATTAAACTATTATTTTTACAAATCTTCTCCCTTAATCCAATTCGTCCAAGAGTCCCACTCAAACCAAGAAGCTGTTCCAGGCTGGAATTTCTGATTCTTCTGAAGCCAATCATCGAACTCCTTGGCATTAATTTTGAAGATATCCCTTTCAGAAATCTGCAGTTTTGTTCCCTTCTCGTGCCGAACAGCGCCTATCATGAATCCTAGAAGACCGCCCGCAACGCCGCCCACAAGGCCAAAGCCGTGATAGTCTAAAACCTTTAGAGGCACCACTGTTCCCGCAATACCTCCAACAACAGCCGCTATCATCAGAGCAATCCCCTGCCACTTATAGCGCGCGCTCTCGTCATCCTTAAAATCTGGGATTTCTGTTCCTTTGTATGACCTATAGTTATCGTAAGATCTATCGAGTTTCACCTACTCCTCCATGAGTATTCTTAATTATTTGCTTAAAATTATAAATTCTTATAAAGATTATTTTTTATCATCTATTGCACTCCTCCTCAAACTATCAAAATCTTTTCGACTATTTACTAGATGGTGTCGTCAAATTTTCTCCTTTGTCAGCCGGATCTTTTCTGCCAAAATGCGCCCTCGCAACCTCGAAGTAACGCTTTGGCTACTCCCTTCGCTTTCGATTGCGCATTTTGCCTAGAAAATCTCTCGCCTCACAAAGGAGAAAATTTGACGACACCATCTACTCTCTCCATTAAACTTTATTTAAAGTCGCAGCCTGTATCTTTAAGCGTCTATTTGCTCCTTAATTTTTTCAAAATCCATCTCAACTTTCTGTCCATACGGTTCCTTCAGTCTACTTTTGCTCGAATTCAATTCTAGCCATCTATGGACAATACGTTGGTCGACTTCTTTAAAATCTCTCTCTGAAACACGAGTTCGTAGTCTTATTTCTGCCAAAGACCTCCATACTACAGCGGTAAGAATAGGAATTAGAGATGGAAAGCAAATAGCCGATGCAAGATGACCCTCAGAGATTGAGGAAAAGCTTTTTCCTATTTTCGCCCATAGAACTGCTTCTACCAAAGCAAAAAGCGCTATCCCACACACTATAGAAATCACCTGTGCTCTAGGGAATGATTTACTTGGGTCATCCATAAGAGACGGGTTCGGCGGCAACATATAACAATTATTTCCTTGCTCTCTCTCTAGGAGTCGCGTTGCGAAAAAGTGGTCAGCATAAGCTGCCTTAACCTGGTAGTAAAATGGGCGTGCTCTATCCTCTCCCCATAAATTCGACGCACTACCAAATTCATCTCTTTCCCCTCGCCAATGAGGTGAAGCTACAATATTATTTACCGAACTCATATACCCCCCTTTCAAGTTAAGCTATGTAAAATATTATAAATTATATTTATAAAGATTGTATTAAACATTTTATTTTTTTATAGTTGCTATTATGCTTCTTTTCTCTGTGCTCTCTCTATCGAAATCTTTTGGAACCAAACGGCTATTTGCTGCCCTCTCCTTTAGTATTGAGAGTGGGGACCGCGTGGGACTGATCGGGCAAAATGGCTCTGGAAAGTCTACTTTTATGAAGATTTTAGCGGGGCTGGAGGAAGCTGATGAGGGCACACTCTCAGCTAAACGGGGGCTAAAGGTGGGATACCTTCCTCAGAGCTGCGATTTCCCCGACAAGAACCCCTACGATCTTCTAAGGGAGCATGGTGATGAGCTTGCGGTGAAGCGGTGGATGAGCAAACTGGGCTTCACTGGCGAGGAGCAGAGTGCAGCTCTCTTGTCTGGGGGGTGGAAGAAGCGCTTACGCCTCGCTCAGGAGATGCTGCATGAGCCCGATCTTCTCCTTTTAGATGAACCCACTAACCACCTTGATTTGGAGGGTGTGCTCTTCTTAGAACGCTTTTTAAAGCATGAAGCGCCCACCTATCTTTTGGTGAGTCACGACCGCTACTTTTTGAGTCATGTCACCAACCGCATCCTTGAGATCGACCCTGTCTATCCGGAGGGGCTGTTTGCGATCAAGGGCTCCTACCAAAACTTCTTGGAGAAGAAGGAGGCGTTTTTGCAAGGACAGCTGCAAAGGGAGCGCTCCCTCTCCTCGAAGGCGAGGCGAGAGCTGGAGTGGATGCGCTCGACGCCGCAGGCGCGCACAACAAAGTCTCGCTCGCGAGTTGACCAGGCAAACGCCCTTTTCGACGATCTTGCCGATGTGCGCAAACGAAATCAACAGAGGCGCGCTGGAATCGACTTTGTAGCGAGTGAGCGGGAGACGCGTAAGCTCCTTGTTGCCAAAAACATCTCCAAGTGGAACCTTTTTGAGCACATCGACTTCACCCTTTCGCCTGGCACACGGTTGGGGTTGATGGGGCCCAATGGGTGCGGCAAGACGACACTACTGCGTCTGCTTGCCGATGAGCTGCAGCCCGATGTGGGCACACTCAAAAGGGCAGATGAGCTGAAGGTTGTCTACTTCGACCAGCACCGCACCAAGCTGCCCGATACCATCACACTCCGTGACGCCCTCTCGCCCAATGGAGATTTTGTGGAGTATCATGGGCAGCGCATCCATGTGAATGGGTGGTGTCAACGCTTTCTCTTCTCACCCGATGTGCTCGACATGCCGATTGGGAAGCTCTCTGGCGGCGAAAGAGCGCGCATTGCCATCGCACATCTGATGCTACAGCCGGCAGATATTTTGCTCTTAGATGAGCCAACCAACGACCTCGACATCCCAACGCTTGAGACGTTGGAGCGCAATCTTCTCGAGTTTCCAGGAGCTGTTGTGCTGATCACGCACGACCGCTGCATGCTCGACCGTACATGCAACACCCTTCTCTCCCTCACCGATGGAGAGCACTACGCCGACTACGCGCAGTGGGAGCAAAACCAAACAAAAAAAGAGCGCCCCAAGAAAAAGGAGCGGCAACCTCAGAAAAAAAACACCCTCTCTTACAAAGAGAAGAAAGAGTATGAGGGGATTGAAGGAAAGATCGAAGAGCTAGAGAAAAAGGCGCGCGAGCTCACACAGCTGATAGAAAGCAATGAGCTCTCAGCTCAAGAGCTGACGGAGGCGTGCGAGGCGATCGCTCTTATTGAGACACAGATTGAACAACTTCTCTGCCGCTTCGACGAGCTCGATAAGCGGCTACAAGGATAGCTCCGAGGCAAACAAAAGCCAAAGTACGTATGTACGGAGCAGTTGCAGCGAGCGAACCTAACTTGACAATCAACCCTTGCTGCGCAAGAGAGGGAAGCATCTTGAAGAGCGGTAAAAGAAGAAGCTGAGTCACCACCTGCACAAAAAAGCGTTTTTTGAGCTCCACACCTCTAAACAAAATCTGCACGAGGGGGAAGAAGAGCGCCGATGAGGTAGCCATCAAAAGAGCGTGGCTCATCCACATCTTGGGGAAAAAACCGGTCATGAGCACGGCAAGCGCTCCAAAAAGAGCGGCTGACCGCCATCCCCTCTTCATATAGAAAAACGTTCCGAGAAAAGCCCAAACAAGTGAGAGAACAAGCGTACCCACCCCAATCTGAAGCGGAGGAAGGCCGCGCACTTTGATCAACGTTTTCACCATGAGACAGCCACCTAGAAAAAGTGCAGCGCTTAAATAGGGAAAACGTCCGCCCGATTCGCTCTCTTGGGAAGTTTGGCAGCGGCAGGCAAAAGAGACAATCACCATCGCCAGCACAACAAAAGAGACGCCAAGCATGAGGGCTATTTCTTTTGGCAATGAGAGCCCCAAAATAGGGAGAGCCAAAGTGGCAGGAAGACCCAAAATAAGGGCGAGCAAGAAGTAACCTTTCGTGCTCTTCATCTTTTGATTCACAAGCCCCCAGATGAGCACTGTAAAGAGAGGAAGGCGCGCCACATTGAGTGTGTAGTAGAGAGGAAAGGGATTTTTGAAAAAGGCGAAGAGCAAGATGAGAAGCGCTAGAGCACCTAGCGTCCATTGACATACTTTTTCAAAAGGTTTTTTCCAGGCAAGAAGCGCAAGTATTGCCGCCACTCCAAATTGCACAGGGAGATGATACACTTGCACCATCGGGTGGAATGAGGGGATCGTTGAGGCTGCAAAGAAAAAACTATGCGCACACGCCAAAACAAAAGACAGTAACAAATAGAAAATAATCATGCGGAAATATTATTAAAATACTACTATTTCGTCAATATATAGCGAAGTTTTTGAAACTCTTCAGTATTGAGGTCAGCGAGCATTTTCCGGATGATTTGGTGGGGTTTTGCCACCTCTAAGATGCCGGGAAGTGGATAACCATGGGCGGTGTAGCGGATAGGGAGTTTGGATTTGGCGCAGATGTTGAGGAGGGTTCCAAGGGTGAGCGTCTCGTCGAGTTTGGTGAAGATGAGGCTTTCTGGTTGGAGCGAAGAGAATTGGTGAATCGCACCGTATAGGTCGACCTCTTTTGTGGAAGCGCTGAGACAGAGTAGAATTTGCACATTTGGAAAATCCGCTAGGTATTCGCCGAGCGCATCAACACGGCTCTCTTGGTAGTAGTTACACCCTTCCGTGTCAAGGATGGTAAGGTCAGCATCTTTGGACTCTTCAGTGCCAATCGCGACTTTTTTGTTTTGCGCTCTGTAGTGTTCGGCAAGTTTTCTGATGGTAGTGGACTTCCCTACACCTGTGGGGCCAACAAGAGCGAGTGTACGTGGCTTTTCAAAGGTAAGCTCCCCTGTGACGCGGATGTAACGCGCTAATATAGTGGGAAGAGCACCCATCTCTTGTGCGGATTGCGTGAATTCGAGTGTCACTTTTTCGGCAAGTTCTGGAAGCACTCCTTTCGATGTAAGGAAGCGGGTGATCCCTTTGCGCTCTCGAAGGAGACGTTTAAGCTCTGCAACGTTGTATTGCCGGTTCATAGCAACACCTCATTGGAGACTGTGCCAATGGTGTCGAGCTGCACGTCAGTGTCCACTTCACTGTAGGCAAGAATGGGGAGTTTGGGAAGCCGTTTTTCCATGATGGTGCGCAAGTGAGGACGTGCTCGTGCAGCTGTAAGCACGACGGCTTTTTGATCCTGTAGGAGCTCTTCAATCGCTCCAGCGATTTTGTCGATAGTGCGAGGGCGAAGCGCATTGGAAACATCGAGCATTTTTTCTACTTTTGGATCGATAGTGATCACGCAGGCTGTGCGCTCTTGTCCGAAGAATTTATCTGTGATCGTGTGGGCGAGTCCTTCCCGCACACGCTCAATCATCTTGGGAAGTTCAAGCGGTGTGGGCGTAGCAAGAAGCTCGAGAATTGCAGTAAAGTCGGTGATAGGGATGCGCTCTTTGAGCAGCGCCTGTACAACTGAAAGCACTTGACCGTGGTTGAGTTTGAGCTCATTCACTGCAGCGGCATCATTGCGACGCACCTCTTCGATGAGGCGTGCCACATCTTGCCTCGTGATGAGTTCATGTGCGTGACTCTCGAAAACCTCTTCAAGCTGGGATAAGATGGCATCCACCTCGCGCTCTCGCCCTTGATGAATTTTGATGCCCCGTAAAGAAAGTGTGTAACAGTTGGGAGAGATCTCCATGCTGTCAGTGATCGTGACCTTTCCAATGTGGATGCCCACGTTTTTAAGGATCGTTTTGCGTAAAGTAGGAAGCGCTTGGTGCAGCTCCTCTCCCTTGCCAGCAAGGTTGACGCCAAGTGAAATCTCGATCGGCGAAGAGACTTTCTGCTTTACCTCTCCCCCGTTGCGCAAGAGCAAGATGGCGTAGAAGAGAAGAGCACTTCCCATAGGCACCATCACAAGAAGAGGCATGCCAGGAACAAGACTGAGAAGAAGCACGAGGATGCCGGAGAAGAGGAGTACTTTGGGGTGATTAAACATCTGCTTGGTGAGCGCTTTTCCCAAACTCTCAGAAGAGGCGCGTGTCACTAAAATGCCGGCGCCAATAGAAACAAGAAGGGCCGGAATTTGACTCACAAGGCCATCGCCCACTGTGAGGCAGGTGAAAGTGGTCCAACACTCCTTCCATGAAAACTCTTTCACAAAGAAACCAACTACAAAACCACCTATTACATTGACAAGAGTGATGATGATGCTAGCAATAGCATCTCCGCGCACAAACTTGCTTGCGCCATCCATAGCGCCATAAAACTCTGCCTCTTGCCCCACTTTGCCCCGCTCTTTGCGCGCCTCAGTTTGGTCAAGCAGTCCCGACTGCAGCTCGGCATCGATGGCAGATTGCTTCCCTGGAAGCGCTTCTAAAGTGAAGCGTGCGGCAACCTCCGCTACCCGTCCCGCTCCTTTAGTCACTACAATAAAGTTAATCACGGTGAGTAGCCCAAAGAGAATAAGGCCCACAAGCGTGTTGTTTTGCGTGACAAAGCTTCCAAAAGTTTGGATGATGTCCCCTCCCTCCCCGTGTGTCAAAATCATGCGAGTGGAAGCGATGTTCAACCCTAAGCGATAGAGTGTAAGAAAAAGAAGTAGGGAGGGAAAGCTCGAAAATTCCATCGCACTCTCTACATAGAGCGTCAACAAAAGCACCATGACCGAAAAGACGATATTAAGACAAAGGAGCGTATCTAAAAGGAGCGGAGGAAGAGGGATGATCAAAAGAAGAATGAGTGAGAGGACGCCCCCTGCAAGCAAGGCGTCTGAATGATTCATTAACGCAAGTAGTCTTTCACGAATGCCTCTCATCACCTCATTTCAATAATTTATTTACCAGTTTGAAATCAATCTTCCTTTTGCTCTTCTTGCATTTCGTTCTTAGTCATGCGCATCTCTTTGAAAAAGCGATACCTTTGAAACACATAGTCGAGAATTCCTAGAACTAGCAGAGAGAGTGAAAGAGAAAATCCCAAATGGAGAAGGGAAGAGAAGAGATAGTCAAACCGCTGCTCGATAGTTGTAAAGTGAGGCACCTTTGTTGTTTGTAAAAAAAGGTAGAGTACAAGTGAGAGCACGGCGGTTTTGAGGAAGGGAAAAAAGAGGCGGAAATTCTTTTTCCCATTTTTAGGAAAAGAGAAGAAAAAGCCGATCTGCATGAAATGGACAAGATAGGCAAGACAAAATGTAGCAACCATTATAATAAGCAGGGGCGTAAGCACACTGAGCACGCCCTTAAAAAGAGCAGCAACAGGCTCTTGCGCATTGAGGCAGTCAAACTGCATCAAATTTTTGAGGCGGTGGTATAAAAGAGGACCCGCAAACCATAGGATGCAAAAAAAGGCTGTAAAAAGAAGGCCTAGTGCCAATTCAGCCGAGTGGATCACCCTCCCCTCTTTGCGCGCCTTCTTCAGTTTTTTCTTTGTTGGGGCAAATTCCTTTTCTTCCATATTTTTGTGTTTATAGATATTGTAAGAAAATGTCGAGAGGGAGTATATTTCTCGACTTATGCAAGCACAACGTGTTTGCTGACGGAGTATAGCGCAGCTTGGCTAGCGCAACTGCTTTGGGAGCAGTGGGTCGGGGGTTCAAATCCCTCTACTCCGATATGGGAAAAGTAATTATTGACGGTGAAGAGCACGAAGTTGCTGATGGAGAAGCTATCGCTGAGGTATGCGAAGAGGCTGGAGTGCCTTTTGCATGCACAGAGGGCGTCTGTGGCACATGTGTGATTGAAGTGAGTGAAGGAATGGAGAATCTCTCTAAATTCACTCAAGAAGAGGAAGACTTCCTCGGTGAAATGACTAATGAAAGGCTCGCCTGCCAGTGTAAGCTGAAAGGTGGCTGTGTAAAAATCGAGTTTTAAGATGGAAGAGCAAATTCATCGTCAAATGACGATCGCAGACATTTTTTCTAACTTTCCTGCAAAGAGCCAACGTTTGGCTCAAGCGATGACCAACGCCGGTCTTCACTGCAGCAACTGCAGTGCAGCGACGTGGGAGACGCTTGAGGCAGGCATGATGGGACACGGCATGGGCGAGACACAAATCGAACGCCTCTTGCGCGAGCTCAATGAGATTTTGGCTGAAGAGATCGACCTCGAAACGATTACTCTTACCCCGAAAGCTGCGGAAAAATTCCGTTTTTTTGCCAAGGAAGAGGGGCACGCTGAGTGTATGCTCCGTTTCGGCGACTCTGCAGGTGGCTGTGGAGGCTTTCAATACATCCTAGACTTTTGTGATCGTGCAGAAGAAGACGATGAGACATTCGAATCTGAAGGGATCACTATCTGCATCAAACGCGGCATGGTGGGACGCCTTCTTGGCTCTGTTATCGACTACGTCGATGGATTACAGGGCGCAGGTTTCAAGATTTCCAACCCAAATGTGAAATCTTCTTGCGGCTGCGGCCACTCTCAGAATTACTAGAGCGTATCGCCAAATAGTTTATCTGTAAAAAGGCTCTTTTCTAACAAAATGTGCAAGTAGCGTTTTGTCTATCCACCTAGCGTGTGGCTGCTCTTTTCTCTAAAAAATCTCTCCTCTTACAAATTATAGTCAAATCGGTTGAAAATTTTACAAATTCATGCCATTTGGCTTCACCAAAGATCGTGCTCGTTCTCATAGACCATAAATGGTCTAAGTCGAACTTTGCGCTTACTTTGGCTTTGCCATCTGCTATGAATTTGTAAAATTTTCAACCGATTTGACTATAACTGTTGGGCAGAATGCCTCATCATTAAATATAACTCTCTGATATTCAGCTTTCAAAATTTTTTCTTTACGAAATGTTAAAAAAAATTTAAGATTCTAGGCGAAACAGGGAGGTTACAATGAGCCTGTCAAATTATTTGGAGGCTGTGGAGCTGCGTAAGCAAATGCTTCTCCACATGATTGAGACGCGGAATCTAGGAAAGACTACTGCGTCTGAGAAATTCGTTACACTTTGCAAAGAGTTAAATTGCGCCCCTTTTCTCTTGAAACCCATTATCAAGGAAGAGGTGGTTCTGCATCCTGGAAATGAAGCTGAAAAGGAGATCTACGAAAAAGCGCGTAGAGGAAGTTGCTTTGGCACTTCTCTCTTCCTCATCCGTCATTTTAGCGAGGCGCGCTCACTTTCGGATCAAAAGCTCATTAATTTTCTTCAAGAAAACCGAAGAAAATGGGTGGGCATTCAAATTCGGCATCTAGTTTTATGCGAACTCGGCATAGAAAGCACTAGGCTCATGCCAAAGGCTTGCCCTACGGAGGAGGCGTCATCTGCTCTTTTCTTCTACTCATACGATAAGGAACAAGGGCACTGCATTTATGCGCAGCTAGTACCCCCTTACCGTTTCGTCGATATACGTTTGGGTGTGCGGAGTTTTGAAACAAAAGAGGCGCTTGTCACAGCGCTTAGAGAGATGCCTGGATTTGATGACGCATATTATTACAAGGAGGTTGATAATGGCAGTTGATCCGCTTTCTAATGGACGACAACCACTAGAATTCACTGCCGCTTCAGAAAAGCGACATGTGCATTTTAGTGGGGAGGCACCCCCCATCGAGTACGCCCCCCCCGCTCGAGCAGCTATGTTAGAGTATCTCTCTTTAGAGCATGAGGGGAAAAAAATCATTAAGAGATATCCTCAATTGGAGAGAGAAGTTAAGCAGGTACTTCGAGGTACCCTCAAACCAGAGGAGAAGCTTGCTGAACTTGGACTGATGGAGGCGTATGCAGATGATCCGAGCTCAATGACAAAAGTCCCCGAATCATATATTGCGCAATTTATAAGTCAATATAAGGGAATAGAGAATTTGGCGTGGCTTGCTATGGATTTTAAAGGATGCACAACAGATGCGCGAAAAGGAGCTATACGATTCCTTCTCAAAAGTTTGAACGTAAAAAACAAGGATCAAATCTTAACGCTACTGGAGCAGCCAAAAATTTTCCGCATGTTGGCATCGGGATCGGCTGTTTTGGTGCATTCAGAAGCAAAGCATTTGGTTGAAGGGCACAGAACGGCGAGGCATGCATGCTTATCGGCACTCTTTTCCCTGTCCAATTGCAGTGAAGTGCAGTTTTTTCTCTACCTCTCCCCTGAAAATGTGCTTGATATGTTGCTTAATGTATTGTTCTCTGCACTCCTCCCTTTGGATGAATTAAGCATCAGAATCAAGGAGTTAAAGTGCCAGTCACTTGAGCAGGTTTTGCTCTACTTTGCACATGCGCATCACGCTAATTTTGGAGAGAAAACCAACAAGAGCGAGTTTTTAGAGCTCTTGATGCTCAATCTCAAAGAGGGATGCCAGGACGCACCAGATGACTTTCTCGGTGTGTTGTACGAAAAGCTTACTAAACGCTTTTGGTTTGAAAGGCAAGGGGGTGTCTGCATGCCTTTCACCTTAATTGAAGGAGGCTACCGCCCCGTGCGCACCTTCGAGGCCGTGGCTCATCTCGTGAACGTCTGCATCTCAGAAGCGTCATACAGCGAGAAGATTGATGAGGAAACTCAAAAGAAGATTGATGAGATAACTCAAGAGATTCTTATTATAGACCTCTGCATCTTAGAAGCGTCATACAGTAAGAATAAGGATGAAGGAACGATTCAAAAGAATACTGATGAGACAACTCAAAAGAGGATTGAAGAGAAGATTGAAGAGTTGACTCAAAAGAAAAATATTGCTGAGGAGACTCAAAAGAAGATTCAAGAGAAGATTGAAGAGTTGACTCAAAAGAAAAAAAATGATGAGGAAACTAAAAAAAAGATTGAAGAGTTGACTCAAAAGAAAAATATTGCTCAGGAGACTAAAAATAAGATTGAAGAGAAGATGGAAGAGAAGATTAAAAAGCAGATTGGAGAGCAGATTCTAGAGCAGATTGAAAAGATGCAACACTATGTAGCTGGTTCGAGGTTTCGAGATTTCCTTACCTCTTACTGCCACATCAAAACCCGTGAAATCTCTGAAGAGGAGATTCATCAAAGGGGGCGTTTTGAAATCCCTTTTCAAAATGATGCGCTCATTGCGCTCTCGCACGCATTTAAGACACCTGTGGAAGAGAGTCTCTTCACAGCGATCACTCCCCTCTCGTTAATCTACCGCCTTAACGCTTTGATCCTGCGATTGGGAAGGCCAAAGGCCATCCTTATCAATGATCAGCTTTTGGTAACACCTGATGTAGCTCCATTTCTTTGGTATACAAAGCAAGAGCTAGAAGAGATGATGACGCATAAAGTGCTCATCCCTTCAAAAAGGATGAGCGACCGCCTGGTACTCAACAACACGGATTTGAAAAACTTAGTCAAAAAGTCGATCGTGCCGCGCTGCAGTATTGGCACTCCTCACGAAATCATCTCCCAAATTTGGGGGATTGATGGGCGGTACATCGAGGCAATGCAGGAGATTGAATCGCAATCAAACCTTCCTCTTACTTTGGCAATAGGAAGGATGTCGCGCGGCAGATACGTAGCGCTACAAGTGACGCCAAGGACACAAACACCAACGCTATACCATATTACCAAAGAGGCAATGACACCCATTCCTTTTAAGGAATTCATGCACCTCAAGGTGTGGAGCGGATGATCGATTTTCGCGCAAAGAGAGGAAAGCTACAACTCGTCTTTGAGTCAAACGCAAAAAAGGTAGTAATATCCAAAATTTCTCAAGGAGGAGAAGATGGCTGGACCAACATGCCCCACGATCAATTTTAACTTAAATTGCGCAGAGACGTGCAATCAGATGAGTTGTTGCTCAAGAGGGGTGCACAATCAATTAGACAACCACACCGTGGTATACAATCAGGCAGATGGCGAAATCACCAATGAGCCACCAGAAGGTTTTTCCCTTCTAGGCTGCATAAGCACTGTTTTTCTTTGTTGCTTTAGAGGCTGCTCAAAAGCACAAGTGCAAGAGCGAAGAAGAGAAGCACTAGAAGGAATTTCCCTCTATTTAAACGAAAACTTTGAAGTTACTATCGATCAGGCTGCTGGTGAGTGTGGTCTTAAAATCGAAGTGCTACGTGGTGGGAGAAAGCGAATTCGCGTCGGTGATTTTCATAAGTTAGAGGAGGGTGCAAAAGCGTTCGCAGAGAAACGCTCTGGTTCGTCACCTCCCCAAGTGAGAGCACTGGAACGTAAAACAACCAAACGTTTCCAACCACCCCCTGAGCCTGTGAGGCGAGGGCGGCAGGAGCGGCAGATAACGCTTAGGGAAGACGAAATGACTCAGAAAGACGACACGCTTCGGAAAGACGAAACGCGTCAGAAATACGATACGTTTCGGAAATACGAAACGTATATCTAAGAATGAAGGGGCTTCCCAAGCGCTGCGAGGGAAGCCTCTTTGATGGCCTCTGAACAAGTAGGGTGTGCGTGAGAAGCGTGCGCAAGCTCTTTTAGCGTCAGCCCCTTCTCAAGAGCCAGAACCCCCTCACCAATCATTTCTGAAGCACTTGGACCAATGATATGCATTCCTAAAAGCTTTCCCGTTTTCTTTTCACCGATGACTTTTACAATTCCCTCCGCATCACCACTGCAGCGCGCTCTAGGATTTGCACGAAAAGAGAATGTTCCCACAAGGAGTGAGAGATTGTGCGCCTTCGCCTCTTCTTCTGTCATTCCGACAGCCGCCACTTCAGGCCATGTGTACATCACATTGGGAATCGCGATATAATTGAGATGTGAGGTTTCTCCAGTAAGATGATCGATAACCGCTATCCCCTCTTCACTTGCCTTGTGTGCGAGCATAGGACCGTCAATCACATCCCCAATTGCATAAACACTAGGAGCTGCTGTTCTGAATGCATTGTCAACAGGAATTTGCCCCTTTTCATTCAAAGAAATGCCTGCTTTATCAAGTGCAAGATCTTTTGTATACGGCTTGCGTCCAATTGAAATAAGTGCAACATCCCCTTTGAGCGTTTCGTTTTCAAGCTCAAGAGAAACTTTCCCTCTTTCAACTTTTCCTGAAACCACTTTTGTGGAGAGATGAAACTTCATTCCTTGCTTTTTGAAGATCTGTTCAGCTTGCTTCGAAAGCGCTCCATCAAAAGGGGGAATCACACGGTCGAGCAGCTCCACAACTTCAACAGCACTACCAAGGCGGCGATATACTGATCCTAGCTCTAACCCAATTACTCCAGCTCCAACAATAAGCAGTTTTTTTGGCACTTTATTCAACTCAAGAGCTCCTGTGGAACTTACCACATACTTTTCATCAAAGGGAAGAAATGGAAGAGCAATCGGCTCAGAGCCAGTTGCTATAAGAATATTTTTTGCTTCGTGTGTTTTTCCCTCCACACTCACAGCTTTTGGAGAAACAAAAGCAGCTGACCCCTTGATCCACTCCACTTTATTTTTTTTGAAGAGAAAAGCAATGCCTTCTGTGAGCCCTTTCACTACACCATTTTTGCGCTCCATCATCCGAGAGAGATCGGCACGCACACTCTCAGCAATGATGCCATGCTCTTCGCCCTCTTTTGCGATGCGCGCATAATATTCTGAACTGTGCAAGAGTGCCTTTGAAGGGATACATCCCACATTGAGGCAAGTGCCACCAAGTGTTTCCCCCTTTTCTATGCATGCCACTTTCATTCCCTTTTGCGCCGCACAAATCGCTGCGACATACCCTCCAGGACCAGCTCCAATCACGATAAGGTCAAACATAAAAGAGTAACCTCGCAGGATCTTCTAGAGTTTCTTTTAACTTTACAAGGAAGCTCACAGCCTCTTTTCCATCGACAATACGATGGTCATAGCTCAAAGCGAGATACATCATCGGACGAATTTCCACTCTCTCTCCCACTGCAACGGGGCGATTCAAAATAGCGTGCATTCCGAGGATGCCCACTTGCGGCGGATTGAGGATCGGAGTGGATAGAAGAGAGCCATAGATGCCGCCATTGGTGATGGTGAAGCCCCCTCCCTCAAGGTCATCTATGCGCAATCCCCCCTCCCGCGCACGCTTCGCATAAGCAACAATCTCGTGTTCAATTTGGGCAAAGTCGAGTGTGTCACAGCTGCGCACAACAGGTACTACAAGACCACGATCTGTACCTACAGCTATACCAATGTCGTAGTAGTGACGCTCCACAATTTCGTCTTTCTCAATATAGGAGTTAAAAGCAGGAAACTCTTTAAGAGCTTCGACGACACCCTTCACAAAAAAGGACATGAAGCCGAGTTTTACACCATGCTTTTCGTGGAATCTCTCTTTGTATTTTTTTCGCAGTGCCATCACAGCAGTCATATCGACTTCGTTGAAGGTTGTGAGCATGGCAGCTGTATGCAACGCATCGACAAGGCGATTAGCAATCACTTTGCGAATGCGCGTCATTTTCTTGCGACTCTCTTTTCCTTCAACTTTTGAAACAGCTTTGGGTGCCACAACCTCTTCTTTCTTTTCTAAGTTCGCAATAAAGTCGTCTGCTGTTTTTCGAATTGCCCCCTCAGATGTTTTTGGATCGGGTTTTTGTTTAAATGCTTCTGGAGCGGTTTTTTCCGCAACAGCAGGCGCTGACTTCTCTTCTTCTATAGCCGCTGGTTTTTCCTCTTGAGCAGCTCCCGCTTTTTCGGTATCGACTGTTCCAATCACAGCGCCAATAGTCACAGTATCTCCTTGCGCAACATTCCAGCTTACTTCCCCAGAAGCGGGCGCATAGAGAGGTTGATTCACTTTCTCTGTTTCGATTTCAATGATCTCTTCGCCATCTTTTACAGCCGATCCTGTAGGTTTCAAAAAAGCACCAATTATGGCTTCGCTGATCGACTCGCCCATTGGAGGAACTTTGATCTCTACTTTCATCCGAATGCCATCTCCATGATTTGTTGCAACTCCGCCTTATGCCTCTTTGGAGATCCTGTTGCAGGGGCGCAACTAGCTGCTCTTCCCACATATTCAACAGGCACTGAGGTGAGTTGGTTGAGCAGTGGAGCGATGTAGCTCCAACTTCCCATATTTTGCGGTTCCTCTTGCACCCAAAAGATCTCTTTTACTTTGCTATACTTTTTCAATGCGCGCTCCATCTTCTGAATATGTAGCGGATAGAGTTGCTCGATGCGTACAATGGCAACGCCCTCCTTTCTGTGCTCGATCAAATCGTAGTACACTTTTCCTGAACACAACAGAAGGCGCTTGCAGTTTGTGAGAGGAAGAGGATCCTCTAGCACCTCTTCAAATGTGCCTTTAGTGAAATGCTCCAAAGGACTGACACATTTTGGGTGGCGCAAAAGCTGTTTTGGCGTCATCACAACAAGAGGAATACGAATCTGTCTGTTCATCTGTCGACGCAAGAGGTGAAAATATTGGGCAGGGGTGGAGGGATAGACGATTTGCCAATTTCCTCTTGCAGAGAGCTGTAAAAAGCGCTCAAGACGCGCGGAACTGTGCTCCGATCCTTGCCCCTCATAGCCGTGAGGAAGGAGAAGGACAAGTCCACTATAACGCGACCACTTGCTCGCTGAGCAGCAAATGTATTGATCGATGATCACCTGCGCTCCATTTGCAAAGTCCCCAAATTGCGCTTCCCAAAGAGTGAGGGAGTTGGGATTGGCCAAGCTGTACCCAAACTCAAAACCTAGCACTCCAAACTCTGATAGAGGAGAGTTGTAGGCCGTGAAACCACCAAGTTGTGCTAGAGGAAAGTATTTTTTTCCTGTGTTTTGATCGATCCAGGCTGCATGCCGCTGTGTAAAGGTACCTCGTTGAGAATCTTGTCCGGACAAGCGCACGCTTTTTCCTTCAAGAAGGAGAGAGCCAAAAGCGAGTTGCTCTCCACTTGCCCAATCAAGCTCGCCATCCATTTTTTTCTCTCGCTCTTCTACAAGCTTGGCTACTTTTTTATGGAGAGCAAACCCCTCTGGAACGACGCTCACTTTTTGCACAATCGAACGCAATGTTTTCTCCTCAACAGCAGTAGAAACAGGCTCGAAAAGTTCTTGCGGATTGGGATGTCGGTACTCTTTCCATGCCCCCTCAAATGCAAGGTCAGGAATATGCATCGGCTTTACCTTGAATTCTTCTAGCTCATAGGTAAGCTGCTCTTGGAACTCTTTCTCTGCACTCTTGGCAAATGCGTGCTCTAGCTCCCCTGAATTGAGCAGCTTTTCTCGATATAACTCCCGAATACTCCTTTTCTTCCGAATGTTTTGATACTCGATTGGCTGTGTAAAGGCAGGCTCATCGCTCTCATTGTGTCCATATTTTCGATACCCATTCACCTCAATGAAGACATCGCAATGAAACTCTCGCCGAATTTCCGCTGCAAGCCGACTCACGTAGGCGCACGCCTCAGGATCCTCTGCATTCACATGAAAGACGGGGCATGAAAAGGCAAGTGCAATGTCTGTACTATGCTTCGTAGAACGGTACTCTGCCGGAAGTGTGGTAAAACCCACCTGATTATTTACAATTACATGAATAGCGCCACCTACACCATATCCTGGAAGCCCCATCAACTGCAAAGATTCATACACGATCCCCTGCCCTGCAATACTCGAGTCACCATGAATCAAGATCGGGAGAAGGGAGCGCTCTTTGTACATTTGTTTTTTTGCAAAAGTTTTACCCAATGCAACCGTATTCACTGATTCGAGGTGACTGGGATTAGAGGTCAAACTAATATGAACGGGACGCCCAGATGCCGTGACAATATCAGAGGAATACCCTTTGTGGTATTTCACATCGCCATCTCCACCTGCCCAGTTAGGATCCAAAATATCTTCGAATTCACTAAAAATTGCTGTGTACGACTTTTGTAAAATATTGGCGAGCACGTTGAGACGCCCCCGATGCGCCATTCCCATGATCACCTCATCCACACCAGATGCATCAATAACATCGGCCAAAACCGGAATGAGCGTCTCAGCCCCTTCTAGGGAAAAACGCTTTTGTCCCACATACTTCGTATGAATGAAGGTCTCCATCAGCTCAGCTCGATTGAGCTGCTCTAACAATAGCTTCTTCTGATCAATGGTCAAATTGGGGCGAAAGCGCGTCTTTTCTATACGCTTTTGAATCCACCGCTCCATCTCTGGATAGTGACACCCCATGTACTCCACACTCACCGTGCCGCAGTAAATATCTTCCAAAGCAGTGATGATATTTACTAGCGGCGCCTCTTTTTCTGGTAAAAGTCCAAAAGTAGAAAACGGCTTTTTCAAATCCTCCTCTTTGAAACCAAGCGCTTGCAAACTCAACTCATGCGGCTCAGGGCTGCTTTGTGCAATTGGATTCACCCTCGCTTTTAAATGCCCAAACTTGCGGTATGCCTCCACAAGCTGGAAGATCCGAAAATCGCCCCCTTGTGGCCTTACATCTGACTGGCTAAACTCCATTCCCTCAAAGAAATAGCGCCACGAGCTCTCAACATTCGTGGGATCAACCAAATACTGCGCATAGATCTGCTCAATCTCTTTTGCATTTGCCATTTGCATATAGGAGAATGATCTGAATGCCAATTTATTTCCCTTCACTATATTATGAGTTCACTCATAGATAAGCAGGATTGATACCAATGAGAACATTTATTCTACTCGCCTTGTGCCTAACGGCTTGCAAAAAGTGTCCTGATAAGGTCCCCCCATTTACTCGCCACCCTATTCAAGGAAGAGAAGAGGTCTTGAAGAGTGGAAAAATTTTGCGCCGCCCCCTTTATCAAGTGAAGGTACCCGCTGGATGGCAACGTAACCTAATAGAAACCTCTTTGAGTGACACTACATGTCCCAACGCTCTTTTTGAGGTGGAAGACGTGACTGTTACATTACACACATTCCCTACAGAGTCACTTACCCAGAGAATTCCCCCATCCCTTCAAGTTGAGAGATGGCGCTCACAAGAGAGTCGTGATGGTCATGTAGAAGAGGTACGGCATGACGGTTTTTCTGGTCTTTTTTTCGAAACTCCTACAACCTTAGCATGGAGCTACCAACTCGATCCCGAACTTTATCAAGCGCTAGCCTTTTTGGGACGTACTGAAGAAGAGAACGCCTACTTTCACCAAATGCGCTCAGATTTCACGATTAAGGCGACAGGCCCTGCAGAGCAAATTGAGAAACATAGAGATGAAATTCTCTTCTTTGCTGACAACCTTGAACTCTTTCAAGCAATTCCAGCAAAGCTATGAAAACCCTCTTTCATTTCTTAGGAGGTGTCCACTTTGCCATCCTATTGATTCTCTTTACGTTAATCTTTGTTGTCGCCGGCACTCTTTTAGAGTCATGGAGCCACTCCCATCTTTTTGCCGCCGCTTGGACCTACCACTCCCCTGTTTTCTCTATCCTCCTGTGGCTCTTCTTTTTAAACATTCTTATCGCTGCTTTAAGAAGGTGGCCTTTTGAGAAAAAACACATCCCCTTTCTTCTTACTCACCTCGGTCTTTTACTTCTTCTTTTGGGCGCCTTTGTAAAGAATACCTTTGGAACACAAGGGCAAATTGGGCTGAGTGAAGGGATGGAAACAACCTTTCTTTTTCGCCCCAACACCTACGCCCTTTATTTGGAAGATCGTGTTACCGCAGCTCAAATTCCCCTTCGCTTTGGACAGAAAGGAGAAGTCATAACACCTTTCGAAGGGCTAGAGGCGTGCATCTTGGATTGGACTCCTCATGCACATGAAAATCTCGCTGGGTGGGTGTATGAAAATGCTGTTCACCTTGTAGGCCTTCCTCCCTTTCCCCTTTTTACCTATCAAAATAATGAAGCGCGCCCCTCATTAAGAACTCCACACTACACTCTTTGGGGTATCAAAGAGGCCTCACCGCATGAAGTTACCCTTCCCTCTGTTGGCATTGCCTTTATCGAAGATCGCGAAAAAAAATGCCACCTTCTTGCCCAAAATGAAAAGGGAGAGCGGTACCACACACCCCTCGATACAGATGCGCTCATGATTTTTGACAAAGGGTTCCGAGGGTACGGCTACTTTTCGCAAATCCCTGAAACATTTCCCGATCTTGAACTCATCTCCCCTATTCGACGGGAAGTCTATGCAAAGCCTCCTCCTCGAAAGGTAGAAGAGCGCACACCAGCTTTGCGCCTCCTTTTAACACAGGATGGAAAAAGCGAAGTCATCCCTCTGATCTATGACCCTTACAGCTCCAAGCTGAAATGGCCTGCACTTGAGGGGCGGTATTTACTACGCTTTGTTAGTCGAAGAGAGAAACTCCCACACACCCTTCGTCTACGGCAAGCGCGGCAAATCAACTATCCAGGAACTGAGCAACCTTTAAGCTATGAGAGCGATGTTGTAGTGGATGGGCAAGAGCTCACCATCTCCATGAACCACGTCCACGAGACAAAAAAACACTACCGTTTTTACATGGCAAACCTCTACACTCCCTTCCAAAACGGAGCGGCAAGGGCGCAGATTGTGGTGAATCGCGATCCAGGAAAGTATATTTTTACTTACCCAGGCGCCCTCATCCTTGCGTTTGGAATTGCAGGTTTGTTCATCAAAAAGCGCTATGTTTAATCTACTACTACTTATTCCCATCCTCTTTAGCGGAAGAATTCATCCCCTCGATACTCTACCACCTGAAACTGTGATCACCGTGCCACAGAAAAACCATACCTGGGTACCTCTGGAGGAAGTCTCAAACCCCCTCTATTCTCAAAGCGTGATTGAAAAGGCAAAAATGGACCCCTCTGTTTTAGAGAATGCTTATAAAGAGATCGTAGGGCAGCCCTATTTAAAAAGCGCCAACCGCACACTTAAATACCCCTCCTTGTTTAAATTACGACTAGAATCCTTTCTACACCACACTCCTTTTACTTTTCTTGCAATCGCACTCTACCTTCTTGTTTTGTGGAAGCCCTTCTTTTTTAATCCAGCATTTGGTCTCCACTCCCTTTTGCTTTTAACCCGTGCCTACATCTTAGCTCGCCCTCCTGTTTCTAATATGATGGAGACAATTCTTTATGTTCCATGGGTTGTAGCTCTAAGCGGCCTTATTTTTGGGTATAAAAAACCTGCAGCTGTTGTTGCCGCCCTCTTACTTCTCTTTCTTCCTATCAAGCAGCAGTTTGAGAACGTACAAGCTGTTTTGGATTCCAGCTACTGGCTTACCATCCATGTTTTAATGGTTGTAGGAAGTTATGGCCTCTTTTTCTTTGCAGGGATCATGGGGCACATTGCTCTTATCCGAGGAGGGAAGCAGTGGGCACGTACACTTGTCAACTCGATGTATGTGGGCACTGCTCTCCTGATTTGCGGCACCATCTTAGGGGGGATGTGGGCGCTTAACAGCTGGGGCCGTTTTTGGGACTGGGATCCCAAGGAATCATGGGCATTCATCTCAAGCGGTCTCTATCTCATCATTATCCACGCCTACAAGTTTGGTGTTGTAAAAGAGAGAGGGCTTGCTGTTGGCTCTATTATTGGCCTTGCTGCCATCTCCTTTACTTGGTATGGCGTCAACTATATACTTGGCACAGGATTACATAGTTATGGATTTGGAGAAGGAGGGAGTACATTCTTCTATCTCTACCTATTTTTGGAGGTGCTGTTTATTTCAATTATTTCATTTACAAAAAAAGAGAGGGATTGCAAATAAAGGACCATATGGAGTAACAATTCCCCTTCCAAATATAGAAGAGATAGCGCATGGACACAACAATGAAGAGTGAGCGGTTAAAAAAATTAGAAGCAGAGCTCGGTGATCTCGAGCAGTGGATGAAGCTAGGCCTCGTCCCGAATAAAGAGCTTGAGCGGCACAAAGAGGAGATTCATAACCTCAAAGGGCGCATCGACGAAGAGAAAGAGCGGCTGCAGTTCCTTAAAGAGAGCGGTGAGGTGGAAGAATTTGCAGCTCCTCGTCGTGGCCCTTCAAAAACCGTCTATCCCGACACCCCCAGCATGTCCGATATAGAGATGAATGAAACCACTGAAGGAGGCTTTGAAGTAGACCAAGAGACCTCTTCTGAAACGACTGAAGAGTCTACTTCGGCCGATGAGGGCAGTGGCACGACTGAAGAATACGACACACAAGAAGATGATGACGACCCCTTTAGCGACCGCAATAGGTGGAGAAGGGGCGGTATTATTGACCCCGAATCAAATGACTGGTGAAGCCAGCCTCTATATTCACGTCCCCTTTTGTACTAAGAAGTGCGCCTACTGTCACTTCTATGTAATCCCCAACCAAATGCGTTTTCAAAAACTCTATATGGAGGCTCTTCGCCGCGAATGGGAGCAAAAGAAGAGCCTTTTGGAAAATTATCAGCTCGTTTCTATTTATTTTGGTGGAGGTACTCCCTCTTTGCTTGGGTCTGATAACATTTCAACAATTCTATCTTGGCTTCCCTCAGCTTCTGAAGTTACTCTTGAGGCCAACCCTGAATCGATGATTGCCCCTTCAGGCATTAACCGCCTCAGTGTAGGGATCCAGTCATTCGATGACATCCTTCTTCAAAAGCTAGGTCGCACGCATACAGCTAAAGAGGCTGAAGAAGCAATTCGCACCTCTCCTATAGAAAACATCTCGATCGACCTGATGTACGATCTGCCGAATCAAAGTGTAGCTCAATGGGAGAGCACATTAGAGCGCGCACTAGCCCTTCCAATCAACCACATCTCTCTATACAATCTAACCATCGAACCTCACACCTCGTTCTATAAGAGGCGGCACACCCTCCAACTTCCCTCCCAAGACGACTCTCTTCAAATGCTACAAACCGCTATCAACATGTGCAGCTCTTTTGAGCGCTATGAGCTTTCGGCCTTTGCCAAACCCAGCTACAAATCCAAGCACAATATGGGATACTGGACGGGGCGCCCCTTCTTAGGACTCGGCCCCTCTGCCTTTAGCTACTGGGATAATGCACGCTTCCGCACAACTGCCCACTTCAACAAATGGGTACGCAACCCACACACACACGATTTTCACGAACGCTTGCCCCAAAAAGAGCGTGACGCCGAAATGCTTGCTGTGGGATTGCGTCTGATAAAAGGTGTTGAAACAGAGCTAAACGTAGAAACACTCATTGCTGAGGGGTGGCTAGAGCGAAAAGAAAGGCGCGTATGTCTCACAAAAAAAGGGCAGCTTTTCCACGATACCGTAGCTGAAAGGGTTATGCAGTTATCTTAACCAGCAATGGCTCTAGAAGTAAGTCTGGAGAGATGTTTTGGCTCTTTGCGTGTAGCTCTGTGTCAAATAGGTGACAGAGCCCTTGCTTCAACCGGCGCACACCAAAGGAGCTTAAGAGCGAAACTTTTTTCTGCACAAGCCCCCCTTTAAGATAGGGAAATTCCTGCGTGAGGGAACCCCGCTTGTTAGCCGCCAAAATACGGATTCCCGTCTCGAACTGTGTACGCAAGTGGGACAAAATTTGGTAGATCGAGCCCCCCTCTTCTAAGAGTGTGTGGAGCACCTTCCAGGCTTCAGACCTAGACCGCGCAAAGATTGCGTCTCCCAGCTGCCACAGCGTAAGGTGAGGGAGCGTGATCGAGAACTCCCGTACAGAAGCGAGTGTGATCTCACCCTGGTAGCCCACATAGCAAAGCATCTTATCGAGCTCCCGCTCTAAAAGAGCCGCCTCAGCTCCAAAGCTCTTTACCCAAATGTGCGCCACATCAGGCGTCAGCATTACCCCCTCGCTTTTAGCGCGCGCTACGAGAGCAGCTGCCAAATCATTCTCCCGCTCATAAGGCCGCTTTGTCGCCAGTTTCAGCACCAGCTCCACCCCCTTCATAAAAGTAGGTGTAGCTGACTCTCCAACTAAAACAAGCTGGCATCCAGGACATGGGCGCTCACACGCATGCACTAAGCACTCCAAAGCTGAGGCGCTAAACTTCTCTAACTCCTCAACAACAATCACCCGCTCCTTTGCCAAAAAGGAGCTACTCTCAAATTCCTCTATAAAAACCTTAGGATCAAAGAGTTCTTTATTAAAACGCTTTGCATTTTCTAGAGAAAGGCAAAAGAGGGCTTGCTCTTTCTCCTCTTTCCCTACGATGAGGATGGAAGTAGGTTTTTTTAAAAGGGCTTTTCGAAAGTGAGCAACAGAGTCGACAATCACAGCCCCCGATTGTACTGGAGGCGCAAACAGAGGGCAAGCCCCATTTTTATCCTTGCGCCCGTAAATCAGTAAGCAAAATCTTCACCAACTATAGATGGTGTCGTCAAATTTTCTCCTTTGTGAGGCGAGAGATTTTCTAGACAAAATGCGCAATCGAAAGCGAAGGGAGTAGCCAAAGCGCTACTTCTGAGGTTGCAAGGGCGCATTTTGGCAGAAAAGATCCGGCTGACAAAGGAGAAAATTTGATGACACCATCTAAACTATAGATCTGCGAGTACGAAGGCAAGCTATGCGCGATAAGCGAATAAAAAAAGTGGCAACCCGCCAAATAGGGGGCTGCCACTACCATATCACTACTCTTAAAAGAGAGGCTCAACTAGCAAACAGTGCGTCGACCGTAGTGTCTAGAAACATTTCGACGCCAGCTTTGTGCAGGTCTTCGACGTGCTGCAATGCGGCGACGACGACTGTGAGTTGTGCAAGAGTTAGAAGCACAAGAAACTGCGCTCTTTTTGTGTCGTACAGCTGACTTACGCTTATGAGCTGCTTTTCTTACAGTTTTGCGCTTAACAGTGCGCTTTGGAGCTACTTTCTTAGCAGCTGCCTTGCGCTTAACTCTGCGCTTTGGAGCTGCTTTCTTAACAGCTGCCTTGCGCTTAACAGTGCGCTTTGGAGCTGCTTTACTCTTAGTGGTAGCTTTACGCTTAGTCACTCTGCGCTTAGGCGCTGCTTTGCGCTTAACAGTGCGCTTAGCAGTGCTCTTCTTTGCAACACGGCGCTTGGTAGTGCGGCGAGTAGAAGAAGACGCTCTTCGTCGTTGGACTCTTAGCATGGCTTGCCTCCATATGTGTTTAGCATTGCCTATTCGATCTATCGGCAAACCACACGAGACACTTTAGCTTTTTTTTCTATTTTTTCCCTCTCGAGCACGAGAGAAAATAGTTATAGAGCTGATTTACAATCACTTAAGTCCGAAAAGAAAATTAATGAGAAGGCGTACTCCAAACCCAACACCATGCTTTGGCCAGTAGCGGACCTCTTTGTTTTGGAAGGCAGGGCCTGCGATATCGATATGTGCCCACGCAACTTTATCTACGAAGTGTTCGAGGAAAAGAGCGGCGGTCACAGAGCCTGCTGGGCGCCCTCCAATATTTTTGATATCGGCGATGTCTGATTTGAGTTTCTCTTTGTAGGGCGCAAAAAGAGGCATGCGCCAAAGGGGCTCCCCTGTTTTTTCCGAAGCATCGAGCAGCGCTTTAGCCAATTTTTCTTCGTTGCAGAAAAGAGCGGCGAGTTCGTGTCCCAATGCGACAACAGCAGATCCTGTCAGCGTAGCCAAATCAATCATGCGCGTTGGTTTCAGCTTCTTTGCACTATAGGCGAGTGCATCGGCCAAAATAAGGCGTCCCTCTGCATCGGTATTGCCTATTTCCACTGTCGACCCCAAGTAAGAGGGATAAACATCGCCCGGTTTAAAACTCTTGCCATCGATGCTATTTTCTGTTGTGGGAACAACAGCCGTGACGTTCACTTTCATGCCAAGTGAGGCTGCTACAGCAACGGTACTCAGCGCTGTTGCAGCACCTGACATATCATCGCGCATCGTCTCCATTGAACCTGTTGGTTTCAGATTCAGCCCCCCTGTGTCATAGGTGACACCTTTCCCCACAATCACCGTATGATCTTTTGATTGCGGATTTCCTTTGTGGCTCAAAATAATGAAGGCTGGATCGACTGCGCTCCCTCTAGAAACCGCCTCTAAAAGCCCCATTTTTTCTTTCAAAATGCGCTTTTTGTCAAAGACAGTTGCACTTACACTCGGAAAGCTTGCTGCGATTTTGCGTGCACTCTCTGCTAAGAACTGAGGAGTGACATCGTCAGCATTTCCGTTGATGAGATCACGACAAAAATGAACGCCCTCCGCAACAGCTTCCCATTTGTGCGTCTCACTCTTCTCCTTTGCTAAAACTCCGATGAGTTGCACACTCTTTAGGAGTACAGTTTCTTCATCTAGCGTGGCCAAGTCTTCCCAAACATAGTTAGGAAGAAGGAGTCCTTCACACACACCCTCGATCATCTCTTGTTGTGTGATATAGCGCAAATCGACAACATTGGGTACGACTACATTGATTTTTTCCAGCGCCTTTCTCTGACAAAATTTCGGCACTTCACTGTAGGCTTGACGCAGCACCTCAACATTGAGCTTCTCATGTTTCCCAAGACCAAGAAGCAAACACCGCTTCTCTTTTTCCCCATTCAAATAGACGATCGCAGTCTCTCCCCTTTTTCCATGAAAATCCTTGGCAGAGATGGGGGGCTGCATGAACTTTTTGAGCGTTCCTTCGCTCGCTGCTGCCTTTGCATTCTCCCAAAAGGGAAAAACAATCAGCTCTGCTTCTCGTCGACTCTTGAGTTGGGGGGTAAGTGTAATCAAAATGGCAAGTCATCTCCTGCTTCTTGTCCAGCACCGTAGGTGATGAGCTCTTCTTGCATCTTCACAGGCTGCTCCTCTTGTGAGCGCTCGCCCGGCTTTCCAAAGGGACTAAACTTGATGATCTCTGCATTCAGGTTGAGTGAAACCGCTTGCTGCCCATCCTTACCAGTATAGACCTCTGGCTTCGACATCTCCCCCACAATAATAAGAGCTGTTCCCTTCTTTAAGTATGGGAGCATACGGTCAAAGCGATCGCCCCAGATGCTCACTCTCCACCAAATTGTGTCATCCTTTCCACCTGAGCGCGCCTTTGTCGCTAGACGAAGGGAAATCACCTTCTTGCCTGTGTTTGTAAAACGCTCTTCAGCATCTGCACCGAGAAAACCGGCAACCTCAACTAAATTCATAAATACCTCTTTATAGTGGTTTCGGATTGAAATGGTAGAGATTTATACCAGACTTCGAAGTCAAAAGAAACATGAAGTTCAACATTGACCATTTATGATCAATGAGAACGGGTGTAATCTGTGACAAAGAAAGGGGCGCAAATCCATATCATTCCAATCTGAAATCGCTATATAGTTAACCTTAGTGTATAATGATAGCTAAAGGAGAAAAATGAAAGAGAAAAATCGGGAAGAGATCGCTGAGTCATTATATATGGTAAAAGGAGAGCTCGAAAGCATCCGTGAAGAACGCGCTCGCCTACTTGACTACAACAAAAAGAAAGCTGATATCCTCGCTCTCCAAATCACAGAGCTTGAAAAGGAGCTTGTTGAAAAGAAGCGGGCTCTTGCTTTTGCCGATGCTCACTTTGAAGAGGCGCCCCCTCATATACCCACATTAGAAGAGGAGCTTTGCCACCTCCTTGCTCCTCTCAACCGCTACATGCAAAAAGGAGCAGCCGCACTGCGCTCTAAAAGGAGGCGCATTCTCTTTCTCTTTGCCCGCCACCCAAAAGTCGTGCTTGCCCAAATGCTCCACCAAGCCGCCACAGAAGCTGAAAAGGTGCAAAAAAAAATGGCCCGCTTTAAAAACGAACCACATTTTTTAGAAATCTCACAATTTCTAGAAACCCTTGTTGACCACTCGAAAAAGAGATGGAACCATGCGCTCTACGATGGAGAGTTCCTCGATCTCTATGATGAGTGGGCTGCTCTTTACAGCTGTCTAGGCGCGGATGCCTGATCCTGGTGTTGGAGGAGGCTGATGATGAGTAGAAGGAGCCTGAGGCATTGTGTCTACAGTAGGCTCTCTACCTTCGCTGATGTCGCGGCATACGGTGCGCCATTTCTCAACAGTCTCAACATAGAGAGGAGCAAAAGCACGAAGAAGAGAAGGGACCGCATACGCCATGTCGATAACGCAGTGCATCAAAATCAGCTCTTCTTTAACAGCGACTCCAACGCCACCACCAGCCATCTGGCCACCAAGCATAGACCCCTCTAGAAGCTTTTCATATAGTTTTAGCTTTGTTTGGTCGTCTTTAGGCAACCCATCCAAAAGAGGAGAATAGACATATAGACGGTCAGAGTTTGGCTCGTATGTGAGGTGCATCGAAAACTCATCATCGATCCCCAAAATACATGTATTGTTTTCATCAAAGACCAAGCCTTCTAGGCCCAGCTCTTTACCAAACTCTCTCAAGTTTTCTGTTGCATTCTGAATTGACATGGCCAAGATCCTTTTATTTAACCAATATTTTAGGAACGGTTATAGCATCCCCATAATTTATGCGCACGTTTTTATTGCAAAGTTGCAGCTTAAGTGGTAACCCCTATCTATGGCAAAAAAAGAAAATTTACATATCAGCAGAGGCTTTCCCTCGCCCTACGGGGCAAGCGCGCACGTAAAGGGGGTTAACTTCGCCCTTTTTTCACAACATGCGACTGCTGTCTCTCTTGCGCTTTTTGAACCCGACCAAGAGACACCATACACAGAGATTTCCCTCGACCCTTCAGTTAACCGCACGGGAGATGTGTGGCACATCTTTGTCAATGATCTGCCACACGACCATTCGTATGGCTACCGCATTGATGGCCCCCGCATCAATGGTCACCGCTTTGACAACTCACTCATTCTCCTTGATCCGTATGCCAAAAGTGTCGATCCCCTTTTGCCCAATATGACTAAGGGAAAGGTTAATCCACTTAAGCCCTTCCATTGGGAGGATGACAAACACCCGCGCATCCCCTATAGCGACCTTATCATCTATGAAATGCACGTGAAAGGGTTCAACAAAACCTTCTTAGGCATCATTGAAAAGATCCCCTATCTAAAGTCTCTTGGAGTCAATGCAATTGAACTCTTACCTATCTTTACTTTTTCAACGGACAACCTATATAAAAACCCCAAAACTGGAGAGCAGCTCACCAATTATTGGGGCTACTCGACGATCAATTTTTTCTCGCCCATGTCCACTTACGGCACCATCCTCGACTTCAAAACTATGGTGAAGGCGCTACACAAAGAGGGTATCGAAGTGATTTTGGATGTGGTCTATAACCACACGGCTGAGGGAAATGAGGAGGGCCCTACCTATTCGTTTCGAGGGATAGCGAATTCTGTATACTATATGCTTAACCCCGAATACCTTAACTTCTCTGGGTGTGGCAATACATTTAACTGTAACCACTCCGTTGTGCGTGACTTCATCTGCGAAAGCCTATGCTACTGGGTAAAAGAAATGCATGTAGATGGCTTCCGTTTCGACCTTGCCTCGATCTTGACGCGCCGCTTTGATGGGAAGCCGATCAAAAATCCCCCTCTCATCGACGCGATTTCTCATGATCCTATTTTGGCTGACACAAAGCTTATTGCAGAGCCGTGGGATCCAGGTGGGCTCTACCAAGTAGGGCATTTTCCTGGAAAAAAGAGATGGGCCGAATGGAACGGGCAGTACCGCGACTCAATTCGCCGCTTTATCAAAGGTACTGATGGCGAGATCGGCACCTTTGCAACACGGATTGCTGGATCAGAAGATCTCTATGGCCACGGAAGACAGCCCACCAACAGCATCAACTTTGTCACCTGCCACGACGGTTTCACGCTTGCAGACCTCGTTTCTTATAATGAGAAACACAACGAAGAGAATGGAGAGGAAAACCGAGATGGTGACTCGCACAACAATAGCTGGAATTGTGGGGTTGAAGGAGAGACAGAAGATGCCAATATCTCTCTGTTACGTCAAAGACAGATGCGCAATTTTCACTTCACCTTGATGGTTTCCCAGGGTGTGCCGATGGTGCATATGGGTGATGAGTATGGTCACTCAAAAAGGGGAAACAACAATACGTGGAGCCATGACTCCCCGCTCAATTGGTTTCAGTGGGAAAAAGCAGAGGGAGATTTTCCTCGGTTTTTCAAAATGATGATTGAGCTAAGAAAAGCGCATCCTGTGCTCACACGGGCTCACTTTTTACATAAACGGGATGTGACGTGGCATGGTGTGAAGCCTGGGCAGCCAGACTGGTCTCCCACGAGTCGCTTTCTTGCTTTTACACTTCCTGATAGAATCAACAACTACGCACTCTATATTGCGATCAATGCCTGCTTTAAGCCACTCGAAATCGAGATTCCTCAAGGAAAATGGAAACAGCTTGTCAACACTGCCCTCACTTCACCAAGCGATATTGTAAATGAAGAAGCCGCTCCCATTGTGGAAGCGGCTCACTATACGATAGAAGCTCATTCAGCGCTTCTTCTAAAAACTATCTAACAGCAAACTTTTCGGGATCTGCAGTCAGCCCCAAACGTGTTGCGGGGAAGCACTCACTCAAAATGCGGCGTGCATCGCACCCCATATTGGCAAGCTCTGCAGCCTTTGAAGAGGAAAGGCGCAGATCAACTAGACTCTCTACGCCTTTTTTTGATTGCATTACCATGAAGGGAGTCCACTCAACAGCTTCATCCACTCCGTTGCGCTGATGTGTCACACCATAGCCACAGTAGCCACTCTCTTGCGCTGTGACATCCCATAGAAGATGCGCCTCTTGGTTTGCCACAACCCTCGAGTAAGCTTTTGTACGCTCCACAATCGCGAGCGCGGCAGCTGCCTCACGGCTCATGGGTGTTTGATACTTCACTGCAAGCACGGACTTCACGAAATCTTCGATAGACGCTTCATTTACAAAGACGAGCTGCCCATTTGAATCGCGACACACCGTAATCGCCCCTCTATACTGAAAGCCATTCACAAAAAATTGCGTCTCGCGTGAAGTAGGGATGATGGTGAAATTCTTCACCGCAGGGAATTCTTCTCCCCATCGCAGACCGTCTTGTAACCCATGCACAACATAGCGCTTCCCAACAAGCCCGCCACTCAAAAAAGTTTGCGTGTCGCGCCGAATCACACGGTAAGGGCCACGCACTTCTAAAAGTGCTGAATTCACCCCTTTCGCCAGAAGAACACGAATCCTGGGCCCTTCGACTGGCTCACTCCTCGTGTGAAAGTCTGGACCATGCATCTTTTGCGTGGCCGCAAGCGGCAATGTCAATAATGTGAGTAGCAAACAGGCGATTCTCATCTTTTCCCTCAAAATAGGTTCTCTTTTGGTTTTTTTCCTAAGTGCGCATATGCAAGAGGAGTAGCTACACGCCCACGGGGCGTCCGCTGCAGAAAGCCTTGCGTGATCAAGAAAGGCTCGTACACCTCCTCAATCGTCTGACTCTCCTCTCCTATGGCAACTGCAAGCGTGTTGACGCCCACAGGACCACCTACATAATGCTCGATAATAACGTTTAAAATTTTTTTGTCGACCTCATCAAGTCCTTTCTCATCAATCGCCAGCATTTGAAGAGCTGCTGAGGCAATTTTCTCATCCACAACTCTCACATTTTTTACCTGTGCATAGTCGCGCACCCACTTTAGTAAGTTATTGGCAATGCGTGGAGTACCACGTGAACGTCCCGCTACTTCAAGAGCAGCACACTCTTGCAGGTCCATCTGCAAAATCTTTCCTGAGCGCATCAAGATTTTTTGCAAAATAGGGGGAGTGTAGTAATCCAAGCGGCACGACAGCTCAAAGCGGGAGCGCATAGGCGCTGTGAGAAGTCCGCTACGCGTCGTTGCCCCCACAAGAGTAAAACGGTTGAGCTTCACCTGGCAAGAGCGTGCATTAGGACCGCTATCAATCATCAAATCAAGGGTGAAATCTTCCATCGCTGGATAAAGATACTCTTCCAACACGCGATTGAGGCGATGAATTTCATCAATGAAGAGGATGTCCCCCTCCTGCAAATTGGTCAAAATTCCTGCCAAATCAGCAGGCTTCTCAAGCATGGGGCCAGAAGTGATCACGATTGAGCGGTTCATGCTCTTTGCAATGATGTTGGCGAGCGTTGTTTTCCCCAGACCAGGAGGGCCAGAAAGAAGGCAGTGTCCCAGAGGCTCTCTACGCTGCTTTGCTGCTTCAATCATTACATGAAGGCGCTCTTTTACCTCTTCTTGCCCAAGGAAATCAAAGAGTGTTTGGGGGCGAAGCGGCACTTCAAAAGAGGGATCCTCTTTTCCAAAAGTGGACTCCACGAAATTTTCCTTGTGCTCTGCCATAGGAAATAGGATAATCGAACTCTTGTATAAATAGCAATGGAGTGAAGATGTCGATCAAAGAAGACGGGTGGATTGAACGCATGGCTCTCGAAGAGGGGATGATTGAACCGTTTGAAAAAGAGCAGGTGCGCACGAATGCTGCTGGTGAAAAGGGTGTCAGCTACGGGTTGTCAAGCTATGGCTATGATGTACGCATTGCAAATGAGTTCAAGGTCTTTACAAATGTCTACAACTCCATTGTAGACCCAAAAAACTTCACAGAAGATTCGTTTGTCGACATTGTTGCCGACTCGTGCATTATTCCCCCTAACTCATTTGCACTTGCGCGCACAGTTGAATATTTCCGTATACCGCGCAATATTTTGACTATTTGCCTCGGCAAATCCACCTACGCTCGTTGCGGTATTATTGTAAACGTCACCCCTTTTGAACCTGAGTGGGAAGGACATGTAACAATTGAGATTTCAAACACTACTCCACTCCCTGCAAAGGTGTACGCGAATGAGGGGATTGCACAAGTGCTCTTCTTTGAAGCTGCACACGAGTGCATCACTTCCTACGCTGACAGAAAAGGAAAGTACCAAAAGCAGCGGGGTATTACTGTTCCAACGGTATGACAAGCAGCCGCTCACGCCTTTTTGATTCTGTGATCGTCTCTTCATGGTGGGTGATTCTCTTTTTGCTCACCCTCTTCTTTATCTACGATCAAGCAATCAATAAACGGAACCGTGAGGAGCGCACTCTTATTCAGAAGAGAGAGACACTTCTTGTGCAAAAGCAAGAGGCTCTCGACCATCTCGAAGATTTGCAGCTGCGCAAAAGCAGCCAAGATGACCCAGCATGGATTGAGATAGTGCTCAAAGAGAAGCTCGGTCTTTGTGGAGAAAAGCAAACAAAGGTGCTCTTCCAATGATGCCAATGATGCTCCTCTTTCTCGCCGCACTCGTTCTCTTGTCTGGCTTTTTTGCTTCCTCATTGATTGCGCTTTTTTCTCTAACTACAAGTGAAGTGCGTCTTGAGAAGTGTCCACGTATTCCCCGCCTCCTGGCCCGCCCTCGCGACCTTTTGGTCACTCTCCTCTTTTGCGATATTTGCGCGAACATTTTGATCCAAAACACCACCGCTAGCCTCTTTGGTCCCCTCTCTTCATGGGTGATTAAGGTTGCTGTCCCGCTCGGCATCATTTTGATTTTTGGAGAGATCCTCCCCAAAACAATTGCTATTGCGTTTAATGCTAAAATCGCGCGCATGGTGGCTCCTGTTGTAGAGTGGATCCAGCGCCTTCTTGGCCCAGTGCGCCGCTTTATCACCTTTATTACAACCCACATCTCGAATACACTTTTTTTCTTTCTTAAAAAAGATCAACCGCTCTCAAGCAAAGAAATTCAATATGTTTTGCAGACCTCAGAGAAAAGCGGTCTCCTCAATCATGATGAAGCGCAACTTGTGCAAGGTTTCTTAAGCCTTAGTACTCACACGATCAAAGAGAAAATGCACCCCCGCTCTGAAATTATAGCCTTTAATCTAGATGATCCCATTGAAAAACTCGTTGAGCTATTTGTCGAGAAAAAATGCGCACGCATTCTTGTTTATAAAGGTGATCTGCAGAACCTTCTTGGAATTTGCGTTGCGCGTGAGCTCTTTTTGGACGGCAGCGATCTTACTGCGATTTTGCAAAAACCGTTCTATGTCCCTGAATCACTATCTGCAAGGACCTTACTGCGTCAGTTTCATCAAACGGGTGAGGTGTTTGCTGTAGTCGTGGATGAGTATGGCTCAATTTCAGGTGTCATCACAAAAGAGGATTTGATGGAGATAGTGGTGGGCGATATCGCTGATCCACGCGACGCAAAGCCACTCTATACGCAGTCAAGTAAAGATACCGTGATTTCAAGCGGGCGGTGGGAGCTCTCCCATTTTGCTAAAGTGTTTGAGACAGAGCTCCCCTCTAAGAACAACATGGCGACTGTGGGGGGATGGCTTACAGAGCAATTAGGAGGCATCCCTAAAACAGGAACGCATTATCAGTGGAAGAATTTTCTTTTTCACGTTCTCTCCGCCAGCCCTAACAGAGTGCGCACACTCTATATTAAGAGGGTGAAACATGAATAATACGCTGATGTGGCTTCTTATTACCCTCGGATGCATTTTTATGCAGGCATGCTATTCCATGATGGAGATGGCCGCTGTTTCAATGAACCGTGTGCGCCTAGCCTATTTAGCAAGTCAAGGAGTCAAGCGCGCGCTTTGGCTTCAATACCTGCTTCAAAAGCCTTCGCGCCTTTTTGGAACAATCATGCTCGCTGTAAATATTGCCCTTCAGGTGGGTTCACAGAGTTCTCGTGAATTCTATAATTCGCTCAACTTTGACCCTGATATTGCGCCCTTTACCCAAATCTTTCTAGTTGTGATTTTTGCTGAGCTCGCTCCCCTCTTTGCTGCACGCCGCTCAAGCGAGCATGTAATCATGCTTGGCGTTCCCTTCATCTATTTCACCTACCGCCTTTTCACACCTGCTATTTACTGCATCGGCGTGCTCACCCGTTTTGTCTATCGTCTTCTTGGAAAACAAGACGAGGGCTTTGATGTCTTCTTGTCACGCGATGAGTTGCAAAAAGTTTTAGAAACACGTGAGGAAGAGGGCGATGAATTCAATCTTGTAATGAGCAACATTTTTTCTCTGAGAAAGAAGACAGCGCACCAAGCGATGCAGCTGCTACGCAACACTAACCTCATTGCAGCAAACAGCACGGTTGCTGACCTGAAAAAGAATGTGAAGCTAGAGTCATGCATCCCTCTTTTTGAGAAAAGAAAGTCGAATATTGTGGGCATCGTTTATCCTCGTGACTTTCTCCACTGCAACGATGATATTCTGATTCGGAGTCGTGCCAAGACTCCTTGGTTTATCACAACCACAACAAAGCTCATGCCGATTTTGCATCAGTTCAGGCGTAATAAAGAAAGTGTCGCAATTGTTGTGGATAAGGCAGGCTCAGCCGTAGGCATCCTCACGCTCGATGCAATCTTGGCTGAAATTGTTGGTGAAATGAAGCCGCTACGGAAAAAACGGCGTTCAACCAAACCGCCGCTCATTGAACGTACATTCCAAGGTAACAAGCGCATTCGTGAATTCAATAAGGAATACCAGGCACAACTGCCCTTACATGGCGTAGAGACGTTAGCACAGCTCGTTATGACCAGACTTGACCACCCACCAGAGCCGGGTGATAGTATCATTGTGGATCAGTTTGAGCTTACAGCAGAAGAAACCAACTTACTCGGAGTGAAATCAGTAGGCGTCAAAAGCTTAGAAAGCTGATTCAAGCAAGCGTCTAACTCCTCTTTTGTAGTCATCCTTGAGAGGGAAAAGCGAAGCGAAGAGCGGATCAAATCAACCGGTACTCCCATATTTCGTAAGACGTGCGAGAGCTGCAAGCTTCCCGAGGAACACGCCGCACCAAATGAAACTGCAACACCTGCAAGATCGAGCTGCATCAGGAGCATCTCAGCATCTTCCCCCACAAAGGCGACACTCGATGTGTTACAGACACGAGGCAGCCCTTTCCCGTGAATCACAACATCAAAGCATGCCTCTAGCTCAGATTCAAAGTAGTCGCGTAGCTCTCTAATATGAGAGTAATCGATACACTCCACCGCTTTGGCGAACCCAACAATTCCGGCAACATTTTCAGTTCCCCCACGTAAACCTCTTTGTTGTGCGCCATAAACAAGCGGCTTGAGCGGAAACTTCGCATCATAGATGAGACACCCCACACCTTTAGGACCGTGTATTTTGTGCGCACTAAAAGCAACAGCACAGATACCCTCTGGCATCTTCCACTCCTCTTTCCCCAAAAAGGCAACACCGTCGACCAAAAGAGGAATGCCGAAACGTGCTGCCGCTTCAATGTCGTTTTTTACACCTGTTTCGTTATTCGCAGCAGAGAGTACAATGAGCTTAGTATCCACTGGCAGCTTTTCTTGCGAGAGATTCTCAAGAAAAGTGACCTCCTTGTTTTTGCACGCCTCAAGTACTGCTGCGTGCTCCAACGAGGTTGTCACAATGCGCCCCTCACAACTTTGGATCGCCATAGCAATGGCCTCACTTCCACCCGACGTGAAAACAATCTCTCGTCCTGGAGCAAGTCGATTTAGTAGTACGTGCTTTGCTTCAATAAGCGCGCGCCTTGCTTTTTGCCCAAAGCGGTGTGGACTTGAGGGATTGCCAAATGGCGCAGAACGCATTGCCTCTTCAACCCGTGGGTCAAGAAGGGTCGTTGCATTGTTGTCTAAGTAAATCATCCCCCCACCTCAAGAATGACCAACGTAATATTATCGCTTCCCCCCTTAGCCTTTGCCATCTCGATTAACTCTGCGCACTTTACTTCCATTTCCCCCTCTTCAGCAAGTAGAGAAGCAAGTTTATCATCAGAGATATAGTTTGCTAAACCATCTGTGCAAAGGAAATAACAGTCGTGCGGCTCAACCTCAAAATTTTGAATCTGCGGCTTTACCTGTGGCTGTGTGCCTACAGCACGCGTGAGCACATGCTTCATCATCGCTGACTCTGCAGACTTCACCTTATTGTATACAGTATGGTCTTCTGTGAGCTGTGTCAATTGCCGCCTGCGAAGTCGATAGGCGCGACTATCCCCTACATGCGCCACTATAACCTCTCTATCCTTAAAGACAAGTGCCGTCAGAGTAGTTCCCATCCCCTTCCATGCGGGATTGCTATTCCCCGCCTCATTTATGGTGCGATTTACCTCAGCCATCACCTCAGCACAATCTAAGTCCTCTAGCGCCACTTCAAAGAAGCGGTTTACAGCCATTTCAGCTGCCACCTCCCCAGCTCTATGCCCTCCCATCCCATCGGCAATTAAATATATCCCCTCTTCAGGATGGGCACTCCACACATCTTGATTTTGCTTCCGTACAAGGCCAATATCACTCGCACCAAAAGACTCAATTGGATAAAAAGTTTTAACCATGGACACTAGTATATAGGAATGATTAGGGCGTGTCACCAAATGATTTTTCTGCGAGGTTGACCCTCGTATCCCTAACCCATTCGAAAGAATTCTAGATGGTGTCGTCAAATTTTCTCCTTGTGAGGCGAGAGATTTTCTAGGCAAAATGCGCAATCGAGTGAGCAGTAGCTAAAGCGCCACCCTGGTTTGGCTTTACCAACCCCCCATCGGCGGTTGTGGCGACGGCTATTTGTCCAAAAAACCCCCGGCCTAAAACTTTAAAAAATTCCACGACACCATCTAGATAGTATGAACAAACTCTTTTCTTAGGTTGGAAGAAAATTTGCTCATAGTACTTAACTAGAATAATCTCTATTATCTTTCATTTTTCTACTTTTTTTTCACCCGCAAATGACTCGCTTTTTGCGTTTTATGAAATAATCTTTCTCTAGAGAATAAAAATTGTGTTGTGAGTATTTGCTGTAAACAAATGTTTCTGCTATGTTGCTGATCAATAGGCTTGGTGCTCCCATATGCACAGCGGCAAAAAGCGCTTGAAAATGCTTTCTGAGTAGCTGTTTGGGCGTTCGCAAAGTATCTCGGGTGAAGTTGTGAAGACTTGACGTTAAGACATACGAAGCGCGCAGTGAGTGGACACTAGGAACGATTATATAGACCTACGAAAAACCAGAAACTTGTTTGAGGTGAGTATGAAAAAACTCTTCATGACAATGTTAGCGGTTCTCTCATGCGGCGCCACGTATGCGCTGCCTGTGGGCAACCCTAGCGAAGCGAGCTTGTTATGCGACGGCATCTTTTGGGAGGGGCACTGTGGAGACATGTGTGATCCTTGCCTAACTTGGTGCGATGCATTCAGCTTAAGAGTCGGCTTTTGGGGCGACTACCAGTTCAACCGTTACATGGAAACAAACACCGGTTGTTCTGCTAAGCGTGACGTAGATGTTACACGTATAACCACTAATGCTGGTTACATTGCAGGTAACTTCTGGGATCGCTTTGATATCTTCGGTACTTTGGGAACTACCCAAATCGATATGTGGGGTGATGCAGGCATTTGGTCAGCAATTACTCCAGGAACACCAGCAAACACCGTTGTGCAAACTGGTGCTGCTGATTTCCACATGTGGACCACAACTGACTTCTCTTGGAGTATCGGTGTACGTGGAACAATTTGGGAGTGTGGATGCACAAGCATCGGTGCTGAATTCCAGTACCTACAATCACGTCCTGACTTGAAGTTCTTCGACCTACTACAGGGTGGAGACCTAGTAACCGGCAACGCTTCTGCGCCTTCGTTCAGAACGCGTCAAGCGTTTGGGAACTGCTTCCGCGTGAAGTACTACGACTGGCAAATTGGTCTCGGTATTTCTCATAGAATCAACATGCTTGTTCCATACGCAGCGATTCGTTGGAACAGCGCGAAGATATTCATGGGTGATGCGAGACTCTTGCAGTCAACTGCAGGTGGCATGAGCATTCCTGTTCAGCTAAAGCTTGAAGACCTAAACTCAATCAAGGCTTGGGGATATGCAGTTGGTGTATCTCTAGTAGATTGCGAGAAAATGTCTTTGACTGCTGAAGGCGGCTTCGCTTCATCGCTTGAATTTGCGGTGAATGGCCAAATCCGCTTCTAAGCTGATTTAGCTAAAAACTCTTTATAGCAGGCTAGGTTTTCAAACCTAGCCTGTTTTTTTTTACCCCTTGTTCCAGGGGCCCCCGCCCCCGGGGGGGGCGGGGGGGGCGGGGGGGGGGGGGGGGGGGGGGGGGGGGGGGCGGGAATAGACTATGTTCCAAAGTCCGAGAGGAAGTGTAGTTGAATAGCCCTTTCATTCAATCACGGCAAAGGCGCGATGCCTTTCAGGGGAGGCAGAGCAGCTGCGCCTGCTCGACTCTATAGTCAAAAACGCAAAGTTCGACTTAGACCATTTATGGTCTATGAGAACGAGCACGATCTTTGGTGAAGTCAAATGGTATGAATTTGTAAAATTTTCAACCGATTTGACTATATAGGAGGCAGCTCTTCTTAACTTCAAATGCTGTCAAGATTGTTCTCAGTTGCAGTAAAAAAGTATTAGAGGCTCAGCTACTTTACTAGAATAACGATAGCACTCACCAAATTAAAGGTGGTGTGCAGAGCTATCGGAGCGAAAAGAGAGCGCTCTCTCTCATAGATAAATCCAAGGAAAAGCGAGAGTACAAAAAGCGAAGTCAAGATCTCTATGTTGTTCTGATTTGGTGCGTAGTGCACAGCAGAAAAAATAAGCGCCGTCACAATAATCGTCCCTCCCCTCCCAAAGAACTTCCTTAGCCAAGACTGCAAAAACCCTCTAAAGAGTGTCTCCTCAAGAAAAGGCACGATAAGCACAACACAAACAAGCGCTGCTATGAGCAAAACGGGATGCCCCATTGTTCCCTTCAGGAACTTCACAGCGACCTGCTCTCCCTCTTCAGGGGGA
The DNA here is from genome assembly GCA_024233495.1 of Chlamydiales bacterium. Taxonomy (GTDB): domain Bacteria; phylum Chlamydiota; class Chlamydiia; order Chlamydiales; family JAAKFR01; genus JACKPM01. The sequence goes on from JACKPM010000004.1 coordinate 208,552, forward strand.
ATCCACCATTTGACCAGTCCATTGACAAGAAGAACATATGGGTAGGCAATAAACCATGTCACAACTCCCATACCACACCCTTTCCAAAATCGGTGCCAGGTCGCATCATGACCACCCCAAAATACGGCGTAGAATGCCTCTCTTCTGATGATAAAAAGATAGACACCCAAAGCACAGAAGAGAAGTAAAAGGAAGATCAAATTGTGCCAGGAACTCTTCCCCATCCACCAGATAAGCGGAACATAGAGAAAGGTGACCACAACATAGAGCAAGAAAGCACCAGCTGTTTGCCGAAAGCGAATTTGGTAGCTCGGAGTGATGGGCGGGAGCGTAAAATAGTTACGCCTTGCTGCAAATGCGGTAATCGCAGCTGCAAGCAAGGCGAGAAGTAGAAAGGGAAAACCGCTCATCGTGCGGCTACTATATACCCTTCAATATGGGAAACTAGGTCCCGCAGAACGCGGCTATGTGCTAGCCCCATCGGCGTGTTGTGAAACTGCTCTGTCCCCCACGGCATTTTGCTATAGTCGGTATTGAGATAGGCGCGTGCCACAATGTGATCACACTCAAGAACCTCTTGCAGGATCACGCGAGGCTCTGGATGCCGCCGGTCAATGACGCGCACACGCATCTTTACAGACAGCACAGCACCTGTTTCTTCATTCTTCTGCGTATGCAAACCATAGGGCTTTTGCTCTTGATCGATCAGCTCAGTCACAACAAGAAACTCTGAAGCTCCAAAGTTGCGCAAAGCTGCTGGTGAAATCTCACGGGGATTGGGACACGCAAGCGTCTTGGCAATATCAAGAGTGCCTCCTTCACGTAGCAAATAGAGCCTTGAAGAGTCGAAAACACGCTTGCGAATCTCATCGGTCAGCTCTCTCGAAACATCCCACAAAAGATGAAGATTTCCCACACGGTTAATCACAGGCATCACAACCACAATTGGTTTCATCTGCCCTGTTTTCTCATAAAGCCCTGTATCACTGTAGTTGTTCGCACACCCTGCACAAAGCAGAGCTAATGCCATCCACACTCTTCTCATATTTACCTTTATAGTTGCACTATTAGCTAGAGGCCGATTATATGTGGGGTGAGTTTTCAATACAAGCGTGCCCTTTGCCTAGTTTTGCTGGAATCATCTATCCGAATGCTTTTCAGATGTCCGATCTGATTGTTTCGATGTCGCAGATCTTTCTCTCCATGCCTGCCTCCCAGCCGTTTAGATTTTTCCGCTACAAAAATATCGAGCTGGGCTCTTGGAACGTTTCGATGAGCTCAAATGTAAAGAAAACAATCTGGGCCGTTGTGAGTGGTGAAATCCTCAACCGAGAAGCACTCAGAACTGAGCTGGTGAACTTCGGGTTTCACTTTCAAGGGGAGGAAGATGCTGAGCTCGCCATTCTTGCATACGAGGCATGGGGACCAGAAAAGCTTTTTGCGAAAATAAACGGCCCTTTTGCTATTGCTCTTTTTGACGAGAGAAGCGAAGAGCTCTTTCTAGGCCTTGACCGTATGGGGCAAAAGGCGCTGTACTGGTCGTTTCAAGGAGAGCACTTCATCTTCTCAACTGAGCTGAAAGGGTTGCTCGCTTCTGGCATCGTACCGCAAAACGTTTCAAATGCTGCTTTTTCGAGTTATCTCTACTTTGGCTTCATGCCACAAGACTTTAGCGCGATTGAAGGCGTGAGCAAGCTACTTCCGGGCAACTACATCAAAGTCGACCTTAAACGGCAAATTTCAATCTCTCAATATTGGTCACTGAGTGGACAGCTGCAAGAACAAAAAGATTGCTCCCTAGATGAGGCGACAACCAAGCTCGGCTCCCTTCTTGAAAAAAGCCTTCAAACAACGCTCTCAAATACAGAAAAGATTTCGACACACCTTCATGATTCGCTTGGCTCTAACACTCTCACATGGATGCTTGCACACGCAAAGCTACGCGACAATATAGATACCTACACCCCCATCTTCGACGAGCGTGCCTCTCCTCTTCTCCAACACGCTGAAAGTTTCGCCAAAGATCTCTCGATTCGCCACCACAGCAAGCGCATCTCTGTCGATGCTGCTCTAGATGAGTTACCACGCATCATCTGGCACTTGGATGAGCCCGTTGCTGATCCTGCTATTTTGCAAACGTGGCAACTGGGCCGTTTCTTGCAAGGCAAACCTTCTCGCCTTGTGCTCGATGTTGGGTGGCAAGAGTTAATGGCAGGCAGTCCTGATTACTTTGCCGATGCGGAAAAAGATTTTCCCTTCTCTCCCCCATCTGCCTACACAATAGCTCAACTCACTCCCTTCTTGCGCGATAAACTAATTCTCCCTTTTCTTTTCGCTTTCCGCCCACGCTACGCCTTTCGCGTCCTGCGCAATATCGAGATCAACCGTACACAAATTGCTTACTTGATGCACACAGCCCTCTTTAAAGGAGAGACACGCAAAAAAGCCTCTCCCTTTCTCTACCGCTATTTCGATCCTGAGGTCTTTACGCAGCGCTTTCACCGTTTGACACACACCTCAGGAGGAGCTTTTGCCTCCTTGTACTATGACTTGAAAACTGCTCTTCCCAACCACCATCTGATCCAGCTTGACCGCCTCCTTTCACCCTTTGGCACACAAGTATTTGCTCCCTTTCTAGATAATGATGTAGTTGACTTCTCAGCTGCCTTACCTGACGAAGTAAAATTTGCAGAAAAAGTGCCTGGAGCTGTCCTTCATAGTTTGTGGGGGCGCCTCACTATGAAAGAGGAGGTAAAGCCCTCTCCCCCCTTGATGGCCCCAAGCTGGAGCAACCACCCCCGCCTTCGAGCAATCTTTCTTTCTTTAACCAAAAGCCGTGTGGTAGAAGAGGGGCTTATCTCTGCAAGATGGATTGCAGAGCAGTGTGCGCCAAAAGATCTTACAGACATCGCCTTTCGCGAATTGTGGGCTATCCTTGTACTTGAAGTTTGGTTCCGCCTCTTTATCAACCGCCCTGTTGGTATGCAAGACCCCGAAGTCAAAACTGAAACCCTTCTCGAAATTTAAACCCCGCAGCGGGTTGGTGAGGGCGAGAATGACGCACTAGCCAAAATTTAGCGAGAGATGTGTGATGTTCAGGGGACAAAGGCTTACAAAAGAGGAATGCTCAGAACTTTGTCCCCTGTATAGATTTCGACTAAATTTTTGTTGGAGCTAAATTCGGAGGCCGACGCCAACCCCGCAGCGGGTTGATCAGAGCGAGAATGATGCACTAACCAAAATTTAGCGAAAGATATGCAGTGTTCAGCATTTAGTGCGTTTCATTAAAAAGGCCGGGGGTTGTCTTATGACAGAATTGCGACTCTTAAGGCTGCTACCTTCCAGTCCTGACCTAGTTCGAGAGCTCATCTTCCACAAGGTCCCCGGCGAGAAGTAGTATACACTCTTCTCTTCCCTAAAACAATCTTTTCTTTTGGGCAACGAGTGTGACGTAGCTACACCCACTATTTTTGAAGAATATTTCAGTCGCTCTCTCGAAAAAGCGGCCAAATCGCAGGTACCGCTTTACAATTTTTTTGACAACAAACTCAGTCTCAATAAGCGCTTTGAAATGGGCAGCGGGCTCAAGCGTCTGCGTATCTAGCGAGGTTGAGCAGACAAGCCATCCCTCTGGCTGAAGAAGGCGCGCGAGTTCCGAAAGAGCAAGGCGGTAGAGTTCTGTGTCAAGCTCTGCAATTACATCTAGACAAGCAATTGCTTCAAACTCTCCATCTGGAAGTGAGGTAAAGGGAAAAACCTCTTCAAGTCGTCTTCCAATTGGAATATGTGAGCCAATTGAGAGCCAATTGTTTGCATTGAGTTCGTTGATTAGAGAAAGAAGAGCGGGATTAGCTTTTTCCCAGCTATGTGCACGCATGCGTTTTTCAAACTTTTGGCGGGGCGTGAGCTCCTCAACTAGGGGAAGCATGCTCCTCCTGAATCACTTTTTCTCGGAGTGTAGACTCAGCATCAAAACCATGAGCGCGCGCCTGTAACACCAAGCTCCACAACTTTTCACCCAGCTCCTCTTCTGTCTTGAAGGTGGGCTCCTCTTTCTTTTTCTTTTTTTTCGCTACTTGAGTTGCACGCGCAAGGGCTGGAAGACCTTTTGGAACACCGTGATCTTTTTTCTTCTCCTGGCTTTTCACCTCTTCCCACAGCTTGACCACCTCTTCTGCGTCATGCACCTTCACATCACCAAAAATGTGGGGATGGCGAGAAATCAGCTTATCGCGAATGAGTTCACACACCTCATCCAGGGCAAATTCTTTTTGCTTCTCTCCAATTTTAGCAAGAAAGATGATGTTATAGAGGAGGTCACCAAGCTCTTCAGTAAGGTTGGGGATGTCTTTGCGGTCAATAGCATCGAGTACTTCGTGCGCCTCCTCAAGTAAGGAACGACGAAGCGTTTCATATGTTTGCTTTTGATCCCATGGGCAGCCATTCTCTCCTAAGAGTATATCTGCAACATCGAGAAGTTTCTGAAATTGGGTAGCGGCTTTTTGATTCATTGTGGCATCCTCTTTGGCATGAAACACTATACAGCCTCCTGCTATATTTTTGAAGACGACAGGCTTCTTTTGCTCTACCATAAAAAGTTGGGTAAATGGCTAGGTCCTGGAGGGCATGTGGAAGAGGGTGAGATGCCCCATGAAGCTGCGATTCGAGAAGCATTTGAGGAAACTGGGCTTGAGGTTGCACTTTTGCACGATGAGAAGGTTTGGGTTGATCCGCGCTACAACGGCAAAAGCATCCCTCGTCCCACTTTCATGCTTCTAGAAAACATTCCTGCTTACAAAGAGATACCTGCTCATTACCACATCGACTGCATCTATTTAGCCAAAGTGATTGGTGGCTCTCTCAATGAAAATCCTGTAGAGAGCAAAGGCATTGGATGGTTCACCCTTCAGCAGCTGGACGGTTTGGAGATGTTTGAGGAGACGCGGGATGTGGCAAAACAGCTCTTTCCACTGCATCGAGGGTGTGCTCAAACAAGAAGTTTTTCGTCACAAGACGATGCGCTGCTTCCCCCATTGTCTGACGTAAACTTTGATTCCCTGCCAATTTAGCCACTGCTTCTGCTACTTGCTCGGGGGCATAGCAATCAACCAAAAAGCCTGTTTGCCCATTGAAGCACACCTCTTTTAGCCCTCCAGTCGGTGTTGTGACAAGAGGACGCTTCAAATAGGCCGCCTGCAAACTCGCTTGGCTCACACCCTCATGATCCCAACTCAAAAGTGTAAAGATATCCATTGCAGCAAGCGCGGCAAAAGGAGGAGAAATATGACCCATGAAGTGCACACGCTTTTCAAGCTCAAGCTGCGCACACAGCCCTTTGAAATACGCTTCACTTGAGCCTGAGCCTACAACCACCCAGTGGATGCGCTCATCTTTCTCTAATATCTTTGCTGCGTGTAACATGTCTGAAACACCCTTCCACCCACGCAAGACACAAAGAGTGCCTACCAAGATATCTTCTTCTTTAAGACCAAGCTGATTACGGAAATCAAGAGCCTCTTGTGCCTTAACGTGCACTTGGCTCACATCGATACCGGTTGGAATTGAGAGGCACCGCCCCTCTTTTAAGTGCGCTTGCTTTTCGATTACTTCTACAATCTCCCCGCACGTTGTGACTACTTTGTGTGCTAAAACATTGTAGAGGAGCCAGCTGTTGAGACCTGCTTTGATTGGCGTTGAGAGGTGGCGTGTGCGCACAACGTGGCACCGCATCACTTTGCCTACAAGGCCCGCACACCATGCATCAAGAGAGGAGTGCGTATTTACCACTTGAATCTTGTGCCGCTTGATAATGTAACGCATTTTTTGCAAGATGTGCAGAATGTGGCTCTTTTTAAAAGGAACCTCGTAGACGATAAAGCCCGCTTTTCGAGCAGGCTCAACGAGCCCTCCCCCCTTTTGGATGGCCATAACGACAGTGTGTCCTCTCCTGCGCATCCCCTCTGCTTCACGCAAGATGCGCATCTCTTGACCACCCCAACCGGGCGAACTCTCCGTGTGTAAGATTTTCATAAATCCTTTTGTGTCCTGATGAAAAGGGTAGTTTGCCCAGTTCGCCCCTTTTTTTCCACCCCTCAATGTTCGAAGTTTTGGCTCTTAGCAAATGAGGATAGAGGGTGACGCGATACTTTGTAAAAGTATGTTTTTGCAGAGGAAGCTTGGCTAAATACTCCAGCTCTAGCCCCAAATCAGCGAAGGCGCTCCAACACCGTTTCCCTTCGATGTAGGGAAACTCAAAGAGATCGGCCATCACTTTTCCCTCCTCTCCACGGCGGAGTAATATTTTGTCGTCATGCACGATTACTCCTACTGTGCGCTCAAGCAAAACTGCTTTCTCACGGGGCCGCCTTCTTGGCAAATCGAGCCCTTCGCGCAAGGCAACACACCCCCTCTTCAACGGACAACGGCTACATGCAGCTTTTTTCTGACAAACAAGTGCTCCCAATTCAATGAGCGCTTCTGACACAACCCAACTCTCTTCATCTGGCAAAATACTTTCTGCTAAAAGGCGTAACTTTTTTTGGACAGCTGGGCGGTCAATCTCTCCCTCCTCACCCGTGAAGCGCGCCAAAACACGCAATACGTTGCCGTCAACAGCCGCTGCTTTCTTGTGAAAAGCGAAACTGCGAATCGCTCCTGCTGTGTATGGACCAATCCCCACAATTTCTGTGGGGTCTTCAGGAAACCCTCCCATCGCAACGATCTGCTTTGCTCCCTTATGCAAATTGCGTGCACGGGAGTAGTAGCCCAGCCCCTCCCAGATCTTTAATACCTTTTCGATTGGAGCCACAGCAAGCGCCTCTACTGTTGGAAAAGCCTCCATCCACCGTTCAAAGTAGGGAATGACCACTAAGGCTTGCGTCTGCTGCAACATCACCTCTGAAATCCAGACACGATACGGCGTGCGCCCTTGCCGAAAGGGCAAAACCCGCGCATGTTCACCAAACCACTCTTTCAACTCATCTACAGGAAAATCTTTCATTCTATGAACAGAAAGAATACCATCAACGGCATGGAAAAAGAAGTTCTATTTCCTGATTTACTCTATGAGAAATGAATTCCACATCTTTTTCTCAGAGATAGCTAAAAGTACACAAAACCAACACGAAAACAAGAACTTTTGGGAATTTTGTTCCAAGTTGCGACTTCCGACGAGATCCGTAGTGTCCCCCGACGGTTTGTGGCAACGAAGAAGTTGTCGAACCCTTCAAGCATTTAATCGGGACAAAATCAGCCAAAAGACTGCCAAAACATGACTTCTCCAACACAGCCAGAAAAAAAAGGGATCTTCATTGCAGCAACAGGACAAAACGTAGGCAAGACAACCCTTTGCCTTGGGCTCATTGCAATGTTGCGCAAACGATACAAAAAACTCGGCTTCATGAAGCCAGTGGGACAGCAACATTTGAAAGTGAATGGCTCACTTCTTGTCGACAAAGATGTCGTCCTTTTTAAGGAGTACTTCAATCTAAAAGATGACTACGCTGACATGAGCCCTGTCATCTTCCCAAGAGGTTTTACGCGAGACTTTCTTGATGAGAAAATCGAAACCGCCGACCTTAAGAAAAGGATCGATGAGAGCTTCACCCACATCTATGAGCAAAATGACTTCACGATCGTGGAAGGGACGGGGCATGTAGGTGTCGGCTCAATCGTCAATCTTAACAACGCAATGGTAGCGAAACAACTTGGCCTCGACGTAGTGATTATCGCAAAAGGTGGACTAGGGAGCTCATTTGACGAACTCTCACTGAACAAAGCGCTTTGCGATCAAATGGGCGTGAAAATTTCTGGTGTGATCCTCAACCGTGTTCTTGAGGAGAAGCGAGAGATGGTGACCAACTACATAGAGAAAGCGCTAAAGCGCTGGGGCGTCCCACTTATAGGGGTAATTCCTTACAACAAATTGCTTAGCACACCCTCAATGGAGGATTTTGAGACGCTCTTTAAGACCAAGCTGCTATCTGGAGAGAAGTATCACTACCGCCACTTCGGATATAGCCGCCTTGTCGCCACGTCAGCAGCTACCTTCAAAGAGATGACCTACCCCGACCAACTTTTGGTCACACCAGCAACACGCGAAGACATCGTCTATGCACTCCTTGATTTGCATAAAGGAGGTGAGCCTGAGCAAGGGTTCATCTTTACAGGAAAGCACAAGCCATCAGAGCAAATCATTGAAGAGTTGCGCAAAGCAGAAATCCCGAGCCTATACGCTCCTTACCCAACCTTTGAGACGATGGATATGATTACCTCTTTTGTGGCGAAAATCGATGGACGGGATACCGAAAAAGTGGAAAAAGCCATAGAGCTTGTAGAGAAACACTTAAGCTTCTAAATCCATGCAACTTGCTGACTTGCAAGTACGCAAACGGGGACATCGTTTATCAAAGGTGATGTTGAAAGGGCACTTTCCCTGTATACCCTCAAACCCTTCTGGCAGGTACTTCTCAAGAGATGATGGACCGAAGAAAGCGAAGGCGGGTGTTGCTGTTGTCGCACAAAGGTGCAAAGGTAAGGAATCCATACAAAGTACTTTGCGACTGCGACTCATCACATTTTGCAGCTGAGCCAGCGAAAGCTTGGGCAAAATCGTTCCGTATTCCTTAAGCTGCTCCACAAAGGCACGCTCCTTTTCGCTCCCCCACACAAAGTGGATGGGACCCTCAATTTTTGAAAGGAGGGCGTGCCACCTTTTGAGAGAAAGACACTTGTTCGGCCAAGCAGCACCTGCACAGATGAGCGTGCCCTCGCTAATGCCTCCAATCTCTTTTTCCTCTTGCAGCGTGAGCGGAAAGAGAAACGGCTTCTCTTTCACAGGAGTGAAGTCATCAAAATAGTTTTGCACGAGCGATAAGTAGTCATCCCGAATATTCTTCTTTTTAGGCATAGGGAATTTGACATTGGTAGCAAAGCCATTTGGCCATTCAGGGAGGTCGCGCCACGCATATCCCACCTTAGCGCGAGAGTGTGCACACGCAGTGAGGGCCCCCGATTTGCAGTTTCCCTGCAAATCAAAGACTATATCATAAATCTTTTTTCGAAGCTCAAAGCAGTAAGGAATTTTATATTTTCTCTTGGTAATCAGAACATTATCCACTGCTGGGTGAGCTTCTACAAGGGGAGCAAATGACTCTTCTACGATCCAGTCAAGTATGCCATGCGGGGATTTCTCCCGTAGATAGGTCGCTACAGGAAAGGTTTGGAGGATGTCCCCCAGGGAGGAAGTTTTCACTATTAAGTATTTCACTTGGAGGGTAAAATAGCTGATCTATGTTGCAATGGTCAATCACGAAATCTGAGCGCCTTCTCGCCTTTCTCAAGGAAAGAGTTGATCTATCGACAAAGCGCGTAAGGTGGCTAGTCGAGCATAACAGGTGCCGCGTCAACGGCGCTGTTGAGCGTTTTTGCTCGACACGTCTCTTTAAGGGCGACCGCGTTGTACTACATCTCGACGATACCGACCAAAAACTCAAAGTGCTTTTTGAAGATGAGCACCTCATCGCGTACCGCAAGCCTGCGGGTTTTACCTCTGAAAGATTGCCCCACCTTCTTGTGCACCGCTTGGATCGCGACACTACTGGAGTGGTCCTCTGTGCCAAGACGTTAGAAGCGCAGAACAAAATGGAGGTGCTTTTCCGAAAAAGAGAGATTGAGAAAGAATACATCGCTGTTGTCTCTCCCCCTCCAAGTGGCGAGGGTGGCGTGATTAAGTTCGACATGGCCGTGCAAAAGAGACGTGAAGGCGCAGTGCTCTGGCACAAAGTGGAAAAAGGGCTTCCCTCTGAGACTCAGTGGGAGGTAATCAAAAGAGATCGGAAAAAGGCGACTCTTCGCCTCTTTCCCAAAACAGGAAGAACGCATCAGCTCCGTCTGCATATGCGCGAGCTTGGATGCCCTATCGTGGGTGATGTTGACTATGGCAGTCGGGAGCAAGGGAAGGTATTTCGTCCCCTCTTGCACGCACGCCGTCTCACTTTTACTCACCCCATCACACAAGAAAAAATGGAGATAATTGATGCTCAACATTGATCTGAAAGGGAAAGTTGCCTTTATCGCAGGAATTGGAGATGACAACGGATTTGGCTGGGCGATTGCAAAGTCGCTAGCTGAGGCAGGCGCCACAATCGTCGTCGGAACATGGACTCCTATCTTTAATATTTTCACCACTTCATGGAAGAATGGAAAATTTGATGCATCACGCAAATTAAGCGACGGCTCACTCATGGAGTTTGCTAAGGTCTACCCTCTTGATGCAGTCTTTGACACACCGGAAGATGTGCCTGAAGAGATTCGCGAGAATAAGCGGTACAAAAACGCTGAGGGCTACACCATCTCAGAAGTGGCAGAGTCTGTGAAAAAAGACTTTGGACACATCGACTTTTTGATTCATAGCTTGGCGAATGGCCCCGAAGTGAAAAACCCTCTTCTTGAGACAAGTCGCAATGGCTATCTTGCAGCGGTTAGCTCTTCTGCCTACTCGTTTGTAAGCTTAGTACAACGTTTTGGCCCAATCATGCGCAAAGGCGGAGCAGCTCTTTCACTCACCTACCTCGCCTCAACACGCGCTGTGCCTGGATATGGCGGTGGCATGAATTCAGCCAAGGCGGCTCTTGAGAGTGATACGCGCATTCTTGCTTTCGAGGCGGGAAGAAAGTGGGGCATCCGTATCAATGCGATCTCTGCAGGCGCATGGGGCAGCCGCGCTGCCAAGGCTATTGGCTTTATTGAAAAGATGATCGCCTACGCTGAAGAAGGAGCTCCCCTTCCTCGTCCAATTGAAGCTCCTCAAGTTGGAGGCGCTGCTGCGTTTCTCTGCTCCGACCTAGCCTCTGCCATCACAGGCGATATCCTTTTTGTAGATAATGGCATGCATGCCATGGGCGTCGGACCTGAGATTTTGCGATAATATAGTCAAATCGATTGCGCTCTATTCTCTTTTGTTGCGTTCAATAATATCACCAACTTTGGCGCTAACTAGGAGAATGTAGAGCTTGTCCTCTCTGAGTATATTGAATGGCTGTGTTTCTAAAGTCCGAGAGTGAAGCGAGTATTCTCCCCTTCTACGTTAGCGGCTTTGCCGCTATGAATGAAAGAGCTATTCAACTACACTTCTTCTCAAACTTTGGAAACTCAGCCTACAAAATCAGTCAAGAGCTTCTCAATATCTGGATGCAATAAAGCCAGATCCAGCGGACTCTCTCGCATACTGTTTATTACTGCATCTACCATTGCCTTATTCACTTTATCACTCAAAAGAAGAGCCTGAACAACTCCTGCACGTCCCGCTCGAACAGCATCATGCAGCGCAGTCTCCCCAAAGCCATTTACCGCCCCCACCATAGCCTTGCTGACTCTAGGATCAGCAAGAAGAGCCTCAGCAATTCCTGGATCTTTCTTACTAGCAGCTAAATGAAGCGCGGTATTCTCAGCCACATCTACCGCCCGCACCATAGCCTCGTCGACTCTAGGATCAGCAAGAAAATCCCTAACAATTTGTGAATCTTCTGTTTCAACAGCTAAATGAAGCGGCGTCCACTCATTCGTATCTGCCGCCCGCACCATAGCATCGTTGACTCTAGAATCAGCAAGAAGAACCCTAGCAGCTTCAACATGTCTCTGGATAAGAGCAGTATGAAGCGCAGTCCTCTTTTTCCCATCTACCGCCTGCACCATAGCCTCGCTGACTTTAGGATCAGTGAGGAAAGCTCCAAGAACTGCATCATGTCCAAAATAAGCAGAAAAATGAAGCGCACTCCACCCATCCTTATCTACCGCCTGCACCATAGCCTCGTCGACTCTAGGATCATCAAGAAAATACCTAACAATTTCTGCATTTCCTGCGCTAACAGCTAAACCCAGAGCAGTCGCCTCCCCTTCTATATCTACTGCCCGCACCATATCTGCGTCAACTTTAGGATCAGCAAGAAGATCCCTAACAGCTTCTGAATCTTCCACATCAACAGCTAAATGAAGCACAGTCCTCCCTTCCGCATTTGCCGCCCCCACCATATCCTTCTTGACTTTAGGATGAGCAAGAAGATCCCTAACAATTTGTGCATATCCCGAGTAAACAGCGAAATGCAGCAAAGTCCACCCATCCTCATCTACCGCCTGCACCATAGCCTCGCTGACTTTAGGATCAGCAAGAAGATCCCTAACAATTTCTGCATTTCCCCTGTTAACAGCAAAATGCAGCGCAGTCTTCCCTCTCGCATCTACCGCCTGCACCATAGCCTCGCTGACTTTAGGATCAGCAAGAAGATCCCTAACAATTTCTGCATTTCCCCTGTTAACAGCAAAATGCAGCGCAGTCTTCCCTCTCGCATCTACCGCCTGCACCATAGCCTCGCTGACTTTAGGATCAGCAAGAAGAGCTTCAACAATTTCTGCATTTCCAGTGTAAACAGCCATATCCAGCGCAGTCCCCCACCCATCCTCATCTACCACCTGCACCATAGCCTTGTTGACTCTAGGATCAGCAAGAAGAGCCTGAACAATTATTGGCTCTTGCGCTTGAACAGCTGAATGAAGCACAGTCCTCCCCTCTAAATTTACCGCCCGCACCGTATCTGCGCTGACTTTAGGATCAGCAAGAAGAGCTCCAAAAACGTCTATATGTCCAGATAAAGCAGCTAGCTGAAGCACAGTCCACCCATCCGCATCTACCGCCTGCACCATAGCCTCGCTGACTTTAAGATGAGCAAGAAGAGCTTGAACAACCACTAAATTTCCCTTTTCAGCAGCTAAATGAAGCGCAGTCCACCCATCCGCATCTACCGCCCCCACCATAGCCTCGCTGACTTTAGGATGAGCAAGAAGAGCTTGAACAACAGCTAAATCCCCCCCTGCAGCAGCATAATGCAACGCAGTCCACCCATCCGCATCTACCGCCCCCACCATAGCCTCGCTGACTTTAGGATGAGCAAGAAGAGCTTGAACAACAGCTAAATCCCCCCCTGCAGCAGCATAATGCAACGCAGTCCACCCATCCGCATCTACCGCCCCCACCATAGCCTCGCTGACTTTATCACAGCTAAGAAGAGCTTGAACAACAACTAAATTTCCCCCCATAGCAGCACAATGCAGAGCACGCGCCAAGTTTGCATCACCATCAGGAGTTAAAGCAAGTAGCGCATGAAAAACAATGAGATTTGCTTGATCCAATAGAGGTTGTTTAGTCCATTCCAAAAGAGCTGGACCTGCTGTACTGGGATTCTTTGCAGCAGCCACAACCTGTTGATTACCCATGATGCACAGGGCGTACAAGAGTGCCGTTTTCGCGGCTATTACGTGCATTTTGCACATATCTCTCTCCAGCGGCGTTGCCGTCTCTTCAACTGGCGGCGTATTTGATCTTGTCAAGAATGCTACTATCTCATCAACGGTCATATTTGAAAGCAGTTGGTGATAGGCAAAAACAGCCAAACTTTTAGGAATAGATGAGTTTTGAGGAGAGTAAGCTTGTAATGCTTCAAAAAAACGCTCACCAAGTTCTGCGAACCGAATTATATTAATAATTTGAGACTTATCATCTCCTTCATAAGGAGCAGGTTTTTTTCCTATCTGCCCTTCCTGCAACCGATTAGGAGAATTACTCCTATCTGCTGTAACAAATGCCAAATTCCGCCTCCTTGAAAAAGAGAGTTGAGTCTCTTTTTTAAAACAATTTTTATCAAAATAGTAATTAAACCTAAGCCAGCTATTGCTGTGAGAACTACCCCACCCAGCTCCTGCTAGCTTAGGATATAATGTACAAAACCCTGGTCTGATCAGCACAAAAAGAGCAGTACTGAGAGCCAAGGTAGGCACGAGCAATCGATAATAACTGATTATATTGAATAAGTCCATCTTTGGAAGTCTTTCAAAGGTTGGCAACCTAGTAAAGTCTATGGAGGGGTAGGCAACCTCCTCGATGCCTATTTTGTGAGGACAAAGCTCATAGTGGACAACGAATCTCATCGGAAGTCGCCGTCGATACCTATAATAGTAGGGGCAGTGCCTTTCGCAGATTGCGGACCTCCTCAGAAGCCAGATCTCCTCAGAAGGGCTGTGTTTCCAAAGTCCGAGAAGAAGTATAGTTGAATAGCCCTTTCATTCATCGCGGCTTTGCCGCTAGCGTAGAAGAGGAAAATACTCGCATCACTCTTGGACTTTGGAAACACAGCTGTCCTCTCTATCAAGGAAGCGCACAGATCAAAGCTGACTTTTGCTAACTCAGCGAGATTGAGCACCATGTTCTTGCATAGAAGACAATCGCCAAGCTTTAGCGTTCAGTGACAGTAAAGTAGCTGCGGTAAGCCCCAAACGTACCCACTTCGAAGTAATTGAAGTTTGCAATGTCATATGCAATATTGAGATAGTAGACATTTACATTTGTGCTATTGACGTCATTGTTTGTGCTGGTGTCGTACACACTTCGGTTTGTGACAACCACCTGTTTTTGTGTCGTGTTACTCGATGACTGTACAGTGTATAAAAGCGCAAGTCCCTGAGCAACAGATTGATTGAGCTGGTAGAGCAGAGGCTGCTTTTCTTGGGTCAAAATGCGATTAAAAAAGCTTGTCGTATTACTTACCTTTTTTGGGGGATATTTTCCCGATAACGAGAATGTCACACCGTTAATCGTTGAGCTTATCCCCCTTGTTGTGTTTGTTGAGAACTCTTCAATCGTCCCAGGGGGCAGGGCAATTTCTACTCTTTCAGTGTTAAAGTTCGCGCTATAAACACTCCACGTCGTCGTGTCGCTATTGAGCGCGTCAGCCAAAAATTGCGAAACTGTTACCGTTTGCGCTGTCTTTCTAAAGTTGGGCTCGGCACCAAAAAGAGTGGAAAAAAGAAAGAGGAGTATCAACATCAAGAAAAGAATAAGGAATGCAAGTAAAATTTACAAGCCGAATCCAGCAGCAATTTCTATGTTCTGACCTGTAATGTAATGCGTGGAAAAGAGGTAGGCAACAAGATGCCCCACCTCTTCGTAGGGGACGCATTTGTCAGTTGGCTTAGTGATAGAGTTCTCGAGAACGCCTGGAGAGACCATGTTCACTTTGATTTGGGGAACCTCTTTTGCAAGAGAGAGAGTATATTTCCACAGCGCCGCTTTAGTAATGGCGTAGTCCGTGCACGTGAGATTGGGTTTTGGGATACCAATTGTGCCAATCGTAACAACGTGCCCTTTGTTTTGAATCAAAGAGGGAAGCAGGCGGCTTGTGATGGCTTCTGGTGTGTGTAGATTGGTTTGCATAAGAGCCGCACTTGCACTTTTTGAGGCAGAGGCAGTGCCCCAGTTGCCAACGTTGTGCACGATGCCTTTTGTATTTGAAAAGCTTCTCTCATACGCATTCAGAAACGTTTCAACGCTTTGTGGAGAGGAGAAATCGCCTTTAATGCTCTGGGCTTGCACACCAGCTATACGGCAGTTAGCAACTGTTTGGTCTGGGGGAGTTGTGTTGTAATGCACGACAATATTATGCCCTTCTTGCGCAAGAGAAAGCGCAAGCGCAGCGCCAAGCCCCTGAGCAGCGCCTGTAACAAGCGTCCAACTCATCACACCTCTTTTTCAAATTCGACACAAACGTAATCTGCAAGAGGAAGGGCGCTCTTCTTTTTTACCCGAATTTTGGCCCATCCAATAGGGAACTGAGCAAAAAGGGCATGAAGCGTCTCGTGTGCATAGGTCTCGATTAGATGAAAGTGCTCTTGCTTCGCCACATCATCAAGAAGGCGCGCCATTTGTGTGTAGTCAATTGTATCTGCAATCGAATCAGTTTGCACAGCTTCAGAAAAGTCCTGGCGCACCGTGAGATCAACCAATATCTCTTGCGTCTCTCTTTTCTCATGCTCATGCACACCCATTGTGCACTGCACACGGTAGTTGCGTATTCTAAGATATCCTTCCACGGATTGCCTCCACAATTCCTTGTTCATCTGCAGGTTTGGCGACCACATCCGCGATCTTTTTCAGATCGTCAGGCGCATCCCCCATCACTATTTTGATGTCGCTCTCCATCAACATTGCCATGTCATTGTAGTCATCCCCAGCAGCAATGATCGGCAATTTCTTGCCAAGTCGGTCGTGAAACTCTCGCAGCGCTCTCCCCTTCGAAGCATCACCGCGGTTGATATGCGCAAGGAAAGAGCCAGGCTTGAAGGCGTCTTTGATCACCACAACGTTAAGCCCCAGCTCATCGTGCAGCTCTTGCGCAATACCGTAAGCCACCTCTTTCTCTGCGAAGTACTTGGCAACAGGAAACTCCTTGAGGTGAAGTTTTGCAAAATTGTCCACCGGCTTCCACTGCGCACGGGAAAGCTTAATGCGATAATTCACATACTCCATCTCTTCTTGCGAAAAGTCAGAGGGGCGGTAATAACACGTGTCTTTTTCCTCTTTCCCAGATTCGATCAGAAGAGGACGCTTAATTGCTCCAAAAAAATCCTCGAGCTTCGGAAGAACTGTGTGAGGCAGATAGTGGCGGGACAACTCCTTCCCACTTGGCATCTCATAGAGCGCCGCACCATTTTGCACACCCATATAATAGGTGCCCTTAAGATTGCGAAATGTAGGCTCAGCAAAGGCAAACGTACGCCCTGTAATGAACATCAAGTAGTACTCTTTCTCGATTAGCTCATTAAAGAGCTCAACCACCTTAGGGTGAAGATCGTGACTTGATTTCGTAATAGTGCCGTCAATATCGAGTGCGATTATTCCCTTCATTCTATATGATCCGCCCAAAGGAGTGAAAGATGTTACAGCTGCTCGCAGAAGAAAGCGCTTCCCTACTAGAGCTCGCTACTGACTTCTCAGAGGGAAAAAGTTACAACTACTGGGGGGACTTTGTCAATATGATCGTCACACTGATGATCATTGTTGGCCTTATCTTTATTAGCATCATTGTCCTAAAGAAAATTATGCGCTCGCGTTTGCTACAAGTGAATCGGGGAGCGAAGATCAAAATCTTGGAAAGGCGTCCTCTTAACCAAAAGGCCTCTCTCTACTTAGTAGATATCATGGGCAAGTCGATTGTGGTGGGAGAGTCGCAAGCAGGCATCCATCTTATCTCTGAACTGGGAGAGACAGTTGAAGAAGAGGTTGAAGAGCCCGCTCCCGTGTTTTCCCTTCCCAAAACTTTGAAGAAAATGGTCAAAAAGAATGCTTGAGCACCTCCATATCGTCGGCATCACGCTGCTTATTGCACTGGTTCCGTTCGTGTTGGTGCTTATGACCTCTTTTACCCGCATCTCTATTGTTCTTACCTTTTTACGCCAGGCTCTCTCCACATCTGTGCCGTCGTCGCAAATCATTATCGGTCTCTCTTTGATTTTGACCCTATACATCATGAATCCTGTCATCTCAGAAATTCAAAAAAAAGCTGTAACACCCTATTTGGCTGGTGATTTCAAGGAAAACAAGGAGGAGACCTTTTTGAAAAAAGCGTGGCCTCCGCTACGCCATTTTATGCTCTACCATACGCGAGAAAAAGACCTGCAACTTTTTTTAGACATGGGTGATGTGCAGCTGCCACAGGAAATAACCGCTGAAAGTTTTCCTTGGTATTGCGTGATCCCCTCTTTTGTCCTCTCCGAGCTACGAACAGCCTTTATGCTCGGTTTTCTTCTCTTCCTCCCTTTTCTGATCATCGATATGGTCGTCTCTTCTCTGCTGATGTCTATGGGGATGGTGCTCCTCCCCCCCGTGATGATTTCCTTTCCATTTAAAATTTTACTATTTGTTGTAGTGGATGGATGGCGCCTCGTCATTCAACAAGTTGTTCACGGCTATAGCTAATTGTGTTATAATTTACACGATGACAATTTTTTATATCAACAATTCAGGCGAAAACAAACGCCTCGATGATCGGGTGCATATCCACTACCATCTCGATCGATGGAGCCCCACAGATACGGTTTTCCTAGTCTCTATGATTGCGACTGCCATTATCTTGTGTGTTGTAGGAGATCTTGGGATAAATGCGTATAAGGGAAGAGGCCTTTTAGCCATGCGCAACCTCCCTCTTCAGCCCTATGTAATTGGGGCCTCTGTGGGGGCTGTACTGGTAGGGGCAGTCCTTGTCTTTCTCATCACTAAAAAAGTAGAGTCAATCTGGGAAATGCACCGCATCAAGAAGATGCTTTGCCGTCAAGGAGCTGCTCCCGCTGATCTTTTGGAGAAGCAACCCTTACGCCTTGCTGAGACTGGAGAACTGCAGTATACCACCTCTAAAGTTGACCAGTACCACATCTTAGTCTCTCATGAAAATGTACACATCTACAGAAGTTTAGAGAAAATGCAAGCGAAGGCAGACTCTCTTAACCTGCAGTATGTTGAGACAAGTCAGCCACGATATATAAGAACTCCAAAACTCACCGTAATGAATCTTCCTTTTGTAATAAAAACACATGAGAGCAAACCCCTTTTAGGAGCTGGCATTGCGCTCACTGCGTTAAGCATAGCGGGCTTTGTTATCCCATTTTTTGTTCACTTTAAGGGATCAAATGCACTGCAAATGGTCGCAGTAGGTGCTCTTCCTTTCCTTGCATATGGCATTGGAAGCGCTCTTATAGCTGCGAAAAAGAGTCGCTCCTTCATTAACAACGGATTTGACAAGAACTTCCGCCGCCTTGGTTCTAACGACCACCCCTACCTTAATGCACTGGGTGTGGGCATGGTACGCTCGCTTCTTCTTGCTACAATTGCTGCCTTTGGCTTTGCCTTAATTGGGTGTACACTCGATCGCTTTTCTATCAATCCTCTCTATGCAGCTCCTTTTGTGATTGCCCTTGCAGCAGCAATTTTTGCCTATACCCACTTCCAAGCGCGTGAAAAAGAGAGAGTATGGGAGAATGCTTGTGCCAACGCACTTGATGCAAAATTCGACGGAGAAATCCAAAGCCAGCCTCGCCGATTTAAAGGAGCCCGTTTCATCAGAAACTGGGGAAATATAGTTGTTGATCTCTCCCAAGTGCCCCCCAATGAGCGCGCCGCCTTCCTAGCTGCTAAAAAGCAATACACAATGAGCATCCCTCTTTTAATCTCGCTCGTTGCTCTTATTGCGATTGCACTGATTGCCTCACGCATCATACTTGCCAAAATTCCGCCGAAACCTTAGATCTAAGGTATGACTCCTGAGCAAATCACACATGTGGTGCGGCACACCCTTTTCGTGGCGCTCGAACTTGCTGCTCCTTTTCTCATCCTTGCTCTCTTGATCGGCCTCCTCATTGCTGTCTTTCAGTCGCTCTCTCACATACAGGAGATGACACTCTCTTTCGTCCCTAAAATGCTCATTGTAGGATTGAGTGTAGCGATCTTCTTTCCTTGGATGCTTAAAATCATGACCAAGTTCACCAGTAACCTCTGGATTCACCAGTGGGAGAAGGTGACCGACTTTGTGACCTATGTTCTTCGGTAATTTCCTCCTCTTTTTTGCTAGGTCTGCTGGCTTTTTTCTCATCTCCCCTCTTTTTTCGAAACGCAATATCCCCATGCCGCTCCGTCTCGGCTTTGCTGCACTTTGTACACTCGTCCTCATCCCTCCCCTCGCAATCTCCTTCGAAGTGAAAGTGGACTCCGCCCTTTTGCTCTTAGAAGTGATCAAAGAGGTGGCAATCGGCTATCTCTTAGGATTCCTTTTCTCCTTATTATTTGAGGCAGCGATGCTTGCAGGTCAAATTGTGGGGACAATGGCTGGCTTTTCAATCACTGAGCTTTTCGAGCCTAAAGGGCAGGAAAACACCTCAATTTTTGGCAAACTCTTTGCCCTCACTGTTTTTACTCTCTTTCTTGCACTCGACCTTCACCATCACCTGCTTCGCTTTCTCTTCTCCAGTTACCGCTTAATCCCCCTAGTCCCTTCAACGATCTCCATAGTAGAAGCTTCCTCTCGCCTCTTTGTGCATGGAGTGATGTACGCCTTCGTTCCTCTTCTTTTTCTCAGCTTTGTGCTCGTTACCTTTGCCGTAATTTCACGCGCTTTGCCCAGCATTCCTATTTTTTGGATCGGTTTTCCTGCACAACTTTTGATCGGAATTGTAGCCACTGCACTTGCACTTGCATTCTTCTCTGAAATTTTGCAAAAAGCTTTTTTTGAATTCCTTACATTGAGCAAACGGATACTTTTTCCTTTGTGAAATAAGTAGAAATTTGGGTATGGTCTCCAAGTATGAAATACACCTACATACTATTACTCGTAGTGCTCTCAGGCTGTCTCTATAAGATGCCGTCAGATGAAAATCTCTGCACGCTTCCACATACAAACAACCCCACGCTCACACGAGAAAAACCGACATCATGGATAGTGGAATAAGATTATGCTAGTTCTAACGCGCAAACGGGAACAGAAAATTCGAATCGGTGACAACGTAGTGATTACCGTCTTGAAGGTACAAGGAGATCAAGTCTCCATCGGTATTGAGGCGCCTCGATCGCTTTCGATCGTGAGAGAAGAGCTGGTAAAAGAGAAAACGGAAGAGCTCGTTGACGTTTCCTCTTGATCAAAACAGCATCCTACAGTTTCTGAATAAGCTTGAACTCCAACCAGAGCTAGAGCCTGCCTCGAAACAGATTTTCATCAAAAAAGAGCATGAAAGTAACGAGTATATTCTATTCTTTGCAATACGAGGAGCGTCGCTGCAAATTGTTTGCTACTTTCCCTACGCTGCAAAAAAAGAACAATTTGCTGAGGTAAGCCGTCTCTTACACATCTTTAATCGCGACATAGACATGCCAGGTTTTGGCTTTGATGAGAAGCAAGGATTGATTTTTTACCGCAACGTAATTCCCTGTCTCGATAACATTGTGGACGAGAAGCTCATCCTTCTTTTTCTTAGTACACAAAAAAGCGTGATCGAAACATTCGGGAAAGCTATATTTGGTGTCTTAAGTGGACAATTAAAGATCGATGACCTCATCTAAACCCATTTACTACGACACGGAAACCACTGGGATCAAAGCGCAAACAGATCGCATCATTGAGATTGCGGCGTACGACCCGGTTGACGACCGTCGCTTTGAGATGTTTGTCAATCCCGGTATTCCTATTCCAGAAGAGGCAAGCGCAGTACACGGCATCACTGATGAGATGGTGCAAGAGGCCCCCTCCTTCAAGGAGGTTGGGCAAGCCTTTATCGACTTTTGCGCAGGCAACACTGTTTTGATCGCGCACAACAATGACAATTTTGACAAACATTTTTTGCGGTGTGAGATCGAACGGCATGGACTCGACCACCCCGATTGGAAGATGGTAGACTCCCTTAAGTGGGCGCGCAAATACCGCCCTGATCTACCTAAACACAGCTTGCAGTACTTGCGACAGGTGTACAGCGTTGAAGCCAACCAGGCGCACCGTGCGATGGATGACGTCATCGTTTTATGGAAGGTCTTCTCTTACCTCATTGATGACCTAACGATTGACACTGTACTCGAGCTGATGGAAGAGAGTGGGGATACCATGCCCTTTGGCAAACATGCTGGAAAACCACTCAAAGATGTACCAAAAAATTACATCTCCTGGCTTCTTAAAGAGGGGGCCCTTGACAAACCTGAGAATGCCAATCTTAAGGAAGCGTTTGAGAAGCTCGGCCTTGTGAATGCTTGAAATTGCCATTAGCCCTTGTCCCAACGACACCTTTTTATTCCGTCCATGGATCGAAGGTGTGGTGGGAGCAGCGCCAAAAGTGCATTATGCAGACATTCAACAACTCAATGAATGGGCCCTAGAGGGAAAATACCCTCTGATAAAGATTTCATTGGCATGCCGCCCGGAAGGGTATGAAATCTTGCCTGTTGGAGCTGCTCTTGGATTCAATGTAGGCCCCAAAATCATTGCAAATGCCCCTTTTCCTTTAGAAGAGCTAGGAAGCAAGCGGATCGCTATCCCTGGAAAGCACACCACGGCGCACGCTCTACTCAAGCGGCTATGCCCTGTGCCTAAGGAGAAAATCTTTTGCCGCTTTGATGAAATTGTTTCTCTGTTGAAGCAAGGTGAGGTCGATGCAGGACTCATCATTCATGAGTCGCGCTTTACATTTGAGCGTGAGGGGTTTGCTGAGATAGCTGATCTGGGCACAATATGGTACGACCGCTTTTTGCTTCCTCTCCCCTTGGGAGGCCTTGTGATGCAAAAGGGGCATTTGCTGCGCGACGAGGTAATCGAAACATTGCAAGCGTGCTACGACTACGCTTTTGCCAATACTGAAGAGGGGCTCCCATTCACTTTAAAGCATGCGCAGGAGATGGAGCATGCAGTCGTTTTGCAGCACATTCAAACATATGTCAATAAAGAAACACGCGCGCTCTCTCCTGAGGGATGGCGCGCAATTGAGGAACTCACGGGTGAAAAGGTTACTCATCTTTGCTACACTAGTTGAGGCTAAAGCGACAATTGAAGCGCTCAATGCCTTTCCCGCTGGTGATCTCTACGCATTTGAAAATGGTTTAATCGCTATTTGCGGCATCGGCATTCATCAAGCGCAAGCGTGTACAAGCCGCTATGCCCAAGAGTGCGATGAAGTATGGAATTTAGGATTTGCTGGAGCGCTTTCATCCCTCCCTATGCATGAGATTGTTTCTATTAGTAAGGTGGGCAAATACGTGCCTATTATCGATCTAGACCCTCATAGCAAAGAGATGATGCTCAATACTCTTCCCACTTTTGAGCTTGGGGGCTCCGTTCCCCTTATCTCTTCCGACTTTCCTATCCACTCTAAAATACATCGCCCTGAAAATTTTGCACTTGTAGACATGGAAGGGTATGGCATTGCGTTTGCAGCAAATGCACTCCAAAAGCCGCTGCGCATGTGGAAGATCGTTTCTGACTTCGCCTCCCCTGAAGGCATTGCCCTCATCAAAAAACATAAAACACAACTCTCACAACTCCTGGCGCAAAAGGTATTAGATGGTATCGTCAAATTTTCTCCTTTGTGAGGCGAGAGATTTTCTAGATGGTGTCGTCAAATTTTCTCCAAAGCGCTACTTCCGAGGTTGCGAGAGCGCATTTTGGCAGAAAAGATCCGGCTGACAAAGGAGAAAATTTGACGACACCATCTAGATGAAAGAAGCTGTTATCCACACGTTTGATGAAGATGAAGCGCTCTATAAGTGCAATCTCTCTTACTTGAAGCTTAGCTGACTATAACTGAGATCGGCTTTTCATTTGCAAAGCGCTCTTCAACACAAAGACCAACCATAAGGGGAAGAAGTTTTTTCGTTCTGCACTGTGTACAAGAAATAGAAATATACAGCAACCTACTCGGTGACATCAGCTTTCACTTGCTGCGCGCGCTTCTGTTCGGTTGCGTACATCATCTCCCACATGCGGCGGAAGTTGGGGCAGATCTCAAGAAGACGCTTCTTCGTTCCTTCAGCCACCTTCCTCCCCTCTTCAAGGTAGATGATCTTATCTGCATGCTCAATTGTCGAAAGGCGGTGCGCAATGATGATCTGGGTAAGCTTCCCCCGAAGCCCTTGAACAGCCTCCTTTACCTTGTTCTCACTCACTGTATCGAGTGAAGATGTCGCCTCATCCATAATTAGAAGAGGCGCTTTCTTTACAAGAGCACGTGCAATTGCTAGTCGTTGATGCTGCCCACCAGAGAGGTTTTTACCCAACTCCTCAAGAACGTAGTTATACCCACCAGGCATGCGCAAGATGAACTCTTCTGCGTGCGCATTGCGCGCTGCCTGCACCACCTCTTCATCAGAAAAATCCCGCCCAAAACTGATATTTGCTTTGATTGTATCGAGGAACAAGAATGGCTTTTGTGAAACAAATGCTACATTCTCCCGAAGAGACTTTTGCGTGTAACGATTAATGGGCTTCCCATTTACCAAGATCTCGCCCTTCTCAATGTCATAGAGGCGAGGAATGAGCTGGACAATCGTCGACTTGCCTGCCCCCGTTGGCCCCACAATCGCTACCACTTCCCCCTTTTTCACGGTGAAGCTTAAATCCTGAAGAACCCAATCTTCCCCATAGCGGAAAGAGACATCTTTGAACTCAAGCTCTTCCACATCTTTGAGCTCTTCAGCATCAGCAGCATCCAAAATGGTAGGCTCCCGGTCCAATACCTCATACATCCGCTCAGCTGCTGCAATCCCGCGCTGAATCTGGTTGTTCTCATCAGCAAACTTCTTGATCGGCTCATAGAAAACATAGAGCAAGCCACAAAAGACAAGAAGCTCAGCAGGAGCAAGCTGGAAGAGATAGAGCCCCACCAAAATCACAGCTGCAAAAAACATCGAAGAAATCGTATGCAAAATGGGACGCGCAGCTGTGCCATACCTTGCACTTTTTTCATCGAGACGCGCAAGCTTATCGTTTTGCTCCTTATATTTGCGAATCGAGACATCCTCCATTGCAAAGATCTTAATCGTCATAATGCCTGCTAGAGCTTCGAAGAGCGTTGTTCCAAACTGCTCTTGGTTGCGCTGCACCTGCTTCGCAATCATCTTGATCTTCTTTGCGATATAGACAACAGGCACGATTACGAGAGGAAAGCCTACAAAGATCACTAGTGACAACTTCCACGAGATATAAATACATGCCGTGAGCGTCGTCAATACAGCAAATGGCGCTTGGATGAAGTTGACGAGCATTGAGTTAATTCCCATTGCCATCACCCCCGCATCTCCCCCAAGCCGTGCGGAAAGCGCACCTAAATCAAACTCGTGATAGAAACTCAAAGGAAGTGTCTGAATGTGCTCAAAGTAGCGTTGCCGAAGATCACGACTCACACGAATCGAGATCACTTGCGTGAAATAGCGATAGAAAAAAAGAGAGGTCGCCTTGAATAGCGCAATGATCACAATTACGACGGCAAGCTTACGCAAATCCGTCGCAATATGGAAGTTATTGTCTAAGAAGGTATTAATCTTTTGTACAAGCCCTACATTGCTGTGCTGCGCAATGAAGTGGTTGGCCTGCTCAAGCGTAATCGCATCATTCTCAGTAATTCTAGACCACCTCTCCTCGATATCTGCTTTCGATACCACCTCAACAGACTCAATCTTTTTCCCTTTCTCTTTTCCAAAAAGGGAGAAGAAATCAGGCCCAGTTTTTGCAATCACTCCAAGCGAAAACATCTCGCATTGTGAGGCGATCGTCATAAAGATCATAGAGAAAACGGTGATAAAAAGAAGAACGTAATGCTTACGATTGAGTAGAGCGGCCCTTAGGAGTAGTCTCATCTGTGTGGTAGCGTCCCATGTTGCGGAATTTCTGATAGCGCCTTTCGAGTAGAATCTTCGGAGGGAAGGTCTTTAATACTTCCCAAGCATCGAGCACAAAGCGTTTTACACTGTCATATGTCGCCGCGGGATCGTGGTGAGCACCACCCTCCGGCTCTGGAATAATCGTATCAATGACATCTAGGTCAAGCAGATCCTCTGCTTGCATCTTGAGTGTGGAGGCAGCCTCCACTTTCTTGCCTGGATCCTTCCATAGAATCGAAGCACAACTCTCTGGAGAAATCACCGAGTAGTAGGCGTGTTCGAGCATGCCAATCATGTCGCCCACTCCCATTCCTAGCGCTCCTCCTGAACACCCTTCTCCTATCACCATTACGATGACAGGTGTGCTCAAGCGAGCGAGCTCGCGCAAATTAAAGGCGATTGCCCACCCTTGCCCTCGCTCTTCAGCTGTCAGCCCAGGATATGCTCCCGGCGTATCCAACAAAAAGAGCACAGGAAGATGAAACTTCTCAGCCATTCTAGCTAAACGAAGTGCCTTACGGTACCCTTCAGGGTGAATCATTCCAAAATTTCTTTTGAGACGGCTTTCTGTGTCACACCCCTTCTCTTGGCCAATCACCATGAACTTTTGGTCACCGATCAGAGCAAATCCCCCCACAACTGCGGGGTCATCTCGAAACTCACGATCTCCTGAAATTTCGACAAAATCATCACACATTTTTTCAATGAAATCGACGCTTCTTGGGCGATCAGGATGGCGACAGATCTCTACGCGCTGCCACGGTGTCAATGAATCATAAACTTTTTTCTTTAACTCACACAGCTTCCGCTCAAGTTTACTCAACTCCTCAGTAGAAAAGAGAGAATTCTCCTTAGCTTGATCCCGAAATTGTTGAATTGTTTTTTCATATTCAACGATCGGCTTCTCATGGGGCAGTGTCTCCATAGGGTGGCTATCATACCACCTTTATAGAAAAAATGCAAGGTGAGGTTAGCTCCTTTGCTGACAAGAGAAAACTTTTATTTTGAAACACGTAGAAGGTAGGATCTGCCACCATTTGTGAGAAAAACTTTTTTTGTCGACTACAATGCGCCACCATGAACCATGAGCGCAAACTATAGATGGTGTCGTCAAATTTTCTCCCCTCGAGCGGACTGAAACACCCACAACTCGCATTATAGTTCGATTAGCTTTCCAGGTAGGTGCGCATCTGCAAAGTCTTGTACGCAGTGAATGTAGCTTGGCCGTGAGACGATAAGCGCAAAAAGCTCCTCGATATCCTCAGTAAGAAGGCGGACACACCCTTCACTCTCATAATTGCCAATACACTCTCTATTTTCAACAAGCCCCTCTTCACTTCTCACCCAAGGCGTACCGTGAATGCCCACTCCACGCCCAGAGGCTGAGCAGTTTGCGATTTCTTCACCAAAGGGAATCCATCTTGTGCCAAAAACCGTTACCATCTCAAGAGGCGTATTCTTGACCGTCCGTACCATCCCTTCCTTGTAGACCGCGATCTCCTGGCTTAAAGCGTACACACCAGTTGGTGTTAGTGAACCGCGAGAAGTGAGCTTGCCACAGCAAACGGGATAGCTTTTCAACAAACAACGCGCATTCTCCTCTACATCGTAGTAATAGACCCAAAGCTTGGTGCGTGAGATATCAAGCACCAGGTGAAACTCGAGCTGCTTATCCTCTCTCAATACATTGAAGCAGTTGCCATTTGCCACCTTATCTGACAGATAGTTGCCCATGCCATGCAAACTCGCAGATATAAAGTGTTTAGACGTCTTGTACTTCGAGGCGTAGTCACCTAAAAAGGCGAGACGGCCATCCAGCCAAGGAACGCGGCTTGAGTAGGTCACTGTTTCAACAATGGGAAGACGGGGGCATCTGGGATTGAAAAGTTCAGCCATGCGGTTCACTTCCGGGGGCAAGTAGCTATCATCCCGCGTGATTTCAAGCTGCACCCCATTTTCCTCTTCTGGCTCGTCGGGTCCTCTTGAACGCCCCTTATCGTCATCGACGTAGACATCTTGAACAGGAATGACCTCTGCCTCTTTTTTCGTCGGCATACGCATCACAAGAAACATAGCAACAGCTGCCATCATCCCAAATAGAATCAACCGTGTTTTAGACACTCCCCACTCCTCTTAGTTGTTTTCTACAATAGTAAGCAGACCCCCTTAAACTCGCCTTGTCGTCAGAAATCACCTGAATCGGCACAGATTCTAGAAGCTCTTTAAAACGTCCTTTATCAAAAAAGCCACCCAAAAAGCTCTTCTCTTTCAAGAAAGGCAAGATTTTAGGAGGAATCCCTCCTCCAAGGAAGACCCCTCCAAGCGCCATGTACTTCAGCACACAGTTGCTCGCTTCTGAACCTAAAATCGACACAAAAAGGTGCATGCTATCGACACAAAGATCGCTCTTCTTATTCACAGCAAAATCAGTGATTACCTTTGCTGGATCTTCCCCAGAGGCAAATGCCTCTTTCAACTCTTTTGGCTCATCACGCTTCATCTCATCGCGGAAAAACTGATAGATATTGACAAGACCAGGGCCTGAGAGCACACGTTCATATGAGGCGTGTCCAAAACGGCGGTAGATGTAGCGGCACAGGTCGATCTGCACTTCATCGCGCGGACCAAACTCACAGTGCCCACCCTCAGAAGCAAAGGGATGATGTGTCTTGCCATCCCAAAAAAGGCCAGCCTCACCAAGACCCGTGCCCGGCGAAACGACCGCTTGATTTCCCTCGCTCTTCTTCCCCTCGTAAAGGGAAATCAAGTTCTCTTTTGGCAAGATAGCCAGTGCGTGAGCGTTTGCCTCTAAATCATTAATCAAAAAGACATGGGAAATTCCAATCGCCCTAGAAAGCTCTTTTACCTCTACAACCCAAGGAAGATTCGTTGCACGACAAACACCACCATTGACAGGACCTGCAATTGCAAAGCAAGCGCTGGTCACATCTGAAAAATTGGATTTCTCTTTGTACTCCAATACGATAGAGCGCAAATCTTTGTAATCCTTGCTATGGAAGGTCATCAATTGACGGGGCTCAAACTTGCCATCTTGCTCCTCAAAGAGTGCAAGGTTTGTTTTTGTTCCGCCAATGTCTCCTGCTAAGTGCATACTGCCTCTTTCTTGAAAAACGCCTCGAGATTTTTGTGAGCGAGCATCTCCCTCTCTTGAGTGGGCACCTCCTCTAAAAGGAGTGGGTAGCAACTCGCGTCTCCAAACTCCTTATAGAAGAAAGGGAGGAGATGGTGCAACATTGGAGCTACTGTTCCATCATAAAAAAAGTCCGCACCAAAGCCAACTTGGGAAATCCCTCCAAGCTCGCGCACCTTATCGACATTTTCTAAAAAGCCTCCAGGAGGCTTTTTAGGCAAGAATTTACGCACCATATTCAAACCGATCACGCCCCCTCTTCGGAAAATCTCTTGAGCAAATTCATCAGGCAAATTACGTGGATCTTTTTCAATGGAACGCAAGTTCGAGTGACTTGCTATTGGCGTCAACTGCAGCCCCTTCTTGTCAATATACTCAAAAATATCAGAAGCCAACTGGTCAGAGGTGTGGCTTAAATCAATCGCGATCCCCTTCCCAGAGAGAAAAGTGAGTAAAAGCTCCCCCTCTCGCTTCAATCCCACCTTTGTGTGGTTCCCTCCACCAAAGCGATTCTCCGTATTCCATGTGAGGCTCACATATGCAGAATTGGGAGGAAGACGTTCAAAAGCATGCTCCAACGACTCACCCTCTTCACAAAGACCTGAGGCATTCTCAATCGCAGGTTTGACTGCAATCTTAGTAGAGTGAAGCTCCCCCTTCCACTCCACAAAATCCTCCCGCTCCAATAGCATCCGATAACATTCAAGCTGTTTTGCAGCGCTTGCCGCGCTCCCCTTTTTTGTCTCTGTGAAAATAGCGAGCACCTGGAAGGCTACATTGCCCTCTTTGAGCTGTGGCAAGCTGCACCGCGCTTCTCGATTCATCAAATCGCCCCCCTTAGCCAAATAGGCAAGAAGATCGCAGTGCATGTCAATAATTCTCATCAGAGTCCTTTTTTCTTCTTGAAGTGGCCGATGCGCCCCCCTTCAAGCACATGCAGAAGCTCTCGATGGGTAAGGTCATGGCGCACTTTAAACGTATATTTGCGCGTCACATTCTCTACAGTCACCTCACTCCCCTCTTTAAGCTCACTGCGAATGTTGGGGAAACGGAGCATGTCGTCTTGGCAAAGCTTCTTCCAGTCCTTCTCATCTTGGAAAAGAAGGGGCACGACACCAAAGTTAGGCAAATTCGCTCTATGGATACGCGCAAAATCTTTCACGAGCACAACGCGCACGCCAAGATAACGTGGCGCAATTGCCGCATGCTCCCGACTTGATCCCTGCCCATAGTTACGTCCTCCTACAACAAAGTGCCCTGTCTCTTGCCATGGCTTTACGCGTTCATGATACTTCTCTTCGATCTGCGCAAAAACAAACTCGCTGATTGCAGGAATGTTACTTCTGAAGGGCAATACCTTTGCTCCAGCCGGCATAATCTCATCTGTCGAGATGTTATCTCCCATTTTCAATGAAATTGGCCCTTCTAAACTCTCAGGTAACGCATGAAAATGGGGAAGCGGCTTGATATTTTTTCCCTTCTCCAGCTTCTCTGCTCTTCCATCTTCAATTGGAGGCGTCACGCCTGCCTGATCAATCACAAGCTCTGATGGCTCCTTAAGGCGGGGATAAGGCATCCCTAAATCACGAGGATCAGTGATCTCTCCTGTCAACGCAGCTGCAGCTGCCGTTTCTGGGCTGCACAAGTAGACTGCATCCTCTTTTGTACCGGAACGTCCTGGGAAGTTACGCGGCACAGTGCGCAAAGAAGCTTTCCCAATCGCAGGTGCCTGCCCCATCCCAATGCAGCCATTACAGCCCGCTTGGTGTATACGCGCCCCTGCTTCCACCAAACTCGAGATGTGCCCCCCTCTAGCAAGGTTAAGCAAGATCTGCCTCGAAGGAGGGTTAATGTCGAAAGAGACGTGATCTTGCGCTCTCTTACCCTTCACAATCTCTGCCACAACAGCCGTGTCGCGGTAGCCAGGATTTGCAGAACTTCCCACCATTGCTTGATACACTTTCTCCCCTTTTACCTCGCTTACCGGCACAACCTTTCCCGGGCTGCTTGGCAACGCAATGAGAGGAACTAGCTGCCCTAAATCAATCTCCTCATGCAAATCATACTCGCAATCTGCATCAGGCAACATCTCTACAAATTGATCCTCCCTCCTTTGAGAGCGCATGAAGCAGCGCACCTCATCATCGGCAGGAAAAACACTTGCAGTTGCTCCCAACTCAGCGCCCATATTGGCTATCACATGCCGGTCCATCGCGCTCAAACACTTCAATCCAGGGCCATAATACTCAATGATTTTGCCCACACCACCCGACACATCGTGCCGGCGCAGCATCTCTAAAATCACATCTTTTGCACTCACCCAGTCGGGAAGCTCACCCACCAGCTTCACTCCCCAAATGCGCGGCATCTTCACATAAAATGGCTCACCCGCAATTGCAAGTGCCACCTCAAGACCACCAGCTCCCATTGCCAGCATCCCCAAAGAACCTGCTGCACACGTGTGGCTATCTGATCCTAAAAGCGTCTTCCCTGGAACTCCAAACCTCTCCATATGAACTGGATGACTCACGCCACCGCCAGCTCGACTATACCAAAGACCGAACTTGCGGCATGCGCTGCGCAAGAAGAGATGGTCCTCTGCGTTTTTGAAGTCCTCTTGCAACATATTGTGGTCGACGTACTGAACAGAGACCTCAGTTTGTGCGCGTTCAAGATGCATCGCTTCAAGCTC
>JACKPM010000005.1 GCA_024233495.1 Chlamydiales bacterium
TAACTACCCGCCACCCGATACACTAGACTCTCTCGACAACTTGATCACCGTCGCAGCCAGTGCAAAAGGGCTGGTCAAGGCAGGCATTGCCCTCTCACCCTAGGCGGGATCAAGGCCTAGCTTGTTGTTAGAAACCTCTTTTGGAGGAGGAGGAGGAGGAGGAGTCTCAGGCTGACGCTTGAAGCTGTCTTGCTCCTTACTCATCTTCTCCCTCTTCTTATCGCTGCTCCAAGAGCCATCAATAATCTTCTTTACATCTTCGGAGTCAAGCGTCTCGAACTCCATGAGCAGCTGAGCCATTTGCTCCACTTGAGCACGATGCTTCTCAATCAACTCATGCGCCTTTTGATGCGCCTCTTTCAAGATCTTGCGCACCTCTTCATCAATCGCACGCGCCGTCTCTTCTGAGTAGTTCTTATCTTGATGCTGAACACCGTAATCAGAGTAGTCGCGCTCATCATACGCCACTAAACCAATCTCATCACACATCCCCCACTGACAAACCATGCTACGCGCAAGCTGCGTTGCTTGAGCAATGTCTTGCTGCGCTCCACTCGAAATATCGCCAAGGAAAATCTCTTCTGCAACACGTCCACCCATTAGAACAATCAGCTGATCTAAAAGCTCTTTTTTCCAGTAGTTTACACGGTTTTTCTCTGGCAAGAAGTGCGTTGCTCCAAGAGAAAGTCCTCGCGGAATGATGGTCACTTTGTCTACAGGATCGCTATGCTCTACGACAAGGCCAATTACAGCGTGTCCAGATTCGTGGTAAGCTGTTGTTTTCTTCTCACTCTCTCCAAGCTCGAGGGAACGGCGCTCTTTTCCATAGAGTACTTTATCGCGCGCTTCTGCAAGATCAGGCCCAGTGACAGCTGTACGCCCTTTACGAGCTGCAAGAAGAGCTGACTCATTCAATAGGTTTGCAAGGTCTGCACCAGCAGCTCCAGGAGTACTACGGGCAACCGCCATCAAGTCGACCGATGGATCGATCTTAATCTTACGGGCATGCACCTTTAAAATCTCATAACGCCCTTTAATATCAGGGAGAGAGATCGTCACGCGTCTATCAAAACGGCCAGGACGCAAAAGCGCCTTATCAAGAACATCTGGGCGGTTAGTTGCAGCAACGAGAATTACACCCTCATTCGTATCAAAGCCATCCATCTCAACTAGAAGCTGGTTCAATGTCTGCTCACGCTCATCATGCCCCCCTCCAATGCCAGCTCCTCTATGACGGCCCACAGCATCGATCTCGTCGATGAAGATGATGCAAGGGGAATTTTTCTTCGCCTGCTCAAACATGTCACGGATACGGCTTGCTCCCACACCTACAAACATCTCAACAAAGTCTGAACCTGCAATTGAGAAAAAAGGACGATCTGCTTCACCAGCTACAGCTTTGGCAATCAATGTCTTACCTGTCCCAGGAGAGCCGATCAATAATACACCCTTTGGAATGCGACCACCAAGGGCAGTGAACTTCATCGGGTTCTTCAAAAATTCTACAACCTCAACAAGCTCCTCTTTCGCCTCTTCAATACCTGCTACATCTTTAAAGGTGATCTTGTTGGCTCCTTGCTGCAGCATCTTTGCAGGTGACTTACCAAACTGCATGGCACCGCCCCCCATTCCCTTCATCTGACGAGAGAATACGAAGTAGAGAAGGAGCACGATCAAGACGATCGGCATGATAGTCAAAATGTAGCTAAAGTAGTTAGGAGAAGGCTCTTCACTCTTAAATGTTCTCTCTAGCACGAGGTTACGGGGCTGATCAGGCGCCTTAAAAGGAAGACCATGGTTGTACTTGAAGTTATCCCACTCTTCTTTTGCACCTGAGAACCAGTGACTATAGCTCTCTGCATCTTGCCGTTCTAGCGCGCGTGTAGAGAGCTCTTTATTATTGAAGTACCAAATCACACTCGCGACTTGATTGCGCGCCTTATCAAGCTGCGCCTCATTTTGCTCCAAAGAAGAAGAGAGCTTCGCATACTGCTCAGCGCCATCCTTATACTGCCTAACGGAACGCAACTCACTCAAACGCACGTTGTCTACAGGACGGTTCAATGCCCCTATAATGCCAGAGAGGCGTGCAAGCACTTGCTCATATGTAGCAATCTTAGAGGCCAACGGAGTTGTCTCATTCTTCGCATCACTCAACTCGTGAGAAATTGACTTAAGATCTTGCTTTATTGACTCTGAGCCAATACCCAAAATAGGGGAGCGGAAATTATCTACCAAAACAGCTAGCTCTGTCTCAAAAGCGACGAGTGCATCTGCAGCTCCTCCATTGATTACTGAACGATTGATCTCATGCAGCTTCTGTTCTAACATCGGAAGCGTGATCATCTCCCGAGCAGGAACATCTTGAATTACAACCGCATTACTCTTTCCAGGAATGTCATATGTCTCTTCAATAACGCGATAGCCACCCGCAGGAATGGGAGTGCCCGAAATTTGCAAAAACCAGGTTGCAGCCTCTTGAACCTTTGCAGCTGTGCGGTTAAGCTCAGCTAAAACCTCTTCCCTCTCACCATTTATCTGGTGATTGTTCTCAAGAAGCTCTAAAAACTTATATCGCTTCTTCCCCTCTTCGCTCTCCCGTTCTCGGAATCGACCGCTAAAAGTGACGAGATTGTCGTTGAGCGAAACCTTGCGGCTATCCTCAGGAACAATCAAATTGAGATTCACTAAATGCTCCACTTGATGACTAAACGAAACTTTCGCGCGCTTCGTCGTCATGAAGTTTTGTACTGTAATGATCACCAAAATCACTGCAAGCAGCAGTAGAAAGAATGTGGTAGGGAAACTCTTTTTTCCCTCTGGTCTGTTGTTATTTTCGTTTGCCATGCAAAATACTAACTAAAATTATCCCTCAATATTGGATTGTACCCCAGAATTAAAAATAATTAAATGAAATCTTTCAACTTTTCGCAAGTCGTAGTCGAACACTATACATAACCGCGCTATTCTTCATCAATTCTTTTATTATAAGTCAAAATATTACGATCAATGATTGCTTCACCTTTCCCAATTCGGAGCGTTTTATGCGCGCTCCCTTTTTCCAAATGTCTGCACACAGAGTCTAGTGTAGGGCGGGAAATCGCCACTTTTTTACCTTCAAAAAACTCTGAAACAGCGCGCTTTAGCATGAAGCGATCTAAGTCTTCTCGTAGCTCCTTTGCATCTTCTGCTATGCGACACAAACTTGGCACCACTTCCTTCCCAAGCTGCTCACTTAAGAAGGGTAACATCATTTGGCGCATTCGGCTACGCAAATCGCTACTATGTGAATCAACAAAATACTGAATCTTTTGCTCGTCTAACCAACTCACAATTTGTTTTTTACGAAAGGAAAGAAGGGGACGCAAAAAGGTCATCCCCTCAACTTCAACAACCTCTTCTAAACCAACAAGTTTGGTAAGCCGAGTCCCTTCAAGCAATCTTTTGAGCACGGTTTCAGCAAGATCATCTGCATGATGAGCGAGCAAAACGCCCTCTAAACTTCTGTTTTTTAGGACTTCTTGAAAGAAGGAGTGTCGCCCCTTGCGCGCCGTATCTTCGATATTTTTCTCCCCTTTTTCAAGCCGCTTCAGATGGAAGGGCACCTCCACAGAGCGTTCGAGATGGGCTGCCTCCTCACGACTCTCCTCTCGCCAGCCGTGGTCGATATGCGCCACTTCAAAAGGGTGGCCAGAGCTTTTAAGGAGGTGGTAGAGAGCCATTGAATCGGGACCACCTGACAACGCGAGCAAAAGGGGACCTCTCCCCTTGCAAATATCTTTCACCTTATTCAACATGACCTTGAGATTATCCCCGAAAACCCAATATAAATAAAGGGCATGTCGACCCTCTCGCGCTACCTATTGCGGCAGTACTCTAAAGTGCTTCTGCTATCCGTTTTAACCTTCATTTCGATCCTAGTGGTCAGCCGCTTGGAGACAGTAGCACAATTCGCTACATTGGGAGCCCCTCTTTCAAAAATCTGTCTCTTCTTGCTCTTTCAAATCCCTTATGTTCTGCCAATTGCAATTCCCCTCTCCTCTTTGCTATCTGCTATGCTTCTGTTCATGAGCTTAAGTCAGGCGCATGAACTCACAGCTCTAAGAGCCGCCGGCTTCTCCATGACCAAGATATTTGCTCCACTGTTATTTGCTGCAACCCTTCTCTTTTTTGCCACTTTCTATATCAGTTCGGAAATGGCTACAACAGCCCACCTAAGGACGCGTCGCATGGTGCACGACTTTAGCGCCGTCAACCCACTCATCTTGCTGCAAAATGCGCGCATTGCGAAGCTACAAGGTGCCTATGTCTCGATGGAGCCTGTCAAAGTGGGGGAAGAAGTGCGCGATGTCATTGTTGCAGGAAAGCTTAAAAAACGCCTCTTCCTCTACCTCATTCAAGACCTCAAGCTGAAAAAAGGAAACTTGGAAGGAGAGCAGATCTCTTTTATTTCTTCACCGCAAAACCACTTAGCAATTGAAAATCAACGCTCGATGCATGCTCCCGCCTCTGATTTTGCTTTTTTGCTCCGGCCCAAGGGGTGGAAGATTGCAAATGACCACCTTAACTTCTCCCTTCTGCGCGCGCGGAAGAAAAGCTTAGAGAACTCACTCGATGGAAAGGCAAAGAAAAATATCATTAAAAATCGAAGCGAAGTGGTACGCCGCTTCTCTGTAAGTTTTGCAGCTTTCACTTTCACCCTTTTGGGTGCCTCTTTAGGTGTACAGATTAGCAGGTTGCGCAGTCGACGAAGCATTTTGCTTGCTGCTCTTTTAAGTGCCTTTGCCCTTCTTTCCTTCTTTATTGCGCATGAGCTCGACCATCTCTTCTACGTTTCACTGGCGCTGCTCATTGTGCCGCATATTTTGATTCTAGCCTCTGTTTTTCGGGCTCTTTACCGCGTGCAAAGGGGGCAAGCATGATTTGGAGTCGCTATATCCTAAAGGAGGCGCTAAAGGTTACCGCTCTTGTTTTCTTCTCCCTTTTCATGTTGGCAACACTGCTCGATTTCTCTGCTCATATGAAAACTTTTTGGCAAGATGGTGTCACTCTAAGCTCTGCTATTCTCTACTACTTAGCGCAGCTCTCGAGGCAGGCTGACCTTCTCTTGTGCATGGCACTTTTGCTTGCAACGGTGAAGGTGCTCTCTACCTCTAATGCACAAGGTGAGATCACAGCCCTTGTGGCAAGTGGCATTCCCTTACGCCGCCTTACCTATCCTCTCCTTATTTTAGGGGGTGTTTGTATGACACTTCTCTATTTCAATATTGAGGTACTGCAGCCACATGCTCTTGCTCATCTCACTAAGTTTGAAGAGAATTTTTTCAAGTCAAAAGGGGGACAAGATGAAGTTTTGGCGCTTGCACTGCAAGACAACTCTACGCTCCTCTATGGATGCTATGACGCAAACCGTTCTCTTTTTTGCGATCTTTTTTGGGTAAAGGATCACAACCACGTCCTACGCATGGAGGAATTTTCACCAGAAGAGAAGAGAGGATACAACGTCGACACGCTTGAACGGGTGGATGGCGAGTTGACGTGGGTGCGCACAGCAAAGAGTGAATACTTTCCTGAAATCCTCTTTGAGAGGCGTGCGCTTTCCGAAGCAACTTTGCCCGCTGATTGGCAGACGCTTGGACAACTTTGGGGCAACCTTCCAGCAAAGTTCATCAAGCCCAAAAAAGATTTCGAGGCGAAGGTGATTGCAGCCTTCTTGCACAAACTTTGCTCCCCACTCCTTGCGCTTTTAGTGGTGATCGCTCCAGCTCCCTTTTGCCTCTCATTTGCGCGCCACAAACGTCTCTTCTTGCTCTATGCCCTTTGCTTAGCTGCACTTCTTGCCTACTTTGTGTGCACACAAGCGGCGCTCATTTTAGGAAAGAGTCACGTTATCCCTCCTCTTTGGGTGATTCCTCTCCCCCCAGTTTTAGCTCTTACATTTTTTGGAGTGCGCTATGCCAAGCTCTAAGTTAATTGTCGACTACGACATTCTCAAAAGCAGATACGACACGATTCGCCGATCGGGAAAACAGATCATGCCGATGGTGAAAGGGAATGGATATGGGCTAGGAGCTTACGTTCTTTCCCAATTCTATCACGAGCTGGGAGCTCCTTTTGTTGGCGTCTCACATGGTGAGGAGGCGGTCAAACTTCGGGAAGCGGGTTATAAAGCCCCTATTTTTGTATTGAGTTGTCTTGATGCCGCAGCTGTTTTTGAGTATGATCTTACGGTTGCTCTCAACTCTTATGCGCAATTTCTTGCTCTGCAAGAAGAGGGAAAGAGGCGGAAAAAAACGATTGCCGTTCACCTTCAAATTGATACGGGACTCAACCGTCTTGGCTTCACCTTGCCAGAGGCAGCAGAGCTTCCTTCCTCTCCTTGGATAGAAATTGAAGGCATTATGAGTCACTATAAACGCAATGACAAAGAACAAGGAGAGCTTTTTGAGCAAGTGTTCAAACGGGTGGGTCAGCTACGCTGGATTCATATGGAAAGCTCTAACTCGTTAGACACGCTCCCCTTCTGCAATCTAGTGCGCGTTGGTGCCGCTCTTTTTACCTCGGCTGTCACACTTAAGTCGCACATCATTGCGCTACGAAATTGTGGTGCGAATGAGCGTGTCGGCTACCGGGAGGGACAGCAACTCACACGCCCTACAAAACTCGCAACAATTCCTATCGGCTACCACGACGGCCTTCATCTATACTCATCTGGAAAGGGGTATGTCAAAATCCGTGGCCAAAAAGCCCCCTATGTAGGTAACATTTACATGGATTTTTTGGTGGTCGATGTCACCGACATCCCTCACATTTTGGTGGGAGATGAGGTAGAGATTTTTGGCCCCCAAATTTCTCTAGAGGAGGTGGCTTCGTGGTCTAACACAAACATTCGTCAACTCCTCTGCTGTATTGGACCTAGAGTGGAGAGAGAGTATGTTCGACAAAGTGTGGGCGCACAGCAAACGCATTGCGCTCTTTGAAAACATTGCGCACCTTGTAGAGTGGGATCAAGAGACCTATATGCCTAAAGGTGCTGCACAGGCGCGCGCAGAGCAAATTGAACTTTTGGCAAGCGTAGCCCACAAAGAAAAAAACGATCCCACCTTTATCGAAAATGTCCACAAGCTGGGAAATGGGTTAGAACCGTGGCAAAAGGCTGCTGTGCGCGAATGGAAAGAGGAGATCCGCAAAGCACAGGCTCTCCCCAACGACTTTGTCAAAGCGTTTGCCAAGCTCACATCTGAGGCGCTCATTGCATGGCAAGAGGCGCGCAGGGAAGATAATTTTACCAAGTTTGCTCCTTTCCTCAAAAAAATCGTAGAGATGAACCGAAAACAAGCCGACTATCTCGGCTATGAGGAGTCTCCTTACGACGCCTTGATGGATTTGTATGAGCCAGGACTCAAAGTCTCTATGATCCAACCTCTTTTCTATAAACTGGGACCTGAGCTACGCGCGATTTTAGAAAAAACACAAGAACATCCTCAAATCGATAACAGCTGCTTGAAGCACAAAGTCTCTGATGAAAGGCAGCTCGATTTTGGTAATAAGATTTTAAAATCAATGGGATACGACCTCAACCATGGCCGCCTTGACCTCTCTACCCATCCCTTTTCCACATCGATGCATCCCACAGATAACCGTGTTACCACCCGTATCAATCCCGACTCAATCTTTGACAGCCTTTCGGCAGTGCTACACGAAGGAGGACATGGCCTCTATGAGATGGGGCTTAACCCAGACTACTTTGGCACTCCTGTGGGTGAATCACGCTCACTTGGAATTCACGAGAGCCAATCCCGCTTTTGGGAGACGCTTGTGGGACAAAGCTACCCCTTCTGGCAACACTTTTATCCCCTCTTGCAAAAGGCGTATAAAATCAGCGGCTCACTCGATTCTTTCTACCGCGCGATCAACCGCGTTAGCCCCTCATTTATCCGCGTTGAATCCGATGAGGTTACCTATGGTCTGCACGTCATCTTGCGCTTCGAGCTTGAGAAGGCTCTCATCGAAGGAGAGATGGAAGCGGAAGAGATTCCCGAGGCGTGGAACCACATGATGGAGACCCTTTTGGGCATTACCCCTCCTACAGATAGGCAAGGATGTCTCCAAGACATTCACTGGTCAATGGGTGCCTTTGGCTACTTTCCCACCTACGCTCTTGGCAGCATCTACGCTGCGCAGTTCTTTGAGGCTTTTGTAAAAGTTTATCCAAACTGGGAGAAGCATGTAGCAAAAGGGGAACTCCTCTTCATCCGCGACTGGCAAAAAGAGCATATTCACAAGTGGGGCAAAATGTTTTCTACCGAAGAGCTCGTGAAAAATGTGACAGGAAAGAGCATCACGACAAAGCCGTATCTCACCTACTTAGAGAAGAAGTATGCAAGCATCTACAAGTGAATTTTCAATGTCTTTGATTCAAAGAGTTTTGAAAACGCTTTCATGTAGTTTCCGGCATTCTCCATTCGACGAATAACAGACTCGAGGCGGGCAATGCGCTCAGGATGCACTCCTCTCTCCCTATGGAGGATTGTAGGTGCATAGAGGATGGTGAAGAGGTGGTCTTGCTCCTTCTCATCCCACTTTTCCTTCTCATGCAATAGAGCGAGCAACCCAACAGTTGAGGTACCGCCAATATCGAGTCCATCTTTCGAGCAATGCGTCAAATAGGTTGGGTTGACCAGCTCTAGCAACTTCAATTCAATGAAGAGGTAGGCGAAAGAGATAAAGTCGCGCCTCTCTTCTTGTATAAGCTCTTTTTGCCCCTCGAAAAAGACCTCATGCACTTTATCTAACATCTCTGCCACCCATGTAGGGAATAACTTCTCCTTGTAACGAGAAGGAAAGTAGTAACCAGTTCTCTCATCCCCTAAGTGAAGCGCAAATTGCTGTTTAAACTCGACAGCATCGCTGAGCTCCATATACGCCCCCACCTGATTGTAGAAGTCTGTATCTTTGGCCAAAGTGACTACTGTAAAAACAGAGGCAAACTCAGCGCTCCTCCCCAGCTCCTCAAGCACCTTTGCTCGAGCATGCTCACGCCATGATGTGCGGTCGTGAAAGTTAATGAAGAGGTGGTTCTGCCCCCCCTCTTTCGCAAGAGCACGCAAATAGATTTTGAATTCTTGCGCAATCTCCGCACGGTTCACTACTTTTTGCCGCACAGGAGCAGGCATACGCACTACCTCTGTTCCAATAGAGAGCGTACACTCTTTTGTAGGCACGTTTCCTTGCATAAGAGGGTCAAAGATGCGCTCATTTTTATCACGCACAAGATCGAGCGCCTTAAAAACCGGACCGTTTGGATGCTGTGCAAAAACTTCTTCAAGGCGCTCTTTGCCGACTTTTAGAGCATCGGCAAAACTTCCCTTCTGCTTGCCCACAATCTTCTTGATCGCAGCTCCCACCTCATCACACGGCTCACCCAATAGAAAGAAGTGCTCTGTGAGTGCAAAAATCAAATCCATTACCCCTTTAAAGAAAGGTTGGTCCTTTGGAGGCTGATAGACTAAAAAGCGCTCATACTCCCGCGTATAGAGCGTTGCGCGCAAAAACATCTGAAAATCCTCAAAGTAGAGGTGACACCCCTTTTGAGAAAACTGACGGAGCAAATTGCGTGGATTCGCTGCTAACATCAATGCCATCACACTGAAGTGAAGAAAACGCACAATCTCCATATCCTTATACTGATATACTCCCTTATAGAAGACCTGAATTTCCTTTTGAGCCGCATTCAAAATCTGCTGTGCAAGTAGATGGAGTGCGCGATCCTCCCAGTTTTTTACCTGAAGCAGAGGATCCTCTGTCACAAAATGGTTCTTGTATTGGCCAAAATCACATGCAAGCTTGATATTTTGCGCTAACTTCATCGTATAAAAGTCGTGCCCTGCCTCATTTTTTAAATAGAAGAGCTCATAGAGGTGGTCATTTTTTAGCAACTCCACATCATTAAGAATGTGAACGCCTGCAATCTCCTCCTCTTCCTCATTCTTCTCAACAGGCGCCTGCACTGGAGCACGCGCAAAGTCTGAAAAGAGCTGTTGAATAACCTCTCCTCGATAGAAATTTTGGAGTTCTTGATACTCTGGAAACTCTGTCACTTTTTTTTGGAAAATTGCTCCTGCGCGGTCAAGCTTATTCGCAGCCTCACCCACAAGCACCATCACTGTGTTGATTCCCTCAACAAGGCGTCTTGTCTCCCCTCTCTCACGCATCCGCTCATAGAAGTGAAGCAAATAGGTGTGTACACTCTCAAAAGTCTTTCCAATTGCCTCTCGTGTGAGCTCATCTGCTCCAGCACGTAAATAAAACTCTCCCTCCTCATCATCACTGATGTGTGGGATTAGGTGTGCATCCTCTGTTACCTCAATCTGTTCTAGTGAATCTGCATCCACCAGAGCGTTGAGGTTATCGAGCGCCTCTAAGATTGATAAATGTGTCATAACCCCCTCTCCTCGAGAGAAATACCCTATATTTCTATTATCCCACCGATCAGAATTATGGTGCAAAAGAAAAATTAAATTTTTGTTTGTTAGATTACAACGACTTACATTTTGCCCTCACCATTTCTTAATGCAATTGTTGGCAAAAAAAATTGTGGTATGGGATGCTGCCTCAAAAATAAGGATGGAAAGCGATATTGGCCCTTATTACGATAGGAACTGAAACGGCGATAATAAGGGGAGGGATATATGCTTTTAAGCCCTCTTGCAGGGATAACACAGATCATATATACAGTGAAAAGAGCCCTTCAATGTCATTGAGCAGCAGCTTAAGTAAGAAACGTCGAGCTACCGCATGGGCGCTTTTTCACAGTTAGGACAGTTAAAAGTGAATAGTAACAGATTAGAGCCCCCAAGAGTTGACACAGAAGTCGACTTTGACTTAAATAAGGTGCTTCCTGGAGAGGACCCAGTGCTGTATAGACGAGAGCTCTTAGAAGATTTATTGGCTGCAAGGTGTGCTGAACAGTACAAGCTCCGCAAGAAAATGAGTTTCAGAAATACAAGATATATAACGCTTTAAGAAATGAGAGTTATTTTTTTTGCGAAACCCTTAACTTTTCCTTAACATAAAAAACTTTCTTGGCATAATAGTTGGAGTCTGAGGACAACGGTTCCGCCTACCCCCTAAGGTTGGAAACGGTTGGGGGGGTTAGCATGGAGGCTAAGCCCCTCAATTTTTTTTCAGGGCAAGTAGAGTTTCATGACCACAAAATAAGTCGTGATTGATGGGGATCATTCCCTCTTCAAGTGGTAGGAATAGCGTTTGGACTAAAGGGTGATTGGGTTCAACTGCATATTGAGTGAAATCCTTGATTCTAGGATCACACAGCAAAAGCTCATCGATACATATAGTCAAAGTAATTTCGAATTCCCCCGTTTATGCTATAGTCAAATCGGTTGAAAATTTTACAAATTCATGCCAGATGGCAAAGCCAAAATAAGCGTAAAGTTCGACTTAGACCATTTATGGTCTATGAGAACGAGCACGATCTTTGGTGAAGCCAAATGGTATGAATTTGTAAAATTTTCAACCGATTTGACTATAAGTTGCTACCAAAGAAGATACCTCTTTGTCAGCTGTGCGGTTCACTTGATCGAAATAGCATTTACAGCATGCGGGGAAATAGGTCTCTTCACACCCCAGCTGAATGCTAGCCCCTTCGCAAGTTGGTTTTCCATTCACATGCTTTAGGTTCATCACTGCCTTACGGTTACAGTAGTGACAAGTTGACTTTACCTCTTCAATAGAATCAGCAATTTCCATCAAGCGGCGTGATCCCTCAAAAAGGTTTGTGCGGAAATCAGTGCGTAACCCGTAGCAAATCACAGGAATCGATTTTTCAAGCGAAATTTTTCTTAGCTGATCAATCACATTTCTTGAAAGAAATTGCGCCTCATCTACGAGCAAGCAGTCAATATCTTCAAACTTAAAAAGAAGAAGATTTGTCTTTTCATCAACCAAAATATCGGCTTCTGTCTCTAACCCAGCACGCGACTTGATGTTGTTTTTCCCAAAACGATCATCCATAGCTGGCTTGATCAACAAAATGTGCTTACGCTGCTGCCGATAGTTATGTGCGACCGCCAACAAGTTGAGCGTCTTGGCGCTCCCAACAGCTCCGAAACGAAAGTAGAGTTTGGCCATTCAGCTATCCTTTTTGGTTTAAGATTTTGGCGGCATCATCATCTGAAATAATCGCTTGAAAATCCTTAAATTGCAAGTCAGCAATATCCGAGCGGAAATGACGCACTTTGTGGTCAAGAAATCCGTACCGTAAGCCTATGAAGGGGATATTCATCTCATCTACGCCCTCTTCAAGCTGCCGTAAATTTCCTCTCTTGTCGTTGATGAATAAGATCCTTTTCGGATGAAAATTAAGCTCGTTAAACAACTTCTGCAGCCCTTTTCCTTTGTGCGTTCCAGCAGTGAAGAGGATCCCTCTTCTAAACAAAATTGCGTGTGGATTAAGAAGTGGAATCTCCTCACTTGTAGGAGCAGATACTGCTAGATCAATTCCAACAGATCGGAGCTGCTGCACTGTGCGCATCGCTAGGGCCAAACCACGAGTGGTTAACCCCATCACACGAATATGCTTGCTTTGTAGCTCAGTAATGACTTGAGCTGTTTCGGGCTCAACTAGCTGAACATCGGTGATGTTTTGCACAGCCTCCCACTCAGGGAGAGCGAGCTCTAACGCTTCAGGATAACTCTTTCCCTGCTTTCGATAGTGATCTAAACGGTAACGAAACCACTGATCTGATCCCAGCTCTTGCTTTGGCATAATCAAGGTGTTATCAATATCTAAAATAACAAGTGTGTCTGCTGTCGCATACTTCTTGATCTCCTCAAAACGGTTTACTTCATGAATCTCCGCAAAAAGCGGGAGGGCAAGAAGCATAACAACCCAAAAAGCTCTCATATTCACCTCCAAAAATCACGACCATACCAAGCGTACCGTTTTGAAACAACAAAAGATTAAGAGAAAGTTAATTCTATTGGTTTCTAAATTATCCTGTGAGGAGAAGCTGTAAGCTTTTGATGTCAGAGAAAAGCTGCTCGAGCTTTGCTGAGTCCGGAGCCTCCTTGAAATGCTCATAGTCATGGATCAGTTTCTCAATTAAGAAAGTATACTCAGAACCAAGCTCCTCAGCTGTGTTGCGTAGCCCCCAAAACTCTGCAGAGAAATCTGTGCCGCGCTCCCTATATTCCCCAGGAACACTCTGTGAGAAAATCTTTTGCACAACTGTGAGTTCATCTTCAAGCTCACCGAGCAAATTGCGCAAACGGGCATTTGGCACCACACTCTCATCATCATAACCTGGGGGAGGATTACTCATACACTCTCCTGACATTGAATTTCACGTACACGGGGAAGCGAATTGGGATACTCCTCCCTCAAAAACTTAACCATATTCTCCCTAATATAGCACTGCAATTCGAATGAGAGCGGTCTGTCATTTGCTGTTGCAAGAAGTCGAATCTTCATGCACTGCTCT
This sequence comes from Chlamydiales bacterium, assembly GCA_024233495.1. Lineage (GTDB taxonomy): Bacteria > Chlamydiota > Chlamydiia > Chlamydiales > JAAKFR01 > JACKPM01. The sequence continues at coordinate 13,503 of JACKPM010000005.1, forward strand.
GTCATCTCTACCACATGGAATTTTGATACATTCCCGTTATAGAGGGGTGTGCTTTTTAATAGTTCATCAAACTTTTGTCGCAAAGCATCAACCGGGACATGGTAATCGCAGTAAAGGAAAACAGTACCGATCTTTTCAGTACTCACTAGATCAGTGTTTTGAAAGGGCTTGTCGATGAATTGCGAAATAGGAATCACATGACGGCGCATATCCCATGTTCGCACAACCACATAGGTAAGATGAATTGATTCAACTCTTCCAAAGTCTCCCTCTACAATAACGCCATCGTTCAAGTTAATCGTTTTAGTAATTGCGATTTGAAACCCTGCCATCAAATTCAAAAAGATTGGACGAGCCGCCATTCCAATCACTAAACCAGCAACACCTGCTGAACCTAGTAACCCTACTCCTACATGTTTGGCTGTGGGGAACATCAACAGCACCCCTGCAATCGTCAATACTGTGACTGCAAGCAAGATCATTCGATAAACAAAAAGGAGCTGAATAACTGAACTTTTGCGGTGTGGATCATTTGAGAAAATATCGATTACATGCCTAAAGCTCGCCCTGACAGCGCGCATGACGAACCACCCAATCGTAATCACAAAGAGAACAAGGGTCAGCCTGTAAGCAAAATTCTCAATCTTATCTGTAAACCCAATCAAGAAAATGGAAAAAAAGAGCGCCAGCTCAAAAGCGAGAATTAACGCTGGGAGGCGTAGTTTTTCTATAACGGCACGGAAAAGCCCGTTTTTCGTGAGACGACGAAAGCCAAAGAGCACAATTCTATACGCAGCATAAGCAGCAATGAAGAGTGCTGCAATGATCGCGAGATTAATCAAATAGGGAAGACAAAAACATAAAGCAGACTGAAACATGACAAGAGGTTACAACTTCTTTGCATAAAAAGGTAGACTAAAAGCGAACAAGTTATAGTCAAATCGGTTGAAACCCTCACGATTGAAGAAGACTTCTCTACTCTTGAGCAGGTGCACTTCGACAAAAAGCCAAATGGTCATTGACGAGGCCGACAGCTTGCATATAGGCGTACATAATTGTCGACCCAACAAAGCACATTCCCCTCTTCTTCAAATCCTTTGACAGAGCATCACTCTCTTTTGTTGTGATCGGAACCTCTTCTTTTTTTTCCCAACGGTTCACAATCGGCTCTCCCCCTACAAATCCCCACACGTAGCGGTCAAATGATCCAAACTCCTTTTGAATTTCGAGAAAGATGCGCGCATTTTTTCTTACAGAAAAAACTTTGAGTCGGTTTCGGATGATTGAAGGATCAAGAAGCAGCTTTTCTAACTCCTCATCACACATCTGCGCCACCCTCTCAATATCAAAATTGTGAAAAACCCGGCGATATCCCTCACGCCGCTTCAGGATTGTTTCCCAACTGAGACCCGCTTGTGCACCTTCAAGAATCAGCATCTCAAAGAGTTTTCTCTCATCATGCACAGCAACACCCCACTCCTCATCGTGATATGTCTCATAGAGAGGGTTACCCTCACCAAAACATCTCATCGCTGCCACGGGAAGGAGGGAGGGTTATTCAAAAAGCCGTGCTCACACGGCTCCAAATCGAACTCGAATGAAGGAAGAAGACGCACCTCTAAAACAAGGCGCTCTCCAACTGTTGGTGACACACCGCGGTGTAAAATCTCAGAGACCTTGAAAAGCATGCACGTGCCCTCAGGTCCTTCAGCATGCAGCTTTGTCCCATCGTCTAGTTTTAACTCTGTAGTCCCCTTCTCCATACTCGCACCATTCAGATAGACAAGCACCTTGTTAATCGCAACAGGAATGCCATCGCAGTGCCAGCTGTTGGGACCAAACTGTTCTGCTTTCGGCTGCGTCTTCCACACAGCTAAATTGATCACCTTCCATGGAGAGCCTAAGCAGCGAGCTACTGGCCATTTAAGCTCTTCTAAAATGGATTTCACTGCCTCAAACTGCTCTGCCTCGAACTTGTAGAAATCGTGGCTCTTAACTAATCTTTCCTGAATACTCACCACTTTTGCATCAAGAGCGCACTCTTTCGAACAGATTATACGGGTAATAGCAGCCCCTTTAAGCGCCCTCTTAAAGTGATCAACACTCTCTTTTGAGATCTGCCACTGCTTATACCCCTTTTGCGCATACTCCTTATCGAGCTCCTGCAAAGAGCAAAATGTGGTTCTCACGAATTTAGGATAAAGCTCCCACAGCCGCTCTCGATAGTTTCCTCTCTTTTTCCTCAGTGCATGCTTCAATGCGCGCTCAAAATCAAGAAGCGCATCAATCTCAATTTCAGATAGATCCTGCAGCCTCTTCATAAGCTTTTTCTTCTGCAGCTGCCGCAGTGTTTTTCTTCTCAATTCTTTTAAAGCGCCCATAAAAAGGCGAGTTTACAAAAACCAATCCCCTTTTTCAATAACACAATTTTGCTATTTATAAAACTCTGAATATCAACATAATGCAAATTAACCTTTCCTTAAAAAATTATTTTTCATTATTGTGCGTTAAGCGCTTATGATAAATAAAGCAAGAAGGAAACACGAGCAGCTGCTTGCGTTGAAATCAGCTTCTATGTAAGCCTGGGCTCCCATGACTTTGAGGAAAAATGGTTTCTTATCGTGAACTTATTGCTTTTGTTTGGCGCTATATGCGACTTCAAAAGTGGAGATTTTTTCTTATCCTCTTTCTAACAGCGTTCACATGGCCTTTGGATGTGCTGCTTTGGCCCTATATTTTACATCTGGTTGTTGACATATTCACTCAATTTGAAACGAATCGGTTAGCGGCTTATGCTGCCTTGAAAGGCCCTATCATTGGCGGAATCAGCTTAGTGTTTTCTATTGAAATAGCCTCTCGCATTATGGGATTTTCTATGGCAAAGGCAGTCCCCAAACTTCAAGCTGACCTACGCCTTTCCATGTTTAATCACATTCAGCATCACTCCCCCCGCTACTTCAGCGAGCGTTTTTCAGGCAGCCTGGCAAATAAAATCACTGACATGACTACCCATGTTGAAACCATCATTCAAGAGCTCTACTTTCCCCTAATCCCTGCAATTACAGCCTCCATCTTGGGCGCTATTTTTCTTTGGTTCATCAGTCCACTATTTTCCTGTATATTAATTGGTTGGATAGTTTCTCACGTCACAATTAGCTTCTTCTTTGCCCGTTCTTGTGACGTTTATGAACAGCGGCATGGAGAAGCGCGCACTACGTTGCTTGGAAAAATCGTTGATAGTCTTACAAACAACTTTGCCGTCAATCTTTTTTACCGGTTTAAATTTGAACGCCAGGCGTTGACCCCTTTTCAAGAGATAGAAACAAAGGCCAATGCCCAAGCCAAGTGCTATGTTGAGAAGATGCGTTGTGTGACCTCTCTATTTTTTATTCTAGGAGTCATTTTTGGAATTTTGGGCACTATTCTCTACATGTGGCTTCACGACCAGATTTCAACAGGCCAAGCTGTACAGGTTTTCACAACATCTTGGAGTATTGGGTCGATAATGTGGATGGTTGGCGCCTCACTGCCTATTCTGTTCCAATCTATTGGAGTTTCCAAGCAAGGGTATTCTGTAATGAAAGACCCCCAAGATATTGGTGATCGAACAGGCTCTAAAACTTTACACATTTCAGCAGGTGAAATCATTTTTGAGAATGTCTCCTTTCATTATGGAGAGAAAAATCTTTTTATGAATAAGCACGCGCACATTCGCGGTGGAGAAAAAGTAGGACTTGTTGGTTTTAGTGGTGCAGGGAAGTCTACGTTCATTAATTTAATTTTACGCTTCTTTCCCCTTCACGCCGGCAAAATCTTGATTGATGGGGAAGATATCTCCAATGTCACTCTTGAGTCTTTGCGTCGCCAAATTGCTTTAATCCCTCAAGATCCCATTCTTTTTCACAGAACATTGCGAGAAAATATAGGATTTGGAAAGCCCGACGCATCAGAAATTGAAATTATCAATGCAGCAAAACTTGCGCACTGTGATGCATTTATTTGCAACTTTCCCAAAGGATATGAGACCAAAGTAGGAGAAAGAGGGACAAAGCTCTCAGGAGGAGAAAAGCAGCGTATTGCGATTGCCAGAGCTATTCTTGCGAATGCCCCCATCTTTATACTGGATGAAGCTACCTCGGCACTCGATTCCGTAACAGAAAAGTACATTCAGGACAGTTTAGAAACGTTAATGGAAAACCGCACGACGATCATCATTGCCCACAGACTTTCTACGCTTGCCAAAATGGACCGCATCTTGGTTTTCGATGGAGGGGTCATTGTAGAAGAGGGCACCCATGCATCGCTGATAGCAAAAGGTGGTCTCTATGCCCAAATGTGGACGATGCAAGCTGGAGGCTTTTTACCTCAAAAGCGAGAGCAAGTTTCAGACTGAATCGATTCTGTTTCCCACGCGGATAACCCCACTGGACTAGATGGTGTCGTCAAATTTTCTCCTTTGTGAGGCGAGAGATTTTCTAGGCAAAATCCGCAATCGAAAGCGAAGGGAGTAGCCAAAGCGCTACTTCCGAGGTTGCGACATCAATCTAAGAATCAACCTCACAGTTATTGATCCACGGCATTTGAAGCGATAGATGACGGCGAATCCACCAAAGCAAACCTCTTTCGATGACGCCACAGATTTGAATGAACCAAAGAGGGAAACTCTATTTCTAATCTCTTTCGATTTATTGTCCCTAGATTTGGACGAGCACGATGCCAGCAGTTTTACAACCTCACAGTTATTGATCCACGGCTCATTTTGAAGCGATAGATGACGGCGAAGATCCCTCAAATCCTCTCCTGGGCAAACCTCGTTCGATTGACGCCACAGATTTGAATGAACCTAAAGAGGGCACCACCCTCAAAACTCTATGTCTAATCTCTTTCGATTTATTGCCCTAGATTTGGACGAGCGCGACGCCGGCAGTGCGGGTAGCACGGCGAAGGAGCGCTCGTTCAAAGATGGGGTAATAAATCGGAAGAGGAGGGATTCGAACCCCCGTTACCTCTCGGTAAGCCTGTTTTCAAGACAGGTGCTTTCGGCCGCTCAGCCACTCTTCCACTAAAATTGAGACAGGAACCTCTGGTTATTCTCCATAAAGAGGCGGATGTCGGGAATACTGTAGCGCAACATCGCTAATCTTTCAATACCTAATGCCCATGCAAAGCCACTATATTCTTCTGGATCTAGTCCGCCATTCTTTAAAACCTCGGGATGGACCATGCCTGCTCCCGCTACTTCTAGATAACCTGTCTTTTTGCAGACGTTGCACCCTTTGCCATCGCAAAGGAAGCAGTGAACATCCACTTCCATGCCCGGCTCAACAAAAGGGAAATAGCTGGGTCTGTAGCGCATTTTCGTCTCTTTTTTGAAGAGTTTAGAGAAGAATTCTTGCAACGTGGCAAAAAGGTCTGCAAATGTGACGTGCTCATCAATATAGAAGCCTTCTACTTGATGAAAAAGAACATGGGAACGAGCTGAAATATCTTCGTTTCTATAGCACTTACCAAAAGCTATGGAGCGGATTGGAGGTTTACTGTTTTCCATGACACGCACCTGAGTGTTGGAAGTGTGCGTGCGGAGCAAAATATCAGGCGTGATGTAGAAAGTGTCTTGCATATCCCGGCTGGGATGATCTTTGGGGAAGTTTAGCGCTTCAAAGTTGTAGTAGTCTTTCTCGATATCTGGGCCCTTTTGGACGGAAAAACCCATATCCGAGAGAATGTCAACTACTTCGTCTAATATTTGGAGAATGATGTGGCGGTGAGAGGGGCGACTTCTTCTCCCTGGTAGAGTGACATCGAGCATCTCTTTTTCCAGACGGATATTCAGCTCTGCCTTTTGAAGGATGTCAAGCTTTGCCTCAATCTGAACAAGCGCCTCTTCTTTGAGGAGGTTTACTTTTTGGCCGTAGGCTGGGCGCTCTTGTTGCTCAACATTGCGAAGATTTTGCATGAGGGCCGAGATGAGCCCTTTTTTCCCAAGATATTTGATCTTGAGAGCCTCTAGCTCTTTTGCCGACGAGGCTGCAGCTAGATCGCTCTCAAGCTCCCTTCTAAGATTTTCAATTTCCATTTACACTAGGGCTTTTTTAGCGCACTCAACTACTGCTTGGAAACCCTCTGGGTCATGAATGGCCATTTCTGAAAGCATCTTGCGATTAAGATCGCAGTTTGCTCTCTTCAAGCCGTTGATCAGTTTGCTATAGGAGATCCCCCCTAGCTTTGCACCAACACCAATTCTGGTGATCCAGAGTGAACGGAAGTCACGCTTTTTCAACTTGCGGTGACGCGTGTTGAAAGCAAGAGCGCTCATAACTGCGTTGCTTGTCTGTCTAGTGTGATTTTTGCGATCGCCGAAAAACCCTTTCGCACGCTTCAGTAGACGCTTACGTCTTTTACGCGACGCTGGGGCACATGTAACTCTAGCCATTCTTTAAACTCCCATCATCCTTTTGTAGGTTTTCAGCATGTTGCTCACGACCAAACCTGGTGTTCCAAGGTGGCGCTTACGCTTAGATGACTTCTTGGTCAACTTGTGACGACGCGCTGGACGCCCTCTTACTAGCTTCCCTGTTCCTGTCACCTTGAAGCGGGACGCAACTGACTTTTTTGTTTTCATCTTAGGCATGATTTTTTCCTCACTTCTTTCCACCGGGTGCGAGCACGCCTGTCATGCTCCGCCCCATCATCTTTAAAGGAGACTCTAACGTCCCCACATCCGCTGCATCATCACAAAAGCGCTGCATTACTTTTTTCCCAATCTCTGGATAGGCCATCTCACGCCCACGGAACATACAGGTGAGCTTCACCTTATTCCCCTTTTCCAAAAACTGCCGACCGCGCTTCAGCTTCGTCTGAAAATCGTGCTCGTCAATATTCGGCTTGAGCTTGATTTCCTTTACTTTTACTTGGTGCTGACTCTTCTTACTCTCTTTCTCTCGCTTCGTTTGATCGTAGCGAAACTTTCCGTAATCAATAATCTTGCACACCGGAGGAGACGAATTCGGCGCTACCTCCACTAAGTCTAATCCCGCATCTTGTGCTCTTTGTAGAGCGTCACGTGTTGCTAACACCCCAACTTGCTCTCCCGTCTCCGAGATCACTCGCACCTTTGGGACCCTAATCTGTTTGTTTATTCTCAAATTCAAAAACTCACTAACAATTATCGCAAAAGTTTACCTGCTCTTCACTTGAAAAGCAAGCAAACATTTTTTTTGGGATATAGCTGACTCGAACAGCTGACCTCCACGATGTCAACGTGGCGCTCTAACCAACTGAGCTAATACCCCGGAGGAAGGTAGAACTATACAGCTACTAATGATTTCTTAAAAGGAAAATTTATTGAAAATCAAAGTTATATTCCCTTATAATATAGGACTCTATGGAATGTGTAAAATCTACCCTAACTGAACACCCAAAAGCGGGTTTCTATGTGTTTTTTCTGCATAGAATTGTGCAAACCGCCTTTTTGGCCCTTACTGTGGCAGGAATCATTCCCAAAAGTGGTTTTGCGATTGGGACGTATTCCTTGATCGCTTTTGAGGCGACAATGATGGGCTTAACCTGTCATCGCTGCACCTGCTGCGACAAAAACAAGAATATTGCGATTGCGCTGAGCATTTATATTTTGATCAATTCAATCCTTCCCCTTCTCGGAATATCGGGAGCAATGAATCTTCAAAACTGCGCATGGACCCTTCTTGGGGCCACCCTCTTTTCCTTTGCTGGTGGAATGATAGCATATGGAGTCAAAGACATCATTGGCCACAAACAGAATATCACTTTTAGATAAAAGTCATGCCCTTTGGAAAGAGCATCTCTCTAGTAAAGACCTAGTAATCGATGCAACGTGCGGCAATGGACATGACACATTGTTCCTAGCCTCTTTAGGAGTGCAGGTCATCGCCTATGATATTCAAGAGGCAGCGATTCAGGTCACAGCAAAAAGAGTGGAAGGTTATCCGAATGTCACACTGAAACACGCCTCTCATGAAAACTTTGATGAGCAAGGAGCTAAGTTGATCGTCTACAATCTTGGATATCTTCCGGGGTCTGATAAAAAGACAACAACACGTCTTGAAAGCACGTTACGCAGCCTAGAGAGCGCGAAAAAGACTCTGGCAGATGGTGGCGCTCTTTCGATTATCTGTTATCCGGGTCACGAAGAGGGAGCGCGGGAATCAGAGGCTGTGGAGGCGTGGGCAAAAGCGCAAAAGTGTACGCTTACCACCATTCGCTCCCCTTCGCCTTTTCTACTGTTTTTAAGGCAGTTTCCATCATAAATACTGAACCTACAACCAGCAATGTTTGTGCTTTGGGATAGGCATCTTGAAATGCCTCTTCAAAAGTGCCTTCTCCAGGTAGCAGCCTTTCATGCTCGATGTGGGGAAGATACACTTTTTCTGCACATGAAAGAAGTTCTAGCATCTGCTCCTTTTGTTTAGAAAAGGCAGCAATTGCAGTAAAAGGACCTTCGATACGCTCAAGTGCGCGCTTCAATCCATCTCGATTATGCGCACAGTCAAGGACCACTTTCCCTATCTTTTGAAAGCGGCAAGGCGGAATAGTGGCAAGACCAAGCGGCTTGATACCCAATATTTCGCATGCACGCTTAGCAAGAGCGCAGTTCTCCTCTTCATAGGTGCCACGCACTTCAACCTTTTCCCCTTCGATGTAGCAGACATTGGGCCCCAATATATACGGAACTCCAGGCTTGATGATGCCCGCTTTTTCCCGCGCTATCTCTTCTAGCGAATTTCCAAGAAAATCCATGTGGTCATACCCGATCGAAGTGATGATGCTGAGGATGGGTGTGATGATGTTTGTTGCATCAAGTCTTCCCCCTAGCCCCACCTCAATCACTGCGATGTCCACTTTTTGCTCAGCAAAGTAGCAAAAAGCAGCAAGGGTAATCGACTCGAAAAAAGTGAGGTTGGGAAATTCACGCAACTCTGCAAGAGGAATAGGCTGGCCATTGATTTGGATGCGTTCGGTCACGCAGGCGATGTGAGGCGAGGTGAAAAGCCCCACCTTTTTTCCAGAGAGCTCAAGAGACTTTGCAATCTTTGTCGCAACAGAACCCTTGCCATTTGTGCCTGCCACATGAACTGTAGGATAAGCTGAGCTTGGATGGCCGAGCGATGCCTCAATCTTTGCTATCGCATCGAGCCCAAGCTTCATCGACTTGACCTCATTTGCAGAGTACATTGAAGGTCTCCTCATCGACCCATGAGGTGCCGAGTGCCGCTTGTGGCTTCACAGAGCCGTGATAGTCTGACCCACCTGTGATGATCCACTTCCGCTCTTTCCCAATATTGAGAAACTCTCGTTCACGGGAAAGCGGCATGCGGGCGTAATACCCCTCAAGGCCATCAAAAGGATATTCCAACATTTTGCGGAAAGTGGACTTTTTCCGAATAAGATGGGGATGCGCAATGATCGCTTTACCCTCTGCTTGATGAATTGTTTCAAGGGTTTCTTCGACACTCACCACCTCTCCTGGAGTATAGGCTGCTTTCCCTTCGCCCAAAAGTTTGTCGAATGCCTCTTTCACTGATGAGACCACTCCCCTCTCCATTAAAGCGAGCGCAATATGAGGACGCCCCACAATCTTTCCTGTCGCTTTGAGATCTTCCATCTCAATTGAGTGACCCAGTTTTTTTAGTTTTATGAGAATCGCTTGATTGCGCTGAAATCTTCGTTTTTGGTGCCGCGCGCATAAAGTGAGGAGCTCCTCACTTTCAAGGTCAATTCCGTAGCCAAGTACATGGATTGGCTCTCCCTTGTAGGAGGCAGAAAACTCTATGCCTGTGAGAAGAGGGAAATTTTTCTCTTTTGCGTAAGGCAGCGCCTCTTTGTACCCTTCAACTGTGTCGTGATCAGTGATCGACAAACCCGATAATCCCACTTCGATTGCAAGGTCAATCAACTCGGTTGGGGTATTGGTCCCATCCGAATAGCAGCTATGGCAATGTAAGTCAGCCTTAAAACTCATAAGGTATAAACCTTATCTCTTCTTCCAATATGTAGCCAGTCTCTTTCTGGACGCGCTCTTTCACATGATCGATCAGTGCGCGAATATCCTCAGCTTTCCCCCCTTCATTGGTAATAAAGTTTGCATGCAAAGAAGAGACTTGCGCTCCCCCAATCTTCGTCCCTTTTAGACCACACTGCTCAATCAACCTTCCTGCCACTTCCCCCTCTGGATTGCGGAAAGCACACCCACACGACTTAGATCCATATGGCTGCGTCTTGAGGCGGTAACTCACAATCTCCCTTTGCTTCTCTTTCGCCCCCTCAAGAGGCTTCAGCTCAAATGTTGCTTCAGCAATTCCCCCATACATCTTATGAAAGATAGAAGCGCGGTAGGCAAAGCCAAAAGCGTGTATCGGGCGTACCTCACGGTCGACAAAAACAACCTCGCGCAAAGTAGCCGACACCTCCTGGCCATTCGCTCCAGCATTCATGAAGACCGCTCCTCCCACTGAGGCGGGAATCCCCGCCGCAAACTCGAGCCCTGTGTAGCCTAACTTCGCTGTGATCTGCCCTAACCTAGCGAAGCTAAAACCGCTACCGACTTGAAATAGATTTCCATCTTGGTAAAGATAGTCAATTTGATTGAGAATCACAAGACCAGCAAAGCCGCGGTCATCAAAGAGCGTATTCGACCCCTTCCCTAAAACCAAGAAAGGAATGTTATACTCAAGAGCATACGCGATTTGGACATGCATCTCTTTGATTGTAGAGACTTTTGAAAAGTAGCGAGCAGGCCCCCCAATGCCCATTGTCGAGTAGGGAGCGAGCGATTTATTCTGTTCGTGCGGAAAGGGTAGCATCTAGCACTGCGTGGATAAAACTTCCCGCTTCAGGGGTGCTGAACTTGCGCGCTAGGCGCAATGCTTCGGAGATCACCACTTGGCGAGGAAGTGTGTTTTCCAATAGTTCAAAGAGCGCTAAACGTAAAATATTTTTGTCTAACAAGTCAATACGTTCAATTGCGTACGCCTCTGATGCATTGCCGATTTTTTCATCGAGCTGCTCTGCCAAAGCAAAAATTTCCTTGGCGCGCGGTGCTGCCGCAGGAAGAAACGACGGATCTGCCTCCCCTCCCATTGAGAAGGAAAAGAGTGTCTGAAGAGTGTGTTCGCGCAATTTCCTAGGGCAGGTCATGCGAGCATTTTATCGAAAAATTGAGTAGAAGTAAAGGTCTAGATAGTATTGCAAGCTATTAAGAAGCGAATTGGACGAACTCGTGATGGCTCTCTTCAAGATGGATGTCGAAGCCATCATAGCCACTACACGAGGGACATTGGACGTAGAGGCGGCGCAAGCAATCATTCTCGTCGAAATAGAGGGCAAAAACGAGCCAACTCTTGTTGAAGTAATAAGAAAAAAGAGAGCTCGATTTGAAGCTCTCTTTTCTTAATGCCGATTGAAAAATTTTTTCAGCTAGCTGCCGGGGCATATACCGTTTGACCCGAGTTAGCCGCAGATCCGAAGCGCGAAGCTCTCTTAGCAGCTGTTTAAAATTTATTGTATTGGAAATGCGCATGCCAAGATCATGCGCAAGGTCTTCTGGAAGGGAAACCGGGTAGCGAAAGCGGCAAAAGAGCCGTGTAAATTTCTCTACTAGCTGCATAAGATCACCAAGATTAGCGAATGGGTTGGTTTTAAGGCTAGGGAATATAACGTATCAAATAATTTTTGTAAAATTATTTCTTGTCTGATATACTACAACTATGCTGCTTATCTTTTTAGATTGTGAGACAACGGGTCTTGACCCTCAAAAACATCGAGTGATCGAAATCGCTTACAAAATTTATGATACAGAGAAAAAACGCGTGATTGTGAGCTATGACTCTATTGTTTCCCAACCTGCTGAAGTTATGGCTGAAGCGAGCATGGAGAGCTTGAGGATCAATGGGTTCACACAAGAGATGATCATGAGCGGGAAATCCGAGCGCTCAGTCTCAGCTGAAATCATCAACGATTTTCATCGCGCTGGCATTGGAGAAGGTAAGGCGGTCTTTATTTGCCAAAATCCTTCTTTCGATCGCACCTATTTCACGCAACTGATCTCTGTTGAAATGCAAAAGGAGTTTAGGTGGCCCTACCACTGGCTCGACTTAGCATCTATGTATTGGGCAACAAACAAAGATGCGTGCAAAGAGGAGCGGGACATTTCAAAGGACGCAATTGCCGAGGCGCTCTCACTTCCTGCAGAGCAGTCGCCTCACCGCGCGATGAATGGTGTTGTGCACCTCATGCAGTGTTACTCGGCTCTTTTTCAACTACAGATTCCGGAGCTTGTAGTTGACGAGAGACTTGCTCGATAGGAGCTGGTTTCGGCAGCTCTTTCAACTCATCGAAGCGGCGCGCACTCACAAGCACACGACTTTCCAAAGAAGCGAGCGTTTTGTTGTATGCCTGCACAGCTGAGTCTAGTCCTTTTCCCACCTTTGAGAAGTGGCTGCACATGTCACACAACCTTTTATAAAGCTCTTTTCCTAGCTCGCTGATCGCCTGCGCATCTTTGCTGATGCTTTCTTGTCGCCAACCGTAGGCAACAGAACGCAAGAGCGCAATCAATGTTGTAGGCGTTGCCAAAATCACGCGCTTCTCCACCCCCATCTCGATGAGAGTGGGATCTTGCTCGAGCGCTGCAGAGAAGAAGGTTTCACCAGGAAGAAAGAGAATGACAAACTCGGGGGTATCAGAGAACTGCTCCCAATACGACTTACGAGACAAGAGCGTGATATGGCTACGGATTTGCTGCGCGTGCTCTAAAAGCTTTGAGCGCTTCACATCCTCACTCTCCGCCTCAATTGCCTCTAGGTAGGCCTGCAGAGGCGCTTTCGCATCGACTATGATCTGTTTGTTCCCTGGGAGGCGCACAAGCATGTCGGGGCGAAAGCCACCATCCTCTGTGTTTATGTGCGTCTGCTCGAAAAAATCGCAGTGCGCCACCATGCCCGCCATTTCCACCACGCGTTTGAGCTGCATCTCCCCCCACCGCCCACGCGCATTGGGGGTACGGAGCGCACGCGCCAAATTTGCTGTCTCTTTGTGCAAAGCGCGTTGCGAATCAAGGAGAGAATCCACTTGTCCTTTAAGCGTCGCATACGCCCCTACACGACTCTTCTCTAACTCTTGAATCTTCTTATCTACCTTCTCTAACGACTCTTGAATCGGCTTCACAAGCTGGTCAACAGCCTCTGCTTTCTTTTCCGTTTGTGCCTGATATTTTTCAAAAGTTGTCTTGGCTAAATCAAAGAAAGATTCGTTGTTTTGTTGCAACGCCTCGCTCGAAATCCCTTTGAAAAAAGTGCGCGTAAAAGCAAGGGAAAGAAAAAAACCAATAACGAGGCCGACTAAGAAAAGGAGTAGTGCTAGAATCATAGTTAATGTTATATTCAAACTGTGTTGAAAAAACAATGGAAATGGATTTGTCCTTTCGCCTTTTTAGCAGTATTGGCCCCTTTCACGCCATGGCTTGACCTGAAGGCCGCTTCCCTCTTCTACGACGGAGCGAAGTTCTATAACTCCTCATTTTTCAAATTTATGTATACATATGGAGAGCGTTTTGGCTTTTTGCTTGCCTTCACTGCTCTCGGCGTCTTTTTCATCTCATACATCTCAGAGAAATGGCGAAAGTGGCGCCCAGCGGCCTCAGCGCTCCTCCTTACAGTTATTTTGGGAGCTGGCGTGATTACCAATATTCTATTCAAGGGATTTTGGGGTCGGCCGCGACCAAAACAGATTGTAGAGTTTGGCGGAGACCAGCAATACCGCCCCTTTTGGAGCCCGAACTTTGGGGGAGTTGAGGGAGACCACCACAAATCTTTTCCCAGTGGCCACTCAGCAATTGGTTTCTATTACCTCTCACTCATCTTGGTGGGGCGTAGATATAAAAACAGAGCCATCACCTACACGGGTGTAGGCCTCACCTCATTTTGGGGAAGCGGCCTTATGGTAACCCGTGTTGTGCAAGGCGGCCACTTCTTCTCTGACGTAGTAGTTTCTCCTGTGATCATGTGGACTGTTGCCCTGGCAGTCGACCACTACGTCTTCTCACATCGGAGGGGTGCGGCTGAGCTGGAGACTCTCTAGCGTCTCGCGGCACTTCTCAAGCACCTGGTCCTTCCTAAGCGGACGATCGATAAAATCCTCTCCATGCTGCTCTTTCTCATGCACACTTCTTACAAGAATCACATGCGTCCCTTCTTGCACCCAGTCGTCAACCTCAGGCTCCAAGAACTCGCTCCCCAAAAAGACAATAGCTGGCTTCTTGGTTTTTAAGAGGGCAAGCGCGCTCGACCGATCCTTTGCAAAAAGGAATTCAGCCCCTTTTGAAAGATAGGCAGAAAGGACCTCCTCAAGCTCAGAGCGTTCACTCTCAGATTGCATTGCGACTAGTATTTTTTGTGACATCTCACTACCTTGGGTTGAAGCATGGATCATATTGAAAAATATTTATCTGTCCATACCTTCCTACCCGGAAAGCGACTAATGAATAAGGGATGGAGAGAACGCAGGCGCTTACACACCACACATCTCTCCCTCCTTTGGACTGTATTTAGAAAGTATTAGAGTGCTGAAACTTCAGTTGCTTCAGGACCCTTACGTCCCTCTTGCACTGTAAACTCAACTTTTTGACCTTCACTTAGCTCTCTTTGCTCACCTTCAATATTGCTGATGTGAACAAATAGATCTTTTCCACCCTCGTCAGGAGTGATAAATCCAAAACCTTTTTGGACATTGAAAAACTTAACTGTACCTGTAGACTTAGACACTTATAAAACCTATATTTAAAAACTAACGCCCTAGTTGCTAGGGTTAACTCAGAGTTTACACTCAAGCCGGATTAATATAAAGAATTATTCCTCAGCTTTTTCAACAGGTTCTAGAAGACTTCTCTTCTTAAAGAGGGCGAATACAAAAGAAGTGAGCAGATAAAGCCACGATGCGAGGAAAAAGCCTGTGGAAAAATGATCAAGGAGACCGTAGAGGAAAAGGACCCCGAAGATTCCAACCGCCAAAATAAGGTAAAAGGAAGGCACTTTAAGGTGGAATGCCTTCACGCTTGGGAAGGGCCATCGGCTCACCATGAAATAGCCACTCAATACCATTACAAAAATCATGATGGCTGCTCGACTTTGAACAGTGAGCGGAAGCCATTGATTGAATAGAGGGGAAATCATAAAGAGAGCTGCAGAAACAATCAGCGCTGCTCCAGCTGGAATAGGAAGCCCTCTGAAATAGGTACGTTTATGTTGGAAAGTTTCCTTGAGGCGGCTCTCACGACTTGTCACGTTGTAGCGCACAAGGCGCAGCACACCGCAGAGCGTATACACCATCGCAGAGGTCGTCAAAACTACCTGCAGCGCGGGTGAGATTGCCTCGGTGGGCAGAGAGCGTAGCACCAAAAGAGGAGGCGCCACGCCAAAAGTGACAGCATCCGAGAGAGAGTCAAACTGCCCTCCAAATTCGCTTTCCCCTTTCAAAAGGCGCGCAACCGCACCGTCTGCCATATCCGCAATGCCTGCAATCACGAGTAAAATAGCTGCCGACTTGACGAAAGAGAAAAGGTTCTCCTCACCGCTCGACAAGAAAATTTTAAAAATCACGAAAAGGCCACAGCAGAGGCCAAAGGCCGTGATCGCGTTTGGAATCAGGCTAAATCTTCTCACAAGCAGAGGATAACAAACAGAGCATTTTATAGAAATAGTTAAATGACTAGGATCAGTTAGTAACAATTAAGGATATGTCACTTGAGAAACTGCCTTTTGCAAAAAACTCTTGCCATTTCGATGAAGGGAGTATAACCTCACCTATTCACATCGCCCTCACACAGAAAAATGATTGACGCTGTAAGAAAAGAGCTTTTCCCCGGACACCCTTGCCTTCCCATAGACCTCCGCAACATAATAGCAGGAGCATTGGCAGTAGATGTCAGGACGGAGTTAGAGAAGAGCGTTCTGCGTGGAGCAGACGCTCCATCTGCAGATTGTCCCTTGGCAATGTTGCATGTAGAGCAAGTTCGAGCTGGAAAATGGGGAAAGAATCTGCTTACAACAGAGAATCTCACTATCATAGCTAAAGGTCTTAATAGCAGCTCCTCCCAAGGCTGTTATGCATTTTTGGCACTCGCTAAAATGTCTGCAGGATGCTCATATCAACTTCCCACTGACTGTAGCTATGGCCCAGAAAAAGTGTGGACAACGCTTCAATACTTTCTTGTTGATCCAGAGAGAGTGTGTGTTGATTTTGACAAACTTACCTCTTGCATCTCCGGCTACGAAAGTGCAGGAAGAAATTTCTTACTAAAATGGTCAGCGGGGCCAACCCATTACTCGTCATCTTCCACAGAATTTGAAAGTAACGTCAGGCGGCTCCAGCTTGCCGATGCCTTCTTTAGGGCGAGTCACCACATGGAAAGTCTACCTTTGGAAAAAATATGTGAAGAGCTTGCCCTTTGTGATCACCCTTTTAATAACTATGTGCTTTTACAGTTAATTAGAAGAGTTGCTGATTGCTCGTATACAGTCTCTAATCAGGGATTTTCTCACACTCAGATGTGGTGCAATCTCATAACTTTTCTTGCTGATCCTAAGAGCAAATGCGGAAATTTAAGCGAATTTTCTCGTTTTATGAAGATAATTCTTCAGGAGCGCTCTTCCTTATTCAGATATTCATATTCTGACAGCAATTCTAAGCAATGGGTAAAGACAGCACCGGGGCAACTTGAAGAAGCATTGACAGCCTACCAAAGTAAGAGCATGTGAAAGACTGTGTTACCAAAGCCTGAGAGTAATACGAACTTTCGCTCCTTAAACTAGCGTGCCAAGGCACCGCAAGCTCTGGCTGTGTTCACCCGAAAGGGTCGCGGCTTTGCCGCTATCGTAGAAGGGGAAAATACTCGCTTCGCTCTCGGATTTTGGAAACACAGCCCCCAGAAAGCAGAAGTCTCTCTTTGCTGCTTCTTGTTGAATAAATTCCTAAAGCTGGACAGCAAGAACTTTTGGGCGACTTTCGACAAGATCTGGCTTCTGAGGAGATCTGCAATCTGCGAAAAACACTGCCCCAACTATTTATAGTCAAATCGGTTGAAAATTTTACAAATTCATGGCAGATGGCAAAGCCAAAGTAAGCGCAAAGTTCGACTTAGACCATTTATGGTCTATGAGAACGAGCACGATCTTTGGTGAAGCCAAATGGCATGAATTTGTAAAATTTTCAACCGATTTGACTATAGGTGACACGCTGAGTGAGAGATCATTCGAGTGAGGATAAAATCAGCCAAAAGGCTATCTAAGCTCGAATTAGATGGTGTCGTCAAATTTTTTCCTCTGTGAGAGATTTTCTAGATGCTGTCGTCAAATTTTCTCCCAGGAGAGTTTGATTTTTCTAGATGGTGTCGTCAAATTTTTCCTCCTTTGTGAGGCGAGATTTTCTAGGCAAAATGCGCAATCGAAAGCGAAGGAGTATAAAGCGCTATTTCTCGAGGTTGCGAGGGTGCATTTTGGCAGAAAAGATCCGGCTGACAAAGGAGAAAATTTGACGACAACCATCTAGGCAAATGCGCAATCGAAAGCGAAGGGTAGCCAAAGCGCTACTTTGAGGTTGCGAGGGCGCATTTGGCAGAAAAGATCCGGCTGAAAAAAGGAGAAAATTTGACGACACCATCTAGGCAAAATGCGCAATCGAAAGCGAAGGGAGTAGCCAAAGCGCTACTTCTGAGGTTGCGAGGGCGCATTTTGGCAGAAAAGATCCGGCTGACAAAGGAGAAAATTTGACGACACCATCTAGTCAACAAAGTCACTTTTCTTGCAGGCACCGATTTTGCTAATGCATCTGCATGCTCGGTGTTACACACGCAACAAAGACGATTTGCAGCTATAGCGAAGAGAAAGACTCCTTAGGATCTAATGCTCAGGAAGTCTCTCAAGCTGCGTTGTCTGCTCTTCGTTCTTTGCACACAACTCTTCGCAGCAATGCTGTCTCAGAACAACTCTCCGAAGAAGATGTGGCTTCCATCTTAAACGCTGCACACACGTATCAAGAAACAACCACTACACATGGAAGAGTTTCTGCATTCTTCTTGCGCCTATTTCGCTTCGAAAAGAAGGCGCGCATTGCGCAGCAGATTCAAAATCAAGGAACTCAGTTGTTAGAAAGAAACAAGAGATTAACACAGCAGTTATTTACAGAAACTGCTGCAGATCTGGAGGAAAAGATTAAAATAGATCCTGAAAAGGGCAGAGATGCAGCGCGTCAAGAGATCCTCAGGATCGCAAAAGGAAAAAGAGGCGTGTTGCGCATGCCTGTTGAGAGCGTGATCGAAGGTTTAGCCACAATAGGTGGACAAGGATTGCAGCAAGTGCTTGGTGAAGAGGAACTCTTTACGCCAACAGAACTGCGCAGAGGTCAACTAAACCCAAATGCAACGCCAACCATTGGATCACAACTAGAGAAACTTGCTGAGTCCCCCACTCCACTAGCACCGCCAGCTGAGCTCGGAATTCTTTCCTTGCGCGATGAGCGGCACTTTCGCTTAGAGCACCTCAGCTATATCTACAGAAAAATGCAACGAACACCTGATCAAACCGTTAAAAGTAAGTATTTTCCCGCTACTACAGGATGGTATGTGGGGGCTTGTCGAGTAAGCGGCGCAATCCCATTTGAGCGTTCGATGCAAAGGATTGGAGAAGAGAATGGGATTGTCGTAGTCTCAGACTGCACTGACCCCACTTTCTCAAGGTCACAAAATGCCGTTCTGTTTACTCACCCTCTCGATGCGGCATACCCCCAAGATTTTGTCGACTTTTCGACTGAAGAGGTACGCGTTCCCCTTTTACAAGATCAAGCGTATGAGACACGTATTGAGGATGCTATTCGTGAAGGGCGCCTTGCCCGCTCCGATTTGTGGACAATGCAGTCTATCTCTCTTCCCAGTGGGGAAGAGTGCACAATCATTCCTCCCTTTACATCGATTGGGTGGGTAAATCAAGTTTGGGAAGAGAAGCAATCTTTGAAAGGGATTGCGCTTGGACGGGCAATCGGTGCACCTACACTGATGAACCTCACTTACAGCGAAAGCGGGAATACACTTCTTGGTCAAAGGGGGGACGGAACCCCCTATATGATTTTAGGAGTTGATTCGTTTGTAGTTTCTAAAGCTCTTATGGAAGAAGAACTTGGGCGTAAAATGAACACTGATGAGGTTTTACTCGCTTTTGCAATCGACTACGGAATTCGTGTGGAGGAGATCCACATTGTGGAGCAGCCGGGAGATTTCCATCTCGATATGAACGCGGCGATTATTGGCCCTAACACAATTGCAGTCAATGACGCTTTGCAAGCTGCACTTGATTATGACTCCTCTGTTGAGGCTGACTTAAGAAGCAAAGGCATCACAAACCCAGAGCAAATCGAAAAAACCAAGAAAGAGCTCATGATCAAAGCTGTCCAAAAAAAACTCTTTGAAGACAAAATGGCGGCTGATCTAGAAGAAAGAGGCTTCAAGGTGAAGAGAGTGGCAGGCTCATTTTACACAAAAATGCCGTTTGCTCCTGCCACACAAGTTATGAACTTTTTTAATTCAGTGACCGCCACAACGCCTCAAAATCGCCGCATCATCGTCGCTATGGGCGTCACCGATCGAGAGTATGAAAGAAGGTTTTTGGAAGCGATGAGTGAGGATGGCCGCCCACCAGATCAAGTTTATTTTTTAGACCATGAAGAGTCTAAAGCAAGCCTCGTCTTACATGGAGGGATTTCCTGCAGGACAAAAACAATATAAAGTTTTATAATCGAAGAATATGAAAATACAAATCAACACTTCAGCCAGATGGACATTCACCTACCCCGATGTTCCTCCATGTCAGACAGAAGTCAGCCTTTCGAAAGGGTGCGATGGAAAGTTTTCATTCTCTATTCCATTTGGGAGCAAGAGGCTCGTTGTTGCTCTTGATACCTCTTGGGCTCTTAAAAAAAACCCAACCATTTCAGCTTCTTACTTGATCGAAGAGAACAACCTTAAGGGGAAGGTCACTTTTCAAGTGAGCTCAGATGGCAAGAAACTTATTGGTTCACCAACCAATTTTCACGACCCCCAAAAGTGGCTATTAGAATGCTGCTAGAAAATCTCTATTTTCCGTTTATTTTGACAATATTGCTGATCCATTTCAGATGATTTAGGATGCGATTTCTGTGCACAAATAACGCCCTCTCAATGACGAATTTCAGCACTCCGATTTTTAAGTTTTTCACATGGACAGAAAGAGTCGAAGTACTATATATAGTGGTTTAAACAAGTGCAAAACACAAGTTGTAGTAGCTGCCCCTGCTGCAGCTGTCGATTTTTTTGCAAGTGAAATGTTCGAAACGAAAGGAGATTATGGCGTCAACGGTTGAGAAAAAAAGTGAAGGTTACACGGTCGCAAAACGGGATGGACGTTTAGTCCCTTTTCGCCGTGAACGTATCCAAAATGCATTAGAAGCTGCGTTTCGAGATACGAGAAAAATTGACCCTTCTGAGCCGCTTACCGAACACCTCGTTTACCTCATTAAGAAGATTGTCGACCTAGTAGAAGAAGAGACGTTAGAGTCTGCGGCAACAGGAAGTGTTTTGACTGTCGAAGAGATTCAAGATGTCGTGGAAAAGAAATTGATGGAGACTGATTGCCATGATGTGGTGCGCGACTACATCATCTATCGAGAAAAGCACAAAAAGCTGCGCAAAGGCTCTCCTCGGTCTATCAAAATCATCCGCCGCAACGGCAAAACCTTTGCCCGTTTCAACCCAATGAAGATTGTTTCTGCTGTAGAGCGTGCTTTCCGTGACACACACGATATTTCAGGTCCAACGCCACAAGAGATCATCACAAATGTCAATAATGTGACCGATAAAGTTGTGGAATTCGTGGTAAATTCTTCAGAAAAGGGTAACCTTGTTGGCATTGAAATGATTCAAGACAAGATCGAAGAGATCTTGATGGAAGAGGGACACTTCAATGTTGCAAAAGATTTTATCTTATATCGTGCGCAACATGCAGAAGATAGAGAAAAAGATGATGAACCTGAAATGCATGACATAGTGGAAGATGAAGAGCAATACTTCACAGTTGTTGCAAAAGATGGCTCAAGTTACAAGTTAAGCCGTAAGTTGTTGCATAAGAAGATTGCTTTTGCATGCAAAGGGTATGAGGCGACTGTTTCTGCAGATGTGCTTGTCGATGCGTCGATTGCAAACTTCTACGACGGCATCAAAGAGCACGAGGTAGATACGGCCAATATTATGGCAGCGCGCGCTAAGATCGAGGTGGAGCCAGACCACACACACGTGGCCGCTAATCTCTTGCTCGATCTGGTATACCGGGAAACCATGGGCGTGGTCGCTTCACACCCCAAGTTGCGCTCTCACCACAAGCGCTACTTCAAAAATTATTTTAAAATGGGGGTCTCGGTAGGGCGCCTTGATCCGCAGCTTTTGAGCTTCGATCTTGAAAAGCTCTCCTCTGCTATTGATTTGAAGCGCGACCTCACTTTCACCTACTTGGGTCTGCAAAATCTATACGACCGCTACTTTATCCACCATGAGGAGCGCCGCCTCGAAACGCCACAAATCTTCTGGATGCGTGTAGCAATGGGACTCGCTCTAAAGGAGGGAAAGCACAAAGAGAAGCGGGCGATTGAATTTTACAATATCTTCTCTCAATTCCTCTATTTGTCAGGAACACCCACCCTTTTCAACTCGGGTACGAATCACTCGCAGCTAAGCTCATGCTATCTCTCTACCGTGATGGATGACCTGCATCATATTTATAAGGTAATCGCTGATGATGCGCAGCTGTCAAAGTGGGCTGGAGGTCTTGGTAACGACTGGACCAACGTACGTGCCACAGGGTCAATGATTAAGGGGACAAATGGCAAGAGCCAAGGTGTCATCCCCTTTTTGAAGGTGGCAAACGACACAGCTGTTGCTGTGAACCAAGGCGGTAAACGTAAAGGGGCAATGTGCGCCTATTTAGAGACATGGCACCTCGACATCGAGGACTTTTTGGAGCTGCGGAAAAACACAGGAGATGAAAGGCGCCGCACACATGATATGAATACAGCGAACTGGATTCCTGACCTTTTTATGAAAAGGGTTTTGGAAAATGGAACGTGGACTCTCTTTAGCCCAAGCGATGTAAGAGATCTTCATGATCTTTATGGCCAATCGTTTGAGATGCGCTATGCAGAGTATGAGCGGATGGCGGACGAGGGACGTCTTAAGTTGTATAAGCGTATTGATGCGGTGCAATTGTGGCGCAAGATGCTCGGCATGCTCTTTGAGACGGGTCATCCGTGGATCACGTTCAAAGATCCTTCCAATGTACGCTCGCCTC
Source organism: Chlamydiales bacterium (assembly GCA_024233495.1). Taxonomy (GTDB): domain Bacteria; phylum Chlamydiota; class Chlamydiia; order Chlamydiales; family JAAKFR01; genus JACKPM01. Next base: position 35,897 of record JACKPM010000005.1, read on the forward strand.
AAGACCACGTAGGGGTTGTGCACAGCTCCAACCTCTGCACAGAGATTTTGCTCAATACATCTGCTGATGAGGTGGCTGTGTGCAACATTGGCTCTATCAACCTAGCTGCACACACAACAAGTGAAGGAATTGATGTAGAAAAACTTGCTTCGACGATCCGCACAGCGATTCGGATGCTCGACAACGTAATTGACATCAACTTCTACCCCATTCCAGAGGCGAAAAAAGCAAACACGCGGCACCGCCCCATCGGTTTGGGCATGATGGGCTTCCAAGACGCACTCTACATGCAAAACATCAGCTATGCAAGCCCACAGGCGGTGCAGTTTGCTGATGAGAGCATGGAGCTCATCTCCTACTACGCGATTTTAGCATCGAGTGAGCTTGCGAAAGAGCGTGGCGTCTACTCTACATATAAAGGATCAAAGTGGGAGCGTGGGCTCTTGCCGATTGATACTCTTGATTTGATGCGCAAAGAGCGGGGCGATCTTTTCTGTGAAATTGAAACCAAAGCCAAGCTAGATTGGGCTCCTGTGCGTGAATCAATCAAGAAGTATGGCATGCGCAACAGCAACACAATGGCAATTGCTCCAACAGCAACAATTGCCAATATTTCTGGTGTGACGCAGTCGATTGAGCCGATGTACAAACACCTCTTTGTGAAGTCAAACCTCTCTGGAGAGTTCACCATCCTCAACGAGCATTTGGTTGCAAAATTGAAAGAGCTCAACTTGTGGGATGCTGAGATGCTTGACGACCTGAAGTACTTCGATGGGTCGATCGCAGAGATTGAGCGCATTCCTGAGGAGGTAAAGGAGCTCTTCCCCACAGCGTTTGAAATTGAGCCTGATTGGATCATCGAGTGTGGGGCCAAGAGGCAAAAATGGATCGATATGGGACAGTCACTCAACCTCTACATCGCAGAACCGAGCGGGAAGAAGTTGCATGAGATGTACATCTTGTCGTGGAAAAAAGGATTGAAAACAAACTACTATTTGCGCTCTTTGGGAGCCACCCATATTGAAAAGTCGACCACCGATATCAACAAACGGGGGCTTCAGCCACGCTGGATGAAGAATAAGTCTGCATCGAGCCGTGTGCAGGTGCAAAGAAGTTGTAGTTTGAATGGTGAATGTGAAAGTTGTCAGTAGGAGAAAACATGTTGAAGTTTGAGGAGGAGCCCCCGGCTACCGAGGGGCACGATAAGAGAGTGCGCGTCAATGAGAAGCGGTTGATCAACTGCAATGCGGTTGATGTCAACCAGTTGATGCCACTCAAGTATAAATGGGCGTGGGAACACTATCTCAATGGGTGTGCCAACAACTGGCTTCCTTCAGAAGTGCCCATGTCAAAGGATATTGAGCTGTGGAAGTCAAATCAGCTCTCAGAGGATGAGCGGCACGTCATCATGCGTAACCTCGGCTTTTTCAGCACTGCAGAGAGCTTGGTGGGCAACAACATCGTGCTCGCAATCTTCCGCCACATCACTAACCCAGAAGCGCGGCAATACTTGCTCAGACAAGCATTTGAAGAGGCTGTGCACACGCACACCTTCCTCTATATCTGCGAATCACTCGGCCTCGATGAGGGTGAGGTGTTCAACATGTACAACGAAATTCCCTGTATCCACGAGAAAGACACCTTCCAAATGAAGCTGACAGAAGAGGTCCTTAAAGACGACTTCTCGACAAAGACGTTTGAAGGGGCGCAAAAGTTCCTTGAAAACCTCGTTGGCTACTACATCATCATGGAAGGCATCTTCTTCTACAGCGGCTTTGTGATGATTCTCTCGTTCAACAGGCAAAACAAGCTTACGGGAATTGGAGAGCAGTATCAATACATTCTGCGCGATGAGACGATCCACCTTAACTTCGGCATCGACCTCATCAATGGAATTAAAGAGGAAAACCCAGAGTTATGGACTCCTGAATTCCAAGTACACCTACAAGACCTTGTGCGCAGAGCGGTTGAACTTGAAATCGCCTACGCAGAAGATTGCTTGCCGCGCGGCATTTTGGGCCTCCGTGCAGAGATGTTCCGCGACTACGTGCAGCATATCGCTGACAGACGGTGTGAGCGCATTGGTCTCAAAGCGATGTATGGCTCAAAGAACCCCTTCCCCTGGATGAGTGAGACAATCGACTTGTTCAAAGAGAAGAACTTCTTTGAGACACGGGTAACTGAGTACCAGACTGCAGGAAATCTTGTCTGGACATGATCCTTTATCTCCTCTTTTTTGTTGATGTGCTAGGGTATGCTTGGGCTTTGCTCAAGCTACCCGGCAGCGCGCTCCTCGCTTTTTTAGCAGCGCAAGTAATAGGAGCTCTTCTCTTTGGGAAGTGCGCCGATCTTTTCGGCAAAAAGAGGACCCTTTGGATTACACTAAGTGGAACGGGGTTGGGTAACTTGATTGCTCTTACCCCCCTTCTCCTCATTGGTAGAGGTGTCGCAGGTCTATTCTCTGCAACGCTCCCCATTTGCCTTGCTGCAATTGCGAAAGGCAAACAAGGACGGGGGAAGAGAATAAGTCTTGCAGGCGCACTCCTCGGCGCAACATGGGTAGTTGCTCTTCTTACCTATCAGTATGTGCCATTTTGGTGTGTGCCGCTCACTTCATGTGCAGGACTAGCGCTCCTCCTCTTGCTGAAAAAAGAAGAACGCGTGGGAAAACCAAGCGCCCTTCCACACCGCCACCTAAGACCCCTTCTTTTTGCCTTCTTCTTCTGGACGCTGGGGATGCTCACTATCAAGCTTCACATGTACTTAAGTGTTGCTGTAGCATGGACCATTGCCTCCCTTTTAGTCCTATTAATCAAACGCATCTCAATTTGGACGCTCATATTATGGTCGGTCTTTTTCAATGCGCTCTTCCTTTTCTTTTCAGAGATTACAACATTTCATCTCTATTTTCTTATCACCGCCAACATTTCTCTTTTTGCTGCAGCGCTTGTATGGAGAAGCAGTCTCACACTCATCGCTCTGTGTGTGAATGAGTATGAAAGGTGTTATGTGATGGGGATGACGCAAGCCCTCTTCGCATGCAGTCAAATCGTTGCCATCCAGCCATTGCATTATGCTGCCCCCTTCTTTATACTGATTTCTTTTGTATTGCTTTTGGTCAACCTCAACCACCGAAAAAACAAAAGGCTTTTGTGGGAAAAGAGCTCCTAAATTTTACCGTCACAAAGAGTGTCGTTATTGATGAATTGCAGTGCACGCTTACCGAGCTTGTGCACGAACCCTCTGGAGCGCAAGTGCTCCACCTTGGGAATGATGATGAAGAGAATCTCTTTAACCTCTCCTTCTCTACTCACCCTTCCTCTTCTGATGGTGTGGCACACATTTTAGAGCACACTGTTTTGTGTGGCTCGCAAAAGTACCCCATTCCCGATCCCTTTTTTGAGATGACGAGGCGTAGCCTCAACACTTTCATGAATGCGCTCACAGGCCCTGACTTTACCTGCTATCCCGCCTCTTCTCAGGTGAAAACAGACTTCTATAACCTGCTTGATGTCTACATTGATTCGGTTTTCCACCCTCTCCTCACTAAGGAGAGCTTTTTACAAGAGGGGCATAGACTTGAGTTTTCAGAAAAAGACAATCCAAAATCAAAGCTCACCTTCCAAGGCATTGTCTTCAATGAGATGAAAGGAGCGATGGCCTCAGGAGAGGCGCGCCTCAATGAATTCATGATGGAAGCGCTCTACCCCAATCTCACATACGCCTACAACTCTGGAGGCGACCCCAAAGAGATCCCCAACCTCACCTATGAGGAGCTGAAAAAGTTTCACGAAGAGTTTTATCACCCGAGCCGTTGTCTTTTTTACTTCTACGGCAATATCCCTTTGGAAGAACACCTAAATTATCTAGAAGAGAAGGTGCTAAAGGGGGTAAAAAAACTCCCCCCTCTCCCCCACTTACCAAAACAAAAGCGGTTTTCACAGCCGCACTATCTCGAAAAAACATACCCCATTGCTGAAGGTGAGGATGAGCAAGAGAAGAGTTTCGTAGCGATTGGGTGCCTCACTTGCTCAGTGCTTGAGCAAGAGGAGCTTTTAGCGCTCAATGTGCTTGATATGGCGCTCATGGGTACAGACGCCTCCCCTCTTAAAACGGCACTTTTGCGCTCAAACTTGTGCAAACAAGCAGACTCCTTTATTGATAACGAGATGAGCGAGCCTCCTTTCTTTATCGTCTGCAAAGGGTGCAAATCCAATGCGGCAAAAAAACTTGAAGAGGTCATCGCACAAACACTCGGTGAAGTGGTGAAAGAGGGACTTCCTGCACATACGATAGAGGGTGCGATTCACCAACTCGAGATGGCACGCACTGAAATTGTCAACAACCACTCCCCTTTTGGGCTCACGCTTTTTTTCCGCTCAGGACTTTTGAAACAACTTGGGGGAAATCCAAAGGATGGCCTCCACGTGCACACGTTGTTTTCTAAACTGCGTGAAAAGGTGACAGATTCAAAATATTTGACCAGACTCATTGAAAAACACTTCTTGCACAACCCTCACCACGTCGTCCTCACTCTCAACCCCGACAAAAAACTCGCAGAGAAAGAAGTGCACGCCGAAGAGAAAAAGCTTGAGACGATTCAAAAAAGTCTCTCAGCAGAGGCATGCAAAAAGATCATTGCTGAGTCGCATAAGCTTGTAGAGCTTCAAGAGGCTGAAAGAAACAGAGAGGTGCTTCCAAAAGTCACCATCGCAGACGTCTCCCCAAAAGAGCGGGAGTTTGCGCTAACAGAAGAAAGTAACTTCTTCAAGCTCAATCACCACGACTGCTTTACTAACGACATTCTTTATGCTGACCTCGTCTATGATCTTCCCGATATTGCAGAAGAAGATCTTTCCTACTTGCGCCTTTTTACCTTTCTTGTACCACAACTTGGATGTGGAGGGCGCGATTACGCTGCTATTTTAGATGAGATGATGGAGTATACGGGAGGCATTGGGCTGGGGCTTGATCTCAACCCACAAGATGAGAATCCCACAATTTTGCATCCCAGCTTGTCCATTCGGGGCAAAGCTCTTGGGCGCAACAAACACAAGCTCTTCCCCTTGATGCGCGACATGATCACTTCAGTGGACTTCACTGACAAAGCACGCATGGAAGAGCTTTTGATGCAACACTACCACGCAATTGAGTCAAGCATTCAGCACAACGCTCTAAAATATGCTGTCAACTTAGCAGCAAGCGGCTTAAGTGTACCTGGGGCGATTATTCACAAATGGTATGGTCTTGAGTACTTCAAAAAAGTGCAGCAAATTGTGGAGCAAAAAAAGCTCGACCCTCTTATTGAAAAGATGCAAGAGCTACAGCAAACTGTCTTCGGGCTTGAGTTCCCTGCCCTTGTGCTTAGCTGCGATCAAAATACTTACTCCACCATTAAGCAAGAGAAGTTTTATGGCTTAGAAGAGATCCCCACCCGCCCCTTCAAGCAATGGAAGGGAGAGTACAGCGTGAAAAGAGTGGAGTCGCAGGGGCGTATCATTGCTTCTCCTGTTGCTTTTACCGCGCAGCTTTTTCAATCCGTCCCTTACAGCCACCCGAATGCTCCCCTCTTAAGTATTTGTTCAGAGATCATGGTAAATAGCACGTTACATAAGAGGATTCGGGAGCAGGGAGGGGCGTACGGATCAGGCGCAGTAAATGGTGTGCTCGCAGGCAATTTTTACCTCTTCTCTTTTCGCGATCCCAACTACCAAAGCACGCTTGACGCCTTTAAAGAGAGCATCGACGTGGTTGCCTCAGGAGAATTTGGAGAGAGGGAAATTGAAGAGGCAAAACTCGGCCTCTTCCAAGAGCTTGATTCACCCGTTTCACCAGGCGCACGAGCAGAGGCGGCTTTCTTTAGATTAAAGGGAGGGCGTACAGCCGAAAAGCGGCAGCAATACCGAGATCGCCTATTACAAGCAAAAAAGGAAGATATTCAAAGAGCAGCGCAAGCGCACCTTATCCCTGGTCTTGCACAGCAAACGACTGTATCTTTCGCGGGGAAAGACTTTTTTGAAAAAGAGAAGACGCACTTTCCTCTCTACCCTATTTAGGTTTTGGCCCGTGAAGTTGCAAGCGCGTGCATACTGAAAATGCACATAAAAGCTCCCGCAAGACCAAACACAATACCCATTGCTCTTAGCTCAGGAGTCCATCCTTTCTGACTTCCTTCGACGATTGCAAAAATTGCAAGAGCTGCCAAAGCGACTCCGATAACCAAAGCTGTGACCCCTACCCGATCGACTGAATCTGGTAAACTGGCAGAAGGGGAACCACCCATACATATAGCTAGACAATCCATGCATCTTACTATCGCAGAAAATAAGTTCTCCAAGAAGAGAAAAGAGCTCCCATAGAAATTTACCTTTCAAAGAAGGGAGCCTGACAATATACAGCCCCAGCTAAAGTCAAATCGGTTGAAAATTTTACAAATTCATACCATTTGGCTTCTCCAAAGATCGTACTCGTTCTCATAGACCATAAATGGTCTAAGTCGAACTTTGCGCTTACTGTGGCTTTGCCATCTGCCATGAATTTGTAAAATTTTCAACCGATTTGACTATACAAACTAGATGGTGTCGTCAAATTTTCTCCTTTGTAAGGCGAGAGATTTTCTAGGCAAAATGCGCAATCGAAAGCGAAGGGAGTAGCCAAAGTGCTACTGCTGAGGTTGCGAGGGCGCATTTTGGCAGAAAAGATCCGGCTGACAAAGGAGAAAATTTGACGACACCGTCTAAGCTAACACTCTTTTTTGCAAGAAAAGACAAACCAAGCAGAGCCTGCAACTGTGAACACCGATCCAATCACAGCAAAGATAATCGTCGCTTGCTTGATGTCTGCGGCAGCGTGCCCCTTCATCATCACACCTGTTGCAACCAAAATAGCGCACACAAGAAAAGTAATGCCCAAAACAGCTGTAGTCCCACTTTGTACTTGAGGTGGGCACTGTCCGCACACTTCCTTACACACCATTTGACAACAAATACCAAAAGCCATTGAAACCTCCCCTTTTGAAGAAATTGTAAAGGAGTCATTAATTTATTTCAAGGCAATAATTTAGGTATCAATAAATGTTAATGAGGAGTAAAATCTCGCCACTTTTCAAAAAAAAGGAGAATTTATGGCTTTTATTAGATATCCAGAAGGACGAATCCCTAGAAGACCAGGGGATAACAGATTAAGCCCTTTGCAACAAGGGGACATAGAATTAGAAGTGATTCAACAAAGAATTGAAAAGTTTGTCCGAAAAATTATTCTACATATTCAGAAGGAAGTAACCCAAAATCAAAAAGAGAATTTAGCATACGAAATTCAGCTTCCTGAGGGGCTCACCTTTGGTTATGAGCAGAAAATAGGTGCTGTTTTTACGGAGGCCCTAGGAAGAAGTTGTTCTGTTTCCTGTCCATCCCATGGAGAGACCTGCCACACTCTAACTATCCTGAAGAAAAAAGTTTAAAAATATTCCCTCTCTGCCCTATCCTTTGTTTTTATGCTAGAGAGTGCCAAAGAGTATTTTAAAACCCATAAGGAAAAAATTCTCAAGGATTATTATAGTTTTCTTGAGTTTCCTAGCATTGCAACAGACTCGTCTTATACGGGCGAAGTGCAGAGATGTGCAGATTGGCTGAAAAAGTACTTAGAGGATATTGGACTCTCAGTAGAGGAGTGGAAAAGCGATGGCTCTTCTGTGCTCTTTGCAGAAAAAGAGTTGAGTGAGAATCGGGAAACTCTTCTTCTCTACTGTCACTACGATGTGCAGCCTGTCGACCCCCTTGAGCTCTGGGAGACGCCTCCTTTTGAACCTAATGAGCGCGATGGTTACGTCTACGCTAGAGGGGCCAGCGACAATAAGGGGCAGTGTTTCTATACTGCTGTTGCTTTACGTGCCTTTTTAGATCACTACAAAAAGCTTCCCGTTAACTTAAAGTTCATCATTGAGGGTGAGGAGGAATCGGGAAGCGCCTCTCTTTCAAATTTGTTGGAAGGGAAGAAAAAAAGGCTGAAGGCGGATCACCTTTTGGTGATCGATAGCGGCATTGAAGACATCAACACGCCGATGATTACCTTGGGCGCGCGAGGCATTGTCACTTTCTCGCTCTCAGTCGAAGAGGGAAAGCGTGATTTACATTCTGGTATGGTAGGTGGCATTGCCTATAATCCTAACCGCGCGCTTTGTGAGCTTCTAGCTCAACTTCACGACTCTTCTGGAACAGTTGCTGTTCCTGGCTTCTATGATGAAGTGGTAGAGATGACGCCAAAAGAGAAGCACGAGCTTGATTTCCACTTCGATGAGGTATCATTTGAACGTGCATATGGTTTTGCACCAGCTGGCATGGAGGAGGGAGTCTCTCCCCTTGAAGCTAACTGGGTTCGCCCCACACTTGAGATCAATGGCATTTCAGGCGGCTATTCAGGTGAAGGGTTTAAAACCGTCGTTCCTGCGCGTGCAGAAGCAAAGATTTCATGCCGCCTTGTTCCTTTCCAGAATCCTGAGCGCATCGCATCGCTTGTGGTGGAATTCTTGCGTGAGCGTATCCCCTCTCACCTCAAGTTAAACATTGAAGTGCATCGAGGTAATGGAAGAGGGTTTCGCGAGAGCGGCTCATCTCGTATTGCGCAGCTTGCAGCAAATGCATACAGCGACGTCTTCCAAAAAGGCTGTAAGAAGATTTTAATTGGGGGCTCTGTTCCCATTACCGTTGCGCTAAAGGAAGCGGCAGGTGCTGACACAATTTTGATTGGTACTGCACTTCCCGATGATGCGATCCACGCCCCTAATGAGCGCTTCTCACTCGAAAGTTTTAAGAAAGGGTATCTCACCATCTACCGCCTTCTTGAACTATTTCAGCACTAGGTGTAACATCGTTGTCTACAGGAGGTAAGCACAGTGAAACGATTCCTCATTCTGATAACGTTTATTTGTACATCACTATTTGCCGATGAGGCGCTTTTAAGAGAGATTTCAAAGGGGTTTGCAGAAGTTGCGCAAAATGCGATTCCGGCCGTTGTCTATATCGAAAGTCAGACGGCACAAACCTCTGCAACGTTGAGACCGAGACAAGGGCCATTTGAAAATCCTTTCGAGTACTTCAATGACGACTTTTTTAACCGATTTTTTGGCTTCCCTTTTCAAAGCGATGAGGGGGAAAGCGACACAGTCATCTACCGTGTAGACCGCACTCGAAAAGGGAATAACGCGCGAGGCTCAGGCTTCATAGTGAGCCCAGATGGCCTCATCATTACTAACAACCACGTTGTAGAAAACAGCTCTAAGGTGATGGTCACCCTCAATGATGGACGAAAAATGCAAGCTGAGGTTGTAGGCACAGATCCACAGACTGATGTTGCTGTGATCAAGATCGATGAGACAAATCTACCTTATCTGAAGATGGGAGACTCGAACGAGCTCAATGTGGGCGATTGGACAATTGCGATTGGCAATCCCTTTGGATTGCAGGCGAGCCTCACTGTAGGTGTTGTAAGTGCAAAGGGGCGGAGCCAGCTTCAGATCGCAGATTTTGAGGACTTTATCCAGACAGATGCAGCGATTAATCCAGGCAACTCAGGTGGTCCTCTTCTCAATGTGAAGGGAGAGGTAATCGGCGTAAATACGGCGATTGCAAGTGCTTCAGGCGGCTACATGGGTATTGGCTTCGCAATTCCTAGTGTTATGGTAGTGCAGATCAAAGATCAGCTTGTAAAGGATGGGGAAGTGACCCGGGGTTTTCTAGGAGTGACCCTGCAACCCATCGATAGCGATCTCGCGAAATTCTATCATCTCGATCGTCCTAAAGGCGCACTTGTGACCGATGTGGTGAAAGACTCCCCTGCCGAAAAAGCGGGGTTGCAGCAAGAAGACATCATTTTGGCCTATGACAGCAAGCCTATTGAAAACATCAACGCTTTTCGTAATGCAGTATCACTCATGCCTCCTGGCACAAAAGTAAAACTTCAGATCAACCGTGATGGAAAGACAAAAGAGATCACTGTTGTAATTGCACAAGCCCCTGGAAGCGCTATGGGCCCCGACTCTCCAGTAGAGAAGCTTGGCCTGCGGGTACAGACACTCACTCCAGAGATGGCGTCTCAACTTGGCATAACAGAAGAGAAAGGTGTTGTGATCACACAGGTTGATCCCGACACCCCCGCAAGCATGGCAAGTTTGAAGCCTGGCTCTATCATTCTTGCAGTGAACCGGAAAAAAGTTTCGACTGCAGAAGAGTTCACAGCAGCGATTGCGCAAGCAGCTAAAGAGGGGCGTGTGCTTCTTATGGTACGGCAAGGAGAAGCAGTGCGCTTTGTTGCTCTACACTTTGAATAGAAAGTGAAGGTATAGTCAAATCGGTTGAAAATTTTACAAATTCATACCATTTGATCGTGCTCGTTCTCATAGACCATAAATGGTCTAAGTCGAACTCCGCGCTTACTTTGGCTTTGCCATCTGGCACGAATTTGTAAAATTTTCAACCGATTTGACTACAAGGCGCTTGGTTTCAATCTTTGAGCAGAAGTTAACGAGGGGATTTCTTTTGCTCTTTAAGCTCTGTGATGGCAACAAGGATTTCGTCCAGAACTTCTTGTGCCTCGCAGATGCATGTAGGCACTTCGTTCATGATTGAAGAAATATTTTTTCGACTCAAATCTAAAAAGTCAAGTTTCTCTTCTATGGTGCCCTCTAAACCCTTGACCTCATTTTGAATGCGAGCGATTTCCTTTTTGGCAATCGTCTCTCTTAGTTGTAATACTTTAGCATGGGCAGACTGCAACTCTTTTTCAGCAGTATAAAGCTCTTTTTTCATCTCCAACAATGGATTCTTGGAGGCAAAAAGGGGCGATAAAACCAAAAGTGCTACGATCAATGGGGACATGAGGACTGAATACAGCAATCACATTTTTCACGCAATAACTCGATCATGATGCGGTGAATTTTTTGAACTTGGGATTATCCCGGATCGCATCAAATTCAGGGTGAGAAAGTGCATCTCGCAAACTTGGAAGTCCTTCACGTAGCGCACAGTCTAGCCAGCCACAAGCAGGCTCCGACTTTTCTAGCGCTCCATATGCAAGCGCATTGATAAGTGCTGTGTTGTAAGAGGGATTTTCCTGGAAACATTTATTCCCCACTTCAGTCACCATCTTGTAGTCACCATTCATGTGCGCTAAAAAGTGGAAAGTGGAGAGATTTTCTCCACTCAAATGTTTGTAGATAGGAAGAAGGAGTTGATACGCCTCATCATAGCGCTCCTCTCTTCTATAAATTTCTGCGATTTGCTGCGTTGCCAAAGTATAGAGAATCCCCTCTTTGTTTGCGCCTCTTACATGCTCGAGCTTCTCAAGTGCTGCTTGTGTGTTGCCACTCTCGAGATCTATATCCGCTTCTCTCAGCACATCTTGCATCTCTGTGTTGCGATCTTGCTCTTTGAAGATGCGGTAGTAGCGCAGCGAGCGAAAACTCTCAAAAGTGAGGATTAAGAAGAGAGCGCCCACAAGGAAATGACCGGTGGCAAAGAAGAAGATGCTGATCAACACAGAAATGACGAGGCCAATCACAATGGCAGCTTTAATCCCTTTAAACCCAAAAATCCCTTCGAGAATGATGCTCAAAAGGTGGCCTCCATCGAGAGGGAGAACAGGAATCAAATTGATTATGGTCCAAAAGAAGTTCGCGACGTAGGTGAAGCGCACAGCAAAGGCGAGCAACTCATTTTGAATTGGAACTGTACGAGAGAGAATGTAGGCGCCCAAAAAGAGAAGAAAGCCGAAAATAGGGCCATTGAGGACAATGAAAAACTCTTTCCAAAGTTTGAGCTTCCCCCCCTCTCGGTAGGTGAAACCTCCAAAGGCAGCAAGCTCGATGCGACACTTCTGCCCAAAAGCGCAAGCAGTGAGCGCATGTCCGAACTCATGAAAAAGTACAGAGAGCACAATCACTCCAACACAGAGCAGAGCCCCAAGAAGAGACATTGTCCACATCCATCCAATAAAAAAAGCAACAAGCCAAAAGAGGGGGCGGATTGAGACAGGGATTTTTCCTGGAATTGTAATCATGAGACGATCTTTTTTAGGGTTTCACCAATCACAGCAGGAGTTTGTGCAATTGCAACTCCAGCTTTTTGAAGGGCTTCGATTTTATCTTTTGCTGTACCTTTTCCACCAGAGATAATCGCCCCGGCATGTCCCATACGCTTTCCTGGAGGGGCAGTTTGCCCTGCAACGAAAGCAGCGACAGGCTTTTTCACATGCGCTTTGATGTATTCAGCAGCTTCCTCTTCAGCGCTTCCTCCAATCTCTCCAATCATGAGAATTGCTTCTGTTTCTGGATCTTCTTCAAAGAGTTTGAGCATGTCGATGAAGTTGGTGCCGTTGAGTGGATCACCTCCAATACCAACACATGTTGTTTGCCCCAACCCCTCTTGAGTGGTTTGCCAAACGGCTTCATAGGTGAGTGTTCCTGATTTAGAAACAATACCCACCTTTCCCCTTTTGTGAATGTAGCCAGGCATGATGCCGATTTTACACTCATCAGGTGTAATGATTCCCGGGCAGTTAGGGCCAATAAGGCGGCTTTTGCTCTGCCGCATAACCGCAGAGACTTCAAGCATATCGCGCACAGGGATGCCCTCTGTGATGCAGATAATAAGCTCTACCCCTGCATCTTCAGCCTCTAAAATTGCCTCAGCAGCAAAGCGCGCTGGTACAAAAATGAGGCTTGCATTGCACTGCGTCGCTGCTTTTGCCTCTTTAACAGTATCAAAGATAGGGAGGTTGATGTGTGTTTGCCCCCCTTTTCCGGGAGTAACGCCTCCCACATAGGTGGAGCCATAGGCGATGCCTTGCTTTGTATGAAAAGTGCCTGCCTTTCCAGTTAACCCTTGCGTGATCACCCTCGTCTGTTTTCCAACCAAAACTGCCACTACCGCATCTCCACTGCTTTGATCGCTCCCTCAGCCATCGTCTTTGCTGTTGTAATATTGAGCCCTGACTCACTGAGTACCCTCATCCCAGTCTCTACGTTGGTTCCCTCCATCCGCACAATGAGCGGCACTTTCAAATGCATCTCCTGGCACGCTTTCACCACGCCGTTGGCGAGCACACCGCAATCCATGATGCCCCCAAAGATATTGACGAAGATCGCCTTCACATTGGGATCTGTGAGAATGATCTGAAACCCTTTTTCTACTTGCTCTTCTGTTGCACCTCCCCCTACGTCGAGGAAGTTCGCTGGCTCTCCGCCATAGTGGTGGATAATGTCCATTGTTGCCATTGCTAAACCTGCACCATTCACCAAACACCCAATGTCACCATCAAGCCCAATATAGGCGAGATCAAACTTTTTCGCCTCTACCTCATTTGGATTCATTTGCGACGGGTCATAAAATTGCTGGAAGTCGGGATGACGAAAGAGCGCATCATCATCCACTGAAATCTTTGCATCGATGCACCAGAGCTGCCCCTCTTTTGTCAACACCATGGGGTTAATCTCAATCAAAGAAGCATCCGACTCAATGAACGCTTTTGCCATGCCAGCAAAGATCTGCATCCCCTGCTTTGCTACTTCACCTTCCCAACCCATGAACTTTGCAAGCTCAATGAGCTGAAAACCGCGGAGCGAACCATCCAATCCAAATGGCATCTGTAAAATCTTTGAAGAGTCGGTCTCCTCAATCTCCATTCCCCCTTCAGGAGAGATCATCAAGATGGGAACCCCCTTCGAACGGTCAATCAAACAGGCAGCATAATACTCTTTCTCAATTGTAACAGGCTGGGTGATCAACACTTTTGAGACATGGATCCCCTCTTTTCCAGTCTGCTTGGTGACCAGCTGCATGCCAATTAGCTCAGAGGCGTAGCGCACAATCTCTTCAGGATCCTTCCCAAACTTGACGCCCCCCGCCTTTCCACGCCCACCAGCGTGTACCTGCACTTTCACTACACCCTCAGTGAGGTTAAGCTCCTCAATTGCGTCTTGCGCCTCCTCTACAGAGGTAGCAACAGCAAAGGGAGGAATCGGCAGCCCATACTTTAAAAGCAAATTTTTTGCTTGATACTCGTGAAAATTCATAGAGACCTCTACCTCTATATGTGGTATAATGTTTTTTCTATCAATGGAGAAATTGGTGTGTTTAAGTTTTTAGGGAAAAAATTCAAGGAATTATTTAAAGGGAAGGTAGACGAGGAGCAACTCGAGAAGCTCGAGCAGCTCTTCTATGAAGCTGACCTTGGCGCTCAAGCGAGCTCTGACCTCACTGACTTTGTGCGCTCCCTCTACAAGAAAAATAGCAAGATCACAGCTGATGAGATTATTCAGGAGATCAAAAGGGAGCTCCTCTCCCAACTTAGCGGCATTGAGGTGCCTCCCTATGAAGAGGGAAAGCCGCATATCATCCTTATCGTGGGCGTCAACGGCAACGGGAAAACCACCACCATTGCGAAGCTTGCCAATCTCTACCGCTCTCAGGGAAAATCGGTGCTTGTGGGCGCAGCCGATACGTTTCGCGCTGCTGCCATCGACCAGCTCGAAATGTGGGCAAAAAGGCTCAACATAGAGATCGTAAAGGGAAAGCCGGGTGGTGATCCTGCAGCGGTCGCCTTCGACGCTGTGGCTGCTGCCAAAAGCCGCGGAATCGATATCGTGCTTATCGACACAGCAGGACGCCTACACACAAAAAACGACCTCATGCATGAGCTACAAAAAGTGCACCGAGTGGCGAAACCACACGAAACACTCCTCGTCCTTGATGCTACGATTGGCCAAAATGGCGTGGAGCAAGCTGCAACCTTTCACAAGTTTACTCCCCTTTCAGGGCTTATCCTCACAAAGATCGATGGCACAGCTAAAGGGGGAACGGCTATTGCAATTCAGAAGAAGCTACAGTTGCCCATAAGGTATTTCGGCAGTGGCGAACAAGTGAGCGACTTTGCTCCTTTTGACGCCCAAACCTATATCAACAACTTGATCACATGAGACGAGTAGGGGGAACACCATTTTTTGACCGAGAATTTTGTAGAGTGCTTGTGCCTTCTATCTGTATCCCCACAGCCCTCTTCCTCTTCTTTGTTCTGGTCATTGAGCAAGCTCACCTGAGCCGCTTGCAAAGCAACCTTATTGGGTGTAGCTGTGTGCTTTTGATAACTGGAGGCATTTCCTCAATGCTCTTCCATAAGCCGCATTGAAAAATGGGACCAACTGAACTCTAAGCATAGCAAGACGCTCAGCGGGAAAATCAGCCACAAGGGCATTGTTCTCTAATCGCGCATAAGTCAACTATCATTTTCTTTTTTAAACCAAACTCACTCCATGTTCTCTACGGGATCTGCTAGGCCAAGCTTGTTGCTGGCGTCCCACTATACTTTGCGAATGTAGAGCTAGACCATGTTGAAAACGAACTCGAAGCTCAAACAAAGCCACGTCTTAGCTCTTAGCATGTATCCGTTCAGTGAAAGAGAGGGGGCAAAATAGGCTGTGTTTCCAAAGTCCGAGAGGACGTGAAGTTGAATAGCCTTTCATTCATCGCGGCGAAGCCACTATGCCTTGAGAAGGTTGTCGAACCCTCCAAAGACTTATCCACATTGTCGAACCCCCCAAGCATTCAGTCAGGACAAAATCAGCCGAAAAACTTCCAGAGATTGACTGATCTAACATACTGTAATCGCGCCAAAGATGAAAGGTCCCTCTGTTTAACTCGGTAGCCTGCTCTCCTGAGTCAACTATAAAGTTAAAACACTCAAAGAGGACAACCATGGAAACTATATCGATTAGATGTACTGAAAGAAACTCCATCTGCATCTCAACAAAAGGGAAATCATCTACGAAATGAAAAGACCCAAGTTGTTTATAAATTGAAGGCTCGTTGAAGAAAGCGGAAGTGGAAGCAAAACGGCGTAACAGAGCTGAAAAGAGGGTCGTTGTCTGTGGACGCTATGGGCAGTATGCAACCCCTAACAAGAATGATAAAAGAGCCTGAGGAATAGTCAAGCTCACGGCTATGTAGCCCGATCAACCCAACAAGACGTCGATAGGCATGATGTTGACAGCCGTAAATGCTGTAGGCAAAGACGCACCTGAAAACCAACGGGTTACAAGGCCTGACAGTTCAGACATCAGGCTCTCAACTTTACTAGTGAGTGAGAGTCTTAAACCTCCCTCACAAGTCAATTAGATCATATTGTGCATATGACCTGGACAAGGAGATTCTATTTATCATCAAGATTGCTAGATGAAGAGTCAAACTTTATGACATCAGAGTCGGGATTACAGGTTGAGTGTTACAGAAACCATAGATTCTCGAGATGTGGAATTTGGGCATGACGCCTAGAGAATTCTCAGGAGAATCTGAGAAGAGAAGGATTTCAAATGACATAGTAGATGCGTTGTTTGTTAGTAGAGGCAAACGGTGATGCCTGTACAAAATCTTGAGCAAAGCATATTAAAGAAAGAAGAAGGGATGAAAAAGGACGGTAGCCTAGGCAGAAAATTATCATATGTATTGATTACCAAGAAGAGTTTTTTGAGAGAGCCAGCGCCTAATGCAAATTAGAAAACCAAACACCGAATGCTAAGAGCTAAGACGTGGCATTGTTTGAACTTCGAGTTCGTTTTCAACATGGTCTAGCTCTACATTCGCAAAGTATAGTGGGACGCCAGCAACAAGCTTGGCCTAGCAGATCCCGGAGAGAACACGGAGTGAGTTTGGTTTAAAAAAGAAAATGATAGTTGACTTATGCGCGATTAGAGAACAATGCACCCCACTGAACGGATACAAAAATTCTAGCCCTAGCAACGAATAACTACTGATCCTTTCGAACGATATTAGGCTGAAGAAGCACAGTATTTGGGATCATTGATAAGTATCTTCTAGCTAAATCATCGATTTCTTGACTTTTAGTTCTTTTAGGGATATTTTCTAACTTTAAATACGAGAGAATCGCTTCATCACGAAGAGTAAGAGTAGCATGCACGTCAAGGCAGTGCTCTTTAGCCTGATTCAACAAAGTGAAACCTTCTCTACATAAACCGCATTCTTGGAGGACTTTTCGCGAAGGATGTTTGGTTACTATATGACGGGCAACATGATTACCATATTCGCAATCAGTTCGATTTGATCGATCTAATGTTTTGTTACAATCGCCACAATTCCAGCTTTCTGAATGCGTATCTACAAGATGGTCACAGAAGTCTTTTTTAGATGTAAAAGTAGTGATATTGCAAGTTTTGCATGCGTATCTCATTCTCGTACGGCTAGCGCTTCTACGAAAAGTGAGATTCTCTTGTGAAGAAGAACCGCTATTTTTCAATACAGCTGCTGAAGCTGCTGAGCCTGATGGAGGTTGCACGGGTGGAAAAGGAAGTTGCACCGGTGGAAAAGGAAGTTGCACCGGTGGAAAAGGAGGTTGCACTCCTGGAATTTCTTTAGAAAACCATACCATGCCTTACACTGTAGGGCTCAGAATTGTTTTTTTCAAGAAAGAGTAAAGATAACATCGATAATTCCAACATCATGGTCTGCGCTCCAGGGCAAGAAAAGCGGTGGTGACTTCCGACGAGATCCGTAGTGTCCCCCGACGGTTTGTGACAACGACTAGGCATCGAGAAGGTTGTCGAACCCTCCAAGCATTCAGTCAGGACAAAATCAGCCGAAAAACTTCCAGAGATTGACTGATTCAACAATGCACGTACAAGCTACATCGCTAGTTCACTCTGCCCAACGCATACGAATGCTTTCACAAATCTCAAAATTTAGAAGCAATCTAGATGGTGACGTCAAATTTTCTCTTTTGTCAGCCGGATCTTTTCTGCCAAAATGCGCTCACTCAACCTCGGAAGTAGCGCTTTGGCTAGAAAATCTCTCGCTTCACAAAGGAGAAAATTTGACGACACCATCTAGAAAGTTGAGCTGGGGGAACTTTGCCTTAAACTACCCCGCATCGTAACCATTAACTGCCAAGACTATCTGCGATTGCCGCTCGAAAAGATCTGGAGAAGGTACCAGAAGATCATGATGACATTAATGTACATCTTAAGCGCCATGATCATTGAGAGCTTATAAGAGAGCGCGGAATTCACATCAGCTTGCATGCTAAAGCTCTTGATCGTCTGCGCATCATATGCTGTCAAGCCCACGAAGATCGCTAGACCAATCCAGCTGATCACAAGATGCATCAACGTGATGGGCATGAAGAATGAGAGGATAAAGCAAAGAAGACTCACTGCAATCAACCCGAGAAGGCCCATCGTCAAGATGCGCCCCATGCTAGTCAAATCGTTCTTTGTGAAAATGCCGTAGAGAGTGGCAGCTCCAAAGACGCCAGAAGCCGTTGCAAAAGCGGCCCAAATCACCTGCCCCCCATACGCATAGGCGAAGGCGGGTAAGAGAGTGCCAAACAAGATTCCTTGCATTCCTGAGTAGGTAAGGAACAGGCCAATCACTCCTGGAACTGATAGGCGCTGCAAGCGGAAGTTGATCACCATCGCCACACCAAGTGTTGCGAATGACCACACCCACCAAAAAGGCATCAGCTTGATGAACAGCCCAGTTGCATAGACCAGAAACGCTACCACAGCAGTGAAGGCAAGTCCGATTGCCATCCAGCCATACACTCTTGTAGAGAACGTGCCCACTGAACGTGCATCTTGAACATAGTCGCGATCGTAGATACCCATATTTTCCTCCTATTTTGAACCCCATTATAGAGGATCACCCTATTTTTGCAAACATGGCGCTAACAACAACTATAATAAAAATTGCCATCAATGTGAGAAGAGGCCAGCCGCCACCGAGCAACTGTTCCCCCTCTTTCTTCAAAATATATCTACCAGAAAATGCCATTGTGATTGGCAAAAGGCCTAGCAAAATAGCGCAACCAAAGCCGCCACCGTAGCTCAATGCATTCAAAAAAAGACATGGATTTGTCATTGCCACAACAGTGCTTGGAGCAAAAATCAATGTCGCTAAAAACAGCTTCCCGCCAACACTTTTTTTGATATTAAAACCATCCGCCAAAAAGTCCAGTAGACCAAGCGTTACACCTAAAAAGCTCGTCACAATCGCAAAGAAGGCAAAAAACTCCCCTACCGTGTAGAGCCAAGAAAGGTGCAATGTTGCCTTCAAAGGGTAGACAGCTGACTGCCCTAACTTCTGCGCTACCTCAAGCCCTGGTAGAGGCACCACACCCAAAATCAAAATCTCCCAGACGATATAGAGACAAAAAGGCAAGCTGCTCCCCCACAAAATGGCTCGCTTCACACGCTTTGAATCGCGCCCCAAATAGTTCGTCAATGTGGGCACGAGCCCCTGAAAGCCAAACGACGTGAAAATAACGGGAATCGCGAGCAACATATGCGACCAGTCCATGTGCTGTAAAAGCTCACCGCGCACACGCCCTACTCCCGAGAAGAAAAAAAGGAAGAAGGAGAGGAAAAGCCCCACCATTAACACCCAATTGAGGCGGTCAACAGCTTTCGGCCCCACCACCACAAAAGGAGCAAAAATCGCCACAAAAATGAGCGGCGTGACCCATCTGGGCACACCCACTAAAACATCGGAGACTAAATTGCCTCCGGCAGAGGTATATGCAATTGTTAAAGAGTAAAAGAGGAATAAATAGAGACACCAAGCCACGAGCTGCCCGGGCATACCCAGTGTCAGCTTAGCCATTGAAACGATGTTGTTCTCCTCTTTTTGCCAAAGAAAAATTTCAGCAAAAAGAAATCCCGTCCCTACCATAAAAAGCCAGCAGATCAGGAAGACTAAAACAGAGGGCCAAAAGCCCACAGCAGCTGTTAATACGGGGAGAGCAAGCATGCCACCCCCAATCGCCGTCCCTGCTACGAGGAGAGCCCCTCCCCAAAGGTGTCCATGTGTTTTCATTCAAAACACTATACATTAATACCCTTTTTTAGCCCAATCTGCTGTGAGCTACACAGCGCTTTGGGCTCAATATAGTCAAATCGGTTGAAATTTTTACAAATTCGTGCCAGATGGCAAAGCCAAAGTAAGCGCAAAGTTCCACTTAGACCATTTATGGTCTATGAGAACGAGCGCAATCTTTGGTAAAACCAAATGGTATGATTTTGTAAAATTTTCAACCGATTTGACTATACGTGCTGGGCTCTAGCTAAGCATGGCGTCGCTTTCTTGTGAAATTTCATGAACTCTCTGAACAAAAAATCATTTTGGCAGGATTCTTATTCGACAGTAACTGACTTAGCAAGGTTGCGCGGTTGGTCGATCTCGGTGCCGCGGCTGGCAGCTGCATGATACGCAAAAAGCTGCGAAGCGATTGTGGAAAGAATGGGTGCAAGCTCATCAATCGTGGGGGGCACCCAAATAATATCATCTGAGACGTCACGAATGAGCATCGCATCTTTTGGAGCAATGCAAAGAACTTTGCCGTGCCGCGCTTTCACTTCACGTAGATTCCCTTCAAGCTTCTGCAAGGTGAGCATATCGGCACCAAAGGCAACGGTAGGGCAACTCTCATCAATCAATGCAATGGGGCCGTGTTTCATCTCTCCAGCAGCGTAGCCATTTGCATTGATATAAGCGATCTCTTTAAGCTTGAGCGCTCCTTCAAGCGCTGTTGGGAACATGTACCTTCTTCCCAAAAAGAAGAAGTTGTCGTGCTTCCCATACTCATGCGCAAGAGCTGCAATCTCCTTTTCTTGCGCGAGCACCAGCTCTGCTTGCGCAGGAAGCGCTGTGAGAGCTTCTAAATACTCTTGCCCCTTTTGTACACTGCAACTGCGCATGCGCGCCATTTTGAGCGCAAATAAAAAGAGCACAATCACTTGAGAAGTAAAAGCTTTAGTCGAAGCGACACCAATTTCAGGACCTGCTCGGAGGAAAAGGCAACTATCCACTTTTCGTGAGAGCGTCGAGCCTTGTACATTGCAAATGCCAACGATTTTGGCTCCTTTCTCTTTGAGCTCTTGCATAGCAGCAAGTGTGTCAGCAGTTTCTCCTGATTGACTGATCGCCACCACAAGGGTATTCGGACGCACAATTGGATTGCGATAGCGGTATTCAGACGAGATTTCAACATCAGTTGGAATGCGTGCAATCTCTTCAAGCATGTAAGACGCTAGAAGACCAGCGTGGTAAGAGGTGCCACAGGCAAGGATGACAATGCGTTCTACCTTCTTAAGTTCGCTATCTGGAATAGTGAGCTCGTCAAGAATCGCACTGCCATGCTCCATAGAATAGCGAGAAGCGAAGGCGTTGCGGATTGTTTGCTTCTGCTCGTGAATCTCCTTGTGCATGAAGTGAGAGAACTCCCCCTTCTCAGCTAAGTCAGCCTCATGTGAAAGCTCTTCGATCTTTTTATCGATGGGTTGTGTTGTCGCGTCGTAAACTTGCACAGAGTTTTCAGTAATAGAGGCCACCTCAGCCGCTTGGAGATAGATTACTTTGCGCGTATACTTCATGAAAGAGCGCGCATCTGACGAGAGGTAGACGCCATCCTCAGCGATTCCAATCGCAAGGGGGCTCTCTTTTGCTGCTGCAATCATTTGATCGGGATGGCTTTTGTGAATCACAGCGACAGCAAAAGCGCCTTGTAAATTTGCAAGCGCTGCTTGTACAGCTTCCAGTAGACCACCCTTGTAGCAAAAGCCGATGAGCTTGGCAATCACTTCGGTATCTGTCTCTGAGGCGAATTTTATCCCCTGATCTTGCAAATAGCGGCGCACTTGGTCGTGATTCTCAATGATGCCGTTATGCACAACAGCGATATGGCCTTGTCGATCAAAGTGCGGGTGCGCATTCTCTTGTGACGGCTTGCCGTGCGTTGCCCACCTAGTGTGTGCAATGGCAATATGACAGTCAGGATGTGGTGTGAGTACTTTTTCTAACTCATTCACTTTGCCCACACGCTTTTCTGTGTAGAGCTTTCCTTTTAAAATGCCTGCAATTCCAGCAGAGTCGTATCCACGGTACTCTAGCCAATGAATCCCCTCCATCACAATGGGGATTGCCTCTCGCTTTCCTACATAACCGGAGATGCCACACATGATCCAATCTCCTTTTCTATCACACTCGCAATCTCTTCTGCGCACGTTTTTACAAAATCTGTCTCTCGCCCCTCAACAAGAACACGGCAAAGCTGCTCGGTTCCAGAGTAGCGAACAACAACGCGCCCTTCAGAGCCTAGTTGCTGCTCCACCTTTTTAATCACTGCTTGCACAGAAACAAGCTCTTTAAGAGGGGGTTTTTTCTCTACACGCACATTGAGCAAAAGCTGTGGGTATTGTTTGATCGCCTCGGCAAGCTCACTCAGCCGTTTCTTCTCTTCGATCATTACTTGCATCACCTGAAGCGCAGAAACAATGCCATCCCCAGTCGTGTTGTGATCGAGAAAAATCATATGCCCACTCTGCTCTCCTCCAAGCGCTGCATCAAACTCCTGCATCTTTTGCAACACGTAACGATCTCCCACCTTAGAAGTAATTACCTCAATCCCTAAAGATTCAAGATGTTTTACCACGCCTAAGTTGGTCATCACGGTTACAACAACACGGTTATTGCGCAAAAGCCCTCTCTCTTTCATCGCCTTCGCACAAATACTCAACACAATGTCGCCATCTAAAAGCTTTCCATTCTCATCTGCCATTACAATACGGTCCGCATCGCCATCTAGAGCAATGCCTACCTGAGACTCAGTTTCTACTACGCCCATCTGCATCTTCTTAGGATGCAGTGAACCCACATTGTCATTAATGTTAATTCCGTTCGGCTTGTCCCCAATCACAGTGACCTGAGCGTTGAGCTCCCAAAACGTCGCAGGAGCCACACGATGCGCTGCACCATTTGCACAGTCAAGGAAGATCTTCATCCCCTCAAGCGTCCCACCTTTGAGAAAAGTTGCCTTCGCAAACTCTATATACCGCCCATCAGCGTCATCAATACGCTTGTTACGCCCAAGCTCTGTATCTTTTGGTGGTGGAAACTTTTGCTCAGCAACCATCTGCTCAATTTGTCGCTCCACCTCATCTGGCAGCTTAAAGCCATCTGGACCAAAGATCTTAATTCCATTGTCGAAGAAAGGGTTGTGCGACGCAGAAATCATGATACCTGCATCAGCACGGTAAGCTCGCGTCAAATACGCAATCGCAGGAGTAGGAACAGGACCCGTCATCAACGTGTCCACTCCCATCGAGTTGAGTCCCGCTACAAGGGCACTCTCAAACATGTAACCCGAAAGGCGCGTATCTTTCCCAATGATCACCCGTTTGCGCGCCCCGCGTAAAACAGACGCAACGGCTTTGCCTAGAAAGAGAGCAACTTCAACTGTTGTGGGAAAGCGGTTTGCATGTCCCCGCACACCATCTGTACCGAAAAGTTTTTCCATGGCACGCACTATAGCATAGCGAGTTCTAACTTCAAAGCTTGTATCGCAGCAGCCACCCCATTAACTTCTCCGCTCTTCTCTAAATTGTTGAAATCGATCAAATGCACTTCTAGGAAATGTAAAATTGTGATAGGAGATTCTCTTTCAGTAAGTGAGACTGCAAGCTCATAGGTTTGAACTGCATGCCAAATAATCGAATCACGATCCACAAACATAATGTGCGTCTACTCCAAAAAAAAATAAAAGCCCGCTCATTCTATACAAATGCTCACCTTTCGTCGAACACTTTGCGCAAGGGACCACGACTTGACTTATCTCAATTCACTCAGATCGTTAGAGTTGAAGATGATTGGGCAGAAGTTGAGCCACGTGTTACAATGCGAAAGTTGGTCAAAACGCTCTTCCCTAAAATTCCTCCTGTTGTCCCTGAATTCACTGATATTACAGTTGGTGGCGCTATCATGGGAGGTGCACTTGAGAGTAGCTCATGGAAGTATGGGCAGTTTAGCGACTGCTGCTTAGAGTATGAGCTCGTTTTGGGGAATGGAGAGGTTGTACATGCTAGCCCAAAAGAAAACCCTGACCTCTTCTACGGCGTTAGCGGCTCTTATGGAACACTGGGCGTCCTTACTTTAGTCCGTTTGCGTCTGATAAAAGCAAAGAAGAGTGTACGGATCACCACGCTAGAGGGAGACCTTAAAAATTTTTATACACCCCCTAGTTGTGATTTTCTTGATGCGATTCGCTACTCACCTGAAAAAAGTGTGACGATGTTAGGAAATTTTTGCGATGACACCCCTACACTTAAGCCTCGCTTTTTCTACACACAAATGCGCGAAGCAAAGGAGGTCGTGCTCGCAACTCCCCACTACCTCTTTCGGTATGATCACGGTGCATTTTGGATGGGGCGCTTTCTTTTTTCTCATAAAATGTTTTGGCATGCAGTGAGCCGCACCTCTCCTGCAAAAACGGTGGAATCAATGAAGCCGAGTCGTCTATTGCGTTTTTTGTGGGGACGCTTTTGCTCAAGCGCTCTTCTCTACCGCCTTTTGCACTCCATTCCGCAGAAGATGATTGAAGAGAGTTTTTTTATTCATGACTTCTACACTCCAATTGAGGAAGTAGAGAGGTTTTTGAAAAAAAATAGCATCTATCCCATATGGCTCTGCCCCATCAAAAGCACAGAGACACCACAGATTTTCTCCCCCCATAAGAGCAAAAAGACGTTGGTTAACGTAGGTTTGTATGGAGCTTTTCAAAAGAGTTTAGACCAAGAAATCGCCTATCTTGGTGGGCGAAAAATGCTCTATAGTTTGACCTCATACAGTGAGGAAGAATTTAGAGCGCTCTATGATGTGGAAGCGTATGATGCGTTGAGAAAAAAGTTTTACGCAGAAAAGATTTTCCCACATGTGTATGATAAGATCGTATGGAACCGAAAATCTACACCTCAAAAGATCACCACATCCGAAACAACTTAATTGAGAAGAATGCGCTTCATGTGCTGCAAAAGCTTCAAGAGGCGGGACACACAGCCTATTTGGTGGGTGGAGGTGTGCGCGATCTTTTACTCCGAAAAAAGCCCAAAGATTTTGATATTTCCACTTCTGCATTGCCTGAAGAGGTGAAGGAGCTTTTCCGCAACTGCATCCTCATTGGGCGCCGTTTCCGTTTGGCTCATGTCCGCTTTCGCCATATCATTGTAGAAGTGGCCACCTTTCGCTCTGGAGACACAACCGATGCTGAGCTGATTGTAAAAGACAATATTTGGGGAACGCCAGAGGAGGATGTGCTCAGGCGGGACTTCACTATTAATGGTCTTTTCTACGATCCCACTGATCACCGCATCATCGACTATGTGGGTGGGTATGACGACTTACAGAAACACCTTTTGCGCGCGATTGGAGACCCCGATGTGCGTTTTAGACAAGATCCAGTACGCATGATGCGTATGCTTAAATTCCAAGCGCGTTTTGGATTTAAGACTGGAAAGCGGGAAGAAGCAGCGCTCAAGGAGTGTTTGACCGACATTCAAAAAAGCTCCCCTGCGCGCGTTCTTGAGGAGATGTTCCGTATGCTTGAGTCAGGAGCTTCACGCCCCTTTTTCGAGCTGCTCGTGAAGAAAAAGCTTTTGCATGAGCTTTTTCCCAAGCTCGCAGAATATTTTGAGCGCGATGTAGGCAAAAAAATCTATGCCTACCTTGAAGCTGTGGACTCGATGAATAATAATGCGAAATACCGCACTCTTGACCGCTCTATTTTGATTTGCGCACTTCTTTTCCCTATCTTGGATGAACATATCGATGAGGAGATGAAGGTGGGAGAGATCATGGACCTTGCTCACGCTTTGATCTATGAGCTGCTCTTTTTGCCCTTCTCGCATTTCCCCCGCCGCATTCGGCAAGCAGCACACTCTATCTTGCATATGCAGTACCGACTTACCCCTCTTGATAAGAAGAGACGTCCCGCAAAGACGCGTATCATCCGACAGCGCATATTCCCTCTCGCCCTCACCTTTTTGAAGTTGCGCGCACTTGTTGAACCAGACCTCTTCAAAGTTTATGAAAAGTGGAAATGGGAGAAAGGAAATGCTTCCATTTGACTACATTGGCCCACCTTCGGAGAATGGTCCTCTTCCTGCTTTTTGCTACCTATCAATTTCAGCAGAAGAGAGCCTTCACCTTGAGCCGTACTGCCAAGGAGCTGCTTTTGCTGCTGATGACTGGCTCCGCGTCTTTTCTCTCACTTTACCTGGACATGACGAAGGACAAGATAAGTTTCAAGCAATCCAATACTGGGCCAATGAAATGCTCAGAGGAAACGATGTGCTTACCCCCTTCATTGAGAAGGCAGCCTTAACTCTACAAGAGCTGATTGCGAAAGAGTTTATCGACCCCCAACACTTTGCTATTGGTGGTCTTTCGCGTGGCGCTTTTTTAGCTGCGCACATTGCAGCGCGCGTGCCTCAAATCAAAACGTTTGTCGGCTTTGCTCCTATGACCAAGCTCTCAGTGGCCCCTTCCTTTGAGGGGCAAGACGTCGCACACTTTGATATTGAAAACCTTGTCGAAAAACTCACACACCTCCATCATGTGCGTTTCTATATTGGAAATAAGGATACACTCGTGCAGACAGATGCGTGCTATCAATTTATCCGCGCGCTCACAGAAGCGGCATTTGAAAAGCGGCAGCGGCAGTGCAAACCAGAACTTGTAATCTACCCCGCTGTTGGGCGGGATGGGCACGGCACACCTCCTGAAATTTTTCAAGCAGGCGCCTCTTTCGTCAAAGAAAAACTGCATGGAGGGAGCTAAAATGTACTACAGCATCGTCATCCCGATTCACAATGAAGAGGAGAATATCGTCTCTCTCATTGAAGAGATTGAACCCGTTATGGAAAAGCTAGGACAACCATGGGAGCTTCTCTGTATTGACGACGGCTCTACTGATCGTAGCCTTCTAATTCTTCAGGATTTGTGCAAGAAAAAACGGTATTTGCGCGTCCTCTCGTTCACCCGTAACTTTGGGCAATCAAGTGCTTTTGCAGCAGGGTTTGAGGCAGCAAAAGGAGTTTTTGTGATCACGCTTGACGGTGATGGACAAAATGACCCCTCCGACATTCCCATCCTTGTGGAGGCGATTGGCGATTACGACCTTGTTGTGGGGTGGCGCATCCATAGAAAAGATCCATGGACAAAAAGAGCCACTTCTCGCCTCTCAAACTGGGTAAGAAGCCGCATGTGCCGTGATGAGATGCACGACACCGGCTGCAGCCTCAAGCTCTATCGCAAAGAGGCTCTCGATAAAATTAAGATGTACAAAGGGATGCACCGCTTCCTCCCTGCACTGTTTTCTATTGAAGGGTTTCGCATCCGTGAAATTCCGGTAAAACATAGAGAGCGCAAAGGGGGCGTCACGAAATACAACTTTTTCAACCGCTCACTAGGCCCAATTCGCGACATGTTCATGGTGCGGTGGATGCGCAAGCAAGCGCTCAAGCATGAAGTGCGCGAAGAGATTTCTCACACAAAACTATGATTTTTTACTTTGCTGGTGAGCCGAGTGGGGACGTTTTAGGGTCTGAATTGGTTGACTCTAATTCAGTGGGTGTTGGTGGTCCACTCATGCAAAAGGCGGGGCTCAAGCCACTTTTTGATTTCAACGCCTTCCAGGTAATGGGTTTTTCCACTGTTCTCCCTGCCCTGCCGCGGATCTTTCTTCTCCTGCATAAAATAAGCAGGTGGATCGTTAAAAATAAACCTCAGGCTGTTGTCTTAATTGACTACGCCGAGTTCAACATGTTGCTCGCAAAAAAATTGCGCAAGGCAGGCTATAAGGGCAAAATCATTCACTACGTCTGCCCCTCTGTTTGGGCGTGGCGTAAAAAGCGCATCCACACCCTTGAAGCGACATTGGACCGCCTCCTCTCTATTTTACCGTTTGAAAAAGAGCTCTTTGAAAAGCTTCCTGTCTCATATGTGGGGCATCCACTTGAGCGCAAGATTGCTGCTCATACCTACACGCAAAAATACGACGGCATCGCTCTTTTCCCTGGAAGCCGCACACAAGAGATCAAGGCTAATCTCCCCCTCCAGCTCGCGGCAACAGAGGGAAAAACACGCTTCATTTCGCTCGCTCGTGAAGAGCTGCGGCCACTGATTGAAAAAATTGCCCCCAATGAAACACTTGTCTCTCCTGAGTATAGCTACGATTTAATGAAGAGCGCTAAAGGAGCTCTTGCAACATGTGGTACAGTTGTGCTTGAACTCGCTTTGCACCAAACACCCACGGTGGTCACCTACCCCATCTCCCCCATCAACTATTTTATTGTGCGCCGCCTCTTTAAAGTGCGCCTCCCTTTCTATGCGCTCCCCAACTTGATTGCTAATCGAGAGCTCTTTCCCGAATTTATTCACAGATATGTGCGTGCCGAGGAGGTAAGCAGCGCTTTGACACGAGTGATGAATAAGCCTTTACAGTTTCACATGTC
This sequence comes from Chlamydiales bacterium, assembly GCA_024233495.1. Classification (GTDB taxonomy): domain Bacteria; phylum Chlamydiota; class Chlamydiia; order Chlamydiales; family JAAKFR01; genus JACKPM01. The sequence goes on from JACKPM010000005.1 coordinate 64,236, forward strand.
CCAAGAAAAAACACTTAACCCTAAAGAGGAGATTGTGCGTGAAGTGTCCTTGCTGTAGTGGAAAAGAATATAGTGCGTGCTGCAAGCCCTACCATGACGGGGAGTCGGCCCCAACTCCTGAAGCTCTTATGCGCTCACGTTTTAGCGCCTACGCCCTTTGCAAGGCCGACTACATTCTTGAAACAGCAAAAGAGAAGTCAACAAGAAGCGACATCGAAGAATTTTCTAAAAGCACAAAGTTTGAAAAGCTCACAATCTTAAGTATTGAGCCAAGCCATGTCACCTTTCGCGCCCAGCTCTCCCAAAATGGGCACGACTGCTCTTTCACCGAAAAAAGCCACTTTGAAAAAGTCAACGGACGGTGGATCTATATAAGCGGAAAAATTTTTCATTAGATGGTGTCATCAAATTTTCTCCTTTGTGAGGCGAGAGATTTTCTAGGCAAAATGCGCAATCGAAAGCGAAGGGAGTAGCCAAAGCGCTATTTCTGAGGTTGCAAGGGTGCATTTTGGCAGAAAAGATCCGGCTGACAAAGGAGAAAATTTGATGACACCATCTAAAGACATTGCTCTTAATCTTTTCCTTATGTGAAACTTCATAAGCCTAATATCTATGAGGTTTTTATGTTAGCTGTTCTACTGGCCACAATTCAATTTATTACCACCTGGGCGGCTACGCTTGGGAATTTTGACAAGGCTGTCAATGATGAGATTAAGAAACTTGAAAAAATGCATGAAAATGTTGAGATTGGTGATATCGAAGTAATGGGGAAAGGCGCCCGCTACTACGGATATATCCCCTATGAAGTGAAAGAAGGTGCAGCAACTCACATTGTGCGACAAACGTCTACTTGGGCAAGCACACAAAAGGGCCTAGACAGAGCAGTCAATGAAAAGATTAACAGATTAAAAATGTCCACCGATTCAGAAACCCAAACATTGACCATCAAAGAGATCAATGTGGAGATGAGCGCGAACTATTACTATGCATATATTCGCTATGAAATTGCCCAAACACCGCAAAAAGGAAAATCTGTTGCAAAGCTTAAATCAACCTCAGGTTCTACACTTAGCGGTTTTGAGAGCGCTGTGAAAGAGTCAGTCAAAGGACTTAAGGCACAAGCTGCGCAAGAAAAGAAAAAGCTTGTTGTGAAGAAGATGGATGTTCAGATGACTAAATCATACTACTTCGCTTTTATCACCTACGAGTTCACTAAAGCGACTAAAGGGAAAGAGGAAGATTTTGGCTTCACTTCAACTTGGGCTGGCACCCTTTCAAAGCTTGACAGCTCTGTGAATAATAAGATTAAGAATTTGCAAAAATCCATTGATACAACAAAGCAATCTTTGGTCATCAATAAGATCGATACTCAAATGGGACCTAACAACTACTATGCTTTTATCTCCTATGAAGTGAAAGATGTGCCTCAAGAGGTGCGCTCTGATGCAAGGCTTGTCTCAACATGGGCAAGTAAAATGAGTAATTTGGATACTGAGGTGAAAAAACAGGTCGATAGACTATACGACTCGATTGACCCAACTACCCAATCTTTGATCATCAAAGATATTCGTGCTGACATGAACACATACTACTATGCCTTTATCTCTTATGAAATTTTGAACACTCCCAATAAAACGAGCCTTATGTATCTCAACTCAAGTTGGGCTGGCAGCAATAATAAATTATGTGCTGAGATGAATAAGCAGGCAAAGGGAATTGGAGCCAAATTTTCTAAGTTTTTCTCTATTCACAACCTAAATACAAAAATTACAAAGTACTGGATGTACTATTTTATGAGTTACAGACCAGCTGCCTAGAGAAATCCCCCCCCCCTTACTGAAATGCGCGTGCGCTTATTTGAGCGCTTCCTTCATTTTAGAAACGATTTCTTGCTCTGCGACTCTAAAAGCGCCAAGGATGCCGTTAACAAGAGCTTGCTGATTCGAGTGACCATGACACTTCACGATAAGCCCATCCACTCCACAGAGCAGCGCCCCTGGGTGTTTCGCATAGTTGAAGTTGTTATAGAGATGTGAGGCGATTTCGTTGATGCTCACCTTGTCTGAGAATTTTTCATGCAGATAATGAAAGAGGAAGGAGGAGATCCCTTCACACGTCTTGAGGAAGACGTTACCGGTGAAGCCATCTGTGACAAGGACATCCACTTTTCCATCAAACACTTCACGCCCTTCGACATTCCCTTTAAAGGCAGCACCAAATGTCTTTTGCATGAGCTGGTACGTCTCCTTCAGCTCCTTCGGTCCCTTTTGCTCTTCAGCTCCAACATTGAGCAGTCCCGTTGATGGATTTTTTATCCCGTGCATGATTGTGCGATAAGCAGCCCCCATGCGAGCAAAGTCGACGATATGTTCGGGCTTTGGGGTAAGATTTGCCCCCACATCAAGTACCACCACATCTTTTTGTCCATTGGGCATGATCACCATGAGAGCGGGGCGAGAGACATTAGGTAGGCGCTTGAGACGGAAGAGGGCGGTTGCCATGAGCGCGCCCGTATTTCCTGTAGAAACAAAGCCGTCGAGCGCTTTCTCCTTTACATGGAGAATGCCCGACGCCATCGAAGAATTCTTTTTGTGTCGAAATGCGTGAAGTGGTGCCTCATCCATCCGCACCACTTGAGATGCAGCAATTTTTTCAATGACGGGAGGAACAGAAAGCGAAGAGAGGATCTCCTCTGTGCCATACACAACAAGGCGCTGGCCATCTGCAATCTGTGAGGAAACTTCTAGGACCGCTTCAAAGATCTCCTCTGGTGTGCGGTCGCTCCCCATGAGGTCGACCCCAATGCGCATCACTCAGTCTCAGCTTTTCTCAATACAGGGCGGTTGTTGTAGTGCCCACAGGCGGAACAAATAACGTGAGGAAGGCGGGGTGATCCGCAGTTCGTGCACGCAGCAACCGTCTTTGGCTTCTTTGCGTGGTGACTACGGCGCATCCGCTTCCGCTGATTCGATGTGCGGTGACGTGGTACTGCCATTTTACTCTTCTCCTAACGATTCAAAAGGGAAGCTCTCGCCCCCTTTGGCTAAATATTTTTCTACTCTTTCCCTATCGGGACACTTCCCCTTACACTCCGCTTTTGAAGGCAGTTCTAACAAGATTGCCTCACGGAGGATGGGGGCAAGATTATACACCCCAGACTTTACTTCGTCCACCTTTTCAGTGTGAGTGAAGTTAGGAAGCTCCAAAGAGACCTCAGTAAACTCATTGCAAATAGCACACGGAACTTTAGCCCGAGTGGTTACCTGCCCTATAATCACGAGAGAATCTCCAGAGACAAACGCCTCTCCTTCAAGATGAATGGGCGCCTCAAAGCGGAGCTCATCCTCCTCGATCTCCATGAATGTGGGAGCGTAAACTTCTTCAAGAACCTCAGGCTCGCCCTCTTTCAAACGTTCAACGAATATTTTAAAAGCATCATCCATGGACATAGCAATTTAACTGAAAGTGGATTTTTTGACTAGTAAAGATCGAGAAATTCCCGTATGCTGCCGGCCAACATAAAAAAGATGGAATGGAACTTTGTTCGTTAACCCTAGAAAAACCAAGAAATTTTTGAAACCTCTCCATTTGGTTCTATTCCAGAAGGAATTCGAATGGACAATGACATATTACTTAATGTTGAATCAAAAGAGATCCGCTATGCGCACCTGAAGAATGGACAACTTGTTGACCTTATCGTAGAGCGTAAAAAAGCGCGCCAGCTCACGGGAAATATCTACCGTGGCAAGGTGACCAATATTCTCCGCAATATTCAATCTGCCTTTATTGACATCAATGAAGGAGAGAATGGCTTCATCCACATGTCAGACATTCTCGAGAACACGAAGAAGTTCGAACAGCAGTTCGATATGGACTTTGATCTCGATTACGACATTCAGCAAGTCAACACGAAAAAGAAGAAGCAAGAGAAGATTGAGGATCTGCTTAAAACCGACCAACCTGTACTTGTACAGGTTGTGAAAGAGCCGATTGGCTCTAAGGGTGCGCGCCTCACATCCAATGTTTCCATTGCCGGACGTTATCTCGTCTTATTACCCAACAGCCCGCACCGCGGTGTATCGCGAAAAATCGAAGACCGCGGGGCACGCGACCGTTTGAAAAAACTGATCCGCGCCTTTGAGATGCCGCAAGAGATGGGGCTGATTTGTCGCACAGCAAGTGTCCACGCCACAACAGATATGCTCATTGATGAAGCCAATGAGCTTTTCGAGACGTGGAACTCGATCATGCAAAAATTTAACGAAACATCGAAGCCATGCCTCTTGCTTGAAGAGTCTGATATCGTAAAAAAGGCAGTGATTACGTGCATTGATAAGAAGTACAGCCGCCTTCTTGTTGATGACTACAGCACATATCAAAGGTGTAAGCGCATCTACAGAAAGTTTAGTGGCGAACATTTACTCCGCATTGAGTATTTCCGTGACAAGTCTCCTATGTTTGAGCGCTTCAATGTCGAGCGAGAGATTGAGAAGGCAACTCGCCTCAAAGTTTGGCTTCAAAGTGGAGGTTATCTCTTCTTTGACCGCACAGAGGCGATGTACACGATCGATGTCAACTCAGGAAGGAGTAGCAACTCAGACCAAGATGTAGAAGATACTCTTTTGAAAATCAATCTCGAAGCTGCAGCTGAAATTGCTAGGCAGCTGCGCATCCGCAACATCGGTGGTTTGGTGATCGTCGACTTCATCGACATGCGCTACAGAAAAAACCAAAGAAAGGTGCTCGACAGACTCAAAGAGTGCATGAAAGAGGATCCTGCTAAGGGTACTATCCTAAATATGAGCGAGTTTGGCATGGTCGAGATGACGCGGCAGCGAAGTCGAGAATCGCTTATGCAAACCATCTATACCGCTTGTCCTTACTGCTCTGGCTCTGGTTTGATTAAAACACACGAGAGCATCACGATTGAGATTGAACGCAGTTTAAAAAAAGTGACACGGCAGCTCGAACAATTTGGGCTACGCCTCACTGTCCACCCCTCTCTTTATGCCTATATGAGGGATGGAGGTGAATTCGAATATTTGGAGAAGATGGCAAAAGAGTTGAAGGCGCGGTTAGAGTTTGCTGAAGATGACACGCTTCACCTTAACGACTACAAGTTCTTCTCAACTGTTTCAAGACAACCTATTGAGATCTAATGATGTTATTTCCAGAAGTTTTGAAAAAAGAGCTAGACTCGGAGCAAATCCCCCAGCAAGTGCACGATCTTTTCTTGGAGATGTATTCCTCCTACAAAGAGTCGATTGAAAATCATGGAATGAACGTGCGTGACCACCAAGGGGTTTTCCTACAATACCTCGGCTTCTTAAAAGATGAGTTGAGAAACCCCTATACGTTTGAGCCCTACCACAAAAAGATCACAGCGCCAATCAACTATTTTCAGTTCAGCATCGATCTTTTCTACCACTTAGTGAATCGTGGAGAATCTAAGATCTTCCACAAAGAGAGTCTAGCGAAAATGCGCAATCAGCTGAGGAAGGGAGAAAATGTGATCTTTCTTGCCAACCACCAAACTGAGGTGGATCCACAGATGCTCTACCTTATGCTAGAAAATAGCTATCCAGACATAGGGGGTGAGACAATTTTCATTGCAGGAGACCGTGTTGTAAGTGATCCTGCGGCCATCCCCCTCAGTCGTGGCACAAATTTGCTTTGCATTTACTCCAAGCGGCATATCAATAATCCACCCGAAAGAAAAGAAGAGAAGCTTAAGCACAATCAACGCACGATGAAGCTAATGCGCGAACTTTTAGCTGAAGGCGGGAAGTGTATTTATATGGCGCCAAGTGGTGGCCGGGACCGGAAAAATGAGAAGGGAGAGATTGAGGTTGCTCCCTTCGATCCGCAGAGCATTGAGATGTTCCGCCTTCAGGCAAAACAGGCAAAAACCCCCACTCACTTCTACCCCCTTGCGATGCATACCTATGACATTTTACCTCCTCCTGAGAAGGTAAAAAGTGAGCTTGGCGAAGCGCGTCGCCCAGCCTATGCGACGATTCATCTTGCATTTGGAGATGAGATAGATATGGACAACTTCCCCGGCTGTGAGGTACAAGATCGTCATGCAAAGCGAGAGGCTCGAGCGCACTACATCTGGAGTCTTGTGAAACATTACTACAGTGAGTTTCCTTCATGAAGAGAGCGATCTTTTGCCTAATCACATCGACCCTCTTTGGGGCTGTTGTAGAGGATCAATCCAACTTAAAGATTCAAACACCCTCCTTGCAAGAGCGACAGATGCGCAAGCTCCGTTTAGACAACGGGCTGGAGGCTGTGTTGATCTCAGACCCACACACACCCTCTTCGGGCGCAGCGCTCGCAGTTGGTGTAGGGAGCTGGCAAGATCCAAAAGAGCGCGCTGGAATGGCGCACTTTGTGGAACACCTCCTCTTCCTTGGCACAGAGAAGTATCCAGACGAAAAGGCGTATACCCGTTATCTTGATGAGCATGGAGGATCACGCAACGCCTTCACAATGTCTGACCGCACCTGCTACATGTTCTCGGTCAACAACGAAGGCTTTTCAGGCGCACTCGACCGTTTTGCACAATTTTTCATTGCCCCCCTCTTCTCCCCTTCAGGTGTTGAGCGAGAGTGTAAGGCGATTCATCAAGAGTACTGCAAAGATATCCCACTTGATGCGTGGCGCGCTCTTTATGTGAAAAAGGAGCTCGCGAATGAAGCGCATCCTTTCCACGACTTTTGCATTGGCAACCTGACAACTCTTGCAAAGATTGAGCAAGATGAGCTCAAAGAGTGGTACAAGGAGCACTATAGTGCCCACCGCATGCACCTTGTGGTCTATTCAGCGCAATCGCTAGACTCTTTAGAAGAAGAGGTTACCACGCTCTTTTCCTCTGTAAAAAATAATGCTAACACTTTGGAGAGATGCGAAGTGCCGCTATTTGCGCACAACCAAACTGCGCTCGCAGCGATCTACCCCGTACAGGCAATCCAACAACTCGAAATGGCATGGGAAATCCCACGCCACTTTGGAGAAGATCAAAAGCGGCACGTCGGCAAACTTGTGAGCCATGTTTTGGGACATGAAGGAGACTCCTCTCTTTTATCTCAACTTAAAAAAGAACAGCTCGCTGAGGGTGTGGGCGCCGGCTTTCATCGCGCTGGTGAGGGGCAAGGCTTTTTAACCCTCTCTGTGGGCCTCACAGCGCAAGGCGTTGCGCAGTATGAAAAGGTGATCGAGCGGTGCTGTCAGGCGATTGCTTCGCTGCGCGGCAGCGGTATTCCTCGCTACATCTTTGATGAAGTGGTACAAATAGAGGAACTCCATTACACATTCCAGTCACGAGAAGATGTATTCGACTTTGTCGCTGACTACGCTGTTGGCATGGTGGATGAACCACTTGAGACCTTCCCCCGCCAAACGCTTATTCCTTCCGTGTATGACGAAAATCAGATCACAGCCTTTTTGCAAGAGCTGAAGCCTGAAAAAGCTCTCTACACATTGATTGCCCCAGAAAAGATCAACCCATTCAAAGCGGATCGGAACGAGACGTGGTTGGGCGCCGCCTACCGGTTGGTTGCTGTACCCAAGCAACGCCTCGAAAAATGGAGAAATGTGGAGCCCCATCCTTGCATTTCAATACCTGCCCCCAACAAATTTTTGCCTGAAAATTTAAGCGTGCATGGAGAGCCCTCGGGAAAGAAGGGGCTTCCAGCTCCCACTCTTCTGGCTGACACATTGACAGCCAAAGTGTACAGCTGCACCGATGACCGCTTTTTTGTTCCTCAAGTTGCGTGGCGTTTCAACTTTTCCACTCCAGAGGTGAAGGAGAGCGCGCCAAAGAGTCAAGTGCTTGCCGACCTATATTGTCATGCAGTGAGTGAGAAGCTCAACACTCTCGCCTACAACGCAGCGATGGCAGGGCTCAACTTCTCTCTCTCTCCAGCCAGGAACGGCGTTGTACTCTCAATTGAGGGATACAGCGATAAAGCTGCTACACTTCTTGTCTCTGTTCTCGAGTACATGCAAAAAGGCACTCCTACAAAAGAGGAGTTTGAGCTCTACAAAAACCTTGCCAAGCGCGACTACATGAACCGCGCGAATGCGAGTGCTTTGAAGCAGGGTGGAGAAATTTTGTGGAACGTGCTCTATGCTGAACACTGCGGCATGAAAGCAAAGTGTGCCGTGCTCGATACCATTCGCTATAGTGACCTCGTGCGCTTCTGTGACAGAGTATGGAACCGCTCGTATTGCGAAGCGATGCTCTACGGCAACCACCAAGAAGAGGCAGGACACAACGTTGTGACGCTGCTTAACAAACACTTTTCAAAAGAGGCCTATCCTCCACACCTCCACCCAAAAGTAGAGACTGCAGCAATCCCAAGCACCTCCTACTTCGTGGAGCAAAGCAAGCTCCCCTCAAATGCGCTCATCCTCACAATGGATTTGGGAGACTTCACCTTTGAGAAAAGAGCTGCACAAGAGATCTTGTCAAAAGGATTAGAAGAGCCTTTTTTCAGTGAGCTACGCACACGGCAGCAAACCGCCTACTTAGTTACTAACTGGGCGCAAGAGATTGAGCGCCATCTCTATACTTTCTTCGCGATTCAGTCGAGCACACACGAGACGCGCGACCTCCTCGCTCGCTTTGAGCTTTTCTTGGAAAATAGCTTACAACACTTGAAGCGAGAGATCATTCCCCAAGAACGCTTCGAAGCTATTCGCACTGCGCTCATTGAAAAGCTGGAAAAACCCGCTGAAAACTTAGTAAAGATGGGCGCTGTTTTGCATACACTAGCTTTCGACTACGAAAGCGACTTCAAATGGCTAGAGAAGCGAAAAGAGGCGTTAGAGGAGCTCTCATATGACAAGTTTGTCGCTTATGCTGAAGAGTTTTTAGGGAAAGAGAACAAGCGCCGCTTGGCAATCTGCATCGATGGCGATCTTCCCGAAAATCAACGTTTCCGCTATAGTCTGATCCAAACTTTTGAAAAATTTAAGAATAGAATCGAGTACAAGGGTCGCAACTGTGACTTCTAAGTTGGATAACAACGACTTTTGGGCATTTTGTTTAAAGTTGAAGGATCTCGAGCGCAGACAGTGCAAGTCGGTACCGCAAGCGGCGGCTTCTGAGGAGATCCGCAATCTGCATCAAACTTTGCCGCTACTATTTATGTATCGACAAAGTTGCCGAATCCTCCAAAAAATTCGAGGCAAAATCAGCCAAAAAACTCTCAAAGCTCGATTTATTTAACACAACCAAGGCACCATGAGACTCTCACACTTTTTTTCTAAGACTTTTAAAGAGGCGCCTGCCGAGGCCGATATTCCCTCTCACAAACTGCTCGAACAAGCGGGCTATATCTTCCGCATAGGGCGAGGCCTTTACGCCTATTCGCCCATGATGAAGCGCGTCATTGAGAAGTTGTGTTGTGTGATACGCGAAGAGATGGAAAATGCAGGGGCGCAAGAGCTCTCTCTTCCCAACCTCCACCCAGCCGACATCTGGCATGAAACCGGAAGGTGGGAGGATTATACAGCGGAGAATCTCCTCTATGCATTGAAAGACCGAGAGGGGCACGACTACTGCGTCGCCCCAACGTGTGAAGAGGCGATCGTCGCTCTTGTGCGCAGTTGGGTTAAGAGCTACAAAGAACTTCCCCTCAACCTCTACCAAATTGGAAACAAATTTCGCGATGAGATTCGCCCCCGCTTTGGCTTGATTCGAGCAAAAGAGTTTTTGATGAAAGATGGCTATAGCTTTGCTACGACTCCATCTGGAATGGAAGAGCAGTATGAAAAGATGCGCACAGCCTATTCCAAGATACTCGATCGCCTAGGACTTGACTATGTACTTGTGCAGGCGCATAGCGGCAAGATCGGCGGTGGCGGGAAGTCACAAGAGTTTCAAGTAAAGACTGAGATTGGAGAAGATGTGGTGATGCTGTGTGGGGATTATGCAGCCAATGTGGAAGCAACTCTCTCCATCCCCCCCTCTTTCCCATTTGAAAAGGCGCAAGGGAAGAAGGAGCGAGTAGAGACTCCGGGCATCACTAACATTGAAGACTTGGCACACTTCCTCAAAATTCAGCCTGCTCAAATTGTGAAAACGCTTGTCATCAAACTCATCTTCCAGGACAAGAAAGAATTCGTATCAATCGGCATCCGTGGCGACCGAGAGGTGAATCTCCTTAAAGTGCAAGACCACTTTGGGGCGATTGAGATTGAAATGGCGAGCGACACTGAGATTGAGAAGCTGGGCTCTTGTGTTGGCTTCATTGGCCCTCTCAACTCAAAACTCCCCTTCTATGCAGACCAGACGTGCAAAGAGATGACCAACTTTTGCTGCGCATCAAACGAGAAGGATATCCATTACATCCAGGTGAACTGGGAAAAACCTCCTGAGTGCTTCGACTTTTTGCTAGCGAAAGAGGGAGATAGATGCCCCCACATAGAGGGGGGTACTTACACCATTCAGCGTGGCACAGAGGTGGCGCACATCTTCAATCTTGGCACAAAGTATAGTGAGAAGATGAAGGCGCATTATCAAGATGAAAACGGGGAGCTAAAGCCATTTTGGATGGGCACCTATGGCATTGGAGTTGGACGCACAGCGCAGGCATGTGTGGAGCAAATGCACGATGAACGTGGCATTGTATGGCCAAAAGAGATCGCCCCCTTCAAGATTTTGATCACTGCTGCTGTGACAAAAAAAGAGGAGCTAGTCCAAGCTGCTGAAGAGATTTATTCTGAGCTCTGCTCTTTCGAACCTCTCTATGACGACCGTGATGAACGACTTGGCTTCAAGCTGAAAGACAGCGACCTTATCGGCATCCCCTACAAGCTCATTGTTGGCAAGACATTACAAGAAAACAACGAGCTGGAAATTGAGTCGCGCTCGGGAGAGAAGGTGCTGGTGAAGCGTGATCAACTCCTTCAGTGGGCGCAAGAGCATCTATGAAGCTCGAAGTGATTGGAAGAGCGCTTCCTATCGCGAAGCCTCAACCCTTTGCATGCACGTTTTATTGAAGACAGGATCCAAATTCTCAGCGCCACCTCACGCATGGGCATACAATGGTGCACTTTCGAGTATGAGTATAGATGGTGTCGTCAAATTTTCTCCTTTGTGAGGCGAGAGATTTTCTAGGCAAAATGCGCAATCGAAAGCGAAGGGAGGAGCCAAAGCGCTACTTCCGAGGTTGCGAGGGCGCATTTTGGCAGAAAAGATCCGGCTGACAAAGGAGAAAATTTGACGACACCATCTAAGTGCGATGTCCGAGCAGCTCATGAATCGCTAAAAAGAGCTCTCTCTTCTTCACAGGTTTTGTGATAAAGCCGTCACACCCCGCCTCCAGACACGCTGTTTTCTCCTCAGCTGTGGTGAAGGCAGTGAAGGCAATGATCGCGATATGCCCCCTCTCTGTCTTGCGAATGCGACGCGCCACCTCTTTTCCATCCATCACCGGCATCAAAATATCGAGCAGAACTAAATCATACTTCTTCTCCTGAACTCTCTTAAGAGCCTCTTCTCCACTCAACACGTAGTCGAGCTCAACAGCCGTATTCTCCAAGAAGAATTTTATGATCACGCAGTTATCTTCAGAGTCGTCGACAAGAAGGATCTTCAATGGAAGATCGAGTGTAGGCTCCGCTTCCACCTTTACCTCTTCCATCTGTCCTTCGCTTAAGGGGAGGCGTACAGTAAAGGTAGAGCCCACTCCAAGCGCGCTCTCAACAGTAATCTCCCCATCCATCAAAGCAACAAGCCGCTTGCAAATATTCAACCCAAGGCCTGAACCGCCAAACTGCCGATTCGAGAACTGCCCCACTTGCTTAAAGGGGTAAAATATTTTTTCCATATCTTTCCCCTCGATGCCCACCCCAGTATCTTTTACCGAAAACTCAATCATCCCACTTCGCGCATCTCTTTGAGCCCTCAACTTTACACTTCCCTCCCTAGTATATTTGATAGCATTTCCAAGTAGATTGATGAGCACTTGCTCAATGCGCTTTGGATCTCCCACCAAACAGTTTGGCAAAGAGTCGTCCACCATACTTGAGAAGATCAACCCTTTCGTATCTGCAGAGAGTTGGAAAATCGACCCAAGCGAATCGAGCATCTCCCTCGCATTGAAGGGGCGGCGATCGAGTTCAAGCTGCCCTGCCTCCATTTTTGAGAGGTCAAGGAGGTCATTCACAAGAGTAAGAAGAATTTCACCGTTTTTAAGCTGAATTTTGACCAACTCCATTTGCTTCTCTGAAAGTCCCATCGACTCTAGCTGCTCAGCAGCTCCATTAATCACATGCAGTGGAGTACGGATTTCATGACTCATCATCGCCAAAAACTCAGAACGCACACGCAGTGCATCCATAGTGAGAGCATGACTCTTTCGAAGGTTTTCTTCAAACTCGTGCTTCTCAATTACTAGGCTTGCCTCTTTCCCTATATCTCTCAGAGTATCTAAAAGATATAGATCCTCCTCTTCCTCCTTGTCTGAGAAAAACTCCAATACCCCAATCGTTTTTCCAGATATCATGATCGGAAAACCAAAAGCCCCTCGCACCCCTGCATTCTCAACCAACTTTCCTCTAAAAAAGTTGGGATCTTTCTCCATATTTGCATTCCAAATGGGCTTCCCTGTCTGGAGAATTATGCCTGGTAGCCCCTCACCAGATTTGAATATTGTTTTTTCTGTCACTTCTCTAAAAATCGTGAACCTCTCCTCATTTTCGAGGTACCATATTTTAGAGGGTACTAGCACACCCTCCTCTAGAAGATAGAGATGCCCTACGGGCCACCCTGTCTCCTTGCAGACGTTAAACAAGATACGCCTCATTGCCTGCTCAAGTGATAGATCTTCTGTTGCAAGGGCGGCTGTCTGATGCAAAAGGTTTTCACGCCTAAGCATTTGCTTGAGTTGATAGTTTGAGCTCTCTTTTAGGAGCTCAAAGGCGGTATGTGCCTTTTTGGTGCTGTTGAGTGCCCAAGCAAGCACACACCCCCCAAAGAGGCCATACGTAAGAAGCGCGACCGGTCCCTTAAAAGCGCCTTCCTCGTAGAGAGCTCCTGACAGAAAGACTGAAAACAGGACAAAAGCAGCTGGAACTAAATATATATGACCATAAGGATGGGAGTCTTGAATGCGAATAAAGGCATAAAGAGAGAGCGTTAAAAGAGCAAACCTCATAGCTGTATGTAGAGCCATGCGCGTCGTACCCCCCCAACCATATGCGCTCTCAAGCCCTGTTATGTAGCCAAAAATAGGGATAAAGCTCATTACAGCAAGCAACGTCCCGATCACACCATAAGAGAAAATCCACTTCTTAGAACAGAAAGAGGTGAGCCCAATCATCAACGCATTGAGCCCTACAAGAATAAAGCAAATTGCTGTGTTTGGAGCCATCCGTCCAGGGTGCGTTGTTTTCGTCGTAATGTAGGGGTACATAAAGAGCTGATCGATTCCAGTATTCGTATTGAAGATATACTCAATTAAGACAAGAATGCTGATGAAAAGAAGAAGAGAGGCAGAAATCAGACAAAGGCGCTTTTGTTTGTGAATCCCAAAAATGAGAGCACTTCCCGCCAGCACAAAACAAAGAGCAGTATTGAACTGCATGGGAGCAAATGTTGGGTAAAGTTGGATCAGTAAAGAGACATGTGCAAGCCACCCCACCAAAACAGCAATAGCCATTGCAAGCACAAGGTATGCAGAAATCAGTGCGCACTTTCTCATGCTGTTTCCCTTTTATGCAACTTTGCTTGTTTTCAAAGCACGTTCAATTGCCGCAGAAATGCGAGCGTTATCAAATGGCTTTTCGATGAACTCTGTACAACCAAACTTTGCACAACTCTCTTTCGTTTTTCTATCGGCAATCGAAGAGATGATCACAATTTCACAAGAGGGGTGAAGCTCCCGGATTTTTTTCAAAAGCGTCAGCCCAGCTGTGGGCCCCTCAGGCAAGATCATATCAACGAATGCAAGATTTACACTCTCAGTGCGGATCAACTCTTCATACTCTGCTAGCGACCCTGCACAAACAATTTTAAAATCCTGAATATTAGATGCTTTTAGCTGAATCATCACAATATTCTTAACAAGCCCACGCATAAAAGGTGCATCATCCACGATGGCTACAACAAATCGTTCCTTTTCCACCAACAAACCATATCTAAAAACAACAACTACATACTAATACTAACAGATTTTTTATATCTAATATACTATTTTACAATAGAACTGAAAACCAATAGATTACAAAATTTTTGCATAGAATTTCTCAGAGTGAGATAAACAGGAGGATGACGCGCATACGCCCCTGGCGATCCCTCTCTCTAGCATTTATTGCAATTCTTTGTGCTTTAGCTTGTTACTTATTTATCCCCACAGATCCTGCCACCCGTAAGGTAGCCGCCGTCTTTACAATTGCCGTCTTCTTTTGGGCTTTTGAGATCACCCCCCTCTATGCTACTTCCCTTCTTGTTGTTGTGTTGCTTACTTTGTTGATGGATCAAAACTTGCAATACTTTTGGATTCCCTTTTCTAGCCCTGTGATCATACTCTTTTTGGGTGGATTGACGTTAGCGGCTGCAGCCAAACGGCATGGCGTTGACCACTTTTTGATCGAAAAGGTACTTGCGAAAGTTGGATTCACAACCACTACGCTTTTAATAAGCTCTGCTTTTTTCTCCATGTGGATTTCGAACACTGCAGCAGCAGCATTGATGCTTATGCTTGTGATGCCCGCTTTTCACAATCTCGAGACAGACGACCCAATCAAAAGGCGGGTGATTTTGGCGATTGCATTTGGGGCAAATATTGGGGGCATCATGACGCCCATCGGAACGCCACCTAACGCCATTGCTTTGGGCATTTTGCGCGATTTTGGGATAGAGATCGACTTTTTGCGGTGGATGCTCTACACCGTTCCCTTTGCACTCATCCTCCTAGCGGTCACTGCTGTTGTGCTCACTCTTCTTTTTCCCTCAAAGACCAAACTAGCGCCTCCAAAAGTGTTTCCTAAGTTAACTAAAAAGGGAAAAGGGGTGTTGGTGATCGCCTGCTTAATGATTGCGCTTTGGCTCACAAAGGTGTGGCACCACATTCCAGAGTCGCTTGTGGCCTTGATCGGTCTTACTCTTTTTGCGCTTTTTCGTCTCATCAAAAAGGAGGAGATCCGCTCTATTCAGTGGGATATACTCATCTTGATGTGGGGAGGACTCGCATTAGGAGAGGCAGTGCTCTCATCAGATGTATTCCATGAAATCGTGAAAATCCCCCTCTTTCAAGAGAAGGGCGTTGTGTTGCTCATCACGTTTGGAATTTTGGCTGTTCTTCTCACCTCGTTCATCAGCAACACAGCTACAGCAAATCTCTTGCTTCCAATTGCCATAGCGATCGATCCCACAAATAAACTGCTCATCGCAATAACCATTGCGCTCGCCTGCTCATTTTCTTTTGCTTTTCCCATCTCTACACCACCCAATGCGTTAGCGTATGGGACAGGGCATGTCTCTGTGAAAGAAATGTTTAAGGCAGGAGGGCTGCTATCGGCACTCTCTCTTGCACTACTTTTAGTTGTGGCGAGCTTCGTCTGATGCACGGATCATCCTACAGATACGCCCCTTAAAAATAGAAAGGATACGCCCAATCTTTCCCTGCTCGGCAATCGACTCGCCGAAGATTTTCCAACTGCGACTCATCGCACTGGAGACGTGATCCATCACCTCAGCCTGAACTGATCGACTAGATGGTGTCGTCAAATTTTCTCCTTTTTCAGCCGGATCTTTTCTGCCAAAATGCGCCCTCGCAACCTCGGAAGTAGCGCTTTGGCTACTCCCTTCGCTTTCGATTGCGCATTTTGCCTAGAAAATCTCTCGCCTTACAAAGGAGAAAATTTGACGACACCATCTAAAAATTGACTCCACCACAACCCCTCCTGCATCAAAGAGATATTTGATCAAGCAAGGACGATTTTTGTCAAAGTCAGCACTCTTGATCTGTGAGTGCTAAAAATACTTGACTCTAGGAGAGGAGATTTGTATAATTTGAGGCATGAATAAGAAAGAGAAGCGAGAACAAGAGGTTTTACTAGCACTTGTGGAGCTCTTCTTGGAGAGTGGGAGGCCAATTGGCTCTAACACACTGAAGGAAGAGCGTTTTCCCAATTTGAGCTCAGCAACGATCCGCAACTACTTTGCCAAATTTGAGAAGTTGGGCTACTTGAAGCAGCCACACAGCTCAGGGGGGCGTTTACCTACTGAAGAGGGCATCCGCCTCTATGTGCGGCAGGCGGTAGAACACCCCGCCCTCATGCCTGAGGTAGAAAAGGGTTTGAAGCTGAAGATACCTCCTTCGAAGAGCGTCCATACCTATTTGCAGCGTGCGACTGAGAAGTTGAGTGAGCTGACGGGTTGCGCAACTTTTTTGAGCGCTGTGCGCTTTGACCATGACTTTATTCAAGAGGTGAAGCTTGTAGGCGTGGATGATGAGCGTCTCCTTTGTGTGTTGCTCACCGACTTTGGGCAAGTATTGACAGAGATTTTGCCTATGAACAAGAAGCTCTCCTCTTTTGCTCTTCGCCGCATTGAGCACTACTTGCAGTGGCGCATTAAGGGAGGAGCGCAGCCCGATGACCTCAAAGAGGATAAAGCACTTGCCCAAAAGCTTTATAGCGAGATCGTGGTGCGCTACATGGTACGCTACTCCAATTTCAGTGAAGAAGATGTCTACCGTACAGGTTTTTCTCGCCTTCTCAACTATCCTGAGTTCAGCGATCCTATCGCCCTTTCGGCGGGCCTCTCTCTTTTCGAGAATGCAGCGCACATGCGCCTTCTTTTGAGTGATTGCATGCGAGAAAACAAGCTGTGCTATTGGATAGGGAGTGACTTGGCGCCTTACGCTGCTGCTGCAGAGGGATGTGCTGTTCTAGCTGTTCCCTACCATATTGGAGAGACCCGTGTGGGAGCTGTGGGGATTTTGGGATGTAGCCGCCTCCCCTACCAAACGCTCTTTGGTACATTGCAGTTTTTCTCGGAAGAGATCACAAAAGCGCTGACCAAAACACTCTACAAGCATAAAATCTCTTTCCGCCAACCACGCGCAAACAGACGGGCGGAGATCGACCAATCATCAATCAAATTGTTGGAGAATAAATGACAGAAGAGACAGAGGAGAACCTTTCAGAGCAGCTCGCTGAGTGCCAAGCGAAGTATTTACGCCTTTTGGCTGACTCTGAGAATGCACGCAAAAGAATGCAAAAAGAGCGTTCTGAGCTCACGCAGTACGCTGTGGAAAATGTGCTTGTAGATTTTTTGCATCCGTTGGACAACTTTCAAAATGCATTGAAGTTTGCAGAGTCGATGTCTGATGAAGTGAGAAACTGGGCGATTGGCTTTGAGATGATCTTGGCGCAGCTGCGACAAGTGCTCGCCAATCACGGAGTTCAAGAATATGAGAGCGTAGGCAAACACTTCGACCCCCACATGCATGAAGCAGTGGAGATGGTCGAAAGCGACGACCACCAACCTGGTGTAGTGGTTGAGGAGTGCTTGCGCGGCTATAAAATTGGCGACCGCCCCATTCGTGTGGCAAAAGTCAAAGTAGCAAAGTCTAAAAATGATGAACAAGGAGAAGAAGATGAGCGAACAGAAGAAGAGTAGCGGAAAGATCATCGGAATCGACCTCGGCACCACCAACTCATGTGTGGCGGTGATGGAAGGAGGGACAGCGAAGGTGATCACGTCAGCAGAAGGAACACGTACAACCCCTTCTGTTGTCGCATACAAAGGAAACGAGCGATTGATCGGTGTACCTGCCAAAAGGCAAGCGGTTACTAACCCTGATAAAACAATCTCCTCCTCTAAGCGCTTTATTGGCCGCAAATACAGCGAGGTCGAATCTGAGATCAAGACAGTCCCCTACCACGTGAGCGCAGGCTCTAAGGGCGAGGTGGTCTTTGATGTTGATGGCAAGCACCTCAGCCCTGAGGAGATTGGTGCACAGGTTCTCGTCAAAATGAAAGAGACTGCAGAAGCCTATCTTGGAGAGAAAGTGACAGAAGCTGTAATCACGGTACCTGCCTACTTCAACGACTCTCAAAGAGCCTCTACACGCGATGCTGGACGCATTGCGGGACTTGACGTCAAACGTATTATCCCGGAGCCCACCGCTGCAGCTCTTGCATATGGCCTCGACAAAGAGGGAGACAAGAAAGTAGCGGTCTTTGACCTCGGTGGTGGAACATTCGACATCTCAATCCTAGAGATTGGAGAAGGCGTCTTTGAAGTACTTGCTACAAATGGAGATACACACCTTGGTGGAGATGACTTTGACGAAGTGATCATTCACTGGATGATTGATGAGTTTAAGCGTGAGCAAGGGATTGATTTGAGCCAAGACAAGATGGCATTGCAAAGATTGCGAGACGCTGCTGAAAAGGCAAAGATTGAGCTCTCTGGTGTTGCCTCAACTGAGATCAACCAGCCGTTCATCACAATGGACGCCTCTGGACCAAAACACCTCGCCCTCACTTTGACTCGTTCGAAGTTTGAGAGCTTGGCGCACAACCTTGTAGAGCGCACAAAGGGCCCTTGCCTCAAAGCATTGAGTGATGCAGGCCTCAAGCCAGAAGACATTGAAGAAGTTATCCTCGTCGGCGGCATGAGCCGTATGCCGGCTGTGCAAACGCTTGTGAAAGAAGTATTCAAGCGTGAGCCACACAAAGGGGTGAACCCAGATGAGGTTGTGGCGATCGGTGCAGCGATCCAAGGGGGTGTCCTTGGTGGAGATGTGAAAGATGTTCTCCTCCTTGACGTGATTCCTCTTACACTTGGGATCGAAACGCTTGGTGGCGTGATGACTCCCCTTGTGGAGCGCAACACCACTATCCCTACACAAAAGAAGCAAGTCTTCTCCACAGCTGCGGATAATCAGCCAGCAGTCACCATCGTTGTACTACAAGGTGAAAGGCAGATGGCATCTGACAACAAGGAGATTGGGCGGTTTGACCTTACAGACATTCCTCCTGCTCCACGCGGCATGCCGCAAATTGAAGTCGCTTTTGATATCGATGCGAATGGCATCTTGCACGTCTCTGCAAAGGACAAGCAGTCAGGCAAAGAACAAAAGATCCGCATCGAAGCTGCCTCTGGCCTCTCAGAAGATGAAATCAAGCGGATGGTCAACGATGCGGAAGCACACAAAGAGGATGACAAGAAGAGAAAAGCCGAGGTAGAGGTGCACAATGAAGCCGATGCGCTTGTCTTCCGTGCAGAAAAAGCGCTGACCGACTATAAAGACAAAATTCCAGCTGATGTCGCCTCTGAGATCCAAGCAAAAGTGGATGCGACAAAGAAGGCGCTTGAGAGCAAGGACACTGAAAAAGTGCGCCAAGCTTCGAGTGAGCTTTCTGCCACCATCCAAAAAATTGGAGAAGTGATGCAGCAAGCTGGAGCGCAGCAACAGCAAGCGGCACCTCAAGAGGAAACAAAAAGTGGAGAAGAAAACATCGAGGAAGCAGAAGTGGAAGTCCTTGATGACGAAGAGAAGAAGGGGTAACCCTCTCTTACTTTGGGGGGCGTGTCTTTTCACGCTCCCGCTCCATGCAACCCCAGTGCGCCATGGCAACGAATTCACCCCAACTAAGGGAGATCATTGGTTGCAGGCGCGGTGGGGTTTTTTTGGCCACTATGTTTTTGACGGCTACTTCTCTGTCTTAGAAAATAATGCCAAAATCCACGATTCACGCTTCATGACAAATGCGGGTGAGCTCACTCTCAACCTCTTTGAAAGATGGGACCTACAAGCTGGATTGGGTGCCATAAAAATAGACTTTTTCTCTAACCTCTCCCCTTTCTATGCAAGCGGGACGTTTCGAAACTCAGCCCTTGCGCTGGATTTTAGCTCTGCGCTCTACTGGAACGCCGGCATCAATGGCTCTCTCTTTAAGTTTGGACCAGCCAGCTTTGGAGTGGGCTATTTCTATGAAGCGGCGCACCCCAAGCTCAACGCGGTGCGCGACGAGTTTCGTGGAGTCACGCACTACCAAGATATCAGGGGTGACTACTATGGATGGGAGATAATGGGAGGGGTGGACGTCGACATCCCTCTGTCACAAACCTTCACCTTTCGCCCGGTTGGAAGCTTCAACTTCACGTACGGAAGACTCGACCTTCCAGAACATAACGTGCAACTTGAAGGGAATACCACCATCACCCTCCAAGATATGTGGAGCGGATACACGTGGGGGTATGCAATAGGAGCTTCACTTTCTGGAGGCCCACTAAGCATAACTGGACAAGCTGGTTTTATCAGCGAGCTTTCAGCCTTCTTTGGCTTTCAACTCAACTTCTAAGACAACAAAGAGAAAATTTGATGATACTATCTGCCCTTGCTTGCGAAAAAAGCTATCTAAAACTACGTTTTGAATATGATTTTCTACGCAGATGCCTTTGACCAACGGGTAGATGCCAGCCATATCAAAGTTCATCTACACGCAGCGGGTGCAAAGGGAGGTAATCAAGATATGAGTCGTACAAAAGGGGGCTCAATACAACATTACATTTGGCCGTGGATGCGCATGGTATGCCGCTCAGAATCATTATTACAGAAGGTACCTCGCATGATAGCACTCAGGCAGGCTATTTGATCGAAGGGATTTCAGCCGAACACCTTCTTGCAGACAAAGCATATGACGGCGATGCAATCATTTTCCAGGCTGAACACCAAGGTTTAAATCCAGTGATTCCAATGCATTGTTGAATAAGTCAATCTCTGGAAGTCTTTTGGCTGATTTTATCCTCACTCGCATGATCTCTCACTCGGCGTGTTACCTACACAGCCCATGCTAATGCTTGGAGGGTTCGACAACCTTCTCGATGCCTAGTCGTTGCCACAAACCGTCGGGGGACACTACGGATCTCGTCGGAAGTCACCCAAAAGTTCTTGTTACCCAGCTTTAGGAACTTATTCAACAAGAAGCAGCGGAGAGTGACTTCTACTTTTTGGGTGGCTGTGTTTCCACCTAGATCAAATCGCAAAGATCCGAGAACATTTGATAAGCACCTTTATAAGCTTCGACATCTTGTTGAAAACGCATTTCTGCATCTCAAGCGTTGGTGAGGTATTGCTACAAGATATGCTAAAAACACGGCTTCTTTCCTTGCTGCAGTTCAAATTAGGTGCATTGCTCTCTGGGGAAATCTAATTTGACGACACTATCTAATCCCTCAGAAACGCTACCATAGAAATCTATATAGACTTTAAAAAAATCTACGCATAGATTTCTTTTTGAAGAAACTTCAGCTTTAACTATAGGAGACATCATATGTACTTTGCTACATCTTGTATTTTGATGGCAGGTTGTTTACCATTTTTGACTGCAGATTTCAATTGCCCCGATTATGAACTCGATTGGATTTGTGATGAAGAAAAATGTCGAGGGCAAAATGACCGTGATCAGTCCGAAGGATGCAAACACTGTGAAGAGCGGCAACGCGAAATGGAAGAACAAAATAATGAGTACTACCGAGAAATTTTGGATGCAACCGACCCGGATGGCGCCCCTCACTCTAAAGAAGAGGCTCAAGAATTTGAAAGAGGTATCTAGCAGAAGTGAGTAAACAATTCTTGCTTACAATGCTATTGGTAGCTTTCTCTAGCTTGATATGGGCTTTTGATATGGATACCGCCCTAAAGCAGGTCCCTTTCAAAGAGCGCGTATATCTAGAGCATTTCTTCCGTCAGCAAATCGCAAGCTCCCAGTTGGGCTACCCTATTTTTTTTGCTAATAAGTCTGCTGCTCTTACCATTGTTGAGGTTAGACGTTGTAGTAGCTATTATCCATACACCGTTGCGGGAAAAGGATGGCAAGCCTGGAAGAAGTATGAACACCTCTTCCCTCACCCTAACTTTATATTTTGTGAGGAAAAACAGAGGGAATCAAACTATTTTCACCTCATTGTTGTAAATAAACAAAATCTACGCAAAGTCCTTATAGAAAATGAAGACCTCTTCAAGGAGGTCTTAGATGAGCACTATATCAAGTTATTCAAACAACCTTTTTCTCCTGACCTTTTCATTGCTAAGCTAGAAAAAATGAAACGTTTAGAGCCTCTAATATGGGGTGATTGTGCCCTTTATGGATTGATCTATGGATTCGGGAGAGAATCTTCTGTAAATTGCAGGCGCTATCGCAAAGAGAGCTTTCCAAAAGATGGGAGCTGGGAACGCATTCCTGCAATTAAGAAGGAAATGGTTATCCATGGGAAAAATGGGAAGACCTATGTCAAAGGCTTTGGTATTCACCCAGTTGCATGGTCAGGAGATCCAGAGTCAGAAGAAGTTCAAAAATTGGCTACAATCTACGAAGAGCAATGTATTGCACTAAGAAGGATGTTTAGACGGAAAAGCTGCTTAAAGCCAGTTCTTGAAGCATTGTGTTCAACTGATGAGAATATGGCTAATCCCGAGCTCTGACTCAGCTTCATGCCCTAGCTAAATTATGCCACTACTTATACAAGGAGGCCTCCACCAATTTGGCAAAGATAAAGCTAAAGGCTAGAATCTTGAAAGAGTAGTTTTCGAAGGTAAAACTTTGAACCATTAGGACAACTGCAATTCCAAGAAGTATTTATGCATTGGAGATCATGTAAGCAAGAGTTGGTCTTAAAGTAGGCATTGTTGAATAAGTCAATCTTTGGAGGCCGTGTTTCCAAAGTCCGAGCGCAATACGAACTTTTGCTCCTTAAACTAGCGTAGCCAGTCTCAAACTAACGTCTAGGTGGCCAGGGCTACGCTCTGGCCACCTTCACCGCCATCGTAGAAGGGGAAAAGACTCAATTCACTCTCGGACTTTGAAAACACAGCCCATTTGATATCAAAGCCTGAAGAACTCTTAAGTGATGATGCTCCCTGGTACCTTGGATAGGTATGAGGGAGCAAGATCAACATGCCAAAGACACTACCTATCCATCCCCTCTCGGCCTTTTGAGCGACTCCCAATTCTTGCTTCATTAACCGGGGGGATTTCTAACGCCTTCCTTAAAGAATCCATATCACATGATAGGCCTCTCAAGGAACGGAACTCTATTCTCATTTTTTAGGCATCTAACTTTAGAGGGCGTCCAAAAATTTAACCATCTGTTATTAAGTAGCTTTTCATTTTTTTTAGAAGTGTACAATGAAAAGGAGAAGCTATCCAGATGATCTAACAGACCAGGAGTGGGAACAGATCCAAGATTTAGCAACAAAACAATTTAACCCAAGAGGAAGAAAAGGGAAATACTCTAAGCGCGAGATGCTTAATGCGATTTTCTATCTGCTACGATCGGGGTGTAGTTGGAGGTTATTACCTCATGATTTTCCTCCTTGGAAATCAGTGTATGCTCAATTCAGCAAATGGAAACGAACGGGTACTTTTATGAAGATATATGAGCGTTTACGAAAGAAGTTAGGGCGTAACATTTATGTATCAGCAGGCATCATAGACAGTCAAAGCGTTAAGACAACAGAAAAAGGGGCTCTAGAGGTTATGATGGAGGAAAAAAGATCAATGGTCGAAAAAGGCATATTCTCGTAGATATAGTCAAATTGGTTAGAAATTTTACAAATTCGTGCCAGATGGCAAAGCCAAAGTAAGCGCAAAGTTCGACTTAGACCATTTATAGTCTATGAGAACGAGCGCAATCTTTGGTGAAGCCAAATGGTATGAATTTGTAAAATTTCTAACCGATTTGACTATGCATAGACATCTCCTCCATTGCAGCGGTTAGCTGATCTACTTGGACAAGACAAAGCCTATGCGATGTGTGCACACGCACAGGCCCTTTTTCTTGATTCACGAGCTTTGTCATAAGGATAGTTTGTTTTACGAATTGTGCAGGATCATATGTGGCGCAAGCAATTTGTCCACCCACTATCTGGTAAACTTTCAGATTTTTGCCATCAAAGTGAACGTGAATCTCTTCCTCTGAGCTAAAAGGCTTAACTTCAATACCTGGCCAAGTGCCAAAAATGATTAAAAGTGCCACATAATTTGTGAGACGCACCAAAATGCAAACCCCCTCAGGCCATTGAAAAGCAGAATACTGGCGAACTTGCAAAAGAAGCGCCTGATCCACTAAAGTGGGCCGAGTCTGTTGTGAAACTCCAGAAAATTGAAACACTACCTTTACCTACAAGTTATTCGTTACGAGATGAAGGCAGCAAAAGCTGCTTGATTCACCTTCATGAAAGAATTATGTGGAGGGACTATCAAATGCTGCCCATTGCAGCGCTTAGCTCATCTGATGTTAAAAGAGAAAACTTATGCGAGGAGTGCAAATGCGTATTCCCTGCTTCTTGATCTACGAGCTTTGTAATAAGGATAGCTTGGGCAACAAACTTTTCAAAAGGATATTTTCCAATATCAATCACTCCAGGAAGCTTCTCTGAAACTACCACTTGATCGCCATCATAGAACATTTTAATCCCTCTCTCTCGATCAAAGGGGTTTAATTGAGTGCTTGAGCACGTATCAAGCAAGATTGAAAGTGCGATATCATTTGAGAGACGTGCCAAAATGCAAATCCCCCCCATGGGCAATTGAAAAGCAGAGTACTGCTGAACTTGCAAACGAAGCGCCTCATCTTCAAAAGAGAGATGCACCCTACTTGTGATTCCAGAAAATTGAAACACTACCTTTACCTACTAGTTATTCGTTGCGAGATGAGGGCAGCAAAAGCTGCTTGATTCACCTTCATGAAAGAATTAAAAGGACTTGAGTTATTCTCTATTTCAAGAATAATATCCCCCCCCCATTAAAAATGGCGATACCAGCTTCTGTTGCAAGAAAATCTACCCCATTTATCCTATCACGGTGTTTGTCATTTCCTTTTTGAACTAATGGGAAAAGAAAGTTGCTACCAGATAGACTCCTCCCTGCAAGAACTAACAATCCATTTGCATCTTCGACGACTGTAAATTGACCGGGAGTAAAACTTTTTATTCGGTTTGCAATAGACTGCTGAGGTAAGAACTTATCCATTAAACTATTCCTATAGTATCCTTCGGAAATATGTGCCAAAATTCACCTCACCGCTTTTAAAAATTTGTTTTAGGAAGTTGAGCGATGATCCTACTTAAAATCCGATTTTGAGCTATTCCAAACTGACTAGGGCGATAAATATCGATAATACGGGTTCTATTTTCCCCATAAAGAGTGACAGAGCCGCCGAATGCTTCACAAAAAAGAGGGCCTCCTTCATGCTGAGGAACTTCATGACAAATACCCTCTGCACTGCCTGTGCGGATGAGCAAAAACCACTTCCCTTGAATGGGTAACATGGTAAAGCTGTTTACTGCCATCTCTTGAAGATAGTCAGCTGGTGCTTGGCTACCATGAAAACCAGGCTCAAAACTTTGAAACCCTAGCATTAGAATAACCTACTGATGTCTTGGAATGTGAGAAATACGAGAAAGGCGATAAGCAACACCACAAAAGGGATGATGAGACGCTCCATCGTTTTTGCTTTGATCCGTCTTCTTGTGATCCACTCCCAAAGCGCTAAGCAAACGTAACCGCCGTCGAGCACTGGGATGGGAAGAAGGTTCAAAAATCCTAAATTAATACTGATAGCAGCGATCCAAAAGAGCGCCTCCCCAATGCCAATCTTCCAACCATGGTGGATCACTCTCACAATGCCGATAGGGCCGCTCAACCACTTAGGGTGAAGGTAGCCCAACACAAGTGCCTTCAATGTCTGCCCTGTCTCCACAAAGACATTGCCAAACATGGCGATTGGATTGGGGTTGTACTCTACAAGGCGGTCTTGCAAATAGATGCCTAAAAGCTTGCGATTTTGTACTTTTTCGAGATAA
The DNA here is from genome assembly GCA_024233495.1 of Chlamydiales bacterium. GTDB lineage: Bacteria > Chlamydiota > Chlamydiia > Chlamydiales > JAAKFR01 > JACKPM01. The sequence goes on from JACKPM010000005.1 coordinate 90,077, forward strand.
GCCATTGCAGCGGAGCGCTTCTCTTGATCCTTAATCGTGGCAACTTGTTTTTTCTGCTTATCCATCTCTGTTGCCATCGACTCGCGCGCCTCTTGGCTCAAGCCAAACTGATGAATCTTCTTCGGAGCGATAGGATTGAGCAATACGTAGCCATCTTGCGCATGTAGACCCGTGCCAATCAACTTGGTCGTCTCGTTAATCGCTTTCCAATCAACATCTTCGACAAAGAGAGCGTCTTCTTCACTCCACAAAATGTGGGTCTTAGAAGAGACATTGCGTTTGGCTATAAGCTGCACTTTATGCGTCTGCACACCTTTCAAAATCTCATAGCCATGGCTTACAGCAGCGCCATCTACTGACAAAATGCGGTCGCCTGGCTCAAGTGGCGCTTCTAATACTTCGGAGTAGGCGTGCAAAGGAAATGCCTCTAGGCGACTCTCCTCATCAATAAAAGGCACAGGTTGCTCGACAAAACCTTCGCCGTTGATCACATAGGGAAGAACAAAAAGCTCGCTCCACCGCTCTTTGATGTCGCTCTCATACTGCCAATCTTCCAACTCATTGCGCACATGAGAGGGGAAGTTGAGATCAGGTGTTAACACGCGAGGCTGCCGACTTAAGAAGACTTCATCTCCCCGCTTCACAGTCAAAAGCACCTTATTTGCATTGATCAAATGGCTCACCTGCTCCATTGAGAAAAGAAGTTCACCATCTCCCCATACAAGCTGGTCACCATACTGAATTCCACTCTCTAACATAGGAGAGCCCTCTGACAAAACATTGGGCGATGTTCCCACCTTGTCGTAGATCATGTAGCGCGCATTTGCAGTGATGCCCGTCGTCAAAATATCGTCTAACGAGCCCGGCGCTGGATAACTCTCTATCGTGTAGTCAAAGGGACGTCTCTCACCTGTCGCATAGTCAACATGAAACCCTTTGAGCTGCACATCTTTCCCTGCAAGCATCGTTGCATAAAGCAGATCCTTAGAACTCTTGTAGGGTTTGCCGTTGTACTCAGTCAAAATATCGCCGGGACGCACACCTTGTGCATAGATTTCAGATTGAGGGTCGACCCATCCAATGATTTGTGTAAACTCAGAAAAAGGCTTCTCCCTCCCACCCATGACAAAAAGCGTACAGAAAACGAGAAGTGCAAGAAGAAAGTTCGCAAGAGGTCCCGCCAAGGCAACAGCAATGCGCTTCCAAGGAGCCTTTGCAAAAAAGCCATTGGGAATTTCGTATGGCTCATTGTAGAGCTCTCGATCTTTCTTAGAGAACTCCATCCCCATAATTTTAACAAAACCGCCGAAGGGGAGCCACCCTATTTGCCAATCTACATTTTGCCACTTCCACTTCAAGATGGGACGGCCAAAGCCAATGCTGAATGTCTCAACAGTCATCCCCACCCAGCGCGCCACAAAGTAGTGGCCAAGCTCATGGATGAAAACCAAAATGCCGAGCGCAGCCGCCGCCAAAATAAAGTAGAATATTGTCATAGCTCTTGTGCCTCTCTTCTTGCCTGTTGGTCTACAGCAAACACGGTCTCAATGTCGTGCATGCGACTCGCTTGGTGCCGCTCCATCAGCTTTTCCAACTTGTGCGCAATAGCGCTCCACTCAATCTCCTGACGAAGAAAGCGCTTTACGAGCTCCTCGTTGGCAGCATTGAGATAGCATGGAGAGCTTAACCCCTGCCGTCCCGCCTCAAAGGCAAGAGCCAAGCAGCGGAAGCGCTCCATATCAGGAGGAAGAAAGTCTAACTGTTTATGGGCAAAAAAGTCAAAAGGAGGCGCCATTCCCGCAACCCGCTGTGGATAAGTGATCGCATATTGGATGGGAATTGTCATGCTCGGCTCATGCATCTGTGCAAAGACGATGCCATCAGGCCCCTCAACAAAGCTATGAATAATGCTTTGTGGGTGGACCACAACTTCAATTTTTTCCATGGGCATATCAAAGAGCCATCGCGCTTCGATCACTTCAAATCCCTTGTTCATCAAGGTAGAGCAGTCAACGGTGATCTTTGCTCCCATTTGCCATGTGGGATGAGCAAGCGCTTCCTCACGCGTCACACTCGCAAGCCTCTCTTTCGGGTGATTGCGGAAAGGGCCGCCTGATGCAGTCAATATGAGCCTTTTTGGCTCTTCCATCTTCTGCAAGCATTGGAAAAGCGCGCTGTGTTCACTATCGACAGGAATGAGAGGAGAATCGACGCGGCTCATTACCAACTCCCCTGCTGAGACAATAACTTCTTTATTGGCCAAGCCAAGAGCCTTTTTGGCATCGAGGGCACAAAGCGTAGGGCCGAGGGCAGCAAGCCCTAAAATTGCCATGAGCACAAACTCTACTTCAGGAAGAGCCGCTAACTGACACATCCCCTCTTCCCCCTCAAGCACTTCAATGGCTACCCGTTTGCGCAGTTCAGCCGCAGCTTTGCGGTCGTGCACGGCGACTACCTTGGGTTGAAACTCTTGAATCTGCTTTTCTAAAAGTTCGAGATTGCTGTGACATCCAAGCGCAACCACGTCGAGTTTAAGGTGGCGTGCCACCTCGAGCGTGCTTTTGCCGATAGAGCCCGTACTCCCTAACAAGGCAATTTTTTTCATGCCAAAAGGTTATCTCAGAGGAGAGGGAAAGTCAACCTTGGAATTTGCTACAAGAAGGGCATTTGCGATCAAAGAAAAAACGAACATGGCGACTAAAAGACAGACGATGAGACCACCTGTTGAAAGGCCGATCCCATAGAGAGTCAAGATATGCCTTGAGAGCGCCACACCAAAGGCAGAAGCAATAGCTCCTACGGCGCAGGAAAAAAGTAGGAGTTTAGGCAGGGAATGGGTCCAGATGCGCGCGATTAAAACGGGGGCTGTGAGAAAGGCAAGCAGCATCAAAACACCCACAGCACGAAAAGTAGTGACCGAGGTGAGCGATGTTTGCACCATGAGCAAATAGTTGAAGAGGAGTGGAGAGAAGCCGATACACTTCGCAAAGTAGCCATCAAATGTCGTTGTTTGAAAGGCGCGGAAAAGAACAGTAAAGAGGGCGGCGTTGCCTAAAAGGACAGCGTAAACGAGTTTTAGGTCGCTTATTTGGAGCGCATCTGTGTTGCCCATCACAAGTTCTGTGCCGATGTGCACGTTGCGCGTGAAGAGGGTAATGAGCAAGATGCCAAGTGCAAAAAAGAGAGTGAAGACAAGTCCAATACTCGCATCCTCCTGCAACTTAACAGCGCGGCTCAAAAACTGTGTAGAGAAGGTAGTCAGAAATCCAGAGATGAGGGCGCTTACCATCAAAATCGGGATATCGAGGGGACCAAAGCTTTTGCTCAAAAGCAAAAAAGCAATCACAATGCCAAACAAGATGGTGTGTGAGAGCGCATTTGCGAGCATCGTCATACGGCGGAGCACCAAGAATGTGCCCACAAGAGCACCCGAAAGCGCTATACCAATAAGCAAAAAGAGCTGTACTTCATCAGCTGCCAATCCTCCGGGAAAGGTTTGGAAAAGGCGACGAAAGAAAACAGAAAAGAAAGAGAAGAAGCTCACATCTGTATAAGGATTCATGCAAACCTCCTTTTCACGAGCGATAGAAGGGCGATGCAGCTCGCTACAATCACAATCATTGGTCCTGTTGGGAGTGAGAGGTGAGGCTGTGAGAGTTGAACAGATAGGTAAGTTCCAAGAAAGCCGCTCAAAACGCCGAAGAAAGCGCTAAGCACAAACATGTGGGAGAGCTTCTGGGTAAACTGCCGCGCTGCTGTTGCGGGAGCGATAAACATCGCAGAGAGCAAAACAACACCAACGCTCCGGATACCAATTACAATGGAGAGAGCAACAATTGCTAAGATGAGTCCCTCAATACTCTTCCCTCCAAGACCTGTTGCACGTGCGAAAGGACGGTCGAAAGTAGACGCTTGAAGAGGACGAAAAAAGAGGAGTATGGCGCCAATCACTACAGCAGCAAATCCAAGGTAGATGTAGATGTGTTGATCGCTCATTGTAGCAGCCTGCCCAAAGAGATAGCCTTGAATTTGGCGGTAGGCGGCTGTGTGCGTGTTTTGCACAACACTTGCGACAGTCACACCGATGCCAAAAAAAGCTGTCAGCACAAAAGTGAGCGCAACATCGATCCGAATGCGGAAGCGGTGCTGCAATAGCTCCACACACTGATAACCCAAAAGAGCGGCAATGAAAGCCCCTACAAGCACCCAGAAAGGGAGGAAGGAGGTGCCAAAAAGAGCGGCGATTGCGACACCTGGATAGGTGGCATGGGTCAAAGTTTCAGCAATCAAAGAGCGTTTGCGCACAAAAAGGAGAACACCAACAAGGGCAGAACAAAGCGCCATCAACATCGTGCCTATTGTAGGGCCGCGCAAAACAGGATCTGTAAGAAAATCAAGCAGTCGCATAGGTCTCGTCAATGAGGGGTTGCGTGAATGTAGAGGGAGTGGGGCCATACGCAATGAGTTGACGATTCAATAAAATTACAGAGTCGAAGTCGCGTGAAACGCTGTCGAGGTCGTGGTGTACAACGAGGAGTGTTTTGCCACTATCGCGCAGCTCTTGGAGCGTGTTTAATACTGCTTTCGAAGAGGCAGCATCAATTCCTGCAAATGGCTCATCAAGGAAATAGAGATCAGCCTCTTGCACAAGGGCGCGTGCAAGAAAAACACGCTGCCTCTGTCCACACGAAAGCTGACTGATTTGACGTTTGGCAAAAGGGGCCATTCCCACTTTTTCCAGCGCTTTCCAAGCCACCTTTTTCTCCTCACGACTCGCCCAAAGACGGAAGCGACTCCGCCCGTAGCAGCCCATCAATACAAGATCAAAAACAGTGATAGGGAAGTCCCAATCAACAGACTCACACTGAGGAACATAAGCAATTCGATTGCGCACTTTGCCAAGAGGTTTACCAAAGAGTCTTACCTTTCCAGATTCCGATTTGATCACGCCAAGAATGGCGCGTAGAAGCGTACTCTTGCCGGCGCCATTGGGGCCCACAATCGCGACAAGCTCTCCCCCCTTCACCCTAAGTGAGAGGTGGAGCAGCACCGGTGTCTTCTCATAGAAGACCGAAAGATCATCGATTTCGAGTACCATCTAAATTCCTTGTGATGACTGTGACATTGTGCCGCATCATCTGCAAATAACTCTGCCCCTCTCCCATCGCATCGCCGAAAAGAGGCTCCTCACATAAACGAATCTCACACCCCTTCTCTTTTCCAGATGCAACGATTTTTTTCAACGAATCGCGCGAGACATTCGACTCTGGGAAAAGAACGCTCACACCATTTTCTTTAATGTAGTCGATCACCTGCATGATGTCTGTCACACTCAGCTGTGCCTCGGGAGCAAGCCCCTCCGGAGCACGAAAACGGCGCTTCCAATCTGTTTCATCAGGAGCTCTCAAATAGCGGCGGGCAAAATAGTTGAATGCGTCGTGACTTGTCACCAAATAGCGACGCCCGCTCTCGATCGCCTGGAGAGCAGCATAAGCCTCTGCATCAAGCTTTAACATCTCTCGTTTCAATTCTTCACCCCTATCAAAGAAATGAGCAGCTAGTTCGGGGCGAAGTGAAGAGAGCGCTTCTACGATAGGGTCTATCGTCTCAGCCCAAAGTGAGATATCGGTCCAAATATGAGGATCATATTGTCCATCAACAACTAAAATAAAGGAAGGATCTTTTTCAATGAGAGGCTCAGCCACAGCGATGGCTTTCCAATTCCCCTCTAAATTACGCCGCATTGAGAGGGAGTGCTCAAGTCCAAGGCCATTATAAAAAATGATATCAGCCCTCTCAAATTTCTCACCGTCGCCCTTGACAAGCTCATAGGTGTGGGGGTCGAGCTCTCCTCGAATAAGGGGAAGCGTGTCTACCTGATCGCCTCCGATGCACGCGACAAGATCGTTGATCATGCAGATCGTAGTGAGCACCTTGATGCGCCCATTTTGCGCGCGCCACTGCCGCTCTTCTGCGATGCGGCTAGCTGATGCACACCCAACTAAAAAAAGAAGTAGAACGAATGCTTTTTTCATTTTTTACTAATAACCTGAACTTCGGGTTCATTTTCCTGATAGTCACAGGAGGTTTCTCGAAAATTCTGGAGCTTTTCATCAAAGGGAACAGCCCAAGGCTATTTCCAAGATGAAAAGCTCAAGAAGATCGAGAACAATTCCTGAATATCTGGCGAATAAACCCCAAGTTCAGGTTAATAGTTGTAACCGATTTGCGATTTCTTCGAAAGCAGTGGTTTTAACCAACGCACCCTCCCCTCTATCTTGAAATGTGGAAATTTTAGCATCTAGAGGCACTTCTCCAAGAAAAGAGAGCCCCCTTTCCTCAGCAAAGCGGCGACCCAATCCCCTACCGAAAGGAGAAATAGAGGGATTTTCAACAAGATAACTCATATTCTCAACAACACCTAGGATAGGAATCTGCACTTTTTCAAAAAAATTATAGGTGCGAGCCACATCATGCAGCGCTACCTCTTGTGGCGTTGTGACCAATACTACCCCCGTAAGATTCCCTTTTTCAGCCAGTGTAAGAGGGATGTCGCCTGTGCCAGGCGGAAAGTCGATAAAGAGATAGTCGAGGTCTCCCCACTCCACTTGTGTTAAAAACATGTCGAGCAGACGATTCGCAACAGGAGCGCGCACAATAAAACTCGACGGCTGTAAATAAGCCGCCGAAATTAAATGTAGTCCGTTTGCAAAAGCAGGTTTATTTCCAAAAGGAAGACGTACCTCTTTTAACATTGTACGCAACGAGGGGCCATAAAGATCAGCATCTAAAATACCCACTCTTTTTTCCATTCTTTGAAAAGCAAGTGCTAGCTGTAGTGTGAGCGTACTTTTCCCCACACCCCCTTTTCCAGCTGCTACGCCGATCCTATTTAGCACTTGTGGTTTTTGAAAGATTGGTAGTGGCATTTGTGCAGATTTTAAATAGAATTCTGATTTGCTGAAATCAAAAATTTTCGCGAGATGAAGATTTTTAATGGAAAAAAAAGGTGCGATTAGTTAATTAATTTGGTCTAGAATTTATGTAAGGAAGGTGAAAAAATGGCGACAACCGGAAAAATCAAAAAACAAGAACTGGAAAAGTTGATTGAAAAAGCAATTAAAAAAGTTGCTGGAACAAAAGAAAATGACTTGTGCAAATACATCCCCGGCCCTACCGGCGGCTATATGCACCATTTTACCCTTAGAAAAATCAAGAACTCTGATCCTGATCAGCTCTATGGACTAATTTCCGACAATATTGTCGATACTGAAATCCCGAAAGCGCTTGACCCTAAGCCACGCGCTCCAAGAGGCTCTAGAAAGAGGCGTGATTTCATTAGCTTCACGCGAACTGATATCGAAAAAGTTCTTGATTTGGCACGCCGTACAGGCGACGAAGATCTTTTGGCTCGCTTCAGCCCCAAAAGATCTCTCCCCGCCCTCAAAAGAGAACTTATCCGCTCCATCCGCAATAACCAAATTGCTCCTGAGCTCTGGAATGCCTATGTAGAGTCAATCAGCACACTACAAAATGCTCCCCATTTCTTTGAGAACGATTAAATTTTAATTATATAAGAAAGCAGCACTTTTGTGTTGCTTTCTTTTCTTTTTCTGGTATACTCACTCCCTTTCGTACTTAAACACTTGAGGCTTATCAGAAATGTCAAATGAAACACAAAAAGAATTTGGGAAGTGGCGGTCGTTTTTCTGGCCGATTCACGCCTACGAGCTGAAAAAAGTGCTTCCCATGTTCCTCATGTTCTTCTGTATCTCATTCAACTATACAATTTTGAGAGACACAAAGGACACATTGATTGTGACAGCCCCTGGTTCTGGAGCAGAAGCCATTCCTTTCATTAAGGTGTGGTTGGTGGTTCCATGCGCCATTGCTTTCATGATCGTCTTTGCTAAACTCAGTAACGTGCTGAGCAGGCAAAAACTTTTTTATGCAGTTACAATACCGTTCTTAGTCTTTTTTGCCCTCTTTCCGACGGTGATCTACCCAAACAGAGAGCTTTTGCACCCAACTACGGCTGCGGACGCTCTTCAGGCGGTACTTCCTCAAGGATTGATGGGATTGATTGCGATCTTCCGCAACTGGACATTTGCAGCATTCTACGTTCTAGCCGAGCTTTGGGGTTCTGTGATGCTCAGCTTGCTCTTCTGGGGCTTTGCAAATGAGATTACTCGCGTAAGCGAAGCGAAGCGTTTCTATGCCCTATTTGGGATTGGAGCGAACATCGCGCTTCTTTGCTCAGGTCCTGCAATCATGGCTGTTTCAAACATCCGCCGCCATGTTCCAGAGGGTGTAGACCCTTGGGGTGTATCACTCTATCTATTGATGGGACTAGTTCTCGTGGCTGGGGTTGTTGTTATGTTGACCTACCGCTGGATCAACAAAAATGTTTTGACAGACCCGCGCTTCTTCGATCCAAACGAGCAGAAAGCAAAGAAAAAGTCGAAGCCAAAGATGAGCTTGAAAGAGAGCTTCCTCTTCTTGATGAAGTCTCCCTATATCGGCCTCTTGGCTACACTTGTAATCTCTTACGGTATTGCGATCAACATCGTAGAGGTAACTTGGAAAGGACAGCTTAAGCAGCAGTTCCCTGATGCGAACGACTACAGCACCTTCATGGGGATGTTCTCCACGATTACAGGAGCTGTTACTGTCTTTATGATGCTCTTTGTGGGTGGAAACGTGATGCGCCGCTTCGGCTGGACTGTTGGTGCTGTGATTACACCGATCGTTCTTCTGATCACTGGTGGAATCTTCTTCACCCTCATCTTGTTCCGTAATAACCTACCTGCTGGGACAATGCTTCTCGGCATGACTCCGCTCTTTATGGCGGTGATCGTAGGTATGGTGCAGAACATTATGAGCAAGTCGTGCAAGTACTCCCTTTTTGACCCAACGAAAGAGATGGCTTACATCCCTCTCGACCAGGAGTCAAAGGTAAAAGGAAAGGCTGCGATCGACGTAGTTGGAGCTCGCCTTGGAAAGAGTGGTGGATCACTCATCCAGCAAGGTCTCCTTGTAGGCTTTGGAAGCTTGGCTGCGATCACGCCTTACTTGGCGATCATCCTCTTCGGAGTCATTGGATTCTGGCTCTTGGCAGCTAAGGCTCTAGGGAAGCGCTTCAACGCTCTTACCTCTCAGCCTGAAGAGGAGGAAGCACCTGCTGCAGAGGCAGCTGCTGCAGCGGAGGCCTAAACACCTCTGAGGCCAGCCCTCTTAGAAAAAAGCCCTAATTCTTCGGAATTGGGGCTTTTTTTAATCAAATTTTTCAAATTATTTATACTTAGCAGACGGCAAAGCAAAAGTAGGGACAGAGTTCTCATTTTTTGGTTAGGATAGAAATCACCCTAAGTGGGCAGTAGATTTTCAAGCGAGAGGAAATGCAAAAAGTCAGCTATAGTCAAATCGGTTGAAAATTTTACAAATTCGTGCCAGATGGCAAGCGTAAGTAAGCGCGGAGTTCGACTTAGACCATTGATGGTCTATGAGCAAAACACGATCTTTAGTGAAGCCAAATGGTATAATTTATAAAATTATCAACTCCGTTATCTCTATAAACCAATTCTAAAGACCGCATGCGTCCCATTGATATGAAGTTGTGAGCTATCTTAAAATGACTGAACTATAAAAAGTAGCTAATCTTCTTTTTTTATTAATTATTTACAATCTTAATATAAATTCCCTTTAGTATTAGAGTCATATGAGTAGAGTTTTTTAGCTAAATGGGGCATGAGGCCGTTGAAGGGCTCATAGGGCTCCAGCGGCAACGCTCGCTCATTTTTGATTGGAGCGATTGCTTTGCTTGTGTAACCTTGATTTCGACAGTTTGGTGCGCTTCGCAACGCCTCACCAGGCTGGAAACAATAACAAAGGTTGCTGGAACTTCAAACTTTGCCTGTTGTTTTGTTAGCGGCATAATTATCTCTTCCCTCGAACCCGAGCAGAAAATCATCGATTCCCTTTTCTCATACGGCTGACTCTGAAGTTAGGGCAGCAACAAAACACTACCATTCACCCGCATTATTTTTGTATCCCAGTTGACTGGTTTCAGCCTGATTATCCCGCCCATCCACTTCTAAGAAGAACAGTTCAGAATGACCTACAACCACTTTTGTGATTTATCCTGGGCAGACACAGACTATGCTTATACCTACTATTACACTTTGTGATTTCGTCCCAGTTGACGATTCCGAAACTTTGACACAAGCTATAGCCATTCGCTACTGGCACTTTTCGTGATTTTATCACGAACGAACTGAACCTCGGCTATTGCCACCTAGCCACTTTTGAAGGTGATTTTCGTCCCAATTAGACAGTCCGAGCCGAACGGTATATGGTAATACACGGCGCTGACTACCCAGGAGATCGAAATCTGCAACTAAACTCTGCTTTTCCACTATTTGGGAGTATCGACGAAGTTGCTGAACCCTCTAAAGAACTAAGGAAAATGAGGGACAAAGCAGCCAAAGTCCACTGAAGCCTAAATCGGACTTCAACACTGCCATGAAAGCGGATTGGGGATACTAATAACCTTGCCGAACTCTGTCTTTTCTTCCCCTTCTTCTGCTTCTCCCACAGTTTGCGCTTCCGGGTGATATCCCCCCCGTAACACTTCGCGGTCACATTCTTGGAAAGAGCCCTGATCGTCTCACGGGCGATGATTTTACCCCCAATTGCTGCCTGGATCGGCACTTTGAAGAGCTGCTGAGGAATAACTTTCACGAGCTTCTCACAGATCGCCTTCCCTTTGCTCTCCGCCTTTGACCTGTGAACTAAGAGCGAAAAGGCATCAACTGGTTCTTCGTTCACACGAATCTCCATTTTGATGATGTCCCCTTTCTCATAAGTGTCAAACTCATAATCAAAAGAGCCATAGCCACGAGTTACGGACTTCAGCTTGTCGTTAAAATCAACGATGATCTCATTAAGTGGGAAGCGGTATGTCAGCACAAGACGACGCGCATCTAGCGTATCCGTTTTGACACAGTCCCCCCTCTTCTCCATGCCGAGGTTCATGACAGCCCCCAAGTACTCCGATGGGATCATAATGTGAGTGGTTACCCACGGCTCTTTGACGTGGTCAATTTGAGCAGGATCAGGAAAATGAACGGGATTGTCAACATCGAGGATGCGTTTGTCGTTCATGTGTACTTGATAGACGACGCTTGGAGCAGTTGTAATGACATCGACGTTGAACTCGCGCATGATGCGCTCAAAGATGATTTCAAGGTGTAGGAGCCCCAAAAAGCCGCATCTGAAGCCAAAGCCGAGCGCTGTGGAGCTCTCTTGTTCTACAAAAAGAGCAGAGTCATTGAGCTGCAGCTTGACGAGGGCATCGCGTAATTGCTCAAAATCTGTTGTGTCGACGGGATAAATTCCTGCAAAAACTACGGGACGGATCTCTTTAAAGCCAGGAAGCTGTTTTTTTACACCCCCCTTAGACATCGTCACTGTATCGCCAATCTTCACATCTTTTACGTTTTTGATATTTGCGACAAGATAACCCACTTCACCTGGCTTTAAGCTTGCAACCTTAGTCGCTTTGGGGCGAAAAACGCCCACCTCTTGCACTTCATATGTTTTGTTAGTTGCCAAGAGTCTAATCTCTGTACCAGTCTTTAATTCACCACTCATAACGCGAATATAGATCATGACACCACGGTAGGCATCATAGTGAGAGTCAAAAACAAGCGCTCTTAGATTATCATCTTCAGGTTCAGGAGGCGGTGGTATTTTTGCAATAATCTGCTCAACAATTTCCTCGATACCGATCCCCGTCTTTGCTGAGCAAGGCACTGCTTCACTCGCATCTAGACCTATGTATTCTTCAATCTGCCGCCTTGCCTCAACTACATCAGCTGCTGGAAGGTCTACCTTATTCAAGATGGGAAGGATTTCAAGGTTGCGGTCAAGAGCAAGGTAGACGTTGGCCAAGCTTTGGGCCTGGACACCCTGCGCTGCATCAACCACCAGCAATGCCCCTTCACATGCTGCAAGAGAGCGAGAAACCTCATATGTGAAGTCGACATGTCCCGGCGTATCAATTAAATTTAATTGATACACTGTGCCATCTGAAGCCTTGTAGCTCATTGTGACGGGGTGAGACTTAATCGTAATGCCCCTTTCGCGCTCTAGATCCATCGAATCGAGAAGCTGCTCCTGCATCTCCCTTCGCTCTACTGTTTGGGTGAGCTCAAGAAGGCGATCAGCAATCGTCGACTTCCCATGGTCGATGTGGGCAATAATAGAAAAATTGCGAATATTTTCTCGTTTAGACATTCACCGGAGAATATAACCAATTCTCAGATTAAATAGAATAAGAAGAGATGTGCACGCACAGAGAAGATTCTTGTGCCACACGGTCCAGCTAGATCGAGTAAGAAGAGGCGCTTACCGCACCGCCCGTGCCTGTCCAGTTTGTATGGAAGAACTCGCCGCGTGGCTTGTCTACTCGCTCATAGGTGTGCGCACCGAAGTAGTCGCGAATCGCCTGAAGAAGGTTCGCAGGCAATCTCTCAGTTCGGTAGCCGTCGTAGAACGAGAGCGCTGTGCTAAAGCAAGGAATCGGGATTCCGTTCTGAGCCGCGCAGGCAACTACATTCCGCCACCCAGATTGACACTTGTCCATCTCTTTGTGGAAGAAGTCATCAAGCAGTAAGTTGTAAAGATCGTGATTCTTGTCGTATGCTTTTTTGATGTTACCTAAGAAGACGCTACGGATGATGCAGCCACCACGCCACATCAGAGCAATGCCACCGTAGTTCAATTTCCAATTATAGTCTTTGGATGCCTCACGCATCAACATATAGCCTTGCGCATAGCTTGTGATTTTAGAGGCATAAAGCGCATGGAAGATGTCTTCCAAAAACTGCTTCTTGTCCCCTGTAAAGTTGGGCTTGGGCCCTTTTAACGTCTTCGAAGCAAGCACTCGCTCATCCTTTAAAGCCGAAAGGCAGCGCGCAAAAACAGCTTCTCCAATCAAGGTTACTGGAATACCCATGTCGACTGAGTTGATCGCCGTCCACTTTCCTGTACCCTTTTGACCCGCTACATCCAAAATCTTGTCGATAAGTGGTTTTCCATCAGTATCCTGAGTACGCAAAACATGCGCTACTAGCTCGATCAAATAACTATCAAGCTCTCGCGTATTCCAATTTTGAAAAACATCCGCCATCTCACCATATTGCATGCCCAGCACGTCTTTCATGAGGGAGAATGCCTCACAAATTAGCTGAATGTCACCATACTCAATGCCGTTATGTACCATCTTTACATAGTGGCCAGCGCCTTCATCTCCCACCCAATCACAGCAAGGCTCGCCGCTTTCTACTTTAGCTGCGATATCTTGGAAAATCTTCTTTACGTGAGGCCATGCCTCTGGATGTCCACCAGGCATAATAGAGGGGCCATGGCGTGCGCCTTCTTCACCACCAGAAATTCCTGTTCCGATGAAGTAGATCCCCTTCGCCTTCAGCTCTTGGCAGCGGCGGATCGTGTCAGGAAAGTGACTATTTCCCCCATCGATAATGATGTCGCCCTTCTCTAAAAGCGGCTCAAGATGCTTGATAAACTCATCAACAGGATCTCCCGCTTTCACCATTAACATCACCCGGCGGGGGCGTTTTAACTTTGACACAAACTCATTAAGAGTATGACAACCAATGACTTTTGTTCCTTTGGCTGGACCGGCTAAAAACTCATCTACCTTGTTTGTCGTGCGGTTGAAAACAGCCACAGTATAGCCATGATCATTCATGTTCAAAACAAGATTTTGTCCCATGACCGCCATTCCGATCAGGCCGATGTCTGCTTGTGTCATATACCCTCCATATTCTGATTCAGTATAACATGGTGTTGAAAGAAATGTCTAGACAGAATAGAATAGCGTTCCTTAGCAAGGGCAAATCCTTTTGTTCTAATCACTTAAAATGTCAACTTATACAACGCTTACCGTCCAACTTAACTGGGATCTCCCCCAACCTAAAACAACTAAAAATCTTCAGTGT
>JACKPM010000006.1 GCA_024233495.1 Chlamydiales bacterium
GATCTTTTCTGCCAAAATGCGCAATCATTTGAATATTCGTCTTAAATAAAGTGTTTGGTCATTAAGAAGTCAAAAGCAGTGGCAAATTTCATGCCGCGCATCAATGCAATACGCACCTTACGTACTGTCTGCATTAACTCCGAAAGCGGCGTGAAGGGAAGCTCTCTATTTGAAAGAAGGTGGGGTGAGCCCAATCTTTTAGCAAGCGCATCGCGTTGCCAGATAAGGAGCGTTTCAAAAAGCGCGAAGATTCGCGTCTGATAACGTAGCGAGACAGCACCCTCGATCTCTTTTGCAAAGCCCTCTCTTTGCAGAGCTGTCATCTCATCTGGAACTTTCGCTAGTAGCTCTTTTTCCCACTTCTTCCTATCCTTTTCAAGGCGCTGTTCAAGCTCTTTTCTCGCACTCTCTTCTCCTTGAATAGCGTGAAAAAATGTCTCTTCAAGAGGATCTTTGGGGCGCTCTTTGGGAGGAAAGCGAAAGGTTTGGCAGCGAGAGCGAATCGTAGGAAGCAAGGCTCGCTCATCGTTGGTAGCCAAGATCAGCACTGTTTTAGCTGCAGGCTCCTCAAGCGTTTTTAACAATGCATTGGCACTTGTTGTAAGCATGCGTTCAGCATCATGGATGATAAAAAACTTGTAAGGCGCCTCAAAAGGCTCAAGCGCTACATCTCGTTGCAACTCTTTGAGAGACTCGATAGGATGCATCCCACTCTTCCCTTCTGGATGGTAGTGATGGACATCGGGGTGCATCTGCTTCTTCGGAAGATACGAGGAAAGCAGCGCTTCAATCTCTTTCTCTACATCTCCTACAAGGAGAAGAGCATGGGGTAACTTATCTTTAAAATTTAACATCGACTATTTCTAAAGCTGCCTCTAATACCTCTTTAGCGCTCTTTGAGGCATCAATCAAGTGGATGCGCTCAGAAAATTTGTCGAGCAGATGGAGATAGCCTTTGCGCACATCGCGATGAAACTGTAACTCCTCACTCTCTAAACGGTCGCGAGAGGTGAAACGGGAGAGCCCCACTTCTGGATCAAGATCGAGCAAGAGTGTGCAGTCGGGTTGAATATGATCGCATACAAGCGCGCAAATCTTCTCTACATCAAGCTCTCCCATGTGCCTTGCACACGCTTGATAAGCCAAAGTCGAATCATTGAATCGTTCACAGATCACCACCTTTCCCTCTCGCAGAGCAGGTAAAATAAGTTCATGGATGTGCTGCACACGGGAAGTAAGAAAAAGAAGCATCTCAGCCCGCTCACAAATCGATACCCCTTCTCCTGGATGGAGAAGCAAGTCACGCACCTTCTCTGAGAGCGGTGTACCGCCAGGCTCTCGCGTACGCACAACTGCATGACCACGCGCCTCTAACTCCTTGCGTAAACCGTCACTGAGTGTCGACTTTCCACACCCCTCTCCCCCCTCAATGGTGAGAAAGAAACCGCTGTACGCTTTATTGAGCATCTTCGACAGCCTCTGCAAGCTCTTCTTCTTCAATATCTTGTTCTTCAAGCTTTACAAAACCAAGCAACTTGTCTCCACCCTTCAAGTTGGCAAGTTTTACCCCTTGAGTCGAACGGCCCATCACACGTACATCTAACATGCTGATACGCACGGTTTGTCCCATTTGTGACATCATGACAACACCATCTTTGTCTGCAACAGTTGCAGCGCCGATCACGTTTCCATTGCGCTCACTGGTGATAATCGAGCGCACACCGCTACCACCACGCTTCGTTTGCCTAAACTCTTCAACAAGAGAACGCTTCCCAAAGCCTTGCTCGCACACAATCAAGACGCTTTCTTGATCCGATGTAATCACTTCACACGCAATTACACGGTCCTCAGCAGACTTCAGACGCACACCGCGCACACCACGTGCAGTGCGTCCCATTGAACGCGCTTCATCGTGGTCAAAACGTACAGCCATACCGAGATAGGTAAAGAGCATGACCTGTTGGTTCCCCTCAACCATGCGGGCAGCAATCAACTCATCGCCTTCAGCAATCTCGATTGCGCGCACACCCTTGCGCCGCTGATTGCTGTATGCCTTGAGTTCTGTCTTCTTCACTGTTCCACTTGCTGTCGCCATCAAGACATAGCGATCACCCTCATAATCTTTGGTGCGCAAAATCGTTGCAATGCGTTCGCCCGGCTGAATATCTTCTAGCAGGTTAATGATCGGACGCCCCTTCGAGCGGCGCTCACCCTCTGGAAGTTGCCACACTTTAAGCCAGTAGCATCGACCCATGTTAGTGAATATCAACAATGTGTCATGTGTTGACGCCACATAAATACCCTTCAGGCTATCCTCTTTGCGCATATCGACGCCCGCAACGCCTTGGCCACCCCGCTTCTGCTCGCGGAAGAGGTTAATCGGCATGCGCTTCACATAGTCATCTTCTGAGAAAGTGATGATTACTGGTTCATCTGCAATCAAATCTTCCATGTTGAAGTCACCTTCAGCATGTGTGATCTCTGTGACGCGCTCTCCCCCCTTGTGCGCACTCACAATCCCTTCAAGCTCTTCACGGATAATGCCACGTACCATCTCCTCGCTCGCCAAAACGCTCTTGTAGTAAGCAATTTTCTCAAGAAGTGCATTGTACTCATCTTGAATTTTATCGCGCTCAAGACCAGTCAACTGATAGAGACGCAAGTCGAGCACAGCGTTTGCTTGTCGCTCAGTCAAGTCAAAGCGGTCGATCAACTGCATACGCGCTTCATCACGATTCGCGCTTGTCCGCACAATCTTTACAACCTCATCGAGGTTATCGATCGCCTTCAAATACCCCTCAAGAATGTGGGCACGCGCCTCTGCTTTTGCCAACTCGTAGCGCGTTCTACGACGAATCACATCGATGCGGTGATAGACCCACGCCTGGATCATCTGCTTGATGTTCATCATGCGTGGCAAGTTCTTGTCGAGCGCCAACATGTTGCACCCAAACGTCACTTGAAGATCGGTAAACTTGTAGAGCTGATTGATCACAACATCAGGGATCTCTCCTTTCTTCAACTCAAGAACGATGCGCAAACCATCTTTGTCCGACTCATCGCGCACATCGGAAAGCCCTGTGATTGTCTTTGTGTTGACGAGATCGGCAATGTGCTCA
This sequence comes from Chlamydiales bacterium, assembly GCA_024233495.1. Classification (GTDB taxonomy): domain Bacteria; phylum Chlamydiota; class Chlamydiia; order Chlamydiales; family JAAKFR01; genus JACKPM01. Next base: position 3,120 of record JACKPM010000006.1, read on the forward strand.
ATCAAGCGAGACTTGTTCACGTTATAGGGAATTTCATCCACAATGATGCGCTCACGCCCAGTCTGCGTCTCCTCTGTACGCAATTTTCCACGCACTACCAAACGTCCTCTTCCTGTGCGGTAGGCATCTTGAATGCCGCGCACACCACAAATCACTCCACCGGTGGGGAAATCAGGACCAGGCATTACCTCCATGATCTCATCAATTGTGGTCTCTTTGTTGTCCATCACAAGGAGCGTCGCCGCGATCAACTCTTTCAAGTTATGGGGAGGAATATTCGTGGCCATCCCCACAGCAATCCCCGTCGAGCCATTACACAAAAGATTTGGAAACTTTGCTGGGAAGACGGTGGGCTCAACTTTAGTCTCGTCGTAGTTAGAGACCATGTCTACAGTCTCTTTGTCGAGATCCTCCATCAGCTGCAATGCACTCGCCTTTAGACGCGCCTCAGTGTAACGCATCGCCGCAGGAGGGTCGCCATCAATCGAGCCAAAGTTTCCCTGTCCATCGACAAGAGGGTAGCGCATCGCCCAATCTTGTGCCATCCGCACAAGAGTGGGATAAATCACCTGCTCTCCGTGAGGGTGGTAGTCCCCAGATGTGTCACCACAAATCTTCGCGCACTTCCTGTGCTTTGCCCCAGGACTCAAATTCAACTGCCGCATCGCAAACAAAATGCGGCGCTGTGAAGGCTTTAACCCGTCACGTACATCGGGAAGCGCTCTCGAAATGATGACCGACATTGAGTAGCGAAGGTAGCTCTCTTTCATCTCATCTTCGAGATTGCGGTTGATGATGATTTCGTTTTCTCTATTGAATGTCATGAACGTTCTCTAATATTTCTAGATATCTAAATTCTTCACTGATAGCGCGTGGTTTTCGATGAAGGCGCGACGAGGCGGCACATCCTCTCCCATTAACATGGTGAACATGTGATCGGCCGCAATTGCATCGGGCAAAGCCACCTTGACCAACGTGCGCTTCTCTGGATCCATCGTGGTCTCCCAAAGCTGGTCGGCATTCATCTCACCCAAGCCTTTGTAACGCTGTATCTCTACTCCTTTGCGCCCATGCTGTCGCAAAAAGTCGATAGCTTCTTTCAAGGTAAAACACTCTTGAACAAGCTGGTCGTTTTCATACACTTCCATCAGCTTCTTATTTGCAATCAAATAGTCATCTAGCTGAAAGCCAAACTCGAGCAAACGCTCAACCAGTTTGAGGAAATTTTCCTCCTTGTACAGCTCAACGTAAGAGAGCGGCTTTGGGCGAAAACTCTTGAGCTGCTCCGTTTGCTCCTCTTCAGGAACTTTTGCAAGCTCTGCTTCATGCACCTCCCTTTGATCCTCTTCATAGATGCGCGCAATCTCTAAAAACTCATCCTCCGAGTAAACCAAGTTGTCTTGATTCACTACATAACGTGGATATGCGCCTTTCTCATTTTTCGAATCCAGAAATTCTCTAAACGGAATTGCCTTACGCTCAACAGACTGGATAAATGTTTCAATATCACGAATCAGTTCAACAACACGATCCGTCTCTGCCTCTTCAAGTTTCCGATCTTCCTCAATCAAGTGAAGCACAATGTCGTGCACACCTTGCTCAAGCAAGAAGTCATCCATCTCTTTTTCACTCTTTAAGTACCGACTCTTCTTCTTCCTTGTCACCTTAAAAAGAGGAGGTTGCGCAATATAGATGAAGTTATTTTCTATAAGTGCGGGCATGTGTCTATAGAAGAAGGTGAGCAAAAGAGTGCGGATGTGTGAGCCGTCGACGTCAGCATCCGTCATGATGATGATGCGGTGGTAGCGCAACTTTGCAAGATCAAACGCCTCCTCACCAATTCCACACCCAAGAGCTGCAATCATCTTGCCCACCTCTTGGTTTTGGAACACTTTTTGCAAACGCGCCTTTTCTACGTTCAAAATCTTACCGCGAATCGGCAAAATCGCCTGGAAGCGGCGGTCCCGCCCCATCTTCGCCGATCCACCCGCAGAGTCCCCCTCTACAATGTAGATCTCACACTTCTCTGGATCGCGCTCTGAACAGTCGATCAACTTTCCGGGCAAACGAGCACTGTCAAGAGCCGTCTTTCTGTGCGTCAATTCGCGTGCCTTCTTAGCAGCTTCTCGTGCCTGAGCAGCAATAATCACCTTGTCTACAACAGAGCGCGCAATTTGCGGATTCTCACCCAAATAGATCGAAAGCTCTTCACCTACAATCTGTTGAACGATTGAGCCTACATCGCCATTCCCAAGCTTCTGTTTAGTCTGTCCCTCGAACTGCGGATTGGGCACTTTTACAGAAATTACAGCGGTGAGTCCCTCACGCATGTCCTCGCCTGTGAGTGAAATCTTATCGCTTTTCAGCATCTTATTCGCTTTCACATAAGTGTTTAGCACTCGGGTAAGCGCTGTAGAGAAGCCTGTTAGATGCGTCCCCCCCTGTCTTGTAGGAATGTTGTTCGCATAGGATAAGATCGATTCCTTATAAGTGCCGTTCCACTGCATCGACACTTCAAACTCGATTGGGCCGTCATCTCCCTCACGTGCTCCTCTAAAATAGACAGGATCAGGAAAGAGTGGCTCTTTGTTCTCATTCAAATACGAGACGAAAGAGACAATGCCCCCTTCGTAGCAGAACTGAGTGTTACCCCGCTCTTCATCACGCTCGTCAGAAAAGCGAATGTCAATGCCGCGATTCAAGAAGGCGAGTTCGCGCAAACGGCGCGACAAAATGTCTGAATCAAACTCGGTCACTGAGAAAAGCGTTGCATCAGGCCAAAAAGTGACTCTTGTTCCCCTCTTCTCTGTCTTCCCTTTTACTTCAAGTGGACCTTTTGGATGTCCTTGAGAAAACTCCATTGCGTGAATTTCGCCATCTTTAAACACTTCAACTACAAACTTAGACGAAAGAGCATTCACACAAGAAACCCCTACCCCGTGCAAACCGCCGGAAACCTTGTACGTATCTTTGTCGAACTTACCACCCGCGTGCAACACAGTCATTACAACTTCTAAAGCTGTAACATCACGCCCACGCTTCTGCGATTCCTTCTCATGCAAACCGACAGGGATGCCGCGCCCATCATCTTCAACTGTGACACTTCCATCTTTATTGACAGAAACCAAAATGCGGCTGCAGTAGCCAGCCATTGCCTCGTCGATACTGTTGTCGACAACCTCATATACCATGTGGTGTAGACCGCTCTCACCAGTATCTCCGATGTACATACCGGGGCGCTCTCGCACCGCCTGTAGTCCCTCTAGAACAGTAATCGCACTCGCATCGTACTTCTTTTTCTTTGTCTCTTCTTCTGTGTCCATCATTCTAGCCGGAAAACCACACTTTTGATTGTTGTTTTAGGAAATTTTGAGCGCAAACTCTTTAAGATTCTGGGTCGATCGTGCTGTACAAGAAGACTGTGTAGAGTAGAATTTTTGACATGTACGACCAAAATACCATCGATAAAAGAAATGGCACGAGTCATCGGAGCGAGCTTACTCCCAACTATCTCTGGCCACGCTTTTAAAACCAAATCAGGGCGGTCTGAATAGACTTTCCCAATATTACGCATCACTCGGGGCAACACATCACGGATGTGTCTTGCTGTTAAAGCTGGTGTCTCGCCCCTGTAAACCATGCGCGAAATATACAGGATTTAGGCTGCCAAAAACAAGGGAATTTTGCCAATGCTAAATTGCAGAAATACATTGGCGTGCATCAAAGCTGTCGCAATTTAGTGATCTAAAGCATTCTGATATCTGGTTTATTTTGAAATCGATGGCGCACATTTTTGCAAACACCCATTATTGAAAGCTAACGGTTAAGATTTCTACAGATTTGTCTATACTGACGACTGTGTTTCCAAAGTCCGAGAGGAAGTGTAATTGAAAAACCCTTCATTCATCAAGGCAAAGCCGCGACGCCTTTCAGGGGAGGCTGAGCAGGCTGCGACTGCTCGCCATCCCCTGAAAGGCATCATGGATTTTTAAAATTTTCAACAGATTTGACTAGATAGTGTCGTCAAATTTTCTCCTTTGTGAGGCGAGAGATTTTCTAGGCAAAATGCGCAATCGAAAGCGAAGGGAGTAGCCAAAGCGCTACTTCCGAGGTTGCGAGGGCGCATTTTGGCAGAAAAGATCTGGCAGACAAAGGAAAAAATTTGACGACACCATCTATACTTCTAGGACTATGAAAGATCAGTCAAGAACTTCAAAATATTTGGATACAACCAAGCCAAATCCCGCGGGCTCTTTCCCTTTTTATCTACTGCATTTGCCATTGCCAAATTCACTTTATCACTGCTAAGAAGAGCTCTAGCAGTTTCTGTATGTCCATAATAAGCAGCATAATGCAGCGCAGTCCTCCCCTCCAAATCAGCCGCCCCCACCATAGCCTCGCTGACTTTATCACTGCTAAGAAGTGCTCTAACCATTTCTGCATCTCCCTTTTCAACAGCACAATGCAGCACAGTCCACCCATCCTCATCTACCGCCCCCACCATAGCCTCGCTGACTTTATCACTGCTAAGAAGAGCTCTAACCATTTCTGCATCTCCCTTTTCAACAGCACAATGCAGCACAGTCCACCCATCCTCATCTACCGCGTGCACCATAGCCTCGCTGACTTTATCACTGCTAAGAAGAGCTCTAACCATTTCTGCATCTCCCTTTTCAACAGCACAATGCAGCACAGTCCACCCATCCTCATCTACCGCGTGCACCATAGCCTCGCTGACTTTATCACTGCTAAGAAGAGCTCTAACCATTTCTGCATCTCCCTTTTTAACAGCACAATGCAGCTGGGTACCATCCTCATCTGCGTGCACATAGCCTCATGACTTTATCACTGCTAAGAAGTGCTCTAACCATTTCTGCATCTCCCTTTTTAACAGCTAAATGCAGAACAGTCCTCCCAAAATTATCTGCCGCCCGCACCATAGCCTCGCTGACTTTATCACTGCTAAGAAGAGCTCTAACCATTTCTGGATGTCCATAAAAAGCAGAAAAATGAAGCACAGTCCACCCATCCTCATCTACCGCCCGCACCATAGCCTCGTCGACTCTAGGATCAGCGAGGAAAGCTCTAACCATTTCTGCATCTCCCTTTTCAACAGCACGATGCAGAGCAGTCCGCCTATGCTCATCTGCCGCCCGCACCATAGCCTCGTTGACTTTATCACTGCTAAGAAGAGCTCTAACCATTTCTGCATCACCCTTTTCAACAGCACAATGCAGCACAGTCCACCCTTCCAAATCTGTCGCCCCCACCATAGCCTCGCCGACTTTAGGATGAGCAAGAAAGCTTGAACAACAGCTAAATCTCTATAACAGCGCAATGCAGAGCAGTCACCGTCTACCTACCGCCCCACCATGGCCTCATGGAAAGCTTTGGGATGAGCAAGAAAGCTTGAACAACAGCTAAATCCCCCCTGCAGCAGCATAATGCAGCGCAGTCCACCCATCCGCATCTACCGCCCCACCATAGCCTCGCTGACTTTATCACCGGCTAAGAGGCTTGAACAACAACTAAATTCCCCCATGGCAACAATGCAGAGCATTCACCAAGTTTGCATCACCATCAGGAGTTAAAGCAAGTAAGCGCATGAAAACAATGAAGTTGCTTGATCCAATAGAGGTTGTTTAGTCATTATGGCAAAGCTGGACCTGCGGTACTGGGATTCTTTGCAGCCACAACCTGTTGATCACGCCCATGATGCACAGGGCGTACAAGAGTGCCGTTTTCACGGCTATTTCGTGCATTTTGGACATATCTCTCTCCAGCGGCGTTGCCGTCTCTTCAACTGGCGGCGTATTTGGTCTTGTCAAGAATGCTACTATCTCATCAGCGGTCATATTTGAAAGCAGTTGCTGATAGACAAGAACAGCCAAACTTTTAGGAATAAATGGATTTTGAGGAGAGTAAGCTTGTAATGCTTTAAAAAAACGCTCACCTAATTTTTCCTTCCGAATTAAATCAAGAATTTTAGGCTCAGGAACTTCTGCATGAAATTGGTCAGCACTATCTACAGCAACAAAAGTCAAATTCTGCCTCCTTGAAAAAGAGAGTTAAGTCTATTTTTTAAAACAATTTTTATCAAAATAACAATTAAACCTAAGCCAGCTATTGCTGTGAGAACTACCCCACCCAGCTCCTGCTAGCTTAGGATATAATGTACAAAACCCTGGTCTGATCAGCACAAAAAGAGCAGTACTGAGAGCCAAGGTAGGCGCGAGCAATTGATAATAACTGATTATATTGAATAAGTCCATCTTTGGTGCATTGTTGAATAAGTCAATCTCTGGAAGTCTTTTGGCTGATTTTATCCTCACTGGCTGTGTTTCCAAAGTCTGGGAGTGAATTGAACCTTTTCCCCTTTTACGATAGCGGCAAAGCCACGACCCTTTCGGGTGAACGCAGCCAGAGCTAGCGGTGCCTTGGCGCGCTAGTTTAAGGAACGAAACCTCGTATTACGCTCGGACTTTGGAAACACAGCCGGAATGTTTTTTCTTTTTTTCAATGCGTTATTCTAGAATACACTATATGAGCTCCCTTGGTTCGATCTCTGCCTCAGCAAATGCTTCTTGTGAGGGAAATTCAGTTGATCCTTTTGAATCTCTTCCCGATGAAGTTATTGCAAAAATTTTTAATCGTTGTGCCCTGTCAAAAATAGTGGAGCTCATGGGCGTTAACAGACGATTTCTCTGGATAGTTAAGAGTCTACCTGTTTGGAGACTTCTATTTGAAAGAGCATGGATGGGACCATACCCAACAAGGTTAGACTCTCAACGAGGTGCAGCTCATCAGTACTTCTGTCAATTACAGCTTTTAATAAATAGAGGCCAGCTTGGGAAGATCATATCAACAACTTCGCTTGTGCAGCATACAAGCCCAGCCCTCTGCTTAGTTGTTACTCCTGATTGGAAAATCATCTCAGGATCTGTCGACGGCACAATTAGGATTTTGGATGTAATTGGGAAGCAACTTGCTTGCTTTAGTGGACATGAAGGAAGGGTCCGCTCTATAGCCGTTACTCCTGATGGGACAAAAATCATCTCGGGATCTGCCGACGGCACAATTAGGATTTGGAATAGTGAAAATGGAGAACAAATTGCTTGCTTAATAGTACGCACAGGAAGGGTCCGCTCTGTAGCAGTTACTCCTGATGGGACAAAAATCATCTTAACATCTGAGGAAAATACAATTAAGATTTTGGAAGTAACTGGGCAAGAGATTGCTTACTTAAAAGGATATACAGGAAGAGTCTGCTCTGTAGCTGTTACTCCTGATGGGACAAAAATCATCTCGGGATCTAACGACAGCACAATTAGGATTTTGGATAGTGAAACTAGGGAGCAAATTGCTTGCTTTAGTGGACATGAAGGAAAGGTCCACTCTTTAGCTGTTACTCCTGATGGGACAAAAATCATCTCGGGATCTGACGACTGCACAATTAGGATTTTGGATATAACTGGGCAAGAGATTGCTTGCTTAAGAGGACATGAAGGCTGGGTCAAATCTGTAATCGTTACTCCTGATGGGACAAAAATCATCTCGGCATCTAGCGACAGTACAATTAGGATTTGGGATAGTGAAACTGGAAAGCAAATTGCTTGCTTAAGAGGACATACAAGCTGGGTCAACTCTATAGCGCTTACTCCTGATGGGAAAATCCTCTCAGCATCTTCCGACCACACAATTAGGGTTCATGCCTACGATCCTGAGGCATTTGAACAGCTGTGTTTCCAAAATCTGGGAGTGAATTGAGTCTTTTCCCCTTTTACGATAGCGGCAAAGCCACGACCCTTTCGGGTGAACGCAGCCAGAGCTAGTGATGCCTCGGCGCGCTAGTTTAAGGAACGAAACCTCATATTACGCTCGGACTTTGGAAACACAGCCAAATGGGAAAGAAATTGAAGCCATCACCAAGCAGTGGTGATGCGCTAAACTCTTATTATAAATGACTTAGATGGAGTTGTCATAAGATTTTCTCTGATGATAATCTCATCTAGAACACAAGGACTACTGAGGAATGAGCATGGCTACAAACATCGCTGTGACGGTCCATAGAGAGATCAAGAACATCTTCTTTGCCCACTTTTCTGTCTCTTTATCCTTTAGCCCTTTAAACGCTGTAAAGAGCCAAAGGGTTGAGAAAACGAGAGTTGCAACAAGATAGATGCGACTTACTTGTGGTGCAAGAGAGAGCCCGAGCAGCATGAAGAGCGCCACATAGAGAATCATTTGCATCTTGGTCGCTTGAATCCCCTTTTGGATGGGATGGACAGGAAGCCCCGCCTGCTTATAGTCATTGAGGCGGAAAAGGGCAATCGCAAAGAAGTGGGGCATTTGCCATACAATCAAGAGAGCAAAGAGTGAGAGAGCGTAAATGTCAAGCCTTCCACTCATGGCGCAATAACCCACTACAGGAGGCACAGCACCAGCTAGACTCCCAACAAGGGTGCCGTAGTGCGTTCTTCTTTTAAAAAAGCCGTAGAGAATAATGTAGCTCACATAACCAAAAAGGGCGATGCAAATCGTGAGCGTGTTAGTCGCGAGTAAAAAGAGAAAACCTAAGGCGCCAAGAGCAGCAGAGAGAAGTAGCGCCTTTGAAACAGAAATTGTCCCAAGCGCGAATGGACGGTTTTTGGTGCGCTCCATCAACTTGTCTAGATTGCGATCAATATAGTTATTCAAAATGCAGGAGGAAGCGATAAGAAATGAGAGACCGCAAAGTGTGCACAGGAAGAGAAAGGGAGCGAAGTAGGTAGCTGCAAGAGCAAAGCCTCCTGCAATGGTGATCACATTGCCCAAAATAATGCCAGGCTTTGTGAGAAGCGTATACGTTTTTAGTGCATCCAAGGCATCACCCTATGTTTGAGTCCAAACATGATCCAAAGTGTTCCTAGCACCACAATCGCAACAACAAGAAGCATGAAACCGAAGAGAATAAGGTTCCAGTGCTTTTTCGACTCTTGCCCAAGGTGAAGGAAAAAAATGAGCTGTGTGACAAATTGCGCAAGAGCCAAAACGAGAATGAAAGAGGGTCCATCCACTTTTTTTGCCCACACAAGATAAAACGCTGTGAGGGTAAAAAATAGGGAGAGGCCATACCCAATCCAATAAGATGAGAGACTTCCTTCCCACTCTTCTTCTTGTTCATGCTCTTTCATAGAACCCCCATGAGGTAGACAACGGAGAAGATGAAGATCCAGACAATATCTAAGAAGTGCCAAAAAAGGCCAAAACAGGTGAGCCGCCTAAAGTTGTTTGAGGTGATTCCCTGCTTGGCGATGAGCCACCCTGAAAAAATCATCCAGATCATTCCCACTGTGATGTGGCAGCCGTGTGTCGCTACAAGCGTGAAGTAAGAGGAGAGGAAGGCGCTTTTAGCCCAGCTGTTCCCCTCTTGCACAAAGTGCGTAAACTCGGTGATTTCCATCCACAAAAAGGCAGCACCTAAAATGAAAGTGAGTGCGAGCCAAAAGAGCACTTTCCCTCTCTTCTTATAATGTGCAGCAAGACGAGAGAGACCACAGGTAAAGCTACTAGTAAGAAGAACAAGCGTCTCCCAAAGAGCGAGTGGCAGCGAAAAGAGCTCCTGTGTTGTGGGCCCCATAAATGCGTGGCTATGCAAGACGATGTAAGTGGCGAAGAGCGTGCCAAAAAGCACACAGTCAGTCATGAGGTAGACCCAAAAACCGAAAAGAACGCGGTTGTAGTGTGCGTGGTCAGTTACGATTGCTTTGCTCATACCTCTCCAACTCTTGTGCGGTCAACGTATACTCCACATTCTCTTGTGCAAGACGAATCATCATGCAGATGATCACACCTGCAAGGCCAACTGGTAGAAGCCACCACATCTGCCAAATAAAGCCAAAACCAATCGCAAAGGCAAAACAGGAGATAAAGAAGCCCATTGGCGTATCTTTTGGCATGTGAATATCTTTGTAAACAGGCTTCTCTTTTCGCTTATGTTTTTTCTCCCACCAGTCATCTCTGTCGTGCACTGTGGGCGTCACCGCAAAATTGTAGAAGGGAGGGGGAGATGAGACCGACCACTCAAGCGTGCGTCCATCCCACGGATCCCCTGTCGTATCGCGGTACTTCTCCCGATTTTTGATGCTCAAAACAAGCTGCAACACCTGCACGGCTAGGCCACACGCAATCACGGCACCACCACATGCAGCGATGATGAAAAGTGGCTGCCAACCCGTTGAGGCTTCATAGTGATTGAGACGGCGCGTTGCACCCATCAAGCCCAAAATGTAGAGCGGCATAAACGCGAGCATAAAGCCACCAAACCAAAGCCAAAATGCCCACTGCCCCAACCGCTCATCGAGCTTGAAACCGGCAATCTTCGGAAACCAATAGGTATAGGCCGAAAAGAAGCCAAATACCACACCACCAATGATGACTGAATGAAAATGGGCTACTAAAAAGAGGCTGTTGTGCATCTGAAAATCAACAGGTGGAATGGAAAGCAATACGCCCGCGAGTCCTCCAACAGTGAAAATCAGCACAAATGCTAAAAACCACAACATCGGCGTCTTGAAGACGAGGTGACCGCGGCACTGTGTGAAGAGCCAGTTGAACACTTTTACCCCGGTGGGTACTGCAATGGCCATGGTCATAATGCCAAAGAAGCCATTGATCGCAGGTGTTGCTCCCATGGTGAAAAAGTGGTGGAGCCACACGATAAAGGAGAGAAAGGTGATTGCAACAATTGCCCAAACCATTGAGACATAACCAAAAAGACGCTTATGAGAAAACGTTGCCACAATCTCTGAAAAGACTCCAAATATGGGTAGGATCAAGATATAGACTTCAGGGTGTCCCCACGCCCAAATCAAGTTGACATAGAGCATGGGATTTCCACCTGCCTCTGAGGTGAAAAAGTGCATGCCCATGGTGCGGTCTAGAGTGAGCAACCCAAGCGTTGCAGTCAAAATAGGGAAAGCAAACATGATCAAGATCATGGAAGCTAAGCAACTCCACACAAAAATCGGCATCTTCATCATGGTCATACCAGGAGCACGCATGCGCAGTGTAGTGACAAGGAAGTTAATCCCTGAAAACAAACTCCCTAGACCGGCAATCTGCACACTCCAGATCCAGTAGTCCACTCCTTCGGCAGGGCTATATTCCAAACCAGAGAGTGGTGGATAAGCAAGCCAGCCTGTGCCCGAAAAACTTCCTACAACAAGGGAGAGGTTGACAAAGACGGCTCCCATAGCAAAGAGCCAGAAGCTCACAGAGTTGAGAAAAGGAAAGGCGACATCACGCGCTCCTATCTGGAGTGGAATCACAAGGTTGAAGAGGGCAAAAACAATTCCCATTCCCACAAAGAAGATCATTGTGGTGCCGTGAGCGGTAAAGATTTGCTGGAAGTGCTCGGCGCCCAAATAGCCTTGCGACTCCCCAACTGCCATCGCCTGTTGTGCACGCATCATGAAGGCGTCGATGAGCCCCTTAACTAACATAAGGCCTGCCACAACAAGGTACATCACCCCAATCTTTTTCGCATCAACCGAGCAGAGCCAATCCTTCCATAACCACGTCCACTTCTTCTTGTAAGTGAGGAGACAAACTAAAAGAACAGCGACAAGCCCCATAGAGACACCCGCCCCATACTCAATGGGATCGTGCTTCAACACTTCAGTTGTGAGGCGTCCAAGAAAGGGGTTAGACATCTGCATCCTCGCGGGGTTTTAAATATTGTTCGATAATCTGGTCAAACAACGTTACATCTCTAAGCCGATATATATGAGGTGGTACATACTCGCTTGGCTCAGCTAGCTTCTTGTATGATCTCCAGTCGAGCTGATCGTGCGAACGCCTCCCCTCTTTGAGCCACTTTTGGAAATCGCTCTCTGAGACCGCTTCAGCAGTGAAATTCATTCCTGCAAATCCCTTCCCGCTCAAGTTGGCTGATGAGCCACGGAATTTCCCCTCTTTGTCAGACATGATGTGCAGCTCAGTGCGCATCTTGGGCATCGCGAAGATTTGCCCACTGAGCGAGGGAATCCAAAACGAGTTCATCGGCGCTTCAGCTGTGATTACAAAGTTGATCGGTGTATCTGTCGGGAATTGGAAATAATTGACCGAAGCGACGCCATGGTCTGGATAGAGAAAAAGCCACTTCCAGTTAAGCGCCACCACCTCAATGGTGACAGGCTTATTTGTTGAGGCAATAGATTTGTAAGGATCGAGCTTATGCGTCTCCCTCCAAGTGATCACAGATAAAATAGCAATGATCACAAAGGGAACGCCCCACCACAACACCTCTAAAAACCAGTTATTGTCCCAATCAGGGGCGTAGTTGGCTTTGTTGTTGTCTTTGTGGTAGCGCCATGCAAAGACAAAAGTGAGTACAAAAACAGGAATCACTACGATCAACATGAGAAGCGTAGCAAAAACTAAGATGTTACGCTCTTTAATCGCAATCAACCCATCGGGGTGTATGACAGAAATTTTGTTGCTCCAGAAAAAGAGGGTAGTAATGAGTAACAACCCAACAGAGAGCAAAATGACGTATATGATTTGGTGCTTTCTATTCATCCTAGATTTGGATCTTCATGAAAGCCCTATCAGATGTCAAGCTTCTTTTTTTATTCTTCTACGACCTTTGGTGCATTTTGAGCCCCATGCGCAAGCAGAGCACCTCCTACCGATGCCATTGCAAGCGCAATAAGTGAGAGAGTTAATGTTCCCCCTAGACCAACTTGAGCTGTTCCAATCGCCTGCTTTGCCACAAAAGCGGTAAGTACGACCAAAGCTACTGCCACCACCACACTAGCTATTCCTGCAACAATCTGTCCGGGCTGTTGCGCCCCACAACAATTTCCACACTGCATTATGACCTCTCCGGCTCCCTAGTAAGTAAGATTGCAGCTGCGACTGCTGCTACTAGAGCCGTCACACCACAAATCACTGCTATTTTATAGTTTTGATGCCCAGCAATCGTGCCCGATGCACAGAGTGCTGCAAAAACAACAAGAGCAGCTGTAGCGCCAAGAAAGAAGAGCCCCTGTGCTTGATAACAACGGGCGTCAGCAACAGTTAAATTTGAACATTTACAATATTCCATCCTTATCCTCCCTGAATGAAGGGTATAATAATATTAAAATCAATGATTTATTGCCATCCAATTCGTCATCGTTTGCTCTAGTTTCAGCCGTAGTTCAACCGCCTGCTCCTTAGAAGGCCCTCGCCAAACAAGACAAAAAGTGGGGGAGGCTGTTGATTTCAAAAAGCAGGTTGCCGCGTCAAGAGAGTCGGTAAGCTCAGCAATTTCTTTTTGAAATGAGGGATCAGAAGCAGAGATGACAGCGTAGAAGTCATCATCCTCTTCAATTCTAATTGAATAATTTTCATATACTTCGGTATCTATGAGCATAAGAAAAAGTTTTTGAAGCACTTCTGCTGGCAATATGCTGCGCATAACGACAGGCTCAATATTGTAGAAAAATTCTTCAAGAATGAAGGCATTATCTTGCGCTACCTCTTGCAAAAGTTCACTCAGCTGGGTGAAAAGTTCTGTCTCCTTGGAGAGAATGCCGCCGTTGTAGTCACGAAACTCACCAATAATCCGCTTGAGCTCTTTTGCAACTTCTCTGCGCGCCTTGTTGAGGTCGACGCTATGGTCTTGACGCAAAAAGGAGCTTTTTAAGATGAACAAACGGAAAACGGTGGCGTGCTTTGGGTATTTCTTGCGCAAACTTCCGACGGTTTTCACCCGGTTGATTTGGCATTCAAGGAAAGAGGCTTTCTGCTGTAAATGGCGCAAAATCGGCTTTAAACTCAAGCAGATCACCAAAAATTCGAGCTTCTCTTCTGACTGCTCGTTGAAGTTGATGATCACTTGCGGCAGGTCACGCACAAAACGGAGTTGCCCTGATAGCGTTACGATGTCTCTCATGATCTCCTCTTCATTTTGCGACATAAAGATGGGATTGAGACGCGTCTCGATGCAGTTTTTTATCTCTGAGTGGAGTTCCCTTTTTAGGGTGCGCTCATCGTCTAAGGTGATTCCTCCTTTTCGCTCTATCTCAAGATACATTAACTCGTGTTGTTCTGAGACATACGACCCCTCCACCATCTGTACTTTAGGAATAAGTGAGTTGATCGCGTGTAAGATGTGACGGGAAAGCAAAATCTCGTTGTCTTTGAGAAAGCTGACACCAATCGCAATCCCTAAAACGCGCCGCCCATTCACATTTGTACGCAAAAGCTTTGTGCTGATGTAGCGTCTATCTGGAAAGTTGGTTAATGCGCGTTGCAGCGCTCTTTTGAACAAGTAGTGGACACAGATCAGCTTGCTGAGGTGGCGGAAGGTTCGCTGCTGTTTAAATGCCTCCGTGCAATGCACAAGAAAGTGCTGCATATGGGAAAGCACATCCAAGTCGAACTCATCGGGGCGATGCTGAATGAGCGAAATGATATTTTCCTGAATGAGTGTTACCTTATTGTCATGTGAAAGCCCCTTTGTTTCCAAAAGACGCGTCGCATGATAGGGAGAATGGATCCCAAGCAAAATCTCCCGCTCGACAATAGGAAGATTTTTTTCCAAAAGTTCGAGTTCTTTTTTTGTCCGCACCTCAATCATGATCTCCCCACTAAGATAGAGCTCAGACCCCACTTGTGGCAGTGTAAAATCGACAGCGCACTGTAGCAACACATTGAGCCGCCTCCCTGGAATAAGCCAATGGCTAATCATCTCATAGAAGAAGCGGTACGCTCCTTGCCGAAAAGGAGCGCATAAGAAGAAAGAAATGTGAAACGGCACCTCACACAAAGGAGTCCAACATACGGCGGGAAGGAAGTCTCGAAAGTGTTCCTCACCAAGAAAAAAGGTGGGCGGAAACATATGCATGAGCATGCGCTCAACAGCTTTCACCGAATAGGAATTCTTCCCAGAATCAAAGGGCGTAGCAATCTGCGGATAGTGGTTCTTCATACTGTGGTTTTGTTCTCTCCATCATCGTCGAAATTTCAGTCCCCTCCTCATTGAGGCTACGCACGTGGAGTGGAAGCCCATTTTGCGCCGCAAGTTGAAGTGCGCGTGGATGCAAAACATTTCCTGTGCGTTGCACAATTGTGAGTGCCTCTTCATAAGTCAAAGCGCTCATTCTCTTAGCCCCTTTATCTTTTGGGTGATGAGAAAAAATGCCAGGCACATCTTTGTAGAAGATCACTTTTTCAGCGTTGAGCGCCACTCCCAAAGCAACGGCAGATGTGTCAGAGCCGCCCCGTCCTAATGTCGTGATCTCTTTTTCCAGTGAAACTCCTTGAAATCCTGCGACAATCACCACCTTTTCTGCGCTCAAAGCTGAAATGAGGCGGGTTGGACGCACATCTAAAATGCGCGCTTCAGTGTGATCCGAAGTGGTGATGATTCCTGACTGACTCCCCGTAAAGCTCACACCTACCTTTCCCTGTCGATCAAGTGCCATGGCAAAAAGAGCAATACTGATCCTCTCTCCCACACTCACCAACATGTCGAGCTCTCTGCGGGGAGGACTAGGATGCACCTCCAAAGCCAAATCGATGAGCTGATCAGTCACGCCTGCAAGAGCGCTTAAAACCACTACGCTGCCAGGTGGTACTATCTCAGCAATTTTTGAAAAACTCTTAGGATTCTTCAAAACCCCACTCCCAAATTTCATGATGAGAGTTTTATTCTTTTGCGGTATACTTGCCGCCGGCATGTTCAATGTAGTTATCCTTTTTCTTTACGTCACTGTTGTTTCTCTACTCTCCCTAGGAATGTTGAGGTTGGGAAGAGAGGCTGCTTGCGCTTGGCTCGCTCTTTTAGCAGTTTCAATGAATCTTTTTGTCCTCAAACAAGTTGAGCTTTTTAGACTCCATGTGACTGCAAGCGAAGCATTGAGTGTAGGATATCTCTTGACACTAAATTTAATTCAAGAATTTTATGGGCGCACATTTGCCAAGCGTATGGTAAAAATCATTTTTATCTCAACGCTTGCCTTTTTGCTTCTCTCCCGTTGCCACCTTCTCTACCAAGGAACCGGACCCGATTACGAAACTCTCCTTTCTCCACTTCCTCGTCTACTCTTCGCTTCACTTGCTACTTTTCTCATCGTACAGACGATTGATCTCTCTTTTTTTTCTTATCTACGAGAGAAGACGCACGGACGCTTTCTTGTGCTCCGTACAACAGGAACGCTTTTGCTCTCACAAACACTCGATACAGCGCTCTTTACCTTCCTAGGTCTTTGGGGCATTGTGGAGTCACCTTGGCACGTGATCTTCTTTTCTCTTGTCATCAAAGGAGTTGTGATTGCACTCCAAACCCCTTTTATCTCCCTATCCAAGAGGGTTGTTCATGTTTGAGCTCATCTATCAGTCGAAAAAAAGTCGTGCCCGAGTGGGGCGCATACACACCGAACATGGCATCATCGACACGCCCAATTTTGTTGCCGTTGGCACCAATGGCACGCTGAAAGCAATGAACAACGATCTTGTCGACAAAATAGGCTTGCAGCTTATGTTTTGCAACACCTATCACCTCCTAGTTCAGCCAGGCACAGAGATAGTCAAACAAGCAGGTGGGCTGCACAAATTCATCAACAGAAAGCAACCTCTCATTACGGATTCTGGAGGGTTTCAAGTTTTTAGCCTCGCTTACGGCTCTGTGCACAATGAAATTAAATCTAAGGGAAAGAAGCAACATGACGGCTCTGTAATGAAGATCACAGAGGAGGGCGTTCTCTTTCGTTCATACCGCGATGGAAAAAAAATTCTCCTTACCCCTGAAAGCTCAATTCAGGCTCAAAAGGATCTTGGCGCTGACATCATCATCCCCTTTGACGAGCTCCCTCCTTACCACATTGAAGAAAGGGCGCTAAAAAAATCGCTTGAACGCACACATAGATGGGAAATTCGCTCGCTTAAAAAGCACCTCGAAAATCCACAAAAGCAACGGATCTACGCCGTCATTCACGGCGGCATCGACCCAGCTTTGCGAAAAGAGAGCTGTGAGGTACTCACAAAAGAGCCGTTTGACGGCTATGCAATTGGAGGTAGTGTTGGGAAGAATAAGAAAGAGCTCTATGATGTCATCTCCACTACCCGCCCCCACCTCCCTGACGACAAACCCAATCACCTTCTTGGCATTGGCGACCTAGCCTCTTTGCGCGAACTCATCCCCCTCGGCATCGATACCTTCGACAGCTCTTACCCAACAAAGGCAGCGCGGCACGGCCTCCTCCTCACAAAAGAGGGAGGTGTAAAAATCAACCAAACAAAATATAAGACAAAGTTTGACCCAATCGAAAAGGGGTGTACTTGCCCCACTTGTGAAAAATACACTCTCGCCTATCTACACCACCTCTTCAAAGCAAAAGAGGTCACCTCTCTTGTCCTTGCCTCTATCCACAACCTCCACTTTATGGTGAGGTGGATGGAAGAGATGCGAGAAGAGATTTTGAATGACCGTCTATGATATAGATGGTGTCGTCAAATTTTCTCCTTTGTGAGGCGAGAGATTTTCTAGATGGTGTCGTCAAATTTTCTCCTTTGTGAGGCGAGAGATTTTCTAGATGGTGTCGTCAAATTTTCTCCTTTGTGAGGCGAGAGATTTTCTAGGCAAAATGCGCAATCGAAAGCGAAGGGAGTAGCCAAAGCGCTACTTCCGAGGTTGCGAGGGCGCATTTTGGCAGAAAAGATCCGGCTGACAAAGGAGAAAATTTGACGACACCATCTAGGCAAAATGCGCAATCGAAAGCGAAGGGAGTAGCCAAAGCGCTACTTCCGAGGTTGCGAGGGCGCATTTTGGCAGAAAAGATCCGGCTGACAAAGGAGAAAATTTGACGACACCATCTAGGCAAAATGCGCAATCGAAAGCGAAGGGAGTAGCCAAAGCGCTACTTCCGAGGTTGCGAAGGTGCATTTTGGCAGAAAAGATCCGGCTGACAAAGGAGAAAATTTGACGACACCATCTAGTCAAATCGATTCAATAGTTCGGCTTTTCTGGGGGATACCAGCTTGAGCCAAGAGATTCAAAAATCGCGGTCAATGTGTAGAAACTGTTTCCCTTTGCATCTTCATAGTCGAGTTGTCCTTGGAAGAGGTGTCTTTCTGCATCGAGGAATGTGAGGTAGTCGTTTTCCCCCTCTTGGTAGCGTAAGTAAGAGAGGTAGCGGTATTGCGCGAGCGCTTCGACGCGCGCCTTTTGTGTCTTTTCAGTCTCAAGCGCAATTTTGTGCGCAATAAGAGCATCATTCACTTCCCGCACACCATTGAGTAGCGTTTGCGCATATTCATAAATCGCTTCTTTCTTTTTAGCCTGCGAGAGTCGTAAATTGCTGATAAGACGGCCACCGGTGAAGATCTGCTGCACAAAATCTCCTCCCCATGACCAGACAGTAGCAGGCGTCCGCAAAAAGTCGGTCCAACGGCTCGCCTCCGACCCCCACGATCCGTCTGCCATAATCTTAGGCAAGAACTTAGCGCGTGCAACACCGATATTGGCATTTGCTGCCATCAACTTGTGTTCCATTTGCTGCACATCGGGACGCATACAGATGATATCGGCAGGTGCTTCGGCAGGAATTGAGGCAGGCATGCTAAGTTGGTCAAGAGGCGCTCCACGTGCAATGTTATGAGAAGGTTCGCCAAGCAATAGAGAGAGAAGGTTTTCTGCTTCAGCAATGATCTTTGTGTAGAGCTCAACGCGCACCTGCGCTACCTCTACCTCAGAGAGCGCTTGCTCAACGGGCATTTGTGAAGTCAGCCCTAAATCAAAGCGAAGCTTCGCTTGATCAAGTCCCTCTTGCCGCGTATAGAGCGTGCGCATCGAAATCGCAAGCTGCGCATCTGCTTGTCTTAGCTGCACGTAGGTATTTACTACAGACGAAGTGAGTTGAAGTGTAACCAAATGCGCAGCATCGATAGAGGCAAGATAGTCAAAGCGCGCTGCTTGAGCGGCACTTCTCACCTCTCCCCAAATGTCTACCCAATACGATGGCTGAAAGAGAAAACCAAAGACGTTGAAGAGATCTTGTCCCTGTGGCGCTGCTAAAACCGAGTCAGAGATCTTTTGCCTCGTAAAGCCACCAAGCAGCTCAAGCTGAGGCAAGAGTTTTGAGCGTACAACGCCGAGTTCTGCACAGAATTGATCGATGCGAGAAATTGCTACCTTCAGCTCTTGGTTCTGTTTCATCGAGTTTTCAACAAGCTCGTTCAAAATAGGGTCGCCAAGTTGCCGCCACCACCGCAAATCTGCGTACTCCCTAGAAGGGAGTTCTGTGCGCCATGCCTCTGGCATAGGCACATCAGGACGCTCATAGCGCGGGTGAAGTGTGCACGCCGTAAAAATCAGCAAAACAAGAAATCTCACACCTTCTCCCGGTATAACAGCTTGAAAAAGAGAGGCACGAAAAAGAGTGCAAGGCACGTTGCACTCAACATGCCACCCATCACACCTACACCAACTGAGTGACGACTCGCAGCGCCTGCTCCTTGACTAAAGACAAGTGGAATCACACCAAAGATGAAAGTGAGCGATGTCATCACAATTGCACGGAAACGGAGCTTGGCCGCTTCAAGTGCAGCATCGGCCACTGCCCACCCCTCCTGCACCTTTTGGATCGCAAACTCCACAATCAAAATCGCATTCTTTGCAGACAGTGCAATGAGTGTGACTAGCCCAATTTGAAAATAGAGGTCATTTGGCATGTGTAAAATTGAAATCGCTACAAAAGCACCAAAAATACCAAATGGCACTGCCATCAAAATTGCAAGAGGGACAGACCACTTTTCATAGAGTGCTGATAAGATAAGAAAAACCATGAGAAGCGCTGCACTCAAAACAAGGAGCGAAGAGCCACCTGTCTCTATCTCTTGGTACGCTGCACCACTCCATCCATAGGCAATGCTGGAAGGCAGCACCTCTTTTGCAAGCTCTTCCATTGCCTTGATTGCTTGGCCAGAGGTATAGCCAGGAGCCGCTCCCCCCAAAATTTCAGCGCCAGGATAGTCGTTGAAACGGGTGACCAGATTTGGTCCCCTAGCATACCGAATCGAAATCAATGACTTGAGTGGCACCATCTTCCCTAAGCCAGAGCGCACATACATATCCCCCAGATCAGAGAGCTTCTCTCTATATTCGGGCTGTGCCTGCACAATCACTTGATAGACGCGTCCATACTTGTTGAAGTTATTGACATAAACAGAACCCACAAGAGTTTGTAGCGCTTGGAACACCTCACTCACTGGAACGCCCAACATCATCGCCTTGTACCTGTCAAGGTCGACATAGAACTGCAAATTGTCAAACTGCGCTGTGGAAACGAGTGGAGAGAGCTCTTTTCTCTCTTTTGCCTTCTCTACTATTTGTACAATTGCGGCGCGCAAAGCCTCACTGCCACCATCACCTCGATTCTCCAGCCAAAACTCAAAGCCTCCCACTGTGCCAAGCCCTTGAATCGCAGGAGGATTGAGCGCGATCACTTCTCCATCTGTGATGGTATTAAGCTCCTTTTGCAAGTCGACTAAAATGCGGTCAGCGTGTAACTTGCGACTCTTCCGTCTCTTCCAATCGTTTAAAATGATGAAGTTGGAGCCAATCGTAGTGCGACTGAGGTTATCGATCAAACTAAAACCTGTGAGCGCCATACTCAACTCAACACCAGGCTGCTTACGCGCAATTTCTGTAATTTGCTGACTCACTCGCTCGGTTCTTTCCAAGCTCGCACCATCTGGCATGTTGGTGATCACAAAGAGATAGCCTTGATCCTCCTGTGGCACGAAGCCGAGCGGCGTGGAGTAAAAGAGATACACCACTGAGGCGAGCAAGAGAGCAAAAAGAGAGAGCCCAATCACAGGAGCGTGCAAAAGCTTTTTGGTCAAATAGAGATAACCACGTGTCACCCAGTCAAAAAAAGCATTAAATAAGTGCGCCCACTTCATCTCCTTCGATTCTTTCAAAAGGAGAGCAGAGATTGCAGGCGAGAGGGTCAGGGCAACTAAACCTGAGATGGTAACCGAGACGGCAAGTGTGATGGCAAACTGCCGATAGAGCTGCCCTGCAATGCCTCCCAAAAAAGCGACCGGGATAAAGACCGCGCACAACACAAAGACAATCGCGATCACAGGAGCCGTCACCTCATCCATTGCGCGCAGTGCAGCCTCTTTGGTTGGCAACCCTAAACGCATATTGCGCTCTATATTTTCTACCACCACGATCGCATCATCCACCACAATGCCGATCGCCAATACAATGCCAAAAAGCGTCACCGTATTAATCGAATAGCCCAAAGCGTACATCCCAGCAAAAGTGCCCACAATCGATACAATGATTGCCATCACCGGAATCATCGTCGCACGCCACTTCTGCAAAAATAGAAAAACCACGAGCATCACTAGAATGGCTGCTTCGAAAATAGTGCGCACCACCTCGGCAATAGAAACACGCACAAAAAGCGTGGAGTCATATGGAATTGAATACTCAATCCCCTCTGGGAAGTTTTTTGTAAGCTGCTCCATCTTCGCGCGCACCTGATTCGAGACATCGAGCGCATTTGCCCCAAACTCTTGAAAGATCCCCAAAACAACCGCATCTTTTCCATTAAGCGTTGCATCTTGTGAGTAATCTTGTGCTCCAAGTGTCACTTCTGCTACATCTTTGAGCAGCACCATCGCGCCCCCAATATCCGCGCGCAACACAATGTTGCCGAACTCCTCAGGAGTAGAGAGACGCCCTTGCGAAGCAAACGGAACCGTGAGTGGAACGGGATGCACATTGGGCGCTTGCCCCAACTGTCCCAAGCCGTAATCTTTGTTTTGTTGTGAAATGGCATGGACGATGTCTTGTGGTGAAATCTCCATCTGCGCCATCAAATCGGGACGGAGCCAAATGCGCATCGCGTAGTTGCGTTGCCCAAATGACTTGATATTGCTGATCCCTGGCACAAGGTCGAGTTCATTCACCACGTTGATCTGTGCAAAATTGCTGACAAAAGTAGAGTCGTACTGTCCTGTCGGTGCTTGTATAGCCACTGTCATCAAAATGTTGGGAAGCTGCTTATTGACAATGACTCCCTCTTTTTGCACAGCCTCTGGTAGCTGCGCCATCGCTTGGGAGATCTTGTTTTGCACATTCACCTGTGCCATATTGGCATTTGTGCCAATCTCAAAGAAGACGTCGAGCACCATCTGCCCTGTCGAAGAGTTTTGGGAGTACATGTAGATCATATCCTCTACACCCAAAATTTGTTGCTCCATGGGGGAGGCAACGTCGTTCGCCATCACCTCAGCATTTGCACCATTAAAATTTGTCGAGACTGAAATAAGTGGTGGCGTGATGTTCGGAAACTGTTCGATAGGAAGATTATGCATCGCCACAAGCCCTGCAAAAGTGATTACAAGAGAGATCACACTCGCAAAAACGGGGTGGTGAATAAAAAAGCGGGAGATCATGACTGAGACACCATTTTGGTGATATGAACAGGAGTACCGTTTTGCACTTTATTGACCCCCTCAGCTACGACAATGTCTCCAGGCTCAAGTCCCTCTAGCATGATCCAGTCGTTGTGATACCAATCCCCAGGCACCACAGGCTGCTTCATTGCCTTTCCCTCTCGAATCACATAGACAAATGTTCCCGTTTGTCCCTGCTGAACAGCGCTTTGCGGCACGCGTAGCGCGTTAGGATATACTGCCCCTTTCACCACAACCTTCACAAACTGACCGGGAAACATGAGATGCTTTTTGTTCGCAAAAACAGCGCGCACCAAAAAAGTGCCTGTACTCTGCTGCACAGCAGGATTGAGAAAGTCGATTTTTCCGTCGGCAGGAACAACAGTGCCATCACCTAAAATTGCCTCTACATTGAAGTTTAAATCGTCAGGCCATTTCAGATGCCCCTCTCGAATCAGCTTTTGCCCCTTCAAAAACTCCAAGTCAGAGACATTGAAGTTCACCCAGATGGGCTCAATCACATAGAGAGTGGTGAGGAGATTTTCCTCCATGGAGATGAGCGCCCCCTCCCGATACTTTGCCTCACTAGAGAGTGCAGTCACAGGAGCACGAATCGAGGCGTAACTCAAATCGAGTTCTGCCTTATAAAGCTCGGCTTCAGAACTTTCCACGCGTGCCCGTGCTGCTAATTCATCAGCAATCGCGCGGTCGTAGTCCTTCTCGCTCACAGCGTTCTCTTTGTAAAGAGGCACCATCCGCTTCACAGTCTGCCCTGCGTTCCACAAAAGCGCCTCTTGCTGCTCAAGCATGCCCTTTGCTACACCAACAGAAGCAATGAAGGGGCGCTGATCAAGCACAAACATAAGGTCCCCCTCTTGTACTAGACTCCCTTCCACATAATCAATCGATTCGAGATAGCCTTCGACGCGCGCTCTAAGCTGGACAATGTGAGAGCTTTTTGCCACACCAACATATTCAAAATTAGCTGGAATAGTGTGTGGCTCAATATGGACCGCGACAACGCCCACTGCCCTCTCCTGCTGAGGACTCCCTTTTTGGCAGCTGCAGAGCAAACAAATAAGTAAAAATTTTCTCACTACTCTCTGATACCAAGCCTCATTTTAAGAGTCAATTCTTGCGCTTATATTCATAAAACCTTTATAATATGCTCTATGATTTGCAGGAACTTTTCAAAATCAGGCGCTTTAGAAGGAGCAGCTCCCACACAAAATTGCGATAGAAGAGCAGCTGTCATCTCTTATGTTGCGACAGCAATTTTAGTAGGGACGGCTCTGGGCATTGGGTTAGGGTTCACGAATGCCTCTTTTAAGCTGCGCCTTGGTGTGAGTATTCCGATAGGTACTGCAGCAACAATCACCCTTGCTGTAGGCTGCATTAACTCCCAAAAGTCTCCTGACATGAGGAGAAAAGCCCCCCCCCCCATCCAGCTTCACCTTTAGCTGTAACAGAAAGAGCTTCTTCTGTTCAGATTGTGAATCCTGCATCTGCCGTTAGAACAGGGAAAAAACCAGATGAAAGTTTGACTTATCTGCAATTAGATGCTGCAGCGTCTACCGAGGCTGTTGTTTCCTATCCCCCCCTATCTGAGCTTGTTGCAAGGTATGCGCCGTTTTGGAAAAATGGGCAGTTTCCAAACATTCCGTTTAATGCTCAAGAGTGTCGCATTGTCTTTGATGCAAACTACGCCAGATGGAAGCATTTTCAGCCTAAAGAAGGGTTTTACGGCGTCATCACAAAGAGCATTGTACCACCAAAGACGCGGATCTTTGTACGTGCAGATCTCCACGGCGACTTGAAAAGCCTCCTTGAGAACCTTAAGGAAATGCAAAGAGCAGGGCTTCTCGATGAGAATTTCAAATGTCTTCCAGATGTGCAGATTGTTTTTATGGGAGACTATGTTGACCGTGGCACCTATGGCATGCAGATTTTACAGATCTTGGCAACTCTACGTCTAGAAAATCCAGATCAGGTGCACCTGATTCGCGGAAATCATGAATACTGTGTAATAAACCTAATGTATGGCAAGTCTGATTCTTCTCTCATGTCCTTTATTAACGAACGAGCACTTGAGCAGTTCTACAGCACAATGACGCTCACGCACTACATCGCTCAAAAGGGCGCAAGGCGGCTCGATTATGTACATTTTACACATGGCACCTTTGAACCGCAGTTTGATCCAGCACCCTTTTTAGATGGGGAGGAAAACTTTATTTCTGTTCCACATAGACCCAAGTTGAGTGAGCGTATTCAAGCGATGAGCGGCCCCGATATTGTCCGCATCAACGAGATTGCAGGTCTCGATGATATGGTTCTAAGACCTGAGAATTCAGAAATAACGGCCTACAACTGGGGGGATGTACGAGAATCTACATGGCTATACGACTTGTTTAGTCGTCACTACCATCTTAGCGTGGAAGATGTAGCTCTCTATATGCGCCTCTCTTCTACGATGCACAAGGTTAGCATGCTCTTTCGTGGGCATCAACACCTTTTGCAACATAGCACACATGAAGGAAAAGTGATCATTTCGACGCTCCCTGTGGGCATGGATAGCTGTAAAATGTACCAAGAAAGATTTTCCGGTCAAGTGGACCGCGCCTATATTTTGGAGACAGCGCCTGAGGTGCGCTCATGGACTAAGCGCGCAATCACCCGCCCTCCTGGCAGCGATGTATCAACCATATCAGAGCCAATTCAAATCCACGATTCTGCTGTTTAAACGTGAGTTCGACGGTGCAGTCAACTGAGATCCCAAGATATAGTCAAATCGGTTGAAAATTTTACAAATTCGTGGCAGATAGCAAAGCCAAAGTAAGCGCAAAGTTCGACTTAGACCATTTATGGTCTATGAGAACGAGCACGATCTTTGGTGAAGCCAAATGGTATGAATTTGTAAAATTTGACGACACCATCTAAATAACCTCTCTATTTTTTGATAGGGAGGGTGAAAGAGAAAGTAGTGCCTGTTGTCTCATCCGACTCCACAGCAATCTCCCCACCATGCGCTTCAACAATCATACGCGCAATCATAAGACCAAGCCCAGTACCTGGAATCCTCTTTTCTTTGTGCTGCTCTAGCCGCACAAATCTACGGAAGAGCTTCTCTTGATCTTCCTTAGAAATTCCCTTTCCCATGTTATGTACCTGGACCTTCGTACAATGCTCCAGCACCGAAGTGCGAATGGTCACCTTCCCCTTCTCTCCATATTTGAGTGCGTTTGAGATCAAATTGACCATCACTTGAATCAAACGATCTCGATCAGCAAACACTTCAGGAATGTTTGGGTCTAGGTGTTGATCTAAGAAGAGCCCTTTCTCTGCTGCTTGCCGGATAAGCATCTCACAGCTATCTTTAACAATAGCATTGAGATTACACCCAACCATATTGAAGCGGAGCGCCTGCTGCTCTAAACTTCGGAGTTGAAGGAGATCTTGTGCAATCACATAAAGCCTCTTTGAGTTAGCGAGCGCAATATTGAGAAGCTTTTTTTGCTCCTCATCTTGCGAATAATCCAAAGCCCCCGAAACTCCCTCTTGAATGGGGGTAATCGGTCCTCTAAGTTCATGCACAATAATATCGAGGAATGTTCTCAGCTGATCCTCAGCTGCTTCCCGCCTTTTCACCTCAGCATTGAGCGCTGCAACCGATGTAGCAGAAGCACGTAACTCCTCAAGCATGTCAGATAAAGAGTGGGAGAGCGATCCAAACTCATCTTTTCTATCCATCTTCACAGCCATCTCGAGATTCCCTTTCGACACCTCTTCCATCGTAGCGCTCAACTGCCGAATGGGGCTTGTGAAGGCGCGCGAAAGCCAAAAGGCAACCCCCATCGTAATCAAGACCGTAGCAAGTCCAATCGTAATAATCAAAATGCGCAACGCTTGCACACTCGCTGTTGCCTCCGCGTAGTCACGCTTCACAACCATTCCCAAGTCGAGGTAGGGAAAGTAGTCCCAAACTGCTATGATCTTCACGCCACGGTAGTCGATTGAGGTTCCCAATCCCCTCTTTCCCTGCACAGCATTCTGCATCGGCAAGGCAAGTCCTGATCCCATTTCAATTGAGAAAAAATCTTGCGGCGCATGCCGTGTAGGAATCACAAAATCGATGTAGCTCCCCCTTCTTTGCCCTACCAAAAATTCCCCTGTCTCTCTCAATCCCGTATAGTCGAGAAAGAATCTATACAACTTATCTGGGGGAGCTTGAAAAGCAACTACCCCTACAATCTTTTGTTCAGAAAAAATAGGAGAGCTCACCGTGACAACCATCTTCCCACTTTCTGGACTCTGCTCCAAATGTGAAGTGTTGGGCGTCAGAAGAAGGGAAGATCTTTGAAAGGCAAGTGGCAGCTCTGGATTTTTGCTCTTTCCAACCAAGAGTCCCTCAATCTCCCGCTCCTTAGCGCAGTAGATGACCACTCCCTGTTGGTTGATTACTGTGATCCCTTCCACATTGTAGATTTGCTCTAAATGATAGAAGAACTGGTTGACTTTCTCATCTTTCGATTGCGCTTTCCCCTCTACAAGTTCGAGCAAAACTTGAGAGTGCGCGATGAGCACGGCTTCTTTCTCCTTTGTCTCAAAGTAGTTTCTCAATTCGACAACTTTCTCACCGCTCAGCTCACGTAGATCTTGAGTCTCCTCCCGCAAAATCGCTTGAGAATGGTTCTGATAGATAAAAAGCGCAAAAACTCCCAGAGGAATGAGTGAGAGACAGAGGAAGGTAATAAGCAGCTTGGGCAGGAATTTCATGTCTAGTACACCTCGAAGAAGAAGAAAAGGCTTGGCCGCATCGGCTTGTTTGAGCTCCAAACCTCTTCAACACCCTTCCTCTCCTTAAGGCGCACAACACGCACCGTTTTCCATAGGTGATTATTTTGGGGCTCAACATAAACAATCCCCTCAGGCGCCTGCAGCGCTTGCCCTCGGATATTGCTTTTAACGATCTGTGAATCAGCCGTGTGCATCTGTCTCACCACTTGTGCCCACAAGTATACGCCAACATAGGAGGACTCCATCAACTCAGAGATTGGTTGCTCCCCATATTTTTGATGAAATGCCGAAACAAAGAGTTGATTTGTCTCATCTGGCAACTCTTCATAATATGAACAGACAAAATAGCTGTTATTTTCTTCTGCCTCTAGGACACACTCTGTTTGCACATACATCACGGGCGTCTGCCCAAAAGAGATATTCTCCTCCTGCATCTGGGTGCGTAACTTCCTATTGCCCATACAGTCAAGAAGATTAAGGACTACATCTGGCTTCTCTTTTTCAATCTGCTTCAGAATTTCTTTGGGAGAAAGCTGCTCTACGTCGACTTTCGCGATAATCTCCCCTCCGCAGACATGCGCTACATCTGTGATTAACTCATCAGCTCTCTTAGAGAAATAACTTTTAGAGAGTATGACCATGATCTTCTTTCCAAAAGATTGCACACTCCATGTGATGGCAGGAACAAGTCTTTGGTTATCAGCAGCACCGGTAGAAATCACTGATGGAGAATCTTCAATGCCCTCTCCGACAGCGGGGGAAATAAGAAGATTGCTGTGATCTTCAATCGCCCCCTGAATCGCAAGGCGACTCACACTATTCCAGCCACCAAAGATCACAGGCACTTTGTGCTTCACGATCAGCTCTTTGGTAGCATTGAGGTATCCTTCTTCAGAGGATCTTGCATCGACTAGAATTGGTTTGAGCTTTCTTCCTCTAATGCCACCCTTGGCGTTGATCTCTTCAATGGCAAGAAGCGTTGCTTGGATTGCGGGCTTCTCCATCTGAGCCCACTCCCCTGTTTGGGAGTAGAGGACGCCCACTGGAATCTTTCCTGGCTTTCCCTCAATGGAAAAAAACAAGACGAATACAAGCACCACAACAACCGCTGCAGCAGATCCGATATAAATCCACCCTTTTCTAAAAGATGAATTTGTTCCAGTTGCCATAGCTCTCCTTAATGCGCGCTCCCTTGAAGAGAGAGAGCAGAGCAATCACGCCTCCAAAAATCGCGGCAATGACGATTTGCCACACTCCACCTCCAGAAAAGATGCAAGAAGCGATAATGAGCCATGCGCACAGAGCAAGGTTGCAAAAGCGCAGCGCACGCGCCACTTCTGCAAATGAGATGATGGAGCAAACCACGATGAGCGCTCCCATTACATCGACGTTGTCAGAAAGAATGCCCGAGAAGCCCATGAGGTTATTGGCAAAAAGAAGCCACATCCCCAAAAGCGCTGTAATGACGAGATTCCACGGAAGAGTCGCTCCCCAGACCATTGCACAAAGGAAATTCACCACCCCAGTATTTACAGGAGGTGTACGTGCATCTACTTCATCTTTCGTATACTCTGACCCTTTGAAAAAGGTGCGCCAAAACGGTTTTCCCTCTTTCACTGATTGGTGCAGGTATTGACAAACAGCGAGCACCTCATCCACCTCCAGGGCAAGCATGATGAGCATACAGCAGGCGATGATCAAGCAGAGGAAGCACCATGCGCCTACCAAAATTGGCTGACTCATCACAAGCACAATCGACACAAAGCCAAGAGGAACCACCAGAAAACCAAATGCCACTACAAGCCACGGCATAGTGTGCCACCTTCTCACACCTCCCTTGGCGCCCATAATCGCTTCGAGCGAATATGCCAAAGCACCCAATCCCGCATCGGGAACAGGGAAATTATGTGCCACCATTGAGGTAATCACCTTCTCTGTTCCTCCCCCAATGGGACTCCACACATAATCTGTGTAATGAAGCTGATACGCAGCAAGATAGCGCGCGACAAACCAACCCACCGTCCCGAAGAAAATAACAGGGATGCGCTGCTGCCACGACGAAGGATTATACGTCCATCCCTTCGGAATTTGAGGTCCAACTTCAAACTCTTTGGGTCTTAGAGGCACAAGCACACAGAAAGCAATTGCCAAGACACCGATCAAGGTGTCATTTACATAGATAACTGGATCATGGGCCCAAAACCACAGAGGGGCGAATTGGAGCCAAATCCCTACAAGACACCCACCCCAAATCCATGAGCGGCAACGAAAGGCCATCGAAATGAGACCAAAGAAGATCAAAAGAATACCACTCACCCAATCGCTATAGCCCAAGGGCTGATTGTCATACCCAAAGCTTTCTGGGCATGTGAGAAGCCACACTCCCAAGAAGATGGTCCCAAAGCGCGTCCACATCATCTTGTTGTGAAAGCGTTTCTCAATGTCTACAACATTTGCATCCATGTTTTTTCACCTTTTTAGGGACAGGAATGCCGTGCCGCTTGTACCACGCCACAGGATCCTTTTTTAAGTTCTCTACCATTGCTGGTAGCGCTTTGCGCAAATTGTGCTTCGGCTCCCACCCAAGCACTTTGCGCGCCTTATCCATCGTAAACTCGTAGTTGTCATCTGCCAAATCCACCATCCACGGCTTGATAAAAGGTGGAGGACCAAAAGGGTTAAGGTTCTGCACAAAGGCGCCAAACTTCGCAATTGCCTTTGGTAGATAAAACATTGGATACTTTTTCGAGCCATGCACTAACCGCCCTATCTCAGTTTGGAGATCGCGATACGTAATCGAATCCTCCTCACAACAAAGCAGCGTAAGATCTTTCGGAATCTCTTTTCGCTTCTCAATGAGCAACATGATTTGATCCATCAAGTCATCAAAGTGTGTGTAGGGAACACCATTGTTCCAGTTACCTGGGAATACAACACTTGCAAGCTGCTTTTCATAGATGCGAGCGATATGCTGGGAGATCGGAACACAGTTACACTCATGGTCGTAACACCCACCAATTCTTAAAATAACACTCGGCACATCCCCTTTGTGCTCATGCAATAGATGCTCTGTACGCACCTTAGAGGCAGGATAGTGCCACTTTCCTTCAATGTGAGACTCTTCATTTTGAATCACTCCCCGCTTCGATGGGTCGTGCACAAGCATCGTGCTCGTGAAAATAAACTGTTCTGTATCAAACTTTTTCGCCTCATCAAGCAAACGACGCGTCCCTTGCACTGTGATCTTGTCGTACAATTCAAGATTCTGACCTGTAAAGCTATAGAAAGCAGCAAGGTGAACAATTGAGGCGATCTTATTTCCATAGGCGTAGCGCACGCGGTCAAAGGCGCGCGTAACACTTTCATCGGATGAGAGATCTACAAAAACAAACTCCATTTCAGGATAGGGGCACGTTGCGCCCATAAAGTCCATCCCGATTGGTTGATAGCGCTCTTTAAGTCTTTGAATAACACGTGTTCCGATTCGGCCACTACTTCCTGTGACCACAACAACTTCTTTTTCCCCCATAAAACACCTCTTTTGTATTAGAGTAACACGATTGCAAATAATCATATAATTAATTTTTTGATTTAGATATGATGGAGATATGCGTTTTTGGGCAGTTATTTTTGCGGTAGTATTTCTTATCTTTGGCTTTTTGGGATTTAACTCAAACTGGCTGATCGATGGAAAATTGTTTGGTCTTTTCGTTGTGAACCTATGGCTTAATATCCTTTATTTATTTGTAGGAGGTTTTGCTGTCTTGATTTGCTTCACAAGCCGCAACTCGATGCGCCTCTATTTTCAAGTTGTCGGCATTATCTTTGGATTGATTGCGATTGGGGGTTTTATTTTGCTTGATAGGGAAATGTTATTCTTCCTCGCCAACAACAGCAACAACACGTGGTTTTCGGTTTGTGTTGCCGTCATCGCGTTAATTTTAGGGTTTAGTGTAGGAGCTAAGAAGACATCATGAGCGAACTTAAAGATATGGGTCACAGCAAAGAAGAGTTCAAAAGGGATGAGCTTTGTATCAACACGATGCGCACATTAGCAATTGATGCAGTGCAAGCGGCGAAGTCTGGTCACCCTGGCACTCCTATGGGCTTAGCTCCTGTTGCCTACGCTTTGTGGCAGCGCTATTTACGTTTTGATCCATCAGATCCCATTTGGCCCAACCGCGACCGCTTTGTCCTTTCAGGAGGGCACGCTTCAATGCTTCTCTATTCTCTGCTTCATCTCACTGAAGTGAAAGCAGTAAATGAAAAATACGAAACTTTGGGCAGCCCATCTGTCACGCTCGATGACATTAAAAAATTTCGGCAGCTAGATAGCAAGTGCCCAGGCCACCCCGAGTATCGGTGGACTTCTGGAATTGAGACTACAACCGGCCCTCTTGGACAAGGCGTTGCAAATAGCGTAGGAATGGCAATTGCAAGCCAATGGATGGCAGCGCATTTTAACCGCCCTGACTTTGAAATGTTCAACTACAACGTGTACGTCACATGTGGTGATGGAGATATGATGGAAGGGGTCTCCAGTGAAGCAGCATCATTAGCCGGCCATCTTCGCCTCCCAAACCTCTGCTGGATTTATGACAATAACCACATCACGATTGAGGGGACAACTGAGCTTGCTTTCACAGAAGATGTGGCAGCGCGTTTTATGAGCTATGGATGGAATGTGTTGCGTGTAAGCGATGCTAATGACCTCAACATGGTAGGCAAAGCATTTGAGATCTTCCACCACACAACAGACCGCCCTACACTCATTATCGTAGACAGCCACATTGGCTATGGCTCTCCTCACAAACAAGATAGCTCTTCGGCGCACGGCGAGCCACTAGGTGAAGAGGAAGTACGCCTAACAAAGAGAAATTATGGCTGGCCTGAAGATGCACAGTTTTTGGTGCCCCCCGAAGTGTATGACCACTTCCGTGCTGGAATTGGAAAACGGGGAAAAACGCAAAGAGAAGAGTGGCTAGAACTCTTTAACCGCTATAAGGGCAAGTTTCCAGAGCTTGCGGACCATCTCTTTAAAATGCAGCATAGACAACTTCCAGAAGGGTGGGATAAAGGAATTCAAGCCTTCCCTCCTGATGAGAAAGGGATGGCAACGCGCGCCTCTTCTGGAAAGGTACTCAACAACATCGCACCCAATTTGCCCTGGCTCATTGGAGGAGCTGCTGACCTCTCCCCTTCTACAAAAACACACATGGAAGGGATGGGAGACTTTGAGCCAGAGCACTATGAAGGGCGCAACTTTCACTTTGGCATTCGCGAGCATGCGATGGGTTCTATCCTAAATGGCCTTGCTCTCTCCAAGATCCGCCCCTTTGGCTCGGGCTTCCTTATCTTTAGCGACTACTGCCGCCCCACAATTCGCCTTGCTGCTATCATGGAGATTCCGGTCATCTACATCTTTACCCACGACTCTATTGGTGTGGGCGAAGATGGCCCTACCCACCAACCTGTAGAGCATCTCGCAAGCTTGCGTGCAATTCCAGGCGTTACAATCATTCGCCCTTGCGATGCAAATGAAGTGAATGAGATGTGGCGCTACACACTTGAGCATCAGCATGAACCTACCATCTTTGTACTCTCAAGACAAGATCTCCCCACTTTTGATCGTACTAAATATGGATCAGAGAAAGGGTTGCACAAAGGAGCCTACATACTTGCAGATGCTCCAGATAAGAATCCTGATGTGATTTTGATTGGAACAGGGAGTGAAGTAGCGCTCTGTGTACAGGCACACGATCAACTCACAAAAGAGGGCATCAAGTGCCGTGTTGTGAGCATGCCCTCATGGGAGATCTTTGAAAAGCAAGACCAAGCGTACCGCGACCAAGTGCTCCCTCCCCATGTTAAGGCGCGTGTTTCTGTTGAACAAGCGGCTACTTTTGGCTGGGAACGCTATGTGGGTAGTGAAGGGCGCATCATTGGGATGGAAACATTTGGCGCCTCTGCGCCTCTACAAGCGCTCTTGAAAAAGTTTGGCTTTACGGCTGATCATGTGGTATTACAGGCGAAGGAACTTCTCCAAACCGTGAAACATTGATCAATAAAGATAAACTCGATGCACTGGAAAAAAGGATGGCACGTTTGGGGATCCAAGAAAGGGATCTCCACATCAAGTATATCCTTGGCTCTGGCTCGGGTGGACAGAAAATCAATAAGACACATTCAACCGTCTATATTAAACACCTCCCCACTGGCCTCGAAGTGAAGTGTGGAAAAAACCGTCTACGCACACTAAATAAATATCACGCTCTTAGTTCTTTATGCGAGAAACTAGAGAAGCAGCTCCTTGGAGAGAGGACAAAAAAAGAGCAACTCGCAGCCAAAGTCCGAAGGCAAAAGAAGCGACGCTCTCGCCGCACCCAGGAAAAAATTCTCCAAGAAAAGAGACAAATATCTGAAAAGAAAAAATTTAGAAGGAGCCCTTCAGAAGAGTAGCTCTTAAAATTGAAAGATGTTAAAATAAGTTGTATCATTTCCGAAGAAAGTTGTGACTCATTTTTACATCGAAAAAACCTTTGACCAATCGCATCAAATCGCACAAGGATTGCAAAGAAATCATGAACTTGTCTTTGATAAAAATGAAGGAAGATTTAAGGCTATTGAGTCACGCCGTCTTGCCCAATATTCACAAAACATTAGATATGAGACAAATCCAGCAAGTGTGATGCGCCTTGCACTTGAGTACTTCCCCCAAAACCCCGACTATGTGGACTCACAACGCATTTTACGCACTGCGCAAGGAAGACTGCGTTCTGTAAGACACCCTCTAAGTAGACTAAAAGCCCTTATCTTGGGCAGAAGAGGAATGGATCAGCAAGAAAATGAGCTCGTACAGTTTGCAGAGCGAGTCGAGAGATACTATAATTCGCGCCTACGCGCCGGAAACGTCCATGAGGTATCAAAGACACAGGCCCTCTTACGTAGATCTCTCGAAATATCCAGAATGGATGACCACCCCTTCCGCGTACAGTGTAACAACATTTTACACAGCTTTGGTGGAAGGTGGCGTCTAGGTGTACATAAGGCGACTGGATTGCTATGCAAGGTGCCAAGTAATACAACTGATTCTGAAATTTCATTCGTTGAAAACGAAGTTCTAGAGGCATATAGGCAATTCATTACACAAAATGGTAAGCACGAAGAAGCAATCGCTGATATGCAACAGAACCTAAGTCGACAAAGCTCTCCTCTTGCTCAGCGCCTTTTAAGCGTTACACCATCCCCCAGCCTCAGCTCAGAGCCCTGCACGCCAATTGCAGGAAAACCTAACGTTCTCTCTATGGATGAAGAGCCTGATGAATCAGAGCATAAACCAATTGCAAAACATGGTGGTATGCGTGGCATCTTTGAAAGTTATGCGATTGATAGGCAAATTGTAGCGGTTGCAGATGGCTTGAAATCAAATAACCGTTTGCTCTACAACCCAAAGGTAGGGCAACAGCAGTTTGTTGCCATACCAGCAGGCGCTTCTCGTATTCCAAACCACCTTGTAGAGCCTGACAACCACGCTCTCGAACGCTTTCTTGCCTCTTGTGACGAAAGACAACTCACTAAGCTTCGTCAACTACTAGAAGTGAATCGCAATGAACAATCTACAGCGCTTCTTGAGAAAGTCAATGATATTCTCTTTGAGCGCATTCCTGGCAAAGAGATTGAAACCCCCTATGAAGTGCAAATGGAGCTCATCTATCAAGGGTTGCAGCCAGGCAATCGTCTAGTCTATGATACGCACAAAAGACTCTTTATTGCTGTTGCTAAAACAGCCTCTTTCGGAGCTTCTAACTACTTGATCACAAAACCTGAAGAGGTTGAATTTCGCCTACGTCAATACCTCGATCAGAGCGAGGGCTTTCGCAAAGATCTACGAATGCATAAGGCAAGGCAACTAAAAAACTTTGAACAGATAGCGCGTTCTAAGCAATTGCGTCAAGTGCTCAACAGCTGCTCGAATGGCATGATACTTTGCATCGACCGCTCTCAACCCGATTCAGGCCTTGTAGCCCACCCCCATAACACTGTTCTCTCAACTGGAATTTCCAGTGACAAACAATACACAACGCCTGCTGTAAATAGGCTGCTGGGAAAGGCGACAATAAATGAACTGAATAAGATGAAGAAAGAACTCGAAATCATTTCAACTCCCGCTGCAGAAGATTTATATGACCTTATTGAAGAGCAGCTTGAAACACGTCTTCGTGCAACAACGAAACACATCACTCCCCCTTTCGAAGAACAGGCACATGTGATTGCACAAGGACTAGAGGCTGGTTACTGCCTGCTATATGACCAATCACGTGACCTCTATATTTGTGTGACACAAGAAGCTTTTAAAAAAATTGATGAAAGTGACACATTGATTAAAAATGAGGATGACGTCATGCCCCGTCTCCTGACGTATATCAGAAATCAAGAAATGCACGACCCGAATCTGGCAACGACACTACACCTTGCCCTCAGAAAGACGAATTGGGGACGCAACAGGAGAATATAATCAATGTTATCAGAAAAGCTCGCACCTCGTGTGCTTATTTGGATTACACTTGCTCTTTTTATCACAATTTCGAGTGGAATTGTGATTGCAGCACGCTCAAAACTTCCTCCACCTGTTGCCATCAACTACATTGGACACCCCACCATCGGGTACACTAAAGCAAAAATTCACGTCGTAGTGTTTGAAGAGCCAAAGTGCAGCAACTGTCGCGAGTATAGCGAGACAATATTCCCTAAAATTAAGAAGGAGTTTATCGACACTAATAAAATTACCTATACTGTGATCCCCGTCTCTTTTTTGCCCGGATCGATGAATGCAGCAATGGCTCTTTTGTGTGTCTATAACGCTGATCCCCTCTACCCAAATAGCGAGCTTTTTTTCGACTACCTTGACTATATGTACAAAAATCAGCCGTCAGAAAAAATCGATTGGGCAACAACTGAGAAACTGATTGAAATGGCGCAAAAAACCTCTCCAGCGATCAACCCCTCCCAGCTAAAGAAGTGCATCGATATGCAGACATATCGAGTCAAAATTCAGAAAAACACAGAATATGGAAAGAAGGTGATGGGTGGCACGATCTCGACACCAACTGTCTTTGTGAACGGAATTGAGGTGCAATCGCTCACCTATAATGGTGTGCGCGACCTTATTAATGAGGTAGCCAAAGAGGCGAAATGATGATTCGAAAGTATGGACTCTATACAGCTTGGGTAATTGCTTGCGTGGGCACGTTGATGAGTCTTTACTACAGTGAGATTGCTCATTTAGAGCCGTGCCACCTCTGCTGGTATCAACGCATCTGTCTCTTCCCCCTTGCGATCATTTTAGGCATCGCTGCTTACCGCGGCGCACTACACGTTGCGCGCTACGTCCTTCCCCTGATCATTTTGGGCTTTACCCTTGCCCTCTACCAAATCGGACTCCAAGAAATCCCTGGCTGGAATCCTATCGACATCTGTGGAGGTGGCCCCAGCTGTGAAGAAAGCATCACTGTTATTGGCCCCCTCACTATCCCTATGCTCTCCGCAATGGGCTTTTTTCTTATCGGCTTTTTCCTAATTTTAGTCTGGAGCGTTGCGCCAAACTATGAGACTGAAGAGTAAAAATTTTATACCTCTTGATGTCTATGTTCTTGATATTTATGTTAGATTGTTGTAAGCTCGCTTGTACTCTATGGATAGTGCAATCAGAATGAGACAATATGTCGGGGGATAAAAGCCACTTTTCCCCCTTTAGGGCATTTTTCTGGCCCATCCGAGCTGCTGAACTCAGCAAGTTCCTGCCGCTGCTTTTTCTCGCCTTTTTTATCGGATTTAACTACAACATTCTAAGAAACATGAAGGATGCGATCTTAGTGACTGCTGAGTCATCAGGCGCTGAGGTGATCCCCTTCATCAAGGTATGGGGCATTCTCCCTGGCGCCTTTCTTATGACCTTCATATATAGTCGACTCAACAATCGTCTAACACGCGACCGCGTCTTTTATACGATGATTTCGCTCTTTTTAGTCTATTTCACTCTCTTCACCTTTGTCCTCTATCCTCTCAGAGATTCGCTCCACCCACACAACACAGCGCTCTATTTCCAGTCTGTTCTCCCAGCCGGGTTTAAGGGGCTAATCGCAATGTTCCGCTACTGGACCTTCAGCTCCTTCTACATCATGTCTGAGCTATGGAGTTCAGCAATTTTATCGATGCTCTTCTGGGGTTTTGCCAATCAAGTCACAGCCCTATGGGAAGCAAAGCGCTTCTATGGCCTCATCGCTGTGGGCATTAACTGCTCAGGGATCGCCTCAGGACAGCTTGCTGTCTTCCTCACAAGCGGCTCTGTGCAACGCTACCTAAATCTCTCTCAAGATAGTTGGTACCAATCAATCATCCTCCTTACGATGATTGTACTCACTTCAGGAGGGCTCATTCTTCTCATCTACCGCCACCTCACACGCCAAGTTTTGCCCCGAGTAAGTGTCGCAGCGCAGAAGAAGGACAAAGTGCGCATGTCTGTGCGCAAAAATTTCTCTTACCTCTTTAAATCTAAATATTTGCTACGAGTTGCTATTGTTGTCTTTGCCTACAATGTCATCATCAACCTTGTAGAGGTGATTTGGAAAGATCGTGTGCGCGCTCTTTTCCCGACCCCAGGTGAGTTTAATCTCTACATGAACCAGATCACCACGATTACCGGCTTTGTTTCGGTCACCCTCTCGCTTTTTGTCTCTGGTCAGCTAATCCGTCGCTTTGGATGGACTGCAGGAGCGCTTTTCACTCCTGTCATGCTTCTTATTACCTCTATTGGCTTCTTCTTCTTCCTCTTTGGAGGAGCAAAAATGGCAGGAGCTCTTGCAATGTTTGGCACTTCACCCCTTGCTCTTGTCGTTCTCTTTGGCTCGATGCAAAACTGCCTCTCTCGAGCTTCAAAATACACTCTCTTTGATGCCACCAAAGAAATGGCCTTCATTCCTCTTTCTGAGGAGAGCAAGCTCAAAGGCAAAGCAGCTATCGATGGCGTGGGCTCCAGGCTCGGCAAGTCGGCTGGCTCGCTCATCCACCAAGGCCTCCTCCTCATCTTCACTACTGTGGCAGCAAGCGTCCACTTTGTCGCCTTTATCTTGTTTGGTGTTATATTCTTATGGATGGGCGCTGTGCTCTCCTTGGGCAAACGTTTCAAAGCTCTTACTCAACAAGAGGCGCAAATTCCTGAGTCTGTAGAGATTAAAGAAACTGTTTCAGCAACACAATAATATAAAACTTATTTTATATAATATGGATGTGCTCATGCTGCATGGTCTTGTGCAATATATAGTCAAATCGGTTGAAAATTTTACAAATTCATGGCAGATGGCAAAGCCAAAGTAAGCGCGGAGTTCGACTTAGACCATTGATGGTCTATGAGAACGAGCGCGATCTTTGGTGAAGCCAAATGGTATGAATTTGTAAAATTTTCAACCGATTTGACTATACCTGGGGCTGTACAACGGCATTCTTATAAAAAAATTTCTTGTGGAAATGCGCGATGCTGGTTACGATCAAAGCATGTTTGAGGCATAGATGGCGCACTTCTCTGAAAACCAAGATTTCCGAAATGTTTACTACTTAGCAGGAAATAGAGAAGATTCAGTTATCCATGCGATATGCCGGCGCCTTGAAAGTGGCCTCTTCTTATGGAAAGATAGCTCTTTGCGAGTCCTTAGCATCCCAGACGCAAACATTCAGCATGAAAGCCAAAAGATTGTAATTGAAAGACTTGGAAAAGAGAGAGTTGAGCTATATCTCCTCACTTCCGAAGCTTCCAATCGCGCCATTCATACTATCTCTATTTCTAAAAGAGACGAAACATTGCGCCTTTGGTATCTAGCGCATGAAGCTAACCCCCAAGACCCGGAGTTGTTCACATGATTCATACTCACTTTGAAATCTCATCGGATGTAACTACCTACCATATCAGAGTAAGCAAAGATGGCACAATTGAGACTGAAGATAGATCTCCTCAAAAGACTGTTTTAGCTCTATTTTCATGCGCAATTTTAAAAGGGGTGGCCCAGGGGGATAATTTAAGGTTGATAGCGCAGTTGCGCCGCCTCCCTGGCATCGTTCGTGTTCGCGCGATGCAAAACTGTAAATCAGCAGCCTGCTTTGCGCGTGCGACTCAAATCTATAGCTCCTGATAGGCATTACTGCCTGCAAACCCAGACATTCCACTGATCGTCTTTTTGTGGTGCACCAAGCAACCAAAAGGCACAAACAAATAAATTTTGTATATTTTTGTTATAGCCCCTCTCTCATTCAGCAACTTTTTTACTATACTTTTACTCCTTTTTGCTATACACTTACTCTCCTAAATGAGCGCAGAAAAAGCGTCTTTTTGCACAGTACACAACACTGGGCTTTTACAGATGAACTGGGGTAAAAACTATGCGTTATTTTATTCTGATCCTATTACTTGCACCACTCACATTAATGGCTATGGCAAAACCTGAAACAAAAAAGAATGTAATCGTTATGCTGGGCGCACCGGGCGCAGGCAAAGGAACACAGGCGATTCAAACGAGCGAAAAATTCAATCTCCCGCATATCTCCACAGGCGATCTCTTCCGCGAGAACTTGAAGAACCACACCGAAATTGGAGAGAAGGCGCGCAGCTACATGGATTCTGGCCGTTTGGTGCCTGATGAGGTTGTGCTCGAAATGCTCTATCAACGCATTAAAAAGCCCGACTGTGACCGTGGCTATATTTTAGATGGCTGCCCACGCACTGTAGCTCAAGCTGAATCTCTTGACCGCGAGCTCAAAGATAGTCGTGTGATGGCACTTAATTTGGATGTGCCTGATGAAGAGATTGTGCGCCGCATTGCAGACCGCATGGTGTGTGAAGTGTGCGGCATGCCTCACGACCCTGTGATCAACCCACCAAAGGTTGCAGGTCACTGCAACCGCGACGGAGGCACGTTGATTAAGCGAAAAGACGACACGCCTGAGGTGGTGCGTGAACGCCTTTCCGTTTACCACAACGAGACTGCTCCAGTGAAGGCTTACTACAAAAAGAGTAGCCGCCTCGTTGATATCGACGGCACTGTGGGAAAGGATGCTATCTTCCTCTCTATCCAGTCGACGCTCTCAAAGGTTCTTTAGAAAGCCCCGCGCCTTCTCTAAAACTTTCGTTTGACAAGATTTTACGAAACTTTCTAAAAATGGATTACAGATATAACCATTTTTAGAAGGGTATTTATGGCAAAAGGATTATGGAGATCAACTTTTATAGGGGGCTTTATCGCCTGGTTGTGGATGGCAGTTTCGTGGAATGTACTCCCCTGGCACTGCTCTGTGATTAACAACTTTCCAAACGAGAGCGAAACCGTAAAAGTCATCAGTGAGCAGGTGAAAGATAGTGGCATCTATACTTCCCCTAGCATGTGTGGCGGTGCGGGAACAATGGTAGAAAACACTCAGATCTTCCTCTCTGTGAACAAAAATGGAACTGCTCAAGGGGGAATCATCCCTTATGTCATCTCCTTAATCACATATTTTATTGGCGGTTTAATTGTAGCACTGATTGTGATGCAAATGGCAAGCAACTCATATGGGTGGAAGCTCTTTGCTACAGCGATGATCGGCCTTGCAGTTGGTGTATTGACCATGCTACCTGCTTGGAATTGGTGGGGTGTTCCTTTTGACTATGCGCTGCTCATGATCGTAGATAACTTCCTCGCATGGCTCTTCGCAGGTCTAGTGATCGCAGCCTTCATTCACCCAAAACACCGCAAGGGTGATAAAGCGTAACCTCAGATCTGTAGAGATCGTGCAAAACAAACACCTTTGCTGCTTTCCAACCGGGAACAGCAAAGGTGTTTGTGATTAAACGGCTATTTTTCAAGTGAGTCAACCGCCTCATCGCCCCAGGGTAAAGATAGCATACGACAGTGTCAAAAGAAGACAAATCTTCCTTAAAAAAATCTCTGCGCTTCACATTCACTCCCCTCAGTTTTGAAACTAGGTAGGGTAAAAAAGAGACTTCATAGGCACTCACTTTGAGCCCTTTTTTTTGAAGCGCTTTGGCCAAGCCTCCCCATCCACACCCAAGTTCAACTACAGAACCTTCAGCTAACTCAACCATCTGTTTAATAGCTTTTTTTGAACTCGGCATAGGGGAAATCCCATAATGCAAAGAATAGCTAACAATTGATATAATGGCGGCCAGTCCTAAAAGGGCAATAAGAGGAAAAAGCATATGTCTTTTTTAATTAAATTGTTACTCAACTCGCTTGCGATTTTGCTCACTGGCATGCTGTTGCCAGGTGTAACGATCCAAGGGTTTGGCACTGCAGTTCTTGTCTCCCTACTTTTGGGTGCTGTGAACTCTGTTCTTCGTCCCATTATCTTCATTCTCACCCTTCCCATCAACATTTTGACGCTAGGGCTTTTCTCCTTTGTCGTGATGGGTCTTTTGGTGCTTCTTGTAGCAAAAATTGTGCCGGGGTTTGTGATTGCAAGCTTCATATGGACAATTCCTTTTGCGCTCGTTGTCTCTTTCCTTAACTGGCTTTTCTCTCAAATCATGCTTCCAAAGGTGCGCTATTGAAACTCATTGAGCAGCTCTCCCAAGATTTTCCTGAAAGCTCGAAACGTACGCTCCTCCAGTGGATTAAGTTTGGCCGCGTCCTCGTTGATGGCAAGCCTGTGACACAGCCTCACCACTCCCTTGAAGAGGGAGAGAGCTATTCGATGAAGGACAAGAAGCAAGAAGCTTTTGGAATGCGCATCCTCTACCGCGATAAACACTTTGTTGTAATTGATAAACCTCCTGGCCTTCTGTCAGTCCCCTCTCCAACAAACCCAGTCTCTGCGCTGAAGCTGCTCAACCATCACTTCAAAACAAAGAACCTTTTTGCAGTGCACCGCATCGACCAAGACACCTCAGGCGCTCTTCTTTTTGTGTGGGGGAAAGAGGGGCAAACCGCTTTTGATCCTCTCTTTTTTGAGCACAAATTGGAGCGCGAATATTGCGCCATTGTGGAGGGCAACCTTCCACAAGATCAAGGAACATGGGAGCTTCCCCTTACCGAGCTCGAAAGCTATGAAGTGGTTGTCGATCCCAATG
This sequence comes from Chlamydiales bacterium, assembly GCA_024233495.1. Classification (GTDB taxonomy): domain Bacteria; phylum Chlamydiota; class Chlamydiia; order Chlamydiales; family JAAKFR01; genus JACKPM01. The sequence continues at coordinate 45,469 of JACKPM010000006.1, forward strand.
GAAAAAAGGCGATTACCCACTTTCAAGTCGTCAAGCGTTCGAAGCAATTTACCTACTTAAAGCTCCGTCTTGAGACGGGAAGAAAACATCAAATCCGCGTGCACTGCAAAGAAGCAGGCTACCCCATTTTGGGCGATCGCCGCTACGGTAAGTCAAATACACGCCTCTTCTTGCATGCCCACACTCTCGCCTTTGTCCACCCTTTTACTGGAAAAGAAATGCGCTTCGCAGCTCCCCTCCCCCCTCTCTTCAAGAAGCGAGGTTTTCCCACATGCCAGCAGTAGATCGCATCGCCACATGCTGCTACCGAAAGTGGGAGAGAACGGACTACATCTTGTGCGCAAAAATTACCCTCACAGCCATCGCCTCGATCACTCTGCTTACCCTCGGCTTTTTAAAGTGGCAACGGCGCCTTCACCTTGATTTAAACGCAAAAGCACTGATTGGGTGTGGCTTGGCCCTCCCCCTTATGGTCTACGTCGTCTTGCAGTGGGGAAAAGAGTTGGCCACATGCAAGTGCAAGAAAAAAGAGGCTCTCACCCCTTCTCTACAAAAAACAAAAAGAGATTTAGGGCAGCACAAAGCGCACACTCCCTACCGCGACAGTGAGAGACGGGGGCATTTCTTCACGACTACCGGTAGGGAAAAAGTGCCCTTCTACCGCATCCGAGTTCATTGCGATGAACCCTTTTACGGCAAACTCCATGCGGGAGATCAATTCATTGTTGAAAAAAAGAGCTCCCTTGAAGACTTTCATTTCTTTGTGGTGCGGTTCCGTAGCGACCCTGAAGCACCCTATACGCTTGACATTCTGAAAGATGAGGATATCGATGCGTTCAAGACAATTGTACAAAGTACTGAGTATACAACGAGCAAAGAGCTCGCAAACAAACTTGACGAAATTGGCATTAACTAATTATAATTCATGAATATGCGTTGTTCTGGCGACCTTAGTAGAAATGAATTAATGATCCGCAACTTCACAGTTGGAGTGCTTTTTGCTGCCTCTGTGACAACGGTTGCGATTGGATTCATTCATTTTTTTGAGTTTTACTATTTCCCAGGGCTGAATACAACAGCAGCCATCGCGATGATGGCGACTGGCGGAACGGCTGCTCTTGCTATTTCAGCTTTCGCTTGCTGGGCGTGCGCTAAGCGAACACCACAGCACACTCCCCCTCAAAGTTAATCAGGAACCATTGCGTCTAGAAAGCTTGAGCATTATGGTGCTCCCCTATCTGTGCCCCTCAAAAGGATTCATCACAGCCGGCTTGGCTTAAAATATCTCTGGGATTAGCTTCCACAGCAAACCAGTTAGAAGTCGCATCACGACCTCCAGCAACCACAAATTGTAACTGAACAATCTCTTCTCTTTGAGGGGGGGGGAAGTTTATGTGGATATTATGCTCATTCGAAGAAAGTAGGGGTTGATGACTGCAGTCAAAAAGCTTCTCTTTTGCATAGCGGAAGGGCAAACTTTTATTGACCTCTGCTCTTTGATAAAGAAAGTCTTCATCTTCCGTCCCTATGTAAACAGAGTCTTCTTCAAAAAATGCACAAATGGCATACAAACCCTCTCCCGTTTGGATATCTGTGCTAGCAACAGCCGTATTTGGGATAAAGAAGCAATCTAGGATAAGTGAAGGCAAATTCTTTTTTGCCTTTATTCGCCATAAATATGCCCAGCTATAGGCGACTTGCATATGTGCGGGTATAACCGGCTGATACTGCATTTGCAATAACTCAGCGTGCATCAGCTCATTATCCCAAATGCCAATATGAGAATGCGTTGAGAGTTTAGCAATTTTTTCAGGGGTTTCACTAGAAATTTGACCCACACCGCAGCTCAAGGTTGAAGCAATAGTTCCCCGAGGTGTCTTAATCGAAAGGGAACCAGGTAGCAGAACATTCCCTATTACTGAACAATTAAAAAGGCAAATAGCATTCATTCTATCACCTATTTCCTTGGCATAGGAAACCTAGAAAAAGAACTAGCTTTAGCCCTCTATTCTTTTCTTGAAAAAACCCTAAGGCCTTCTTCCGGAATAGATTTTGAAGTAGGCAGAATAATGGAATTAACATTTATATCGTAATTTTCAAAATATGAAAGCATTTCAGAAGCAAAAATTTCAGCGATTTCTTCCTCTTCATTTTTAATATTTTCATAATAAAAATTGATTTGCATGCTGATGTCATCATAGACAATATTCACAGCTCGCAGATTTTTTGTGATAGCCCCCAGTAATGCAATTTGGGAAGCAGCTCTTATGCTTAAACTTATATTGCCCATAATGAATCAGCTTGGTTTCAGTGGTATAATATGCACACCTTTTTTGCTATAGTGGATTGTTCCCCGCGTTGTAGGCAAAGCACTTCCTTGTTCATCTTTCCAAATGCCAATATATTCATGAAAATCTACAGCTTCCTTATAATTCGGCTCTCCTGGAATTTTGTCATTCAACTTTTTACCTGAACCAGCAAATTTTTCGATCAATGCTTGCGGGTTTGGATGTTCAAAAATGCTTTTTCCGGGTTCGTAATTATGCTTTCCAGGAATATGCTTCCCTTGCCGGTCTTCGATGATTTTTAGTCTACCTTCTTTTAAAAGATTCTCCCTAAATTTAGCTTCCCGTGCACACTGAGCTAAGATTTCCTTTTGCAATTTAGGTGAGGAGGCGAGTGACTCAAGTGTCAAAAGGGCGTTTGCCTTTCTAAGCTCTCTATAGGCTCGTACTGCTTTCATGGAACCAACCCCCATGAAGATATCAACTCCATACTTTCCAATCACATGGCCTATCTGTTGCCCTTTTGTTTTATGGTCGAGGCAATCCCACTTTTTCAAGCTCTCCTGTAGCTCCGGAGCAAGTTTAGAAAGGTTTTCAAGAGATGTGTTTTCTTTGATGTACTCGATGCAAGCATATGAAGCCTCTAGAAAATCTTGGGAAATTTCAATAGGATTCTTAACAAATGCCCATAGCCCTCGATTTAACCCTTGCAAAGATCCAAGAAGTGAAGGCACAAATTCTGTAAGGGCTTCTTTACTGCCTTCAATCATTCCACTCAGCATTCCATGACTAAATTTAAGGGGAGCAAAGGCTCCTATTTTTTTAGGATCGATTTTGTTTGGTCTAAGACCCGATGCTAGATAATCTGCCAAAGCCTGCTCAAAATTCCCCTTTTCAAAGTAGGCAAACGCTCTTTCGAAATAGGCCTCCTTGTTTTTAGGATCTTTTTCAAGGGCTTTCGTAAGGGAAATAACAGCCTCATCATAGGAGAGTGTTTCGGATAGCCCTTGCCCCTCTTTGAGGTAAAGATCTGAGGTAAGAAACTCTTGGTAGTTGTGATTTTCAGCAAAGGCAAGCAGCTCTTTGATGTCACTTAAAGAGTCAAGGGTTTGACCCATATGAAAAAGTGTCATTCCTCTTTCATAGAAGATTTTAGGATGAGGATGCTTTTTAAGACATTCAGTGTAGAGAGAAAGAAACTTCTCTTGGATCGTCTCCTCAGCGTCTCTGAAAGATGAGGCGTAGTCGTTTTGAAATTCGGCAAGATCCCGGAAGATCTCTCGGTAATTAGTGTAAAAAAAGGCGTTAGTGAGAAGCCCGGACAAAAAACCATGTGCCGTTCTATTGATCAGATATTCGTTGAATAAGGGTGTATTTTCTTTAAGTTTTTCAGCCATTGGAAATAGGTCATCATATACCTTGTCGCTGATGAGGCGAGCTTCTCTGTTCGCTTGCGGCCAGTAACAAGAGCATCTAGGGTTTTCACTGCAGTAAGATAAAAAGCATTCTAGGTGATGAAAATAGGTCTGGTGATGCCAGTCCACGTATCCTGGGTAGATCCCCGGCTCTTTGCACCAAAACCAGTTTGACCTGATATCTCTACTGATGCGGTCATAGTCATCTATATCAATCCACCACCACGACTTACAACAAGAGCACTTATAGAAAATTTTATTTTCATAGATAGGGTCGCCATTCTCATTTTCGTCATCTGTCTCAAAACTTCCATAAGTATGTACAACTGTCTCGCCGCACTTTTGGCAATGAACGTAGTCGCAATGCTGTTTCTTCCGTGTTTTGCTAGCGGGTATTAGATGGAGAAAAGCGGAAATTTTTGACAGAAGGTTTGGATCGAAATATGCACCTGCGCTCCCTTCAGTAAACTCTAAGTACTTCATTCCATCATTTTCACTCCCAGACCAAGAGCTACAATGATCTGGATCGGCTAAAAGATGGTGGATACAGAAGTAAGGATATAGAGCGCTGTAAATTTTTGGTGTGGTGTTATTGGATTGTTGAGGCCCTGGATTATGGCACCGATATTTTCCGAAGACCTGAGGAGGTACGACTTTTTTATCTATATTCAAAGTGCATGGGATGTTTGCAAAAATTTCCCCAAAGAAGATCACTAAAATGAATAGCGCGAAAGCGTGTTTTTTCATGCAAACTCCATTTAGAAGAGTAGGTTATGAAAAATCCGATGATTTAAATGAAGTCAAAAGAAAGAATATAACATCTCTTGAAGCGGGAGTTTGCCATCCCCTGTGAATGGGAATACAAGCGATCAGGAGCTAAACCGTCGAACTGACGTTAAACAAGGACAGTGGCACACTCCCCCTCAAAGTTCCACTTCTTTGTAATATTTTGTGTGGAAAAGAGCACTTCTCTTTGCGCTAAGGGGAGCTCAAGTGTCATCGGTTTAAAGACCGCTAGCACCGCTAATACCTTGTCTGAACGTGTGGGATATTCAAAGGCGAGCCAATCTTCCCCTTGATGCACCGTCACGTCGGCAGATGTGATCCCTTTTCTTGGGGGATGCTCTTTTCGCAGCGCGATGAGCGTTTTATAGAGTTGCAAGAAATCACCCTCCGTTTTCCATGTGAGGCGAGACTGCATATAACTCTCCTTACCTGGAAAAGGCATGCTCTCACTACGAAATTCTCGTTTGCGTCCCTCATAAATCGAGCGCATGAGCTTCTCATCTGAGAAGTCAACAAAGTAGTCGAAGGGATTTGTCTCTCCATACTCTTCACCCATAAAGAGCATAGGTGTCATGGGACTTAAGATATTGAGCGTAGCTGCCACTTTCAGTTTTTCAGATGAAATCAAAGTAGAAAGACGATCGCTCAAGGGGCGATTGCCCACTTGGTCGTGGTTTTGAATGAAACAAATAAACTTCTCAAGAGGAATTCCTTCGGCGCTGTTCCCCACATCTCTCTTTCGGAATTTGGAGTACTTGCCTGTATAGTAGAAGCACTCCTTGAGGCATGTTGTGATGTGGTCAAGCGTTCCAAAGTCCGCGTAATAGATGTGATTTTCTCCTGTAAGGTAGGCGTGGATTGCGTGATGATAATCATCATTCCACAGTGCAGCAAACTCCCATCCTCCCTCCTCTTTTGTGCGGAGATAGCGGCAGTCATTTAACTCATTCTCAGCGATGATAGGAATAGACACTTCTTCAACTAAATGGTGCAACATTTCATGTGCACTAAAGTCGAAAATGCCATGCACAGCATCAAGGCGCAAAAAGTCGATGTGATACTCCTCTACCCAATAGCGCGCATTGTCAATAATATAACGGCGCACCTCATTGCTATAGGCACTGTCGTAGTTGAGCGCTTTTCCCCAAGGGGTGTGGTAGCGGTTATGGAAGTAGGGGCCAAAGTCATTAAGAATATTTCCCTCTGGGCCGAGATGATTGTACACCACATCGAGACAGACAGCGATCCCCTTCTTGTGACACATATCAACTAAGCGTTTCAAGCCAAGAGGGCCTCCATAGGTGTGACAAGGGGCATAAAGAGAAACGCCATCATACCCCCAGTTCCAACGCCCTGGAAATTGTGTGATCGGCATTAGCTCAATTACGTTCACACCAAGCTCCACTAAATAGTCAAGACGGTCGATAATCGATTCAAAAGTGCCTCTTTCTGTGAATGTGCCGACATGTAGCTCATAGAAAAGAGCGTCACACATCTCTACTTTCTTCCACTCCTCATCGTGCCACGTATAGCTTGGATCAACCACCTGAGTGGGGCCGTGCACTCCTTTTGGCAGCAATCTTGAAACGGGGTCAGGGCGCAAAGAGCCGTTTTCCAGTTGATAAAAGTAGAGATCACCAGGGGAGGCTTGATGCGTGATACTGAAATAGCCTAAAGCATCTTTCTCCATCCGAACAGCTTTATCCCCCTCTAACTTCAGACAAATATTGGAGTGATGAGGCGCCCAAACCGTGAACGTTGTCTCTCCGCTTGATTGATAATTTGCCCCGAGCTTAAGCTCCCAGACCTCTTCCTTAACTTTTTGCATAGAGATACACCGCTGGATGTTCTTTCAATAGCTGTTTCAGATTCGCCTCTTCTCCTGTCATCACATTGTGGTAAGTGCGCGTCAACTTCGGCACGCCCAACTTTTGCGTGAAAAAGCGTCCTGCCACAACCACAATCTCTTCTCGCTTGGTGCGTCTGATAAAAGCAACGGTATTGGGACCTGCATCAAGCGGCACATACTCCCCCTCTAAAAAGAGCTCCTTGTGCTCTTTTCGAAAGCGCATCAACAACTTCAAGAAGCGTTGTTTCGAATCGTCCTCCCCATAGGAGAAAGGATGGCGATTGTCGGGGTCGACGAGGCGGTAGTTCCACGACTCATTTCCCTGATAGGTGTCGAGCACTCCAGGAAGCGCCACCTTAATTGCCAGCTGCGCCAAACTGCTCTTTTCCGCCAAAGGCTCAATTGTGCGCATAAAAGGCAAAAAGAGCGTGAGAAAACGGGAGTTTGGCGTGAGCAGCTTTTTCAAAAATGTGCGCACAACCTCTTCATACTCAATATCTGGAAAATTCCAATCGGTATACTGCTTCGCTTCACGAATCGACTTGAGCACAACACTCCACATACGGTCGAAAAGAGCGGGGAAATCGGCGCGTAAAAGCCTTCCCTTTGGCCATCCTGCAATGAGAGTCTGATAAATATGATAGGCTGTGTTGCCATCAATCTCTCCATTGAGAGCGTGCCACTTTTTCACCATCTTCTCCCACTCATCGGGCATTTGCGCAAGAATATTGAGACGCATGCGTGCATCTTCGCTTCGCTTTGCATCGTGCGTTGAGGTGGCTATCATTCCAAGTGGCCACTTTTCTCTCTTCTCTTCCATCTTCTTATGAAAGTGGTCGATTGAGATGCCAAATTGCGCCGGATCACCTCCTACCTCATTGAGAGAGAGGAAGCGGTTGTACACATAAAACGTAGTGTCTTCGAGCCCCTTTGCCATCATAGGAGCTGTGAGCTGTTGAAACTTTAAAACAAAAGGGTCTGACAATAGCACGCGCTCGATGAAATCAAAGATCTCTTCCCCTAAATGAAATGCCTCTTTCTTTGCCTTTTCGATTGCAAAATGGATCACTTTTTTGTCCCCTTTGGGGAAATAGGTGCGGTAGATAGGGAAGGCGGAGATTACCTCTGTGAGCGCCTGTGTGAGCTCTTGTCTTGTGAAATCACGTGTTTGGGGATCCTCTTCACTTAAGTGATCGAGTTTAGCCGCAAGCGCGTTCACCTCGCTTGCCATGTAATCATGCGCAAATTCAAACTTTGAGGTGTACAAAATCTCATCAAGCTCCCTCTCAAAAAAACTCTCGTAAAGCTTTGTAAGTGCCTTTTCACTCTCCTGCTTTACAAAAAGTGCATTAAGCAAGTTGAGGTATTCATATCCCACACTCCCTTCAATGGGCCACGGCTGCAACTCTTCCTCTTTTTGCAAAATCTTCTCCACAACAGTGTAAAGATGATGTTTTTTTCGCAGCCGTTTCAAATATTCTTCTGGATAGAGCAATCCATCTGGGTGATCGATACGCAAGCCCTGCACAACCTCTTTTTCAATCAGCTCAAAAAGCCATTTGTGGTGCGCCTCAAAGACATCTTCATGTTCAATGCAGATCGCTACTAGTTCTGCAATGTTGAAAAAGCGGCGGTAGTTGAGCTCACTTGTTGCACACCGCCAATAGGCAAGGCGGTAGTGCTGCGCCTCCAAAAGTGCGTGGATCCCCTTTTCACGCAAAGGTTCACTCCCAGGGGCAAGTGGAAGGGGAAAATCGAAATAGAAGAGTTGCCCATTTTTGAATTTGATATCGTCAAGCGCTTCTCCGTACGGTTTTCCTAAAATGGGAAGAAGTACTTTGCCGTGCAGCTCTTTTTTCTCTGGCTCCCAATCGATGTCAAAAAAGTGGGCATAGCGCGATTTTGGGCCGTGTTTTAACACATCTTGCCACCACTTATTTTGTCCCTTGGCAAATCCCATGTGGTTGGGCACAACATCGACGACAAGTTGCATTCCAAGCTTTTTTAACTCGGCACAAAAAGCTTCAAAGTTGCCCACATGTGGATTGAGCCTGTTGGGATCAGTGATGTCGTAGCCGTGATCACTGCCTGCGGCATAAAAGGGAGAGCAATAGACGCCGTCGAAACCGAGCTCATGCAAATAAGAGAGCGCTTTTTTTGCCTCATCGAATGTGAACTGCGCATTGATCTGAAAGCGGTACAAACTATTCATAGCTCTATCTCTTCAAAAAGAGGGAGAACGTGCAACAGCAGTTCCACTGCCGCCTCGATTTTAAATTCTGCTGAGCGCCCCTCTTCAATCACTTTTTCCATTCCCACTTCGATCAAAAAGAGGAGGAGAAGATAGTCGCGCTCCTTCTCACTTTCAGGCAAGAAAGAGACATCAGCAATTTGCCGAAAGTAAGAGCGCAAAAATGAGCTTCCAATCCACATCGTCCACGTGTGCGCCCACTTCTTTAACTTTTCTGGAGGCACATCCCCCATCTCTCCGCGCAAATGCACTCGCTTTGCTGCCAAAAGCGCTGTCTCCCAAAACGAGAAGAGCATGTTGGCAATATCTACAAGGGGGTTTCTTTTATAGCGCCGTTCAGAATACGTATAGCGAGGGTTCCCCTCAAAGTTAGCAATGAGGAAATCTTTTCCTGTATAGAAGAGGTTATGGAGTTTGAAATGGCCATGCAAGCGTAAACGAGTCGCAAGAATTTTTGAGCGAGAAAGAAGCTGCATCTTTTGGAGAAGACGATCACGATAGGCATGCACCTCACTTGCGTTTGGTGAAATGCGCAGGTGATTCATACCCTCCACTACCTTTTTGCGAATGGTCTGATATAAAGAGCGTTGATAGAAGCGGGAAAATGGAAGCTCAGAGAAGTTGCTGTCGCTATGCCCCAACATCGAAAGGTGAAAACTCGCTGTGGTTTTGCCGAGCAAATGCGCATCTTCGAGATATCCCTCCAACACACGATGCATCTGCTCAGGCAACTCTTTTGAAGAAAGCGCAAGCCAGCTCTCACTTGGCGGCAAGTTGTTTTCCTCTCCCTCCATCGAAATCAAAAAGCGCTCAGCAGACTCAATTGCCCTCTCCTCAGCGCTGAAGCGCACCTGATAAAATGCAATCTCCTCAGCCAAGGCCACCGCCGCGTGGTCCGTATACTCCACATAGCCCAAAATAGGCAAAAAGTTGCGAAACTCCGTTTGGTAGGTGAGGAAAAGACGCATTTCCACATCGAGGTTCATCCCCTCTTCGAGCTCAGTAAAAAGCTTCAATACCCCCTCTTGGAAAGGAAAGAGAATTGACCCCTCTTCACGACACGCTACCGTGTTGCCCTGCCCAATCAAGAAAGGAACGGGGTCGTGCCCCTCCTCTACTGGCACACCGCGCAGCTGCTTGTTCTCTCCTTTGATTCTCTTCTCATCTTTAATCAAATTTGCAAAGACACGTGAGATAGAGGCTGACTCAATGCGATCCACCAAAAGTGACGTCGTTTTTTTGGCCAAATTGTGCACCTTTAGTACGGTCACCTCTGGATCTGCCTCATCCGCAAAGGCGAGAAAGAATGGGTAGCGACGCACAACACCATCAGTGAAGCCCACTTGAAGGATCACAACGTGTAACCCTTCAGGCAAGATAAACATATCCTCAACCTTTAAACGTGAGCGATCTGCATTTGGCAAAAAAGGTTGAAACCACGCCTTGCGGCGCAAATACCGATAAAGAATGCCTTCAAGCTGCTGCCTATGTGCTTGATCAAAAATTGCCTTCCGCTCTTGGCGCACATTCATCTCATCGATCTTTCCAGTAAATTCAGGACGAATATGGAAAGGCTGCACCTCTTTTTCGATTGCAAACCAGTAGTAGCCATACGGGCCCAGCGTTAAGAAGTAGGGCAAATTCCCAATCTTTGGGAAACGCTGTCCACTAAAAAGCTCGACCAAATCACTTCCCGCATGCTGTGAAAGGTCGAGCTCTACAAACTGTGCAAAACGGGAGAGATTCGAGACAATTAAAATGAGCTCATCCTCATGCTCCCGGAAGAAAACCAGCACTTTGCGGTTCTCAGGCACCAAAAATTCTGTCGTGCCATAGCCAAAGGCATTGAACCGTTTGCGCAAAGAGATGAGCTGTTTTGTCCACCAAAGAAGAGAGTGAGGATTGCCACTTTGCGCCTCCACATTCACCGTCTCATAGTGATATTCCGGATCAATAATAGGTGGGAGATAGAGCGCTTGAGGGTTGGCCCTGGAAAAGCCCGCATTGCGGTCTGAGCTCCACTGCATCGGCGTGCGCACGCCGTTGCGGTCTCCCAAATAGATGTTATCCCCCATCCCTAACTCATCGCCATAGTAAAGAACAGGGGTTCCAATGAGTGAAAAGAGCAGTGAATTCATCAGCTCGATTTTCCGCCGATCATTTTTCAATAGAGGAGCTAAGCGGCGCCGTATACCTAAGTTGAGACGCGCTTGTGGATCGTGCGCGTAAACACGAAACATATAGTCGCGCTCTTCATCGGTCACCATCTCTAACGTTAACTCATCGTGGTTGCGCAAAAAGAGCGCCCACTGACATCCCTCCGGAATGGGAGGTGTCTGCCCCATAATTTCAATGATTGGCAGCGAATCCTCCAAATGCGTCGCCATAAAGAGGCGTGGCATCACTGGAAAGTGGAACGCCATGTGACACTCATCACCCTCTCCGAAATAGTTCGCTGCATCTTCAGGCCACTGATTTGCCTCTGCAAGCAACATTCGATCTTTATAGTGCTCATCGACATAAGCGCGCAGCTTCTTCAAAAAGGCATGCGTTTGAGGCAAGTTTTCACAAACCGTTCCTTCCTCCTCATAGAGATAAGGGATTGCATCAAGACGCACCCCATCTACTCCCATTTTCAGCCAAAAGTCGAGAACCCTAAAGATCTCTTTGTGTACTTGAGGATTTTCGAAGTTTAGGTCAGGCTGGTGCGAATAAAAGCGGTGCCAAAAATAGCTGTTCGCCTCCCGATCCCACGTCCAATTTGACGCTTCAAAGTCTTGAAAGATGATGCGCGCCTCTTTGTACTTCTCAGGGTTGTCATTCCAGACGTAGAAATCGCGCTCTGGCGAACCCTTTGGTGCTTTGCGCGCGCGCTGAAACCACGGATGTTGATCCGAGGTGTGGTTGATCACAAGCTCTGTGATTACCTTCAGGTTGCGCCTATGTGCCTCGCTCAAAAAGCGCTTGAAGTCTGCTATTGTGCCATACTGCGGATGCACACTCTCATAGTCAGCAATGTCATAGCCATCATCTTTCAACGGCGACGGGTAGAAAGGGAGAATCCAAATCGCTGTGACACCAAGCTCTTGCAAATAGTCGAGCTTTGAGGTGAGCCCCTTAAAGTCCCCCATACCCGAACCCGAGCTGTCTGAAAAGCACTTCACGTGCAGCTCATAAATAATCGCTTCCTTATACCAGTGTGTCATCACCCTTTCCTAAAATAATTATGAGTACCATAGTAGGTAGATATGTTCAAGGATCGTCATGATGCGGGAAAACAGCTCGCGAAAGCGCTTAGCAAATATGCCGAGCTACCTGAAACAGTTGTGGTCGCTCTTCCCCGTGGAGGTGTGGTTGTTGGGTATGAAGTGGCAAATTCTCTTCATCTACCGCTCGACATCGTCTGCCCCCGAAAACTCGCTTCTCCAGACAATCCAGAATATGCCCTTGGAGTGGTCACCGAAACAGGAGACGTGATTCCACCAGCACTCAAGGATCTTGCTGAGAAAGAGATTAAAATTGCGCAAGAGCGCCTTCACAAGTTTCGTGAGGGTATGCCGCCACGTGACTTTGTAGGGAAGCGCATCATCCTCATCGATGATGGGATTGCCACTGGTTCCACTTTGATTGGAGCGATTAAAACGTTAGAAAAAGAGAGAGCGCGCGAGATCATCTTAGCTGTGCCCGTTGCGCCCCTTGAGAGTCTTCGGAAATTTATTTCTCTTGTTGACTCAATCGTCTGCCTTGAAACCCCCACCCCCTTTTATGCAGTAGGGCAATTCTATAAAGATTTCGAGCAAACCACTGACGAAGAAGTTAATACCCTTTTGCATGTGACTCTTTAAAGGCGTTGTAGAAGGGTTGTGTTGGATAAGTCGAGTTTTGAAGGTCATTTGACTGATTTTGTCCTAACTGAATGCTTGGAGGGGTAGGCGACCTCCTCAATGACTATATGATCAGACAAGGGTCTTCTAAGCTAGGAGGAGCTGGCTAGGTAGTTCTTACTTGTATAGCTAGATGGTGTCGTCAAATTTTCTCCTTTGTGAGGCGAGAGATTTTCTAGGCAAAATGCGCAATCGAAAGCGAAGGGAGTAGCCAAAGCGCTACTTCCGAGGTTGCGAGGGTGCATTTTGGCAGAAAAGATCCGGCTGACAAAGGAGAAAATTTGACGACACCATCTAGGCAAAATGCGCAATCGAAAGCGAAGGGAGTAGCCAAAGCGCTACTTCCGAGGTTGCGAAGGCGCATTTTGGCAGAAAAGATCCGGCTGACAAAGGAGAAAATTTGACGACACCATCAAGCTTGGATTCAATTATTCTTTTGACAATATTTTTTTTTAAAAATAGAATCGACTCTGTTTTTCAAGGAGGCGGAATTTGGCATTTGTTACAGCAGATGGGAGTGATTCTCCTAATCGGTTGCAGGAAGGGCAGACAGGAAAAAAACCTGCTCCTTATAAAGGAGATGAGAAGTCTCAAATTCTTGATTTAATTCGGGAGGAAAAATTAGGTGAGCGTTTTTTTAAAGCATTACAAGCTTACTCTCCTCAAAATCCATTTATTCCTAAAAGTTTGGCTGTTCTTGCCTATCAGCAACTGCTTTCAAGTATGACCGTTGATGAGATAGTAGCATTCTTGACAAGATCAAATACGCCGCCAGTTGAAGAGACGGCAACGCCGCTGGAGAGAGATATGTGCAAAATGCACGTAATAGCCGTGAAAACGGCACTCTTGTACGCCCTGTGCATCATGAGTGATCAACAGGTTGTGGCTGCTGCTAAGAATCCCAGTATTGCAGGTCCAGCTCTTTTGGAATGGACTAAACAACCTCTATTGGATCAAGCAAATCTCATTGTTTTTCATGCGCTACTTGCTTTAACTCCTAATGATGCAAACTTGGCGAGTGCTCTGTATTATGCTGCTTATCATGGCCATATAAAAGTTGTTAGACCTCTTCTTGCTGATTCTAAAGTTAACGGGGATGTGGTGGGGGCGGTAGATGCGGATGGGTGGACTGCGCTGCATTTTGCTGCTAATGAGGGAAATTTAGTTGTTGTTCAAGCTCTTCTTAGCTGTGATAAAGTCAGCGAGGATATGGTCCAAGCGGCAGATGATCTTGGGAGGACTGCGCTGCATTGTGCCGTTGAAAAGGGACACGAAGGAGTTGTTGGAGTTCTTCTTAGCTGTGATAAAGTTAGCGAGGATATGGTCCGAGCGGGAGATGCGGATGGGGGAAATGCACTGCATTATGCTGTTATCGAGGGAAATCCAGTGGTTGTTCAAGCTCTTCTTAGCTGTGATAAAGTCAGCAAGGCTATGGTGCAGGCGGTAGATGATGAAGGGAGGACTGCGCTGCATTACGCTGCTTATCATGGACATGCAGAAATTTTTAGAACTCTTCTTGCTCATCCTAAAGTCAGCGAGGCTATGGTGCAGGCGGTAGATGTGGATGAGAGGACTGCGTTGCATTTTGCTGCTGATAAGGGAAATTTAGTTGTTGTTCAAGCTCTTCTTAGCAATGATAAAGTCAGCGAGGATATGGTCCAAGCAGCAGATGATCTTGGGAGGACTGCGCTGCATGATGCTGTTGAAAAGGGACATGCAGAAATGGTTAAAGCTCTTCTTGCTCATCCTAAAGTCAGCGCAGATATGGTGCAGGCGGCAGATATTAAAAGGATGACTGCGCTGCATTATGCTGTTAACAAGGGAGATGCAGAAATTGTTAGCGTTCTTCTTGCTGATTCTAGAGTCAACGAGGATATAGTGGGGGCGGCAGATGATCTTGGGAGGACTGCGCTGCATTTTGCTGCTTATCATGGACATGCAGAAATTTTTAGAGCTCTTCTTGCTCATCCTAAAGTCAGCGAGGCTATGGTGCAGGCGGTAGATGATCTTGGGAGGACTGCGCTTCATTTTGCTGCTGATAAGGGAAATTTAGTTGTTGTTCAAGCTCTTCTTAGCAGTGATAAAGTCAGCGAGGATATGGTGCAGGCTGCAGATATGTTTAGGCGGACTGCGCTTCATTTCGCTGTTGAAAAGAGATATGCAGGAGTTGTTGGAGTTCTTCTTGCTCATCCTAAAGTCAGCGCAGATATGGTGCAGGCGGTAAGTGGGTTTGGGACGACTGCGCTGGATCATGCTGTTAAAGTGGGATTTAAAGAAATTGTTGCAGTTCTTCGTGCTAATCCTAAAGTCAGCGACTGTGTTTCCAAAGCCCGAGAGTGAATTGAGTGTTTTCCCCTTCAGCTAGCATACCAAGGTCCTCTAGCTTTGGAGAAAGGTGCCCTTGACTATACATCTAAAGATTTAATCAAAGATGTGAGGAAAACCACGCAGCAGCCATGCGCCCCACCTCTTCAAGCGCTCCTTCCTCGTCAAATAAGTGGGTCGCATCTTGGACAATTTCGAATTTTTTCTCACATTCAAGTACATCAAACGCACGTTCATTGATCTCAATTACGCCGTAATCTGCGCCACCCACAATCAAGAGGACAGGCACGCGGACACGTGCAAGTGACTGCCCTGCAAGATCGGGGCGCCCTCCTCGAGAGACTACAGCGCGCACTTTGTTACCCATTTCGCTTGCGGCGATTAAAGCTGCAGCGGCTCCAGTACTTGCACCAAAAAAAGCGAGATTTAGGTTGCGGCAATCCTCTTGCTTTCCCACCCACTCGGCTGCCTCAATGAGACGATGACTTAAAAGAGGAATGTTGAAACGGAGCTCCCGCGTCATACTATCTGCTTTCTCCTCATCTGGTGTAAGCAAATCAAAAAGCAGTGTACCAATTTGCTCTTCGTGCAAAAAGGAGGCCACCATTTGGTTGCGTGGACTCTTGTGTGTGCTTCCACTGCCGTGAGCAAAAAGTACAATCCCTTTTGGATCAGGGGGTAAAGCAAGAACGCCCTCAAACTTGAGGGCATCCACAACAACTTTCACAGCTTTTTGAGTGACAGTCTTCTTCATTAGTGGGAGTGTAGTCCACCTCTGTTAACTTCTCGATTCAATGCATAGACGATACCAGAACCAATGATCAAGATACCACCCATGATCCAAACAGCCTGTCCTCTATCTAAAGCTGTCAAAAGTGACTCGCGCATCGCTTCGGCACTTTCACCTGACATTCTAAGACGCACCTCGTGAGTTGTACCATCCACCTCTACTTGACGCGGAGTGTCATATCTTTGCACTTCGGAGCCACTAGACCCTCTACTAACATCATACCCATCACTAGTTGTGCCATCTATATTTGGGGTTTGAGCCCAAGCTGATGCAGTAAACAAAGAGCACACACACAAAATAGCCGTTAATTTTTTCACAGATCCTCCCATTTATACCAAACCTATGAAGAAATTCTAGCTTTGATAAGCCGAAATACGAAATTTTTCCATAGGTTTGGCATTACCACGAATTTAAGGAAGTACTTGAAAATTCTGCAAGTAAATTATGATTTTTTTGCTGTGTATAGTCAAATCGGTTGAAAATTTTACAAATTCGTGGCAGATGGCAAAGCCAAAGTAAGTGCGGAGTTCGACTTAGACCATTTATGGTCTATGAGAACGAGCACGATCTTTGGTGAAGCCAAATGGTATGAATTTGTAAAATTTTCAACCGATTTGACTATAGATGGTGTCGTCAAATTTTCTTCTTTGTGAGGCGAGAGATTTTCTAGGCAAAATGCGCAATCGAAAGCGAAGGGAGTAGCCAAAGCGCTACTTCCATGGTTGCGAGGGCGCATTTTGGCAGAAAAGATCCGGCTGACAAAGGAGAAAATTTGACGACACCATCTAGTCCATTTAAACGAAAAAGCAAATGCTTCCACTATGAGTGTGAAGTTACGGAATTGTCGTCTGCAACGATAACAGCGACGCCAGCTACCACAACGCCTACAGCTAAGACTGTCCACAAACCGGGAAGTCTTTTCATTGAAGCTGCAAGTCCAGCTAGAGGTGCAGGCATAGTGCGCCCTTCTTTGGGATCTTCACACATGTTGTGATCAACAGGACAACCGCAAGGAAGGGTTTCTACCTTTTGTTTTGCAAAACAAGTAGAGAAGCAGAGCACAAGGATAAACGCAATTCGAAACATGCGCTTATCCTACACATCACTTCGTATTATGTCTAGTAATCTTGGTGTGGTTTAGGTGTGGGAGGTCTTTCATATTGATGATAGCGAGACATTAAAGCATCCCGGTTTTGCTGATGCAAATCGACATCACTCTTTGGAGGCACTTTATATCCTTGATGCTCCCCACGTATTTCTGTGTGGTAGCGCTGTGCTTTGATTCCTTGCTCTTCCAATTCACGCTCAGAGGGTTTTGGATAATACTTTCCACTTGGACTCTCATTCATCGATGTGCGCTTGTAGTATTTGTTGGTTGGCTGCTGCGGTGGAGGCGTATACGTGGGGTGAGGCGCTGTTTGCTGTGGTGTGTATTGCGGTTTTTCTGGCGCCTGATATGTTTGTGGTGTGTGACGAGGCTGATATGTTTGTGAAGGGGGCGTATAGCTTGGAGCAGTGCGCGGTTGCTGTGTGTGTGGTGGCGTATAGTTTTGTCTATTTGGAGGGGTTACTCTTTGCGCCCCTTGCGGGAAGTAAGGAGTTGAACGAGGCTGGTGATCAACCTCTTGCTGAACCGGTCCTTGAGGCCAACTCTCAGGGCGTGGTGGGCGCACACGAGTATTGTTACGTGGAATGTAGCGGTGTGGCGCTGTGTTCTGACGCACAGGAGGAGGTGGCACATTTACCTGCGGTGCACTCTCTTCATACGGCTTCTCAAATGTAGGTGCACGGCGAGGTGCAGGCGTCCGAGGCTTGATGACCTCAATTGGAGGACGTACTGAAGGCACACCTGTTGGATATTCGGGTGGTTTCACCCTCTCTGCAGGCTGAGAGAAGTCGTGCATATTTGGACCAAAGAACGGCTTTTGTGGCGGATACTTCGGCTTCTCTTTTCCGGATGGACGAAGAGGAGACACAGGCTTCTTGGTTGGAAGTGCATCTTGCTTAATCTCTTCTATCATACGTGGACTTGCAGGCAATATGGGCTCTGTACGGTGCGTCACATTTTGGATCGCATGCACAAGATCTTGAACCCCTACAACGCCGCCAGGAACCATGAATAGTGGAGGTACAACGTGTTGCATCATCTGCATCATCTGCTGTGGAGGACCTTGCAAAATACCTGAGAGCACAGCATCGATGAAGAAGGGGTGTGGGAAACCTGGGTGTGCCCACCACCACCATAACCACCAAAGATCAACGCCATTAAATGCCCACCAGTCGTTCCAACCCCACCAAGGAGGAATGCCTCCCCAACCAAAGTCAAAGTCTGGGTTCCAAAAATACCAGAAGTGGAAAAGAAGGAAATAGTCTGGCCAATAAGGATAATAGATATGCATGATCATATTTGGCTCGATCACATAGCTCGGCAAATAGGCTAGCGAACCGCGGTCATCTTGTGGCACGCTTACACAGGCATACGCCGTGCCACGATCTTCTAAGCCCCAGTCCCAATACCCTTCTACAAGGATATACCCCTTCTCGCGCCACACGTAGTGCGCAGGTACATACTGCCAATTTTCATTGAACTCTTGCCACCGGCCGCGATACCAAACAAAGTCGCGCTTCTCCTCATCATATTTCCAATGACCAGGAATCCAAAAGTAGTCATAGCTAGGAGGATTCTTTACATTTTCATCTACTCGATCAGGTGGCGGACGATTGATATAGGTAAGATCTGCTTCCTCTACTGAACTCCAAAATCCAGGAAGCCAAACCCACCCCTCGCTAAAGGATTTCCACTTTCCTTCAATCCACACATGCCCTGGAGGGGGCACACGCCACGTTCCACTCACCCAAATAAAGTCGTCGTCTTGCTGTGACCAACTCCAATAGCCGGGGATCCACTTTGCACCATGCATTGAATTGCTTGGAATGCGCTCCGTCAAATCAGCAGGAGGCTTTTGCGGTAGGGCTTGCAAAATGATCTCCCCTTGATCCTTTGGAATGTACGCCTCGTGCACGAATCGATCTTTCAATACCTCTGTATCAGCAAAGAGGAAAATTGGACAAAGTAAAAGGAGTAAAAGACAACGCATAATAAACACCTAATTATTCATACCAATTTTGTAAAATTAATATTTTAATTGCAACTTAATTGATGCTTCCTATACTAAGGCCATGAAACTCTATCTAGTGCGACATGGCGACGCTTTGCCGCCCGACCTCGATCCCTCCTCCCCTCTTTCGCAAAAAGGAGTGCTTGAGACGCAGCGACTAGCCAAAACATTAAGTGAATTCAACTTAGAAATAGATATTGTCTACCACAGCGTAAAGCTTCGCGCGAAACAAACAGCAGAAATTCTCTTTCCTAACAGCAACATAATTGAAAAAGAAGGTCTTAAACCAAATGACACTGCTGAACCAATTCAACAAGAACTAGAAGCAACTGCACAAAATATCGCCTTGGTCAGCCACCTCCCTTTTCTCGAAAATCTAGTTCGCTTGCTACGTATTCAAGAGCTTAGATCATTTAGTTTTGGCAATACCGAAATTCTCGCTCTTGAACGTACAGCTATTTGGCATCTTTGTTGGTGTTTAAACCCAAAAATATTTTATTAAAAACTAAATCCTCTTTATAATCGAATTTATACGGAGGGTTTATTTATGGATAAGGAAGTCATATTAGTTACAGGTTCTGCGGGACGTGTGGGCGCTGCAGTCATTAAAAAGCTTGGGTCAGAGCACCGCATCGTTGGATTTGAATTGATGAACGCTCTATATGCTTCTGCAAACGAAGAACTTGTTCCTTGTGACATCTCTTCTGATGAGAGTGTCGCGCAGGCGTTGAACCACATCCGCAACTTCTACGGCAACAAGATTGCATCTGTCATCCACTTGGCTGCCTACTACAGCTTCACCAACACCGACATGAAACTCTACAACAAGATCACGGTCGAAGGAACACGCCGCCTTTTGAAAGGGTTGCAAGGCTTTGAAGTGGGGCAATTTATATTTTCAAGCACCATGCTCGTGCATGAGCCATGCAAAGTGGGCACAAAAATCAATGAAGAGTCGACTGTCAATCCAAAGTGGGCGTACCCCCTTTCGAAAGTTTTGACAGAGAAGGTAATTCATGAAGAGCGCGGCCATATCCCTACAGTGATTCTGCGCATCTCTGGTGTCTATGACGACGACTGCCACTCTATTCCTATTTCAAACCAGATTCAGCGCATTTACGAAAACCAAATGAATGCACATCTATTTGCGGGTGATCTTTCCCACGGCTCAGACTTCATGCACAATGACGACCTAGCAGATGCGCTTGTGGCGTGTGTGCGCAAGCGCAAAGAGCTCCCAAAAGAGCTTACTCTCATTATTGGAGAGGGAAATACTCTTAGCTATAACGAGCTACAAAACCGTATCAGTCAACTTCTCTACGAAAAGGATATTCGCACTTACGCACTGCCTAAGCCTTTAGCAAAGTTTGGGGCGTGGTTTGAAACACATACACCCTTCTCAGACAACACCTTTATTCAGCCGTGGATGATTGACCTTGCTGATGACCACTACGATTTGGACATCTCAAAGGCGAAGCGTGTTCTTGGATGGACACCCAAGCACCACCTTGTCGATACACTTCCCAAAATGATCGCAGATCTAAAACGTGATCCAGTAGCTTGGTACAAGAAGAACGGCCTCGTGATGAAAGAGTCAGTGAAAAGGAAGCTACATGTCCTACACTAAGCAAGGGGAAAAAACAGTTGGTTACGCCTCTGAGAAGGCTGGCGACAAACTCTCGCTTATCGAGTACACTCTCCCTCAATTGGGGCCAATGGATGTGCTCGTTAACATTTCACACTGCGGCATCTGCCACAGTGACCTTCATCTGCTAAGCGGTGAATGGGGCGCAATCAATCGCCCCGCTGTTGCTGGACACGAAATTGTGGGGCATATCGCAAAGCGCGGCACATCTGTTACCGAACTCCCTGAGGGAGCGCGTGTAGGGATTGGCTGGTTATGCGACTCATGCCATGCCTGCGAGTGGTGCCATAGCGGCGAAGACAACCTATGTCTCACAAAAAAGGCGACATGTGTCGATGGAAAGGGTGGCTTTTCAAAGCACATCGTCGTTGATAGCCGCTTTGCCTACCTTCTTCCTGACGCACTAGACTCTGCTACAGCAGCTCCCCTCCTCTGCGGAGGAGCAACGGTCTTTTCTCCCATGCTTCGCTACAACATTAATAGCTTCAGCAAAGTGGGTGTTATCGGCATTGGAGGACTCGGCCACCTTGCACTCCAATTTGCTCATGCACTTGGAGCTGAAGTGTACGCCATTTCTCACAGCGCAGAGAAAGAAGAGGAAGCAAAAAAGTTTGGCGCACACCACTTTCTTCTCTCCTCTGACATTAAGAAAGCGAAAGGCAAACTCGACTTTATTCTCTCTACTGTTTCAGCAGGTTCGCAAACTGAAGAGCTACTTGCTTTGCTTCGCCCTAAAGGCGTGCTCTGCTTTGTGGGAGCTCCTCAGGAAAAAGTGGATGCTCTCATTGTCAACATGATCGCTGGGGAGAAAACGATCTGTGGGAGTAACGTGATTAGTGGAGAGAACATGAAGCGCATGCTCTCTTTTGCTGCCCGCTATAAAATTGCTCCTCTCACAGAGATTTTTGCTTTTGATCAAGTGAATGAAGCTCTCCTCAAACTTGAGCAAGGCCACATGCGCTACCGCGCTGTCCTCAAGTGGTAATTCTCACTCCCCTTGAAGTTTTTTCCGGCCAGTCGTGAGGTGGTAGAAAAGAAAGAAGACGCCTGCAACTGCACTGATAATAGCCCCAATGCTGACGAGCGCGCGGCTGCTGATCCATGGGAGCAAGTTGGTCGCCCAACCTGCTAACATAAAGCTCAAAGCCACCATCCCAGTAAAAATCCCCATCGCCCACCCTTGGTGGTGGTCGTCGATGTGATTCGAGTAGTAAGTCAAAAACCCCGTCCATACAAAGATATTGGTGATCGCATAGAGCGCACTAAAAAGCCAAATTGCCCATTGAGCAGGAATCGCTGCTGAAAGAAAAATGCAAAGACTCATAGAGAAAAAACCAATCCACACAATCGTATGAAGCTGAAAGAGGCGCAGCATGACTGGATAGACTAGCGTGATTCCTAAAACAAAAAAGAGTCCCATAAATCCGTAGAAGTAACCGAGAAGATCGCTTGGGTAGTCATAGACACGTGAAAGGTAAACCGCAATCATCTGATAGAAAAGTGCGACTCCCACCTGGAAAAGAAACAAGATCGAAGCGAGCGGGCGAATATCCTCACTCTTAAAAGCCTCAATCATAATTTCAATGGGGCGAAGCCACCCAATGCGCTTTTCGGGGCGGTCATTGTAAGTCTCTTTAAAACTCACCGCTGTCCAAATAAGTGCAATCAACGCAAAAGCTGCACTAATCAAGAAAGGGTAGATATAACCAGCACTTCGAATAAACCCTTGCGTTGTGAAAATCCCAGCCACAAGAGGGCCAAAAATAAGCCCCACGTTGTTCGCCAAAGAGATAAGACCCATATTCCACTTCTTATCATCGGGCGTCGAAATGTCAGCTACAGCGGCCTGCGCAAGGGGCTGACTACCTGCAAAAAGACCCGATACCGCTCTCCCTACCAAGAAAAGAGAAAGGCTAGAAAATGTGACACCTACTCCCATCAAAAGAAAAGAGCACACCATCCCTGCAAGCGAGATAATTAAGATATTCTTTCTTCCCCACTTATCTGAAAAATCCCCCAAAAGGCACGCTCCAAAAAACATGCCTAACGGATAGAGAAGGTATGCTAAACCGAGGAAAAAATTGTGCATCGGCTCGCCAGCAAAAATCCCTCCTTTGCCAAACATTGCGGTTACAAGGGGATAGACAAGTCCGAACCCAGTGTAGTCTACAACGATTGCAAGAAGACAGGGTGCGACGCGTGAAAATTGTTTGTACTGCTCTTTCATACAAATAACTCTTATACTATAAGAAAAGATTATGAAAGCTCAAATTTTTTCTGGGAAAAATACTCCTTTAGAAATGAGGGAGATAGAAAAACCCGAGCCAAATGAACACCAAGTGTTAATCAAAGTTTCGGCATGCGGTGTATGCCGTACTGATCTCCATATTTTACGTGGTGAGCTTTCAAAGCCTAAATTGCCGCTCGTAATGGGACACCAAATTGTAGGAAAAGTGGAGGCTCACGGCTCTCAGGTTAACGGCATCCAGATAGGTGACCGCGTGGGAGTCCCCTGGCTAGGAAGCAGCTGCCGTAAATGTGCCTACTGCAAATCTGGACAGGAAAACCTGTGCGATAAAGCACAATATACTGGCTATCAAATTGATGGAGGTTTTGCTGAATATACTGTCGCATATAGTCGCTACACCTTCCCAATTCCAGAAAAGTATCCAGATTTCCAAGCAGCTCCCCTTTTATGCCCCGGCCTTATTGGGTACCGCGCCTGGCGCATGACAAATGGAGCAAAACGCATCGGATTTTATGGCTTTGGCGCTTCTGCGCACATCTTGATTCAGCTTGTTCGCCACCAAGGTGGCGAAGTCTACGCTTTCACCAAAGGGGGAAATATAGAGGCACAAGAGTTCGCTAAATCGCTTGGAGCTGTTTGGGCAGGAACTTCTGAAGAGGCGCCCCCAGAGAAGCTTGATGCTGCCATCATTTTTGCTCCTGTGGGAGAACTTGTTCCTAAAGCGCTAAGAGCGGTGAAGAAAGGTGGCACTGTGGTGTGCGCTGGCATTCACATGTCAGATATTCCCTCTTTTCCTTATGCAGATCTTTGGGAGGAAAGGCAGATCCGTTCTGTCGCCAACCTTACTAGGCAAGATGGAGAAGAGTTTTTAAAAATTGCGCCCGCAATACCTGTTGAGACAGAGGCACACGCCTACCCTCTCGAGAAGGTGAATGAAGCGCTGGATGATTTAGAGAACGGTCGCTTTGTAGGAGCGGCTGTAATCGCTATTTAGGGGAAGATACATGCATGACGTTTTAGTGATCGGAGCGGGACCAACAGGACTCTATCTCGCATATCTATTAAAGAAACAAGGCGTAAACGTACGCATCATTGAGAAAGATTCAGGAACTTCAACGCATTCAAAAGCGCTTGTGATACACCCAAGAACGCTCGAGATGCTAGACAAAGAGAGTATAGTTAAGCCATTCCTGGAAGCGGGCCTAAACATCAAAAGCATTCAGTTTCACTACGGCAAAAAAGCCCACACGCTTGATCTTTGCCACTCTCCATCCCCTTTTCCCTTTGTCGATAGCTTGCCCCAAACAGAGACAGAAAAAATTCTGCTCTCGCTTCTCGAGCAAGAGGGTGTCCAAGTGGAGTGGAACACTGAGGTGACACATTTTGAAAACGGTTTCCCGGTGGATCAAAATAGCCGCTCCCTTGAAGCGAAATGGATCATTGGATGTGATGGTGCCCATAGTGTGACCCGCAAATCGCATGACTACACCTTTGAAGGGAAAAGCATTCCAATGCATATCTTCTTAGCAGATGTTGATGCTGATACTGACTATAACCCAGAAATGTACCACTTCTTTTTGACTAAGAAGACAGTGGCCTTCCTATTTCCAATTGGACCCAAGCGTTTTCGTGTAATGTTTGCACAACACGATGGCAGAGTGCTGTCAGAAGAAGAGGTGAAAAGCAGACTTCCTGCTCTCGGTTTCCAAAACTTTACCTGCAAAAACTTTCATTGGCTCCAAAACTTCCACCTGAGCATGCGCATGGTTCAAAATTTGCGCCGAGGCAACGTGTTCATTATTGGTGATGCGGCTCACGTGCACACACCTCTTGGGGGGCACGGCATGAACACTTGCATGCAAGATGCTCACAACCTCGCGTGGAAGCTCGCCCTTGTGGTGAAAGGAGCTGCTCCAGATAAAATCCTAGACACTTACTCTGAAGAGCGCATTCCCGTCATTACTGACCTTCTCAATGAGTCAAAAATAGGAACGAAGCTTCTTGGCTTCTCCGCCCATACTACATTCAATCTCCTCTTCAAAATGGTAGGCATAGTCTTTTCACTACCAAAACTTCGAAAAAAAGCGCTCAACCGTCTTCTCATGACGCATGTGCACTACAAAGATGGCGTTCTCTTCGAAGACTGCAGCCATGACTCAGGCTGGAAAGCCCCCAAGTGCGGTCACTGGTGCCCTGATTTTCAGCTGGAAGATGGCTCAAATTTGCGCGATCACTTGCGCACTTCAAAATTTGTACTTCTTCACTTTGGTCCCCACCCAAAAGTTGTCGAATGCGCTAAAAATCACTGGGGAGAATTTGTCGAAACGGTTCATATAAAAGGAGAAAAGGCGCGCACCTTCTTTAAAGCAAAACCCGATACAGTTTTTGTTGTGCGTCCTGACGGCTATATTGGCTTTAGAAGCAAAGACGCCGAGCCCAGAGAGCTCGACGCCTACTTCAAAAGATTCTTAAAAACCCCTGTAACCGCCTAGACAGGCTTTGAAATAGTGTAGATCGTGAAAGGGTTGTTCTCAATGTATGCAGAGCCTAATCCTTTCTCTCCACTGGGCAAATCTTTGTGGAAGAGGTTGTATTTTACACGTCCAAAAAAGCAAGGACGCTTGATCTCCTCACACACAAGGCCCACTTTGCGAAAAGTGACCAAATACTCCTCTTCGTTGTGGTAGTAGCTTAAATAAATGCCACTTGGCTCTTTTCGCCAAATCTGCTCACCCAACTTCAACTGACGCATATCAGTTACCAAAACAAGACGATTCCCTCGGCGCACAAATGTAGCACGGTTCACCTCTTGTAACTCCTCTAAACGACGCACAATCTCCTCTGGATTGTCCACAGTTGTGATCTTGCCTAACACCTTTTCAATCTTCTGCATCGCCGCGTTCTCATCCACTGAGTCGTCGGTGAATACTGTGTCATAAGAGGCAGGAGCAACCAAAACCATCCGTCCTCCCTCTTTCATGACACGGGCAAGCTCCTCACAGTGCTGCTCTAAACCACACCCTTCTTCACTCCTCATGTGAATCGAAGAGGGTAAATTGGCTCCAACATTAAGACTTAAAATGCGGTCAAATGTCTCATTAGGATAGGGAAGAGAGAATACATCCCCCTCAAAAAAAGCAATCTGCCCATCAACATCGCTCTCACTCATAACCGCGCGCATCTGTGGTGATTCATTCAGCGCACACACCTGCGCTCCCTCACGCGCAGCTTTGATGCTCCACGCACCACACCCTGCATCGAGAACAATTTTCCCTCCAATATCAGCAAGCTCTTCTCTAAAAGTCGGATCCAGAAAAAGCTGTTCATCCTTATTTTGTGCAATATACGCATTCACATCGCGTTGAGACTCCTCATAACTCACTTGCTCAGCCAGCAAAGGACTCATCGCGATCAACGCTCCAAAAAGTAGTTTCATCTTGAACTCCTATTATGGTTTTAAAACTGATAAAGCTTTTTGCCAGGCTGGATAGGGAATTTGATCGATAGGACGTCTAGACAAAGGCGGTTGGAAAAGGGCATCCTCCCCCTCATACTCCTTGAGCTGAGGGTAGAGCTTGCCGAGCAAAAAGAACATTTCGCTGGTAATCATGGACATATAAGGATGAAGTTCAGAAAACATATCCCAAGCTTCTTCAAACTCCCTAACTCCTTGCTGTGACCACTGCTCAAAGTTGTGGTCCATGATCATATTTCCAGCTTCGATTTGTGCTTGAATTACCTTGAAAGCGTAGTCGCGCGGAACGCCGTTTATCATTGCCATGTTAGTCAACATCTCTACAAGAAGTTGCTCACCTTCAATATCGTGCTCTACAAGCGCATGATTCCATCGCCACTTCGCAGATTCCTGCACACCGCCCATCCACTTTTGAAGCAGAAGAAGATAGTGATCGATGTCGCGGTAAAGCTCACACTCCTCCTTGGTCGCACCAAAAAGCGATATACAGGCAAGGAACAAGAAGCAAAATCGTCTCATTGCGTTGAATGTTAGAATAAAGAGCGAATTAAGACAATCGAATATTGCTCAAAAAAGATGCACTCATCATACTCCGCATCATGGAGTACAAGTATTTAATCCTTGGCGGCGGGATGGCCGCTGATAGAGCTGTGCAAGGGATTCGCTCGCAAGATGCTACTTCACAAATTGGCATTATCACCCGCGAGCCCTATCCCTGCTACGAACGCCCTCCTCTTTCGAAGGGGCTGTGGACTGGTGCTCCAGAAGACTCGATCTGGCGGCATACGGAAAATGAGCGTGTCACCTTTCATATGGAAGAAGAAGTAACCGCCCTTGACCCTATCAAACATACGGTTACGACGAACAAATCAACCTACACATATGAAAAACTCCTCATTGCGACTGGTGTCTCGCCGCGCAAACTCCCATGCCCTGACACTGGAGTCATTTACTACCATGATCTGAAAGACTACCGCAAAGTGCGCGAGCTCTATGCACAAGGTGAGCATTTCGTAGTCATTGGTTCGGGTTACATTGGGAGTGAAATGGCCGCTGCACTTGCAATGAATGGTAAGAAAGTGACAATGATTTTTCCCGGGCCTGCGATTTACCACCGCAAACTCCCTATCAAATTTGCAACGTTCTTAAACGCATACTTTACTGAACGTGGCGTACAGCTCAAGCCGGGGCAGACAGTCAACTCTGTGGATCAAGATGGCTCCCTTTTTCATGTTACGACTTCATCTGGTGAGCGCATCACAGCAGATGGGGTAATTGCAGGTATTGGGTGTGAGCCCAACCTCTCTTTTGCTCACTCTCTTGAGCAGGATAATGGCCTTATTTCAAATGCTAAGCTACAAACTTCCCATCCTGATATCTATGCTGCTGGTGACATCGTGAATTTTCATTACCCACTTGTGGATACACGGCTCCGTATTGAACACGAAGATGCAGCCAACACTATGGGTTTTTGTGCTGGGCAGAATATGGCAGGATTGGCAGAGAATTACACGCATCAGCCCTACTTCTACTCAGAGATGTTTGAGTTAGGTTACGAAGCGGTGGGTTTGCTTGGCCAGAATTTTGAGATAGTGGAGCATTGGGACGATCTATACCGAGCAGGGATCATCTATTTTTGTAAGGAAGGCGTGATCAAAGGCGCAATGTCCTGGGGCATTTGGGGCCAGATGGACCGCATCCGTCACCTCATCTCCAGCTCTGCACGCGCCGACTCCCTCACCCCCCTGCCCCAGTAGCCCCGGCTTCTGAGGAGATCCGCAATCTGAGAAAAAATTGCCACTAGAGAAATGGTGAATGCACGTTCTTATATAGCCAAATCAGTTGAAAATTTTACAAATTCGTGCCAGATGGCAAAGCCAAAGTAAGCGCAAAGTTCGACTTAGACCATTTATGGTCTATGAGATCGAGCACGATCTTTGGTGAAGCCAAATGGTATGAATTTGTAAAATTTTCAACCGATTTGACTATATTTGGCTCAGCGTCGCGAATGTTTTGTGTTTGTGCTTGCGCGCGGGAGCAGGCGAGCAAAAATACAAAGATGCAGATACTTATAAAGCCTATTTAACTTCTTTTGCTTTGCCGAATAGTTCGGAGAAGTGGGGATCATCGTGGGTCTTATTGCGTGCATTGTTGAGATTCTGATCGAGATTGTATGCCGCACTGATCAAGCCCAAATGCGTAAAAGCCTGTGGAAAGTTACCTAGATGCTCGCCCTTAAGACCCAACTGCTCGGCATATAGACCAACGTGATTCGCGTATGCGAGCATCTTCTCAAAATAATACCGAGCTTTCTCAAGCATCCCTGCTCGAGATAAGCTCTCTACGTACCAGAAACTACATAGACTAAACGTCCCTTCTTGAAACATCTCTTTATGACTCTCACCAGGACATGCATAACGATACACCAAAGAATCGCTCACTAAATTCTTCTCAATCGCATCAAGCGTGGAAAGCCACCGAGGATCACGAGGACCAATAAACCGCGTGAGCGGCATCAAGAGCGTAGAGGCATCCAAAGTCTTGGATCCTTTGTACTGTACAAATGCCTGAAGCTCATCACTCCAAAAATCTGTAAAAATAGAGTTATAAATCTTGTCGCGCACCTCATGCCACTTATTCGGCATAGGAAATGAACGCTGCCGGGCCATACGTATCATGCGGTCAAGAGCTACCCAACACATCAATCTAGAATAGAGAAACTCTTGCTCCCCTTCACGCACTTCCCAAATGCCAGCATCCTTCTTCTCATAGTTGTCACAAAGCCAGTTCACTTGCCCCATCAAATACTTCCAAAGATCGTACGAGATGGGCTCGCCAAACTTGTTATAAAGATAAATCGAATCAATTAACTCGCCGTAAATATCGAGCTGGAGCTGCTTATACGCAGCATTCCCTATGCGTACAGGACGAGAGCCCATATACCCTTCAAAATGGTCGAGATTCTGCTCTTTTAGCTCTTTCACCCCACGAATCGAGTACATCAATCCAAGCTCTCCAGGACTTCCAATATCGGGGCAGGTGTACTCCATCCACTTGATAAACTCACTCGCTTCCTTGGTAAACCCAAGACGAATAAGCGCATAGAGAGAAAATGCAGCGTCTCGCATCCACGTGTAGCGGTAGTCCCAGTTCTTATCACCACCAATCTCTTCGGGCAATCCAAAGGTGGCTGCAGCAATGATCGAACCATACTTCTTGGAGGTCATGAGCTTGAGTAAAAGTGCCGAGCGGTTCACTTCACTGCGCCAACGCCCTTGATATTGAGAATTATGCAACCACGAACGCCAATACCCGATGGTTTGGAAAAGCGACTTATTGACACAGTCGATCATATCTGAGACTTCTTCATCGCCTTCGATTTTTCCTAGCGTGAAGTCAGCAACCTCACCGGGCATGAGAGAGAACTCTGAAAAGGCATCAATGCCACTGATTTTGAGTTGGAGTGTGGATTGAAGTTTGAGCCCCGCTCCTTCCCCTCCGATGAAAAGGACAGAGCGTACCTGGTGCAAGACGCGATGCTTCACACGGCCGTAGTCAAAACGAGGTGCACACACCATCTTGAATTTATTAGTTCCACGAATTGATTTGACACGACGGATGAGCATATTCTCTTCATAGAGTCCCTGCACAGGCATAAAGTCTGTCACTTCAGCAACTCCCTCTTCTGATAGAAAGCGAGTGATCAATACGTTGGTGTCAGGAAGATAGATCTGCTTGCAGTGCACGTCGGGCATTTCACTTGTGATAGAAAAATGCCCTCCTTTTTCATGGTCTAGAAGAGCAGCAAAAATGGTAGGTGAATCAAAGTCAGGAAAACACATGAAGTCGATAGAGCCGTGGATCCCCACAAGCGCTACTGTGTTGAGGTCGCCAATGATGCCGTAATTTTCAATCGGTTGATAGCTCACAATGAAACGTAAGCAATTAGAATGCCAAGTCAGCCCCTAGGAAAAATGCCTTTTGATCAGCAAAATGTGCTTCAGCTGAGATTGACGCCTTGCGCCTTAAAATGCCTGAAATACCAAGCGCATAGCCCCACATCTTCTTATCTTTCATGTTTAGAATGTGATGTATCGTTCCATTATTAGAAAAAGTGAGTCCACGCATCCCCATTTTTGCGCCAGCAGCGGTCCAGCTTATATAAGGCACAAACTCAAACGCATTCGAAAAGCCAAATAAGTAAGAGCCCGTAAAGGCAGCTTGCCATTCATAATAGGTGGATTTCTCAATGTTGTTGAATGAGGTAACGATACCGCCTGAGAGGTCGGTAAATGCATCGATTTTGGGCATGGTTCTAAAGTACTGACCTGAAAAGCCAAAAGCGAGATCTCCGCACTTCCAAACCACTCCATTTGCTCCAATGCTCCAGCAAAAGCGTGGGGAAAAAAAGAACTCAGACTCTACTTGATTGTCACGTGCGGGAGTGCATATCGAAAACTTTGAGGTGCCGAGCATAGTGAAGAACTCGACCCAGTCGATTATATTGAGTGTAAGAGTACCACCATTTGTTGCAAACGAGACACGCTCAACATCGCCGAGACCATGCACGTTTTGCCTCCTCTCAAGATTGCGGTTAAAGACAAAGTTGCCGTAGTAGCCCAGCTCCCACCGAATCGCATCTTGCCAAAGAAAGCAGGGATCACACGCATTGAAAGTATCTTGCGGATCATGGAAATAGAGAGCACGCGTGGAATCACGTGTGGGAAGAGCAAAGAGGGTGCTTGAAACGAAGAGAAGGAGGCAATATCTCAAAAGCTCACCTGTCCCGAAATATATAGCGCACTTTCATCACCCCACCGCCCCTCAGCAGTTAAGCCGCAAAGTTTCGACATCGCCGCACTCATTCCCACAGCATATCCCCAAAGGAGATTTGTCTTAAAGTGTGGCAACCCCATCGCCTCTCCCAAACTCAATTTCCCTCCTGTGGCCTTTATTCCTATATAAGGAACAAGCTCAAAGGACGCAATATCGTGAAAAATGTAGCTAGCTCCAACCCCCCCTTGCCACTCTGTCCATGTGGCGTGGTTGTTCCTATTAAAATACGTATACGATCCCGTCAACAAGTTGAGTGTGCTATTATAGGCACCTGGCATGCGGAAATACTGCCCCTCAATCCCAAATGCAAAACAACGATGCTCCCAAAGAGTCAGAGCCCCTCCAACAGACCAGCAGTGAGAAGGAAAATAGTCATCTTCTTCCACAAAAAAGCCATTCCGGATTGAAGCGGCATTCGCTACTCCTAAAATAAGATAGAAATCGATCCAGTTATTGATGTCGAAGGTGAGCTTTCCTGCATTCGTGACAAGACGCATCTGCATTGCATCTCCCTGGCGCACACCATCGATTACTTCTTCCATGTTTTTCAAATAAGCGAAGTCACCATAATAGCTAAGGCGAATGTGCAAACAACAGTCACACGTATAAAGCCCTCTTGAATACAGAGCGGGATCACTCGGGTTGCCAACCGGAAGTGCGAAAAGTGTTGTGCTAAGAAAAAGAAGAGCCCACTTCAAAATTTGAACTCCCCAGAGACAAAGAC
This sequence comes from Chlamydiales bacterium, assembly GCA_024233495.1. Taxonomy (GTDB): domain Bacteria; phylum Chlamydiota; class Chlamydiia; order Chlamydiales; family JAAKFR01; genus JACKPM01. The sequence continues at coordinate 77,101 of JACKPM010000006.1, forward strand.
TCCTGTCTCATCGAGCCACCGCCCCTCAAGCGTCACCCCCATCGCCTGCTGAGCAAGCCACGTCACACCAAAAGCATAGCCAAAATACTGCTCTGGTATCAAGTCAGGAAGCTGATGCTGCACAGCATCGTATGTAAATTGAAAGCTACGCAGCCAAAATTTCCCTTGAGAAAACTTGATTGCTCCATAGGGAATAAGCGATGTGCCAAGCGCATTAATGGCCTGAAGACTTAAGCCGAATCCCACCTGCCACTCTTCCCATATCATAGGATTCGTGTTATTGAACTGTGTCAATACACCAGAGCCAGAGTTGTAGTATGCACTTAAATCAGGTTCTGTGCGCAAATATTGCGCCTCTCCCCCAATATAAATGGGGCCGCAATGATACGCCGTCACACGCGCTCCAACACTCCATGAAAAGGTTGGAGTAAAACTAACACGACGAACTATTTGGGTCTCACTACCCTTTCCAAAGACCTCAATTGTTGATGTGCCAAAAGTTGCGAAAACATCCATCCAATTGGCAATGTTTACAACAGCTAAGCCCGCATTGGTCACAATACCAACTTTACCTGCCACACCAATCTGGTCACCATAGACTGACTCAATCATGCGGCGATTTCCAACAAAGTCGCCCCAATAGCCAAAGCGCACATTGATCGCGTCGCTCCAAGCAAAAAGCGGGCTGCATGGACTCACTCCACACGGGTCCCAAAAAACACCACAACGAAAAAGAGAGGCATCAGCGGGATTGCCCACAGGTAATGCCAACACTGTCGAGAATAAAAAACCAAGTGTCGCAAGCTTCCACATAGAGACCGACATTACCATGTCTACGGCAAAAACGCGAGAGCAAAAAAAACCACCGGGTTACAAATATATCCCGGTGGTAAAATATGATAGCAAACTACTTCTGGTTTAGAAGCTGAGTTGGCCGTTAACGTGTAGCGCTTTCTCGTTTGCCCAACGTCCTTCAACAGTGACGCCGATTAGATCGCAGAGAATCGCACTCATACCAAGTGTCCAACCCACTGTCTTTTTCGGCTGCAACTTACGAAGGGTAACGGTCTCACTTGGCGTACCGTTTGCATCAACAAACGAAAAGTTTGAAAGATCCCACTGCCCACCGGCAACTTGCACTGCAAAGTATGGCACAAACTCAAAATCAGCACAGTTTACAAACTTGTAAGCCGCACCCACTGCCACTTGCCACTCTTGGTATCCTTTTTTTCTGTCTGTATTGAAGTAAGTCAACACACCAGAATCATAAGGAAGGTACCAGTTCAGCTCAGGATTCGAATAAAAGTACTGAGCCTCTGCTCCAACGTAGAAGCAGTCACACTGCCAGAAGGTCGCACGCAATCCACCACTGTAAGACATTGCTGGGCTGAAATCCAGCTCAGACATTACAGCCGTGCCGTTTCCTCCGCCAACGCCCCACACACTGTTCTCAGTGCGAATGCGAAAGTTAGAGACACCTACTGTACCGAAAACGTCGATCCAGTCGCATAGGTTCAAAACAATTAAGCCAGCGTTTGTCATGATGGTTGTGTCTTGAATGTCACCACCTTCACTTCCACTAACACGCGTCTCAAGATGGCGGTTGAACACGTAGTCGCCATAGAATCCTAGACGAAGGTCCATCCAATCACACCAGCTGCCGCATGGATCACACGGATCACAGCACGAATCTCCCCACCACCAATTGTTGGTGTATAGAGATGCATCAGCAATGTTCATTACTGGTAACGCTTGCAACGCTCCACCAGTAAGCACTGCCAAAGCAGTTAACACGAACTTCTTCATGTTTTTCTCTCCCCATTGTTAGGTTATTTGTATTCTTTATCCAGCACGTGCGCATCCTGCGGCGCTGCTAATTACCTCTCCCACCATACGCATCTTTTCATTATGCGTCAAATGAGAAATGTTGTACCTTTTGCTTTTACTACAAACGTGGGGAGAAATGACTATGAGAAAGGTTTGGATCATTACAGCAAACCGCTGCAAAGCGAAAGTTTTTCGTGCAGAAAACACACACAAGCTCGTTGAAATCAAAACAGTGGAACACAAAGAGGCTCACGAACATGCGCGCGATTTAAATGCCGACAGACAAGGCAGAAATAACAATCGATTAGGTTACGGTGTTGACACGATGGAAGCTAAGACTTCTGTCGAGGAAAAAGATGCCGTGCAATTTGCCATGGAGCTTGCGCACATGCTGCATGAGGGATACAAAGCTGGCTTTTTCGAGCGTCTCTACCTAATCGCTAATCCACCTTTTGTTTCCATTTTGCGTGATGCTCTTCCAAAACAGGTTGCGAGTTTAGTGGAAAAAGAAGTGCACAAAGACCTCACCCACTCAAAGGGAGAAGAAGTGCGTGAATACCTTCCACCCGTACTGTAAATGCTCCTAGTAATCGTCATGTATGCACTCTTTGGGAGTGTATTCACTGTGGGTAAATACACACTCCAGTTTGTTGACCCCTACTTTTTAACAGGCGTGCGCATGCTCATTGCAGGCGGCATCCTCTTGCCATTTTGCCGTCAGAAAAAGTTCAAACACTTCTGGCTTATTCTGGGGCTTGGAGTTTTCAACGTATTCATTACGAACGCATTTGAGTTTTGGGCACTGCAATACATGATCTCATCTAAGGCAGCGCTTATCTATAGCCTATCACCCTTCTTTTCTATTTTGCTCTCTTATCTCTTCTACAAAGAGAAGATGTCTGCTGGCAAATGGGTGGGGCTTTGCATCGGTCTTCTGGGTTTTATTCCCCTTTTTCTCAACCCCTCTGCTGCACGCGCGCTCTCACTTCCAGACCTTGCTGTTGCCATCAGTGCGTTTACAGCCGTTGTTGGTTGGCTCTGCATGAAACAAATCATGCACAAACATGGCTACTCATTTCTGACGGCAAACATGTACAGCTTTTTCATCGGGGGCGTGCTCTCACTTCTCTGCTCCCCTTTTCTCGATCCGTGGGATCCCCTCCCCCTCCACGCGTGGAAACCCATGCTCTTAGGCGTTCTTTACATCTCAATCATACATAACGTTATCTGCTACAATATCTACGGCTACTGCATTCGCCGTTTCTCAGTTTCTTTCATGATGTTTGCAGGATTCACAAACCCGCTCTTTGCCGCGCTCTGGGGAAAAATATTTCTCAAGGAAACCGTAGATTGGAGCTTCTTTGTCAGCCTAGCAGTGATCATCTTTGGTATTTATCTTTACTCAAGGCAAGAGCTCAAACGCCCTTCTTGAGCTCAGCCAAGGTCTTCTTTGATTTAACTGAGCGGGGCGCCAGTGTTAGAATGTCATACGAATCATCAGCATACTCATCGCGCTGCTTCACTAAAAGCCAATTTTGCGGCCGAAAGCGAATAAGGGAAAACCCTCCCTTTAACTTCTTTCCATTGATCCAAATGTCGATGTGACCATCAACAAAACTCGTTTGTAGTGAAATCTCTTTCCCTGCTGCATTCTTCCGCATATTGCGAAATGAGCCGCTATCCCACAGCATCACTGTCCCCATCCCATACCCTTCAGGAATCACCCCCTCAAAATTGCCATAGCCGAGCTGGTGATCTTCTGTCAAAATCGCAAGTCGTTTATCTTTTGGAGACATCGAAGGTCCCTTAGGCAATACCCAAGACTTGAGCACAGAGCCGATCTGCAATCGAAAATCAAAATGCAAATTGCGCGCATCGTGCATTTGGATGAGGTATTTCATATCTCTTTATGCTATGCTTTTTTCCATATGAAAACAACCATTCGCTCGCTCGGCTCATCTGGAGAGGGGGTAGGGACAGATGAAACTGGCAAAACCCTATTCATTGAAGGTGCACTACCTGGTGAAACGGTGGAATACACCCTCGATGTTGAGAAGAAGCGGTATGCAAAGGGAAAACTTGTGTGCGTTGTTGAATCGTCACCCCACCGCACAAAACCCCCTTGTCCTCTTTTTGGCACATGCGGTGGCTGCCATATTCAACATCTCACCTACGAGCAACAACTCGCGGTAAAAAGACAGCGCGTCATTGATGCCCTCCAACGCATTGGCCACCTCGACCATGATGTAGAGCCTTGCATCCCCTCCCCCCAACCTCTGCACTACCGCAACAAAATCCAACTCCCCCACAAGAGTGGAGAAATTGGCCTCTTTCGAAAAAATAGTCACGACATTGTCCCTCTTACCCATTGCTATATACACTGTGAGCTTGGCGAGAAAATCTATAGCTGGATCCGAGAAAAAGTGCCTCCAACTGTAGAATATCTTTTAATCCGTACTGGCATTTTTACCGAAGAAGCTCTTCTCATCTTTGTTGGCTCTGGCGATCTTCAGATGCTTGCCAAAGAGGCAATGCACACCTTTTGTCAGATTAAAGGAGTCGTTCTCAATACCGATAGAAAAGAGGGAAACCGCATTCTTGGAAATCGCTTTAAAACAGTATGTGGGCGCCCTCACATCTTCGAACAAATTGGCAACCTCAAATTTAAGATTTCTGCTCCCTCTTTCTTCCAAGTCAACTCTTGGCAAGCGAAGCACCTCTTTGAGGAGGCTGCCTCTCACATTGAGGGCGACTTTGTGATCGATGCCTTTTGTGGCGTAGGCACCCTAGCTCTCTTTGCCGCTCAAAAGTGCAAAAAAGTTTTAGGCATTGAAGTGATTGCTGAAGCGATTCACAATGCGCGAGAAAATGCCTCTCTAAACAATAGCACAAACTGCACCTTTGAGGTGGGTCGAGCCGAAAAGCGTACTCTTGAGTGCGACACCCTCCTTCTCAACCCACCTCGAAAAGGGTGTGACTCCCACCTTATTCGAAATGTTTCTGCAAAAAAAGTTGTCTATATTTCTTGCGATCCCGCCACCTTAGCGCGCGACCTTGCTGCCCTAAAAAAATACCGCATCGAGAAAGTGCAACCTTTTGACATGTTCCCCCAAACTATGCATGTCGAAACAATTGCTGTTTTATCTCTGGCATAGATGGTGTCGTCAAATTTTCTCCTTTGTGAGGCGAGAGATTTTCTAGATGGTGTCGTCAAATTTTCTCCTTTGTGAGGCGAGAGATTTTCTAGGCAAAATGCGCAATCGAAAGCGAAGGGAGTAGCCAAAGCGCTACTTCCGAGGTTGCGAGGGTGCATTTTGGCAGAAAAGATCCGGCTGACAAAGGAGAAAATTTGACGACACCATCTAGGCAAAATGCGCAATCGAAAGCGAAGGGAGTAGCCAAAGCGCTACTTCCGAGGTTGCGAGAGTGCATTTTGGCAGAAAAGATCCGGCTGACAAAGGAGAAAATTTGACGACACCATCTAGGCAAAATGCGCAATCGACAGCGAAGGGAGTAGCCAAAGCGCTACTTCCGAGGTTGCGAGGGCGCATTTTGGCAGAAAAGATCCGGCTGACAAAGGAGAAAATTTGACGACACCATCTAGCAAGCCTCAGGTTTTTCTACTCAAATCTGCCAGCATCGTAAGCCTGAGCCATAAATATATTGCCGTAAGATGCCGAGATAATTGCCCCACTAGGAGCAATGGCTACTCCGGTGACCCCTTGTCCATGTCCTCTTAAGCAAGCAAGCTCTTGCCCACTTGTCATATCCCAAACTCTAACTGTGCGGTCCCCAGATCCCGAGATGATCCTCCCATCAGGATAAACAGCTATGCTGTTAACTGATCCTGTATGACCTCTTAAGCAAGTAAGCTCTTGTCCACTTGTACTATCCAAAACTCTAACTGTTCCGTCCGCAGATCCAAAGATAATTTCCCCAGAAGGAGCAATAGCTACAGAGTTGATCACTCCTGCATTTCCTTGAAAGCAAGCAAGTTCTTGCCCATTTGTCATATCCCAAACCCTAACTGTTTGGTCCGCAGATCCCGAGATGATCCTCCCATCAGGATAAGCAGCTATGCTGTTAATTGATCCTGTATGACCTCTTAAGCAAACAACCTCATCCCTAGTTTCTATTTTTAAAACCCTAATTGAGAGGTCATTAGATCCAAAGATAATTTTTTCCCCATCAGGAGCAACAACTAGGGAGTCAACCCCTCCTGTATGTACTTCGAAGCAAGCAAGCTGTTGCCCACTTTCAGTATCCCAAACCCTAATTGTGTCGTCCCAAGATCCTGAGAAGATTCTCCCATCAGGATGAGCAGCTACGGAGCTGATGACTGCTGTATGTCCTATAAAGCAAGCAAGCTCTTGCCCACTTGTCATATTCCAAACCCTAACTGTGCGGTCAAAAGATCCTGAGATAATTCTCCCATCAGGTTGAGCAGCTATGCTGCTGACCCATTCTGCATGCCCCTGAAATGAAGTTGCTCGTACGATCTCCTGCAGTCTGCCTTGTTTTATTAAAAGCTGTAATTTGCAAAAATTCTGATAAACTGTACATCCTCCTTGGTCTAACCATATCGGGCATTGTCCTACCCATGCTCTACTAAGTAGAGGTCTCCAAAAAAGTGGATCCATACCCACGCTGTAGAATTGTCTATCAACACGCATCACGAGCGCTAAGTCTTCCGGGGATAGATGCTTAAAAATTTTTAGAACAATTTCCGTGGGAAGAGACTTAAAAGGATCAGGTTGCTCTGGCGGTACTGGTAGAGGAGCTTCTATCACCCTCTTTGAGCGCCAGATAGCATAATTGAGGGCAGTTAAAGCCACAATCCCTACGCTTGAGCCTGCAATTGTGACAGGCAAGAAAACCTTGCTCTTGCTTATCAACCAAGCTTGCCTAAATCGATACAAGGCAAACCCAGCAACTGCAAGAATAGTCACATTTAGTAGCAATGCTATGGAAACCTTGCTAGAAAGCCTCCCTGGCATCAAAGATGTTCTACCAATAGAGTTCATATAGCACATCCTAGCAGAATGCATATAAATGGGGCATTAGGGGGTTTATATTAAGAGTGTTCCGTATTTTTTTTTGACTGGCTATGCTAGCCTCAAACTTACATTTAGGCGGTCAGGGCTGCACGCAAGATGTTAGCAGCTTTGCCGCTATCATAGAAGGGAAAAAGACTCAGTCCCCCCATGCATTGTTGAATAAGTCAATCTCTGAAAGTCTTTTGGCTGATTTTACCCTCACTCGCATGATCTCTCACTTGGCGTGTTACCTACACAGCCCATGCTAATGCTTGGAGGGTTCGACAACCTTCTCGATGCCTAGTCGTTGCCACAAACCGTCGGGGGACACTACGGATCTCGTCGGAAGTCGCCCAAAAGTTCTTGTTACCCAGCTTTAGGAACTTATTCAACAATGCAGCCAAAAGTCTATCTAAGCTCCAATTAGTCAACAATACACATTTTAATTAAAAAAAATGTTTTTAAAAAATAGTTTCTGAATTTATACTAAAGTTAATTAATCTACAGAAACTACTAATGATTAGAACTATTCTAGCTGCTCTTATTGTTTTAAGCTTCAGCCCACTACGTGGACAAGAAGGAACTGTTGTCTGCCTTCATGGCTTCTTCCGCTCTTATAAATGTATGATCCCTATGAGCAATACACTTCGATCTGAGGGGTTAGATGTCGTCTTATGGGACTACCAAAGTCGCAAGAAGACGATTGAAGGGCACGCTGAAGATCTCGTGATTATTTTGCAAAACATTGCAAGAGAAAAACCTGGTCAACCTATCCACTTTATTACTCACTCACTGGGCGGTGTCATTACCCGCGTAGCAGTTGCCCATCCTAACTGTCCGAAAGAAGCAAAGATGGGAAAAGCTATCTTACTTGCTCCACCCAACCAAGGCTCTTGTCTTGCGCGCAACTTTCAAAGCTGGAAGCCCATGCGGTGGATTTTTGGAAAGCATGCAGGAAGACAGCTTCTTGACTGCTCTCCTGAGGAGATGCTAGATCTAGGGAAATTCCCCTCTACTATGGAAGTAGTTGTAATCGCTGGTGACAAAGGAAACCCCCTTTGGTTTACCAAAGCGAATGACGGCAAAGTAAGCGTTCATGAAACCCAGCTTGATACTCCCCATATCCACATTACTACTCCAGCAGCGCATAGCTGGATCATGACGAGTCGATGGACCATCGATTTCTCAAAGGATTTTTTAATACACAAATATCATGTTGACTTAAATAATTCTGATTCTGAATACTAGATGGTGTCGTCAAATTTTCTCCTTTGTGAGGCGAGAGATTTTCTAGGCAAAATGCGCAATCGAAAGCGAAGGGAGTAGCCAAAGCGCTACTTCAGAGGTTGCGAGGGCGCATTTTGGCAGAAAAGATCCGGCTGACAAAGGAGAAAATTTGACGACACCATCTAGACATCATGAAACGGCTCCTTCTTTTACTCCTTCTTTCTTTTCCGCTTATGGCTGATGAAGTGGTCTGCATCCATGGTTTTATGCGAAAAGCAAGCTGCATGAAGCCCCTAGAGAAAAGACTCAAAGAAGAGGGTTTTTCTGTCTCTAGGTGGGGATATCCGAGCCGTAAGAAGACTATTTCCCAACATGCAGACGACCTAGTTGCTTTTCTCCAAACCCGTCATGAACCCCTCCACTTTGTCACTCACTCATTAGGTGGCATTATTCTTCGAGCCGCGCTTAACCACCCCGACTGCCCCCCTCAGGCGAGAGAGGGAAGAATCATTCTCCTCGCGCCCCCTAACCACGGCTCTAAAACTGCGCGTCGGCTATGCCACCTTCCCACAGTGCGCTCCATCTTTGGTCCCTTCTGTGGAAGAGAGCTGCTTCACTACACCCACGATGAGATCAAAGCATTTGGCCCCCTCCCTCCTACTACTACTGTAATCGCAGGCAAAAAAGACTGGAAAGTTCGTCTTGAAGAAACCCATCTAGAAACTCAGCACAAACACTATATTGTCCCCTGTGGACACTGTTTTATCATGTGCAACAAAGAAGCACAGAAAATAGTTATTGATTCATTGCGGGCTTTTCCCTATAACTAACTGCATTATGAGAATCACTCACTAACTCATATCCTTTGATACCGTTGAATCGAGTGCTGCCCGCGTGAAAATATGCGGGATTTCAATGATTTAATTTTAACTTAGATTGTATCGGCTCACGATTTCTTTGTAGTGGCGTAAAATTTTCCGCCCTAAATCTGCAATCATGAGCGCAGGAAACAACTAAAACATTATTTCCAAGCTGACGAAGAGACTTTTAAGGCGATAGGATCTGACAGCCCAAGGAAGCCGTGAGCTGATACAATCGGAGGTATTTGTTATGACGTTGCTGTTATCAATTCAGCAGCTTTCCAAGCTATATGGAAAGCGCAAACGGGCGCTTGATGGAGTCTCTCTCGATATTTTCCGAGGAGAGATCATCGCGCTACTTGGCGTAAATGGTGCTGGGAAAACGACTCTTTCATCCCTTCTTGCCACCCTTATGACCAAATCTGGGGGCGACATTTTGTGGAATGGTGAGTCAATTTACCGGCAGCTTACCGCTTATCGAAGACGGGTAGGACTTTGTCCACAGTACCCAAATATCCCTGATAACATCTCGCTTGAGGAGCTGCTATGCTTCACAGGAAGGTGTTACGGTCTATCTGATGTGCAGGCGCAAAAACGGTGTGATGAGCTCATGAAAGCGCTCTCGCTCACCGACTACCGCAAGGCATATGCCTCGCATCTTTCAGGCGGTTACAAGCAGCGCTTCTTGATTGCAAGAGCGCTTATACACACCCCTGACCTTGTTATTTTGGACGAGCCCACAGTGGGGCTCGATCCTCACATCAGACGAGAGCTTTGGGAGGTGATTGCCAAACTAAAAGAAGAAGGTATGACCGTCTTGCTCACCACACACTACCTCGACGAGGCTGAATACCTCGCTGACCGTGTGTGCATGATCCATGGCGGACAAATCAAGGCGGTGGACACACCGAAAAACTTGATTGGAACAAGAAAAAATCTAGAAGAATTCTTCATTGAATTCGTGGAGGGTGAAAATGCTGGTAAATAGCTTATCAATCAATGTGATTTGGCAGCTTCTAAGACGTGACTTAACGATCTTTCTCAGGGATTACCCCGGGAAGTTTTTCAATAGCTTCATGCTCTTTTTCACAACCGCTATGGTGTTTGGCTACTTCATTCCTGGCCTCTCCACTGGCGGCACCTTTGGACCCTTTATCGTCCTCTCAGCAATTGGGCTCTTTGGCCTCTTTGAGGTGATCGGACGCGTAATTGTGTTGCTCAATGACATCGAAGGAGCACGTACGATCAAGCAAAGCCTGCTCTACCCAGTGCCATCGGAGTGGATCTTTATCTACACCGCGTGCTCGTGGGCTTTGTATACGATGCTCATCAGTGCACCATTACTTGTCTTTGCGAAACTATTTCTTTGGAATCAGTTTAGCTTCGGCACTATCCATTGGGGAAAGTTTGTTCTCATCTTTTTAAGTGCAAACCTTTTTCACGGTTTTTTTGCGCTTTGGCTCACAAGTGTGCTGAAAGCGAGCAAGCAAATGGATAGCATCTACTTCAGAGTGGTGAACCCCCTCTTCATGTTTGGAGCGTATTTCTACCCGTGGGCGACTCTTTTTGATGTTGCGCCGTGGCTTGGCTACCTTGTGTTGGTCAATCCTATGGTATACATCAGCGAGGCGTTCCACGCTGCGGGAGTGGGACAAGAGGGCTTCCTGCCCTATTGGAGCTGCATAGGCGTCCTTTGGCTCTTTATCCTGGCGCTTGGCACACATGCCGTGCGCAAACTAAAGCGCCGCCTGGACTGCGTCTAAAAAATCATTTGACCCTACAGATACAATTAATGTATCTGTGGGGGTATGAGAATACTGTTTTGCTTACTGCTTTTAGCAGCTGCACTCCCCCTTAGAGCGGAGTGCGATAAAGGTGTGGTCATCCTTATCCACGGCTTCTTACAAACTGAGAAGGGAATGAATGATGTGCAGCGCACCTGCAACTACGTAGGACTTAAAACCTACGACTTTGAATATTCTAGCTTTAAAGGCTCGATTCGGGAGCATGGCCACTGCCTCGCAGAATTTGCGAAATGGGTCTCTGAACAAAATCCCGGGCAAGACGTGAACTTTGTTACTCACTCCTTGGGTGCTTTGATTTTACGCTCAGCCTGTAGCGATCCCGCCTTCCCTGCAAGCGCTAAAAAAGGGCGTACGGTCCTTTTTGCTCCACCGAGTTTTGGATCTGAGTTTGGCCGAAAGCTAAATGCCGGTAACCTCTACCGATGCTTAGGCTTTGAGCTTGGCTACGAGCTTTCTACCTATACCGCTTGCGACATCATGGAGCTCGGTTCCTATCCTGACGAAATGAAGATTCTCATCATTGCTGGCTGCAGGGGCTCGCGCTTTTTCATGAATAAAGAGAACGATGGGGTCATCGCAGTCGACGAGACTGGAATAGACCACCCATTTTACTTTGAGACCTTCTTCGTAACGCACTATCGTATTTTGCATTATCCACCTGCCCTTAATTTAGCTCGCTACTTCATACTCGATGAATACACAGATCGAGATTGCGAATAGAACCAGGGCAAAAAGCCCTGGTTCCTTTCATTTAGTGAGACATGCGCGGATTGCCTTCACGGTCTGACTTCCAGTTCGGCTCTCCATTCTTGCCACGTAAGTGTACAACAGAGCTTCCCTTTTCAATCTTCGTTCCTACCCACATCTGTTCACCATTGACATTCACCTCGTAACCAGAGAGAGTCACACGATCCCCCATCTGCAAACTGATGCGTGAACGATCTAAATACGACGCAGGCCCTAAGATAAATGTCTTATCTCCTTTGTCCGTCTCTAGAACAACGTGAATCTTTGTACCATCAGGCTCAGAAACGCGTGTCACACTCAAAATTTTCCCCTTCATCACATCGATTGAGTCCACCTTAAGTGCTTTTGAACCATTCATTGAGCTTCCATTTTTCCCATTCATCATTGAAGTGGGAGCATCTGGATGCTGAGATGCTGCGAAAACAGCAAAAGAGAACGCCACAATAGCGCCCACAGCTAATACTTTCTTACCTAAAGCCATAGAATCTTCTCCTAGCTATAGAAATTGGCCTATAAGGCTATTTTCTAATAAACTAGGATTAAATTACTAAAGATAATTATACTATTTTCAACACATTGGTTATTAGCAGGATAAAAAAGACCGCCCTCCTGAGAGAGCAGTCTTTTAGATCACTTAATTAAACATTGTATGGTCAGGTCTCACATCCATTCTGGGAGCAAAATGCGGCCGGAAAGTCATTTCTGCTTTTTTTGCAGTGTGCTTGCCGCGGCAAACTGTTACGCCACTCACAATCAAGAGAGCTGCACTACCACCCCATAGAATTGCTCTACCATATAGAGGAATCTTATTGAACGTGCTGAAGTTACCAAAGTGTGAAGCAAGCCCCACCCCTAGAGCTCCAAGACCTAGAATCGCGAGAATCGCAGCTCCAACCTTGTAGCTTGTCTCCATTGAAGCCCGGCGCCCAGCCAGCCCTCCCCCTCTCGTGCCACTGCCTGCTTCATCAAATCTAACTGCAGCTGCATCTGCAGCTCCTATTCCAGCCATAGTCTTTATCCTTATTTTTACTATATTGGTTATTAAAGTTCGGATTAATTATATAACAAAATTGATTAAAAAGACGAAGGTTATAAATTTTGTTATATATTAAAAAATAACTTCTACATTCTTAAAACCCGGAGTTAAGCTAAAACATCAAGAGAATATAAGCTTAACAGAGGATACACTTATGTCTGGTGCCACCTGCCCTACTGCCCCTTTCTTCAGCTCACCCCGTCCCGGTGCACGTTGATACTGGCCTCTCTCAAGAGACGAAAATGGAAATATAGTCAAATCGGTTGAAAATTTTACAAATTCGTGCCAGATGGCAAAGCCAAAGTAAGCGCAAAGTTCGACTTAGACCATTTATGGTCTATGAGAACGAGCGCAATCTTTGGTGAAGCCAAATGGTATGAATTTGTAAAATTTTCAACCGATTTGACTATATTCTCTCTGTGAAGCTCGACGGTACGCACGATGCGACTATGTTTGCAGAGAAGATGTCTATAGCTGGCTTCCCGATAAGGGCAACTCCTGACAACCACACCTGCTTCATCTTCACGCCTGAGTTTATAAATGATCCAGATGCTCCTGGCAGAGTAGTCCAGGCAGCGGCAGAAGCGCTAAAGGGTAGCAAAAGTGTTGCTATAGAAGAGGAAGCCCCAGTTGTGCGAACTACATGGGATCAGTTCTATGAATACTTTGTGGGGCAAAATAGAACCACGGCCCTCATTCGCGCAATTTGTGCGAGAAGTTTACCGAATGGTGGCTGAAAAGGCATAGTGATCTGAAGCGGTAGTGGCCCCACTCACTCGTGGACTGCTACCGCTACCTGTTGTGAAGATATGGTCGAGCTTTTGCGACGTGTCAGCCACCCATGTTCCCCCACCTTAATATTCCAGGAATGCTCGGAATCATCATAAGCGATGTGGGACAGGGTTTTAAAGACGAACATATTGACGCTTTGATGCAAATCATCCACACCAATCCCTACCTAGATGGTGTCGTCAAATTTTCTCCTTTGTGAGGCAAGAGATTTTCTAGGCAAAATGCGCAATCAAAAGCGAAGGGAGTAGCCAAAGCGCTACTTGCGAGGTTGCGAGGGCGCATTTTGGCAGAAAAGATCCGACTGACAAAGGAGAAAATTTGACGACACCATCTAGTCGATGAAAAGATTAATATTAGGGATATGACGGCAGATGGAACAGAAGCATTTATTGAACAATGGAATGGTGCGTTTACAGAGAGAAAGAGAGGCTTGCAGGAAGCTCCTACCGAAGCTCAACTTCTAGCATTGATAAGTTGATTGGGGGTGGCTGGATTCGAACCAGCGTATACCGAAGTAGTCGGATTTACAGTCCGATGCAATTGGCCACTATGCGACACCCCCAGGCGGGAAATGCTGGAGAAAGGAATTGAACCCTCAACCATCCGATTACAAGTCGGGCGCTCTACCAATTGAGCTACTCCAGCGAAGAGAGGAAAAATCTAGCTTAACCTCTATTTTTTATCAACCTCGAAGTCGTGATCGGTGGGTTTAAAATCTTCACCGGGGCGCTTCGATGGAATCTTTTTGAACCTTGGCCTCTTGATCTCTTCCCTATTTTCAAGCACAGCCTCTTTCACATCCTCTTGGTAGTTTTCTTCAGTTTTATTGAAGCTCTCTACATTTTTTGGCTTGGTCTTTATTTTCTTAATTTTCTTAGGAGGTGTATTTGAAGGCGGCTCCTTCTCAGCAGGCGCTTCTTTTAGGGGCACATCCTTCCCAGGAGGTTTCTCTTCCTTCTTTCCATCCATACGTGATTTCAGCTTCTCAAGCGTATTCTCGCCTGAGTGTTGAGGCTGCGCACTCATCCGCCCAAAAAGCCCTTGAGCTGCATTCCCAGTTCCCACTACTTTCGCTTTAAATTTTCGCTTTCCGGAGGGAGTGTAAGTTGCTTTAACTGTCTCATTTTTGAGGCAGCATTGCTTGTATTTCTTACCTGAGCCACAAGGGCAAGGATCATTTCTGCTAGGCTTCTTAGACATAATGGCAGACATTGTAAAAAAAGGGGCATATACTGTCTAATGTTATCCAAATATGCTTGAAAAAAGGATTGAGAGCCGCATTCGCAAAGCGCTTTATGAGTACTCTTTATTAGAGGGTGTAGAAAAGCTTGCTGTTGCATTGAGTGGAGGGAAAGACAGCCTCACGCTGCTCTATCAACTCAAAAATATTTTAGGGAGAGGCTTTCCAGATATTCCCCTTGTCGCATTGCATGTGAGCGGTGCCTTTTCATGTGGAGCGAGTGTGCACCCCTCCTTCCTCCAAAATGTTTGCGATGAGCTTGAGGTGCCCCTCATTGTGCGAGAATCGAAGCTTTCACAAGAAAAGCTATCGTGTTACCCTTGCTCACGGCAAAGGCGCCGCCTTCTTTTTGAAGCGGCGCATAGCGTAGGCGCCACAACGATTGCATTTGGGCACCACCGCGATGATTTGGCACAAACTTTGTTGATGAATCTCCTCCACAAGGGAGAATTCGCAGGAAATCTACCCAAACTTGAGCTTGTAGACTTTGGCGTCACCTTGATTCGCCCCCTAGTTTTTGTCTCTGAAAAGGAGATTTGGGAGTTTGCAAAGCAGCGCGGCTTTGCCCGTATAACGTGTCAGTGTCCTGTGGGAGCTGATTCGATGCGCAAAAAAGTGGATCGCCTTTTAGACGATCTACAAAAGTTATTTCCCAATGTGCGCGCTAATGTGGCGTCTGCGGGGCTATTATATGGATCAGAAAAAGCGAGGAGAGATGCGTCCACACCTACTATTGACCAATGATGATGGAATTGAAGCGTTGGGTTTATCCACCCTGTGGAAGGCGTTGCACGCCGCTGATTTTGCCGATATTTCAATTGTTGCGCCTGCAAAAGAGCAGTCCGGAACAGGCGTGAGTATCACATGGAATCGCCCCCTCCACATCCAAGAAGTAGAATGGGCAGGCAACACACAAGCATGGAGCGTAGAAGGCTCCCCTGCCGATTGTGTGAAGCTAGGAGCACGCGTCATCCTTGACCGCAAGCCTGACTTGGTAGTGTCAGGAATTAATGCTGGCTCAAATGCAGGCCGCAACGTGTTGCACTCTGGCACAGCGGGAGCTGTGATCGAAGGGCTTTTGCGCGGCGTGCCTGGCGTAGCGCTCTCTTGTGAGGATGGAGACAACCCCAACTACCATGTGGCTGAGCTCTATATCGCTTCAATTGTGCGCTACGTGCTTGACAACCCTCTCCCCGATGGCACCTTCCTCAATGTGAACTTTCCTCATGCTGCTCAAGAGCGGGT
This sequence comes from Chlamydiales bacterium, assembly GCA_024233495.1. Classification (GTDB taxonomy): domain Bacteria; phylum Chlamydiota; class Chlamydiia; order Chlamydiales; family JAAKFR01; genus JACKPM01. Next base: position 92,916 of record JACKPM010000006.1, read on the forward strand.
CAAAGGGTTTCGATTGACGCGGCAAGGAAGAGGACGTTGGGCTGAAGATCCAAAGCTGCATGCTAATCATGAAAAAGGAGCTAGCTGGTGGCTAGGCGGAAAGCCGCAAGAGCTCGATGAAGACCCTGATTGTGACATTGCGTGGATGCGTCAAGGCTACGTTGCAGCTGCTCCTATTCACATTCACGAGCTCACTGACAGGAGAGAATTACGAGAGCGGAAAGCGCATTTTGAAGAATATTTCGCAAACCATCCCAAAATCGTTGTGTAAAATTCTGCCAATCGGTAGCATAGTCTTCTTTTTTGGGGCGTATAGCTCAGCGGTAGAGCTCCTGTCTTACACACAGGCGGTCATAGGTTCGAATCCTTTTGCGCCCAAAAGAGATATCCGGCAACGCGAGCGGGAGTAGTTCAACTGGTTAGAGCACCGCCCTGTCACGGCGGAAGTTGCGGGTTCGAGTCCCGTCTCCCGCGTTGCCTTTTTTATCCCTTTTCATGTACGGTGTTGCTATGCACTCAAAAAATCAGCCAACCTCATTCAAGTTCGGTAAGTTTTATCTCAAGACGCTTTTTTGGTTTGTTATTGGCGCTGCTCTTGCTGCCTTTGCAATCGATGTTGTACTCATTCCAAATCGTTTGATTGACGGCGGCGTTGTGGGTATTTCCATGATGGCTGCCCATCTTTCAAAAGAAAAGCTCTTGCCTCTCTATCTGGTTGTTTTTAACGCACCTTTTGTTTTTCTTGCTCTGAAGCAAATTGGAAAACACTTTGTCATCCAGATGTTTACCGCTCTTATACTCTTTGCGATTTCTCTTTCACTCTATTTCTGGATTCCTGAGTGGCTTCATGTTACCCCTCTTAGTTTTAACGGAAGCGATCTCGAGGTGATCATTCTCGGCGGCTTTATTCTAGGCATTGGTATTGGGCTTATTATACGCAATGGTGGCTCCACGGATGGAACAGAAATCATGGGAATCATCGTCAACAGAAAGCGCGGTTTTTCTGTGGGCCAGGTGATTTTAGCCTCAAATATCGTTATCTTTGCCATTGCTGGTTTCGTCTACAAAAACTGGCATACCGCGTTTATGTCGCTCATGACCTATGTTGTGGCGACTAAGGTGATGGACATGGTGATCGTCGGTTTTGAAGACACGAAGTCTGCGATGATCATCAGCTCAAACCCGCAACACCTAGCGGACGTCCTCATGAAAGAGCTTGGCATTGGGCTTACGGTGATGTATGGCAGAGGTGGCTTTACGGGTGACACGCGAGAAATCCTCTACGTTGTTGTAGAGCGTCTTCAATTGGCAGAACTCAAAGAGCTCGTCCACAGAGAGGATCCATCAGCATTCATAGCCATTGAGAACCTGCATGAGGTGATTAACGGGCGGCATAACCCTCATACGGTGGATAAAAAGAGTGGGAAATCTTAAAGCACTCTAGCACCTTTCCCACGATAAAGTCTTCAACACATCCAATGGATTCAGGATTCGTATACCACGCAGGAACTGGCGGAACGATTGTAGCGCCGAGCTGGCTTAGCTTTAACATGTTTTCAAGATGTAGCGTAGAAAAGGGCGTCTCCCGTGGTACGATCACCAAAGGGCGTCTCTCTTTGATCGTCACATCTGCAGCGCGCCGCAAGCAGTTATCTCCCATTCCATACGCAACAGCGGCAACAGTTGCCATGCTGCATGGAATGATCACCATCCCCTCAGTGTAGTGAGAGCCACTGCAAATTGTTGCTCCAATATCGCTCTGATGATGCAGCGTCACCCCCTGGCCAAACCTCTCAACAAAGCGTCGCGTCGTGGCAAAATCCTCACCAAGCTCGTGCGCTGCTGTATAGAGTGCACCCTTGCTGACGACCAATTCAATCTCATATTCAGCCTCAAGCAGAGCGTGCACTGTCTTCACTCCAAGGACGATGCCTGTGGCGCCTGAGATGCCAACAACTATGCGCTTCCCCATATTACCCCTACTATGACGAAGAAGAGCACAATCAACGGTACACTCACATTACAGTTGAAAAAGAGAGAAGGAATTCGCTCAATCGCCTTCTCCTTCAGAGCCGCAGCTAACCTGCGATGGAAACGCACATACAATCCAATCAAAAGAATCGGCCCCCAAAGACAAATGCGTGGAAAACCTCCCTTCGTGCACAACAAATAGAAAAAAAGCACGACAAACAGATGAGCTCCTCTTGCAACCCAAAGTGAGCGCTCAGCTCCCAACCTTGCTGGAATGCTGTGCAGCTTCTCCTTCACATCGAAGCTCACATCTTGAATCGCCCACGCAATATCTGTGGCTGAAATCGATAAACCTGACATTAATCCGAGCAAAACAGCCGTCTTCTCAACTCCTCCTGTCAAGACAGCCGCCGCCATCACTGGCCCTAAAAAGTGTATAGAACCCAAAACGAAGTGGCACACCATGTGAATCCGCTTCATATAGGAGTACAGGACGATCAAAAAAGCTGCGATAAGCCCCAAGTAAAAACAACTCTTATTAATGAAGGCGCACATCAAAACAAAGGCAAATAAGCATCCCCATGCAATCATCCCTGCCTGTTGGGGCGTCGCTCGCCCTGAAGGAATCGGGCGCTCTTTTGTGCGTGCATTCTTTGCATCAATCTTACAGTCAATGAGCTGATTGAACGCCATCCCTGATAAACGCGCCGCCATAAAAGCAGGCACAATCCACAAGAAGCGAAGCGCTTCGATCACCCTAAAATTGAAGAAAAAATCAAACTTTGCAAAAGGAATGAGAGCTCCCGTTAAGACAAATGGGAGTGCAAACAGGGAGAATTCCAGTTTGGTTAATTCCTTAAAAGTGGAAAACGTCAACTTTTGCTTTTGCATAAATTTTCCTTTGTTTTATGAGTGAAATATACCATGCCTGATGTCAAGCTTCAACTAGATTCGTGGCGCATATTCCGCATCGTGTCGGAATTTGTAGACGGCTTTGAGACAATGGTGAGCGTCGGTCCCTCTGTCTCGATCTTCGGCTCAGCGCGCATCGATCCAAGTCACCCCTACTACTCTGTCACTCGCAATCTTGCTGAAAAGATCTCTAAAAAAGGGATTGGGATCATCACTGGAGGCGGCCCTGGCGTCATGGCTGCTGCGAATGAAGGCGCACAAAAAGGGGGTGCTCCCTCGTGCGGCATCGCTATTAACCTCCCCTACGAAGAAACGCATAACCCCTTCATCGACAAAAAATACTTGCTCAACCTCCGCTACTATTTTGTCAGAAAAGTGATGTTTGTACGCTATGCAATGGCATGTATCTTTATGCCAGGCGGTTTTGGCACACTGGACGAACTCTTTGAAACCCTTACACTTATCCAAACAAAGAAAGTAAAACCCTTTCCCATCTTCCTTGTGGGGAAAGAGCACTGGTCAGGCCTTCTTGACTGGCTTAGAAAGACCCCAACCCCGGCTGGCTACCTTACTCCCGAAGATTTTAATCTTTTTACCTGCACAGACGACCTAGACTTCATCACCCAAAAAATTGACGAGCACGCACAAGAGGCGCGGGCGACTCCCACCTTTGATCTTGGCCAAGACTCTTGAAGTAAATCTTACCCTCCTTATAAAATTCTCCTATATGAATGGACCCAGACTAGGATATGTTATCCTTTATGTTAAAAATGTTTTAGACACCGTCGCTTTCTATCGAGAGGCATTTGGTTTAAAAGAGCGCTTTATTCATGAGAGCAAACAATATGCTGAGATGGAAACGGGGCAAACAAGCTTAGCTTTTGCGAACGAGAATTTTGTGAGAGAGTCTTACCCATTTCGCCAGAACCGCTTGAATCAAGAGGCACCTGGGGCTGAGATAGCTTTAATTTTTAAAGATGTGAATGACGCTTTTAATCAAGCGCTAAAGGCTGGTGCTGTGGAGGTTTTAGCTCCAGCTCAAAAACCTTGGGGCCAAACGGTTTCTTATGTGCGCGATCAAAATGGATTCATCGTGGAGATATGTGACGCCATCTAATAAGAAACGTTTGCAGGACTTAAAAAACGTTGGCAAGGCCATGCTAGCTGACCTGCGCGCACTTAGCATTGAATCTGTTGAACAGCTTGCTGCTCAAGATCCTGATGAGCTCTATGCTCGCCTCCAAGAAATCACGGGACAAAAGCATGACCCGTGTGTGTGGGACGTATTCGCTGCGATTATCCACCAAGCCAAAACAGGAGAAGCCACACCCTGGTGGGAGTGGACCCCCAAACGTAAGGCGCGCTCTTCTTGCTAAAAATCGCCGACATAATTTAGTCTGGTATGCCACGCTCGGATGGTGGAATGGTAGACACTAGGGACTTAAAATCCCTTGCCCTTTTGGGCGTGCGGGTTCGAGTCCCGCTCCGAGCAAAAAAGCTTCGCTTTTTTGCGAGAGAGAGGGAGCCAAACGGTTGGCTCCCGTCGGGACGAGAAGTGAAGCGTCGATGTCTAGCGTAGCGTAGACAGACGCCAGCCGGGACGAGACTCCGCTCCGTGAGGTGAGAGCAAACGGTTGGCTCCCGTCGGGACGAGAAGTGAAGCAAAGAAGATACCTCTTACTACGATGAAGCAATGTTCACGAATAATGCGTTGGAGAAGGTGCAGAAAAGAATCGATGCGAAAGGGGTCAGTGACTACATTGAGCTTATGAAGGGCGATGTTGTGAATACGCTGCCTGCAGCTGAGGCTAAAGAAGCGTACCTCCTTGTGGATGACGCGAGACTTTCTGGTGTCACAAAGGCAGCGCACACTTTCTTGTACACTCACCCCTCTTACCAGAAAACTCCCCTTCTCTTCAATTTTGACTACCTTCATAGCACTTGAGCATGACCTTCTACATCAATGGAAAATTCCTACAAGACGAGAACTTAGCAGGGGTTGGACGATACGGTGTGGAGGTAATTCCGCGCCTCCTTGCTTGTTTTCCTAAAGCGCAGATCCTTGCCCCAAAAAACATTCCAAAAAAGTGGAAAGAGACCTTCCCTCTTGTGCAATTCGGACGATTTCGTGGAGCTGCGTGGGAGCAATTTGACTTGCCTTTGTTTTTGAGGGGAAAGAAAGAAAAACTCCTCAATGTGGCAAACACAGCGCCACTAAGCTATCAGCACAACTTCACCGTTGTGCATGACATTATTTCCCTTACAAATCCCGAGTGGTACTCATTGAAAGCCAGGCTGTACTTCCGTATGCTCCAACCAGGTTCGATCCGAAATTCGAAACATCTATTTACTGTGAGTCATTTTTCGAAGCGTGAAATCCTAAGGCATTTTCAGTTGCCATCAAATCACATCACGGTGACCCCGAGCGCAGCTGGAGATTTTTGGAGAGTCGACCGTTCTCAAAAAAATCAAGAGGGACGCTATCTTTTAGCTGTCTCTTCTCTTGACCCCAGAAAGAATTTTTCTTCTCTCATCAAAGCTTTCTTAAAATTAAAGGACAATGATTTAAAACTTATTATTGTGGGCGGCTCTGACAAAACCTTTCCTCAGCTCAAGCTCCCTATCCCCAGCGAAAAGGCGCATTTAGTCAAGTTCACGGGGTTTCTCCCAGATGAACAACTCCGCCACCTTTATTCGCATGCTTTGGCATTTGTTTTTCCCTCTTTGAAAGAAGGGTTTGGAGCGCCAGCTATCGAAGCGATGCAATGTGGCTGTCCTGTTATTGCATCGGACATCCCTGTTTTACATGAGATTTGTGCAGAAGCTGCCCTTTTCGCTGATCCTTACTCTATTCCTTCTCTTCGGGAGCAAATAGAGCGTCTCATCAATGATTCTGCACTACGCTCCCAGCTGCAGCAAAAAGGGTTTAAACGCGCAGCAGATTTTAGCTGGGACCTCACCGCTCAAGAGGTTTCAAAGAGGCTTTAGGACGAGAATGAATTCTTCCAACCTACTTAGATGCCTCACGCAATTTTATTTGATTTGTGCAGACCTATTCTTAAGAAATATGTTGACAATTGGTGATGTTATAGTCAAATCGGCTGAAAAGTTTAGATGGGCGATAAAACTTTTTCCTCTTCTTCTCTCTTCATTTTCGTATTGTGAAGTTGAGCCAGGAGTTCATGTTCTAAAAGTTGAGCCCGCTTGCTATGAGATGCGCATTGTACGTGCTGAGGGAAGACAAACCGTTTTAGAGCTCTCTGATGGTGCTGTGGCTGCTGTTAATGGCGGTTTCTTCTCAGCTGAGGGTGAACCTCGTGGCATCTTGAAAATTGATGGCATTTGGCATGCACTTCCAACCAAGGAGCGGGGCGCTATTGGGTGGAAAGTTGGAGGCACAACTACTCTTTTTGACCGTGTTCTTACTGTCAATGCAAGATGGGAGTCGATGGAAAATATTGTAGGCGGCGCTCCCCTCTTGATCAAAAATGGAAGGAAAATTACCGACTTTTCTTGTGAGCGCACACTAGACTCTTTTCTAACACTCCCGCATGCACGCACAGCTGTGGGAGTGGACTGCATGGGCACTTGGGTTTTTGTAGCTGTCGATGCACCAGGAATGGTGATGTCTGAGCTTGCTGACTTAATGGAAACACTCAACTGCCTCAATGCTCTCAACCTCGATGGAGGGGGCTCCACAACACTCGTTATCGAAAACAAAGTGATGAACTCTCCTCTAGGGGATGGCGATTTCGATGATTTGGGAGAATTGAAATTGCGTCCAGTCTCTGACGCAATTACTATCTATGAAAAAAACTGACCATTGCCTCTAAATTCGTATCCATTCAGGGGGGGGCGGGCGGGACAAAATCTAGTCGTACATCATATGGGACACAAAGCAACCAGAGTAGTAGATTCATGGAAAGAGCAGTGTCAATCTGGATGACGCTCAAAAAACAAGGCAGGGAAGTTTTGTCTTATTTTGAGCCAGCCTATCGAGCCACATTTCAACCTTCTATTCAATCACCCGTTATTTGACCTGCCCCCCAATGAATGGATACCCACTGAACGAATGCCTCTGTCATTTCCAAAGAGAGTCTATTTTCCAAGCGTCTCCTTTTCGTAATTGCAAAAAACCCATTATTTAGAAACAATTAAGACTATGGCAAATCAATCCCCACCTTTATCCAACGAATTCCAATCTCAAGCACCCTCCTCTCGTACATACCATGCTGCAGATCCTATTCATGCTGAGATTCAGCGTATAGCATTTCAGTTTTTTACCAATCAATCTTTGCTGACCGTTTTAGCCCCTCCTTCATGGCCGCATGGACTAGTTACGCACCTACCTAGACATGCTAATAGTGCTCGATTACAAAATTATTATGTTATACCTGGACCTGGACTGGAACTGCCCCTAGACTCTCGTCCATTGCCGCTGTATGGACAGCCTCCTGCTCAATTCGGGCAGCCTAGACCTCAACAGCTCCCCGCAGCCCATATTCAATTGCCCCCAATATCGTCTGTCCTCGCACTTGCTAGAGCCGGACGGGCTGGACAGCTCCCCGCAGCCTCTCCTCCATTGCCGCAGGCACCATCTTCCCCCTTACCTGCTGAAGATGAAGATTCTGAAGATGATGCTTCCTCCAATATCTCCTCCGATTCTTTTCCTGCACAAAAACCTGGACAAGTAGATGAGGAAGATAACTGGGAGTCATATCTAAAAAAAGTTAAAAAATGGGCGGAGGCAAAGGCCTTACGCCAGAAAGAAAGCAGAAGTCTCTTCTGTAGTAATGCTGTCTGCATGCAATGTAATCCACCTATGGAATTTAATTCTTGGGACACCATTAAGGATCATTCACATAATTTTCACTCTAGTAGAATCCGCTGCTGGCACAAAAATTGCAAAAAGACGACAAAAGTTTATTCCCTTGTTTGTTTTTATCGGCATTTTTCGACGCATGGATGTGGACAAATGATCTTTGTATGCGGAGATTGTGCTAAAAATGGTATGCGTGTACATGCTTTCAATAGATTCTCTAGTCTCCATGATCACCAAAAGTCATCTCATCCGTCACCTTCAGGAAAATCATTTAGAGTTAATATAGAATTAAAGAACAGGAATCTTTCTTCCTTAGTGTGTACTGTGGTCTATCTTTTTAGCGAAGTGCCTTGTGACCGTACACGCAATCTACTATGTGAAAATCGTGATGATGAATTACTTAGAAGGGATTGTTTTTTTTAGAGTGTCCTGACTCTAGTAAGGCTAGAACAATAAAGTTTATTGACTAATTCGAGCTTAGCTCGCCGTACCATCTGTACTGTCATCGCTTGAGATCGGTCAATTGATGACAAAATCCCCAAAAGTTCTTGTTACCCAGCTTTAGGAACTTATTCAATAACAGGGAAAAAGACTCGCATCACTCTCGGACTTTAGAAACACAGCTCTTTTGAGACGAGCAACATTGTTTTTTTAGAGAAAAAGATTTCAAACAACGCTCAAACTGACCATTGTCTCTAAATTTTTCTAATGTTATAGCTCATCGAACATTTATGCTCTTTAAGCGATCAACAACTAAATCCATAGAAGAGGCTGCAAGCGCTCTTCAAACAGCTGTGCAAGAAAATGGCTTTGGCATCATGCAAGTACACAATCTATAGTCAAATTGATTGAAAATTTTACAAATTCGTGCCAGATGGCAAAGCCAAAGTAAGCGCAAAGTTCGACTTAGACCATCAATGGTCTATGAGAACGAGCACGATCTTTGGTGAAGCCAAATGGTATGAATTTGTAAAATTTTCAATCGATTTGACTATAATAGAGACGATGCAAAAAAAGGGCGTCCCTTTTGATCGCGAGTGCCAAATTTTTGAAATCTGCCAACCCCAGCAAGCTAAGAGAGTTTTGGAACAGAACATGAGCCTTTCAACTGCTCTTCCTTGTCGCATCTCACTTTACCAAGAGGGGTCTAAAACGATGATGGCCACTATTAGATGGTGTCGTCAAATTTTCTCCTTTGTGAGTCGAGAGATTTTCTAGGCAAAATGCGCAATCGAAAGCGAAGGGAGTAGCCAAAGCGCTACTTCCGAGGTTGCGAGGGCGCATTTTGGCAGAAAAGATCCGGCTGACAAAGGAGAAAATTTGACGACACCATCTAAACCCACAGTCCTTTTAGCAATGTTTGGAGAGTCACAGTTAGAGGATGTAGCCCAAGAAGTTGAAGAGGCAATCGTTAAAATAATGGAGTAAGCCTTAGCTGTGAGAGCACAACATTAGTGAAGCTCATGGGTACGGTAGGTCTCTTCTATCTGGTCGATTGAAGAGATACAACAGTCAAGATCTTTAAGCAGGCCTGTTGAGATGTCGTAGACCCAGCCATGCACAGTGAGCTTTTTCTTGTTTGCCCATGCATTTTGTACGATGGTGGTATGGCAAACGTTAAGCACCTGGTAGAGCACATTGTGCTCAACAAGCGCTTTTGAACGCTCTTCCCCATCTTTGATCGCATCAAGCTTCTCTTTTTCTTTCGCATATGTGTCACGAATAAGGCGAAGCCAGTTGTCAATAAGGCCCAGCTGATTGTTCTGCATTGCAGCCGCAACACCACCACAACCGTAGTGGCCACAGACAATTACGTGCTCCACTCCAAGATAATCCACTGCAAACTGCAAAACTGAAAGGTAGTTCAAATCTGTGTGTGCACAGATATTGGCAATATTGCGGTGTACAAATACCTCACCCGGCTCTAGGCCTAGAATTTCATTTGCAGGAATGCGGCTGTCAGAACACCCAATCCATAAATACCTAGGCTTTTGCCCCTTGGCCATCTTCTCAAAAGCCTTAGGATCTTTCTCTTTGATCCCATCAGCCCAGAGTCGATTATTTTCAAAAAGTTGCTTTAGTTTACGCATAGGAGAATATTATACATCTTACTTATACTTTTTCAAAGCGCGTTCTCGCGCTTCGTTGTGATCAACAATGGGATTGAGCTGATCGGGAGCCCACTCATCTCGGTAAGCCGCTTTGGGATCAAACTTTTTTGCCTGCAGCTCAGGATTGAAAATGCGGAAATAGGGTGCTGAGTCAGGACCGCTTCCCGCCACCCATTGCCAGTTAAAGGCGTTGAGAGCCTCATCCCCATCAACGAGTTTTTCCCAAAACCACCGCTCCCCTTTTCTCCAATCCACAAGCAAATCCTTCACCAAAAAGGAGCCCACGATCATGCGGGCACGGTTATGAATCCAGCCGGTCTCCTCAAGCTCACGCATTGCTGCATCCACAATGCGGTAACCGGTTTTCCCCTTTTTCCAAGCTGAGAAGTAGCCCGGGTTGTTCTCCCACTTGAAGCGATTGAATTTGGGATCAAAGTTCTCAGTGCGCAGCTTGGGAAAGTGGTAAAGAAGGTAGTTGGCAAACTCGCGGAACATGAGTTCACGGGTAAAAGCATGGCTTCCATTTGTTGCCTGCCACACTTCATTCATGCTCAGCTCACCCCAGTTGAGGTGGGGAGAAAGGCACGACGTGCCATCCATGTCGATCCGGTCGCGCGTCTTGCTGTAGGAGGAGAGCCCCTTCTTTACAAATTGCGAGAGGCGGAGGCGCGCTGCTGCCTCGCCAGGCGTCCAGTACGCATCAAGATGTGACTGTTCTGCAGGAAATGCTTCGCTCTTCAGCTTTCCACTTGTCCACGACGGCACTCCCAGAGGTTTCTCTAGCAAGACACGTGCACTCCTATAGAAAGGTGTGAATACTTTAAAGTAGGTGCCCTGTTTGGTGAGCGTCTCATCGGGATCGATGAGATTGGGAGAAAAGGCATGCGTCTCAATTCCCACTCGTGGCGGTTTTTCCATATTGCAGTAGAGTGCATCTGCTCCACTTTGTACGATCGCCTTTTTGAGATCGCTTCGAATAACGAGCTGCTTCTTCCTTTTCGCAAGTTCCTTTTGGAGACCTGCGAGCGAACGTGAGAGCCAAAAGCGCTGCCCCGATCCAAGCCCGCTTTCTGGGCTGTAGAGCAAAATGAGCGGTTTTTTTGTTTGCGCTGCGGCTGAAAGAGCGGGGTTGTCGTGAAGGCGCAGGTCGCGTTTGAAAAGAACAATAGCAGGTTTCATACACCCCTACATCTCATGCGATTAAAAAAATGTCAACAGCTTGTCCCGAATACAAAAGATGGAAATATAGTCCAATCGGTTGAAAATTTTA
>JACKPM010000007.1 GCA_024233495.1 Chlamydiales bacterium
ACTATAAATGACTTTGTTTATAAAAAATCCCTATATGATGGAAATGTGATGGCAGTTAAATTATTTACCGTTTCTTAACAATCTTAATAAGGGATTACTCTTGGAAAAGGTAGATAGAGCCGAGGCGTAGGATTTGGGTGAGCTCATTGAGTGCTACCCGACTCTCTAGCAGAAGCTGGGGATCTGCAAGGTCCTCTATAGAGAGGCTCTCTCGGTAGTGCTTTTCTACCCAGAGGACGAGGCTTTGGTAAAGCTCGTCGGTGAGAAAGACACCCGGGTGGGCGGCCGCTTTCTCCTCATTATTAAGGACAACCCGCAAGCGGAGGCAGGCAGGACCGCCCCCATTTTGCATGCTCTGTCTTAGGTTAACAAAGAGAATCTTTTCAAAGGGTAGAAAGGAGAGATCGAGTTTCTCGCACTCTGTGGGGGCAATGAGAATGCTCTCTCCTTTTGGGCTGGTTACTATTTGCGAGTTAAAGAGGTAGCTTTTCACTGCGTTGTGCAAAGAGAGGTGAGAGTCATCAATTCTGAACGTGCGGAGCTCTGGGAATTTGCTCTTGAGTTCTTGAATGACATCTCTTTCAAACGCACGCTCATGGTAGATGAAGAGGTCTTCATGTCCCATCGAGATCACATCGTTATGAAAGACGCCTTCCTCAATGGCAACTGGGTTTTGTTTTGCGAGTACTACTTGTGCTTTTGGAATTTTGTGTCGCCGAATGATTGCTTCTGACGCCTCTTTACACTGCCTCGCAGGAAAATGGGTTTGGCTGCTTTCTAAGAGTGTGTGGCCGTAGACAAAGAGGTGCACTCCCTTGCTACTTTGATTGGGACAAAAGCGGATGTGGTTGGCAGCACCTTCATCGCCAAAAGAACCTCCATTTGGGAGCGGTGCGTGCACGTGTGCCTTTGGGAAGATCTTTTTAAGGATGCGGTATGTTTCTGGAGCTTCGATTGAGCGGTGGAATTCGGTAAGAAGATTCGCAACAGTGAAGTGAAGCTCGCCATCTTCTGCATCGATAGAGGGAGTAACAGTAGCGGCATTTGCACACCACATGCTGGATGATGAGCTCAGAAGTGTGAGGAGGTGGGGTGCATCTTTTGCGGCTTTTGCTAAAACTTCTTGGTCAGTACCGCAAAAGCCGAGTGTACGTAAGTGGAAGATTGAAGGGCGCTCATGTGGAGGGAGAATGGCTTGTTGCATTCCACAGTCCATCAGTAGCTTCATTTTTTCTAGTCCTTGCAGCGCAGCTTTCTTGGGATTCGATTTATTTGAGCGGTGCATCATGGATGCGAGGTTTCCCCAAGAGAGCCCTCCATAAAAGTGGGTGGGGCCAGATAGCCCATCGAAATTCACTTGATGGTATTCGTGCAAAAGAGGCCTGGGTTGAGTTTTTCTGGAAAGGCGAGCTTTTCTCGAGTTGTTGTTGCCACTGGATAAGTGCAGTAGTCAACAGCGTAGTAGGCAGTGGGATGGTGATTGCCACTTCGCCCAACACCGCCAAAAGGAGCACGCGATGAGGCGCCTACAGTGGGCACGTTCCAGTTCACCACGCCAGCACGACTCTCGTCGAAAAAGGTGTTGAACTCCTCTTCTTTGTCGCTCAAAACAGCTGCAGAGAGGCCGTATCGTGTGTTGTTTGCCTCTTTGATTGCGGCAGCAAAGTCAGGAACGTGGATTACCTTAAGCAGGGGACCAAAATGCTCCTCATCAGGGAGCTCAATTCCTGTTGTATCTACAATCCCTGGTGTGAGGAAGGGGAGCTTGGAGTCAAGTTCGCGCATCGGGAGGAGCGCTTTCGCTCCTTTTTTTAGCCAGAGCTCTTGTGCTTCAAGAAGCTGTCTTTTGCTGTCGTTGTGGATAACAGGGCCCATAAAAGGCTCGGGGGATGCTGTATAAGGACCCACTTTGATCGCCTCAGCCCCTTTCATCAGCTCATCTATGAAGTGTTTTTGCTCGCCCACCACAATGAGGCGGCGTGCACATGCACACCTTTGCCCAGAGGTGAAAAATGCAGAGAGCAATGAAACGTGGACTGCAGCTTTTGTCTCCTCACAATTAGAAACAATGAGGGGGTTGTTTCCACCAAGTTCGAGTGCTAAAATTTTCCCTACGTCATTGAGGAAGTGCTGCTGGATTTTCCTGCCCACAGTATAGCTTCCTGTAAAGAGGATACCATCGAGCTGTGGATGCGCTGCAAGCGCTTCACCTGTTGCCACCTCTCCTTGTACCATATTGAAAACCCCAGGGGGGAGATCGGCGTTTTCCCACATCTTAGTCATCAGCTCACCCACTTTTGGGGTGTGTTCGCTACACTTCATTACTACAGTGTTGCCACACAAAAGAGCGGGAGCGATGTGTCCATTGGGAAGGTGGCCAGGGAAGTTGAAAGGAGCGAAAACAGCCAATACACCTTGTGGACGGTGGTGCGTAGTGAGCACTTGTTTATCTCCCCCTTTCCACACTTGGCATCGCTCTTGAAACGACTCAATCGTGATAGGAATTTTATTGAGCATCGCTGAGACTTCGCTCTTCGACTCCCAAAAAGGCTTTCCTACCTCTTCTGAGAGCGTTTGCGCAAACTCATCTTGTATCTTTTCCAATTCCGACGCAAAGCGGCGCAGTGCCTCCATCCTTTGTTGCACTGTGAGTTTCCGCCATGCAGGAAATGCCTTGCGGGCTGCGAGGCATGCCGCCTCTACCTCTTGCGCTGTCGCACACTTTCCCTCCCAAATCGTCTCATAGGTGGCCGGATTGAATGAGGTGAATTTTTTACCGCTTCCCTCAACCCATTTTCCATCAATATAGTGCGTCATAACTCTAAATACCTCACACTTTCTCCTTCCTCCACTTCAAGGAGGGTTGCAATTTCTTTTTGCAGCATAATCTCATCATCTAAAACTTGCACAGGTGCAATCGTAGCACGAAAATCAAGATGCGTATTCGCGACCAAGCAGTTATCGAGCTTGTTGATGAGGGGTTGAATGCGTAATTTTTTTACTTTTGAATCTTTTACTGCTTTGATGCTGTCACGTGCTGCATACATGTGGGGCCCAGCATCAAAGATGTCGCAGTAAGGGCTAATTTGAAATCCTTCTTTCTCAAGAAGTAGGCGAGCTGGCACCGTATTTTTGTGTGGCACGCGGATAACGTCTTGCGCCTTTTTTGGAAGCATAGCTGGGTAGATGCGAGAGCGGGGAAAAAGCTCTGCTACGATATCTGGGTGATCGGCGCGCAAGTGTTCGGCTTGATCAAAAGTGACGCCAAAAAATTTGTTTCCCACTGCATCCCAAAAAGGTGAGTGCCCATTGGTGTTCACACCCCGAAGTTGTGCAAGGATTACCGTTGAAAAATGAGTTGGGAAATTGGCCATGAGAAGAAAGCGCGCGTAGGAGAGTAGACGGCCAAAATGCTTTTTCCTATGTGTGCGCTCGAGAAAAAGAGAGCCAATTTCAGTAGGAAGAGAGTTGATCGTTTGAAAATCAAGAATCTCAAGTTCGTATTTTAGGTTGAGGTGGGTGCATTTTTGCATTTGGGAAGTGAGATGATACATGAAAAAAGGGGAGCTTTTTCCAATCGCTGTCTTGATTGCTGAAACGCCAATCACTCTTTTCCCATACTGCAAACAAAAAACATAGAGCGCCTCTTCAAGAGGATCTCCTCCATTTGCAAAAGAGGCTTGAGAGTGATCTAAATTTTGAGCGAGAAGCTTTTCATTTTCTGGTAAAGAGGTAATGCCTGATGCGCGCACTTTAGAAAAGCGCAAAAGGTGAGGAAGGTCATCAAGGCGTGCAGGACGTATGAGAGGGATCACAAAGTCTCCTCAAAAATCTTCATGATCATATCGATGTCTTTGAAGCTCACACCGCCAGCAGGGAGAAGGAAACGGAGCCGCGTAGGGTCCATGCCTGCAATAAAGGTGATCACCCCTGCATCATAGAGGCGACGTGTGAGGTCAATAACTTTCGCTCGTTCACCCTTGTAAGGTGTGCAGGCAATCATCAATCCTGAGCCGTGAGGCCCTTCTAATTTCTCCGGATGCCTACCTTCAATCGCTTTCAGGTGGTCAACAAGATGCTTGCGCAGCTGCATGTTCTTTCCGCTATTGCCTAAATAGCCTTCATTGAGCAAGCTACTCAAAATTGCTTTTGAGCAGCGAATGGCTGAAGTTGAGCTTGTGAATGTTTGAGAGACAAGGCCAGGACGTGGCTTCAATTTGCTTGTATAGAGAGTTGCACACACTTGGCTCAACTTGCCCATCGCTACAACATCGACATGCTCTTCAAGTCCAAAGTGCTGGAAGGCAAAGAGGTGTGTAGTGCGTCCAAACGTCTGCACCTCATCGATCAAGATGGGTACTTCATTCTCTTTCAGCACTTCGATAAGCGCTTGGAAAAACTCTGAGTTGCCAGGGTAGAAGCCATTTTCTCCTTGAATAAGCTCCATGCACATCCCGGCGTATTGATTGGGGTAACGTATGAGAAAGCGTTTTAGCGCTTCTACAGCCTTCTTTGTGCTTTTTTGTGGCTCTCTCCAGTCGTAGAAAGGAATGTAGTCGACGAAGATATGGGCGTGCAACCCTTCTCGGTAGTGCGGCTTGTCAGTAATGTGGGAAAGGGTGAGTGTGCGTCCCATAAAACACCCCTCAAATGCAAGGATGCGGTAGGCAGGGTGTTTGTTATGGAAAAGTAGTTTGAGAGCATTTTCGTTTGCCATTGCACCCGAAGTGGTAAGCAAGCAGTGGTCGATGCCTGATGCTTTCACAATGAGCTCGCACAGCTCCACGCTATCTTCATTTTGTAGCAAGTTTCCCTGCATGGGCACATTTTGGATGGCAGCATCGAGCCCCGCTTCAAGGATGAGGGGGTGGCCATGGCCAAAGTGCACTCCAATGCCAGAAACACAGTCGTATTTAACACTTCCATCGGCGAGTTCAACTAAAGCTCCATTCCCAGCGCCGCTCCCGATCATAGGGTAGAAGAGATTTTGTCCCCGCAATTGATTGAACTCAGCAATAGTTTCATCGTAGCTTTTTTTCAGCTCACTATCAGCAGGCTTCACACCAGTGAGTATTGCTTGCTTTTTTGCTACTTCTTCCAAAATTTTTTGCTTAGCTTTCACAATCTCTGGACAGTTCGCGATGCTTTTTGCCACTAAGGTCATAGTTGAATCTCTCCTGTTGCAAGCTGACACAGCAATAGGTGTGTCCATGCCGCTTTCTTCTCAATGCTTTTGGTGATTAGGAATTCTTCTTGTGTGTGAATCATTCCCCCTTCACCCCCCAACGTATCGATGGTAGGAGTGCCCACACTTTGCGCCTCGTTTCCATCGCAGACACCTCCGCTCTCTTCCCAATCGAGAGTGTCGCCCAAACTTTTTGCGCATCCCCTCACTGCCATGAATAGTTGTTTTGTCTTTTTTTCGAAAGGCTTTGGAGGGCGAAAGTTGATCTGATCGAGCTTTATGCCCCACTTTTTGGCTGATGCGCGCACACGATTTTCAGGGAAAGAATTCTTGAAGCGGATGTTGAGCAAACACTCGGCATGTGCTGCCACTACGTTCCCTGCCACACCACCACTCATCTTTCCTATAAAGAGGCGTGTTGTTTTTGAGTTTAGTTTTTCCACATCTGTGATGAAGTGAGCAAGCTTGGTAATTGCGCACACGCCCTTTTCAGGATCACGTCCCACATGAGCAGCTCTCCCTTTTGCAGTGCAGCGGTAGTTCACTGACCCCTTACGTGCACTCACAAGGTGGTGATTTGGAAGGGAAGGTTCAAAGATCAAAGCGCATAGGCACTTTTTCGCATGCTTTCTAATCAAAGGAGCAGAGAAAGGAGAGCCTATCTCTTCGTCGGGATTGAGCAGCACAACCCAGCCTAGCTCCTCTTTTTCTTTGCACGCTTCAAAGCGACGCAGACTCTCAAGAAGGATAACAAGACCGCCCTTCATGTCACACACTCCTGGGCCAAAAAGTTTCCCTCGTTCATGACGCACGTCCCAGTTTTCTGGGAAGACGGTGTCCATATGTCCACCCAAATAAATCTGCCTCTTTGCATCCGCTCTTTTGCGGCAAATAAGTGCAGGGCCATTTGTTAGCTCTATTTTTTCAATTGAGTCAGGATTTAAATTTTCCAACTCCCTTTTCAAAAGGGTGCACATCTTCTCAATTCCTTCTCGATTGTGTGAAAAGGAGTTAATGCGGGCCATCTGCACAATTTTTTCGATTAGTTTTTCTTCTTCCATCTTTTGCACCCTAACGCAACATTTGTTGTTTTGACAAATATTTTTTGTTTCCATATCACAAGGATGAACTAACACTATTGGGTGTAGATGCAGCCAGAGAAAAAAGCGGGGGATGAGCCTGCATGCAAGATTCTCATCACATGCGATCAGCCTGCTGCTGATGGTAAAATGAGTGTTGAGATGTCATACGAAGGAGATCCCTCTCTCGCCTCATACCTTTTGGAAAGGGCGCAATCGTTTATTGAGCTAGAAGACCAATAGCCCATTTTCCGATTGACAGCTAGAGAGAGGAATGTCATTCTAGCGCTTTAAATTGAAGTAGATGATGGAAAAGAGCACATTTCTTTCAAGAGTGGTTCCAGGCACCCTTTTGGGGCGGGTTCTGCTCTTTTTCCTTTTGCCCACAACTTTACTTTTGGGCACCCTTTGGGCTGCGCTTTTTGCGCCTAGCCCCCTCACGCCTTATTTGGCGGGTCTCCTTCTTTTCGGAAGTGTGATGTCAGTGAAGTACCGTGAAAAAGGTTTGGGTATCACCTACGCTCTCCTCATAGGTACAGTCGCCTTTTTTGCACGCAATATAGAGCCTGAATTGCGCCTTTGGCAGCTTGGTGTTTGTCTTACCGCTGCACTTGATTTTTTCATTCTTCTTCTCGCTTCAGCCGAGATTGAACAAGGAATCGCGGTTCTTGTAGATGAGTCTAAGTCTCGAATGAATCAGTATCTTGCAAAAAACCAGGAGCTTTTGGAGCAAGAACAAAGCTGGAGCGAGACAAAAGAGAGGCTTGAGCAAGAGCTTGCTAGGTGGAAAGAAGAGGCTGAGCAGCGCAAAATAGAAATGAGCACATTAAAAGAGAAGATGCAGCTCATTCAATCGGAGATTGAGATGCTCACAGCGCAAAAAGAGAGTATCATCGACGAGGCGCACCGCATGCGGCAAGATGCAGCTGGGCAGATGGAGAGCCTTCGGTCACAAATGGCTGAGGTAGAGGTGGCTCGCGAGCAAATAGAGCGGCAAAAAGAGCTGCAAAGACAAATCGATGCAGAGCTTGAGCAAGAGAAAGGGGAATTTGCAGCCAGATATGCTGCGCTTCAAGAAGATCACTCAGCTGATCTTGAAAAGAGGGAGCAAGAGTTGAAGGTTCGCTTCTCTCAGCATCAAGAGGAGCTCGAAAAGAGAGCTCTCAACGCAGAGCAAGAGGCTGAACGCCTTTTGGCTAAGAGTGTCGATGCTTCTGTATTCCACGGTGAGATTGCTGAATTGAAACGGCAATTGCAGGAAAAAGAGAGTCTACAAAGTGAAATCAAAGAAGCTTCATTAAAAGAAGTTACGGAACTAAAGAGACAGCTCGAAGAGAAAGAGAGCCTTCAAAGCGAAATCGCTGAGCTAAAATCCTTGAGAGAGGTTTCACAGCAAGAGGTTGCGGCTCTGAAACAGCAGCTTGAAGAGAAAGAGGCGGCACAACGCGATATTGTGGCTCTCAACGAGAAAATCCAAGAGAGTACAACGCCTTTGCAAGAGGAGATTGCCGCACTCAAGAGGCAGCTTCAAGAGAAGGAGAGCGCCCTGCCGGTACCATCAGTGGAGTTCGATCGTGAGTTAGCAAAGGCTGAAGGTCTCTATAAGCAGCTCCGCTCTCAATTCGATGAGAAGTCACGCGTGCTTGTCCAGACAAGAAAAGAGCTTTTCCAAACGCAAGGAAAATTGAAAGAGCTTGAACTTGAAGAGAAGTTGCACGAGTTGGATGGGGAGCGCTGTGAGGCAGCCTATCTAGAAAGAGACTTGAACACCCTTTGCCGAGACTACCAAGAGCTAGAGAACGAGATTACAGCTCTCGAAGAGTTTATTTCTAATTTACTCAGGCAGCGTTAGAATTTCATGCCCATCGTCAGTGATTAAGATCGTGTGCTCCTCTTGAGCAGACGCTTTTCCGTCTGCTGTGCGCACTTCCCACTGATTCGTCATGTCCAGCACTCCCTTTGCAACACCAGCATTGATCATCGGCTCAATTGTGAAGGTCATACCCGCAGCGAGGGGGATTTGCACGTTGTTGCGGTTGTGATGCACTTGTGGTGCTTCATGAAAGTAACAGCCCACACCGTGTCCTACAAATTGGTAGACCACTGAGCACCCCTTTGATTCAGCATAGTCAGAGATCGTCTCTCCAACTTCATGCAGCATCACGCCTGGCTTCAAAATTTCAATCGACCGTTTAAGTGATTCACGTGCAACATCGCAGACAAGTTGCCTCTCTTCTGTGGTTTTTCCTATCACAACCATCTTGCTGCAGTCGCCGTAGTAGCCATCAAGAATTGAGGCGACGTCGATGTTGACAATGTCTCCCTCTTTGAGGGGTGTATCGTTAGGAATGCCATGGCAGATCAACTCGTTGAGCGAAGTGCAAATCCCTTTGGGGAAAGGGGGGTCGCCATAGTTGAGCGCTGCAGGGATTGCCCCTACCTCTTTGTGTAGTTCTTCACAAAGCGTATTGAGTTCATTAGTAGTCACACCAGCGCGCGCCGCTTTGCAGAGCTTGTCGAGTACTGTAGCTGCAAAAATGCTTGCCTTGCGAATTCCCACAATCTCATCAGGGGTTTTCAGAAGGATTTGATACTGCTTATAGTAGCGCTGAGCGAGCTCACCGCGCACATTCATCGGATCTTCTTGGGGGAAGTGACACTTCTTCCACTTCTTTCCACTTCCGCACCAACACGGGTCATTTCGTCCAGTCATGAGAAGAATATTAGCAGTAGTAGACCTTTTTGAGGAAGAGGCCATGTGCTGGAGCTGTCACTCCCGCCTCAAGCCGTTTTCCTGATTTTAAAATTTCTTTAACGCTTTCAAGCTTCCCTCGCCCCACATAGATAAGAGTTCCCACCACCGTACGCGCCATCTTGTAGAGGAAATTGTCCCCTTTTAGGACGACAAGGAGGCGGCCATCCTCTTCAAAAATGCGCACTTTTTCCAAAGTGCGGATCGCATCGGCATAACTCACCTTGGTGCAAAAACTAGAAAAATCGTGCGTTCCCTCAAGCTCTTTTGCTGCTTGGCGCATTTTTCCAAGGTCGAGCGTTTGTGGCACATGCCATGAGAAGAGGCGGTTATGGGGAAGTTGCACACGCCCCAAGCAGATATTGTAGTGATACTCTTTTCCAATAGCATCTAAAGTAGGATGGAAGGCGCTTTTCATCTTTTTTACAGAAAGAATACGGATCTCTTTTGGCAAAAGTGAGTTAAGGCTTAACTGGAAAGTGTTAAGGTCGAAGTCTTTTTCTGTGAAAAAGTTGACTTGTTGCTCGCAGGCGTGTACCCCCCGATCTGTGCGGCTCGCGGCCTGTAGCTCCACTTCGTGCTGCACGATTTTTTCCACAGCACGTTGCAGATGCTCCTCTACAGAAGGGCCCACCTCTGTCTTCTGCCATCCATAAAAGGGGGTACCATCATAGCTAACTGTCAGTAGTATATTCCTCATGATAGCTGAAATGCTCCTAAGATTCCGTGTAAAATCATTTTTCCTGCAACCAGGATGATGAGATAGCCGAAAAATTGCTCAATTGCAACCAAGCCATTCTCTCCCAAATATTTTTTTAGGAGTGGCGCAAGCAAAAGCACAGGGAGAGTCAAAATCCATGAGATAAGGATCGCAAATAAAACGAGCATTTTGCTCTGCTCCACTCCACCTCCATAAACAGTGATCGCTGCCAAAATCGCAGGGCCTGCAACTGCTGGTACAGCAAGAGGTACAATAAGAGGATCGCTTCTAGAAGGCTTCACTTCAGTGTCTTGAGGATGAGAGAAAATCATAGGGAGAGCAATCAAGAAGAGAATGACACCACCTGTAACCTCCAAAGAGTGCTCACCGACGTTTAAAAGCTGGAAGAAGCCGTTCCCAAAGAAAAGAAAGATCACCATGATCCCCAACGCGATCAACATCTCGCGGATAATCACTTTTCTTTGCACTGTATGGTCGAGATGCTTGAGGACGCCAACAAAAATTGGCACATTCCCAAGCGGATCGAGGATGATGAGAAAGAGGAAGGTGAGATGAATCAGCCTCTCAATCATATGCCGCTCGCAATGAGATCTTTAATTCCTTCTAAGAGCATTTGTACAGCGATCAAAGCGATCAAAAGACCCATCAAGCGCTGGCAAGCAAGAAGGCCACGTTGTCTAACTGTGTTATAGATCGAGTGACCAAAGAAATAGACTAGGGCTGAGAAGAACCAGGCAATCACTAGTGCAACCAAAACAAGATAGTTAGAAAGCTCAGACTCACCAAAAATCATGATTGTCGCAAAATAGGAGGGGCCTGCCAAAAGGGGAGTTGCAATAGGCACAATAAAGTGGGACCCTTTTCTCCAGCTTTTCTGCGGCTCTTCATGAGAGAAGATCATACGTGAAGCAATCAGAAAGAGGATGATTCCCCCTGAAATCTCGACTGTCGTTTTCGTAACTCCCAAAAGATCTAGGAATAGCCCCCCAATAAAGAGAAATGCGATCATTAAGATAAGAGCAAAAAAGAGTTCGCGAATGGTAATGAGGCGCTGTTTCTTTTTATCAAAGTCTTCAATCAAAGCAAGATAGCTTGGGAGTGTCCCCAAAGAATCGATTACAAGGAAGAGTGTAAAGGCGACAGAAAAAAAATAACCCATAGGCCTCAGATTATATTGGAATAGTTTCGTATTTTCAATAAAATAAGAAATATGATTATCGAGCCTTATAAAGGAAAATATTCATCTGTCCTTCTCTTTGGTCCTCCAGGAGTGGGGAAGGGGACTTTGGGACGTTTTTTAGCCTCAGGGGGAGGTCAATACCATCTTTCTTCTGGCGATATCTTTCGCTCACTTGCGAGCTATTCGGCGGCGGGGAAGCTTTTCTACCAGCATGCGAAGAAGGGAGATTTGATGCCTGATAGCGCCACTGTGGAGATCTGGAAGTACTATGTAAATGGGCTTATTGCCACAAATTCTTATTATCCTGAGAGCCAATATCTTTTGCTGGATGGTATTCCCCGCACGCTTGCGCAGGCGCAGATGCTCGATGAGTTTATTGAGGTGCGTCACATCATTGTTTTAGAGAGTTCGAATCATGAGCAACTTATGGATCGACTGCAGTGCCGCGCGCGCTCTGAGGGAAAAATCGATGAGGTAGATCCAAAAGTGATTGAGCGCCGTTTAGATGCGTATCAAAATGAGATTGAGAGGCTTTTATCATTTTATCCCAATCACCTAATATCGAAGGTGAATGGAGAGCAAAGGTCGCTTGAGGTGTTAAGAGATGTTTTAGTCAGACTCTCTCATCTGCTATCTAAGTCATGAATTTCTTTCTTCTTTACATAGAGCTTTTTATCAGCTGAGGCCAGGAGGTCGTCGAGTGTAGAGGGCGTGGCGGGATCGAAGGTGCTCTCTCCAATGCTGAGGGAGAGTGTATAGGGGCGCGCATTGCTGCTGTTTAGCACCTCTACTTTTTCGAGTAGGTGAGAGATGAGCTCTCCGCTCCTATTGGTATTGATCGCAACGACAGCAAATTCATCCCCTCCAATGCGTCCAATAATGTCGTGCTTTCGGAAACTTGCCCTGAGGCACTCTGTCAAATCGAGCAAAGCTCTGTCTCCTGTCGGATGGCCATGCGCATCGTTGATCTGCTTGAAAAAGTTCACATCGATAGAAAAAAGGATAAGGGGTTGCATGTGTCTTTTAGCAAAAGAAATCTGCTGTTCTGTAAGTTGAAGAAAGCCCCGCCTGTTATAGAGCTTTGTAAGCTCATCTGTGAGGGAAAGCTCGCGGAGACCTTCTTGAATCTGCTGTCTCTCAATGGCATAGGTTATGCACTTTTCCAAGCCATGGGGGCTGATCTGCTCTTTGGGGAGGTAGTCTTGTGCGCCCAGTGAGATGGAGTCTACAATAAGCTGATCTTCATCAGACTGATTTCCAATGAGAATGACAGGAGTAGACTTGGTATGTCCGCATAGTTTGATCACCGATTCCACGTTATGCGCCTCTACGTTCAGGATAATCAAGTCATAATTGGCGCGTCGTAAAGCCTCTAAAGCTTCGTCAACCGAAGGAGCAGAGGAGAGTGCACTTTTTTTAAAATCTGTACGCTTGAGGACATTTTGCATGAGCACGAAGTCATCTACTTCATGGTCGATCAGGAGAATAGAGAGCCGATTTTTGGTGCGGGAATACTTAGTCAAAGAGCCACTTTGAGTTGGTCCGTACAATACTCATTATGCACGATCCCACGCTCAAATTGCCACTCATAATACTTTGCGATTCCTTCCATATTGATATCTTGAGAGTTACAGAATAGGGGGGCGGTTTGTATCCACGCATCTTTCTCCCAAGCAACAGTTTTGTCTGATTTATCAGGGTTTGCGTTCAGATAGAGGGCAAACGCCTCTTCTTGATGCTCTTTTGCATAGCTTAAGCTCTTTTGCAGCGCTCTTTGAAACTTTGCAACAAACTCTGGCTCAATATCTTCATTGGCTACGATGATAAGTTCTTGGTAGGGAGGGAGATTCAGCTCTTCTAGTGGGAAATTATTTGTTTCTACACCCAAAGAGCGCAAAATGTGTGGCTCCACATTCCAGTAGCCACCATAGATAAACTCGACAGCTCTAGTGCCCATAGGGGAAATAAGGTCGCTGCTCACATTTTTCCGCTCAATAGGTTTGATATGGGCGTTATCGAGCATGTAGTCTAAAAAGGAGGTGTCGGGTCCTCCAATGCAGTAACCCAAAACTTTTCCAGAGAGATCGCACGGCTTTTTCACTCGCTCGTCCTTCAGATAGATGAGTGCGCGCAATGGCCGGTCAATCAGTTGTCCTACAATTTTGAGCTGAGCGCCCCGTGCTGCTGCTTTCAGTGTGCCTGGCAGATGGCCAATGATGAGGTCTGCTTGCCGCGAGGTAAGGTATGAGATAGCACCTCCGCACTCATACATTTTTTGCAACTGCAGATCGATTCCCTCTTCCTTGAAAAATCCCTTCTCAATTCCAGCATAGAGGGGAACGTGGTTTACATTAGGAAGCCAGTCAAGCAAAAGACGCGTCTGTGCTTTGTTTTGCCCACAGCCAGAAAAGAGGAGGAGTAGAAGGGTAAAAAGAGGGAAAGAAAGCCGTTTTTTTGCAAACATTGCAGGTTTCTGGAATTTCCATTCAATGCGCCAGTGATAAGGAATTTTTTCGCATAAAATAATTAAGGCATAGAGCATTGTGCTCATAAGCGTGAGGCAAAGAAGTGCGCCAAAGGTGATTTCCAAATCTGTATTGCGCCTGCTCTCAAGCATAAGCACACCAAGTCCTTGCTGGGCGCCAGCCCACTCTCCTGCAACGGCGCCTACACCAGCTATAGCCGCTGAAATACGGAAACCAGCAAAGATGTGGGGAAGTGCCCACGGAAGGCGGAGCTTCAAAAATGTTTGCCATGGCGTAGCGTGATTGAGGGCAAAGTATTCAAGAAAAGGGCGGGGAGTGGCGCGCAGTCCCTGATAGATATTGAGCGTAAGGGGGAAAAAGATCATCAGCGCTGTAGGAATGATGATTGCCGCCTGAGACCACCCAAACCAAACCACCATGATGGGGGCAAGTGTAAACATAGGGATACACTGAATTACAATGAAGAGAGGTTGGAAAAGGGTGCGCGTTGTGCGGAAGTGGAGCATTGTCCACGCAAGAGGGAAAGCGACCGTAAGAGCGAGTGCAAAACCAATAAGCATCTCCTTTAACGTCACAGAAGTGTGGAGACAAAAGCGGGAACGCAGCTCCCACACTGTGTGCGCAATTTTCGATGGCGCGGGAATGATAAAAAGCATTTCTTTCGAATGGGCACATGCCATCTCCCAAAAGAGGAGAAGAGCCGAGAAGACCAA
The DNA here is from genome assembly GCA_024233495.1 of Chlamydiales bacterium. Classification (GTDB taxonomy): domain Bacteria; phylum Chlamydiota; class Chlamydiia; order Chlamydiales; family JAAKFR01; genus JACKPM01. The sequence goes on from JACKPM010000007.1 coordinate 14,117, forward strand.
AAAAAATGGAAGAAATTTTTTCATCGAGAGCAGTATACTCTGGATTTCTCGATCCGTCAAATGTATATAGATCGAATATGGGAAAACGGAAAGTGCATGATAGCTTTGGAGAGATGGAGGTTCCGCAGGAGGCGCTCTACGGAGCGCAAACAGCGCGCTCTCTCATTCACTTCAATATTGGACAAGACAAAATGCCAGCTGCCTTGATCCGCGCCTATGGCTTGTTGAAACGGGCGTGTGCAGAGGCAAACCACGATTTGGGCGCTCTTGACAATAAACTTTTTGAGCCAATTGTAAAGGCGGCAGAGGAAGTAGCAGCAGGAAAGTGGATGGATCACTTCCCCCTTAGCATTTGGCAGACGGGGAGCGGCACCCAAACACACATGAATATCAATGAAGTGATCGCCACGCGTGCCTCACAGATCAGCGGCTTAGAGGTACATCCCAACGACCACGTCAACATGTCACAGTCAACCAATGATACTTTTCCCTCTGCGATGTACATTGCGGCAGCGCGCGAGATGAAAACCCGCCTCATCCCCCGGGTAGAGAGGCTGCGCGAGGCGCTCAAGAATAAGGGAGCCGAGCTTAGAGGGGTCATTAAGATTGGACGCACCCACCTCATGGATGCAGTGCCTATCAAATTTGAAGATGAGTTTTTGACCTATGCTGAGCAGCTTTCCCAAAACCTCACTAGGCTTGAACAGACTTTGCCTCGTCTCCAAGAGCTCCCTATTGGGGGAACTGCAGTTGGCTCTGGACTCAATGCATTGCCTGGCTTTGCTGAGAGAGTAGTGCAAAATCTCACTAAACTTACGGAGATAGAATTTTCTTCACCAGCGCTAAAATATCCCATGATTGCAGCTAATGACGCCCTTGTATTTGCGCATAGTGCACTCAAAACGCTCGCTGTCTCGCTTAACAAAATTGCTTCGGACCTTGGATGGATGGTTTCAGGGCCACGTGCGGGAATTGGCGAGCTGAAGTTTCAACCAACTGAGCCAGGCTCATCCATTATGCCAGGGAAATTCAACCCGTCGCAGTGCGAAGCGTTGATGATGGTGTGCGCACATGTTGTGGGGCACGATGCCGCTCTTTCAATGGCGGGGGCCAGTGGCCACTTCGAGCTCAACACCTACAAACCGATGATGATTCACAATTTTCTCAAATCGCTTGAGCTTTTAGCAGACACATGCCGCACCTTCACTGATCACTTTGTGGTAACGATCACACCCAACCTCGAGCAGATCGACACCTTCCTCAACCGTTCGCTCATGCTTGCAACTGTTCTTAATCCAAAAATTGGGTATGACAAGGCGACCGAGGTGGCCAAAAAGGCATATGCGGAGGACGCCACCCTCAAAGAGGCGTGCCTCTCACTCGGCTATCTCTCTTCTGAGGAATTCGATAAGCTTGTTGACCCAAAGAAGATGGTATAGTCAAATCCATACCATTTGACTATATGAAGTGTATCTAACCCAGAATCCATTGTTTGAAGAGAGTTCTGTGGTTTAGTCCTTGATCTCTAGGATCTTTTTGAACTCACTCGCATTTGTTCGAAATTAAGAGTAGCTCATTGCCTGCTTGAATTTCTCGATGCGGATGAGCTCGCGAGAAAACTCGAGCGCAGAGTTGATATGCCCGAAGATGTGGTCCTCTCCAATCAGCTCATCGAGGTGGAAGCGCTGTAAATCTTGTAGGGGCCCTTTCTTTACTCCTGCAAGTAGAAGGGTGGTGCCTTGTCTATGACACTCAGAATAGAATTCTTCAAGTGCATGCATGCCAGAGGCATCGATCGCGGGGACGCGGCGCATGCGCAAAATAAAGACTTTAGGGGGGCGCTGAAAGTCGTTCATCAAGTTTTTGAGACGGTCAGCCACCCCGAAGAAGAAGGGGCCATTGATCTCATACACCTCGACATTTTCAGGAACTTCTTGTTTATCAATAGAGTCAGGGTCAGAGATTTCGTCTGGGCTCTCCTCTCTAAACTGCGCGGCTGAGACAACATCTGACATGTCGCTCATCTGTTTCATGAAGAGAAAGGCGGCCAATATCATGCCCACCTGGACAGCAGCCGTGAGATTGATAAGAACAGTGAGGCAAAAGACAGTGAGCAGCACCACTACATCTCTTTTGGGCGCAGTAAAAAGATGGACAAAGTGGTGAATTTCACTCATCGACCAGGCGAGCATGAGAAGGACAGCTGCGAGCGCTGTAAGCGGAATTTTAGCCGTGAGGGGAGCGAGGAAGTAGAGCATGCCGAAGAGAATAAGAGCGTGTGACATACCGGCAATGGGAGTGCTCGCTCCGTTCTTGACATTGGCCGCGGTGCGAGAGACTGAGCCAGAAGCTGGGATTCCGCCTACAAAGGAGGAGCAAATATTTGCAAAGCCTTGAGCTACAAGTTCGCAGTTTGCCTGGTGCCGCCAGCCGGTCATCCCCTCAGCGATCACAGCTGAGAGGAGTGATTCGATTCCAAGAAGGATGGCGATGGTAAGGGCATCGGGCACAAGCACAAGAATTTCACTAAACTCAAAGTGGGGGAAGGTTGGTGTGGGAAGAGTTTTGGGGAGCGAGCCATAAACAGAACCAATTGTTGCTACATCGATTTTGAAAAGCCATGTTACAAAACCGGAGATGGCAAGTGCAATGAGCGCTCCAGGAAGTTTGGGGTGGCGCTTTCGGAAGAAGATGATGAGGGCGAGGGTGCCAAGGCCAATCGCAAGTGTTTTGGGATTCAGGGTGGGAAGGTGCTGCCAATACGCCTGCCACTTGCTCACAAAGTCGATGGGAACTGAGCCCATCTGCAAACCAAGAAAATCTTTGAATTGCGAAGAGAGGATCACCACAGCGATTCCCGTCGTAAGGCCTGTAACAACGGGGTAGGGGATGTATTTGATATAAGTGCCTAAACCGGCAAGTCCAAAGGCAATTAGAATGAAGCCTGCCATAAAGGTGGCCATCAACATGCCTTCAAAGCCGTGGCGTAGCATAATGCCATAGAGTACAACGATGATCGTGCTGGTGGGGCCTCCCACTTGGACGCGACTTCCCCCAAGAAGGGAGATTAAAAAGCCAGCAACGACCGCCGTAAAGAGTCCCTTTTCTGGAGGGATGCCCGCGCCGATGGCAACCGCCATTGCGACAGGGAAGGCGATAATCGCCACATTCATCCCTGCAAAGAGATCTTTAAAAAAACCTGTAAAGGAATACCCTTCCCGAAAGCATTGTATTGATTTGGGAATAAATGCCTTAATGCGTTCGGAAAATGACCGTGTCGAATCCATGACCCTGAATGACTTATTTGTATATATTGTCTCTCAAAATGGCGAACTCTGTCAACTCTATCGTAATTTAATATGCAGATTGTGTAATCTAGCGAGGAGATGCTCCATACGCAGTTAATCATCTTTTTCATAATTGGCTATTTAGCCATCATTTTCGATAAATTTTTACACGTTAACAAGGCAGCTGTCGCTTTGGTGATGGGGGTAGTATGTTGGCTCCTTTATTTTGGAGAGTCGATGCACCTCATTTCGGCCTCTGCGATGGCAGAGCAGATTTATGATGTTGCGCAGATCATCTTCTTCCTCCTCGGGGTGATGGTAATTGTGGAGATGATTGATTCCCATCACGGCTTTAAGCTTATCACAGACATGATCTACACCTCGTCAAAGAGGCGGATGTTATGGTTTTTGATCATCATCTCTTTTTTCATGTCAGCGGTTTTGGATAACCTTACCTCGATGATTGTGGTGATTTCTCTCCTAAGGAAAATGATCCCAAATGTAAAAGATCGGTGGTTGATGGGGTCGGTGATCGTGATTGCCGTGAATGCAGGGGGGGCGTGGACGCCGATTGGGGACGTCACTACCACGATGTTGTGGATCAATGAGAAGATTTCGACATGGCAGACGATCAAGACCCTCTTTATTCCTAGCATTGTTTGCGTGCTCGTCTCTGGGCTTTTGGCTACTCTCCTTATTAAGGGAGAGAATGAGAAAGTGGAAGGCTCTTTCACCATGCACAAAATGGAGCCGGGAGCGCGTCGCGTTCTTGGCCTCGGTCTTCTCTCTCTTGTCATGATCCCTGTTTGGAAGGCTGCTTTGCACGTGCCGCCCTTCATGGGAGCTCTCCTTGGCCTCGGTATTATCTGGTTGATTACAGACATCATCCACTTCCGTTACGGTGAAGAGCGGTGGCACCTGCGCGTTTTGCACGTGCTCACCAAAGTGGATATTTCAGGCATCTTCTTTTTCCTTGGCATTTTGCTTGCCATCGATGCCCTTGGAACAGCAGGCATATTGAGCAACTTTGCTCATTTTTTAGAGAGGATTGTTCCCGATCAAAAATGGGTTGCCATGATTATCGGCCTGATTTCCAGCATTGTGGACAATGTTCCCCTTGTAGCGGCAACAATGGGGATGTATGACATGGCGCAGTTCCCGCCCGACTCGATGTTGTGGCAGCTCATCGCCTACTGTGCGGGAACAGGTGGCAGCATCTTGATCATTGGGTCAGCTGCCGGCGTCGTTTTTATGAGCATGGAGAAGATCGACTTCTTCTGGTTTGCCAAAAAGGTGGGGTGGATCGCCCTTGTTGGCTACCTAGCTGGTTTCTTCACTTACCTCCTTTTAACCTGAGATTTGGTTGCATTCTTCTGCTATTCAGGGATCTGTCTCAATCTTTTTGCGCCTTTTGTCTTTTGAAGGAGTCGCGCATCTCTTGCATGTAGAGGAAGACGACCGGCGTGACAAAGAGGGTGATCAGTTGTGAGAAGAGGAGGCCGCCAAAGACAACAAGTCCAAGCGGTCTGTTAGCATCGCCGTTGTCTCCAATTCCAATGGCAACAGGAAGCGCACCGAGCATTGCAGCGAGCGTAGTCATGATGATAGGGCGAAAACGCACCTTACACGCCTCAATAATCGCATTGGTGGGCGTCTCTCCCGGTTCTTGCAGATATTCCAGTGCAAAGTCAATCAACATGATGCCGTTTTTCTGCACGATGCCGATCAGCACGATCAGGCCCACTGCGCTGAAAAGAGAGAGCGGCTCTTGGAAAATCCAAAGTGTCAAAAGTCCCCCAAGCGTGGCAACAGGAAGGGCAGAGAGGATAGTAATCGGATGGATGAAACTCTCATAGAGAATGCCCAAAATCACATAGATCACAAAGATGGCGAGCAGGATGAGCCACTTGAGAGAGGAGAAGGTCTCTCTGAAAATCTTGCCGGCTCCTTCGATTTGCCCAATCACACTATCAGGGAGCTCTTTTTCAACATAGCGCTGAATTTGGTCGAGTGCAGGGCCAAGTGACCCCCCTTTTGCTAAGCTAAAGGAGACAATAACAGCGTTGAAAGTGTTGTAGTGGTTGACTGAAGAGGGGCCAACAACTGGTTTCCATGAGGCGAGTGCTGAGAGGGGCACCATCTCGTGTGTGCGGTGTGACTTGATGTAAAGAAGGTCGAGGTCATCAGCTGTGAGATCATAGCCAGGAGCAACTTCTAAGATGAGGTCGTAGAGGTCAACCCCTTTGCTAAATGTGGAGATGCGCCCCCCACCAAAAGCCGATTGCAACGTTGATTCAATCTCTTTAATGGTAATGCCATACATCCCTGCACGGTCGCGGTCGTAGGTGATATTAAGCTGCGGGTTTTGCATGCGCAAGTTGCTATTCACACCAGTGATATCAGGCATCTTCTGCATTGCAGCAACAAGTTTTTCGGTTCCTTCGTAGAGCGCCTCTTTGTCAACACTATAGAGAATATATTGATAACTGCCTAAACTCCCTCCACCCCCAATTGCAAGGTTAATGAGAGGGAAGGGACGGAAAAAGGCCTGTACACCCACAACTTTTGAGAGTGATCCCATCATCTCACGCGACACTTCAGTCGCAGTTGGGCGTTTATCAGGTGGGGGAAGGCGGCAGTAAATCACCCCTTGGTCATCGTTAGGATAGCCACCTGCCACCATAAAGCCATCTTGGAGAGGGTCATGTCTCAACACATCGCTCACCGCATTGAGATGGCGAATGCCGCTCTGCTTACTTCCCCCTTGCTGCGTATTGATCAACCCAGACACAATGCTCATGTTGGAGTTGGGGATGAAATCAAGCGGCAATACTTTGAGCATAAGAAATGTGCACACAATACATGCAATGCCAATGGCAACTGTCGTTTTCTTGAAGCGGATGCTGTGGTGCAAGAAATACATGTAGAGGGAGACGAGCTTTTGATTGAAGCGTTGAGAAAGGGTGCGCCTCTTTTTGTCTTTCCGCTTTTTCATGAAGCGGGAACAGAGCATGGGATTGAGCGTCAAAGAAATAAATCCTGAGCACAAAATTGCGGCAACAATGGTGACAGAAAATTCGTTGAAGATGCGGCCCAACATGCCGCGCATCCAGATGAAGGGAATAAAGACAGCAGAAAGTGCTAGAGTCATTGACAAGACGGTGATGCTGATTTGCTTAGATCCTTTCATTGCAGCGTTATAAGGAGTCTCGCCCATTTCGAGATAGCGTACGATGTTTTCAAGCACGACGATGGCGTCATCGACAACAAAGCCAATGGAGAGTGTGAGGGCAAGAAGGGAGAGGATGTCGACATTGAAGCCGCAGAAATACATGATGATGAAGGTGGCAATCATTGCCATGGGGAGGACAATACTTGGAATAAGCGCGTCAAAGAACTTTCCGAGATAGAGGAAGATAACAAGCACGACGAGTGCAAGTGCGATGATAAGTGTCCACTTCACATCTTCGATAGAGGCCATAATAGCATCGGCTTTGTCAAAGAAGTTGATAAGTGAGATTGATTTGGGGATGCCAGCTTGTAGCTTTGGGAGGGTATTAAAAACTGCTTCGGCAATGTCGATAGTGTTCGAGTCAGCAAGGCGGGAAATAGCAAGGATCACCATATTTTGTGAGGTGTCCTTTGTCTCATAGCGGTAGTAAGGATAGCGTTGTGCAAGGGCACTTTTAGCATCTGAGATGTCGCTTAAGTAGAGAGGAGTGCCTCCCTCTTCTTTGATGATTACACCCCCATATCCCTCTCCTGTTGTGAGCTGGCCAAATGATTCAATGATGTAGTTATAGTAAAGGCCGCGTAACTTCCCACCAGGAATGTTAGGGTTGGCATGGATGAGAGACTCTTTCACCTCATTAAAGTCGACGTTGTGCGCCATCATTTTCATTGGGTCAACTTGGACGCGCACAGCGTAAGGGATTCCGTAGATATGCACTTCTGAGACGCCATTGATCATTGAGATGGGTTGCGAGAGGACGTCGTGGCCATATTCATACATCTCTGCAAGTGAGGCGGTAGGGGAGGTCAGCAAGAGAAAGATGATTGGGGCGTCAGAGGGATTATTGCGGTTAAAGGTGGGGTTGTACGGCATTGGAGGGAGTGAAGGGAGGGTTTCTGTAATTGCCGCTTGCACTTCCACCTCTTTTGCATCGAGACTCACACTGAGGTCAAAGTTCATCACAATCGAGGTTTTGCCGTTTTTATTCGATGAGGTCATCGTATTGAGGCCAGAAATTTTGGCGAGGTTGCGCTCGAGCGGTGTTGCAACAAGGTTGGCCATGTACTCTGGGCTTCCGCCTGGTTGGCTTGCGCTCACTTGAATAGTAGGGTATTCGATGTTTGGGAGATCGCTGACAGGGAGAGATTTATAGGCAAAGAGGCCGAAGATCAAGATAGTGATCATGATCAGCACAGTCATCACCGGGCGGCGGATGAAAGGTGCAGATAAATTCATGACGGCTCACCCACAATTTCGACTTTTGCTTCAGGATGGAGGTTGAGCTGCCCATCTGTGACTACAAATTCTCCTGGAAGGACTCCGCTTTCAATCACAGTTTGTTTCTTAAAGGTGAGTCCCGTCTTCACTTTGCGCATATCGACGCATTTTTTCTCCATATCGACAACATAGACGAAGTCTTCATCTTGCCCCATCACAACTGCCTCAGTAGGCACGATAACAGCATCTTTGAGTGTTTCAAGAAGGAGATAGACGCGCACAAATTCTCCAGGCCATCCCCGCTCATCTTCATTGGGAATCACACCTTTGAGTTTGATCATCCCCGTTTTAGGATTGACAGTATTGTCGATAAAGTCGAGGTGCCCAATTAAAGGATTTTCAACATCAGCAGGGCGCTCCGCTTTGAGTTGTAGCTCCCCCTCCTCCTGTTTTTTGCGGATCTCATCGAGGTGAAATGAGGGTAGAGAAAACTCCACTTCAATTGGGGTGACTGAATTAATAATGACAAGAGGGTTATGCTGTGATGGTGAGACAAAGTTCCCTGCATCGTAAAACTTCTCCCCAAGATAGCCAGAAGTGAGTGCGAGAATGTTAGTGTGGCTTAAGTTTACTTCAGCTTTGATGATTTCAGCATAGGTTTTCTCAATTTGAGCGTGTGTCCCTTCAAGCTTTTCTAAGCTCTTCTCATACTCCACCTCGCTCACATAGTCTTCCTTGACAAGGCGCTCCATGCGTTTTGTAATGTCATGGTGGAGACGGTAAGCAGCCTCTTGTGTTCCCAAATTTGCCTTTGCAATCTCAAGGTCTGCCTCGTAAAGGCGGCTGTCGATTGTAATGATAAGGGTTCCTTTTTCTACAAAAGCTCCCTCTTCAAAGAACACCTCGGTGATGATTCCCTCTACTTGAGGAAAGACTTTGATCGACTTAGAAGGCTCAAGGTGTCCCACCCCTTTCAAGTAGACAGGAACATCTTCTTGAATCGCCACGGAGACAGTGACGGGAAAGGCGGGAGGCTCTCCCGCTGTTTTCTTTGCACACCCCGTGCTAATCAACGCTAACGTCAGGGCGATTCTCGTCCACCGCTTTATAGGTAAGCCCACCTGTGTGGTAGGCGAGGTTTGCAATCGATGTGAGGTAGTTTGTTTTTGCATCTGCAAGTTGTTTCCTAGCTTGGTTGAGCTGGTTATTGGCCACTGTGAGTGCTGTAACATCGATGATCCCCAATCTGTAGTTTGCCAACGCCGCACGTTGCCCTCGCGTCGCTGTCTCTACATGTTGCTCACTGTACTTTAAAATTTCCCCATTCGCAATAAAATCGTAATAATCTGTAACAACTGCAACAAAGGCATCAAGTTCTTTATCATCTAAACCTGCCTGAGATTCGAGTAATTCTGACTGCGCTTTACGCAAGTTGTTAATAGCTTCAAATGCTTGGAATAGAGGAACTTTCAAGTCAAATCCCACCGTATAGTTCTCAAGAAAGCGCATATTGTCAAGGGAGACCAATTTTCCATTTACCAGTGTGTTGACCGTTGGGAGAAGGTCAGCACGCACAGAGCGGATGTTAGAGCGACTGCGCACAACTGCGGCGCGTGTGGCTTTTAAGTCGTCTCTTTGCACCTTTGCAAGCTCCATGAGCTGCTTCATACTCTGCTCAATTGTTTGCATGGGCACTTTGTCAGGCATGGGGCGTACGTTTAACTCTTTGTCAGCAGAGATGTTGAGCGCTTTTGCTAAATTTGCTCCTGCCACTTGTACGGCGCCTTGGCTTCGCTCTACCTCAATCACTGATTGTAAAAACTGCGTCTCAGCCTGTAGGAGATCAGAAATCGAAGAGAGTCCCACCTCTGTCAAACCAGTTGCGGCGCGCATAGTACGTTTGTAGTCCTCCATCGATGCGAGATCGGCCTCCAAGATTGCCTGCGCATTGATGTAGTCATAATATGCCTTAATTGTTTGGATGAGTACGCCTTGTATTTCCCAATTGTAGATCCAGTTCGCCTGTTCTAGCGCTGCAATCGCCATTTCAAGGCGCGCAGTACGCCCCCCAAAGTCGAGAAGGAGGAAATTGGCTTGAAATCCAAAGCCCACCTGTTTCATGTCGTTTGCAAACGGAATGCCGAGGTCAACAGTTGAAAACTGGTTGCGCAACCAGTTGCCCACAAAGTCGACTGTAGGTAAGAAGGCACCTCTTGCTGTTCCCAACTCCGCAGCTGCAATCTTTGCTCCATACCACTTCTCCCGTGTTTTAGGGCTATTAAGCAGAGCAATATCGACTAAATCATAAAGTGTAAGTTCGTCTGTTTCACTTGGTTCAATAGGGCAGATTGTGGGAGAGCACATGCTGTAGCTCTCTGACGTGGGGCACCGCGCAGATGGGGGAGGAGGGCAGGGAGGATTGGGCATGTACGTCGCACATCCCGAACAAACCAAAACAAGAAATACAAAACCCCCACACTTCACAGTGTTATTGTATATGTGTATTATTTATTTTAGAAGAGGGTTGAACGTTCTTATTGTTCCACAGGTTCCGAGGTTGCAGGAGTGCTTTCAAAAGGAAACGCAAGGTGTTTTCTATTTTCTACATAAACGAGTCGTTTTCCATGGAAAAATGTGGGGCCATTCATGGTAAAAGCATTCAAGATCCTGTCAGACTTCAAGTGGATAATAAAGATGTCATTTGAAGCGGCAGATACAAAGAGAAGGGAATTTTCTTCATCGATAACAGGAGGTTTGCTGTTTTGTGCAAGGATGACATGAAATTGCTTTGTCCTCATGTTTAAAATAGCGGTTTGAGCCTGAACCTTTTCATTTTGCGTTGTAGTATGATGGAGAATCAGGTGAGTTTCAAAGACGCGAATTGTTGCATCTACAAACTTTAAACCTTCTGCTGTTTGCCGTCCAAGAGAGGTGTGGCACTTTAACCACGCCGTTAACCAATCTTCAGGCTTGTTGTTGTGATGAGTATGTCCACAGTTTCTTGCTAGGATTGAAAAGGCGGGATCTCTTCCTCCATTTCCCATGATCACATAATCGTCATTGGCAAAAAGCAGTCTCTGCAGCCCTTTGATTTCGATAGATAAACCGTCGTTGCTCACGATCTGTCCACCTTGTTCGTAGGCCACACCTCCATCGCCATACAAGCAGTAGTTTCCCACATCCTCTGCTGCAAAGATCTGCCTATTTTCCTTTAAATTTATCAAGGCAAGATCTGTGCCTTCAAGACCACATCTCACTGCAAGGAAGTTGTCGTGGACAGTAAACTCTGCTGCATTTTCCGCAACAACCTGTTCTTTGAGGTTGCTGACTAAGGTCAAGCGCTGCTCTTCAAAAAAGAAAAGGCGTTCCTCTATTACAATAGCTGGGCGCCTCTCCCACTTCCTGACTTGTTTGCCTGAGTGATCAAAAATGATGCAGTTGTGCAGAGAGTCGCTCATGCAGATGTACTTTTCCTCTAAGCTGGCGGCCTTTCCAGATCCAAGAAATAGAGGGTCTGAGTTTAGAACATAGACCCCGCCTGCTTGATTTTGAACTGCCAAGGCCCCTTGAACTTCAATGATCTGCGATGGCCTAGGAATATAGCTGGGGAGAGAGATACGGGGGGAGAGGTTGGGCTCTAATAGCGTCCAACGTCTTAGTTTTACGAAGGGGTCAAAGGGGTATTCCCCCGAGAGAATTGAGTAGTGCCAGCCGCGAGAGACCGCCATACAGCGCACAAGAGCCTTGACCCCTTCTTCAGAGCCACCGTCCCAGAGATGATGGAAAACATGCCACATCACCTCTTGAGGGAGCTCAGCCCCAAAATCAACCTTATTCATATGAAACAGTATAGCACATTCTTGAAGGTTGTGTAAAGACGGATTTATTAAAATATTTAATATAAATATTTTGATATGTATTTGACTTTTAGCCTCTAGAAATAGATACTCTCTTTTCAAATTTGAGGGTTTTTATGTTTAAGAAGGCTTTGCTACTTGCTCTATTAAGTTCGCTCACTCTATCTGCTACTTCGATGAAAGAGCGCATGTTTTCAGAGATCGATTTCATGAAGGGTGTGTTTGAAGTAAAGTATGCGCCGCTAAAATGGAAGCGCGACTTTGCGAATTACGATCTTGACGTAGAGAGCGAGCAGGCGTGCAGTGCGCTGGATGCCTTAGTAGAGCCTTCAGCAAAAGATTACCACCGCATATTGAAGCGCTTTTTCAATGCGACAAAAGACTACCACGTGGGCGTGCATTTTTATGCGACAGAAGAGGCTTCTCTCCCCTTTTTAATTCGGGGATCAGAGGGGCGGTACTTCTTCGTATTCATTGACCGCGATGTGCTTCCTTATTCAAAGTTTCCTTTTTCAATTGGGGATGAGATTCTTGAGTTCGGTGGACGCGCTGTTGGTGAGGTGATCGAGGAGCTCCGTATTCAAGAGTTAGGGCTCAATACCGAAGAGACTGATCAAGCAATTGCCGAGTTGATGTTGACGAATAGACGCGCATCGAATGGCGATGTTGTGCCGCAGGGCATCGTGGAGATTTTAGGAACGCGTAGGGGGGACTATAAACCAATGAGCACGACTCTTACTTGGTACTATGTTCCTGAGCGTGTAGGTGGATGTCCAAAGTTCAAACCTATTGTGCGCATTGAGCCTAACTTTTCGCAGTGGCGTCTCAACCCAAAAGAGACAGTGAAACGAGAGAAGTTTTTCGAAAAGATGATGGTATACTCTGGATGGAATGCATCACACGTGGGCTGCTCAATGAGTGAGAATCGCCACTCTTTGGGTGCGCGTTCTAGTTATATTCCCTCTCTTGGGAAAAAGATGTGGTGTTCGAAGAAGGATGCAGTTTTTGATGCCTATACCTTTAGAACAGAGAATGGGCACACGCTTGGCTACATCCGCATTCCTCACTACATGGGAGATGAGGATCAGGTGAAAGAATTCTGTGAGGTCATGAAGCTTTTTCAAGAGCGCACTGAAGGTCTTGTGATCGATCAGATCAACAACCCAGGTGGTTCTATTTTCTACCTCTACGCTCTTTTAGCAAACTTCGCGACAGAGGGGCCAATGGCTACGCCGAAACACCGTTTGCAGCTTACACAAGAAGAGGTGTACATGGCTGTCTCCATTTTAGATGCAATGGAGGGAGTGACGGAGATAAAGCAAGCAAAAGAGGTGATAGGAGAAACTTTGGGAGGCTATCCTATCACAATGGAGACTGTGCATTTGATGCGTCAGTTTTGTAACTTCATTTTGGGCGAATGGGCAAGTGGTAAGCTCTATACCGATCCTACGCACCTTTTTGGTGTTGATCACATCAAGCGTCATCCACAGGGGAGCTACACAAAGCCGGTATTGCTTTTGACGAATAGTTTAGATTTCTCTGCTGGAGATTTCTTTCCTGCAGTGATGCAAGACAATGGACGCGCTAAGATTTTAGGAACGCGTACTGCTGGAGCTGGAGGGTATGTCACTGGAACCAACTTTCCTACACAGACTGGAGTGATGGGCTTTTCTTTGACAGGGTCAATCGCTGAACGGGTAAACAAAGATCCGATTGAGAACTTGGGTGTGAGGCCAGATATCGAGTATTCTTTGAGCGCTTTTGACCTGCAAAACAACTACGCTGAGTATGTCGACAACATTGTTGCGAGCATTGAAGCGATGTTATAGGATTTGAGCATGAAGTTACTTCTAGCTCAACCAAGAGGCTTTTGCGCAGGTGTTGTGCGTGCCATTCAAATAGTTGAGCGCGCCCTCGAGCTTTGGGGCGCTCCCATCTACGTCAAGCATGAAATCGTGCACAATCGACACGTTGTTGACCGCCTAAAAAAGATGGGTGCTATTTTCATTGAGGATGTGAATGATGTTCCTGAAGGGGAGCGTCTTATCTACTCAGCTCACGGCGTTTCGCCTGCGGTACGAGAGGCTGCAAGAAAGCGCAACCTCATTGAAATTGATGCAACATGTGGCCTTGTAACCAAGGTGCACTCTGCGGCAAAACGGTTTGCGCAAAAAGGGCGACATATCATTTTGATTGGCCACAAAAATCATGTAGAGACGATAGGAACTGCTGGAGAGGCTCCAGAGCAAACGACAATTGTGGAGTGTGCTGAAGATGTTTACAAACTTCCATTTACTCAAGAGGACGCACTTTTTTATCTCACACAAACAACGCTTAGCCTGGATGATGTAGAGGGAATCGTGACCTCGTTGAAAGAGCGTTACCCTCAAATTGAGACGCTACCAAGCTCCTCGATTTGCTATGCTACTACCAATAGGCAGATGGCGCTGCGCTCTATTGCAGATCATACTGATCTCGTGCTTGTTGTAGGAGACCCCACAAGTTCTAATTCCAATCGCCTCTGTGAAGTAGCAAAAATGCGCAACGTCCCTGCTCATCTTATTAACCAAAGAGAGGACATCGACCCTAAATGGTTAAAAGGTGTCAAAACAATAGGCCTTACTGCTGGAGCCTCTACGCCGGAAGATATTGTGCAAAGCTGTATCGATGAGCTCAAAGTTCTTGGTGTGAATGAAGTGGAAGATGTCATCTACAAAGAAGAGGATGTCGTCTTTCAATTACCATCTAGCCTCAAATAATCTTTCATGCTATTAGAAAGTTTGTGAAAAGACGTGGACTCCTAGGTAACTTTTTAAATCCGCATCAGCGCAAGATCTGCCGCGGCTTTACCCACTACATCCTCTGGCATTTTGGCTATTATAACGATCCTTACCCACCAGAGCCACCCCCAAAAGAATTCACCTACCCCAAGCCTGAGGTTCCTTTTGATGCCACTATCCCTTTTGTGACGTGGATCAATCACTCCTCCTATCTTGTTAAACTCGACGGCAAAACTTTTTTGACAGATCCTATTTGGAGTGATCGGTGCAGCCCCTTTAACTTTATCGGACCCAAAAGACGACATCCTCCTCCTATTCAAATCAGTGAGTTGCCTCATATTGACTACGTCATCATCAGTCATAACCACTATGATCACCTTGACAAAGAGACGGTACTTCAGCTGAGTAAGCTGCAACCTCACATTTTTTGGGTCGTGCCCCATGGTGTGAAGAAGTGGATCAAGCGCACACTGCATACACAAAACATTGTGGAACTCGACTGGTGGGATGAAGTCGATCATGAGGGAACGCTCTTCACCGCTGTTCCTGCACAACATTTCTCTGGAAGGGGACTTTTTGATCGCAACCGCACTGTTTGGATGGGTGTTGTTGTAGAGAGAAAAAAACGGTTCTATTTTGCAGGGGATACGGGTTACAATGATTTCGACTTTAAAGAGATAGGAAAACATTTTGGGCATATGGATTTGAGCTTACTTCCCATTGGCGTCTATTCACCTCGCCGTTTTATGAAAAGTGTGCATGTGAATCCCGAGGATACGGTCAGAATCCACCAAGATGTGCAATCGCAACTCAGCGTTGGAGGGCATTGGTGGACATTCCGTCTTTCCTGCGAGCTCATCGACCGCCCACCTTATGACCTTTTCCTTGCACTTCAAGAGCAGGAGCTCCACCCCCACTCTTTCCGCGTCTTGAAACCTGGTGAGACAATCAATTGGTAAAGCTGCTCCTTTTAAATTTTAAAGTCTCTTGCTATCGAATTCTCGAATGGATACGTGTTGTTTTTCTCTACTACCCCCGCTTTTTGCTCACAGATCTTAAACTGGCATCTCAATACCTCATCCACAATCCCTATAAGCTGTGCAAACTTGACTATGGTGAAACACCGCTCACCACGCTCGACAAGATTGCCAGTGAATGCCGCATCCTTTCCAAAGACACTGTCATCGAGCTTGGGTGTGGGACGGGTCGCACCTGTTTTTGGCTCCGCTCCTTTGTAAAATGCAAGGTAGTTGGTGTTGACCTTCTTGCCCCATTCATTGAAAAGGCATGCTCCGTGCGCTCAGATGTTGAGTTTCGACAAGAAGATATTCTAACTACAGAGCTAAATGGTACGGTCATCTACTTTTATGGCACTTCTTTTAGCGACGATTTTATCAAAAAATTATGTGAAAAATGCGCCAGCCTCCCTCAAAAAACCCGTTTCATCACCGTTAGCTATCCGCTTAGCGACTACAATTCTCGCTTCCGTACTCTCAAAGAATTTGAGGGGAGATTTCCTTGGGGTCGTACATCCATCTATCTAAGTCAATTATGTTAAAGGAATATTTTTCTTATAAGGGGCATGTGCTCAGTGTT
Organism: Chlamydiales bacterium; assembly: GCA_024233495.1. Taxonomy (GTDB): domain Bacteria; phylum Chlamydiota; class Chlamydiia; order Chlamydiales; family JAAKFR01; genus JACKPM01. Next base: position 30,087 of record JACKPM010000007.1, read on the forward strand.
GAATGTTCCAATTCTCTAAGGTGTAATGTATAGTCAAATCGGTTGAAAATTTTACAAATTCATACCATTTGGCTTTACCAAAGATCGTGCTCGTTCTCATAGACCATAAATGGTCTAAGTCGAACTCCATCCTTACTTTGGCTTTGCCATCTGCCATGAATTTGTAAAATTTTCAACCGATTTGACTATAGCTGCCAGGATTTGGCTTATTGATAAAGCATCCTTGCGAGCTCTTGCTCCATACGCAGAATCTGTGTGAGTGTCTCATTCCACGTCTTGAATTCACGATTGTGTTCTTCCATCGTGCGTGTGCTCTCTTCCCCATCTGTGCGGTGCAGGTTCGATTTGTGATCAGACCACTGTCTTTCGGCCTCGCAGAAGCTCGACTGCACTTGCCCCATCGCTTTGTTCATCTCGGCAATGGCGAAGCACGCCTTGCTCACGTTATCAAACGTCTTATTCCGCTTGAGGTGTTCAAAGCCGCTCCACGCGCTGCGCAGTTTGTCGATGATCCAGTCTCCCTTTACATGTCCTACGATGGGGAGAAGACCAGAGACGACACCGAGCACGCCGGCACCGACGCCCGCGAAGAGGAGAAATTTCGCTTGGCTTTTGAGGTGTTTCACTACCCCTTCCATCCACTCGATCTGATATTCCCGTTCAGATTGGCGGGCGATGCGCTCTTGGTGGTGGTCATGGATTTCGAGTTTCATCACTTCAATGAAGAGAAGGAGCACGTCGAAGTGAGAGATGCGTGTGCCGAAGTAGTCGGAGAGGTCTGAGTCTTGCATCATCACTCTGAGGAAGTGTTTGAAGTCATTTTGCTCCGCGGTGGGGAAGTGCTCTTGCGCAATCCGATCAACTTTGGAGGTGCCCTCAGATTTTTGTGCCTTTTTCACCTTTCTCGGTGCATGTTGCTTGTTCTTCTTCTGCTCTCTCTCGTTATCGCGATCGACGCGAAGCTGATTGGGTGTAGGGACGCGCTGTGTTTCACCCCGCTGCTGCGCCTTGGTGAAGATGCTTTGAGGCGTTGCTTTGCGCAAAGTGCCGCTTGGCTCTTGCTTTGCGGTGTGGCCTTCTTTGCGCCCTCGTGTTTGTGTGGGGGGTGGGGGGAGTTGCGGCTGCGGTTTTGCGAGAGGCTGTGCAAATGCTTCGCTTTCTGTTCTGTGTGTGAATGTGTGCTCAGCACCCTTCTCAGTCGTTTTTTGCCCCTCTTTTTGCGTGGGAGAAGAAGTTGCTTTTTCTGCTGTGCGTTGCTGAGAATGCATTGTCTCTGAGCGTGTTTGTGTACGCGCTTCAGTTTTTTGCCCCTCACTTCTTTCAAAGCTTTTCTCTTTTGCTGTTTCTTTCTCAGTTGCACGCTCTTTGAGTTGAGGCTGCTCGCTCTCTTTTTCAGTCGCCTTCTCAAAGAAGCTAGGTGGGGTTTCTGGCTTTCCAACAAAGTTAGAGAGAACGGTTTGTGCAAGCGCTGAGACGATGATCTCTTCAGGCGTTTTGAAATCACTCGCTGTTTGAGCAAAGTTTGTTGAGATTGTTTGTTGAGGCGACGTTTCAATCATGCTCTATTTACCTTTTGGTCTGCTCTAAAGAGCTCAACTTCAAATTCCAGTGCGCGGGAAAGCTCTTCGAAAAGCTGCTCCATGCGGTCGATGCTAGAGCGCACTTTTTCTTCGAGATCTTGCCGCGCATGTTTCAGCTGGGCGAGCTTGATTTGGTGTTTCCGCACCTCAGCGAGACGGTTTCTGTGCATGTAGTTGCTAATCCCTTCCCCAATGTTGGTTGTGCCGTACCCCATCATGATGACGCCGCCTGTTACTAGGGAAGAGGTTTGCATCGCATCTTTGATTGCAGTGAAGCCGCCAAAGACGCCGCCAGCCACACTCAAGATAAGGCAGAGGACGGTAATGCCAATCTGCATCCACAGAATTGTCGCTTGCTTCTTTTGCGGGTCATCTCCTGGGAGACTTTGCGCAATTTTTTGCCAAGCACCTGTGAGCTGCATGATTTGGTTGGTAATCTGGATGATGCCTGCTGTCAGTAAAAGCACACCTGCTACAACGCCTACGCCAGTCAAGATAAGCGCAATTCCTGCCATAATTCCCATGAAGCTGGTAAACCACGAGAAGACTTGTGTTGCTACTGCCCACCTTTTGGCAGACTTCTCATCTTTGATTACCTTCTTCAGCTCTTCAAGACGCTCTTTGTGCGCTTTTTGGGTTTGCTCCTCGTTGAGGTGGATGTTTTGCTTGGTCTCATAGTGCGATTGTGCATCTGAGATGAGTCCCACCTTGGTCAAAATATAGTAAAGAGCAAAGATGCCGAGTTTAGGGCGCTGCAAGATGGGGCGGTCAAAGGTGGGCTTGCTGTAACTCGCCTCAATCTTTTTTGAGCTTGCCTGTGGCTTGAAGACACGAGAAGCAAATATAGCGCCACTCACGGTGCCTTCCTCCTCATGCGTCCACTCCCGCTCGCGGTGCTGCCGCTCCCGCTCTATGTAGTCGTGGTGTAGGGGAGAGAATTGCTGAAGAGGGTGTGCCAGCTCTTTTTGTGTTGTGCGCTCACCTTCTTTTATTTGTCCTTTTTCTCGTGTCGTCTGCGTCCGATCTGTAGGCTTGTAGGTGGTGCGGTTTTGGACAAGAGAGGGCGCCTTCGTTTTCGCTTCTCCCCCTTTAGAAGCAGCCAAGTGAAGTGGTTTAGGAAGGGGACGGCTTTGTTGCAACATGCGGCTTGCTTGCGCCGTGCGTTGAGCTGTTTGTGTGCGCGCTTCTCCTTTGGCTGGAATAAAAGATCGGGAGCTCAAGGGGCGCTTTTGCCCCTGCTCTTTCATTGGAGATTTTTCGGTGAGTCTCTGCTCGCACATCTCCACCTTCTCTTTCAGCTCAGGAGCCTCTTTGCAGCTGTAGCTCTTTCCTTCAGGGGTTTGGAGCTTGCCCTCTTGCTTTTGCGAGCGGCTGTGTTCAATCTCTCTCTCAACTTCGGGCGTTTCAATCTCTCCAAACGCCCAGCTTGGAATCGCTAGTGACATACCTTCACCTCCTCAGCAATTTCAAGGGCCAATGCGGCCTCTTTCTCATCTCCCAAGGCTGTGTAGCAGGCGTGCGCCTGATAGTGCGGCTCGGGGTTGTGACGATCGATTAGAGTCACCACTGCGTAGCATTTGAGTGCTTTTTCATATTTCTCCAAAAGCTGCAAACACGCTGCGAGCCCCAGCCAATAGCGAGAGGTGAGTGGATCAAGCATCACTAAGAAACGAAAAATATTGCTTGCCCGCTTGTAATGTGCCTCTTCATAGAAGGCGTAAGCTTCAGCATACATCTCTTCCATCTCTCTGTTGGAGATCTCCAAAGCGAATTGCATCGTCTCGCTTTGTAGAAGCTTCTTTTCGACAAAACCGGCGAGAAAGGCATCAAAGTCCTCTGGAAACTGCCCACTCTTCGCAACTCTCTCAACGATTCGCTCAAACATCATGTTCTCATATTGTGGATGATCGTATCGATCACCTCTTTCATCAACTTCAACACATTGGAGCGTGCTTGATGGCATTGCGAGGCCTCTTGTAAATAACGCTGCATATCAGTACGTTCAAGCTGCGTGATCTTCTCCATGCTATCCTTGCGCATCTGGATATTTTCTTTAAGCAGATGCAGCTCTTCTTCACTCCAGGAGTACTTACCCTCTGGTATTTCCACCCCAATTTCCCGAGCCTTATCCACAAGTTTTTGCATCTCTGGATCATTAGTCCAATCGATCTTCTTTTGCTTGTGCGCATTGATCTTTGCCATCAAAAGGCTCAATGCATCGACATTGTCCGTACGGTCCTTAATCTTCATATAGAGCTGGTGCGCCTCAGCTTCCGCTTGTCCCAAAATGCGCGCCATTAATGCCATAAAGCGGATGTAGATGTTCTCTACACCCCCCAGCGAGACCTTCTCTTCGGGAGGTTCCTCCTTTGAGCCACTCTCATTGATCTCCTTGTTCGCGTGCCGCTGAATGACAACTGTCTTTTTATTTGCTGCCTTCACACGGAAGAGCTCTTGCTTTTTCTTCTTTTTGTGCTGCTGATCATCATCGCGGTTCTTTCCTTGACCGCCACCCTCACGCTCTTCCACACGGAGATGACTTTCGGTTTTCTGATGACGCGTGATCGATTGGGGAGTGCTCACTTGAGCTGTCATGGGCTGTGGCTGCGCTGATACCTCTTGCTGTCTTGTAGTCATTGCTGCATTCATTGAACGAGCAAGAGAGAAGAGGGAGCGGTGCACCTGTGGTTCACTTGATTTTGGCGCCTCAGGGCGTGCCAATGGCAGTTCATTCGGCTTTGTCGCAGATTCATGGCTTTCGGAGTCAGAAACAGGGATACTTGAGATCTCAATGAGCATCGTGTGGATTTGATCCATAGTCTCCACTTGCTCAGGCGTGATGTGCGTGAAGCTTTTGCCAGAAGGCATTGTCGCATTTGCAATCATCTCAGGCAGCATAGAAGAGAGCTCAAAAAGCTGCTGAATCATCTCTTCACCAGTTAGCAGTTGCCCCCCAACAGTGACTACATGCGCTCCTAGAGTAGAAAAAAGTTCACCCTCAACCTCAGGCATAAACTCTGCCTCTACCATCATACGAGGGGATATCTCCATTACTCCTTCTGCCATATCTAGCTCCCTGAATAGTTTAAGGCCTTCCACAATACTCTTAAGGAGGATTTCTTGTAAATATTGACGAAATTCACAAGAAGCACTATAGTCTTGCCCTTTCCACCGCCCAGGTGGTGAAATTGGTAGACACGCCAGATTTAGGTTCTGGTGCCGTGAGGTGTGTAGGTTCGAGTCCTATCCTGGGCATTTTTTGGGGAATAGTTGTAAGAGTATTCCCGGCTTTTCTATTCTAAGAGACTTAGATTTATTCAAATAAAATTAAGCACAAGGCGGTCCTTTAGCTAAGGCTGAAGGGGCTATTCCGTTAAACTTGCCTTGTTGAATCAATCGAGTGAGGGCTTTTTGTTGGCTAATCTATCGCTTGTTATACCAATGTTTTTAGAGTTCAGTAACTTCCTCGATAGTTATAGATGGTGTCGTCAAATTTTCTCCTTTGTCAGCCGGATCTTTTCTGCCAAAATGCGCAATCGAAAGCGAAGGGAGTAGCCAAAGCGCTACTTCTGAGGTTGTGAGGGCGCATTTTGCCTAGAAAATCTCTCGCCTCACAAAGGAGAAAATTTGACGACACCATCTAATTGTTTGGATAAATCTATCTGTGAAAACACACCCCCGTCAAACTTCTGTTAAGAAGAAAAGGAGCTTTGCCAGTTGAGAGTGCTCCAAGGTGTCTTGCTCTCTTTGTTGATGTGGATATGGAGGTGCCAAACACTCTGGCCACCTGGAGCTCCACAGCGCATTTCAAGGAAAAACTTCTCATCCGTGAAGTCTGTACTTAACCTCTGACACACCTTCTGTGCAAGGGAAATATATGAAGCTATTTCGTCGTCTGACAACTGTATCCAATGGACAGGGATTGAGGTGCTCGCTTGATTTAGTTCAAAGAAAATAAGGGGCTGTCCACTCTCTTTTTCTGTGATCAAACTAAGTCCACCTTGAAACTGTTTCACAACTTGTAAATCTGCATCAGTACAGAACATACATGTAGCTGCGTCGTGCTTTCCGCCTGAAGGTATTCCATCAAGATCAAAGGGAGGGGCTTCTTCTCTCCACATAGAGTGAACACTCCAGCCCTGGTCGTTGAGCTGGATTTTTGCTCCGCTTAGATGCCTTTGATGTGAAATTTGATAGTTATCTATTGCATTCGAAATAAGATGCGTCCACAGTTGTATGAGTTCTTGACTTTCTGCATCTTTCCAACTCCTCTTTTCTCCAAAAATGGAAGTTAGTGGGGCCGAGAAGTCTTTCTCAGTCAATTTCTCATTATTTGGCACACTTTTGCTGGAAAATGCTCGCTTCGAAATGACAATTGCGGCTGCAGCCGGTAGAAGAGTGCTTCCGGCATAGCCATAAGGTGGGAGTTGTTTGATCACGGAGAGGGCAATCAGTACAATTGCTGTAATTACACAGCTTGTGGCGATCGCTGTGCGTGCGTCGCACCCAAGAGGGTTGGAGCATTCGATTTTGGCCATAGGCGAGCCATTTTATGTTGTACGGTGTATTTTATTCAACATCCTATAAATCAAAGAGATGTTTATAAATCTATCTATAGAGAAGTGGATTGGCGCGCTCTAGATGGAGACCTTTTTTTTGCCAGTCTATCAAAAAGATTTTTTAAGATACCTTCAGCATAGAGGCTAGCTACCTTGCGGATGAAGCGTTGGAAGTCGATGTGCGCACCTGCTCCCGCCTCATCGGAAATCGTGCGAATGATGGTATAGGGGATAGCATACTCGTAGCATACCTGCGCTACAGCAGCACCCTCCATCTCCACACACTTCGTTTCAGGTAGGCGCTCACGAAGCGCAATCAACTTCTCCTTATCGGCAAAAAACTGATCACCACTAGCCACTAGCCCTTCCACAAGGCGGGGCTCTGTAATCTGAAACTCCCGCCGAATCGTCGCTGAAATGCACTCCCCAAAATCCTCCAAAAACGAAAGAGTTGCCTCTTTTGTGTGGTTATAGAGAGTGGGGTTAGGATGAAAGCTCTTTTCTCCTAGAAAAGGCACTTCAAAGCGATCAAAGAGGGGACGGGGGTCTAAATCGTGCTGCACCAAGTTGTTTGCTAAAACAATGTCTCCAATGCGCAAGAAAGGGTCGACAGCGCCTGCAACCCCAGTAAAAATGATATGATCTACCTCAAAATCAATGATGAGCTGTGCAGCTGTCACAGCTGCTGCTACCTTACCCCAACGGGAGCATGCGAGCACAGTATCTATGCCCCAAAGCATTCCTCGTGTATAGGTGCGTAGGCCTTTCTCGTAGACAGTAGGGGACTTGAGATGGTTAAGGAGAAGGTGATTCTCCTCTTCCATCGCGCTGATTATTCCGAAACGCATGCTGTAGCCAATTTTTTGGCTCGCATTGTATCGAACGATGAAAATAGGGCCAACACAATTATCCCAACAGCACCTGGAATACTCACCCAAAAGAGGTTAGGTTCGTTGAAAATCAAAATCGAAGCTCCTGCCATCGCATTGAGCGTCCCATGAAAAATCGCAGGATATATCACAGGAAGTCCTTTCAAACGATAGAAGCACAAAATAGGAGAGAGCGCCATGCAGAAGAAAATCATCATCACAACACCCAAATACGGCATCTCAGGGTAGTTTAACCCAAACAACACAACAAGAGGTGCATGCCACGCTCCCCAAAGAAGGCCAATCAATATAGAGGCCTTCAAGAAGCCTAAATGCTTGAACTTTTCCCAAAGGTAGCCCCGCCACATCAACTCCTCACCCATCGCTGCAAGCATATTTACCGAAAGACCTGCTAAAACCGCTACTACAGCAAAATATAAGGATGACAAAGGGACAAAGAGCCAAGGTGTTAAATTCTGTAAAAAAGCAGGAAGCGTATAGCGAATCTGCTCATACCCGGCGTACTGAGCAAAAGGAAGACTTGCAAGTGTAATCAAAAATACCACTAAAATCGCACGCCATGCAACCGTCAAAAAACGCCAACTAGGCTTGGCTAAGCAGTTTATCTTTATTCCTTCTCGCTTTGCAAAAATCAAAGCCAAGATGCCAGGGAGCCACATTAACGCTAACCCAAACGCTACAAAAGGTATATATACTTGTCCGTAAAGACAGTAGATTATAGTCATAAGCGCAGAAAGGCCAAAGAGTAAGGCGTATTTCATTTTAGTTCTCCTTCTCGTAAAGTTCCAAAATCTTCCTTTTAACCCTATTTGTCAATGCACAATTTATTCAAAAAAGTTATACTAAATAACGGAGGTTCCATGAAAACGTTTATCAAATGTTTTTGTATTTCGCTTTTTTGTTTTGCGCTCTTATTAGCACTCCCAATATTTTCTCAAGGATCCGAGGGTAAAGAACAAAGAGTTGAAGAGGTCGATGATCAGCCGGCTCGTCTGCCAAGTGATGAGCCTGCTATTTCGACGCAAAGTCAGGTGAATCAAGCTGGGGGTAGGGTATACGTTTACTATGGGCCTCGATATTACCGTCCCTACCGGTACCGGTATTACAAGGGTTATCCCTACAGACCGTATCACTACCGGTACTACTACTATCCGTATCAACGCCCTTATGGCTATTACTACTATAGGCACTGATGAAGCATTTTGTTCGGTATTTTGGCTGTTTACTTTTGGGGGCATTTTTTTTGAGTGTGCCGCTTGTTTCTTCATCTGTCGCTAAAGTCGATACAGCTGGTCCCCGCCAGCGTCCGTTTAACTGGTATTATCCCTACAGTTATAGATATTACACCCCTCACCGCGAGTACGGTAGCCGCCAGTGTTACTGGTACTACACCAACGGCCAGTACGTCTATACTTGTAGGTAGTCAGGCTTTGATAGGCATTGTTCTCTAATCGCGTATATAGTCAAATCGGTTGAAAATTTTACAAATTCATACCATTTGGCTTCACCAAAGATCGCGCTCGTTCTCATAGACCATCAATGGTCTAAGTCGAACTCCGCGCTTACTTTGGCTTTGCCATCTGGCATGAATTTGTAAAATTTTCAACCGATTTGACTATAAGTCAATCTTTGGAAGTCTTTCGGCTGATTTTGTCCCGATTGAATGCTCGGAGGGTTCGACAATCTCCTCAATGCCTATTTATTGCGGCAAAGCTCGTAGTGGACAACGAATCTCGTCGGCAGTCGCCCAAAAGTTCTCTGAATTACTGGTGACTTTTAGCTGCTTCTTCTTGCTTGGGCACTTGTCTTTAAAGGGGAAAGGTAATTACATTCTTGGGATGTTTGATGTGGCTGCTTGTCTCAAGAGTTCCTATGCGATTGAAGTCGCGCTGCTTACATTGCTTCCAGTTGGGGCTGACTTAAATGCTTCGGTGTATAGAGCTAATGGGAGTGACCAGAGGAGCTACTTCGTAAAGGTGACAAGAGGGCGCCCCTCATTAAAATGCACCGCGCTTCTACAAAAATCAAACATTCCTCATGTAGTCTATCCTGTCAAAACTCTTGATGGTGAGCTGTTTCAGCGAACTGGTGATCTCGCTGTGATTGTTTATCCGTATATTGAAGGGAAAGATGGGTTTGTCACTTCGTTGTCCAATGAGCAGTGGGTTGAGTTGGGGCGAACGTTGAGGGGTGTGCACACTATGGAGGTGCCAGCAGCTCTTGGGGTAGCGTGCGAAAAGTTTCTGTCAAAGTGGCGTCAAGTCGTTCGGTCTATCTATGAGAAAGAGCCTCAAATTCGTGACGCTATTGGCAGTGAGCTGTGGCAGTTTTTGCAAGAAAAAAGAGAGCAAATTCTGCAAATTGTGGAGCGCAGTGATGAGCTGAGCGAAAAGGTAAGGCAGAGATCTTACGCTAATGTGCTTTGCCACTCTGATATTCATGCGGGGAATGTGCTCATTACAAGTGGGGGAGAGTTTTATATCGTTGATTGGGATCATCCTATTTTGGCTCCAAAGGAGCGGGACTTGATGTTTTTTGGAGGGGGAGTAGGAAATGTTTGGAATCAGCCTGATGAAGTAAAACAATTTTATCAAGGGTATGGCGCGGTGGATATCGATCGTACCCTTTTGTCCTACTATCGCTTTGAAAGAATTGTGGAAGATATTGCGGAGTACTATTGCGAGCTGCTTTTGCACCCAATTGAAGGGCGGGATAGACTCGGAATGTATCGGCAATTTACCGCTATGTTTGCGCCAAATGGCGTTGTCGACATTGCCTTTGCATCAGAGCATCGTGAGTGAAAGTGCCCCGTCAGTTGCCGCGGCAAAGCCGCGACGACTGAAGGGGGAGGGGCACGCTTGGCAGCGCACCCCTTCACGTATGTTTTAGGGGGGCAGCCTGCCAGAAACATGCGGAACAATTGTCTAAGTCGAACTCCGCGTTTACTTTGGCTTTGCCATCTGCCATGAATTTGTAAAATTTTCAACCGATTTGACTATAATTGGATGATCCTGCGCAGCGTAGGATCATCCAATTGGGGCGAAAAGTAGCCAAAAGGTTGCCCAAGCCTGAATGCTCCTCTATATCTAGATGGTGTCGTCAAATTTTCTCCTTTGTCAGCCGGATCTTTTCTGCCAAAATGCGCCCTTGCAACCTCGGAAGTAGCGCTTTGACGACACCATCTAGTCTTCGGGGATGATGTAGCAATCTATGTCATCTGTGAGATGGGGCCAGATATCGCGGATAATGTCTCCTTTAAGAAGCTGAGAGAGGATTCCTTTCTTTGGAAAATCAATGATAATATCATGGATGTGTAGCCGTTTCACAAGATTGACAACAGTGTTTGCTGGAGCATCGGTCACCGCATAGCAAAAATGCGTGGCAAAGCCCTCAGAGAGGGTGCCAAGAGTATGAAAAGTCTCTAAAGCCTCTTTATCTCTTCTGCCATCGTCTTTGAGGTCTGCTTGTGTAAGCACGCTTTGCTCTTTTAAAAAGAGGAAATAGAGGGGAAGACTGTCTTTTTTAGCCTTCTCTTTTGCAAGCGCAAGTGCTTTGCCCTCGCCTGAAATTAAGCAAAGAATCCCTCCATCACCCTCGAGCATATCAGGTGTATTGAGCTGGAGGGCATTCGATAGATTGAGCCCTTTTTTCTTTTCAGAAACTTCTCGGGCAAGGCCGCGGAGGAGGAGGCCCATAAAGAGAATCACGAGCACATAGAGGCGGGCATGGGGCTTGTCGACAAAGAGTGTGGTTTCACAGGCGAGCATGATAAGGAAGGAGACAAAAAGGAGTATTCTTTCACTCTTCCAAAGAGGAAGAGAGCGGTCGGTCGATGTGGCGCCCAAATTGATTGTAATGGCGCCGACAAATCCAACAGCATAGAGCGCTGCAAGTTTTGCAATATCATGCATGAAGAGAAGCACAAAAACGGGAAGTAGAATTGCAATGATATAGGGAAAAAGCGGGACGCCGTGGGAGTTAAGCTTGGTGAAGGATCTTGGGAGCTCTCCATCTTCTGACATGAGATAGAAAAGGGAGATCATGCTGTTGATCGCCGTGTTAACTGCAGAGATCAGCAAAATAGCAAAAATAACACTTGTGATCACGCCGAAGTAGAGCCCTGCTTTCGCTCCCCATTCTGCTCCTACGAAGCTCTGTCCAAGATAGCGGAAAACATAGTCGCGAATATCTTGACCATCTGGAGCAAAGAGTCCTCCATGGAAAATATTCAATCCCTTCACTGAAGAGAGAACAAGGGCGAATAGTGAGGTAAAGATGGCTGTTTCAAAAACAGCAGCTAAGATCGCTTTTGAGGCAGTTCGGGTAACTTTGGGGCTTTCTTCTGTTGCCCCTTTGTCGAGGCGCATGACGCTTGTCATGTTAGCTACAGTCTCGATGCCTGAGAGCAAAAGGATGACGCTCATAAAGTCTTTCCAATTTTTCCAAAAACCGCCGCTGAGTGACTCGATTCCTTCCCATCCAGGTTTTAGGTGAGGAATTGCAAAGAAAAAGAGGATAACTAAGACAGCAACTGACGAAAGAGCGATGACATACGCGAATTTCCCAATGCGGCGTGGCCCCCAGTAGTTCAGCACACCAATTACAACAATTGCGAGTATCGCAAAAAGGGCGGGCTGAATGACGCCGAGATAGTGAAAGGCGGCCAAAGCGCTCAGAGACGCTGTAATGATATAGTCTGCAACAAGGAAGAGTGCACCTAAAAGCGAGATGATTTTGGAGCGTTCGCGCATGCTAGCATAAACGCCTCCTCCATTCGGGTAGTATTTACAGACGACAATGTAGTTTAGTCCAATTAAGAGTGTGAGCAACGACGCAGCGACAATGAGCCAAAAAGAGGCGTAGCCGGCAATAGCAAAAGCAAGACCAATTACATAGATTTTGCTTGTGCCAAGCGCTCCATAGAGCACACCACCAGCATGCACTGCATCAATATTTCGGGGGCGTTTGGTGACCTGTAATGCCATTACCCCCTTGTCAACTGAATGGCCATTTTTTGTCTAGATAGGAGCTGTCATTGATGCTCTTTGAAGCGGAATTTTTTATTGCTCTGTCGAACCCAGCGGAAGCCATAGTTTTGATTCAGGAAATTCTGGATCCGAACAAGAATACAGAGTCGAGTCTTCATCATATATAAAATTACTGGGGGTGTAGTACTCCTCAGGGAGGTGTGGGCGCATATTTCTAAGCAAGGCAATGGCTAATGAGAAGTGACCATTTCGGACAGCAACCACGATTCTGTGATAGTTAGAACGTCTATTCTCTGGAGTTGGCGATTGCATGCCATTTAGAATTTCCTCTGCTGACAGAATGGGGATAGGATTGTTTTTGATAAGAGCTGGAAAAAAACGTAAGGCGAGGTTTCTTAGCGGGGTATTAATTTCTTGAAAAAGTTCTAAAAAAGTCGTCAATAAAAGCTGCATAAGCTCTACACGGTTGTGCTGTATTGCGGACGATAAAGCAGTATTAATAGCGGAAGATAGATTTGCTTCATCGAATTCTTGAATAGCTTGTACAACAGTTTCAGGCGCTTCTGTGCAAGCTAGACGCCGCAAGCTTGCAAGTCTGCAGAATATATCGGCTGTATTATGTTGTGCCCAATCAATATTGTCTTGCTCATCGTTTTGTGAAGCACACTCTAACCAGTGTGCGAAAACCTCTCTCTCTTTTTGCAAAGCAACTGCTGGATCTTCTGTATGGGGCGCAATAAGAGCTAACAACCCACAAAATACATTAAAACCCTCTTCTCCATTAGCGTAACAAATTGCATTCGGGAAAGGCAGCGCCTTTAATAAGTCGTATAAACTTAAGGAAACACAGGTCTTCTCTAAATTATGCTTTGCCAGTTCAAGGTAGATAGGAGCGCAGAATTGTTCCATGAAGGGGAGGTCTTGAAATGAAATGTTTTTTGCACTTGCAAGAGACGCTGCAGGGCTCAAACCTGAGGCGCTTTCAAGCTGCGCAATGTAAAGGAAGATGCGTAGCCTTACAAATCTCCTAAAGTAGGACGAAATTTTTTCTCGAGCTTCGTTAAAAAGGGCCATCGCCTTCTCTTTTTGAGAGGGGTCTTCTGTCATTTTAGCAGCGAGCTCAGCTAATACGATAGTGAAAACGACTTCGTTTGGAGCAATTTTTCGGATCGTAGCTTCAGCATTTTGAAAGTCTCTAGATAAAAATTGAGCACGCGCAAGTCTGGCATACGCTATGCATTTGCAACGAGTTGAAAGTGCCTTAGAAGAGAGGTCTGGATCTTGTAGTAAGCAGAGGTAATCGGGGAAATGATGAATAACATCCGAGGGGTATGTACAGGGTCCGATTGTTTCAACGGTTTCGGCAGCTCCCACAAGATCACCTGCGCAAAGTTGGGCGTCAATAATCTGGCAGAGTCGGTAGGGGTTTGATATGCTGCTAGGATCTGGAGGGATAGCATTGTTTATGACAGCCGCTCTTGTGGTCTCTAGGAGTTGCTGTTGTAGTTCTTGCGTGCGTAAGCTAGTATGGAGCTGAGGGAAAAGGAGTTTTTGTCGTAAGCAAAGAGGTATCTCAGGGAGGTGGAGACCCTGCTGGTTTAGAGCTGCTAAGGCAATTTGAAGCACGCGGTCTTTATCGTCTAAGATCGCAGCTCTAAGTGTTCTGTTTACTCCAGAAAGTCTTGCCAGATCTATCTCAGAGAAGTAAGAAAAGATTATTTCAAAGAGATGTCTGAGGGTAGGATTATTAAAAAATGTGTGGGAAGGAATATCTCCTAAGCTTGAGATTGGTTGTGCCATATTTTCCTGAGCTATTCGTTTCAATGATTAAAGGATATTATGATATAGTCAAATCGGTTGAAAATTTTATAAATTCATACCATTTGGCTTCACCAAAGATTGCGCTCGTTCTCATAGACCATAAATGGTCTAAGTCGAACTCCGCGCTTACTTTGGCTTTGCCATCTGGCACGAATTTGTAAAATTTTCAACCGATTTGACTATACTTTGGCTTTGCCATCTGGCACGAATTTGTAAAATTTTAAACTGATTTGACTATATTTTAGTATTAAAAATTCATCAAGAAATATTCAGCTAGTAGCGAAGCTTGAGAGAGAGGGTAAAGGCAGGGCCTTTGTTGAGCTTATGGCCGGTCCCATTATGAAACACGTGCATGGGCTGTGTTACTCCAAATTGGAGGTCTGGCTTGATACGCGTTGTCTCTGGGAGCTTGAAACCAACTACCCCTTCAATCGTAGCTGCAGAAGCAGTACCCCATTTGTTGGGACTCTCTGTGAAAATACCAATGCCAGGACCAGCGCCTATATAGAGGTTGTCCGTGAGGTTGTGGGTAACAATCCCTTTGACTCCAAAATAGTTTTGGCACTTGGAGCTGATTTGATGGCCAGCAGAAAGGTCAACCGAGCCGCGGTATGTCTCAAAACGCTTTCCCACTGCCATATAAGTCGTCTTCTTTTTGGACGTAAGCGGCATCGTGCCCGCACCTACGTCAAAATAAGTATTGGCAAAAAGAGCGGCTGGAAGAAGAAGTAGCCATAGTAATATTCCCCTCATGAAGCAGAAGATTATACTTCATAAGTTAGTTAATATCAATATATTAAAATGATTTATTAAAGGTAAATGAGAGACCGGGAATGGGTAGGAGCCCACTGAATGAGTGGTTGAAGATGAGGGGTTCTATGATGTTGAGCTGCCAACCGCTCCCTTTTTTTCCTTCGTACCCGATGAGTGCTTCAACCGTTCCGGTAGGGATAATGGTTGCGAGCCCCATGCCTGGGCCGATTCCATAGTAAATTCCTTTTGAGGGTCGGAAGAGGGGAACTGCGCGGACGCCGGCATAGAAAACAGGGAAGAGGGGAGGGGTTGCAATTTGAAGCGTGCCGCCAAAATCGAAATGTTCAGTGATGGAATCTGCACCAAGGGTAATAGAGGGAAGAGGAATAAAGGGGGTGATACCTGGGCCTGCGCGGAGGTTAAAGTTGGCGCAAAGGGGTGTCATTGCAGCTAGAAAGGCGAGGATCCATTTCTTCATGAATTAAAATGTCTTATTGAAGGTTAGAGAGAAGCCAGGAATTGGTAGTGACCACGGCATTTCAAGTGGGTAGAGTACAGGCTCCGTAACGCTGAACTGACAGCCAGTTCCACTGCTTCCTTTATAGCCAATCAGCGCTTCTATGTTCTAGAGAATTGAGCTCCACCACCAACACCAATTCTGTAGGTATTTTTGTGGGACGGAAGAGTGGCACGGCATGTACACCCACATACGAGACCGGAGCGTGGATTGAGGGCACGACCTGAAAAGTTGAGCCAAAGGCAACGTGTTTGCTAACTGAGTCCAACCCGACTGTGACAGCAGGAAGAGGAAAGAATGGGGTCACTCCAGGACCGGCTCTAAAGTTGAGCTCTGCACATAGCGGCATCATAGCTGTAATAAATAAGATCTTCCACATTTCATTCGTTGTATTTACGTCTGGAAAATTGCGACGTCAAATTGGTGGTTTTAAATTAAAGAGTTTGGTTAATTTCTGTGCATGAGATATTTCTTACTTTGCCTTTTGTTGTCCAGCTTTTTGGTGATGGATTTCAGACTATGACGGCGACTTCACCAACTTTTTATCGGAAAAATCATGAGTTTCAGACGCCTCTTTGTTTTGAGAAAGAAGCGGAGTGTTACCACTTCGCCGCGCAGATGGGGATTTGGGATGCGGTGCGCTTTTGAATACGCTTGTGGATGAAGGCGATCCCGACTTGCATTGCCGCAGTCGTACCACGCCTATCAAACAGCTGAAGCGATGCGGATGGCAGCCGCGGTGGATGATTAGTAGGTTTATTCACGACTTGGGAAGGTTCTGGCGTTTTCGGTGAGCGCAGTGGGCGGTTTAGGCGACATTTCCGTGGATGCGCCTTCTGCCAAGAATTGTCTTCCCAGAGTTTTTGCAAGATCCGTTTTCGTCATCCACTTTCTCGGACGCAGCGCATTTTATGAGGCGCATTGCGGTCTAGAGAAGGTGCACATGTCGTGGGGACACGATGAGTATCTTTATCATGTGGTGAAGGACTATTTGCCGCAAGAAGGGGCCTATATCATTCGGTATCACTCGTTCTATCCAGCGCACAGGGAAAAAGAGTATGGCTATTTGATGGATGCTGAGGACGAGCGCTTAATGGGGTGGGTGAAGGAGTTCAACAAATATGATCTTTACTCAAAGTGTGAAGAGGCGATGGATACAGAAGTGCTCAAGCCCTACTACGAAGAGTTGGTGAGAGAGTTTTTCCCTGATGAACTTCAGTGGTAATGTGGAGCGCTATTCCGGCTCGTAGACCGGGCGTATCTCAAAGCCTGATTCGCGTACGGAGAGGAGCACTTTTAGGATAGGCTCCCACTTCGCTTCGCGGTCGATCTTGAGCAGAACTTGCGTTTTGAGCTTGTCTTCAGGAAGCAACCCTTTCGCGTATTGGCTTTCAAGCTCAGCTGCAATTTCATCTGCAGTTTCCATTGAGTGATCACGAATGTCTGTAACCCACTTGTATCGCCCGTTTTGATCCACTGTGATATTGATCATCTTGTACTCAGGCGACATGGCAAGAGAGGTGGTATCCTCCACATGTGACTGCACAAGCTCAATGTCTGTGTCGCGCATCACGATGCGAGAGACCGCGAGAGAGGCAAAGATGGCCATCATCAAGAAGAGGAAGTCGATCATGGGGGCCATGGTGATGCCACCCGCCTCTTTGATCTCGTCATAGGGGACGTAGCTCATTGCGCCTCGATGAGGTTGCCGAGAGAGAGGGTCTCATTCTCGATCGTGTTAAGAAGGTGAATAATGCGGAACTTAAGCGTGGCATAGAAGATCATCGCAAAGATGGCAACGATCAAACCAGCGACGGTTGTTCCTACTGCGATGCCGAGGCCATCAAAAATAGAGGCCAATGTGTCTGGGCTGCGGTTTACGTCATAGAAAGCAGTGAAAAGACCGAGTACGGTGCCGAGTAGGCCAAGCATAGGGGCGATGATCGCAACGTCGTTAAGAAGGGAGATGCGCTGCCAAAGCGAGACACCACACCGCTTTCCTTCTGTCTGCATTGCTTCAACCATCACTTGGTGGCCGTGGTTGCGCGAGGCAATCGCACATGCCAAAATGCTCGCTGTACAGTGCCTCTCACTGAGGCAATTCGTGTGGGCCACATCGTACTGCTTATTCTTCAGCTCTTCGCGCATTCTCATCAAGAAGAGAGGAGGCATCATCGTGTTAAGACGGAGTGTCCAAAAGCTGTAGAGCCAAATCACAAAAGAGAAGAGGGAGAGGGCGATCATCACGGTGTAGATGATAGGGGAGGCGCGAAAGACCGCTCCAAGATCGAGTTTTGTTGTTTCTTCTGCAAGCAAAGGGGCTGCAGCTAAGAGAGAAAAGATAAGAAAAAATTTCTTCACGGGATACCTCGTATTTGAAATTATAGCGGGCTGGTTTTTTAATGATAGAAATTTGTGCCAGACCTCAAAGCCAGAGGAAATGCAAAGTTCGACGTTGATCATTGATGGTCAATGAGAACGAGCGTGATCTCTGGCAAAGAGGGGGTGGTGAAAATTTCTATCACTAGAAAGTCAACTCGTTATCGGAGATTACTCTAGGTGGGAAGGAAATTCAAGCGTAAATTGATCGATTTTGGTATGATTTTCCCGTGAAACCAAAAGACCTTAAGTCCCCTTTTAAGTTTGAAGAACGCAGACCGCTTCTGCAAGATGGGGTGTTCTACCTTCCTGAGTTCTATACTGGCCCTCACATTGAGTTAGAGTGGGAGACCTCCTGTATTGAGTTCTGCTCGGGCAATGGCGACTGGATCATTGAGCGTGCGCTGCGCGATCCAGAACTCCGTTTTGTAGCAGTGGAGTTGCGCTTTGATCGTGTGCGCAAGATTTGGTCAAAGATGCGCAATCGAGGAGTAAAGAATTTGCTCATTGTGTGTGGAGAGGCATTCACCTTTTCCAGGCACTACATTCCTGACGCAGGAGCGCTTGAGGTCTATATCAATTTCCCCGATCCGTGGCCAAAAAGGAAGCATGCAAAGCACCGTTTGATGCAAAAGCCTTTTTTGGATGAGATGGCGCGCATTGTGCAAGGCAACTTCACCTTCGTAACAGACGATGAGGTGTATATGGCGCAAGCTGAGGAGTTGCTTGAGGCGCACCCCGATTTTTCGGGCAAGGTTGTGCGCTCTTTGCCCGGATATGGAAGTTCATATTTCGAAGAGTTGTGGAGAGAAAAAGGTAAGGAGATTCTCTATGCTACCTATTCAAGGTGCGTTGCCGAAGATCAAGAAGATATACACGGGGTTCGAGCAGAGCTTTCGCATTGCTCAACATGAGCGATGCGTTGTTGACTTCTCACAAGATGTATTTGAAGTTCCCAACGCTCCTGCTATTTTGTGGGAGCTGAAGTGGGAAGAGGCCGACCCTGAAAAATTCATGGCATTTTGTGAAAAGCTTTTAGAGCCACTGCGCAATAAAACAGTGGGCGTCGTCTTGGACCACGCACCAGCAGATAGTCACAGGCCTTGGCGGGAGGTGCTCTCATGGCTTCCTGAAGAGATTCCTGTTTTTCTTCACCTTGAAAATATCACATTGAAGAATTTTCCCTTTGAGCTCATTGACATGCTACACTTGATTGGGGAGTTTAAACACCCCTACGCCCTTCCTCTACTCAATGATCAGCTCCACTTCCCTGCTTCAAAGAGATTGAAGAAGGCAGTGCTTTTGCCGCACAACCGTGAAATCAATGAAGGCGCAATTGAAGAACGCGTGATCTTTGAGGAGCGCCTCATCTACGATTGGGATGGAGTGGAGGAGCTTACGATCTTCCCTGAACACCTTTCACCGCAAGGAGCACGTATGGTGAAGGGGTTTGAAGCTGCGGGAGGAATTGTTAAAGTGTTTCAAGGTGCTGAAGCATCGCCTCAGCCTCAGGAAAGCTAGGCGCTTTTTTTCCCGCTCTTTTAGCCGAGAACTGCTCGATTATCTTCTTCGCTAGCACTTTCCCAAGCTGCACACCCTCTTGGTCAAAGCTATTGATATTCCAGCAAAAACCTTGGAAAGCAATTTTGTGTTCGTAGTAAGCCATAAGAGAGCCAAGCGTGAAGGGATCAAGCCTTTTTGCAAGCAAGATGCTGCTTGGGCGATTTCCTGGGAACACTTTGTTCGGGTTGTCGCTTTTTTGTCCTTTTGCAAGTGCAATTGCCTGTGCAAAGAGATTAGAGAGCAGTTTTTCGTGTGAGGTAGAACCCTCAACGTTGAGGTCTTCTCCATACTGCGAATTTTGGAAGCCGATGAACTCGATTGGTACGACATTGGTGCCTTGGTGGATGAGTTGGTAGAAGCTATGCTGTCCATTTGTTCCTGGCTCCCCCCAAACAATGGGGCCTGTATCAAAGTCAACTGGGTGTCCTTGTCGATCAATGCGTTTCCCATTTGACTCCATATCACACTGTTGAAGGTGTGCAGGGAAACGCAAAAGGGCATTCGAATAGGGGAGAACGGCCAATGTGGGTGAGTGCAAGAAGTTGCGATTCCACACCCCAAGCATAGCAGATAACATGGGTAGGTTTTGGTTGATGTCGGGGTTGAGTGCAATGCGGTCCATCTCATGCGCCCCTTTTAAGATGTTCATGTATTGGTCGAAGCCCACTACAAAGGCAATGGTCACAGCGCCCACCATCGATGTGACGGAATAGCGTCCACCAATAAAATCCCACATGTAGAAGGAGGCAAGGTAGCGATCTGGATTGTCCATTGGGCTCTTCTCACCTGTGACAGCGATAAAGTGCTCTTTTGGATTGCATCCTGCTTGCTCGAAGTAGCTACGCACAAGCGCTTCGTTTGTCACGGTTTCAAGCGTAGACCCTGACTTAGAGACAACGACAACGAGTGTTTTTTCTGGATCAACTTGTCGCATCACGCGCGCCGCATCATCAGGATCAACATTTGAGACAAAGTGCGCTTTGCGGCCATGCTTAGCAAAAGCTTCGCATGCAATTGCAAATGCTGCAGGACCTAGGAAAGAACCTCCAATACCTACTTGGATGATGTCAGTAAACTTTCCTTCCTTATCAATTTTGTGCATGAATTCTTTGAGTTTATCGCACTCGGCACGCGCCATTTTGGCAGCTTTGCTCGCCTCTTTGCCATCATTCGGGTGGAGAAAAAAGTCGCGCATTGCGGTGTGGAGAACCATACGCTCTTCGCTTGGGTAGCCGTCGATTTTGTTGACCACATCACCTCTTTGCATCGCTTCCATCTTATCGATGAGGTGCGCCTCTGCCGCTAACTCTTTGAGCGCGTGGAGTACGTCGTCGTTGACGCGCTCTGTTCCATAGAGCAATTTGAACTCTCCTGCCGTCGCAGCGTACCGTTCAATTCTTTCTGCAGAGAGGTTCCCCTCAATGGTGAGGTCGTGAGGGTGCGTCGCGAGCCCCTTCAAAAGTTGAACTGATTTGTACTGACGAAAGTTGTTTTGCATTGCTCTGGTCTGCCCCATGATCTTCTCCAAAAGACTTTTTTACTGTCATCACAAAAAAAGCAATTTGAGGTCAAGAGGCAAATGAACTATACTATAGGCATGAAACTACCTCGACGATCTCCAAACTGCTGTAAATGTGAAAAGCGCTTTGAACCGGGCTCTATCTATTTCTCTCAAGTAAAAGAAGAGGAGCGGAGCGATTATTGCTCGGACTGTTGGCAACCTGCTGGTGAGTTTTGGCAAGGGAAGCTCCCCCCAAAACGCGAGCGCTCCCCTGATGAAAAGGCGCTTAGCCTCTTTCGAAAGAAAGAGGAGTTTCGCGGACTTCTTGCTCTCTACCTGGAGCGGCGCAAGGAGCTGGCACTGCGTCCTCAGCTTTCCTCAAAAGAGGGGAGATGCTATGAAGTGCTAGAAACGGGAGAGCTCTTTCATGTGCCAGTTGTGCCGATTAAGAAGGAGGCTCTTGTCGAGGTGAGTGAACTGCTTGAAAGCGCAGCTGAATGAATTCATCCTATATCTGAAGTCTGAGAAGGGGCTCGCTCCCAACTCAATAGAGGCCTATGAGCGCGATATCTCCCGCTTTCTTGACTTTCTTGCAGGGCGGGCTGTTACAATTGAGCTTCTCTACCAATATTTGAGTAGTCTCCAGCTCGCCTCCTCTTCAATCGCGCGTGCCATGATCGCGCTGCGCGTCTTCTTTCGCTTTTTGCTTAGAGAAAAAATGATTGATGTCGATCTCACAGCCTATCTTGAGACGCCCAAAATGTGGCAGCTTATCCCCGAGGTGATGACACAAGAAGAGGTAGAAAGGCTGCTAGAATCGCCCCACACTGAGAGTATTATTGGAGCTCGTGACGCTGCTATCTTAGAAGTGCTCTACGGAAGTGGCCTCCGTGTCAGTGAGCTTTGCCAGCTCAAAATCCAAGATGTGGGGGAAAATGATGTAAGAGTCATGGGAAAGGGGAGTAAAGAGCGGATTGTTCCCATTGGAAAAAGGGCGCTTTTGGCAATCGATCGCTACCTGAGTTTCCGGGACGATGACAACTCAACTCTTTTCTTGACGAACCGTGGGCAGCCGTGCAACCGTATTTTAGTTTGGAAGATGATAAAAAAAAGGGCTGCTGAGGTGGGCATTGTAAAAAATATTTCTCCCCATACATTGCGTCACTCATTTGCTACACATTTGCTTGAAGGAGGAGCTGAATTAAGAGTGATTCAGGAGATGCTTGGGCATGCCACTATCGCTACGACAGATCGGTACACTCATGTGAGTCGGAAGTCGCTCCAAAATTCTTTTAACCAGTTTCATCCACGCTCTTTGTAAAATAAAAGAGCATCAGATACACTAACCACTTATAAACGAACCCGGAGGTTTGAAATGACCATTCTTGTTGATTTGATTAGACCAAGGACACGCTCTTTTGCGATCGCTTTTGATTGCCTTACAGTTTTAGCAGGCTCCATTTTCCTAGGCGTAATGGCTCAGCTTGCTTTTCCCCTTTGGTTTACACCTGTTCCGCTCTCGATGCTTCCTTTTGGAATCATGCTTGTAGGGGCCACTTGTGGAAGTAAAAAAGGAGCGCTATCTGTACTCGCCTTCTTAGTAGAGGGAGCGTTTGGCCTCCCCATGTTCGCAGGTTTTTCCGGTGGTATGGCTGTGTTGTTTGGTGCAAGCGGAGGTTACCTCTTGGCAAGTGCGCTTTCTGCCTTCCTCATCGGATACTTCTTAGAAAGAGGTTGGGTGTATAAATATAGTTTGACAACGCTTGCCCTTACGATTGGCACTGCAGTGATGTACCTAGGTGGATTCGCCTGGTTGAGCTGCTTTGTTGGCATGAAGCAAGCATTTGTTTTGGGTGTTGTTCCCTTCTTGATTGGGGATGCAATTAAAGTAGGCGCTGCAGCCGCTCTTGTTCCCACTTGCTGGAAGTTGCGGCGATGAGAGTTAGAATCTACCTTGATGAAGGAGTGGATGCTCCGCTTTTCAAACAGGTAGTAAAAGAGGTGCGCAGGGCGCTGCCAGCAGGCAGCGTCGTGCGCCCAGCAGATCGCACCTTCTTCACCTCGGAAAATTGGGAGAGGGGGGTCGATCTCATCATCATTCCAGGGGGACGTGATGTCCCCTATCACGACAATCTACAAGGCGAAGCCAACCGCCGTATCCGCCAGTTTGTCTTAGATGGTGGTCGCTATCTCGGCATTTGTGCCGGCGCTTATTACGGCAGCAGCCACGTAGTCTTTGAAGAGGGGGGAGAGCTAGAAGTGGTAGCGCCACGCGAGCTCGCCTTTTTTCCAGGGCGCGCTGTGGGGCCAGCCTACGGCAAAGGGCTCTTTCGTTATGACTCGCAACAAGGAGTGCGCTCAGCTTCACTAAAATGGAATGAGAAGGTAGTCAACGTCTACTATAACGGAGGTTGCCTCTTTGAAGGGGCCGATAGACACGACAACGTTGAGATTCTCGCCCACTACGATGACATTGAGGGAAATCCCCCTGCGATCATTGAGTGCGAAGTGGGGAAGGGGAAAGCGATTCTATCGGGCGTTCATTTTGAGCACGCTTTGGAAGAGGCACACGAGCCTCAAAGATTTGAGCTTATGAAGAGCTTGCTTAAGCGGATATTTGCTCTAAACCTTGACGCTCCATCTGCTCTTTGAGAAAGTTATGAGCTTCCATTACAGCGTTAAATGCGTTTGCAGATGCGCCTGGATTTTTATCTGGATGCGTTTCCAAGCACATTGCTTTGAATTTTTGCTTAATTTCGACTTTCGTGTGAACTTTAGTTGGATCAAGTCCTAGAGTTTGTAGCGCAGACCTAATGGTGAAATTATGATTTTGAAGGTTTGTCTCAAATTCTTGCCCAAACATTTGTCGAAGCTTTTCCTGAAACGCTGGCCCAAACTCTGGCTCACACCCTTTCTTAGGCTTTGCCCTGAGCATGGCATCATACTCTGTCTTAAACAGGGCCTCAAACTCTGTCCCAAAAATTTTCTCAAACTTTCTCTCAAAATCCGCTTCTAACTTTGCCATAAGGTCGTCGTGACGCGCATCATCATTTAAAATTTTTTCGAATTCTTCAAATGATATGCTCGATATTTTCTCTCCGACATATTTAGACTTTATCTTACCCCTTGCTAGAGTCACAGCTACTTTAAAAAACAGATCTGGCTCTTCGGTTTTATCCATCTTCCAGAGAAAGGCAGCAGGGCTCAAAAACAGAAAAGAGACACCCGTGATCATGAGGGCTGTAGGAACAGAGCCATAGCCGTTCTTCAGACGGCTCAAAACTAGGCCCGTGACAAGAGTTGCAAGTCCCGCAAGTGTCATGATAGCAATGCCACCGCACCATGGACGGGAGATCCCGCAGCACGCCATGTTCTGTGCAGGAGATTTTGTAGAATTGTCAGTTCTTGCTAAGGACATGCCACTATTTTATTACGCTCTTTCCTAAATAGCAAGAGCTTTCTTAATATAAACTTAATATTTAAATGCTAAAATAGATGTATGTTAGCGACTGTTATTCAATCAACTGTAATGTTCTTTGATTGGGAGAGCATGCTTAAAAAGCGGAAGCGACGAAAGAAGCTCCTTACTCTCTCCCTCCTCGACTCCCCCGTATTTTTCCTTTTATGATGAAAAATCATTAGATTTTCGACATATTTTAGGCTAATATTGGCGAATATGAGTCATAATGTGTCGAAAGCTTATAATGATCTCCCCCCATTACCTCCAAAATGCGACTTGGAGTCACCCTCTATTTTGAAGGGTGTGATTGAAGCGCAGAGAGAGCTGGCTGAGCTGAAGGCTGTGGGATTGATGTTGCCGAACCTAGGGGTCTTGATTCAGGCTATCGCTTTGCAAGAGGCCAAGGTCTCTTCAGAAATTGAAAATGTGGTGACTACAAATGA
Organism: Chlamydiales bacterium; assembly: GCA_024233495.1. Lineage (GTDB taxonomy): Bacteria > Chlamydiota > Chlamydiia > Chlamydiales > JAAKFR01 > JACKPM01. Next base: position 54,541 of record JACKPM010000007.1, read on the forward strand.
TGCTTTATTTCAAAGTGTGGCCGATGAGGGCAAAAGTGGGGACCCGTATACTAAAGAGGTATACCGCTACCACGAAGCACTTTGGTTTGGGTTTGAAGCGATTACACAAAAAAAGCGCCTTTTATCTTCGCATCTCTTTGAGCAAATTGCTGAGAAGATTACAGGGAATCAGGGAGGGATTCGCAAGCTTCCTGGGACGCAGCTGAAAAGCGCTACTGGAAAAGTGATCTACATACCACCTGAAGGGGAGGGGGTCATTCGTGAGCACTTGGAACATCTTGTGCATTTCATCTATCAAGAGAGTCGCTTTGATCCTCTTGTGCGTATGGCGCTTGTCCACTATCAGTTTGAAGCGATTCATCCTTTCTATGATGGCAATGGACGGACGGGGCGTATTTTGAACCTCTTACACCTAGTGCATGAAAAGATTTTGGAGTACCCAATCCTCTATTTGTCACATTACATCATCGACCACCGCTCTCATTATTACGCTGCGCTAAATAGCGTGACAACAAGCGGTTCTTGGGAAGCGTGGGTGCTCTATATGCTGCGCGCTGTGGCGGAAACAGCACGTGGCACCAAGCAGAGAATTGTCGCAATCTTGAAATTGATGAAAGAGACCGAGAAAAAAATTCCTCGTAAAATCTATTCAGAAGAGTTGCTCGAAATGCTTTTCGAGCATCCCTATTGCAAGATCAAGTTTTTAGCCCGCAAGTGGCACCGGCAGACAGCGGCACACTACTTACGTGAGTTGGAGAAGGCGGGGATTCTCACCTGTGTTAAAAAAGGGCGAGAGCTCTATTACATCTTTGATGACTACATCAAACTGTTATCCTAAATATAGATGGTGTCGTCAAATTTTCTCCTTTGTCAGCCGGATCTTATTTGGCTAAGCCGTCGAACTCACGTTAAATATCCTTTGGCCCAATCCATGAGGTAGTTCGTGTGGTCGGGGTTATGGTGGAAGAAGCGCTTGAAGAAGGGGGCGCCATGAGTGCCGGTAGTGAGCGCAGAGTTGATCTCTGGCTCTTCCCATAAAAGATAAAGACTATAGAGTACTTTGAAAAGTGCTTGGTGGTCGTTGAAGCCTGGCAAAAAGGGCTCACCCATAAGCTTACGGATGCCATTTTGCGCCTTGTCCGCTGCCTTTGCTCCACTTGTTCGGTCAGCTGCATTGCGGCAATTTTTGTTATGGAAGATATGAAGTTCGTGTGTGAATGCGTCAAGATAGAGGAGGGCATCGAGTCCCTTCAGCGCTCTTCCATCAGGACGTTGTTTCAGCAGCAGGGTTTTGATGAGGGGGTTGTCGCAGCAAGCGGCAATCTCTTTTCTTTTCGCTCGATAGTCATCGATGCAGGCGAGTAATTTTTTTTGCCTTTCTAAGAAGCGGGTTTTAGGGTCTTGGATTTGGATGAGGGGGAGTTTATCCAGCTCTTCCACAATAGGGGCAAGAGGGCTGTCATCTCCAAGAGCTAGGTGAAGAAGGGGGATCATTGACTCATCATTGATGTCTTCGAGAAAAGCGCGTGTCTCAGCTGGAATGGGTATGCGGTGAAATGAGTTGAGATTGTGATAGAAGAGGCGCAGATGGATCGGCTGCTTCCCGATATAGAGGGTTTTGCCATTCAGCTTGCGGATAGCATCTCGTTGCATGCAAATCTCTTCAAGATCACGCCACCCATAGAGCGAAGTGAAAAGAAAGTGGATTGTCGGCCCTTCTTTGCCGTCGATAAGGGAGATTTGTTCGTCGGGCTTCGCCTGCATAATGAGGAGAATTTGTTCGAGCAAGTTGTGCACGTGTGAGAGCTCGCCTGAATAGGTGCCAATCCACGTGGGATCGTCGGGATTCGAGGTGTCGAGCACGACCTTTTGGTTAATGGTGCTTGTTCGAGAAGTAGCTGGAGCTGCCCGGTTTTTAAAGAGCTTGTAGTTTACTTTCCCCTCCGGCGAAATGTCGAGCACATGAAACTTAGCATACTGCGTTGTAATGTCAATTGAGGAGAGCTTCTCATCTTGTAAAACTTCGAGGCAGGAAGTGATGGGAAGGCGTTCGATTTTAGAGAGGATGGCGTCAAGGACGCGGTGTCCCTCATTCCCCATCTGTTGAATAGAGATGCGCTTTTCAAGGGTGGTGAGATGTTTTTGCACCTCATCAGGTGAAAGGGCGTGGCTAGGGATCGAGAACTCTGTATAGCCCACTTGGTGTGCTGCCTCCCGCAGAGCTTTGAAGAAGGCAGCCCGCCGCTCTTCACTCTCCATAAAGTGATCACGCACATTTTGTTGTGTAAGAAGGTGTGCAAGCACACTCTTAAAGCGCTCTTCAGGAGAGAGTTTCCTTGCGAAGAGACGCCTCACCCTTTTGGCCACACGTCCTACCCAAGACAAGCGCCGCCTAGAGCGTCTGCGTTTCACAGCGCGTCTCTCCTTAAGTGGCTCTAAAAGAGAAATTTCATTGTTTCTTTCTTTGCCATCTTTAAGGTGGATGGAGATTTCAGAGATGTTACTATTCATTCAAAATAATTTTATTTAGTTTCTTGTTTTATTACAAATTATTTGAAATAGATATTTTTAATATTTTGTGTTAAGATAATGCAAAAATTGGAGGAGAAATTATGTGCAGAAAAGTAGAGAGTGGAGGTGACGCTTGTCAAAGCCTCCTTCAGAATCAGGCAAATATTGCATATTTTGTTGGGATTACTGCGCTTGCGGTTGTAATTCTTTCAACCTGTATGAACTACAAAGCGGGAGTGTTTCATGATGCTCCAAAGTGGAAGGGGATTGTAACAGCCCTGGGAGGCTGTATTCTTGCAGTTGCAGCGGCGGTCTTGTGGGGTTGTGCTCCTAAAAAAGCAGTGAGATCGAGCGCTACCCCTGCTCGCGGCCGAACTTTGCCTCCTGTTCGTACATATCCCTCCTGTACTCATGAGGGTGTGAGGGTGATTGTTGCACAAGATGAACGCGTCGGAGTATCTTCTGCAAACGCTAAAAGGATCCCTGACAACACATTCATCTATGATTCGTATGGTCTACACTCTAGGGATAAATCAATTCTACTGGTTCATAGTAACGTGATGCCTGAAAGTGGGGCATGCATGATACAGAAGGCAGACATGGATTATCTTGATTATAACGGTTATTATCTTTATTTGAATGGTGAGGATAAGGGCATTTTATTCCGAAATACACAAAACGAGGGCAATCCAACTATTGATTTTCAGAAGGAGATGTTTTCCCAATTGCCAGAGATCTTTGCTCAGGCTGATACGACCACATGGGAAGATTCTATCGGAGATCAGGGGGTGAAGTGGGGGCCAGCTCCCTCAGAAGAGCGGGAGGGGAAGGCATGTGTTTATGTCGACCGCACACTTTTTTCTGCCGATAAAGAATCTTTCGTTACTTACAGAGAAAGATCTATTCCAGTAAGAAGGGAAGTAGCTGAAAGCGGGCAGTATTTCTATTATCACGATGATCAGCTAGACTATTTTGATGGGAGTGAATGTAAAGGTGAATCTCTGCTCCTTTTTGCCCGTCATAAGATGATCGATGTGAACAACGAAATTTTTTCTTGTTTCAAGTAAAAATGATTTGTAGGGTAGGAGAGAGGTGCATTTCTTCGCATGTACAAAAAAGGGTGAGCTACGCGGTGGCAGCTGTTGCCATTGCACTGCTTGCTCTTTCTATTTGCATAGGCATGCGCGTTGGAGCGCTTCGAGGGGCGCACACATGGCAAGCCATTACAACGACTTTTGGCGGTTTAGTGCTCATGGTTGCTGCAGCGCTCCTGTGCCCTGAGAAGGGGAAAGGCTCTTCTTCAGAAAAGCCCCAAAAGCAAAAGAGAGCAAAAAGCGCAGTCTCGCCTGTGACGCAGGTTTTGCATCGAAATGAAGCTGATGGTGTGACAAACATTTTGTATCGGCATGAGGCTGATGGCGTAACCTTTGAGTGGATTGGAGAGGCAGCTTTAGATAGAAGTAGGTTGCCTGAGAATACATTTGTGCTAAATGCACAAGGGTTGCATTCAAAAGAAAGGACTATTCCTTTAGTAGAGGAAGCTCTTGGTAAAGGCGTGTGTGTGGTAGAAAGGTTTGGTCTGACAGGAACGCGCTACTTCCTTGTTATTGATGGGGAGAGCAAAGGGTGTCTTTTTTGTGACGGAATAAGAGGGCCAGAAAGTGAGCCAGCCGTCATAGCGGAGCTTCCGCAGATTTTTGCTGCAATAGATACCGAGCGTTTGTTATGAAAGGGGGATGAGACAATCACCCCTACGTATTGCTGTAACGGGAAGTTGTGGGCAGATCGCCTACAGCCTCCTTTTTCGTATCGCCTCAGGCGCGATCTTTGGTGACCGGCCGGTCATCCTACATCTACAAGACATTGCTGGAATGGAAACAAAACTTGAGGGAGTAGCAATGGAGCTTTCCGATTGCGATTTTCCTCTTGTTGAGGAGGTGCGCATCGGAAGCGATTTGCACCAAGCCTTTGATAAAGTGGATATTGCGCTGCTAGTAGGTGCGAAGCCGCGCTCTAAGGGGATGTTGCGCAAAGATTTGCTGCAAGAGAATGGGAAGATCTTCGTGGGGCAGGGGCGTGCGCTCAATGAGGCGGCAAGCCGCGATGTAAAAGTGTATGTAGTGGGAAATCCTGCCAATACAAACTGTTTGGTAGCGATGAACAATGCTCCTGATTTGCCGCGCAAGAACTTCCACGCTTTGATGCGTTTAGATCATAACCGAGCAAAGTCGCTTTTGGCTAGAAAGGCAGATGTGGATTCGCGATTGGTGCGCAAGGTTGTGGTGTGGGGAAATCACTCAAACACGCAGGTACCCGACTTCACGCAGGTGGAAATCGGTGATCAAAAGGCGACTGAGAAGATCCCTGATATTGAGTGGCACCGCAACGAGTTTGTACAGACGGTGCAAAACCGGGGAGCGATGGTAATTGAGAAGTTGGGGCGTTCGTCCGCAGCTTCTGCAGCAAATGGAGTGATCGATGCTGTGCGCTCTTTGTACCACCCCACAAGAGAGGATGATTGGTTTTCTTCTGCTGTCTGTTCAGATAGCAATCCATACGGCATTGAGGAGAATTTGATTTTTGGCTTTCCGTGCTGCTCTAGAGGGGATGGGCACTACACCGTTGTTCCAGACCTGCGGTGGGATGAATGGATTCGTGAGAAGATCATGGCAACAGAAAAGGAGCTCATTGAGGAGCGAGAATTTTGTAAGAGTGAGGGGTTGATATGACAACAGAAGAGCCATTGGAAACTGGGCTCAGGGGGATTCCTGTTGGATATTGCACAACATCGAAAGTAGATCCAGTGCTGGGTCTTTTTTATCGAGAACGTCCTATTTCAGAGTTGGCGAGCTGGGATCCAGAGAGGGTGTTGTTCTTGCTTTACCACGGTCACGACCCCGACAAGGGGGAGTTAAAGGCGTTTAAAGCTGATTTGTGCAAGCGCTCTTTTATCGATAGACGCGTGATTGAACACATTGAGGCGTTGCCAAGAGAGGGGCACCCCATGGCTCTTTTCTCTTGCGCCATTCTGATTTTAGGGATGTTTGAGCTGAAAAACGACTATCGAGAAGATTGCCTCAACTTGATTGCAAAGCTCCCTGTGATTACAGCTGTAATGATCAATGCGCATGCAGGCTGGGGAAAGACGCCCCCTTCGAAGCCAGAGCTTGGCTATATGGAAAACTTTGCACACATGTTGAATAAGCCGGAGCTTACAGAGTTTTTCCGCCTCTACGACATTTTGCACTTCGACCATGGGGGAGGCAATCTCTCCACGTTTGTGGGAAAGGCGATCGCTTCTGGGATGGAGGATTTGTATGGTTCGATTGCTGGAGCGATGAATGCACTTGCAGGGCCGCGCCATGGTCGAGCTAACCAAGAGTGCTTACACTTTGTGGAGCAGATGGTGGAAGAGTTAGGTGAGCAGGCGACAGCTGACGATGTGGAGAAGCACATTCGAGACAAGCTGGCGAAGAAAGAGCTTGTATACGGCTTTGGGCATGCTGTTTTGCGTGTAGAAGATCCGCGTGCAACGATTCAGTATGAGCTGGGACAGAAGCGATTTCCTGATCACCCTTTGATTCGGTTTGCGCTGATGATTCGCGAGCGGGGTGTAAAAGTGTTGAAAGAAAATCCTAAGATCTCAAATCCTTATCCCAACGTGGACGCCGTTTCTGGCTCATTGTTGACGGCTGCGGGATTTGGGTATCCCGAGTATTATACAGTGCTCTTTGGAATGTCACGCGCTTGTGGCATCGCCACGCAAATCGTCTATGAGCGGTGTATCGCGCGTGAAGGGAAGGGCACGCCCATTGTGCGTCCTAAGTACATTTACAAGAACCTGATGTCATGACGCTAGAAAAGTTTTCTGCTCTCTTTAACCGCGCCTTTCGCTACGCTTACAGCCGCAAAAAGTCTTACTTTCTATTTACTGTGTTGAGTTGTGTAGGGCTGCTCTTTCTCTTTTTTCAAGGAGTGTCACTGTCGCAAGAGGCATGGCTACAAAACAGCCTTCTCTTCATTCCTCTCTTTTTTGGAATGGGCGCAGTTCTAGCAGCGCAGGTATTGCTCTCAAAGTTCTATAAAAAAGAGATAGAGGGTGAGACGCCCACTTTTCGACGTACGCTTTTTGAAAGCGGAGAGGCTATGCTAAAGATCTCCTATTTGACGATCCCTCTTTTGCTCCTCTATTTACTCTTTTGGGTTTTCTCAAGCTTATTTTTGCTCTTGCATACGATCCCCTTTTTGGGTCCCTTTCTCACTGTTGTGCTAGCTTTTGTACCTTTTATGTTGAATTTATTGAGTGTAGTTTTGGTGCTTATTACGTTGATGATCAGCTTTTTTATCGCACCACAAATCGCGCTTGAAGGAGCGCTTGATAGGCGTGCGCTAGTAATGCGCTTGCGCTCAGATGTCTTTTTGAATCTTCTTTTCTTTCTTGTGCCTGCAGCTGTTGTGCTTTTTACTTACAAGGTGCTTTTCATTGCTGTGCGGTTGACTTTGGGTGGCGCTGTTTTGGAGGGAGCTTCTTTGGAGGCGATGCTGCAAGCTTTCTTTATTATGCTCCCTTTTCTCGCAGTGATGACCCCAGTGGTGAACTTCTTTTTCAACTTTGCTGTGGAAGGGTACATAGTACTTCAGGAGGAATGTGCTTCTCGAGATCATCTGAGATGATGGCTCTAGCGAGGCGTTTCCCAAGCCACGCGTGCTGAAGCAGGCCGCGAGAGCCCAGTCCAGTGAAAAACCACATCTTTTCTCCTACTTTTCCGATAAGCGGTTTGCGAGACGTTGAGCTAGCGCGCACTCCACTTCTGCATTCGATAATCTCTGCCTTTTCCAACATGGGGAAGAAGGGGGTGATTTTGGGGATCAGCTCTTGAGCTGTCTGCTCTTTATGCGCATTGAGATCTCCGAAGTTGTGCTCGTAGGTAGAGCCAATAGAGCAGGCTAGTCCGTTAGGGCTCATCACAATCTGCTTTTCTCCTACAAGACTCATGGGGAGGGGAGGTGTGCCTTGTGGCCATTTGAGCGTAAGAATTTGCCCCTTTACTGGTGACATAGGAAGTGACTTTAGCTCGGGGAAGCCAAGGCTATTCGCCCCAAGGCAGACAATGATGCGGTCGCACTTATCCATATCTTGCCTGCTGATTCCGCGAATTGTTTTGAAGACTACACCATGTGCAGTCACTGCGCGGAAAAGGCCTTGGAGATAGTGCTGTACATCCATGGTAAATCCCTCCTTGATATAGAGCGCGCCTCCCCCAACAGGTAGGTGCAGACCGTGAACGGCTTGAATAGAGGCTTCGCGAGGCCACCACTCAACACGGCGATCACTCACAGCAACGTCGAGGAATGCTTTTACCTGCTCTTCTGTGCTCGCAGGGCGTAAAATGCCTTTTGAGAGGACAATGGGGTGTTTTATTGATTGTGAGGCCATTGAGAGAAGGCGGTGTAGCTCAGCAAGGCAGGAGGCTCCTTTCCACGTTCGCGCTGCCTTTTTTCCCATATAAGGGTTGACGAGCCCTAGAGAGATTCCAGAGGGGCCGCTCCCAATAGGTTCAGGGTCATAGAGATCTATGCGCGCGCGGCCACGCGTGTAGCGAACAAGATGGGCTGTGACAGCAAGCCCAGCAAAGCCTGCTCCTAAAACTGCGATTTTCATGTGACAAACTATTTTTCTCTGAGTTTTCTCATAAAACAATGAAGAAGTCAATGCCTCTCATCTGGATGCTCCT
>JACKPM010000008.1 GCA_024233495.1 Chlamydiales bacterium
AGAACAAACACAATGAAGAATCCCAAGAAAAAGGTAGCTGAAATCCATACCGATTCCTCTTTCTTATGTGCCTCAGCCAATAACTCTTCGATTCCTAGATAGAGAAGCGCGGCAACGCCGAATGTAATGGTTTCCAATAAGATAATAGGGGGAAGTTTGAGGGCAAAGGCGCCGCCCAAAAAGGCCCCAAGCGGCAGCATGCACGCGATGAAAAGAAGGGGCAAGAAGCGGTTGAGCCCCCTTTGTTTCAACGCATTTGAAACAGTGAGACTAAGGAAAAAGGCGCAGAGACTCAATGAGAGGGCGATGGTCAGGCCGCTTTGTGCGCCCGCGAGAAATGAGATGCCTATTAGGAAACCGTCTACAAAGAGATCAACACTCGCCCCTGTAATCAATCCCCCTACCCGCTTTTTAGCAATGGAGTGCGCAAACTCCTCCACAACAAGCATAAAGATCACCCCAATTACAAAGCCAAGGCTCACTGTTAGGTGGGAGGTATGGTTAAGCACTTTAGGCAGAAGCTCGGTGGAGACGGCCGCAATGAGCACACCAGCCACAAAGTGCTGAAGCGCCGAAACTATCTTCTGTTGAGGAAGATAGAGAGCCCCAATGAAGCTGCCAAGCAGTGCAGCAAAAAATGGAATCAGCGAGTAGAGGGTGATTTGAAGGGTGGAAATCATAAAATATTGTATAATGAATCTTGATGAAGATGCCAACACTAGAAATTGCACCGGGTGTGCAGATGCCGCTGCTAGGCTTTGGCACGTGGCTTTTATCTGGTTCACAATGCGAAGAGGCTGTGCGTATTGCGCTCGAGACAGGCTACCGGCACATCGATTCAGCGCACCTCTATAAAAATCACGATGCGATAGCAAAAGCGATGCGAGGCTACGACCGTGAAGAGCTTTTCCTTACATCAAAGTTCATGTTGCAGATGGGGCTAAAGGAGAGCGTTACCGAGAGCTGTGAGCGTGCATTGCGGGAGCTGAAGACCAACTATCTCGATCTCTTCTTGATGCACTACCCTGATCGCTCTGTGGAGATGGATGGTGTTTTAGAAGAGCTGTGCAACTTAGTGGAGAAGGGATATACACGCGCTGTGGGAGTGAGCAATTTCACGCTGCGCCACCTAAAAGAGCACCCTGGCTTTCCGCTCTCAGTAAATCAAGTAGAATATCACTGCTACCTCAACCAGAAAAAATTGCGTGCCTACTGCGAATCTGTAGGCATGCACATCGCCTCGTTTCGCTCACTTGGAAAGGGGCAGCTCATTGATGACCCCCTGCTCACAGAGATCGGGAAAAAGTATAAAAAGAGCGCTGCACAAATCTCTCTGAGGTGGCTTGTCCAAAACGGCATTCCTGTTATTCCAAAGGGAAGCTCACGCAAACACATCGAAGAGAACTTTAATATCTTTGACTTTGAGCTTACCCCACACGACTTTGAGCTGCTAAACCAAGTGCCACAGCGCCCCCGCTACTGCGAAAGCGAGATGTCTGATTTCAACTATGAGTGAACTTGCGCGTCTTGAAGACGTGCAGCGCATAGAGCATGCCGGAGATGAGCATGAGAATGCCGATCGTCTCTACCCATGAAGGAAAATGAAACTCCGCAAGATAAACAAAGAGAAGGCCAAACACTGTCTCCAAAATCATCATCGGCCCAAGCAAAGAGACTGGCAAAAATGTGCTTGCCCGATTCCATAAATAACACCCACCCCATGACGAGGCAACACCAAGCGTCGAAACCCCTAAAATGAATCCTAATAGGCTTTTAGAAAAGTGGTCAAAGTGCGCAATCTCCACTTCTCTTTTCGCTATGAAAAAGAAGAAAGCTGCAATCGTAAGCGAAAGGAAAAGAGTCGCTGTTCCGATCACCGAAGCCCACTCTGTCACAGGCAATTGGGAGTTTTTCTTCAAAAAGCGTGCGTTATGCACAACATAGACACTCCACCCCGCAAGCGCTACAAAAATACCAAAGAGTCCCACCACATACTCTTTGAACTCCCCTGTTGTGAGCGCTCCCTCAAACTGCTGCACATTAACCAAAATCACCCCAGACGCAATCCATGCACACGGCAGAATTAAGTGTTTGAAAGAGATCTCCCGTACATGCCAATTTCCATACAAAGCGATCACAATAGGAGCTAGACCTACAATCAAAACAGTAAGCGGCGCTGAGGCGTAACGAAGTCCCCACACCACCCCAAAGTAATAAAAAATATTTGAACAGAGCGCAAAAAGGAGGGCAGTAAGCCACGCTTTAGGAGGAAACTGAAGTGGAATCTTCCACCCCTTCCTCAACAAAAGAATAATTGAAAAAATTCCATACGTAATGTAGCGCCCTAACACCACCTCGACAGGGGTAAAGGAGAGCAGCCAATTAGGGATCACAAAAATGAATCCCCAAACAAAGCACGCCGCCACAGCGAACAGAATTCCTCTAAGCATACCCAACATGATAGCGCCTGAGTAGAAATCTTGAAAACTCATTTAAATTCTATACATAAGATGCTATAATAGAGCATCTATGGCGATTCCTCTACAATACCATCTAGTTACTCGAGAGTACTTCCTCCAAAAGTCACTCGCGCAGACAAGATGCTACCTTGTCATTACGGTGATGGCAGTGGTCACTACCATTTTCCTCTCTCTTGCTGCCTATCAAATTTTACCTAGAATTCCCAACCCTATCAGCCGTATGAGGCTCGGAGGGAGGATCATGAGTGTTGGCATTGGCGCTCTCTTCACAGCAGGCGCAATCCCCCTTCTCATCAGACGTGCAACGCACCTGCGCAAGCAGAGCATGAAGTTTCCCGAATATTTTCAAAAAAATAATACTAGATATGACTGGTACGCCGCGCAGGGTGCTGAAGATGAGGCTCAATTCCGGCAGATGCTGCTGCGTTGCGAAGACCATCAAATTCTCCTCACCTGTGCCCAACGCGCTTGGGAAAAAGGGTATTTTGACACAAGTATTGACCTCTATAATAAAAAGACTCAAACCTCGACCACGATCGCAGAGCTAGTTGAGACAAAAGAGCATTTCACCAAAATCGCGGTCATCAACAATCAAAAGGTGCTCCAGCTTGCTGCAAAAAAGGCGCACAAGAAAGGTTACTGGGCAGAGGCAAAGGCTCTTTTCTTGAAACTCACTGCTCCACAAAATCAAGATAAAATTCGACATGCAGAGGCGCTATTCCACTTGGGAGAAGACCCCCGCCCCTTTCTAAGAGATATCACAGATTGCAACACACCTGTGTTACACCCCTACATGCTCGAGCTCGAACATGAAAGAGGGAACCATCAAGCGATCATCCAAAGGTGCCAACGCTATACACCCACAGGACCACATGAGGTGCTTCTTGCAAACGCGCTATGGCAGACCGAAAAAACAACTTACCCCTTCTGTGTAGAGGCGCCCTTTGAAGAGGTGGGAAAGCAACTCGCTGCAGAGATCGCTGACCACCACTGGAATAAATACAAGGCCCACTACTCAGTTTCGCACTGGATCAGTGCCAATCCAGGGAAGTCCAAAGATTCCTTTCTCAGCTTCTTAGGAAAAGCACCTTTGACAAATGTTGGAGAGCTTTTGAAACGGAAAGAGCACTATATCACTGCTGCTAGAGAACTCCCAGAAGTACGCACACTTTTTTTGCGCTTTGGTCGTCAGCTTAAAACAACACATCCTAAAGCCGCTGTCTACTACTTCTTCTATGCTCTGCACACCGAAATCAGTCTTTTTACTGAAAATGATTCAAGAGAGGCCTTCCTCGAGTTTTGTGCTCTCACATCAGACGAACTTGAGCTGATTGAAGGCGTGATTGCCGAGCGGGGTGAAATTGATGAAAGTATAGGATGGACAACTACGACTGTTGTGATTGGAAAACACCAATTCCCCATCATGAAAGCGGATGGCTCTCTTGTATATGATGTGGGGGCACGCCTCCACATCTTGCGCGGAGATCTCCTGAGAAAACAAAAGCGCAGTTTCCGCGATACACTCGATGAATACCACAAGGCAACTTGCTACGCGAAAGGCAACCTCTTTGGTGCGCGCGCCATTTTGATGCATGACGCCCAAGCAGAGAGTGATAAAATCTCATTAGAGCGGCTCCAAATAGCTCGTGATTTAGCTATGAGTCTACTTTAGACACTAAAGAGGTTATAGTCAAATCGGTTGAAAATTTTACAAATTCATACCATTTGGCTTCACCAAAGATCGTGCTCGTTCTCATAGACCATCAATGGTCTAAGTCGAACTCCGCGCTTACTTTGGCTTTGCCATCTGCCATGAATTTGTAAAATTTTCAACCGATTTGACTATATTTCTTGTATCGACGCAATTTGTACCTCACGATCTGGGCGATCGTGAAATACTACACTCACCTGATTCATACCAGTAAGCTTGAGCGTCGTATCGCTAAACATCGCTTACTCAGCGCGCGTCACCACCATCCCACCTTCGATTTTGACATCGTATGCCTTAAAAGCTATAAGACTTATGAACAAACCAAATACCCATAGATTATTCATAAAACCGCCTCAAAAAACGAGGTCTAACACATATAATTTTTTTAAAAGGAGAGACTGCTTTAGTTGGTTAAGCCAGCGACTCCGCACATAAAAACATCGCAAACCCTCCGAATTTTGATTTCCCCTCCAAAGTTCCAGTAGGCAAAGAGTTCGCTATCTGTAGAAATCTCTGCAGCAAACCTTCCGACTTTATCATTTCTACCTTTATCCCAACAGGAAAAAATATAGGAATTTATTACAGAATCAGGTACAGGCAGCGGTGATGCCTTCTTCTGAGAAAGGACAGCAGGGGCTACATCTTGAGGTGGGGAGGTTGGCGTCGTAATTCGACGCACTCTCCTTGCTGGTGCACCAGGGTCTTCAGGGGCTACACCTTGAGGTGGGGAGGTTGGCGTCATAATTCGACGTACTTTCCTTGCTGGTTCACCAGGGTCTTCAGGGGCTACACCTTGAGGTGGGGAGGTCGGCGTCATAATTCGACGCACTCTCCTTGCTGGTTCACCAGGGTCTTCAGGGGCTACACCTTGAGGTAGGAGGGGTGGCCTCGTAATTCGACGTACTTTCCTTGCTGGTGCACCAGGGGCTTCAGGGGCTACACCTTGAGGTGAGAGGGCTGACGCCGCAACTTTGCATACGCCCTCTTGTGGGCCACCAGAGCCTCCACTAACAGAAACAGGGGGAGCTTCCCTTGCAAGATCACACACACTACGTCGAAAGAAGTTGCCTTCAGAGTCCGTCCACAACACCACCTTTTCACTTCCCAGCGGTGTGGTTTCTGGGCGTAGCCCAAAATAAGCATTTGCATGTGACCATTGTTTGAGGAGATCTGGACGATCACTGACTGTCATATAACCGAGAATTTTACTCTAAATCCTCCTTTTATTTCTAGATGGTGTCGTCAAATTTTCTCCTTTGTGAGGCGAGAGATTTTCTAGGCAAAATGCGCAATCGAAAGCGAAGGGAGTAGCCAAAGCGCTACTTCCGAGGTTGCGAGGGCGCATTTTGGCAGAAAAGATCCGGCTGACAAAGGAGAAAATTTGACGACACCATCTAGAAAAAGTGAGAGCAAACAGTGCATCTCACTACGTAGAGGATTGTTGCTTACTGTAACCATTGCGCAAAAAACGTATCATATGGCCCTTTTTATATGATACGATCCGATTTCTATGAAACCCATTCCCCTTCTTCCTGGTTATCTCGAAGTTCCGTTTGTCGACGGCAATTTGGCTGCCGGCTTTCCATCGAGTGCTGATGACTTTGCCCAGCACCCCCTCGATTTGCATGAGCTACTTGTGGATCACCCTGCTGCCACCTTTTTTGTACGCGTAGAGGGCGACTCGATGGTTGAGGCGAAGATTGAGTCGGGCGACATTTTGATTGTGGATCGTGCGCTCACACCGGCGCATGGAAAGGTGGTAGTCGCTTTAGTAGGTGGAGAGTTTACGGTGAAACGACTGGAACAAAGGGGTGGAAGAACCCATCTAGTGGCTGCTAACCGCCGCTATTCACCAATCGATGTGACCGATGACGAGGAGTTTCAAGTGTGGGGGGTGGTTACCTATGTCATCCATCGCGCTCGTTGACGGCAATGACTTCTTTGTCTCGTGTGAACGCGTCTTCAACCCCAAATTGCTGAAGCGCCCCGTCGCAATTTTATCGAGCAACGACGGCTGCATCATTGCGCGCTCCCCTGAAGTGAAGGCGCTCGGCATCCCGATGGGCGCTCCCCTCTTTGAGTGGCGCGAATTTTGTGAGCGGCACGGTGTTGCTTTGCTCTCCTCAAACTTCGCCCTCTATGCCGATCTTTCGCGCCGGATGATGACCATCTTGGAAGAGGAGAGCGCGCACATCGAGGTGTATTCGATCGATGAGGCGTTCGTCGAAATCGAAGAGCCAAAGAGGGTGCGGCAAAAGATTTTGCAATGGACCGGCATTCCAGTTTCGATTGGGGTGGCCAAAACCAAAACATTGGCAAAAGTAGCCAACCACATTGCGAAAAAGAGAGGAAGCGGCATCTGTACAGACCCTTTCCCCTATCTTGAAGATTTTCCGGTGGAGGAGGTGTGGGGCATTGGACGACGACTGGCGCAGAGGTTAGCCCGGCATGGCGTCTTTACTGTGGGAGAGCTACTCAAGATGGAAGAGCGGCACTTCAATGTGACGGTGAAGCGTACGGTGTGGGAGCTGAAAGGAATGCCCTGCTTGCCGATTTGTGATGAGAGCGTCTCGAAGCAGTCGATCATGACATCACGCACCTTTGGCACACCGATCACCACTGAAGGTGAGCTTACCGAGGCAATTGCTGCCTATGCACAGCGCGCAGCAAAGAAGCTGCGCGAGGAAAAAAGCCTCGCTTCCTGGCTACAGCTATTTGCCCACACAAAAGAGGTGGGCACCTTTTCAACAGCTGTCACTTTTTCTATGCCCACCGACTATACCCCCGATTTGATTCAGTACGCCCTTGGCTGCCTAAACTTTTGCCCCGCTACCTACAAGAAGGTGGGGGTGTTGCTTGGCGGTCTTGTGCCACGCGATACAATCCAGTACGACCTCTTCTGCAAACCACTTGCTGAGAAAAAGAAAATGGCGCAAGCTACGATGGATGCAGTGAATGCAAAGTTTGGGTTTGAGGTGCTCTCATATGCAAAAACAGGCACGAAAAGGGCGTGGAAGATGCAGCGAAATTTTTGCTCCCCTCGCTATACGACGCAGTGGAAAGAGATTCTTACTATTAGCATTTAGCCTCCTTTTCCTCTTTCCTGCCGCATGCTTGAAAGAGACCGCTCCCCCTACCCCTCAATTTCTCTTTATTCTGCATGCACGGCAAGGAAACCTCTCAATCGACGATATGAAGCTCCACCTCAATGACCTCGACCACATGGTAGGATTCTTCACAGATCGCCCTGATCGACGTGCGGGCGCGACCTCGTTGGACACCTTTTTAATGGAATGGGAGAAGCATGCAAAAGAGTTTGAAGCAGACCCACCCAACTCAGCTCTTGTCACGCTTTCGGGGAAAGATGACTACAACGAGGTGGGCATCGAGCTCAAATCCCCAGTTTTTGAAGGAAGCACTCTCACTTTCGACCTCTCTATCCTCCCTGGAAATCAGTGGAATGGCCCCACCCAATTTGAAGAGGTAATGCTCTTTATCGACGACACTAGGCTGAAAAAACATGGATCAGATTTTCGGGATCGTTGAGCGCATCACCTTCTACAGCGCAGAGACAAACTTCACCGTTCTTAAGCTCAAGCAGCCACGCAAAACTGAGCTCACCACAGTTGTCGGCTCCCTCCCCTCTGTCCAGCCTGGTGAGTGTCTTCGCCTCCAAGGTGATTGGAAGCAAAATCCGCAACACGGTATGCAGTTTGCTGTTGCAAAGTGGGAGGTGGAGACACCCAACGACGCGTATGGCATCCAGAAATATCTCGAGTCGGGCATGGTACGCGGCATCGGCCCCACTTTTGCCAAACGCATCGTCGATATCTTCAAAGAGAAGACGCTTGAGATTCTCGACACCAATCCCGATCTCCTTCTCACCATCGAAGGTGTAGGAAAAAAGAGAGTCGCTTCAATCAAACAGAGCTGGCATGAACACAAAGCGATCCGCTCCGTGATGCTCTTCCTCCAAAAGTACGACGTCTCACCCCTCTTTGCCACCAAACTCTACAAGCTCTATGGCGATGACACAGTGGCTAGGCTGCAGGAAAACCCCTTCTCCCTCGCTCAAGAAATGCACGGCGTTGGGTTCAAAACAGCAGACAAAGTGGCTGAAAAGATGGGCTTTCCCAAAGATGCGACGCAGCGCATCGATACTGGTATTGAGCATGTTTTGCTTGAACTCTCAAGCGAGGGACACACCTGCTATCCACGCGATGCCTTTCTTGAAAAAGCGCGCGAGATGCTCGAAGTTGAAGTAGAGCACCGCCTCTCTCACTTGCTCAACGAGGGGCGTATCATCGAAGAGCGCGGCTTTTTATGGGCGCGCCGCCTCCACATGACCGAACACGGCATCGCACGCGAACTAAAACGTCTGCAAAGCGGCAAACAGAAACTACGCACCGTGGACACAGATAAAGCGATTGAGTGGGTTGAGGCGCGTCTGAACCTCGCACTTGCTCCGCTACAAAAAACAGCCGTTGCGCAAGCCATCACCGACAAACTCCACATCATCACTGGTGGACCAGGAACAGGGAAGAGCACCATTACTAACGCAATCTTGCGCGTCACAGAGAAGCTCACCCGTCACATTATCCTGGCCGCTCCAACAGGGCGCGCCGCAAAAAGAATGAGTGAAATCACAAGACGCGAAGCGCTGACCATCCATGCCCTGCTCCAATTTGACTTTCAAACAGGCGGCTTTAAACGAAATCGGGACAATCCGCTCAACTGTGACCTCCTCATTGTAGATGAGGCAAGCATGATCGATACCTCCCTCATGTACCACCTCCTCAAAGCTGTGCCCGACCACGCCCGCGTGCTCCTCATCGGTGATATCCACCAACTTCCAAGTGTTGGCCCCGGCAATGTGCTCAAAGATATCATCGAGAGCAAGCAGATACCCACTACAGAGCTTACTGAAATTTTTCGACAAGCTAAGGGATCGCGCATCATCACGAATGCCCACCGTATCAACAAAGGAGAATTTCCCGAACTTACCCCTGAAAAGGGCTCTGACTTCTTCTTTGCCAAAGAGGAAGACCCTGCAGCAGCAGCTGCAAAAATCGTCGAGCTCGTCACGAAAAGACTGCCGAAAAGCTACAACCTTAACCCTGTCGACCACATCCAAGTGCTCTGTCCCATGAAGAAAGGAGAGATCGGCACAGAGAACCTCAACTACCTGCTGCAAGAAGCACTCAATCCTCAGAAAAACTACTCTAACTTTGGAAGCCTCCGGCTCGCCCCTGGGGACAAAGTGATGCAAACCCGCAACAACTACGACAAAGAGGTGTACAACGGCGATATTGGAAGAGTGGTTTCAATCGACGAGCAGCTCACTGTCCTTTTTGACAAGAAAGAGGTGACCTATGAATTTTCAGAGCTCTATGAGC
Source organism: Chlamydiales bacterium (assembly GCA_024233495.1). Classification (GTDB taxonomy): domain Bacteria; phylum Chlamydiota; class Chlamydiia; order Chlamydiales; family JAAKFR01; genus JACKPM01. The sequence continues at coordinate 9,588 of JACKPM010000008.1, forward strand.
TTGTTCTCGCTTACGCCTGCTCAGTACACAAATATCAAGGAAGTGAAGCGCCCTGCGTTATTATCCCTGTGCATACCGCTCACTTCATGATGCTCCATAGAAACCTGCTCTATACAGCTGTGACGCGCGGCAGGCGCCTCGTTATCCTCGTGGGAACAGGAAAAGCGATTGCCATTGCCGTCGGAACAGATGACGTGAGAAAGCGGTATACCGGCCTGAAAGAAGCGCTAGGAGCGTACTGCTCTGTCTAGCTTTACAAGACTTGCCAAGGTGGCATTAGGACAAGACGGTGCCAGCGGGTAGGTCTTGAACGGCGGCAAGCTCGAGCTGCTTGTCGATCGAGCCGGCAAGCACCATCCCCTGGCTCTCAATCCCCATCAGCTTAGCTGGCTTAAGATTGGCCACAAGGACAATCTTCTTCCCTACAAGCTCTTGTGGCGTGTAATGCTGACTAATTCCCGACACTACCTGGCGCGTCTCAAAGCCAATGTCGATCTGCAACTTGAGCAACTTCTTGCTCTTCTCTACCTTTTCAGCCGTCACAATCTTCCCAACACGGAGATCCACCTTGTCAAACTCATCGATCGAAATCATCTCTTTTAGAGGATCAAAAGGAGGCTCTTGCACAGAAGCGGCGTGCAACGCATTCAACTTTTCAATCTCTTGGTCAATCACGTGGTCCTCCACTTTTTGGAATAGAATCGATGGCTTCGGTAGCTTAGTGCCCACCTGAAGATCAAGCTCAACTACCTCTTGCCAGTTCGACATCTTGCCTGTGAATCCAAGCATGTGCCAGATTCTCTCAGACGTTGTCGGAATCAAAGGCGCACTCACAAGGGCAAGCAGCTTGATACACTCAAGGCAAAGTACAATCGTTGTCTCTTTCTGGGGATCCTTCCATGGCGTTTTTAGGTCAAAGTAGGTATTCCCCTCTTGCGCGAGCTCCATAATGAGTGTTGTCACTTTGCGCAAGCGATAAGAAGCATACGCCTCTTTGATCTCATCGGTAAGGCGCTTGAGTGTATTTTGGAAGCGCATGTCGATCTCCTCAAGCGCATGCGCCTTGGGGACTTCGCCATTACACTTGTTCTGCACAAAAACGAGAACGCGGTTGACAAGATTTCCAAACTTGCCAAGCAACTCTTGATTGCACCGCGCCTGAAAGTCTTTCCATGAAAACTCAGAATCTGACGTCTCTGGAGCATTCGCTGCAAGGCAGTAGCGAATCTGGTCGGCGTGAAAACGATCGAAAAAGTCGTCGAGCTCAATGATCCACCCATCCGACTTACTGAACTGCTTCCCCTCAAGGTTGAGAAACTCGTTTGCCACAAGATCGTCAACAATTTTGTATGGTTTATTTTGACCCATGATCATCGCGGGGAAGAAAACAGCGTGAAAAGGAATATTGTCTTTGCCGATAAACTGCACGTAACGCGTTGACTTCTCCTCCCAATACGGCTTCCAATCGGTGCCGCGCTCATGCGCCCACTCTTGGGTCGCTGTGATATAGCCAATGGGTGCATCAAACCAGACATAAAACACCTTGCCATCCTCAAGCCCAAGCGGCACACCCCAGTCAAGGTCGCGCGTGATCGCACGCGCTCTTAACTCTTCGACGTAGTGCTTAGCAAATGCGAGCACATTGGGGCGCCAAGGGCGCGTCAACAAAAACTGCTCGAGCTCTTTTTGGAACTTGTCGAAAAGTAGATACCAGTGCCGCGTCTTTTTGAGCGAAAGGGGTGCTCCAGTGATTTTAGAGCAAGGATTCTTCAGATCAGGCGCCTCGTAGCTCGCGCCACACTTTTGGCACTCATCACCACGCGCCTTCTCAAACCCACACTTAGGACACCCTCCCACCACATAGCGGTCAGCATAAAAGCGATCCTCTTCCTTAGAATAGAGCTGCTCGCACTCACGCGCTTCAATGTAGCCATTCTCATTGAGATCATCAAAAAACTGCTTTACCTCAGCAGGATGGAACTTTGTTGTCGTACGCGAATAGTGATCAAATGCGATATGGAACTTCTCAAAGAGTTGCTTATTGACCGCATGAAAGTGGTCCACCTGCTGCCGTGGCGTACGCCCAGCAAGCTCTGCACTCAATGTGATCGCCATGCCATACTCATCTGAGCCACTAATAAAAAGAACGTCTGAGCCTTGAAGACGCTCAAAACGTGCATAACAATCTGCTGGAAGATATGCCCCTGCTACATGTCCAAAGTGAATTGTCCCATTTGCATAGAGCAAAGCCGATGTAATGAGAACTCTTTTCACTCTTCTACGTCTTCGTCTTGAATCATATCCTCTTTATCCGCAATCACCTCAAGCACATCTGTAGCTAGGTGAGAGCGCATGCCGTCGCCAGCCATTACACGATCTTTTGCCAAACCAATGGCATAATTCACCAACTTGAACGGGTTGGAGAAACGGTCATTCAACCGCTCATTCGTGAGTGTATCCTTTAAAGACATCTATCTCCTCTTATGTTCCTGAGCAATAAAAATGCTCTTAAGTATTTGGTACGTCACTTCTAAATTGTCATTCACAATATGATAGTCATAGTGCGAAATCATCGTCATCTCTTTTTTTGCCCAACTCAAACGGCGCTCTATCGACTCAGCATCCTCCGTTTTCCGCTTTTCCAAGCGGTTGCGCAACTCCTCATATGAGGGAGGGCTGATGAAAATAAAAGTGGCATCCAGCTTCTTCTTCACTTGCATCGCCCCTTGTGTGTCGATCACAAGTACAACATGCTTCCCCTCGTTTTCAAGGCGAAGCACCTCATCTGTGCGCGTTCCATACCTCTGCCCAAAAACTTCAGCATGCTCGAGAAAAACCCCCTCTTTCAAAAGCCTCTCAAACTGCTCTGGTGTAACAAAATCGTAATGCGTTCCCTTCGTCTCACCTAGGCGAGGCGCCCGCGTTGTCGTCGAACAACTCTCTGCAATCTCATGAGGAAACTCAGACAAAATCATATCAACCAACGTCGACTTTCCCGTCCCTGCAGGAGCGCTGATCACAAAAAGCTGCCCTTTTGAGGCATTTCCTAACACTTTTTCACTCAACGTTCTGCACCTGTTCTCTCATCTTTTCCAGCTCGCTTTTGATCTCCACAACAAGCGATGTATCTTGCGCCTTTGCCCCTATCGTATTGCTCTCGCGGATGAGCTCCTGCAGCAGAAAGTCTAGCTTCTTTCCGCACGCGCTTCCCTCTTGCATCGTCTTGCGAAACTTCTCTGCATGAATCTTAAAACGCACCACCTCTTCTGTGATGTCAATGCGCTCCGCATACACCACAATCTCGCGCAAAATGCGCTCCTCATTCTCTGGAGAACCAAACTCTGCAAGGCGCGCCTTCAACTTTTCCTGATAACGACTCGTCGCTCCCTCAGCAGTGCGCTCAATCTCCCCAACATACTTTTCCAAAAGAGAGAGGCGCTCAGCCAAATCTTGTGCTAGCTTTTCTCCCTCCTCTTTTCGCATCGCTACCAAATGATCAAGAGCCGTCTCAATCGCCTCAAAAACGGGGTCCTGGGGAAGCTCCTCCTCGTCCGTAACAAAAAGATCGCGCTCCTGTGCAATAAGGCTCAAATCAAAAGATCCTCCCACTTCAGCGGCAATCTCATCCCACCCCTCTTTCAAAGCGCGAGCAAGAGGCAAATTGGGGCGAAGGGGCGCTTTTTTCTCCCGCTGCCATACAAGTGAAAGGGAGAGCTGCCCCCGTTTGATATGCTTGGCTACTTTTGCACGAATTTCCATCTCAAGAGAAGAGAGAGCTCGAGGAAGATTCAGATTCACCTCAAGAAAACGGCGATTTACCCCTTGGACTTCCACTGTGACCCGCCCCTCTTTTGAGAGCGCCTCACCTTGGCCATACGCCGTCATGCTTGAGAGTGAAAATTCTTTTTTCATGCGGGGAGGATACCACTCTCCTTTTCAAAAGTCAATGTGGATGTGTGATACGCTATACCAGGAATAAGTTTAATGGTTGTATTGAATAAAGAGACAGCACACTGAGGCAGTATCTTTCGCCTCACAAAGGAGAAAATTTGACAACACCATCTAACTTTTTCAAAAATGGGTAACAGCAGCCAAGATCATTGTTTTTCCCTCCAGGGATAGACAAGAAATTGCAAAGCACGTATTGAAAATCAATCTGGACATCAATTGGAAATGAAAGTAAAATTTTTCTACCAAACAATTTTTTAGAAGGTTTTATGGTACTTCCAATCCCCTATACTTTTACTGGAACAACCCAGCTTAGTGGCCCAGAGCCTGACATGGCATTATTATCCAGAATCCCTATCAATAGCTTTCGACTGCTTCTGTGCGGGGACTCCTCTATCAAGATTGCGCTTCGCATAACAACTGAAAAGGTGCGCCTTATCTTCTGTGAGCAATTCGCTTCTTCTGAACCCCGATTTTACTTCGGATTGCGAGAGGATTCTATTGTCTTTTACTCCCGCCAAGCAACGGGCCAATACACGGAACAACACTGGCTCAACAAAAGCGCCCCAAATGCTGGAGGTCCTTTAGATCAAACTGTCGGGGCCGCTCTTTTGGAAAATGAACAAAATCCCTCCTTAAAAGGAGAAGATCTATCTTGCCCAATAGAGCACGATTAAATTTGATAGGTCCAAATGTTTGTGACAACATCTTTCGCTGGCACTTTCAACTATGTTCACCTTCGGGCACGTGATACTGATCTAGCTACCCTCTACAATGTAGACTCATTGCTCTTACTCATACGCGCGTGAGGTGCGAGAGAGGGAAGAGAAGACGAAATTTTGATGATCTAGGGCTTGCATTTATCTCTTTTTCAAGAGTAGACTGCACATCAAATTCTTAAATTGGAGATCACAATGGCAGCTATTCAATCAACTCCTTATGACGGCCTTCATCTTTATACAACTGAAGAGAAAGCAGTAGCAGCACTCGCCTCTCTTCCACCTGGGCAATGCAGGCTAATCAGAGTTTTGGCGGGAGCGCACAAAGTTGCCTTAAGACAACTTCAAGAAGACTTTGTTGAAGTCGTTACGATCCCCAGGCAAAGAGATTCTGCCCCGGCACGATTTGTTGGAGGATGCATGTTTCTTCAGGAAAGAGAGAATGCCATTGATGTGTTGGATTGGCAAAACCACATCCTTTCCAGAACCACATGGGTCGATCTCTCAGAACCTCTCCAGGCTAACCCTTGCAACATTGAAGCAGTATTAATGGCTAACCGCGTGAATCACATCATGCCGGTGGTATATGTTCATACGCCTTATGCAGCACACATTCCCTAGGTGCTCCATAATATAATATGGCCTCCCTCTTAAATAAACTGCAAGATGCATGCACTCTTCTGCTTTTACGCTACTGTATTGTTTAGGGCTCGGGCCAAGTGTTTGTTCCTTATAGAGTAGGTTCGCACCTTTACACCAATTCAAAATTGCATTTACACCATCTTTTAGATTATATTCTTTTTCAAACCTTCAAAAAGGAAATCCTAAATGTCAGCCCAAGTATTTGACGGCATAAGAGACTACCGCACCATCATTCAATCGGAGTACGATGTTGATTCTCTTCCCCTTGGACACTACAGAGTGATAACCGTCGCTAATAAGGTATTTCTCGCTTGTAGAGAGACGCGCGCCCAGGTCTACATAGTGACAATCGAAGAATCTATAAACCCTATATTGAGCCAAAATTTCGTTCCAAATGACAGCTGCTTTAGGCTAGAATACGATCAAGACAAGCAATGCCGCTACATCTCTCTCTGTACTTTTGCCAATTGCACCTTGGAGACTATAAGATGGCTAGACATAGCCCCCTCCGCAAATCCAGACCCTAGGGTTAATGTTTATGACGAGGTATGGTACAACAAAGAGGAAGAGCTCATGCGAGGAAAAATTGTTTTATCTCGATACCAAAGAGCCTATCCATAAAGTAAAGATTTATACATACTCATACTGATTTTCATTTAATGGAGGTTTGTATGTCAGGTCGTTTCGAAGGGTTGAGTGATTTTCAGTGGAGTATATTTTCACCGTTCATTCCAGATCTAGAGTATAAATTTGGCCGTCCTAGACCAAATAGAAGATCTATTTTAAACACAATTATTTACGTTCTTATAACAGGGTGCAGATGGTGCGATGTTCCTATAGGCAAACAATGGGCCAAGCGTAGTACCGCTCACAAATATCTTAAAATATGGAGCCAGGATAAGACGTTTGACAATCTGAGAAGAGCCATGCTAGAAAGGCTGTGTTTGTTCCTCATAGAGTGCATTGTTGAATAAGTCAATCTCTGGAAGTCTTTTGGCTGATTTTACCCTCACTCGCATGATCTCTCACTCGGCGTCTTACCTACACAGCCCATGCTAATGTTTGGAGGGTTCGACAACCTTCTCGATGCCTAGTCGTTGCCACAAACCGTCGGGGGACACTACGGATCTCGTCGGAAGTCGCCCAAAAGTTCTTGTTACCCAGCTTTAGGAACTTATTCAACAAGAAGCAGCGGAGAGTGACTTCTACTTTTTGGGTATCAAAGCGTTTAGAGAAGAGTCTATCTCCAAAGAGTCTCTTCATTCTAGAGAAGGTAGACTCAACAAGAGCGCGTTTATAGTCAAATCGGTTGAAAATTTTACAAATTCGTGCCAGATGGCAAAGCCAAAGTAAGCGCGGAGTTCGACTTAGACCATTTATGGTCTATGAGAACGAGCGCAATCTTTGGTGAAGCCAAATGGTATGAATTTGTAAAATTTTCAACCGATTTGACTATACTGTACCCCGTAAGTTTGCCCCATAGAGACCTTGCTTTTTTGTCTCCCCCAAGGCCTCGTATGATTCGAATGGCATCATCTCTCATAGGATCTCTATTGCGGATACGCCCATTTTTAGGGGGAGGAATTTTGGGTGTAGCCCCCTTGTCTTTGATGCATTGCCTGAACTGATGACCTCCGCTAAGACATCTTGTACGGAGCTGGGCAGCCGAGCCACTAGTGGCTCGGCTGCCCTTGAATCTGCACAAGCCGATGCTGTTGTCACTTCAGAGATGATTTCACCACTTTGTGGATCCATAGCGATGTGAACCTTCAACCACCTTCGTCTTTTCGACTGTCCATGCATTTTGACCTTCCACTCTCCCTCTCCATAGACTTTAACCCCAGAAGAGTCGATGGCAATGACAGCAGGGTTTTTAGAACTAAGCTTTGGGACTTTAAGCCTCTTTGCCCTCTTACAGATCGCAGAGTATGTAGGAACAGAGCGTGTGATCTTAGCAATCTTAAGCATAGACTCAGCAAATCCCTGTAGAGATCTGTAAGGTAAACGGTGATGAACCTTTGTCATCATCAACATAAGAATCAAAGAGTCCGAAAAGAGCATAGGTCTCCCCATTCTCTTAGCCTTTCTGACTCTAAAGATTTTTGGGTCTACCAGAAAAGTAATGCTTCCCCTTTGAACGAGCTGTCTGTTGTACATCTTCCAGTTGCGTTTACGCATACTTAGAGACTCCTTAAGTTTTTTGATTTAAGGAGTCTGTTTAATTGAAGCGATTTCTTCAAGAGTGCTCCGTAAGTTTTTAGCTGGCTACGCCAGCTTTCAAACTCACGTGGGGGCGAGCAGGCGCTGCCTGCTCGCTATCCCCAAAAAGGCATCGCGGCTTCGCCGCGATGAATGAAAGGGCTATTCAACTACACTTCCTCTCGAACTTTGGAAACACAGCCCTTAGAGTAGGTTCGCATCTTTACTCCAATTCAAAGTTGCATTTACACCATCTTTTAGATTATATTCTTATTCAAACCTTCAAAAAGGAAATCCTAAATGTCAGCCCCAGTATTTGACGGCATAAGAGACTACCCCACCATCACTCTATCGGAGTACGATTTTGCTTCTCTTCCCCTTAGACACTACAGGGTAATAACCGTTGCTGAAAGTGTGTTTCTTGCTTATAGAGATTCGCTCGCCAATGTCTACAAAGTGAAGATCTCAAACACTGTACATATACAAAATTTCAATATCCCTAACTCCTACTTTTTGCGACATGATGGTATAGACAATCAATGCCGCTACATCTCTTTCTGTACTTTTGCCGATAACACCTTGCAGACTCGAAAATGGTTAGACATGGCCCCCTTCGCAACTCCAGACGGTCTTGTTGATATTCATAATGCGCTATCGGCCAACAAACAGAACCCTCTCATGCAAGAAAGAACTGTTTTCTACCGATACGAAAGGGAATTTCTATGAACTACGTCTATGGCGGCGTCCGCACATATGCAACTGAAGCTGATGCCTTCAGCTCTCTAAATACTTTGGCATGCAACCAGTACTGCGTGCTTATTATTGGCAACACCCCTGCTTTTTTTGCTCTACGCACCACTGCTGAAAATGTTCACCTCGTTGCCTTTCGCGTAATCAAGCAGGGCATACAGAATATCCAACCTATTTTCTTCTTCATGCTTGTAAACAGAACCATCAAAGTGGGCTTTTCCAGTCTTGTAAGTTTTACCGTTAAACGGTGGCTAGATCTAGACGACCCAAATAACCCAGACTCTGAATGCCCTATGGGAGAAATCCTAAGTGATACAATAGGAGTGGATTATTACAATACTAGAACTCTTGAAATACCAGAAAATATGGCTTAGAAGGTGAACCGAGACGGTAAACTCTATAGTCAAATAAAATTATAGGAGTAGAAAGATGACTATTTATAGATTTGAGAGTGTACGTCACTATCAAGACGAACACCAGGCTGAGGTTAATTTATGCTCTTTACCTGAGAATTCCTATCGCCTCGTTGTCGTTGATAAATCACCTCATGCTATTGCCTACCGCGTCAATCGAACGGTTGTAAAGATGATGGACCTTACACCTGGGCCTTCTGAATTGAAAGGTCCAATCTCTCTTCGCGAAGGTAGTGCTCTCCCTACCCCTAAATATTTTTTTGGCTGGAATGCAAAGACAATCCGTCTTATGACTTCTTCAGATGAGAATGGAGTGGGAGTTCAAGATTGGATCACTAATTTTAACTCTGATGCCCCTACAGTTTACAAGGCGTGTGATGTGGCAAAAGTGATTCAAGAGAATACACAATTACCTGTAAACGAGGTAATAAGCTCCTACCAGAGAGCCAGCTGATTTCCTAGTAGTCGCGTTCAATACGGTGAGCCCAACTGTGCTTTGAGCCAAGAGGGCCGCGTGCCTCCTCATGACGGGGACGCTCTGCTGGCAACTCACCCAAAACGCCAAAAGCTACGACCGCCTCGCGGGTGACTTCTACGAGGGGCTCCACAGAGCCTCTCCAACTTACACTTTCTACTGGATCAATGTTCATGTCCAGGATTATAACACACAAAGATTTACGCCGTGTTAAGAGTTTTATTAAAAATCTGCAAAGATTCTATGCAAGAAGCGCCTCTGTCACAATGCATGTGGTCGTAGTATCTCCTGCATCTGCTGGCGAATAGAGATGGTCGTGTCGTTGAGTGTCTCGATTAAGGAGACTTGAGAATCGCGAAAAATGCGACTGCTCTTGTCACACTAGATGGTGTCGTCAAATTTTCTCCTTTGTCAGCCGGATCTTTTCTGCCAAAATGCGCCCTCGCAACCTCGGAAGTAGCCCCTTCGCTTTCGATTGCGCATTTTGCCTAGAAAATCTCTCGCCTCACAAAGGAGAAAATTTGACGACACCATCTACTTTCTCCCACTTAAAAGTTTTTCGATGAATCGGTGAGGGACCATATTTTGTGAGCGCTACCCTGTGCGCATACGTCCCATACCCTTTGTGCTTCGCAAATCCATATGCGGGATATTTCCGGTCATATTCTTCCATTAGCCGATCACGGCTCTCCTTAGCAATCACTGAGGCAGCAGCGATGAGCTGTGAGAGGCGATCTCCTTTGATGATTTTTTGAGCGGGAATCTCGGTTTTAAGCTGCATACCATCGACCATGAGGTAGTCAGGCTTTTCGGGGAGATTCGAGACCGCTTCATGCATCGCTTTGAGCGTTGCTTGAAGGATATTGATGCGGTCGATCTCCATAGGTGAGATCGTAGCGATAGAGTAGGCAACCTCACAGTGTGAGGTGAGCTGCTCGAAAAGCTCACGTCGCTTTTTAGGCGTGAGCAGCTTCGAGTCGTTGATGCCGGGAAAAAAAAGAGGTTTTCGGAAGAGACAGGCCGCTGCCACGACAGGGCCTGCAAGCGGGCCACGGCCCGCTTCATCGACCCCTGCCAGACGGCAGTAGCCTTGCAAAAGCGCTTCTCTCTCAAGTTGCACAAGCGCCGTGAGGCGCTCTTGCTCACTCTTGGGAAGTTGATTCGACGGGTTCTTGAATCTCTTCTTCGTGTGCAATAATCGGCTCTTCGGTAGTCGTCACAGTCTCTTCGTTGTCGATCGCCCTTTTCGCATGCTGCTTCTTTGGACGTGCCCCGATCTTTTCTTTTACCTTTGCAGCCTTTCCAGTCGCTCCGCGTAGGTAATAAAGCTTTGCACGCTTCACGTCTCCCTTCTTAACCACTTGAATCTGCGTGATTCGTGGGCTGTGAAGATAGAAGACACGCTCCATCCCCTCTCCATAGGAGACACGGTGCAAAGAGAAAGTCTCAGAGAGCCCCTTTCCCTTGCGAGCAATCACAGTCCCTTGGAAGACCTGGATTCTCTCCTTTTCTCCCTCGATGATGCGGGTTGAAACACGAACCGTATCCCCAACATGAAATTCGGGTACGTCCTTCTTCAACTGCTCGCTGTCATAATCATCAATTATAGCGTCCATTTTCTACTTATTCTCCTTTGGACTCGAGAAGCATCACCCAATTATACTCCCGGAAATTCGGGGAGTGTGACGCGCTCTCGCCTCCAGCTGTTATTTCAAAATTTCTAATCCACTCATTCAAGTGACCCGCTTCTTGTACAATCACAAGCTGCCTCTTGATTCCGGGCTCTACAACAAGTCTCATCTCCATCTCTCACCTCAATCAGATCGGGCCTTATCAGCCGTGTCTTTTCAATCCTCTTTTCCCGCCTCCAATTTTCGATCAAAGCGTGCGCTCCTCCAAGGAGCACATCGGGCACCCGCTCTCCCTCAAACTCAGCAGGGCGAGTGTAGTGAGGACAATCTAAAAGACTGCCCTCAAATGAATCTTGGCTCGCAGCCTCTTCATGCCCTAAAACTCCAGGCACAAAGCGCGCTACAGCATCGACAACCACGATTGCAGCCGCTTGACCGCTGGTGAGTACATAGTCACCTATGCTAATCTCCTCATCCACCTCGGACATCACGCGCTCGTCGATCCCCTCGTAATGTCCGCACAGCAAAACCAAATGCTCTTCTTTGGCAAGCTCAGCGCAACGCTTTGCCGTCAACCTCTTTCCTTGCGGAGTGAGGTAGATGACGCGCGAATTTTTTCGCCGCCGAGCTCGAATTGCCTTCAAAACCGGCTCTGCCATCAAAACCATTCCCGGTCCACCCCCAAAGGGGCGGTCATCCACTTTCTTATGCTTCCCAGAAGCAAAGTCGCGGATGTTGGTTTGCCGCACTTCTAATAGCCCTTTCTCTTGTGCTCGCTTCAACATGCTCTCACTAAAGGGCCCCTGGAAGTAGTCAGGAAAAAGTGAGAGAATGTCGATTTCCACAGCTACACCGTTGCTGCTTCTCGCTTCTTACGCGAATCACGCTTCTGTGCACACCGCTTTGCACGTGTCTTTTCAACGCGGCGGTTAAGCTCGTTGATCACCTCAGGCGCGCCACGCTTCACAAGACTCTTTGCCTTGTCAGTAAGCTCTGCCCCATTGTTCAACCAGAAAAGGATGCGCTCTGCGTTTAGCTTCACATCTTCCTCTTTTTGATGTGGGTCATAGTTACCCAACAACTCAATGTACTTTCCATCACGTGGATTGCGCGAATCGGTTAGCACAAGTCTGTACACGATATGATTGCGACGCCCCTGGCTGCGCAAACGAATCTTTAGTGCCATTACATTCCTCCCATCATTTTTTCTAATTTCTTCTTGTTCGATCCCTTGAAAAATTGCTTCGACTGCTTGAAGCTCTTCTTCAACTTGTTCACGTCGCTAAGCGCAGTACCGCTTCCTTTTGCGATTCTCTTCGCTCGCCCAACCGAGATCTCATCTTTCTCACTGCGCTCACGCGGCGTCATAGATAAAATCATCGCTTCAATCTTGAAAAACTCTTTCTCCTTCTCAGAGAAATCGGGCAGCTTCGAAGCTCCCGGGATCATCTTCATCAGCTTCCCAAACGAACCCATCTTGCGCACCGCCTGGATCTGCTTCAAATAGTCTTCGTAGGTGAAAGAGGCTTTGCGCATCTTCTCTTCCATTTCGGCCGCCTCTTCCTCCGAAATATGCTCTTGCGCCTTCTTCACCAAATTGATCGTGTCCCCCATCCCCAAGATACGGTCCGCCATCGAATCAGCATTGAAAAGCTGTAAATCTTCGATGCGCTCTCCAATCCCCTCAAACTTTAGTGGCTTGCCTGTCACCTCGCGAATCGAAATCGCCGCTCCTCCACGCGTGTCGCCATCGAGCATTGTCAAAATCGACCCGGTGATGCCGAGCTGCTCCTCAAACGCCTTTGCTGTTGTCACTGCATCTTGCCCCGTCGCTGCATTCGCCACGAAAAGCACTTCACACGGGGAGAGCTTCTTCTTCACCTTCTCAAGCTCACCCATCAACTCCTGGTCAATGTGCAAGCGACCCGCTGTGTCCACAATCAACACATCGATGCTGGCAATCTTCGCCTCTTTCTCAGCAAAAACTGCAACTTTGAGTGGGCTTTTCTCCCCTTCAACTGCATACACAGGCACTCCGATCTGCGCACCCAACGTCTTTAACTGCTCCACAGCAGCAGGCCTTGCAAGGTCACACGCTGCAAGCGCCACACGCTTTTTCTGCTTCGTCAAAAAGTTCGCCAACTTTGCTGCCTGGGTCGTCTTTCCAGAACCTTGCAAACCGCAAAGCATGATCACAGCAGGGCGCCCTTTCAGCTCAAGCTTCGCTTCACCTCCCCCCATCAACTCCGCAAGCTCGTCGTGCAACACCTTCACAAACTGCTGCCCAGGCGTCACAGAGCGAATCACTTCATCTCCTAACGCCTTCTCTTTTACACGCTTAATAAAATTTTTCGTAACCGTGTAGTTGACGTCTGCATCGAGCAGGGCAAGACGCACCTCACGCACAGCGTCGGAGATGTTCTCCTCGGAGAGCTTCTTTTTCCCTGCTAGAGAAGAGAAAACGCCACTCAATTTTTCAGACAAAGCACCAAACATGACCAACTAGAATACCGCAGAAAAAGTCATAATTCAAGAGAAAAGAAACGGTCGTGACCCGCCCAATCCTTCTCCACAATCCCGCTGCCAAAAATTTCTTTGACCGCCACTCCTTGAGTGGCTCCAATCTCGAGCCAAATCTTCTTCCGCACGCGACCAAGCTCCCCCTTCAACCTCTCGTAAAAAGTGAGCCCACCCACAAAAGCGCGCTTTGGTTCAAAGTCACGCAACTCGGGCGATGTCTGGGCATACTCCTCTTCCGTCAAGTAGGGTGGATTGCATACAAGGTGATCGCATGCACCCTCAAAAGGGTCTAAAAAATCTCCTTGCAAGATCTCTACATCGACCTTGTTGAGTTCCGCATTTTTTTTTGCCACCTCAACATCCAAATCAGACAACACAACCGTTAGATGAGGAAATCTTTTTTTCAATGCAATGCCAATCGCCCCAGATCCTGTGCACACGTCCCAAACAATCCCCTCGAGCCCCTTCATCTTCTCCACTAAAATCTCAGTCTCGGGGCGGGGAATCAAAACAGAGCGGTCCACTTCAAGCATCACTCCTGCAAACTCTACCTTCCCTGCAATGTAGGCGGCTGGCTCACCGCAGGCGCGCCGCTGAATCACCGCGCGACACTTGGCAAGCTCATCTTCATTCAATAAACGATCAAATTCGAGATAGAGATCGAGCCGCTTTTTCCCCAAAGCGTCCGCAATCACCTCTTCCGCGCTGCGACGTGGACGCTCTAACCCCTTTTTCTCTAAAAAATCAGATGAGAGCAAAATCACCTCTAAGAGCGACTTCATTTCAACTTCTCTTGGTAGAAATGCTTCACAAGGGCATCTGTGATCGGCGTCAACTCACCCTCCATTACCCTGTCCAGTGAATAGAGTGTCAAATTGATGCGGTGATCGGTTAAGCGATTTTGAGGAAAGTTATAGGTACGAATGCGCTCGCTGCGATCTCCCGAACCTACCATCGACGCGCGCAGCAACGCCTCCTCAGCCTCACGCTTGCGGCGCGCCTCATCGGCAATCTTTGCCTTTAAAAGACGCATCGCCTTGTCCTTATTCTTGTGCTGGCTCCGCTCATCTTGGCAATACGCCACAACTCCAGACGGAATGTGGGTGATACGCACAGCAGAGTCAGTCGTGTTAACGTGCTGCCCACCTGCTCCAGAAGCGCGATACGTGTCGATGCGCAAATCCTTCTCATCAAGCACCACATCCTCTTCTTCTGTTGGCTCCATCATGATCGCTACTGTGATCGCCGACGTGTGCACACGCCCCTGCGTCTCTGTCTCCGGAACCCGCTGCACACGGTGCGTCCCTGCCTCGTATTGCAAAAAGCGGCGCACCTTTGCCCCCGAAACTGCCATGATGTACTCTTTGAAACCACCCACCTCAGACTCGGTGCACGCCAACGTCTCCACCTTCCACCCCTTCTCAGCGGCGAAAAATTGATACATGCGCACACAATCACCCACGAAAAGAGCCGCCTCATCCCCCCCTGTGCCCGCACGCAACTCCATAATCACATTGCGGTCATCATCAGGATCGGGAGGCACCAAAAGCGTCTCTAAGGCAGCTTCCAATTTGGGAACAGACTCCTCAAGAACAGCGATCTCCTCCTCTAGAAGGAGACGCATCTCGCCATCTCTCTCTTCCTTTAGAAGAGCGCGGTTCTCTTGCAGAGCCTTGGAACTCTTCTCTAGCTGGAGGGCAACAGAACGCACATCGCTGAGATAGCTGTGCTCTTGTGTGAGTGCACGATACTTCGCGGCATCTGCAAAGGCATCAGGCGCAGCAAGCGCCTCTTCGACCTCTGCGTGCCGTGCGAGAAGCTCTTCAACTTTGTTCTTCACTTCACTTTCTTTTTGAGAGGATCGTCTTTGGTTGGCCCTTGTACGCCCTCAGCAGCCTTCTTCTGATAGCGCTTCTTGAACTTGTCAACCCGTCCCTCAGTGTCGATGAATTGGTTGCTTCCAGTGAAGAAAGGGTGAGATTCAGAACTTACAGTAACGTAATGCACAGGATATTCTACACCCTCGTACGTCTCTTTTCCCTTTGGCTGCAAGGTTGAGCCGATCACAAAGCACTTGCCATTCGATGTGTCTTTGAAAAGAACTTTTTGATACTTTGGATGAATGTCGTCTTTCATAAAAACTCCTAAATCTTGAAAGGGGAGAATTTACTTCCTTTTCCCAAAAAAAACAAGTAAAATGTCAGCATGCGAAGGTTCCTCCTTATTCTTTTCACCTTCCCCCTTTTTGGCCTCACGCTGAAAGATCAGCTTAAAGAGGCCGAGCCCGGGAGCTACGTTGTCACCTCTCAAGACAAGAGCAATACTTTTTTATTTATTCGCAGCTGTGACGGCCACAAACTCATCATGGAAGAGGTTTCTATCCCCTCGGCCCGCGCCCCCACACACTGGAAGTCGTGGTTTGAGTGTGGAGCTCCTGGCCACACGCTCTGGACCTCCTCCCAAGTCAACCTCGATGACGGCGAACTCGTCGAAACCTTCTCCTTTACCCACGAAGGGTGGATCGACCGCTCTGAGGCCAACGCCTTCTTTGCCACCCTCCTCAACCTCCCCTTTCGTGAAATCCCAACCGACTCCCGCAAAAAAGTGGGCTTTCCCCCTAAACATGGGCAAGAGGATAAAAGAAAGTTGTGGCAGCCCCGCCTCATCGTCGAAGGGCAAGAAGTAGAAGGCGCCTTTGCCGCCTTCGAGACAAGATGGCCCAATGACCGCACAGAACTCGCCAGACGGCACATCGAAGTCTATATCCCTGAAGGGAGTGGCAACTTCTTCCCCTACTGGATCGAAGTGGATGGAAAGGTCACGACTGTGCGCCTCCACGTCGTCGACTCTGGCACCAAGGCGAAATCCCCGAAACCCAAACTCCCCTATAAAAAGCCACAAATCATCGGCGATGCAAGACAAACAGAGAGAGGCGTTGAAATCAAACTCAACGCCCCCGACTACCTCGAAACATTCCACGTGCTAGCTGAGAAAGCTGACGACTACTACGGCCGCCCCCTTTTCCTCCAATGTGAAAAGGAAAATGATACGCTTATCGTTTCAATAGATGAGCTAGAAGAACACACCCCCTACCTCTTTGTCGTCTCCCCAACCGAAGCACCAGAATGCACAATTACGTCGCATCAACCGCTCACTATCAACAAATCGACGAACAATAAAAACTCATAGCAAAACACTGAATAGTAAGCCTTTGCAATAAAATTCCACACGCAAAAGATTTTTTACTAACAGCTTATGAACAATCTTTCCACACTATTTCGACTTGTGCAAATTTTCGCGCAGTTTGTCTTTTACCTCTCGATCAAGCGGGCATTCTATTATATCAAGAACCCATTCCCTTTCTTTTAACCAAGCGAGCAATTCTGCTGATGGTTTATAAGCAGCGGCGAAACTTCCGTCCGTCTGAAGTTTTAAACCTGCAAGCTGAGCAACGCTTATATGTGCAACATCATCAATTTTCGCCAAGTTAATTGCAACTAGCCAAGCATCCCTAGCTCCTAGCAATTTCATTCTAGCCTCAACCGTCAAAGGACACTCTACCCCCTCCAACACAGATTTGTACACCAAGAGATTTCGAATATCTTCATTATCAAGCCCCTCTGCACCCTCTTGGTTGCTAAGACGCGCGATTAGCGGAAGAATATGAAAGAGGTCTTTAGAATGCCTAAATCTTGTTAGAATTTTATCTTTCCACTCATACGCCATTTTGTTGCCAGCCAACATCTTTGCAGCCTCTTCTTTATTCTGCACAGATGCTGGAACATCAAGAGATTTTGCCATACAAGCTGCCCAAAGCTCTGCACGAGCCTCTCGACTCTCATTTTCTGCAACTTTGCAAAAAGCAGCATAACACTCTAGCTGGAACAAGAAGTGTTCGTTCGGGAGAAATTTGGACTCTTTAATCACTCCCCCACCTCGGGCCTGCAGATATCGAGGGAAAACCTCACGCGCAGTATTGGGGTTCATTGTTTCAAGCATCGATGCGATTACGACAGCTCCTGAACGAGAACGCCCCTCTTGACAATGGACAAGCACATTGCCTCCCTGCTGTTTCTCCTTGATCCATCTATTAATCCCTTCAAAGTCGATAGGCGCATTGGTATCCTCCATACAAATAGAGAGATATTCAATCCCCATATCCTTGTAGAGGGAGAGAGAAGGACGCTCAACAGCGGCCGCTTCAGCAGTTCCATACTCCCCAGCCATACAGACCACTGCCGTAATGCCATTTGCTTTTAGTTGCTCGAAATTACTTGCGCCAATTTCTCCAGCTATGTAGAGCTTATCTTGCACGCGATCAATTTGCTTCCCATCTTGGAAAACAAGAACCATGACTTCATTTGCAAACTCATTATCACCATTCGTTTCTTTTGTTCTCTGCCAATTGCACGCTGTCGCATCTTTCAGTTTCCCTTCTTGCAATAGTTGCTGATGGTTCTCACCAACAGATTGCACGCTTTTCCCTAAAAACCTCCAAAGCACAAAACGTAGATAGAGACTATCTTTAGATAGATGCGGGGGAACTCCTCCATAAGCACTTGCACACTCTGCTACTACAGGTAGTGCAACCTCCACAAATGCATTCATTTGAGGTGAATATAGATCTTTCATAAGCTGCGCTCTACTAGCATCCAAAGGTTGAAGAGGCGGATTCAAGTCAACAGGTGCTGAACCAGAAGAGTCCATTCTCTGACTATCTGTCGTTGAATTCATTGCAGGATTTTTTCCCTGCTCAGAGGCGGGAGACTTTCGGCAGCAATACTTTCCAAGAACATAGAGAGCTACAATACCAACAAGAGCACCTCCACCTCCAAGAAGAGCTGCCTTTGGGAGGGCACGCACGTTGGCAACCTTGCCATACACCCCGGCTCCCAAAATGGCCAAAGCCACAAGAGTAACGAGCGAAAGGATAACAACCTCCCGTCTAGAAAAAGGGCTGCTGCCCATTGAACCAACTGCACCACAAGGCATCTGACGTCTCCTAAGCAATTAAAGATATGTTGATTATACCCTACCCTCATGTATAAAGTAAATATGAAGGCAAATTTTAATATCAAGAGAGCTTAGATGGTGTCGTCAAATTTTCTCCTTTGTGAGGCGAGAGATTTTCTAGATGGTGTCGTCAAATTTTCTCCTTTGTGAGGCGAGAGATTTTCTAGGCAAAATGCGCAATCGAAAGCGAAGGGAGTAGCCAAAGCGCTACTTCCGAGGTTGCGAAGGCGCATTTTGGCAGAAAAGATCCTAGGCAAAATGGCAATGAAAGCGAAGGAAGTAGCCAAAAAGGTTGCGAACGACATCCCATAAAAGGAGAAAACGTATCCATCAGAGGCAAAGCGAAGGGGTAGCCAAAGGAGAGCATTTTGGCAGAAAAGATCCGGCTGACGTATCTCAGAGGCAAAAGGAGAGTCAGCTAGCTCAATCACCCTTTCGGCAAGGCATCTTTTCTGAGTAAGGCGAGGTCATCAGAGCTAACACCGTAGAGCTCACCCATCAAACCTTGGGATGCGACACCCCCCACGATCACGGCACTCGCCTATGAGATAGAGAATGACACAGCTCTGGGCCACACCCCCAATGACGATGAACGGCGCTTTTGGAATAGGGCGTATATTTGCCATTTTACCATATACAGCAAGGGCGATTGCCGCAAGGGCAATGACAGAGACCACAGACAGAAATATGATCTCTTTCCCAGAAAAAGGACAATTATGGCCTCGACCTAATCTACACACCATAAAGGCATTATAAAGAATTCCCCTAAAAATAGCAATTTCTACTATAGTCCTCTCACTTATGGCACGATTCTACCCCTTACGAAAATCAAGAAAGATTTTGAGAAGCCACTACGCCCTTTTCAAGCGAAAGAGCAAGCGGCTTACTGCGTCTGATAAAGCTGAGATTGAGGCCGATTTGCGAGAGCTGGATGCCGCCCTTTTGACAAAGGATCGGGAGCACGCCTCCATCGCAGCAAAGAAGGTGCAGCGACATGGGAAAGAGGGCTTACGCAAATCATTCTGGGATGTGACGCGCGACCTTTTCGTTGCCATTGCTTTCGCCCTTGTGGTCGCCTTTTTCATCCGGCAGTTTTGGTTTGAGCTCTATCAAGTGCCGACAGGCTCGATGCGCCCCACGATTGAGGAGCAAGACCGCCTTCTCGTCTCGAAGACGACGTTTGGGGTGAACTTTCCCTTCCAAAATAAGCTCACCTTCCACAACCCCGACTTTGTGCAGCGTAACGGCATCATCGTGCTCACGACGAAAAACATGGATTTGGCTGACAGCAACATGCTCTATTTCGGCATCTTCCCTGGGAAGAAGCGCTTTGTGAAGCGGTGTGTGACAAAGCCTGGCGACACGATCTACTTCTATGGCGGCCGCATTTACGGCTTTGACCAAGAGGGCAAACCATTCGATGAGGGATATAACGAAGAGCTGCTGAAAAAGGTTGGCATTGAGAAGATTGAGCACATTCCTTTCATCTCCTTTCAGGGAAAGCCTATGTTAAAGAACCGCCTCTCCACGGGGATGTATGGCCAGGTCACCTTCAAGCAGATGAACCTCCCCCTTGCGAAGATGCAAGTTCAGGCAAATGGCCGCGTATCGGGCACCTTCTTTAATGGAGAAGAGTGGGTGAAAGAAGACCTCAACGCGCTGAAAAAAGCTCACGACAAGCCGCAGAGCTACAGCGATCTTTGGGGGATAGGCAACTTTGCAATGGCACGTCTTCTCACTCGTGACCAGGTACGCGACTTCTATCAAAAGCGAGAACACGGCGACGCTCTCCTCTATTTGGAGCTACAACACACACCAAATCTCACCTATCCAAAGCCGCAGGTACGGCAGAGCGACATGGGGAAGTACTATCCAGACTTCACTCCTTTCTACACATTAATTCCACTACAGCAGCGCCACCTCGATGCGATTCAAGATGCGCTTATCACCGCGCGTTTCTATGTAAAGGATGGCGGGGCGTACCGCTATGTGGAGCGAGGCGTGCGGCCGCAGAGACGAGAGTTCGACCCGAAGTTCCCCAACGTGCCAAATGGACTCTATGAGTTCTACTATGGGAAGGGGTCAAAGGTGTATGCGACAGGCATTCAGTTCCCCATGTCGAAGAAAAACCCTCTCTACAGCCACTCCCCTGAAAATGTGCAGAAGCTCTTCAATACCGGTTTCTCTCTCAACCTTCTCTATCAGCCGCATATGGCAGAGCAGCCCTTCGTGCCACAGCGCTATGCGTATTGGCGTAATGGAGATCTCTACATCATGGGCGCCCCTATCTTAAAGAAGGGGGATGCCGTCTTAGAGAAGTTCGTAAAAGATGAGGTAGAGAGACAGGATCAGAGCTCCGAGACAAGCCCCTACATTGCGTTTGTCGACCACGGCCCACCCCTCAAGGCTGATGGCTCGCTTGATATTGATTTTGTGCGCGCTTTTGGCCTGAAGGTGCCTGACAACAGTGTGGTAGCCCTTGGAGACAACTATGCAGGAAGTGCTGATAGCCGCGACTTTGGCTTCGTTCCTGTGCACAACTTGAGAGGAGCCCCCTCCTTTATCTTCTGGCCCCCTGGGAAGCGTCTCGGCCCCCTGCCCCAACCCTCCTATCCGTGGATCACACTTCCAAATATCCTTACCTGGAGCCTCGCATTTATTGCCTTTCTCCTCTCCTATCTGTGGATAAAAAAGCGAAATAATCGCTCTATATTTAAATAATCTTTATATACTTATGCTATACTAATAGCATGAGCATTCAAGAAAAGTGGACAGAGTACGAATCGAATTGCCGCTGGCGTGCGCGAAAAGCCCTTGCGGGCGGATTGGGCTATGCCCTTACCTTTGCAGGAGCCGCACTCCTTACAACACTCGGTGCGATGCAGCTCGCCACCACAACGAGTCACTTTTTCAACTTGAGCAAAGTGGGTGTAAGCATTCTCACTGGCTCATCCGCAGCCGCGCTTATCGTCATGACTATCGCGCTCAAATACATTCCAAAGTTAGGAAAAAATGACCCCTTTAGTGGGGAGTGGCATGGAAAAGATCTGTGGCTGCGCGACCACAATGGAGATACCCTTGTCGTGAAAGAGAGCAAAACCGATCAGCTGCATTATACCAAAACTGGCTGTATCACATCTCTTGTATATGACGACAAGGAGCCACGAGCTGTAATGATTGGCTCGGATTTCAACCCCTCCTCCTGGAAGGATTTTATGATAAAAAATCGCTTTGATGACAAATCATAATTTTAATCATTTTTTCTTTTGAAATAATTGATCTCCTCTTTATCATCACTTTAAAATTCGAAATCATTGGAGACATTTATGGCATCAGCGGACATCTCAAACGACATAGACACTACAGAACTGAATAAATTTCTTAACAATCCACAAGCGCAAGCCGAAAAACAGCAAAACTGCACAGGTGAAAAGGTTGCTCTTGTAGTTCTTGCCATCTTAGGCGCAGGCGGCACGGTTGTAGGTTGCCTTGGAATTTTTGGAACAAATCCACAAATCGCGCAAGCACTTGGGCGCACAGGCTGCATCGCCTCTGCTGCTGCAGGTGGCGGTATTCTTGTTGTTGCAATCGCTGTTAGCGCTGTGCGTTTGTGCACAACCACCTTTAAGCCGCAGCACTACATTTGGAGCGCCGATCCAGCCCTGCGCTATCAAGCAGTCGAAACCGTTGAAGACAATAACCAGTATGCATTTGTCGAAAGAAATGGCGCACACTACTTGGTCATCCGAAGTGGACTAGGAGAAGACATAGAGTTCCTGATAACTCGTGAACCACTCACTGAACTTTATACGCCTGTTGTGATTGAACGTGGCGGTACGTTTGTCTACACCAACGGACATAGAGAAGTTCCCCTCTTCAACCTTGATGGTGGGACACTCACACCAAATGACGACGCAATCGATTCTATTTTCAATTATGATGTGCCGCTAGTACGAGGCGAAGGTTGGGAGTTCGCTCCGAGAGAACACCAGCTTATATTAAAAAAGGGCGCCCTAACCCTACCCGTCTTTATTAAAGATGAGCATATACCTGATGATTTTGAGAGTCCGTATGCCAAGGAACTAGACGATGGAGGCTTTGACTATTTTGAAAATAAAAGTGTAGGTGTAGGCTCTCCCCTCATCCGCAACAATCTTCTCAATCAGCTTCTAGCGCGCCAGCTCCTTCTTGCTGAACAGAGAGAGATCAACGTTCCACAGGTTGCGTATCGGGACACAGACGCTATTGTTGAAGAAGTAAAAGCCGCTATGCTTGTGGAACAATACCCTAGTGGATACGCTATCATGTCAGCAGGTGATAAGACATACTTCGCACAGGTTCTAAATAACTTCCCAAATCAAAGTATTTGCAAATTGTACGATGTGACAGCTCTTGTACAAGATGACAAGATTACTCTACCAGATGGCACGACTCTCGCTGAGATGATTGAAGAAAGTTGGGTGCTTGCAACACCTCACTTTGACCTCAGTATGATGCAAAGCACTACGCATGATCTCAGTACTTATCTTGATGAGGATGAAAAGCAAAGTCCAGTCCCAGAAACCCCACCCTCGCCAATCGCCCCTGTCCCTCCGCGCTCACCTCTTACAACACTTCCCCACAGGCACATTTCATTCACACGTCCATTCCAAACCCTTGAGAAGCTGTGCGATCGTTTAAGGATGAAAGTTGGCGAAACTGCAGGGGTTTTTGCAATCGCAAATTATTTGGAGAATGGAGAAAATAGAACATCCCTAGTTATTGTGGAAGCGGACGATATGAGGGTCATTTCTCTTCCTGTCTATAGTGAAACAGCGGATAAAATCGCTAACTCTGTTTTGGCGCATTCAGACGGCACTTATAGCTATGTTGTAAATCAGGACGAAATAATACTACTAGCTAGAAAATCACGAGGGGGCCAACTTGAGCTCTTATTGGAAGGGTATAAAAAACTAATAGCAGTAGGATTTAAAAAAGAGCGCTATACCGGTGCAGCAGTGAAAAAGGCAGGTAAAGAAGCAGCCGATAGTGACACAACAGTGGCGACTAGGAAACAAGAAGCAGCCGCCTCTTTGCCTAAAGTTAATTTCCATACTACCTACGCCAGTGTAGATGATGCTGTAGCAGCTTTGCGCAAAATAAATCCGGCACAAGACAAACACGCTGTGGTCTTTAGAGTTGGAAATAAAGAGCCAACACACGTTGCCTTTTTTCGGGATCAAATCATCTATACTGCTGAATTTGGTCAGAACGGGTGGTCTTTTGCTGATAATCAGGTCAAACACAATAATGAGCCCTTAGTTCAAGTGGACGCGACAGGAAATACAACTGTTCTTCCGGCATTAAAAGAGCAAGATGACGAGTTTTTTGCGGAAATGTCGATTCACGCTACTACTGCTACTGGAGATGCTTATCATTTTTCTGCAGTTAAGAGGTCATCACAGGATTCTAATCCTCCTTTCTCTTCTCCAAAAAATGCAGATGAAGCGCTGCTGACTTTGTCTATAGGGAGAAGCTCCGCGAATACTGTGCATACAGAGTTCTATATTAGGTTGGAAGAAAATAGGGTGCTCACTCTAAGAATTGGGGAAGGGCCAGGCACAGTGCAGTTACAGCCTACAAATGCTTTCTACACGTGTTGGGATCACACGGTTCTCGAAATTTCCCCAAAAAACTACTCTCAGATTAATGCCGATCGGGTGACACTTCCTGTTGGAAACAGCACTCCTCAAGGAGTTCATAACGTCTATCCGAACCTTCAATCAGCTCAAGATGCTTTGGAGCCTTCCTCTCACGCTTTAAGCGCTAATAACAAAGTTGTCTTTATTAAAGATTCCGAGGGAACTTCCGTGGAAGTTGCTATTGTGGATTCTCAAAATGAAGAACGCACATGTTACTCTGATGGAGACGCTCTATATTACTGCTTTTCAATTAGCGAAAAACTTGAGCTCACAGCACAAAACTATGACAAAATTGTTAATGATTCCTTCGAACCTAATGAGTCACATATGGTTCAGCTCACTGATTCTAAAGAAGACTCTAGTTCAAACTCTACCGACGAAAAGGAGACATAAGAATGACGAAATCTTCTCTACAAATTAGAATGAACCCTATAGATAAAGGTGGGCATGGAGGCCCGCAAAGATACAAGGGAGAGCGCGATACGTGTCGCACTGTGAGCGGAGTTGTCTTTGCAATTCTCGGCACGGGTGGTATAGCTGTTGGTTTCGTAGCCCTCCTCACTAGTGGCGCCCTTGCTCAAACACTGGGGCGCACAGGCGCTATTGCCACCGCCTCAGTGGGCGGCGGCATGTGGGTCGTTTCTATTGCGCTCGTCTACTGCAAGTCTAGAAAAATTAGCGCACAAGAGATAGGATCTAGTGGCAAAGAACCAGCAGCATGTGACTGGACACAGCATGGCTTAAATGTCTTTGAAGTTTCTTATCAACCTGGTCTTAAAGAGCTTGCGAGCCAAATGCCAAATAAGTCTTTTGCCTTCTA
The DNA here is from genome assembly GCA_024233495.1 of Chlamydiales bacterium. Lineage (GTDB taxonomy): Bacteria > Chlamydiota > Chlamydiia > Chlamydiales > JAAKFR01 > JACKPM01. The sequence continues at coordinate 34,399 of JACKPM010000008.1, forward strand.
TAAAATAGCTAACGGAAACGTCCAGATTATAGGAAAGGGTACAAACGGTAACGCGTTCATAGTTCGTCTAAATCAAGATGGTAAGCTTGCTGATGGTACTGTTGTATGGACTGGGACTGAAGCTATAAATACAGACAAGATTCCAGATGCTGTTCGCAAATCTACAGTACGTGTGCAAAGCCTATCTGCCGCCGCCCCAATTTTTAGGGATGATTTGTCGGAAAGAATGAGAAAAGACCTTGTAATCCCTGAGCAGACTAAAGCTATAAATACAGGCAAGATTCCAGATGCTGTTCGCAAATCTACAGTACGTGTGCAAAGCCTATCCGCCGCCGCCCCAATTTTTAGGGGTGATTTGCCGGAAAGAATGAGAAAAGACCTTGTAATCCCTAAGCTTAGTGCTCTCGAATATTACAATTCAGGCGGAGGAGAAATCTGGTATAAAAATCTGAATGAAGAATTCAAAACCATTCCCCTTGTAAATACAGCCTCTAGAAAAACGCCCCCACCAGGAGCGTATGTTCTCCATGATGCGCCTAGGAATACTTTTCGCTACGTAGAAGAGAATGGTGAGATCAGAGCATTAAAACAACTCTTTAATCCTGGAGCGAATTAACAATTCCTGCAGTTGGTGAGCATAGGGCTCTCCACACTGCTAGCGACAAAGCTGCCGAACTCTCCGGGAGGCTCTGGACAGAATCAATTGAAAGACCTTCAAAGATTGACTTTTTCAACAATGCTCCCTAGGAAAGTTCAAGATTTATAGTCAAATCAGTTGAAAATTTTACAAATTCGTGCCAGATAGCAAAGCCAAAGTAAGCGCGGAGTTCGACTTAGACCATTGATGGTCTATGAGAACGAGCGCGATCTTTGGTGAAGCCAAATGGTATGAATTTGTAAAATTTTCAACCGGTTTGACTATAGAGTTGGCATGCGACTTGCTGAAGCTATAGGAAAATAACAGTTCGACTCTGTCGAATAAGCATTTTCGGAGGCTTCAGTCATGGGAAAACAAAATGTGCAAGCACTTGCAAAAGAAGAGGACTCATCTCCTTTTGTCTTCTTTGCTGCATTCACTTTTATCCTAGCTGTCATTGGTGTGGCGGCAAGCGGCTTGGGGGTTTTGGGGCTACTCAACTACCCTCAGGTGGATTTTTTGAACCACTCTAGCTCACTTTTCTGCACTTCTGTTGGGGGTGTTTGCGCGGTGATCTTTTTGGTTTCAGGTCTTATCTTCTCGCACAAAGCGGAAGAGCAGATACCTAGGGAGCAGCAAATCAAAGCGCGCTCTTTTCAGATCAAGAGAGGTGAGAACGAGTTGAGAATCGTGACAAAGCGCTTCCAGCAACGTCTTGATTTGCTCAATGCTCTTTCAAAGGATCAAAAGTTTGACTGTTTAGAGAGTGGGCAGTGGGCATTGCATGAAGATGAAGAGGGAGACCACTTTATCTTGGGCAAGTTCAGCTACCTTGTGAATGCAGATGAGGAGAAGCGGTGCCGTGTGCGCCTTAAGGTACTTCCTTTCAAAGAATCTGCTAGCTCTACAAACGTCTATTACAATAAGAAGAACAAGCGCTTGATGCTCTTGCAAAATGGGGAGCTCCTCCCTTTCCGTGGAGCAACTGCAAACAACTACTTAATGCAAAAAGCGTGGATCTTCTCAGGTCGTAACTTCGACTCAATGATCTCAGCGTAACTTATGGGCGGGGTGATCTAAAGATCACTCCGCTTAATCCAAAATCGGGGCAAAATCAACCAAAAGCCCGACCTAATTCACTCGATCAATCCAAATCGCCGTGGGCTCTCCATTAATATCCCACTTCTGACTCTCATCTTGATATTCAAAATCTAGAGAAGTCGCAAGCACCTCTTCACGCAGATAATCGCCGTGAATCAGCAGCGCCTTTTTCACTTTCTCGGTCGCTCCAAGCTTCAGCTTGATGCGGTCGGTCACTGAGAAATTAGCTTGCCGTCTCATCGTATTCACTTTGTTGACAAGCTCACGCGCAATTCCCTCAAGCACTAGCTCTTCTGTGAGCTCGGTTTCAAGCGCAATGGTGATGACACCAGCATTCATCGCAATGATGTTATCGTGCACTTCGCGGGTAATCTCCACATCTTCTGAAACAAGGCTGTATTCCTCTCCTCCTAACAAAATGGGGAGGGGCGTTCCTTGCAAGATGAGGTTAATCTGGTCTTGCTCCAGGTTATGGATCACCGCTTGAGCCTCTTTCATGTGCTTGCCCACTTTCTTCCCTAAAATGCGGAAATTGGGCTTGATGGAGAGCTTCACAAAGCGTTGTTTCTCCTCATGGAAGACGACCTCTTTCACGTTGAGCTCCTCAGCAATAAGGTGCTCTTGGTGACGCATGAACTCAAGCAGATGCACATCGCCAGAGACGACGTGCACTTTTGGAAGGGGTTGTCGCACTTTGAGCTTATGCTCTTTGCGCAAGCTGTGCCCCAGACTGACAGCTGTCTGCAACGCATCCATTCCCCTTTCTAAGTTCAGGTTGCGCTGACTCTTGTGGTAGATAGGAAAATCGCAGAGGTGCACAGACTCGGGCATCTCCTCACTTCTTAAATTTTGATAGATGGCGTCGCTCAAAAAGGGCGTGAAAGGCGCAGCGATTTTTGCTAGCTCCAAAAGAACGTGATGAAGCGTCTCAAATGCTTGTCTCCGATCGGGCGTGTCCTCTTCAGCCCAAAAACGGCGGCGGCTTCTGCGGATGTACCAGTTGGTGAGCTGATCGATGAACCCGACAAAAGGCTCTACAGCGCGACTCAAATCGTAATCGTCCATCCCCTCTTCTACATCGTGAATCAAATGGTTGAGCTGCGCTAAAATCCACTTGTCAATCACAGCCTCTGGAGGTTGACTCACAGCTGTTGGCTTCCAGTTGTAAATCTCTGCGTAGGTCAAGAAGAAGGCGTGCGCATTCCAAAATGGGATGAGCACCTGCCGCATTACTAGCTCCACTCCCCTCTCGCAAAAACGCAAGTCGTCTGCCTTCACTGCGGGACTGTTGAGCATGTAGAGTCTGACCGCATCAGCGCCATACTTGTCGATTACAACAGTGGGCTCAGGATAGTTTTTGAGCCGCTTTGACATCTTGTTGCCATCTTCTGCAAGTAAAATGCCGTTCGCAATCACATTCTTGAAAGGTGCCTTACCAAAAAGGGCCGTTCCCAAAACAGTTAACACGTAAAACCACGTGCGCGTCTGGTCAATTCCCTCTGCCACAAAATCAGCTGGGAATCCCTTTTCAAACAGCTCTTTATTTTCAAATGGGTAGTGATTTTGTCCATATGGCATTGCCCCTGTATCAAACCAGCAGTCAAACACCTCAGGAATGCGCTTGAACACCTTCCCATTCTTCTCAAAAGTAAGATTGTCGATAAAGTGGCGGTGAATGTCACCCACCTTTTCCCCTGTGAGCCTCTCTAGTTCAGCGCGACTTCCCACGACGTGAATCTCGCCGTCAGCAGCTCGCCAAATTGGAATGGGCGTTCCCCAATGCCGGTTGCGGCTGATCGCCCAATCGCGCGCTCCCTCAAGCCACTTTCCAAAACGCCCCTCTTTCAAATGGCTCGGCGTCCAGTGAAGTACTTCGTTTGACTCAACGATTTGATCCTTGATCTTCTCCACCTCGAAAAACCATGTTGTCACTGCCTTGTAGATCAAGGGTGTGTCTGAGCGCCAGCAAAAAGGATAGCGGTGCTGCAGTGTGCCGCGATAAAAAAGAAGCTTTTGCTCTTTCAACCGCTTTAAAATGTCTTTGTCGGCATCCTTGACAAACATCCCTGCATACTCAGGAATTTCCTCTGTGTACAAACCGTTGTTATCTACCGGACACACAACAGGAATGCCCGCTTTGCGCGCAGTATAAAAGTCGTCCTCACCAAAGCCTGGAGCTGTGTGTACAATGCCTGTACCATCATCAGTGGTCACAAAGTCGCCTGCAATCACGCGAAAGGCATCTTTCTCTTTGAAGTAGGGGAAGAGCGGCGTATACTTTTTGCCCAAAAGCTTCTTCCCCTTGAACTCCTCTACAATCTTTGGCTCTTCAAACCAGCGCGCTGCTGTATCTTTTGCCAAAATGTAGTGCTCACCCTCGAATTTCACCTTCACATAATCGAGACTCTCCCCAACTACGAGCGCCATGTTTGATACGAGTGTCCACGGTGTTGTCGTCCATGCTAAGAAGTAAACCCCCTTCTCTAGCTCGAACTTTACCACCACAGAAGGATCGTCCACCATCTTGTAGTTTTCGCTCGCCTCAAAGTTGGAAATCGGCGTTCCCAACTCAGCAGAAAACGGCATCACCTTGTACCCTTCGTAGATGAGCCCCTTCTCATACACCTCTTTGAACACCCACCATACAGACTCCATGTAGGTGATATCCATTGTCTTCCACGTACGTGAAAAGTCGACCCATCGCCCCATCCGTTCAACAGTTGATTTCCACTCTTCCGAGTAACGCAACACAACTGAGCGGCACGCCTCATTAAACTTTGCAATACCAAACTTCTCAATCGAAGGAGCGCCTTTTAAGCCATTCGCCTTCTCCACAATGTTTTCAACAGGAAGGCCATGACAATCCCACCCAAAACGGCGCGGCACATTGAATCCCTTCATCGTCTTATAGCGTGGCACAACATCTTTGAGCGTGCCTGCAAGCAAATGGCCATAGTGTGGCAACCCTGTTGCAAACGGCGGGCCGTCATAAAAGGAGAAGAGAGGCTTTGCAGGACGCAAACTCTTTTCAAAGATTTTTTGCTCTTTCCAAAATTTTAAGATACGCTCTTCGCGCTTAGGGAATGTCTCATCGTCAAACATGCCAACGAATATAGAGATATTTTGTCTAAAAGTCCACAATTCAATAGAGTGGGCGATATGGAAATTTCTTTTGATTTTACTCCCCTCCTGGGAACAGCGGAGCTTGACGCTGCCGATTACCACCAGCTTCAAGTGGGTGACGTCATTGTGCTCGATCAAGAGGCAGAGGCCCCTCTTAAAATTATTGTAGGGGAAAGCTATAAGTTTGAGGCCACTCCCGGCCTTTTGCACAACCATAAGGCGGTGAAAATCGATGGATGAGTTTAGTTCTGAGGAGATCGACAGTATCGTTAAAGCGATTCACACAGAGCCAGAAGCTGTCGAAGAGATCCCTCTTCGCCCTCCGGGGCACTACGTCTCTAAGTTGAGCTTTTCTCCCCTTGAAGGAGAGCGTCCCCGCCCACTTGACGAGCTCACTGAAAAAGAACGTTCCCGTTTTGGCTCACTCAAAGCGACTGTGGAGGTGAGCTACGGCAAGACAAAGCTCACTCTTAACGAGCTCGCCGCTCTCAAGAAGGACTCTCTTATTCCCCTCGACGACTTATCGGACGATCTCTGCGAGATCTACGTAAATGGCAAACTCATTGGCCGCGGAGAAGTTGTGGTGGTTGACAAGAAGTATGGAGTTAAAATCGTAACTTTGCTATAACACTCTCGGGGATGTACTGGTTTCGACTTGGAAACAAAGTACTAGTTGCATGCAGAGGACACCGGTTGGCCTCTTAAAAAAGCCGGTAAAACCACAAATGCTGCTAAACCAGCAAAGAGCAAAGTTGTTGCTAGCATCGCTCCAGTAGCTGAAGCTGCTGAATTGATGGCTGCTTAATGATTTTGCTTGTGTCGTGCGGGCTTAACCGCCCAAACGGCCCGATAGCCAAGATCTGGACCGTGGGGTTTTGAGTCTATCGTCATAATCGCGGTGTGAGAACGTTACCGCCGACTCCTAGGTGACGGTCTCGAAATTAAATGGGGTCGATCAGTTCTAGCGGTGGGTCCAACGACGGAACTGATTAACTTTGGGCTCTAAGCATGTAGACGCTAATATGGAGTTTATCAAGGACGGGAGTTCGATTCTCCCCATCTCCATCTGAGCCAGGTGAGAGCCTGGCTTTTTATTTTCTCATTCAGTATGCCTTTTCATACTTTTGTATTAACCACCATTGCCGTCTTTTAAAATCAGGGTTTGAATCCATGTTAGTAGGGGGATATCTGATGCGTAACGTCAGTCATACGACTAAAGTCTTTAATGCCCAAAATTTGAACCGATAGCTTTAAATAATTCGGAATTCTCAGAGTAGTCGATAGGTATTTCAATAAGCACAGGCCCATCGATATCAAAGGCTTGTTGTAAAACAGGTAATAAATCTTCTGAGTTATTGACTCTAAATCCATAAGCCCCAAAAGTCTCTGCAAATTTAACAAAGTCAATTTTTCCAAATTCAACAACAGTTTCTCTATGATATTTCATAAGCTGCTGTTGCTTGACCATATCATACGATTGATCAACCCAAATACAATGAACTAATGGGATTTTCTCTCTTACAGCTGTTTCCAACTCCATGGCAGAGAAACAAAATCCCCCATCTCCTGATATGGAAATAACCTTTTGTGCTGGGCAAGCTAGCTTGGCAGCAATAGCCCAAGGCAAGGAAACTCCAAGAGTTTGCTGCCCATTGCTAAAAAGAAGTTGATGAGGACGAAAGCTATAAAAATATCGTGCAAGCCACATATAGTGGGTCCCTACATCACTGATGACGATAGTCTTTTCATCAATCGCTTGATGCAGGTCAGAAATAAATCTTAAAGGATGAACCTTGACTCCTTCAATTTTCTCCCCCTTTTTTTGTATTTCCATTAATTTCTCTTGCAAAGGCGCGACCTCTTTTTGATTGATCAACTCAGCTCTATCGGTCAAATGCATTGAAATTTGATCGAGGTTTTTTGCAATATCACCAATAACCTCGAGCGAAGGCACGTATGTCGCATGAATATTAGCTGGATGATAATCAATATGGATGAGTTTTTTGAGCGTACTCTTTACACCCCAAATCTCCGGGTCATACTCTACAGGGTCAAAACCAACCGTTACAACCAGATCAGCATCTTCTAGTAGCTGGTCTCCAGGTTGATTTTTAAATAAACCCACTCTTCCAACAAAGCAGTCTAAAAGCTCCTTCGAAATCACTCCTGCTCCCTGGTAGGTATTGACCGCTGCAATATGAGTTTTGGACAGAAGAGAGTTGATCGCTTTTGTATTTTGAGGGCGGCTTGCTTCTAATCCAAAAAGAAATACCGGATTCTTAGCACTTCCAAGCCATTTAGCCGCCTGTTCAATCAAACAATCAGGCGCTCTTCCAACTTGAATGGAAGGCACCTTACCAAAAGGTTTTAGGTCTGTCTTTTCTATTAAGATATCTTGTGGAACGCTGATAAAAACAGCTCCAGAGCGAGGGGAGATTGCTGTGCGAAATGCATTTTCTAAAACTTCAGGGATATTTTCTACCATTAGAATTTCAGAGCTCTTTTTAGTAGCCACTTCAGTCAATCTTACATTGTCGACGCTTTGATGCGACTCTTTGAGTTTCATTGATCGAGGGACACTCCCGCCAATTGCAACTATGGGATCACCCTCTGTGGTCGCTGTTAAAAGTCCTGTAATCAAATTTGAAACTCCTGGTCCCGATGTCACAAGAACCACTCCTGGCTTCCCTGTTAATCTGCCATACGATGCAGCCATAAAAGCGGCATTTTGCTCATGGTGACAAAGAATCATTTTAATTGGAGTGTCGATCAAAGCATCAAAAAGAGCATCTATTTTTGCTCCAGGTATAGCAAAGATGTATTCTACTTCCTGCTGCACAAGACATTTAGCGAACAGTTGAGCTCCATTCATCTTTTTTCCTTTTGTTTCTAAAGATAATTTTTTATACCGCCTACGGTATATATTTCTGCCTTTCCAGAAAGAATTTCAGTACCCTCTATAAAAAGATGAAGTGTTTGATCAACAATTGATGGAACAATCTCTTCGACTCTCTCTACTTTTTTCTTAAGAAGAATAACGTGAGCATGATGTACAAGATCAGAGCTTGTATCCATAGGGCTTTTATAAAGAACTGCTTTTAACTCATCATTGATTTTTTCATGTCCCTGAAAATCTGTCATTGCACCCATTACAAATCCATAGACATTTTCAGCTCTTACTTCTGGGAAGGGGTAGTAGTTTTTTTTGTGAAGAAATATATTTTTTCCATCAATAGGTGCTTTGCCTATAGCAACTCCATGAAAAGTAGAGAAATGAAAAATCCCTCCGAATGCAAATGGATGCGATACCTGTGCATACAATTCATTATAAAAATCTATCATCGATTTTGTTTCATTAATTTCTACTTCATGGCTTGCAAGAGCCTCTACAGGAACTATAAAAATCCCCCCGGTGGTGAATTCCTGCCCGCTAATTGTCTGCCCATACTCCAAAGAATTAGCATCTGTTGAGGTTGCGTAACAATACCCGTTTACAATTACCGATTCTCCAAGAGATGGAATAGATTTAGGGGTAGCCAGTTCAAATGCCATTTTAAAATCATTTGCATTATACCGCTTTGAGGTTACTTCTTGCGGGAGAACTGCGCGAATGACATCTACTACGCTTCCTATATGCCCTAGCTCAGATAGACCATGCCCTGTTTTGTGAAGCAGAAAAACCATATAACCTCTTTTGATTTAAGAAGAGTATAAATAATAACCTTAATAAGGCTTTCATCAAATCTTCTTAAAATAATTCATTTTTATTTCTATCATTCTCCTATTTATTTTGTCAATAAATTATTCTAATAGCCCAAATTGAGATCTGTTATTTCTGTCAGTTTTTTTTATTTTGTTATCTTTATAGTCAAGTCAGTTGCTAATATGGAGTTTATCAAAGATGGGAGTTCGATTCTCCCCATCTCTATTTCAACGGGCTATTTTACACAAACCCGACATTGTTAAATAAGTCGAATTTTGAGGGCCTTTTGGCTAATTTTGCCCCGATTGAATGCTGGGAGGGTTCGACAACCTCCTTGATGCCTATTTGTAGTGACAAATGGTCTTTGGGGGAAGGTTGGCAACTTTATTGCTACTTGATAATTCACAACGACCTCCTATAAAATAAATACCCTAAACCTACTGTGGGGGAATTTCGGAACATATTTTCAATAATTTGAATACAGTATTCCAGTTGCGCGCAGTTGCCTTGATTCCAAGCAAGACTTCTATTTTAGCTGCTAACTTTGAACGACCAATCCCATCCGGAGCATGAAGATAGAAAACCCGGTCAATTATCTGAAAGGACTCATTAGCGGATTTTAATTTATTCAACTTTTCTATGTTAAAATGTTTTGGTAAGCAGTCCAGAAAATAGAGATGAAGGGATTTTGGATGGTTTTCTGCTTGAGGAAATGGATTCGCATTCACTGATTGCTCAAGCTGCTTGCTATCTATAATGAGAATATCTGGGTGAAAACCATAATGATCTTGGATCGCTTGACCTATGATTTTTGAAAACTTCTTCGCTTTAGAATGAGAACCCTGAAATAACACGTTCCCACTTTGGATATAAGTCCGGATTCCGGTGTATCCATTCTCTTCGATGATCTTAATTAATGATTTCATAGAAATTTTGTTTTTTCCACCAACATTTATTCCACGAAATAAAGCAACGTATACTGACAACTCTAAAACCTTCTTGTGATTGACTGACTCAAAAAAAGAGTAGTCAATTTTTCTAGTTTCCTCCAATCAAAAGTTCTGAATGCGTCTCTCCACCTCCATTTCAACGGGCTATTTTACACAAACCCGGCATTGTTAAATAAGTCGAGTTTTGAGAGCCTTTTGGCTGATTTTGCCCCTATTGAATGCTGGGAGGGTTCGACAACTTGGGCAATCCTTTGGAGGGTTCGACAACCTCCTCGATGCCTATTTTGTAAGGACAAAGCTCGTAGTGGACAACAAATCTCGTCGGAAGTCGCCGTCGACACCTAAATAGTAGGGGCAGTGTCTTTCGCAGATTGATGATCTCCTCAGAAGCCGGCACTCGAGATCGGTCAACTTGGAGCAAAATCCCCAAAGGTGATTGTTATCCAATTGTTTGGATAAATCTATTGATTTCCCATAAAACCAGTGTTTATAAATATCATTTTGCATCCATTTCTAAAAACTTGCCCATTTCAGACTTTGGAAACACAGCCCACAAACCCCACTTCTGCCTACCCCCTTTAGGTATGTTGGCCCCCCCCTGTGGAGCTGAGCTTTCTCTAAGAGTTGGGAACATTGCATTTTTTGTGCTGCAAAAAGCTCTCGAAATTCAACATAACCTTTTTCTTGCAAGACAACCTCTATTTCTTTAAAATATATCTAAACTATAGAACCTGAGAGAGTATTGCATGCATTGTGAAAAAATAGTTGGCGCTATGCCCCCTTCCACCTCTGAAAGAAAAGAGCCAAGCCGCGCTTTTAAAATTACTTTGATCGCTCTTGCTATTTTGGGTATTGGCGGTATTGTGTCCGGTTGTCTAGGGAGTCTTGGAGCGAGCTCTGAAGTTCTCCAAGCACTCGGCCAGAAGGGTTGCATTGCAGTAACGGCAATCAGCAGCGGTATAGTTCTTGCGGTGGCTCTCGCCTTCTTAAAAGCTAGATACACTCCCAAAGCAAGTGAAGAGAAAGCCTCTTCTGCTATTTACGCAGCTGCCCCTTCTTCCTCTACTGCTGCCCCTGCTAATGCAGCCGCTGCTTCTGCTGCTGCTGAGGCAGCCATTTCTTCTGCTTCTGCTGGTGCTCCTGCTGAGGCAGCCGCTTCTTCCTCTTCTGCTAACCCTACGCGCAGAGCGGATCTAGAAGACAGAGCGAAGTATCCGGAGCAACGGGATGTATGGGACCAGTTAAAGCCGGGTGAATATGCATGTTTTGAGGCCCCTAGTTCAGGTGGCGGCTTTTTAAGCATGATGTCCAGAATATTCACAACTAGTCCCCAGCGGTTGATTATCTTTAAAACTTTCAGCGGTCTCGAATTCTCTTTCCCAATCAAGACAGCAGAAGAAATCGAACGGGCGCCAGACGGTGACTATTTTTTACAATTTGATTTTTATAATAAATATTTCAGGCATGTGGTAAAGGAGCAAGGCAAAGTCTCACCTTCCAAGCCTTTCGAGGACGCTTTTGTTTAGTGGTTTGATTTGACTTATGCGCGATTAGAGTACAATGCCTGTCAAAAGTGGGGTTTGCGCAAACTATCTCCGCTGAAATGGAAGCGCTCGCTGCTGCCTCTGTTATTCCCCTAACGCTCTATCTCGCTTACATCAATGTCACTGTGAGTTACGACGTGGATAAACGACAGCGAGCTTTTTAGATAGTCCGCTCAGAAAAAGCAATCTACTTATTGAAAGTCAATGATTTATATCATAAATGTTAAATTCAAATTTGCAAGATAGCTTCATGCCCCTTGCACTTGCTCGCGCACCCTTGGAGGGAGAAACGATGATTTTGGCTACGCCGTCAAACTCACGCTTGGAGAATCTAGATGGTGTCGTCAAATTTTCTCCTTTGTGAGGCGAGAAATTTTCTAGGCAAAATGCGCAATCGAAAGCGAAGGGAGTAGCCAAAGCGCTACTTCCGAGGTTGCGAGGGCGCATTTTGGCAGAAAAGATCCAGCTGACAAAGGAGAAAATTTGACGACACCATCTAAACCCCTTGCGAGTTTATGCGATGAAAAATAGCAATCACTGCAGGGAAAAGCGCGTTTTACACCGAGGGGACTTTTTCAGGAACGACTAGATAGTGGTTTAAAAAATGTTCAGTGACACACCCTACCCTGTCGGAGAAAGTGGGGTGGAGGGCTCGTGGAGCAACAAACATTGCAGCCAAGGAACAAGTGTAGAATTCTGCTCTTTTGCATAGTGAAGAGCTGCCCGCACTAATTCCCTTTTGTGAGTAGAGCGTTCAAACATGAGGGCGCACGCAAGTTGATCCTCTCTTAGAATAGCATCAAAAGCTTCATTCCATAAAATAGCTTCCTTCTCATCAATTTCTCCCGATAAATAGTAGAGAAAATAGATCCGTTGTCGAATTTGATGCAAAAGTATTGCCGGTTTCTTACAGTGCCTGATTAAATTCATGTATTCAATCACCTCTTCCTGCCTTCGATTAGGCGAAAAAGGGAAACCTAGAAAAAAGTAGCGGCAATCAGCTTGATCATAGAAAGCGAAAGCCTCTTTGCGTGTGATTACTTTACGATCGAGAAGATGCATCAGAGCTGAGGGAGTTTGAAAAAGATAGCGAACTTTGCAGGTGAGATCTTCAAGTTCCAATGTTTTTTTCCACCCAAGTTCTTTTGGCCCTCTATTTTTTAATTCCTGAATCCGTTTGACGCATTTTTCTAAGGGGGATGCGGAAAAGAAATGAGACATAGCCTCCAAACGGTACTCTTGATGAAAGTAGATTTTGACAGAGTGATTCATACCATAGTGGATCGTTAGCATATCGTCTTGTGCAATGTCTTCTAGCGCTACGAAGATGACTCTTAGAGGAATTCCTCTTACATGGTAAAGGTGGAAGGCCCCAAGATTTGGGAAGCCGTCTTCTACCATCCCCCCAAAATTGCGAAAGTGCAACCCGTTGATCGGACCCCACTGGTAGCTTGACGACAGGGCAGGGAGATGCGACCACTCCCCTAAATACTCTGTGACCACCTCTCCTTTTGGAATATCCACAGCTGCATGCACAGAGTGCTGCCCTGGGGAAGGCCCTGGCCGCAGATAGAGTTTTGGAGAGCGCTTAAGGTAGGAAAAATAGGGAGAGAGAAGAAGATCCATTAACTCACTCTCTGCACGGCAATGAGAAAAAGGGGTGAAAATATCTGCTCCCTCAGCAACACGCATTTGCGTGATCCACTCAGCTCCTGTTAAATCAAAAAATGACATTTGGGTAATTATTTACTAAAACACATAACCTTCTGTCAAGGCAATGGTTGCATTCCAAATCATCTATTCCTTTTTTCTATCTTAAAGTCAGTTCCGTATCCATTCACAAGGAGGCGGTGGCGCGTTTTTAGGCGAATTTTTGCCAAACCTGCTACTCCCCACACATCTTCTTTAATAGGGTTTGTCACTTTTGACAGAGCAACTTTCACGCTAAAATAATCCACTTCGGGGCAATCGAGGTCAGCCATAGTTTTGAGCAAGACCCCAACTGAAACATTCGGTTTATTTTCGTGATCTTCAGGGATCTTTCCCGATCTTTCTGTGCTTTTCTCCTTGAAAAGGGCTCAAGGCCCTTTCCTACGGAAAAAATCCCAAAAATCTTCAAGAAATCTCCTCTGAATCTAGATGGTGTCGTCAAATTTTCTCCTTTGTGAGGCGAGAGATTTTCTAGGCAAAATGCGCAATCGAAAGCGAAGGGAGTAGCCAAAGCGCTACTTCCGAGGTTGCGAAGGCGCATTTTGGCAGAAAAGATCCGGCTGACAAAGGAGAAAATTTGACGACACCATCTAACGAAAAAACCTCAATTTCGGGTTTTTAAGGGTGTTTCTCAGCCTAAAAAGGCACCCCTGGTGGTTAAGAATGTAATAAACTTAATTTACTTGCATGTTTTCAGCAAGGGAAATGAGATGGAGATATCTTTCATTGTTTGAATATGGTAAACTCTTGCCATGACTTTTCAAAACTTAGGGTTACATCCCAAAATCGTGAAGGCAGTTGCCTATCCCGAACCTTCTCAAATTCAGCTGCAGGCAATTCCGGAGATCTTGAAGGGCTTCGACATACGCGCTTCAGCACAAACAGGAACGGGCAAAACGGCTGCTTTTCTTCTACCTGCATTGAACCTTCTTACGGTTCGCAAAGAGGGAAGAGACCCCCGCATTTTAGTTTTGGCCCCAACACGTGAGCTGGCAATGCAGATCACAACGCAGGCTGAAAATTATAGTAAGTTTTTGCAGCGCACTAAGGTGGTGTGCATTGTGGGCGGCGTTCCATACCATAAGCAGATCCGTGACCTCTCAAAGCCACATGACATTTTGGTTGCCACCCCTGGCCGCCTGATCGATTTCATGAAAAAAAAGCAAGTGGACCTCTCCAACCTTGATCTTTTGGTATTGGATGAGGCTGACCGCATGTTGGATATGGGGTTTGCTGAACCTGTAGAAGAAATTATCCAAGCAACGCCTAGCACACGGCAAACACTTCTCTTTTCCGCTACTTTGGAAGGTGTGGTGATGAAACTCTCAGACAAGTGGATGCACAATCCTCTTGAGATCAAAGTAAAGGCTGATGCCGCCAAAAATGACCATATCACGCAAACACTCCACTACGTTGACAGTTTAAAGCATAAGAATCGCTTGCTGGAGCATATTTTGGCAGGAGAGGGTGTCAATCATACAATTATTTTCACTTCCACCAAGAGGCATTCGGCACAACTTGTAGAGGAGTTGCAAGAGAAGGGGCACAGTGCGGCAGCTTTGCACGGCGATCTCAACCAGAGACAGCGCACACGCACGATTGGATTAATGCGTAAGGGGAAAGTAAAAATCCTGGTGGCAACTGATGTGGCAGCGCGTGGACTTGATGTGCCAACGATCACACACGTGATCAACTTTGACTTGCCCACCAATCCAGAAGACTACATCCACCGCATTGGACGCACAGGAAGAGCGGGAGCCACTGGCTCGGCCTTCAGCTTTGTACAGCGGGGGGATGGAATGATGCTCAAGCGCATCGAGAAGTTGAAAGGCAGCGCTATTACGGTCAGTGAAATTGCTGGTCTTGAGCCAAGCATGGCCGAACCGAAAAGGGAAAGGGTGCACAAAAAGGCATCTGGCCCACGACAGTTTGCTAGACAAAAAGCTTCTTCATCTCAAAACTTTAAACAAAAAAGGCGTTCAGAATCTCCTAACTCAAGGCAAGAGAAGCACTCTGATTCTCCAAGCTTTGGACGAAAGCAGCGTTCTAATTCCTCAGGCTTTGGAAAGAAGAAGCATTCAGAATCTATAAACTTTAGAGAAGAGAAACACTCTGATTCTCCAAGCTTTGGACGAAAGCAGCGTTCTAATTCCTCAGGCTTTGGAAAGAAGAAGCATTCAGAATCTATAAACTTTAGAGAAGAGAAACACTCTGATTCTCCAAGCTTTGGACGAAAGCAGCGTTCTAATTCCTCAGGCTTTGGAAAGAAGAAGCATTCAGAATCTATAAACTTTAGAGAAGAGAAGCACTCTGATTCTCCAAGCTTTGGGCGAAAGCAGCGTTCTAATTCCTCAGGCTTTGAAAAGAAAAAACGCCCTAATTTTTCGGGCTTTGGACGAAAACAGCGCTCTGATTCCCCGGGGTTTGGACGAAAGCAGCATTCTGATTCTCCAAGCTTTGGACAAAAGAAGTCTTCTGGATCTCCAGGCTACGGACGGAAGAAGTCTTCTGGATCTCCAAACTTTGGACAGAAGAAGAGACAGCAAAATCGTGGTAGAAGAGCGTGAGTGCATCGTTGTTGGAGCTGGGGCTGCGGGAATGTTCGCAGCCGCAAAGGCGAATGCCCTTGTTCTTGAAAAAGCTGCAGTTCCCCTAGCAAAAGTGCGCATCTCAGGCGGGGGGCGGTGCAACGTCACGCACGCCTGTTTTGAACCCAAAGATCTCATCCAAAACTACCCTCGTGGAAGCAAGGAGCTTTTGGGCCCCTTCCATCGCTTCGGTCCCCATGATACAATTGAATGGTTTGCTTCGAGAGGCGTTGAGCTTAAGGCTGAAAACGATGGGCGTATGTTCCCCACAACAGACCGCTCTGAAACAATCATCGATTGCCTATTGCGTGGCGTAGAAGTGCGCTATCAGCAAAAAATCCAAGAGATTGTAAAAAAGGATGGCTGGTTTTATTTAGGCGACTATAGGTGCCGTAAGTTGATTTTGGCAACTGGAAGCTCTAAGCAGGGACATGCGTGGGCTGCCTCTTTCGGCCACACTGTTGTCGAGCCCATCCCCTCTCTATTCACGTTTAATGTACCCTCTTCACCGCTAAAAGAGCTCTCTGGAGTGGTGGCGCCTGACTGTACAGTCTCACTGCTAGGCACCAAGTTGAAACAGTGTGGGCCAGTCTTGGTCACGCACTTTGGCTTCAGCGGCCCTGCTATCCTCAAGCTCTCCGCTTGGGGGGCCCGTTACCTTCATGAGAAAAAATATAACACCCCACTTGAGATCCGGTGGAGAGCTCCTCTCCCTAAGCGGCTGCGGCGCGCTCTCAACGAAGAAGTGCAGCGCTACCAGATTGAGGGAAAAACCACCAATAAGGCGGAATTCGTCACATGTGGTGGGGTAGCACTTAATGAGGTGGACTTTCGCACGATGGAGAGCCAACTCTGCCCCGGGCTCCACTTTGCAGGAGAGATCCTCGATATCGATGGAGTCACAGGGGGATTTAACTTCCAAAATGCGTGGACGACTGGATATTTAGCAGGGTCATAAACGTACGTCTTTTGCAGCGCCTCTTTTGCCGCTGTATCGTCGACCACTTGCGCGAGAAAAAGCGCTTTAAGGTGGCCAGAGAGAGGAGCGACTATTCAGCAACTAGGTGCACCTCCAGAGAAGATGCAGAAAAAAAATGTATGCTGATGGCTTTACCACCTATTTCGATTTTATAGTCAAATCTGTTGAAAATTTTACAAATCCATGCCATTTGACTTCGCAAAAGATCACGCTCGTTCTCATAGACCATAAATGGTCTATCTCAAACTTTGCCCTTACTTTGGCTTTGCCATCTGGCACGAATTTGTAAAATTTTCAATAGATTTGACTAGATGGTGTCGTCAAATTTTCTCCTTTGTGAGGCGAGAGATTTTCTAGGCAAAATGCGCAATCGAAAGCGAAGGGAGTAGCCAAAGCGCTACTTCCGAAGTTGCGAGGGCGCATTTTGGCAGAAAAGATCCGGCTGACAAAGGAGAAAATTTGACGACACCACCTATACATTTGGGAAGAGCATCTGTTACGAATGGCTAGTCGAACGTTATAACTGAATCTTCTCAAAATCTGTCCACGGCGCCTCAGTGTAGGCAACGTAAACTTTCTCATCTTTTTCCTTTAGATGAAAATAGAGGCCGCGCTCCCCTTGTGCTGCAGCAAAGCCGTGTGTTGGGTCAGTGTCGCGGAAGATGCGCTTCCCCCTTCCAACAAAGCAATACCCCTCTTCACACTGTCTCTCTTCGAAAGTGCCTTCAAGAGAAGAGAAGAGTTGATGGAGGACGACCTCTTTTGGTGCGTCATAGACACGCACATCGAGGTAGATGGGCACTCCCAAAGATGAGTCCGCTAGATGCAAGCGTTTATGCACCTCAAACTGTTTGGTTGGCTCTGGGAGGCAAAGTACGTTGTAGTACTCCCCACAAAAGTGGAAAGGAATCTTGGTTTGAATGTTGTGTAACGTAGTGAGCACAAGAGAGCGCACATCAGAAGCCGGCATCCCATTTTGCTCACTTAGCATTTCGATAACAGCAGAAAACCTCTCCTCATCGAGTAACTTTTCGGCGGTGGTTTCGTAGCAAGGCGGAGGAACACTTGGGCGTACCTGCTCCAAAATTAGCGGCTTTTGTCCTGTCTTGAGAGGGATAAAGATACGAGTGGTGAGCAGGAGTGCAAAAACAACGAAAAGTGTAACAAAGGCCCATTTTTTCATAGAAAACACTGCCTGAATTGGTTGCTAAAGATTTTCCCAAGATTTTTACCGAAGCTAAATGCAGAGTCCGACGCTAACCCCTTGCGGGTTAGTGAGAGCGAGAATGATGTTTCGGGGAAAAGATGGGTGAATGATTCAATAAGCAAAGAAGGCAGGGTTTTCATAAGATTTCCGCGGCAATGCCTGCGAGTTCTGATCTCTCTGTTTTTTCCATCATCACGTGACCAAAGATCTTTTGATCACGGAAACGCCCTACCAAATAGGTGAGTCCATTTGAATTGCGATCTAAGTAGGGGTTGTCGATTTGCGTTGGATCACCTGTGATCACCACTTTGGTGTCTTTTCCAGCTCTGGAGATGATCGTTTTCATTTCGTGAGGCGTGAGGTTTTGCGCCTCATCGATCATCATGTAGATTTTAGGCAGTGAGCGGCCACGAATGTAGGTAACCGCCTCCATCTCCAACTTTTTACTCTCGTTCACCCAGCGCAATGTTTCACTCTCATTACTTCCTGTCGAGTCACACAAAAACTCGAGGTTGTCGTAGATTGGCTGCATCCAGTGAATCAACTTCTCCTCTTTTAGTCCAGGAAGATATCCAATATCTTTCCCAAGAGGAACGATGGGGCGACTCACCAAGATGCGGTGGTAAATCCCTTCATCAAACACTTTGCGTAACCCACAGGCGAGTGCAAGAAGTGTCTTTCCTGTTCCAGCAGGACCGATAAGGGTGACAAGCTTCACGTCATCGCGCATCAAGAGATCGAGCGCACACTTTTGCTCCACGTTGAGCGGTGTGACCCCCCAAATGTTATTGGGAAGCTTGATGAGAGGCACAAAGTGCTTTGAAATGGCGTCGTATTTTGCTACAGCTGAAGTATTCTCAGGAGAGTGCATGACGCAGTATTCGTTGGGAGCAAAATCCTCCCCTACTGCCTTCACACGCCCATCTTTGTAAAAAAGATCGATGTCATGCTTCGGCATGTCAATGCGTCGATATCCTTGATAGAGGGTCTCAAACGAATACTTCTGGTTGACATAATCCTCCGCTTCCAACCCCATCGCCTCCGCTTTGACCCTCATGGCCAAATCTTTTGAGACAAACACCACCTTCTCTCCTTTCTCAGCAAGAAGATAGGCCGCCATCAAAATGCGGTAGGTGACGGAGTTGAGCGGAAGCGAAAAGTTGGGGCTATAATTGGTTTTCACCTCAAGCTGGATCCGGATCCTTGTCCCCGACTCCAGCATCACCCCTTTATGGAGATCCCCCTCCCCAATTTCCTTCAACGAATCAAAGTAGCGCAAACACTGCCGCGCATTTTTTGCCAATTCATCACGGTACCTCTTTATCGTCGCTAACTCCTCAAGGACTGCGAGAGGAACAACTACATCGTTCTTCCCAAAAGCCTTAGGAGCATCTGGATCGTGGAGGAGTGTGTTGGCATCTAAAACAAAGGTTTTTCGCACTTCTGAGCTCATATGACCGCACTGTATCCTCAACTCCCAAATTTGGCAAATAAAAAATTTAAGAATATATTTCCCAAAGAGATAGAGTTATATTTAGCACTCTGATATTCAGAGCGCTAAAAACAGATTGCTTAAAAAACTTGCTTCCTCTATACTGGTTAGTAGATAGTGTGGAGGTGAGAGTATGAAAGCCAAAATCGACAGCAATATCATCTGCATTCCCCCTTATGTCTCAGCTTCTTGGGATCAGGTTACATTTATTCAGACCCGCCCAGAACTGGAGACAAACAAGCTTGTTTTGCAGCTTCATCTAGCTGATGGACGTGAAATTGAGATTCCAAACCTCGACCCTTCTATTATTGATATTGTCTTTAGCTCTCATTTAAAGCATTTGGAGCAAAGGAAGGGCAGCGCCTTTCCTATGCCTGAGCAAATCTCTGGCCTTAAAATTGGCCTTGGAATGCCTGGAATGGAGAATCTGACTGATGTCATGAGTCACGATCAGTCAAAAGCAAACGCACCCGATATCCCTAAAGAGGTGCTCGAAAAGATCTCTGGCGTTGCTAGGATGGTCACTGGCGGAGAACTCGAGGCGTTTCCTAAGCCCGAGCCACACTGCAACTGCACACACTGCCAGCTTGCAAGAGCGATTCATGGCCAGGAGGCTGAAGAGTTGGAGCCCGTCACCGAAGAAGATTTGACCTTCCGTTCTTGGGAGATCAAAAAGAGCGGCGATAATCTTTATACTGTGACTAACCCTATCGATTCTGAAGAGCACTACAATGTCTTTTTAGGAACTCCAGTTGGCTGCACTTGCGGCCATCCTCATTGCGAACATATTAAGGCTGTACTTTCCTCTTGATTTATTCGGTACGACAGGTTAAAACGTCGGTTCGGGAATAAAGTAAACGGAGAAAGTTCATGACCAAGTTGCTTGCAGCAATGATCGCGCTTGTTGCCCTAAGCGGTGCAACATTGATGGCTAACGAGAGTGCCTTCGACCCATTCACAGGTTCGGTGATGGGATCTAAAGTGCGTTTGCGCACACAGCCCAACTTAGAGGGGCATGTTGTGTGTGAAACCACTCCAGGACAGCTTTTTGGCGTTGTTGGAGAAGAGAACGACTATTACGCTGTCACCCCCCCACGTGGGACAAAAGGATATGTTTTCCGCACATTTGTGCTCGATAATGTGATTGAGGGAGAGCGTGTCAACGTGCGCCTCTATCCAGACATTGAAGCACCTGTTGTGGCACGTCTGAATACTGGCGATCGTGTCTCTTCATCTGTGAGCGACATCAATAGCAAGTGGCTAGAGGTAGAGCTTCCCGACTCTGCGCATTTCTACATTGCAAAAGAGTATGTTGAGAAGCAAGGCGACATTGCAATGGTGAAAGAGCATGAAGCGCGTCACCACGAAGCAACGCACCTTTTAAGCGCTGCATTTCTCTATGCGCAAGGAGAGATTCAAAAATCTTTCCCACAAATCGAAATCGAAAACGTACACAGCAAGTTCAACAATTTGACTACAAAGTACACTGATTTGAAAGACATCGTGGCTCATGCTGAAGATGCCTCTCGCCTAGTTCAAGAGCTTTACACTCAAAAGAAAATTGCCTTCTTGGAGAGCCGCGCAAGTAACACAGCTTCTAGAGTAGAGTTTAACCAAGAACACATTGACCAACTTGCAGCTCTTGGCATCAACGTTCAGCGCGTGCATGAGGAGAATGCAGTTGCAGACATCGCTGATGCGGCAATCGCTACAATGGGTCTTGCGGCAACGCTCGGCGACGATGAGATGACGGACAAAATGTCTGTTTGGGAGCCTTTGGAAGAGGCACTATTTCACCTATGGGCTGCTGCAAATGGCGAAGACTCCATTGAGGACTTCTATCGCTCTGAAGATCTCCATGCGGTCTATCTAAGCGGCATGGTAGAAGCATATAACAAGCCTGTGAAGAACCTTCCCGGCGACTTCCTCTTGAAGACAGAGAACCAACCTGTGGCTTTCTTATATAGCACACGAGTAAACCTGCAGAAGATGATAGGACGTAACGTCACCGTGCGTGTGGCCCCCCGTCCAAACAACCACTTTGCCTTCCCTGCATACTACGTTCTCTCAGTTGAGTAGAATATTCTAAGAACGCCCTCCCTACACGTGGG
>JACKPM010000009.1 GCA_024233495.1 Chlamydiales bacterium
AGAAAATCTCGACCCTCTTCCTCTTATTCACCCAGATGACCGCGCACGATATGAAGCGCACCTTGATGAGATCCGCAACGGAAAAAAAGATAAATTCAACATTGAATTCCGCTTTGAAACAGGTGAAAATGAATGGCGATGGGTGCGCGAAGAGGCGCAAATCACTGAAAGAGACCGCTTCAACCACCCCCTTATTGTCGTCGGTTTACATAGCGACATCCATGAGCAAGTCACGTTTATTCAAAACCTCACCTCTCTCGCGGAAATCGTGGAGTTCTCTCAAGATGGTATCGTCCGTGTGAATGTTCAGGAGAATGTGGTTTTTTCCAACAAAAGAGCTGAAGAGATTCTCGAGTCCCGCGATGTCAAAGGTGTACTCATTTTGGAAGGTGTGAAAAATGCACTCTCCCACGCCAAAGAAGAGAGGCGCTCTCGCTCTGTTGAGACCTCCTTCGAAGGGGAAAAAGAGAAGAGGTTGCTCCTCAATATCTCTCCTTTGATTGACAACAAAGGGAGCTTCAACGGCTTTGCAATTGTGATCCGCGACATCACAGCATCTCTTGAGCTTGCAAAAAAGCAAGAGCTCTTCGCGCTACAACAGCTCGAGTTTATCTCTCTTCTATCCCACAGACTGCGCACTCCCATTTCTACCATGGAACAAAGTGCTGAAGCACTTGCCATGCAGAAAAAAGATTTCCCTGAAGAGCTCTACAAGCTTGTGCTACTCCTTGAAAAAAATGCACACCAAATAGCTAGAATGCTTCACTCTATTCTTGACTACCAAGTGGAGTCTGTGGAGAAGACGAATTTTCCTCTAAATGAGCTGCTCGAAGAGTGTTTTTCCCTTATCAAAAATAGCGCCGAAGAGAAGCTCCTCCAGCTCAACATTGACCTGTATATGCCCTCTCCCACTATTTATGGCGATAAAACACGCCTCGCCTTAGTGCTCACAAATCTTCTTGAAAACGCTGTGGAATTCACAAAAGAGGGAAGCATCACACTCTCTTCTCAACTAGAAGGAAATGAAGTCGCTATCTCTGTCGCAGATACAGGAGAGGGGTGTCCACCCGACTTGACGGAAAAAATCTTTGACCCCTTCTTCCAAGCGCGCGATGTGTTTATTGAGTACGGCTCTGGGCTAGGCCTTTCTATTGCAAAAAAAATCGTCACTGAACATGGTGGACGTATCACCTGCGCTTCTGAAGTTGGAAAGGGTTCCGTTTTTACATTTTATTTAAAGGTAGTCAAAAAAGGATGAGCGACAAAGCACTCGTTTTAGTTGTGGATGATGATCCAGACTTCGTCACGATCATGCAATTTCGCCTTGAGCAAGCTGGATTCAATGTCGTTGTTGCATACTCTGGAAAAGAAGCTCTAGAAAAGCTAAAAGATGGCCCTTGCATCGCTTTACTAGATATCCAAATTCCCGATATGGATGGCATTGAAATCAGCCAGCATGTTCCTGAAGCAGTGCCTGTGATCTTCATCACAGGCCTTGTCAACTTTGATCGGAGTAAGCTCCCCAAAAGAAACAACATCACCTATCTCATCAAGCCCCCTAAGTTCGATGAGCTGATTGAAAAGATCAAGCAGAGCATTTCCACAAGGTAAATTATTTGCCAGCGCTCACATAACTGATTCGACAATAAGAATAATTATGTTACATATATGGCATGGATGGATCGCGAAAGTGGTGGGTGCTCACCACCATGTGTCTTTTAAGTGTCATGCTCAACCTCGATTTCACAGTAGTTAACCTCGCTGTTCCTGTCATTGCGCACGCCTCATTTATGCACGGCTTTCATGTGAGCATGGTGACCTGTATGGTCGTTGCATTTTCGGGAGTCGCTCTAGCCCTCTTTTTTAAAAAAACACACAACCCATTGAAAAGGAATAAATATGAAATACGTTTTAGCTTTAATGCTCTTTACCTCTTCACTTTTTGCATTGCCAATGCAAAACCCCGCTGCCGCTTCACTCTACTCAAACAGCTTGTGTAGTGGTTTTTGCGACTGGTTTAACGTACGCGTTGGTTTTTATGGAGATTATGTCTTCAACCGCCACCTTGAGGTGAAGCCGAGTGAAGGGCGTGGTGATATCCAAGACTTCTCCCTCTCTACCAATGCGGGGATGCTTGTCCTTAACTTTTTCGACTGGATTGATCTTTTCGGAACTGTAGGTGTAACAAACCTCCATCTACGAGGGGATAGTCGACTATTTGTCGTCAACAACGCAGCAGTTGATGCAGAGGTCAACTACACTCCTTCAATGTCCTACAGTGGTGGTGGACGCATCACACTATGGCACTGCGACTGTTTCTATGTTGGTGTGCAAGGGCAATATTTCTACACTCGCTCTGACATGAACTACTACGCACAAACAGATGATGGTTTTATGACCTACTTCTCTGCGGATGACCAAGATGACTATAAAGAGTGGGAAGCAGGAATAGGAGCTGCCTACACATTTTCAACAAATGGCGGCCTCTCTTTTGTTCCCTACACAGGAATCAACTTTTCTGGCGTCAACTTTTACCGTTCAAGAAATTTGAACGAAGGCCTTAGCTTCCGTGAAATGCAAGCAAAAAAGCTGGTAGGTTGGAATCTTGGGATAACAGCTCTTCTCTGCGACCTTGCTGGGGTCACTGTTGAAGGGCGTTGGGCAAACGAAAAAGCCTTCTTTGTAAGTGGCGTGCTCAACTTCTAAACTTCAAAAAAAAGGGGGGCTCGCCACAGAGCCCCCTCCACAATCAAAAGGTGTGGGAATCGTAGCCACCACCCGCTTTGAAAGGGTTGAAGTTGAAGTGCAACATCAACGCCCACGCAGTGGAAGTGGTGCTCGGCAATGGATTCGCATACCACCCAAACGGAATCATGTACCGCTTACTTGCATAAATAAACGCTAGCTTCCCGCTTGGAATTGGTACAAGTGTGTCGTAGTCAGCTGGACGCACCGCGTCATACGCTTGTGTATGCACATACTGGTCGCTGCGTAACGTCATCAAATACTTGAACATTGAGTCATGGTCTGCTTGTAAAGCGGCCACATATTGCTTAGCAGCAGGCTCGCTTGAGGCGCTATATTGCACAATCATACAGCGCAACATGTTGATAGCGCCTGCAGTCCATTCAGCAGAAATGATCCCCTTGTTGTAGTCACCCCCTTTCCCATTTCCATCTTCATCAGAGTAGCCAACACCCCAAAGCTCACCACCAGGTCCATAGAAGGCTCCCCATGTTTTCACATTTTCCCAAATGTTGTATGCAGTGCCAAAGCCATGCCATGCATCGATTTGGGGCTGTCCCAAAACAACAACACCCCACGTGCTCACATCTACAGCTTTTGGTTCAGTTGTAGGTTTCCAATTGGTGCCAAGCTGTGGATTGTTTGCATCACCTCCTTGGTAGAAGATGCCAGCAGAGCTATTCCATGCCTCATTTTGAAAGAAGGAGAGCAACCCTTTTGTTTGCTTCCCTTGCGGTGTGGTGCCGCCGTGAATTACGCTTTTGATCTCTGCAAGCGTTTGCTGCACAGCAGCTTTATCTGAGGAAGAAAGTTGCTCATGTGCGAGCTCATCTTCCAAAATTTGTTGGAAGATCAGCATGCCGCCGAGTGCAGAGGCGTTGTTTTCAACTGAGACATCATACGGATTGACAGGTTGATCGCCTTGGTTGCCCAAAGAGCCTTTGCACGCATAGTAAATAGCGCCAATCTCTGACTGCATGCAGCGCAAGGCATAAAGAGCGCCCACTGCATTTTGTACAGCGTCTGAACGAAACGGCACATATTGTCCTTCATTTTGCAAATAAGCAGCTTGTAGTGGCCCAATGAAAAAGGCCCACGCATTTTCCCCTGTAATTGGTTTCCAATCTTGCCAAGTGATCTTTCCTGCTTTGTATTGCGGATTAGAAGGCAAATCTTTTGCCGTCACATAGTGCGCGTACAAAGTGCCCATGAAAGGATCTGTGGAGAGCCAGTTGCGCGTCACCATACGAAAAAAGTAGGCATTTGGTGGAGAGGAGATCGACTTACCATTGTAGCTAAATGTGCCGTCAGAGCGTGTGGTTGCGCGGTTGGCATTTGGCTGTACTTGCGGCGCATTGCCATCGTAGCCAACATTTAGCAGCACATCTTGGTTGGCTGCCATTGCGAACAAATCTTGCCCAGAAACTGACTTCATCCCCGCTTTGCCACACACACCCAACGCGATTTGCCAACACGCTGCATCATAGATGTCCGTGCCGTTGTAGACGTTGACGCGCTCCACTTGAAGATCACCACCAGGAGAAGTGGGCGAAGGGGTCAACGTGTAGTCATTAGAGTTATAAACATCGACTACGGTCAAGTCGTTGCCAGGAAGAGAGCCTACATACTTTCCCCAATAATCGGCTGTGCTGTAGTAGCTAAGCGGAAGATCGAGGCCATTGAGAGCTCCCACACTCCCCTTATATGTAAAGCCAACTTGATCGCTCGACTCAGTTAAAAAGTTAAGAGCCTCTTGCACCTCTTGAGTTGTTTGAATTGGAGGGAAGGTTTCAGCTAAGAGCGGCAAGCTCGTTGCCAACAGGCAAAGAATTTTTCGCATTTCAGTCTCCTTTGAGAATTAGAAAGCTCGGAGAATAGATGCACTTCAAATTTTTAAACCACTATAAAAATACTTATAAATTGATCTTTTTTGCTGATGTGAGGTATTCTTACCGCGATTAATTGGTTTTAATATGCGTTGGTTTCCATTTATTAACCTCACTTTAGCTGGTCTAATAGTTGTCATTCTGTTTCTTACCTTTTTGTTGGTGATTCCTCAGAAGGAGGCATGGACCCCCCCACAATCGTCAGCAGGACCAAAGAGTCTCCCAAAAAATGAGTTTGGAGGCGGCTGTCTCGACTGTATCGAAAAGGGAGCATTGGCGCTTAAGTGGAGTGAACCAAAAATGCAGCTACCTGATCTACGCAATGAACTCCAGTTTTATGGCGTATTGCAACGGCCAGATGTTCCTAGTGGAAAAATTTTAGTACACCTCTCTTTGAGTGGTGAGGAGAAGATCTCTGCCTTTGAAGTGGGCAAGCCGATCTATTTGGCATACCGAGGAGTGCGCATTACCGCTTCAGATAGTGGGCGCATTTATGGCGATGAGGTGTCGAATGGTGGATATGCCTTTAGTGATACCCCCACTTCTTTGTGGCTTGATGTGCGTCTTGAGCGCGGTGGCGCTTTGGGTGTGACCGTGAACATGATTGATGAGGTCGGTGAGCGCGTAGAAACTCCTTCTATACACCACATCGTTACTCTTCAGGCAAAGGAGATTCCACGCCTCCGCTCCCTTGGGTGGGAGATTGATAGCCACCGCGTAGACTCAACTCTTTTAATTCGGCAAAAGGCGCGCTGGATTGGGCAAGATTGCTTCTTAGAGAGGCATGGAGGAGAGGAGTACGCCTTTGCTTTAGGCAAAGAGCGCATCGACTTTTTGGGAGACGATCCCTACAGCTGCTTCATCTGTGAAGGAGATTTCCTTTCATGGGATGGTGAGAGATGGGAAGTGAGCAAGGATGAAGAGACGTTGAACCGCCCATTGATGGTGGTGAAAAAGATTGAGGAGCGCCTCATCTCATTTGAGCTTTGGGATCCAGAAGGCAAGGGAAAGACTCTTTTAACGCTTGTGCGTTCGAAGGACTTGGCTGGCTTCCCCGATCTCGAAGAGGAGTTTAAATTTATTGGAGCAAAGACTTGGGCAAAATTCATTGTTGAGTCACACCAAGAGCGCTTCACGCTCAAGCCACACGACTGGCTTGTTTTAACGGATGAGGGTTGGGTATCACTCGACTCAGCTGAAAAAATCGATGGCTATGTCGATCAATCGCTGCAAGGACCGCTACTGATTCTAGATAAACTGACAAAGCAAAATGGAAAGCAGGTATTAACTGGGCATCTATTCAACGCTTCCCGTTCTGAGATGGAGGCGGTTGAGATCGCTACATCGTCTAGTGGGGCCTTGGCAAATTCCTACACACTGCCAGTCCCTCCTACACTTCAATACAACCATTTTGACTTTGAGGATGATTTAGAATGAAAAATCTCTTTCTTGCAACATTGATGGCAGCAGGATCGCTGCAAGCTCAAACCATTGAGGAGAAGAAGCAGAGCTTTGTCTTCGGAGCTGACTCTTTCAGCGACCTCTCTCCCGATCAGATTGAGAGCTTGGAGTTTGTCAATGAGGCGCTTTCCCAAAAGCGAGAAGAACTTGCTGAGATGTTCCAAAGAGCACAAGCGTTGCATGCACGTGGTGCGATTGACAATGAATACCGCGACCTTCTTGAAGAGATGCACGCTCTACGTATCGACATCGCTCAAATTCAAGAGATATGGAGAAAAGAGGCAACTGCGAGCAGCATGGGTGAGTCGTATGCGCTTTGGCATCAGCCTGACTCTTCGATCTTCCAGCTTGTGATGGATTACGGCGCGCCTGATTTCCTCTATGTCGTGCCTCCAGAGATTGGGATGATTCACTGCAGCCTCAACTCAAACTTGCCCATTCCAAAAGAGTCGTGGAGTGAGACGTTGGAACTTATCTTATCGCAGTATGGAATTGGGGTGAAGCAGCTAAATGCCTATGTCCGCGAGCTCTTCTTTATGCGCAACGATCTCTCAGGATTGAAGGCTATTCTTGACAAACCTGAAGATCTTCAACTTTTCCAACCGCAAGCGCGTATCTGCTATATCTTGACGCCTGACAGTGCGGATCCACGAGCAACGCTAACCGTGTTGCAAAAGTTTTCTAATATGGCAACTACAGATATCGAAATCATTGGTGGCAAGCTCTACATCACAGGGACAATGCAAGAAGTGCAGGAGTTGATGAAGCTCTACGCCTTTGTGCGCACTGGAAGCACGAGCCAAGATTTCCAAGTTGTTCAACTTTCCAAGATGGACGCAAAAGAGATGGAGCGCATTTTGCTCAGTGCCTTCCACGATGGAAAGGTTGGCGATGAGGGCTCTTCTTTGCGCGTCTTGCCCCTTGAGAACATGGCACATTCTCTCTTCTTAAGTGGAACAAAGGACGACGTAAAAAAGGCTCAGAAGTTAATCAAAGAAATTGAGAGTCAAATCGAGGATCCTCAAGAGAAGACCGTCTTTTGGTACACGGTGAAGCACAGTGATGCAGAAGAGCTTGCCACTGTTTTGGCAAAGGTGTACGACCTACTCATCTCTGGTGCGCAGATTGATGGAGCAATTGCTCCAAGGAAAGAGGAAAAAAAGGAAGAGAAAAAGCTTCCTGTTGAGACCAAAACGATCAAGCCCGGCTCTGAGAAAAAGTCACATAAGACAGCTGATGGACGGAATAACTTTATCGTCGATGCGAAGACAGGGGCAATCATTATGGTGGTAGAGCAAGATGCTCTTCCTAAAATCAAGGAGCTTTTAAAGAAGCTCGATGTGCCAAAAAAGATGGTGCAGATTGAGTGTCTTCTCTTTGAGAAAAAGATCACGAACAAAAACAAGTCAGGTCTCAACTTGCTCCGCATTGGAGATGCAGCGAAGAAGGCTGTGGAAACTGGCTTGAGTTGGACGCCTACCCACGCAGGAGCAGGCATCATGGAGTTTTTCATGAGCCGAGGAAAGAGCAAGAGTGGCGTGCCCTCATACGATCTCGCCTACCAGTTCCTTCTTTCGCAAGACGATGTCCAGATCAATGCGAGCCCCTCGATCACGACAATGAACCAAACACCCGCTACGTTCGCTATTGTGGAGGAGATCTCAATCGACTCAGGAGCGAATGATAAGAATGGACGGATGTACAACCGAGCGCAGTACGGAATTATTATTGAAGTGACTCCTTCAATCAGTATGGAAGAGGGGTTCATCACACTTGACACAGACATCTCATTCGATACAACAAAGAAGAACAAGGAAGATCGCCCCGATGTGACGCGACGCCACATCAAAAACCATGTGCGCATTGCTGACGGCGAGACGCTCATCTTGGGTGGTCTGCGTCAAAAGAACAGTCATGACAACAAAGATAGCATTCCGTTCTTGGGTGAAATTCCTGGAATTGGGAAACTCTTTGGTACAACCGATATGAGTGACACCAGTACAGAGATGTTCCTTTTCATCACGCCGCGCATTATCGGCGATCCGACCAAAGACGAAGCGCAGCTGCGGATGGAGGAGCTAAAGAAGCGTCCAGGCGATGTTCCTGAGTTTTTCCATGAGCTACTCGAAGCGAAGAAAAAAGAAAAGCGGCGCTTTTTTCAAGGGAGCATGACCGCCCTATTTGGGCGAAAAAGCAACCCGACGACGCCGTATCGAAAACATATCGAAGAGTACGACGGGAGATAAGAAAACGTGTCAGCAGAAACCAGCCCCATACATCTTGCTGAATCTTTAGGAATGGAGGTTTTGGAAGAGCTGACCTGTGAGATATTACTCCCCGATGTGGAAAAACTCCTCCCTTATGCCTTTGTAAAAAAGCACCTGGTTTTGCCCATACGAAATGAGCAAAACCTTGTAGTTGTTGCAACAGCAGACCCGCTCAACATCAATGCGATCGATGAACTAGCTCTTTTATTCGACAAAGAAGTGAAGGCGGTTTTCGTGCAGCAGGAAGCGCTGCTCGAAGCAATAAACGCCTGCTACCACCAAAAAGAGGGTTCCACCTCACAATTTATTGAAGATCTGAGTGAAAAAGCGAAGGGCTCCCCCTCCGAAGAAAAGCGGAAAGAGGTGTACGACCTTTTGGAGACAAAAGGAGAAGAGGCTCCAATCATCCGTCTACTCAACATGATTTTGAGCGAGGCGATTCAACAAGGGGCCTCAGATATCCACTTTGAACCTTTTGAAAATGACTTGAAGGTGCGCTACCGCATCGATGGTGTGTTGCAAGCACGACACTTCCCTTCACCGGAGTTTCAAAATCAGCTGCTCACCCGCATTAAGGTGCTCGCACGCCTTGATATTGCTGAACACCGTCTTCCTCAAGATGGGCGGATCAAACTCACGATGGGCGGGCGAGAAATCGACTTCCGAGTGAGCACCGTGCCTGTTGCACATGGTGAACGCATCGTGCTCCGTATCTTGGATAAGGGAAATGCAATGAAGCTCGAAGAGGTGGGCATGTTGCCAGCGTGTCTCGACGAGTTCCGCCGCCTCACCTCTCTTCCTGAGGGCATTATTCTTGTGACAGGACCAACTGGAAGTGGGAAGACCACAACTCTTTATAGCGCATTGATGGAGAGCTACAGCGAAGAGCGCAACATCATGACCATTGAAGATCCAGTTGAATATAAGCTCAAAGGAGTAGGGCAGATAGCAGTGCATCCAAAAATTGGCCTCACCTTTGCAGCTGGTTTACGTCATATTTTACGGCAAGACCCCGATGTAGTCATGATTGGAGAGATTCGCGACCGCGAGACTGCGGAGATTGCGATCCAAGCATCTCTTACAGGCCACCTTGTCTTCTCCACTTTGCACACAAATGATGCTCCCTCCGCGATACCCCGCCTTATTGATATGGGCATTGAGCCTTACCTCCTCTCTTCAACTGTAGTGGGTGTGTTAGCGCAACGATTGGTGCGCAAAGTGTGCCGCCACTGTCGCGAACGGTATATCCCAGATGAAGAAGAGCTTGAGCAACTTTGCCTCATACGTGATCGCCTCAATGGTGGCGTTCTCTACCGCGGACGTGGGTGCACACACTGCCACAACTCAGGCTACAAAGGGCGTCACGGAATCTATGAACTGCTCACAATCACGCCGCAGCTACAATCAATCATTGCAAAAGAGGCGACGTCCAATCAAATTCGAGATGCCGCAAAAGAGGAAGGCCTCGTTACATTGCAAAGACATGGAGCTCACCTTGTGCGCTCGGGTGTCACCACAACTGCTGAAGTGCTCCGCGTCTCAAAAAGGCATGAGGGGTGACGATGCAATTTGCGTACCGTTTCATCGACCGAAAAGGAAAGAAGAAATGGAGCGCATTGGAAGCTTTTTCTCTCGCTGATGCAAAAGAGAAGTTATATCAAAGCGGCACATACGTTATTGAGATTCGAGAGAAAAAGGGGAGAGAAAAAAGAGAGCGTAACTTCTCTCAAAGCAACCTCATTGTGTTCACAACACAACTCTCTCACCTCCTTGATGCTGGCGTTCCCCTTTATGAAAGCCTCCTCTCTCTTCGGGAGCAGTACAGACAAGAGCGCTTCTCCCACATCATTGAACATTTGTGTGAACAGATTAAAGCAGGAACCACCCTGAGTCAGGCTATGCGCGCCTACCCTCGCTCATTCAACCAGCTTTACACAAGTATGATTGAGGCAGGAGAGTCAGTTGGTGTGTTGAGTGAAACGCTTGGCAAGCTTTCCTGTCTATTGCAAAAGCAAAGCAAGTTAAAAAAGCAGATATTGACTGCCCTTCTCTATCCTCTTATTTTGACAGTATTTTCAACAGCGCTCATTATTGTATTGCTCACCTTTGTGGTGCCCTCTTTAGAAGTGCTCTTTGAAGGACAAGAGGTAAATCGCTTTACCCGCTTTGTTTTTGGCATCAGCCACGTCATTACCCAAGGGTGGATGGTGGGCCTCTCCCTTCTTGTTGGAGGAGGAACTGCGCTCTATTTTCTTTTCAAAAGATGGAAACGGAAGTGGCAAGAGTTTGTGCTCCGTATCCCTTTGGTAAAAACTGTGATTACTCAGACAGCAGTGGCGCGCTTTTGCCGGACGATGGGAACGTTGTTAGAGGGAGGTGTCACGATTATTTCTGCGCTGCAGATCTCCCGCCATGTAATGCGGCAACCTGTATTAGAAGAAGCGATTGAAGAGGCAGAAAAGCGCATTATCGAAGGCAGTATTTTAAGCCAAGAGTTGGCTAAGTCACCGTGGTTTCCCCCCTTAGTGCCCCGCATGTTAGCGATTGGGGAAGAGGGAGGAAATGTGGGCGTCATGCTTGGCAAGATCGCTGAGCTCTATGAAGAAGAAGTAGAAAAAGTGCTCACCCGTCTTACCGCGCTTGCACAGCCGGTGATTCTTGTCCTTTTAGGAGGGATAGTGGGCTTTATCATGATGGCAATTTTACTCCCTCTCACCGATGTGAGTGGGTTTTTATCAGGAGGGATGTGATGGAAAAGAGAAAGAAGAAACGCGCAATCACGTTGATCGAAATCATGATTGTGATTTTGTTGATCGGCATCATTGGAGGCACACTCGCCTTCAATATGCGCGGTAGCATGGATCAAGGACGAGCGTTCAAAACAGAGCAAAACATCATGCGCATTCAAGACATCTTGCTTTTGGAGTCAGCACAAACAGGGAATGACCTCTCTATTGTGGTGAAAAATTGGCAAAACGTTGTAAAGCGCTCTACCATGGTGCGCGACCCGAAAGAGGTGTGCTGCGACGGGTGGAAAAAAGAGTTTGAAGTGAAAGAGGTAGATGACGAAGTTGTGATCACCTCGAAAAAGCTTGAGGCGTTCAAGAAAAAGCATGCGCCGAAATAGTTTCACACTTCTTGAGCTTCTGTGTGTACTTACGCTTATCGCCTTTGTATTAGGCACAGGTGGCATTCAGATGAAGCGAGCCCTTTCTGGTGAGCGCTTTGAGCGTGCTGTGGAGCAAATTGAGAGGAAACTCGAGCTTGCGCAAGAGATCATGCTAGATTGCAATACTGACGTGATCGTCACTTTTGAAACAGGAGAAAAAGGAGTTGTCTGCCAGCTGCATACACTCAAGCCTCTACCAAAAAGGTGGCGTCGATTCCTCACCGTAAACTTAAAGGAAGTGAATGCTATTTCGTTTGATGGGGAGCGCGTGCAAAAACTTGAGCTTACTTATGATAGTGCATTGGGAGCGTGTCCTTGCGGCCACCTCTTGATTCAGGGCAAGAAGAGAGTACGTATGCTCACCTTGCCTAACTATCCAGGGAAAATCAAAAAGGGAGTGAGCGATGAAAAAGGGATTTTCGTCCCCTATCCGCAAGAAGTGCTTTCTCTTACTTGAGTTGATGATCGCGCTTTTTCTCATCACCTGCTGCCTTTTCCCTCTCTTCAAGGAGCAGGTAAAAATGCACCGCTATGAGATACAGCTTGCGAAACAGCTCCCCTTTGAAGAGCAGGAGGCTCTCTGCAATTTCAAACAAAAGCTCTTTGAACACACCATTAGCTGGAAAAAGTTAGAAGAGAAGTACTCTATAGACAAAACCGAACGCACTGCGTTGGCACAAGAGGGATTACTTCTCAACTATCCAATCAACAAACGTTCGCACTACATCTTTGTTGAGAGATGCCAATGAAACGCTCTTTCTCTTTGCTTGAAGTGGTCATCTCCCTCTCTCTTTTTGCTGCGCTCCTCTCTTCTCTTTTTTGGTGGTACAACCATCTCGCTGTGGGGCGAAAAAGCTTAAGCGAAACAAAATGGCCCACACTTGAAAAACGGTACGCCTACCAACGCCTCGACCGTATCTTCAAAAAAGCTGACGCTCCCTTCTTCACTACAGAAAACGGCATTGTTTTTACTTTTGATCGAGGACCACATGAAAATCCCCTCTTGGCTAACAGAGTACTTGCACGCCTCTATCACAACCAAAATGAAAAGCGACTTGACCTTGCTCTTTGGCCCCATAACGAGGTACATGACCAGACACCCACAGAGAGCTTCACTATTCTTCCCCACGTGAAAGAGTGCTCGTGGGAGTTTTACACTCCCCCTGAGCCTGACCGCAAAGCAGTGGAGCGGGAAAAGAAATATGGATGGGAGCCTACATGGTTAAAAGCCGATGAAACTCCCGCTCTCATTAAACTCCATATAGATGGCACTACATTTGCATTTGATCTTGACCACCAAATTGTATACCCTGGGAGCGACATATGAACCCGCTCATGCTCACAATCACTTTTCTGACACTAATGGCAATGCTCACCTCAAGCCAAATGCAGCACACCGTCAATGAAGGGATAAAGGGAGCGGCTTACTCGAGCTACCTTGCCCTCAATCAAGAGGCAGCAAAAGAGACGGCAAGAGCAGCATTTGAAGATTTGCGTGACAAAAAGGCTGAGAGTAGTGCGGAACCACAGCAATTCAAACTAGAGAAGAAGAGCTACAAAGGGAAAAGTGCGCCTCTCAACTACGACCACGCCCGTCCCCCCAATAACTCCCGTCTGAACCTCTACCTCCTCATGAGCGATGATCACCCAAAGGCACATCCTCTCTATGAGACAACCGCTGCACTTTTGCGCTCGCTCTACGGAGGGCACACCTTTTTCCAAGAAGTGCCGCGTGCTGAATATGCACTACTCAATACACTTATTGATCACCAAGAGGAAGCGAAAAGCTTCTTCTTTGCAGATGAACTCGGCAGTCTCCGCTTTAAAGAGCCTAAAGTGCAACACCTCTTCTATCGTATGCTCAAGGGCTCTTTTGACTATCCCTCACTCCTTCACTTTATCACCTACGATAAGAACTGTAACACTAACCAGAAGAAAGTAAATTTTATGTTTGCGCCTGAAGAAGTGCTCACCGCCCTCATTAGCGATCCTATCTGTGCAGAAAAGCTTCTCGCCTTCCGCCAAGCGCTCTGGCAACAAATTGATGAACAAGAGGCCAATAGAGCTCAACTTTCCAAAGAGCAGGTAAAAAACCGCACCCACTTCAAGAATCTGCTTACAGATTACTTTAAAGAGGTTGCGAACACCGAACTCTCCGCCCTCTTTGACTTTTCGCTTGGAAAGAAAGGGCAAATCATTTTCGTCGAAGATCCCACAACCGGCATTGTCTCCCGCGAAAAGATCATGAAAAAAAGATTATAACACTCCCTTAACAATCTCTTTATGTTATAATAGTTATATACCTACTCAATTAATCGCAAAAAATTTTCAAATTAAGCTTCCAGGGATGCGCGAAGTGCCCCCTCTCAAACATCAGTGCCTGATCGGTACAGCAGTGGTGACAGTCCTCCTTGTGGGGTGTGTATTAGCTGCTGTCTATGCACGAACTCCTGGCAACCCTCCAGGGCGCACTGCAGCCTTTGCCCTGTTCGGAGTGACAGTTATTCTCGCCACAGCTTATGTGGTGCGTGAATGCCTCCACAAAGCTGCCAATAAACAGCAGGAGAGACTGGCGAACACTGCGGTCACCATCGAGCAAGTTTATGAGGTGGTGAAAGGGAAGCAGGATGATTACCGCATTAGCAACTTAAGCTACGACCAACGCACTGAGCTTCTGAGGCTTGTACAGCCAGATGAACAGTTCCCTGGCCTCAGCGACCAGTTTGACAAATGTGACTACACTCAACTCCCTACCCATGTTTTAAGAAAGCTGCTGAATGATAGTGCATCACGGGGAATTACGCGCACATATATCCAAACACATCAGGAACAAGAAGTTATTTCACGCACTGAAAGATTTTGCAAAATCGCAAAAGAATTGGCTAACCGCTTTGATTTCGATTTCAACGAACTTGAGGGTTTTGCCTTCTCTTTAGTGCATGCGCTTCAAGGTGTTACACGCATCATCCCTCAGACAGATGCTCGAGATGATCGAGATGCTGGCTACATCGCATTTCTATATCTAGATTCCGCCACCTTTGAAAACATAGTAGAAAATTTCGGAGAAGCGACTTTAGCTGAGTTTTATAGGATTGCACGAGAGAATCTAGACTGCAATGGGAGTGAAACAGTTCGGGCAAAAATGCCACGTCTCATTTTAGCTTTAGCCCGAAAAATGGAGAACCCTCTACAGGGTCTAAATCCCGAAACCCGGGAAATAGACTTCGATTCTTTAGCTGGCAAACCTCTTTTGGAAGCCATCGCCGATGCTACTGTTCTCAAGCGAATTCTTCTCCCTGAAGATGTATTTGGGCTAGAGAAGTCATACCACATTTATGAGGTACTATGCGCCTTTACAACTCAAGTGCAAATTCAACAGATAGCGCTCCACTACTATGAACAATATGAAAATTCTAACAATCGGTCTTTGACGATTGTGATAAAGGGAGTCATGAAAGCGCTTGATGAACTACCAGCTTCGCTTGACAAAAGCTCTCGTTTTGCACGTGAATATCCAGGGGTTAAAGAGGCACACGCAAAAGACCTAGAGCTCATCGCGGCACTAAACGCCCAAGCTTTTGCTGATAAAGATCCGCGACAGCTACTTGAACTTTATAAAGCTTGTGACCGCAAGCTTATCCCGCCCGCAAAAGTGAAACTTGCCAGATCTATGATCCTATTAGAGCTTGCAAAAGTAAATACTTTACCCGAAGGATTAGAGATCGCAAAACTACCCGAATACTTGGCGGGGCTTGAAGAATCGGATCATGTGCTTCAAGCATTGAAAGCTTTTGCAACTCAAGAGCAAATCATCCAGATGGCCATTGACTATCAAGCAAACTTCAGTAGGAATTCACACACTACCGTTGAGATCAAAGGGGTGATGAAAGCGCTTGAAGCACTGCCCTCGAAAATCCCCCCAGATTCGTGGTTTGCTTGCATCTTTAACGAATTGAAAAACCCTCAGTGAGCCTCCCAGTGCATCGGTGAGAGGAGCGACATGTCAACAAAATTGTCATTGCGCTCATACTCAAAGCCTGTAAAGCCTAGCCTCTCATAAAAAATGCGACCACCTGTGTTCACATTGCGCACAAGGAGACGAATCTCCTTTAAGTTCGGATAGAGTTCCCCTGACAAAATGGCAAAGGTGAGCGCTTCGCCCACACCTCTTCGCTGCGCTTTGGGGTCAACCACAAGCAAATTCATATACGCTGCGTCTCGCTCCATCTCAAATGTTGCCCATCCTAGAAGCTTCTTCCCTTCAAAAGCTTGAACCCAAATGAGCTCTCCATTCGCAAAGTGCTGCAATTCGCTATCGAAGTAGTCTTCGTAAAAGCGGCGTACATCACCGATTGACTTAAACTTTGGATTGAGATCAACAAGAGGAACATTTTCATATTCAGCCATAAAGGAACGTACCAATACATCCCTTCCGCAAACTTGGTCGATATCGTGCACACCGTGCGCCACTTTGATTGTGATCTTCTTTCCCGTGCGGTCGGTCACACGGTATTGAGCAAGAAGAGGAGCGGTGATGATCAAAAAGGAGAGCAGGAACTTTCTCATACTTAGAGATTATTTTAACTTCATCATTAATGTCAAGATTGAGTAAAAATGCTACGAATACTATCCTCAACGGGTAGAGAATAAGAAACATTGCCATTTTGCTTATGTTGTGTTCTGCACTTTTTGCTGAAACTAAAGATTGTGAATGGATTCGCGATCACTTGGATACAATTCCCGACTTTCCGAAAGAAGGAATCAACTTCCAATCAATCTGCCCCCTTTTGCGCAATCCGCAAGCGTTTAAGCGCGTTACAAAAGAGTTTGCAAATCGGTACACAGACCGCAAGCTTGATGCAATTGTAGGTTTAGAGTCTCGTGGCTTTGTTTTTGGGACTGCTCTTGCTTATGAATTAGATTTACCCTTTGTAATGATACGGAAAAAGGGAAGGTTGCCGAGCAAAGTCGTTTCAGTGGATTATGCTTTAGAGTATGGTTCAGCAACATTTGAGCTTGAGATTGACAGTTTTGCTGCTGGTTCACGTGTGTTGATTATTGATGATTTGATGGCGACAGGTGGCACGGCACAAGCGGCGTGTGATTTAGTTGAGATGATTGGCTCAGTGGTGGATGAAGTTGCGGTTGTAGTAGAGCTCCACGGGCTAAACGGCCGCACCAAAGTCAAGCCTCCTGTCTATTCCCTCATCTCTTTTGACGTGTATTGAGCATCTTCAGGCCTTGTTTGGGGATTTTGTCCTTTGCAAATGAGCACGGTGCGACTTCCGACGAGATCTGGCTTCCGACGAGATCCGTAGTGTCCCCCGACGGAATATGGCAACGACTAGGTATCGAGAAGGTTGCCAACCTTCCCCCAAAGACCATTTGTCACTACAAATAGGCATCGAGGAAGTTGTCGCCCCCCCCCAAGGATCAGGTTACGCGGCGCGGCCACGCAGTTGGCCGCATCCACGGGCTGTTGTGGCCTTAGCACAGTCGCGATAAGCGAGCGCAGACAGTGCAAGTGAGCACGGCAAGCGAGTGCAGCGCGACTGTGCTAGGCCACAATCAGCCCCCCCCTCTTTTATTCGGGGGGTTGGGTTGTAGGGAGGGTAATAGTGAAGGTAGTCCCCTTGCCCACTTCCGACTCTACTTCGATTTTTCCTTGATGCTTTTCAATGATCCTTTCCACGATGGAGAGGCCAAGACCTGAGCCACCTAGGCTGCGGCTGTGGCTTTTATCTACAGCAAAAAAACGTTCGAAGATACGGTCCAGATCTTCAGATGGGATGCCTTGCCCTTTATCTGCTA
Organism: Chlamydiales bacterium; assembly: GCA_024233495.1. Taxonomy (GTDB): domain Bacteria; phylum Chlamydiota; class Chlamydiia; order Chlamydiales; family JAAKFR01; genus JACKPM01. The sequence continues at coordinate 17,340 of JACKPM010000009.1, forward strand.
CTGTAATGATAAAATGCTCTTTCCTTTTATCAATTGTCACGATGACGTGTGCAGGAGGCCGGCTATATTTTGCTGCATTTTCCAACAAGTTGATCAGCGCTTGCATGAAGAGATCACTGTCCAGTTGGAGATAGAAAGGCTCTTCCCCAATTGTTTTGACTTCAATGTTGGCCGTCCGGTGCACGGAGAGGACTGTGTTGCGTGCTTGGCCGATGAGGTCTTCTATGTCACACTTCCTGAGACGAGAGCGGGGGAGTCCTTCATCTACTGCCGCTAAAGTGAGGAGGTTCTTCACAAGGGTGTCCATTCTTTGGCAGTTGCTGACGATTTTTGAGGTGATCTCTCTGTTCACTTCTTGAGAGAGATCTGGGTGGTCGTGCAGGGTTTCAGCAAAACCGCGGATAATGGTGATGGGGGTTTTGAGTTCGTGTGAGGCGTTCGCAATAAAGTCGCGCCCAAGCTCAACTACTTTGTGCAAGCCGGTTTTATCTTGGAGCACTAGAATTGCTCCTTGCTCCCCTTTTCCTCGTGGCGCAGCGACCGCATCAAAGAACTTTTTCTGCCCTCTTTTGGGTTTGAGAATGGTGGAAAGAGGCTCTTTTTTTGCTTGCGCTTGGATGATGAGTTGTTCGCACTCAGGTTGATTTGCGAGCTGAAAGCTAGAGCCGACGAGTTTACTCTCGGGGATGTTCAGAAAGACTTCAGCGGTGTGATTCATGTAACTGACAGTGAGGCTTTCATCGACGGCAACAACACCTTCAATGAGTGACTCTAAGATGGCATCTTTCTCGTTTTTCTCCTGTATAAGTGAACTGATTTGCAGTTCAATGCGACTGCTTAGGGAGTTAAGGGTTTCAGCGAGTTGTCCAAACTCATCTTTTTGTCCGAGACTAGAGCCAAATTCTATGTGAGGGATGTGCTCTTCGATGCCCATTTGGTAGGGGCGGATAGTGCCAAGGATTTTGCGCACAGGTGCTGTGAAGTAGTGAATAATGAACCAGACAAGAAAGCTAAAGAGAGAGAGCATGAGAATACCAATCACAAGAAAGGCTATAGTCAGCTCGTGGGTGAGATCAATGATTTGACCATAGGGAAAGGCGGCGCGCAAAACAAGCTCTTTCCCTTGGAACATAAAGGGAACCGCAACATAGGCCATCTCTTGTTCAAAGAGGGGAGAGTAGCGCACGCGGTAACCCTCCCCTTTTGCGAGTGCCTCTTCAATCTCTGGATGAGAGAGACGGTGCCCCTCTTCAAACTCACTCCCTTCAATTTGTTGGTGAGAGTCATAGAGAAATCCTTTTTGCGGCTCAAAAAGGCTGAGGCGGAAAAAGAGGAGGTTTTCGGTTTGGCGTAGCTTGTCTACCACTTGATCGATTGAAGGAGCGTTTTTGATGGTGCGGATCACTTTCTCAACGCGGTGCTCTAAGGAGCTAGCCTGAATGCGCTCCATCAAGATGGTCACAACTGGATAGAGAAAGATGACAAAAAGCAAAAAGATCAAAAGGAGACTGAAGAAAATTTTCTGTCGAAAGCTCAATGGTAATCACTCTTTTTCCCATTTAAAGTCGATCACATGGTAGATGCGAAACGGCTCAGAAAAACCTTTTAACATAACTGACGGTAGTGCCTCGACATAAAAAGATTCTTTAACGCCAGGTTCGTTGAGGGTTTGTTCTGAAATCACGAGCTGTTGCGGCTTTGCCACAGAGCAAAGGCGTGCGGAGATGTTAACGTTTCTTCCGAGCACAGTGTAGTTAAGGCGGTCAATTGCACCCATGTTTCCAGCGACAACTACCCCTGTGTTGATGCCGATGCCCATCTCTACTCTCTGCTCTCCCCTCTGTTCTCGCTCATCATTCCAATTTTTAAGTGCACGCACGATCAAAACCCCTGCTGAGACAGCGCGAAGAGCGTGGTCTTCACACTTTGTGGGAGCACCATAAATCGCCATGATCGCATCCCCCACGAACTTGTCGATCACCCCTCCCTCCCCTTCGATCACCTGGGTCAACTTGGTCATGCACGAATTGAGCAACTCAATTGTCTTTTGTGGCGACATGTTTTCAGTCATCTGTGAGAACTTGCGAATATCACTAAAGAGTACCGAGACGATGCGCTCTTCTCCACCTAGATGAATTTGCGACTTCAAAATCTCATTCGCAACGTCTTTGGAGACCACTTTGTCGAGCACACCCCGAATCTTCTCTTTCTCGCGCAAGCCGGTGACCATCTGCTCAAATGAGTGAGTGAGATCAGCGATTTCATCTTTCCGTTTTCCAACATCTGGCCACTCAATTTGCTCATATTGCCCTGCAACAATTTGATCTGTTGCCTTTGCAAGGGCAATCACAGGGCGTATTGTGATCACAAGGGCAACACGCCCCGCAATGAAAAGTAAGATCGCCATGATCACAAGAGAGAGAAGGAAGAGCTGGAAAGAAATCTTCCACGCAAGTTGGTGCGCTACGTTGGTTGAAAGGCTAGCAATAGAATCTTTTCCATCAAGCTGTGAGAGTTCATAGATACCCACAGCGCCCTCTTCAAACTCAGCGATGTTGGCAAAGAAAAAGTCTTTGTCTTCATGGGTAAACTGTCCACTCTCCTTAGAAAATATCTCAGATTTTTTGTACGACTCAAGCCTCTTTGCTGAATACCGCTTCCCCTCACCATCAAAGCCCATGATGAGAGCGCCATTGAGAGTGACAAGCACAGGTTTGTCAGCCCAAACAGCAAATTGCTGTGCAATTTCGTCAATTGGTGTGCCCAATGTGACAAAAAAACCTCCAAGATCAAGTGTATTTGCTAAGTAAACATGGTGTAAGTTGGGCGCTGAAACATAAAAGTTGCCCTGCCCGATAGGAGGCGCATATTTCATTGGAGGGTTTGACTCATAGTACTTTACTGGATCAGTCAGTGGCTTTGTAGAAAAAACCTGAGAAGCAAAAATTGCGCTCCCCTCTCCCTCATCTTTAATACGCGCGATTCCAATCGGAACCCACTTCTTATCGCCAAAAAGTGTGATTCCTTCCACAGAAAGAGGTGTGAGCAAGCGGATCATATCCATTTTGTAAAGCCACTGTTCAGCACTTTTTTCTCGATTCTCAGGAGTGGCAAATACTTGCTGTGGATCGAAGTGGATGTCTTTCTCTAAGTTTTTTCCTGCTGCTTTGATCTCTTTGTTGATTTCTGAAAGCTGCTTAAGAGCTTCATCCCACTGAAGTATGGCATAGTAGGTATAATCCCCTTGATTTTGGAAATCTTTAGGAAGCTCAGCTCCTAGATAAAGCTGCCGCGCGCCATCTTCAGGAGAGCCTGTTAGAAGAGCTATCACTCCCTCTTTGATTTGTGAACTGCGGAGCTGAAACAGAGGCGCTTCAGAGGGAGTCAAAACAACTGTATCGTTCTCTCTTGTGTCACTAAGCTGCACAAAACCGATTGAAGGATTGAGCTCGGCTAATTTGGCAGCAGACTCCCACTGCGCTTCCCCTTTCTTACGCAGGTTATGCGCAAACTCACCTGTGTTGTAGACAGTGAACAAAATCGCATTGATATTGGAGCGCATGCGCTGGAAAATGTCCTCAACAAGCACCTCTTGGTCACGCACAAGGCGACGGTGCTTCTCAACAATAAGGGAGTGAAGCTGATTTGCAACTTGCTGAATGTCGGAAACCACAACAAAAGTGGGAACAATGATGATGACTACAACGTAGCAAACGAAGTAGGTAAGAAGGGCGCCAAACATCTTTGTGCGTAACTTCATAACTTCCCATATATATCTATATGAGAAATTATTTAAACGGGAATATTTGTGAGGTTGAGATATCCCTCTTTTGTGATCACCACTGAATCTTCTAAACGAATGCCGCCTATGCCTGGAAGATAGATGCCCGGTTCTATTGTAATCACCATCCCCTCTTCCAAAGAGCAATCAGCATCTTTCCCCTTGCTGTGAATGCGAGGAAACTCGTGCACCTCTAAACCCAAACCGTGTCCTAAAGAGTGCACAAACTCCTTTCCATACCCTTGCTCAGCGATGTAATCACGTGCAGCCAAGTCAAGCTCTTTGAGCCTGACACCAGGACGACACAGCGCTAACGCCCGTGCTTGCGCCTCCTTCACAATAGCATAGATCTTCTCCACCTTAGGATCTGGATGGCCAAAGAAAAAGATGCGGGTCATGTCACTGTTGTAATGATCGAGCTTCACGCCAATGTCGATAAGCACTACATCTCCAGATTTGAGAGCTCGATTGGAGGGGTGGTAGTGTGGCTTAGAGCTGTTCTCACCAAATGCGACAATGGGGGAAAATGCCGCACCAGAACCTCCCTCACGCTTCCAAAAAATCTCAAGCTCAACGACCATTTCCTTCTCTGTTACACCCTCTTTGAGGGCATCCAAAATCACGTGGTATCCTTTCAAACCTAGCTGTGAAGCAGCTTTCAACTTCTCAACCTCAGCTGCATCCTTATGCGCACGCAACGCTTGTACAGGATTGCTTATGGCAATTGGTTCACACTCTTTTTTCAACTCTTCGTAGCGCGCAAACGTGGTCTTCTGCGCATCAAACGCTACCTTCCCAGAAAGCTCTAGCTTCTCTTTCACAGGAACAGGACTTTTCGCTTGCGCTTCTTCTTGATATCGACCATCGACATAGAGCGTTGCGCCCTCTTTTGTCACCACAAGCTGCCCCAGCGACAATTCAATACCGGTGAGATAGTAGAGATCGATAGGATCCTCAATGAGCAATGCATCATGCTCAACTTTTAAACGCTCTATCCTTTGAATTTTTTTCCGAGCTCCTCTTTTGTGATCAAAACCGTTGCTTCTTTTTCTAACCCTTTCATCAACAGCTCCTCCATAAGCCGTTTGCCCTCCTCCACAGAAAAGTTGCTTCTCCTGAGTGATCGCAGAGGTTTTCTCTGCTCCTTTCCTTCAAGCAACTCCAAAATTACACCTTGCACCTCTTCTTGCGCAAGGTGCGCAGGAATCGTCTCACACGCATAAGCATTGCCTCCAAATGGGCGAAGTGTAAAGCCACAGTTTTTTAGGAAGGGAAGGCGACCTTCAATTTCTGCTTCAGAAAATTCTAACATGATGGGGATTAAAAGTTTTTGCTCATCCACCTCTTCAAGTTTGTCAGCTATTAGAAGCGCTCGTGCACGGTTGAGATCAACAACCTCAAGCCCCTCTTCATGTGGCAGCAAAAGAAAACTTCCAGCAACACCCAGAGGGTGGACAATGGGGCGACTGAGTGGAATCTCAAGCGGCTCTGGTGCGATGAACTCTTCACGCACTTCAAAGAGCGATTCAAAATCCGGTTCAGGAAAATCGAAAGCGACAGGGATAGAAGGTTTTATAACGGGCCTCACCTGCAGTGCCTTATCTACTCCTTTGCGCACAAAAGCGCCTACTTTCTCCTTTTCTAAAAAGCGCACCTCCCGCTTTTGTGGGTGTACATTGACATCAACAAGGTGGCCGGGGAGGTTAAGGTGGAGCGCAAAAAGGGGGTAGCGATGCATCGGTAATCGCGTAGAAAATCCCTCTAAAACCTTTTGGGCAATGAAAGGAGAAATCACAAAGCGCCCATTCACAAAGAGATATTGCCCTGTCCTGTTAGGGCGATGCCCTCCAACAAAGCCAAAGAGGAGAAAGGGCGGCTCCTCGAAATTCACCTCTTTTTCCACAAACTCTTCACCTAAAAGAGTGAGCACTCGCTCTTTTAACGAGCTCTTCTTTTCAACAAAGAGGCGTTCCTCCCCCTCATTGATCCATTTAAACTGCACATGAGGATGACACAAGGCAAGGTGTACAAGCACCTTATGAATAGAGGCTGTGCACTGCGCAACTCCTTTTTGAAACTTCTTACGTGCTGGGACGTTATAAAAGAGAGAGCGCACCTCTATTGTAGTGCCACGAGCGCGGCTTTTCTCTTTGACATTGAGTATTTTACCGCCTTCTACCTCGACAACAGCACCGCTATGGAGCTGCATTTTAGAAATGCTAGCGATTGAAGGCAGCGCTTCCCCACGGAACCCCAGCGTGGAAATGCCTTCTAAGTCTTCTGATTTTAATATCTTAGAAGTTGCATGCCGCTCCAAAGAGAGAATCAAATCCTCTCGCTCCATTCCTACACCGTCGTCTGAAATACGTATCAGACCAAGTCCTCCACCAGAAGTTTCGATGCAAATCTCTGATGCTTCAGCATCTATGCTATTTTCAACGAGCTCTTTCACCACAGAAGCGCTGTTTTCAACCACTTCACCTGCAGCAATTTGATTTATTGTTAAACTATCTAATACAGAAATGCGGCGTTTATTTGCCATAATAATATATAATTATAATTATGGTTGATTCAATTATTCCAGATCAACGTATGGGAGGCGCGCATCAACCTCTAGCCGCCTTGGTACATGATACTAAAGAGCGGCTCGAGTTGCAAACAAAGATCGACTGCTTCAGTTTAGTGCATAATGCAGCGCATGCTGCTGTGAAGCAAGCACAAAGGGCAGGACTCATGCACAGCTTCCCCTCATGTATCGATAGCACGCTTGGAGACTACATCGACACTCTTTTTAATGCGCTTGCGTTTCTTAAAACAGAATCTCATCTCACGCTCATTGGCAAATCCATCGGGCCACAACAGCTGTCAGAAAAATTAGACTTCACTGGACTGTTAACCGCAAACATGAACCTACTTACTCACTCTCTATTTAGGGAGAATTATTTCCATAAACAGCGGTTGCCTTACAAATTTAGTCACTATAGAACAAACAATTTTAAAAAACACAAATCCTCTTGCTGCAATACAGCAAGTGGAAAAAGACCTAAGTATACTTGGGTCAAAAAAGGGAGGGGAATAAATGGTTGAACCGATTCGACACCAACACTCAGGAGATGTTCAAAAAGGGAGGAATGCCCCCCTCTCCCACCACGATGTAGAAGAGCTGCACAAAATTGAGTCGCAGATCGATACCCTTATTGAAATACAGAGTCTCACAAAAGCGCAAATGAAGAGGCTATTGAAAAGCTCACCCTCTGTCGCTGATGCTTTGAGAGACTCTGATTCCATAATGAAAGGGTATATCACAGCTGTTACCCAAATGATCCAGCTGCTGGGGGCAAACAAAATCCCAGTTGGATTTTTGACGGATGAATTAAACTCTCTTACAACAGGAACCCCCCCCTACCCTTCCAATTTTGGTACACAGATGGGGCAGATTTTTCACCAAACTTTTTCCATCATGCAAGTGCTACCTGCAAGTCAACAAAGCACCATCACCTCACAAATGGAAAAAAACTTTGCGACCCTTTCTGATCAAGCACAAGATGTTGTAACAGGATTACAAAAAGAGATTGCTAATCTCGACATTCCCAAAACTTTTCAAGAGCTTATTGATGTCCAAAACTATTTACAAAACTACAGCTCTGATCCCCACTCAACAAGTACATTCGAAAAGTTTATCAGTGATATTCAAGATCTAGAAAAAGTGTATGAAAATTCAGCTCCATCAGATGCGATCCATAACTTAATAGGAAATGTTTTCACTGCTCTTGACACTGTGACTGATGGAAAAATGACGCTTGCAGATGAAGTGGGAACATATTTATTTTTTGAATCTTTCATAGGCGGTTGCGATGATGAAGGTGAAATGACAGATGCAGAGGCGAATTATTATATGCCAAATCACATAAACATCGATACAGGTAATATCCCCTTTATGGAGGATGTGCAAGCCAGCATGAAAGCGATGCTCCCCAATTTTTTGAACAATCCTGTGCTGGAAGGTGTTTGGGTAAGAGTAGGCTCAGGGGGAATGATGCAAGGGGTCGCACTAAGGGATAACTGGCAAAGCATCCTTGTGGGAGAATTCTCCTTTCCTGGCGATTCCACAAGCAAAGCGGCAGGGTTATGCAGCTCGGATATGAACAACTACGAGAGTCAGCCGGGAGTAAGCCCTGCCATTCAGCAGTACGGAGAGCTTGCGCAAGCATTATCCAGTGCCCAGGCGATTGCAACCTCCCTCATAAGTGCGGCTAAAGGTGACTTTAAAGACGCCTTTCCACAAGGTCCTTATCCCCAAGGCGCCTACGCTCCTTCTGGACTAAACAACGCACTAGAACAGATGGCCACGACACTGATGCAAATCTACTATAGCCGCCTTGCAGGTAAGCCAAACGACCCACGACAAACGTTATGGAATCAACTCTTAGCTATTGTTTCTGGGGGACCTCCCTATCCACAAAACATGGAAGCACAACTCATGCTCTTTGCAAAATCTATGGAACCACTGCAAAAAGGAGAAAAGAGCGCATTCAAAACAGATGCAAAAAATCTAGAAACTCAGATCAATACGCTTCAACACAACAACGCCCTTTTGCAAGCAGAGCAACAATTAAATAAGAGTATTGCACAATCAATGGGAGCTTTAGAAAACCTGATCAATAAAATCAAAAAAAGTGGTGTCGACTCACTGACAAGTAGTGATTGGCTAAATTCTGCGCAGGCAATCAAAGAACTCATGACTCAATACGATAAAACGACTGACCCAAATATTAAGCAGGGAATCCAAGCGATGCTTAACACAATGGGGGATGCTTCAAATTTGGGAGGGACTTTTGCGAACTTTTTGTTCTACACGCAACTGAGCACCTTTGCAGGGAAGAGCCTCGCTGATGCGGAAGCAGGAATGAAATCCTTCATCAGTGGAATTCCAACTGATCCGAACAATTTTGGATTTATTGGACAACTGAGCAGCGATATGGGACTTTTTACAGCGTCTCCTGTTGGTGGCGATATGTTCTCTGTTTCAGGAGGCAATATTTCAATGCAAAGCGACTACCTCACAAATTTGGTGGCTACAGCAAACCAAAATCTTGGTGATAGTGCTAATAAGTTCTGCACCGATGCGGATACAGCCTACCAAGGCTTCCAAGTACAGATACAGGCGATCGACAATACAATTACCGCAAATGGGAATAATCTTGCTGTGATGCAGCAGATGGAAAAAGACTTGAGCCAACTTGGTTCATAAAGGGAGCTTTGCTGTATGGCTGGCGAGCAGCCATAAAGAAAAGCTCACCAAACAAGGAGAAGGAAAAATGGTTGAACCGATTAAGCCAACAGAGACTCCTCAAGGAGGAGCAACACCGCAAACACTGATGGATGAGGTGATCCAGCTTGAGCTGATTAACTCTCAAGTGCGTTCTCTTGAACAAGTGCAAAAAGCAACGCAGCAAGCACTCGCTGACCAACTCTATGACAACAAAAACGATAAGCGCCCCATTTATGCGAAACAGGCAGCTCTTGACGAAGCGATGGAGCCACGCAAAGGAATGGTTGGGGCGCAACAAGCTGCTGGCTCTTCCGGCAAAGCGCTAGATGAAAGCTCTGACCTTCCCCCCTCACTGCAGCAAGCTTACGAGCTCATGATGAAAGATATGAAGCAATTTCTTCAAATGCTTTTGAAGTATGATCCCAAGGATAAGTCGTTGATTATGATGTATGCAGGGATGATTAGTCAAATGTCCATGCCACCCACTTCAGCTGACGCTTCCCAGCTTAACCTTATCATGCAAATGTTCCAACAGTATGCCCTTAAACTCCCACTCAAAATGCGTGACAAGTTTTACACGCTCGAAGAGAGCATGTACGAAACCATGTTGAAAGATGTGAATGGAAAGGTGAAATCAACAAATGCTCAAATTCAAAAGCTGAAAGAGGACCTAGAAACTGCAGAACCCCTTGCAAAACTGCTCAAGCAAGGAGCAGATGCTGCGGCGGCGATTGAAGCTGGTGAAAGTGGACAGCACGATGACTACAACCCTTATCTCGATATGGGTCAGAGTATTTTGGGCCTCCTAGCAATGTTAAAAAAATTGCCGAAGAACTCCCCTTATGCGAAGCAGATTAAAAAAACACTCAATGCTTGGGGGATGATGAAAAGCAAAGACCCCAATAACCCCATCGGTAAAATTTTTGGGTACTCTCTTTTTTTGGCAGCGATGACAGATTATGCTAATGGGGATGACGGCACAGAAAAAGACATTGGAAGTGTTTGGCAAGAGCTAAATAGCCTTAATACTGAAGGAGAACCCTACTTACAACAAGCAAAGGAATGGATTAAAGACAACATCCCCGAGTCACTCATTAAAAACCCCACTGACTGGAAGTACGTCAACGGCAAAGTTGTCATGACGTATACCAACTTTACAAAAGAGCTTGCAGGAGGTTTAGGAAACGCTGCAACAAATATGTCAGCCGTAGAACAGGCATTGGATGCCGTTAGCAATGCTGTGAATGATCAAGTGAACGATGAAGAGAGCGAAATTAGCGCTCTTGAGGAAATGATCAATAATTTGAACCCCTATATCAAAGCATTCAATGACGGGTTGAGCTTTGCGATTCAGCAGTTGAGCAAAGACCCAACCACCAACCACTTTCTTTCGAAAGCCTTGCAACCAATGGTTTGGCAAGCTGTGCAAAAGATGATTGAGCTTGCTGAATACTTGATCAAGTGGGGAGGCCCTGCTGTTGCAAAGCAGGCTCAAGGCATCTTAAATCAGCTGCAGGGAGTGGCAAACCGATTTCCTGATTTAGGAGAAAATGATCTTGACTCACTCACAAAAATTTTCGGACAGATGAATGGCCTTGTTGGAGATGTAAAGCTTTCAGATGGTACTCCCAACAAAACGGTACAGGCAAGCTATTGGCGCACAGCCCTCGGAATCTACAAAGATCTAGGAAATATTGGGGAAGCAACGCATAACAACGACCTAATCATCTTCCAAAAGCTGCAAGATCTTCAGGGTATTCTCAAAAGATGGGCTGCAGGGGGAAAACTCTCTCAAAATGACCTAGCAAAGTTTATCGATGATATTCAAGCTCTTATGGAAAATGGAACGGTTCTAGGATATGGAGATTCAATCAATTTAGAGAGCTTTTTGATGGAAATTGGGGGAATTTCTGGCTCCTCTATCTACCCTGGCGGCCCCAATGACATCACCTCTCTCATTGTACTTGCAACTCAGTATCAAATCATCACTGCATATGTAAGCATGTATGGGCAAGATGCCTCGATGAAAGGGTTACAGCAATTCACAAATGAGTATATCAAAGAGCACTTTCCTAAATCGAGTAGCTCTGAATTGAACAACATTCTCAACCGCGTACGCAATATTTCCTCTGTCGTCCAATCGCCTGGACACCACGTCCCCTTCGCTCTCGCCATCTTAAACAAAAGTGGAAAAATGAAAATTGAAGCGGAAGCATTGGGTGATGCTGAGCAAAACTTTCTCTCTGGAGGATCAATCAACATTCTTGGAGGCAATTGGGATACAATCCTTAATTTCTTATCAGCTGCAACAAACAGCTTCGATCCTCAAAAGAATGGAATGGCGACATTCAATCAGATTTTGAGAGAAATTGAAGCTGAGGAGAAGTACGTCCTAAAGCAGCTAGAAGCTGTTGAATCTCTAGCTGATGAGTTTGTGCGCGACGTAGTAAACCAATACATGCCTGAACAACAAGCTCTTCTTGCAGACTTGGCGATTGTGCTCCACTTCAATATTGATGCAGCTGGAAAAGACCAAACCCTCCTCAAAATCATTCAAGATTTTGGCTCCGCAGCAGGTACTTACTGCTTCGGGAATTTGAATGGGTCGACACCAGCAAAAACTGCGGAAAAAATTTTGAAAAAGGAACAAGATGCTGCAAAAAACGATATCAATAACCTAAACAAGGCAATTCAAGATATCGACGCCTTCATTACCAACCTTGAGCTCGACCACGAATACGATGGGAACCCCTCACTAATGCAAGAGAAAGGAACATTGATTCAACAGCTGGAAGGGTACAAGGACGATATGCAAACCGCACTCATACAAGTAAGCAAGGTAGCAAAAGATCTTGATGGAGTCACAATCACAGGCGATGACAAAGGCTTTGTTGCAAATAACGTTCCTTCAAGTTTAAGAGAAGATGAAGATCACGTCATCAATGGAGATGCTACACTGCAACCTCCTGGGGGTCTGAGTAAAATCTACAGCACAATTAAAGGAGACATGAACGACTATACAAGTGTTCAAGTTGAGCAAGAGTATAATGTTCAGTTAATTGAAACCCGAGTAACGCAGATGTACCAACTTGTTGCAACTTGCCTAAAGACGATTAGTGACTCATACATGCAATTCGCGCGAGGGATTTATAAATAATTAAAAATATTATTATTTTAAAACTAACTAGAAAATTAATATAATTAGGCTTATGTCCGGCGGTATTGACCCTAACAAATTTTCACAGTTAAGCCAGATGGCTGCTGGTTCTCCAGATGAAAGCATTTTGGCTGAGCAGCACGCCGTCCTTTCAGCTAGGCGAGATGCTCTTCAGCAAACACAAGACGCTATCCGTCAAGCACAAGCAGCGCAATTTGCTCACCCTAATGAAGATGCCGACGACATGCCTAAGGTAGGGCCTCTTCCAAAAGAGACAGCAACAACGCAGGGCAAGACTGTTCAGCTCAAAAAGCCCAAAAAAGCAAAAGACGAAGAGCCTGAGTATAGTCAAGTCGCGCAGAAATCTCGCACTGTAAGACATGAAGCTGCGGCTAATGCAAAGACAGCGCAAGGGACGTTTACTGGTGAAGAAGAGGAAGTAGGTGAAGCACCAAGTGGCATGTTGGGCGTTACAGATGAAGAGGCTCCGAGCCCTGTTCCTCCTGTACAACCTCTCCCACGACCTCTTAACTCAAAAGCAGTCGATGTCCATGCTAAGGCATTGCGCGATGCGCTTCAATATCTATTACGCAACGCTCCAGCAGCTTGGAACCCACTTTTGCGCAGCTTACTCAAACAACTCGAAAAGCTTAAGTCGAGCTCTCCCTATCCAAAAGATGCCGATGCACGCCTCTCCCGTATTGGGAAGCAGCTGAACCTCATCGCTTCAAAACTCCCAGCAAAGCAGAAAAAGCAGTACATAGAGCTTGAGGAGAAAGATTTCGAACCTGGTGAAGAGGCGATTCAAGAGCAAATCTCTATGCTTGAGGAGGTGCTAAACACCAACAAAGCAGCTGCGCAACAATACCAAAAAGCGCAAGCATTGATGAGTCCTTTTGCAGAGATAGGCTCTAAAATCGGCACAAAAGATTTCAGTGGCAATGCGATCGGAATGTGGAATTTGATGACCAAGCTGATGAACTTGGCTAACGAACCTGGATGTCTCCCACAGTTGCAAAATCTCATTATCCAACAAGTTGATTCTGTTGCAGGCCTCCTCAACTCTTCAGCGCATGAAACTGGAGCAGAGATGCTTGCTATGTTGTCACTAAGCGCATTTGCACAGCAGTACGAGGGAAGATCTCTCAATGACTTCACGAACATTGTGCTCGGATATTGCCAAAAGCTTGACCCCAGTGGCAAATCGGCTTTAATGAAACAGGTTGTTGCGAACATTAACAATATTTTGCAAAAACCTGAGACTGCTAAGAAGTTAGGCATTCTCAATGTCGATAAGCATGGATGCATACAACCATTGGGATTTTTAAATGATCAGATTTCTAACTGGTTTCAGTCGCCTAATCTACAGGGGCTTACTGATGCAAAAAACACCATTAGCAGTACAAGTTCTCAAGCCAACAGCGCGATCAATGGCTTCAATACGGCGAATGCGGAAATCGCGAATCAAATAGAGGAACTCCACACCTATCTTAGCGAATACCAAGATGCAGCGGATGGTGGTCTTATCCAAAACTTCTCTGGCGGAGATGACACGCAATTTCCTCCCAACTTACAGCCAGATCTGGCACGCATGCTCTCTGACCTCAGCTCCTTTCTCCAAACATTGAAAAAGAGCGGAAAAAAAGAGTGGGCACCTCTTATTGCTGATTACGAAACAGAGCTCAAGTCAATTAAAAAACCTGTGACTGTTGGAGGGTTTGGGCAGCTAAGCGACTTGATGGAGAGCATAAACGGCCTTGCCTCAGAACTCCCTCGCACAGCAAAAGATCAGATCTTTGTGAAGGCAAAGCAGCTGTTCGCTGATATTGAGGTCTCCGCAAGTGCGTGTTCGAATCAGCTCGCCAACGAGTTGCAAAGCTTGATGGGGCAAAATGCTCCTGAATATGCGTTTGCTATACTTTTGCAGCAAGCTGTTGATGGAGCGCAAGCTTGGCAAAGAAAGCCCTTACCCCTTTCAGCTATCATGGGAGCGGGAAACAGCATTCTCAACCTTATGCAGCTCGAAGGCCAGCTTCCCTCAAATAGCCCCCTCGTCCCACAGATTCAGAGCGCAATAAAAGTTTGGGAAGCAGCATTTCCCTCACCAGAAATGCTTGGGCACGCTTTGTGGGCGGCACTTGTGCATGGCTATGCAAACCAAGGCACAGACGGTACTGTAAAAGGATTTTCCCGCGTGGAACAAGAAGTAGAATCTCTTAACGGTGGAAGTGACCAAACGCTCAATGCAGCGATCTCCTGGATTAAAAAAACCTACCCTCCTACGTGGCCTGGATATCATGAGAAGCAGCCTAAACCACCTTCTGACATTGAATTTTCCAATGGCATGATTGTCACTACCTGCAACCAGCTCGAACAAGAGATGGGAAATGCCTCATTTCATCTACCAAATGTCTTAGCTTTACAAAATGTTCTCAATGATCTCAGCGCAAAGATTGGCGAGAATAACCTCCAAAAGGCTCAAGGGCTAGAAGATGGAATCCAAAACTCCAATGGTGTTTCGAACTATAGCGCTCGTCAGCAAAATAATGCCGCCAACTCCTTAGGGAAAAACCCACCACAAAAGGGAAGCTATCTGCAAAAAGCGCTTACTCCCATGGTGCAAACCGAAATTCAAACGCTGGAAAGTTTAATCAACTTTTTAAAAAAGTGGGGGCCTGCAAAAGATCGGGGAAAACTGAAGCAACTTCAACATGAGCTGGATGAGATCAAACGAAACTTCCCCGCAATGGGGCAAAAAGCAATGCAGCAACTCTCAGACATGTTAGGGCAACTTAACACCCTTTCTGGGGATCTCCCTGCACAGAGTTATCGCTCAACATATTGGCGCACTGTCTCTAACATGTTTGATCAGCTTTCACAAATTGCGCAAGCAACAACCGATAACAACTCTAACGTCTACAAATCTTTGGGTACACTCTATAACGTACTTGCGCTTTGGGAGTCTGGAAAGGCTTCGCCAAGTGATCTTGCTCTTATCTCATCGAGCATTGAAACGCTAATGGAAAACGGCACCGTCTTTAGCTACGGCGATTCGAGCCAAGTTGAGTCATTCCTCAAAGCACTGCAACAAATAAAAGGGGGTTCCTTATCTCCAGGTAGCCCTTCTTCTACTCTTGGAGAAGAGATCACTCTTGAGATCCAACACGACCTTCTTCAGCAGTACCTAAATGACCCCTCCTCATCAAGTAAAACACCTGACGGTTTTAGAGACTTTATCCAAAACTACATCAACCAGAACTTCCCACACACAGATAGCGCTGCTTTACGGCAAATGGAGCAAAACCTCCTCAATGTTAACGACTGTATCGCATCTCCTACAAACCCAAATCCGCTTTTCGCTCTGGGCACATACGATCCTTCTACAGGAATGATCACAATGAGCTCCACAAACACTATCGATCAGCTCGAACAAAACTTCTTCCAAGGAGGCATTCAACCTCCTCCAGGAGGTTGGGCAGCTCTGATTTCAGACCTACAAAGCTCAGAAAACCAGTACGACCCTTCCAAGAATGGCATCAAACAGATCAGCCAAATGATCCAATCGCTAAAACAAATGGCTGAAGTAACCAGCAAGAAAAGAGATAGCAATGAATCGCTTGCAGATCTCTTTAGAGAAGCAATTCTTGATCACTATATGCCTGCACAAGAGGCTGAGCTTGCCGAAATTGCTCTTGAACTAGATTTTAATAACTTGGGTGCAAAAGATACAAACGACCTACTCAACGACTTGAGTGACTTCGCACAAGCTGACAATAACTACGATTTTTCTTCTCTTCTACACGGGGGAACAAAGGGGCAATATCCAGGAACTGCAGATAACGCAAATGCTGTGCTCCAAAATGAAAAGAACGCATGTGCAAATGACATCAATGCAATCAAAAAGGCTGTAGGAGACATCGATCAACAAATCAAAGATTTAGAGAATAACCATAAGTACGATGACAATCCAAAGCTGGCAGCCGCAAAACAAAAATTGATTGGACAGCTGCAAGGTTACAAAGACCAGCTTGTAGGTCCCGATGGAAAAAGCGGAGCTCTCGGACAGGTGACGCACCTACAAGATGTGCTTAGCCACGTTACGATTACGAGTGGGGGATCTGGAGACACCTTTACTGTCACTGTAAGCTCCCCTTACTCTGTGAAAGACATCCAAACAGCAGAAGACCTCGTCATTAACGGCGATGGAAATGCGAAGCCGCCTGCAGTCAAAGGCGGCCTCTCTGCAATCAACTCGTTGATCAAGGGGGACCAGCAAGATTACAGCAACCAGAGCCAGACCCAGCAAATGACCTTGCAATTGAATATGACAGAGATCCAGCAGGAGTGGACTATCGTCGCTACTGTAATGACATCACTTAACCAGTCATACATGACCATTGCACAAGGAATCTATAAATAATGCCTGAATCCACAAGCCCCATTGAATCCGAAGGCACAAATCCTCTACAAGCGGGACGCCTTGTCAAAGCTCTTGAAAAAGAGAAGCTCGATGTTTCTCGCGTAGATAGCGTTATTGAACTTATTCAATACCAGTCACGTGCAGAAAATCTCACTCCTCCGCTTTACACAGCTCGCGCACAACAAGAGGCAAATGAGAAGACAGCAGAGGCGCAATCCCAAAAAAAATTACTCGGCACAGGAAAGCAAAAAAAGCTCTCCCCTCTAATGAAACATGAGCTCGACTCCTACGAGGATCTCATCAAGTATCTGCTCAATCACGTCCACAATAAAAAAGAGCAGGAGCAACTCGAACACGACCTACACCTCATTAACAAGATGCGCAAAAAAGGGGAGTTCTCTAAAAAAGATCTCGAAGAACTTAATCATATGATAAATACGTTCAATGAAATGGCGTCAAAAATGAAGGATGAGGCTGCAAGGAAGCAATATTGGGCAAAAGCAGCGATGATGTTTGAAGTGATGGAGAAGCTAGCGAAAAAGCTGCAGCGCAACCCCAAGAACAGCGATTTACGTAAAGCATTGCAACAGCTACAAAATGCTGCCAACCTCAACAAAGGGATGGCCTCAGCAAAAGCTGATGGCAACCAGTCGCTTGCAAACCTATTCCGTGACGCCATTTTGCACCACTACATGCCTGAGCAAGAGCAAGCGCTAGCTGAGATTGCTGAGCTTCTAAAATTTATGAATGAAGGCGCGATGGATGATAACGACTTGCTCAACATTTTAAGTGATCTGGCGCAAGCGAGTAACGACTTTAGCTTATCCTCAATGCTTCATGGTGGGACAAAAGGTAACTTCCCCGGTGGAAACAACATCGCAAGTCAGCTTAACAATGAGAAGAATGCTGTAAGCCGCGATGAACAAAGCCTTTCTCAGGCCTCCAAAAAGATTGATCAGCAACTCAATCAGCTTGAAAAAGAGAATAAGGATGAGAAGAATCCTAAGATCAAGAAGATGCGTGAAAAGTTGATCGATCAGCTTAAGGGGTATAAGAAGAATATTCAGGCGTGTCAAGCCAACTTACAGAAACTCGGGAAGCTTCTCTCCCAGCTTAAAGTCACAGTTAACCCAGATGGTACAGGTTCGATTTCAGGTCCTCCGGGGTGGCAAAAAGCGCTTTCTGGAGATGAAGACGCTGTGGTCAATGGAACGGGTACACCCACTATGGGAGGGTTGAGCAAGCTTTACTCACAAATCACTTCTGATCAACAAGATTACAGCAATCAGAGTCAGACACAGCAGATGCAACTACAGCTCATTATGACAGAGATTCAGCAAGAGTGGACCATTGTTGCAACTTGCATGACCACACTCAACCAAGCGATGATGACGATTGCTCAAGGCATCTACAAATAGTCATCCTCAAATGAACTTCCATTTGGCCAATATGTCGGCAAAATCAGCCTGACTTATAGTCAAATCGGTTGAAAATTTTACAAATTCATGGCAGATGGAAAAGCCAAAGTAAGCGCGGAGTTCGACTTAGACCATTTATGGTCTATGAGAACGAGCGCAATCTTTGGTGAAGCCAAATGGTATGAATTTGTAAAATTTTCAACCGATTTGACTATACCGTTTGTCGACACTTCCCTACAATCAATCCATGCCTGCAAGCCATCTCTCTAGCAAGGGAGACTTCATCTTCTCTTCCATGTCAGGGAGATATTCATCAACAAGCTCGCGCGCCTTTTCATCTATCGTCGTACCTAGATCTTGAAGCTTTAAAAGATTTGCCCGTGTGAGAAGAGGCGCTATCTGTCGGGGATTAAGCTCAGCATCTAA
Source organism: Chlamydiales bacterium (assembly GCA_024233495.1). GTDB lineage: Bacteria > Chlamydiota > Chlamydiia > Chlamydiales > JAAKFR01 > JACKPM01. Next base: position 35,814 of record JACKPM010000009.1, read on the forward strand.
TGCCGCTCTAAAAAGAGCGAGACGCTCGCGCATGCGGTGCATCGTGTTGAGCGAGCGGAAACACCGCTTTCTCAGCTTCCAACTCACCTCTTCAAAAGGAAAGGTGTGCACAAGCTTTTTTATTGCAGGATGAAAAGGCATTTTGCCCTGCTCAAGGCAACTCCACACATCAGTTGAAAGGTGCGAAGCTGTATCAGGAAAGCAATAGCCATGATCGATCGCTGCTATTTTCTGATCACCTACTAGTAAGTTGGAGAAGTGACGATCTGTATTCCCAGAGATCAGGTCAAATAGGAGAAGAGTTTGGTACTCATCAAGAGGAATAAGAGGCCACTCATCTCGATCGAGGAAATGTATAGGGATAAAGTCTTCGATAAATTCTTGAAAGGAGCCTATCTTTGTTTTCGATTTTCCAAATGTAAAGCGAAAGTTTTGTGAGGCATTATAAAAGACGTGGTGCGTGAAGGTGGCGTAGTAGGTTTTGGGCACGATGCCAAAGCCAAAATATGAGTCTAGAACGAAGGCAGCCACCTCATTATGCGCAGCCTCTCCCACGCGAGTGCCGCGTCGCATACGGCGTGCACCAAGAGCTCCTTGTTGCGAAGGACCAATAGGGTTATGTGGTGCATAAGCCTCTTCATCAAAAGGTTTAAAGATACCCAGCACTTCACGATTTTTATTGCGAATCCAGTAAGAGCCTGAGCGCCCTTGCTCGATTGCAGCAGGAAAAAGGCCGTGTTCAATCCCCTCTTTTCCCGCCTGAATGATCTGCGGTTCTTTTTGGTTTTTCACAGCCGCTTGCATTTCACGAATCATCTCATTTTGGATCAAAGAGTTTCGAAGAAAGATCTCAATATTGACTTTTACATTCCTTTGATCGAAGTAGATACCATTAACCCATTCCACCTTTTTTGCTAACCTCTCAACAAGCTTGATTCTTCTCTCTAAATACTGCTGCAAAAGTGAGCGATTAAACGGGTTGCGCGCCTCTAATGTAAGAGTCATAAGCGTAAGATAGAGGACACGCTGAATGCGCACATGCAAGGCACCAAGTAAGAAGAAGTTAAGAATGGCATATCCCATACGCTCTTCGCGCGTCTCCAATCGCTCAATCTTCCCATCTTGAGTGGCCGTGAGCCAATCACCCGGCTGCAGCTTAAAAAGCGTGTGCGTATTGTGCTTAAGATACACAACATCAAAAGAGTGCGGACTATATCGATGAAGAAAAAATAAAGCAAACACATCGAGGCGAGTAGAACGATACCAATCGATTAAATACCCCTTAAACCTCCGGTAAAGAATCGGAGAATTAAGTCCTATAAAAGCGATTATTTTCTTTATACGTCTCATAGAAATATATTATCATTGTATTATATTAAAAGATTTAATATAATATATAGAGTTATAATTTAGGTGATCTTTATGGGAAAGAATGATCTAGGCAACATGAGCCCTGAGGAGATTGAGAAGAAGGCTCAGGAAGTCCTAAAAAAAATGAAAAATGAGAACATCTCTGCCGCCCAGGCGATGGGGATGAATGAGGAGTTCCTAGAAGAGATGTACAGTTTAGCCCACGCTCACTACGAGAGGGGTAACTACACAGAATCGATTGCCCTTTTCCAATTCTTAGCAGGGGTCTCCCCCGGCACCCACAAATACATGATGGGCCTTGCTGCTAACTATCACCAAATCGGGCAATATGAAGATGCGATTAACGGCTTCCATGTAGCCCTAAATAGCAACCCTGAAGATCCGGTTCCCATTTTTTATATAGGGGACTGCTTAATGAAGCTAGGAATGGAGGGCGAAGCCGCCTCCTTTTTCCAGATCGTTGCTGAGATAGGCGATGAATTCCCCGAATATAAGGAATTCAGAGAAAAAAGCCGTCTCATCCTCTCCCATCTCAAGGAGAAGGGAGTCTCTCCTAAGCCTCTACACGACGATGCTTAAAATTTCTTAATAAAACTAACAGTTAATAAACATTTATTCTCTGTTTTATGTTAAGACCAAATAAATATTCAAGAAAATACTTTAAATAATTAAACTTTTGTGTTATAATTGTTCATAATTCTTAATATTTTTGATTGAAAGGACACTTTATGTCAGAAGTAGCAGCTAACAGTTATATTACGAAGCACCAGGTTGATAACCGCTCAGGTCGTAAGGTAGATGCGCAGCAATGGAAGCAAGCTGAATTCCTATGCATACAACAGAGCGTGATCCAGGATAATATCCAGCTTGAGTATGACCGCTCAAGTAGGGCAAAACTCAAGGTCGAACAAAGTATTATTACTGAAAAAGTAAAGCTTAAATCGCCTGGGAAAGGAAAGGGTACAGGAGCAGGCGGCAGTAACGAGGTAGGATATGCTGCTTTAGCCAAGGCGTTTGGTGAGATCTTGACTGTAATGGGTCAAGGTGTGAGTGACCAGACAGAAATTTTCGCAAGTGAGCAAAAAGAAAACCAAAGTAATGCGGTTGCCGTACTCGATGAACAGACGATCTCGATTCATGACCGTCAAAAAGCAGATAGTGCCCGTGATGCAGCTGAGGCAGCGCAGAAGAAAGCTGAGAAGTGCCAAACTATTATGCAGTGGGTGAGTGTTGGTCTTGCGTGTGCCGTCGCACTCTCGTTTGTAGTAGTAGCCGCAGCTCCTGCCATCTCTGCAGCCTTTGCTTCTATTCAGGCTGCGCTCTCTGCAGGTACTGATGCTGCCGGAGCTGGTGTTGTAGAAATGGAGATGGTCGATGTAACCACATTTTCACAAGCAGCGGCAGATACAACGGGCTCAAGTTCAGCCTCAACATCAGCAGCTGGAGGGGGAGTTGGCGCAGCAGCGGAATCTGAGGAAGCGAGTGGTTGGACTGTAAATGAAGTTTTGAAGAACATTGGGAAGCGAGCACTTTCAGCTCTTGGAGCCGTGGCAATGGGATCCCCACAGCTTGTAAGCTACATTGAAAGTAAGAACATTTCAGGTGCTGAGAACCAGCTTGCTAAGATTCAGAAGGATATTGGAAATAAGATGGCTACTATTAGCCTCATGCAGGCCGGCTTTACAAAAGGTCAAAAGCAGATCCAGCAGCACAGCTCTGTGATCCAAAGTTTGACCGAGCAGTTGGGTGAAGTGGTTTCAACCTACAGTGACATGATGAAATCAGTGAATGCCGCAACCCAGTTTGCAACATCAATTTAATTAAATAGGGGAACAAAAAAATATGCCAAACTATTCAAATGCAGTAAATACAACAAGTACGGATGCTATGTGGGCGATTTTGCAGGAGCAAAATGAGCAGTCACAGCAAAACCAGCGCGAAGAGAATAAGCGCCAGGTGAAGCGTGAAGACCATGACTATAAGAGTGCCCGTGCTTCTGACCAAGCGCGTACAGAAGAGTCTTCGAAAAATGAGGCGATCAATAAGTCTAAAGCGCAAGGGCGTGTGCGTCAAAATAGCGCACTGAAGCAAGACAGCATCTTGCCTTCAGCTCCTAGCGATGACATGACTGAGAATACGAGGTCGCTTCTTCAGAAGCCTCCGATGGAAAAGCCTTCGCGCACATTTGGGTCTGGAGCTCCTGCAACAAATAGCTCTTCAGATGACCAAGACGCTGATAACATTAGTGTGATTGCTCTACTAGCGCGCGTACTCTGCCTTCAGGCAAAAAGTAACACAGCTGTGTGGCAAGTACTCTTTAAGCAGTCTGGTGAGTATCAGCAGATGAGCTTACAAATGGCGCAAGCGCAGGCTAATAGCACGCAATCTCAGTGGGAAGAGCAATCTCAAGCGACTAAAGCGCAGGCTGACATGTCAAAGCAAGACGGTATGATCGACCTCTCATTCTTTGCTGTTTCGTGTGTGGCGGGTGCCCTTGACCCCGCAGCTGGGGAAGGTGCTGGAGAAGAAGAGAGTGCTGACGAAACATTGGGTCGTGACCAAACGCAAGCAGCAGAAAGAGCAGCAGCTGGCCAAAGTGAGCAAGCAGCTGAGCAAGGCGCTTCTCAAGCTGCACAAAATGCTGAGAGTTCTGCCGCTAGCGGGTTGAAGAAGGTTGGACGCGGCTTCTTGAAAGCTGGTAAAGGCTTTATGAAAATTATGGGAAAACTCGGTGGTGGTATTAAGTACGCCCAGTTCTTCCAGATGGCTTCTCAGGGTATTAAAGGTCTTTGGATCGATGGCCCTAAGCTTGCTGAAAAGGCAGCTCACGAAGGAGCAGCCGGTGTAGCCGCTGCAACCGCTCAGGTAGCGCAAGGTTACTCAGAATATAACAACCAGTCGTTCAGCCGAACTGAGGAAATTCGCCAAGGTGCAGGACAGAACGTTGAGTATGCAATGAACGTCTATAAGTCAGCGTCTGACTCGATCACGCAGGCTGTGAGCGCCATGTACTCAAGATAATCTTAAAACAAAATGTTCCCTAAAAAAGGTCCTTCCATTGGAAGGACCTTTTTTTTATGCTCTACTTATGTTCACCACCTTCTCAATCTTTGAAGGGTGTCCCCTCACCCATGCCTCCTTCCTTAGACATGGAGGCGTCAGCAAAAACTCCTTCTCTTCGCTCAACTTTGGTGCTACACAAGGAGATGATCCAAAAGATGTTGCAGAAAACAGAAGGGTGGCTTGCGCTACCCTTAACGTGCCTAAACTTGCCTCTCTCTACCAAGTGCATTCTGATACTATTGTAGAAGCTTCAGACCAAAAACCCAAAGCTGACGCCCTTATCACCAACCGCCCAAACATAGGTCTTCTCATTCTGCACGCTGACTGTCAAGCCGCTATACTGTATGACCCTATTCACCACGCCCTTGCCAATGTGCACTGCGGGTGGCGGGGCAACGTTGCCAACATCTATAGAAAGACTGTTGAGCGCATGCATGCACAATACGGCACTAACCCAGCAGATCTTCTTGTTGCCATTTCTCCCTCGCTTGGCCCACAAGCAGCGGAATTCAAACACTATAGAGATGAGTTCCCAGACTCTCTTTGGCAGTTTCAGAAAGAGAACTACTTTGATTTATGGGCACTTTCGCGGCATCAATTAGAAGAGGCAGGAGTGTTATCCCATCATATTGAGATAGCCGGTGTTTGCACCTACTCAAATCCAGATGATTATTTTTCGTATCGCCGAGTCAAAAAAAGTGGCCGCCACGGCACGATTGCTATGCTCAAATAAATATCTTTTGCTTAGCGCGTTAGGCTTAAAAGATTCTCTAGGCTATTTCTGTAATGGATAA
>JACKPM010000010.1 GCA_024233495.1 Chlamydiales bacterium
GGTAACTTTGAGCTTGTCATAAGTAGAAATATTTCATGCACATCATGTAAACTATATGTATGAAACCACCGCAGTTGAATAAGAGTTGGCAAGGTGCGCTGGAGCAGGAGTGGAGCAAGCCGTACATGGTGCTGCTGGCTCAATTCGTTGCCGCTGAGCGAAAAAAAGGGGTTGTTTACCCTCCAAAAAGCGACGTTTTTGCAGCGTTTGAGGTGCCTTTTGAAGATGTGAAGGTGGTGATTGTGGGGCAAGACCCCTATCATGGAGAGGGGCAGGCGCATGGCCTCTCTTTCAGCGTGCCGATGGGGGTGAAGCAGCCCCCCTCTTTGCAAAATATCTTCAAGGAGCTACAGGATGATTTGGGAATCTCCCCTCCAAGTCATGGGAATTTGCATTCATGGGCAAAGCAGGGGGTGTTGATGCTCAATGCGGTATTAACCGTGCGGGCACGTACGCCTCAGTCCCATGCACACCAGGGGTGGGAGACGTTCACCGATGCTGTGATCGAAAAGTTAGCAGAAAGAGATGACCCTGTTGTTTTTGTTCTGTGGGGGAAGTTCGCTCAGGAAAAATGCCGTAATGCTTTGGCAAAAACAACAAAGGCGCACTGTGTGTTGACTGCGGCTCACCCCTCACCTTTTGCTGCGCGCAATGGCTTTTTTGGTTGTCGCCACTTTTCAAAAATCAACGATTATCTTAAAAGACAGGGGAAGCAACCGATAGATTGGAAAATCGATGGATGAAGTTTCTCGCGTAAGCGCACCATTAAAGTCAAAACCTCTGGCTTCCATGGAGGGAGTAAAGGGGGCGCAGTCTGTGCAAACAACAAGTGAGCTGCAGGAGCTAAAAGAAGTGCAGGCTGAAATCTCGCATGCCCTCAACTTGATGAACGAGATTCGAGAGAAGCTCGAAGTCGCCTACCGCGAGCTTTCACCTGATTGATTCCAAGGCGATGAGGAGCTTTTGAAAAGCTTTGGCGCGGTGAGAAATTTTGTTTTTTACATTCTCAGATAGTTCTGCAAACGTTTGGTTGTAGTCGTGTTTCATAAAAAGAGGGTCATATCCAAAGCCGTGCCCCCCCCTCTCCTCTTCTAAAACAGAGCCTTCCGCCGTTCCTTTCACGCACTTGATGAGTTTTTCAGGTGTGGCCAGTGCGATTGCACACTCAAAGTAGGCAAAACGCGCCTCCCCTTTGAGACTCTCCATCTCTTTTAGAAGTTTCTGCCGGTTCTCTTTGTCTGTCGCCCCTATTTTTGCGAAACGGGCCGAGTAGATTCCGGGCGCTCCGTGCAAAGCAGGAACTACGAGGCCAGAGTCTTCACCAATAGTAAGCATTTGCGTCGCTTTTGCAGCCGCAGTTGCTTTGGCAATGGCAATTTCCTCAAAACTCTTCCCATCTTCAGGAGGGGGGGAATATTTGGGGAAGTCAGCCAGCGAATAGAGGTCATACATCCCTTTCAGAAGGGCACGGAGCTCCCGCACTTTGTGCGCATTTGTTGTCGCAATGAGTAGATCCATTAGGCGAGATAGCTCCTTGTATCCGCTACTGTGTATTGCTCACCTTGAAACTGGAACTCCTCTCCCTTCTTGCGCCCTTTCATAGCCTGTGAAAACTTCGACTGGAATGAGAGGATTTGGTTGTCAGGGTCAGCATCCCATGGGCCGAGAAGCGTGTATGAAGAGCGCTTTCCTTTTGAATCCACAAGATCAACAACAATCCCTGGGCCCACTTGCGTCGGCTTGATGTCTTGCTTTGTGATGATACGTGCACGGTTAATCTGCTCAGAGAGCGTCTTAAGCTCAGATTGCAAACGAGAACGTCTTTCAAGTGCAAATTTGTACTCAGCATTTTCACGCAAGTCACCATGTGCGCGCGCCTCTTCAATCTCACGCGCATTATCAATCATTTCAACAGAGCCGAGCTCTTGAATGCGCTCTTGGAGCTTTTTGAACCCTTCCGGTGTTGTCCAAATCACTTCTTCATCATCGACAGGTTGCGGTTGCTTCTTTTTGGAAAGCGTTGGCTGCACCACCTCAGCAAGGTTATGCAAGATACTCATATCATGCCTAGAGAAGCTTGTGCACTTGCTCGCCAAAAGAAGAAACTCGCGCAAATAGTCAATGGAACTTCCCTCAATCATCTTACGAATCATTTCATATCGCTTAGCAACGATGTAGCTGTGCATCTTCTTCACAAGATCTCGCATCTCATCTCCCTGCATCTCCACATAGTGAAGAGTGATCAAGAAGGCTTCGAGAAACTGAAGGTGCCCTTCTTTATCATTGAAGGGGATCTTCTCTTTTGTTGAAAGCTTTTGGAAGTACCAGAAAAAGGCTTCTGGGTGAAGCGTCATATTGTGCAAAAGCTCGTGAATCTTGTTGTGAATGAGATCTTTGTTGTGACAAAGCTCCTTGAAAACATAGTCGCGCAAGCTGTTTTGGTCGAGGTTAAAGAGGAGAGAGAGGAAAATCTCCTGCCAGTCGCTTCGCACCTCCCGAATGGTAACGAGAACGCGCTTTTTGAAGGCCGTTGTCTCGATGAGCTGCATTACTTCTACAACATTATCTACAGACTCAATGAGCGTTGCTTGCGCCCCAGGGAACTCTCCAGGAAAGATGTCTTCTAGTAGGAAGCAAACTTGTATTTTTCGCGCCAAGCTGAGCACGGGCACTTCCGGATCAGTCTCGAGCCCTTCCATCAAGCGTTCTTTAATCTGCTGCTTAATTTCGCTCTCTTTCAAGACCTCAGGGAAATCACGCACGTAGTTATAGACAAGGGCGATCACATGGTCGATGTTCTTTGCAAAGCTGAGCTCTGAGTTAAGGCGGACATAGTGAGGCACCTCTTCAGCCCTTAATACAAAAGGCTCCCGGGCAGACTTGGGCGATTGGATCATGGTGTCCTTCTTTAGCTTAGAGCGGGTAGACTGCCACCATTTAGTCCACTCAACCTCCGGGATGACAAGCTCACAAAGCTCTTCTTTGATTTCTTGTGCAGTCTTGGGCCCTAAATCTTTTAACAAGAGACGCACAAGACCTAATGGGTCTTCTCTCCCTTCGGTTTCTAGTTGATCTGGGTTGCCAAAGCGTCGAGAGAGGAAGTGCTCAGCAGGAAGCTTCACTAAGTTGCGGAAAGCATTCTCGAATGAGAGATCCTTTGGGGCTGAGATACCCTCAAACTCAAGCAGTACATGTTCTTGAAGGAGAGAGATTTCCATTACCTCTCCTACGCCCCATCCGCCGGTATGATAGACAAACTGCCCCGGGCTCATGTGGGTTAAAAGCTCGAAATTAGTGATCGCCCCTTGAAACGAGCGCTTTGAGCGGAGGCCAACAAGGCGGAGTTTTTCAGGGTAGGTCTTCTGGTCTTGGTATTTATTTTTTAGAAAATCGAGAGCTAGGTCGGCAAAAAGCGGTGTGTTCGTGCTCTGAATATCGATAATAAGACGCAGAACATCATCCTTAACATCTTGATTATTAATTTTTTGCCACATGGGCAGAATGGTTTCAGCAAGTTGGCCAAAGGGGGTAGCGGCCGAAGAGACTTTGATGAGACGGAGAATTTTTACAACCTCCTCACCATCAACATCGTCTGACATACAATACTCTTCCCAGAGCTTTAGAATTGGAGAAAGTTTTTCGTCTTCAAGTAGTTTTTCAAACTCTAATAAGTAAGTCATATTATTATCCCTAAATGATTTTGGTGGGAATCATACCTCGATTTTGTTAAAAGGGCAATAAAAACTTGATGCTGATGAAAGAGTAAAATTGTATAATCGGGAGTATGGCGACCAATCCTGAAAAAGAGCTAGTCACCGCGCTAAAGCAGATCATGAAAATGTATGATATTGAGCTGGACGAAGAGATCATGCAAGTGGATGAAAGTGGGCAAGAGATGGCCGACTATTCAGAAGTGATCAGTAAGACGCAGCGCAAAATCGACGAGCTGACACAAAAAGCCGAGCAAATATATAAAAAGACAGGAATGAGTCGGGAAGAGTTACTTAACTACGCAGCAAATCCCAACAACTTTTCAAAAGAGCAGTGGGAGTCAATTCAGCAAGTAAGAAACACGTGTGAACAGCTGAAACAGCAGACTGCCAGTATGCTAGAAAAACCACAGAAAGAGTTACAAAAGCAGAAGACGAAGAAAGGGAAGATGCAGACAAAGCGGTTTGCTAAAAAAAAGAACTGGTTATCTATGTAACTCACTGTATAATCCTGAACCATGAAGATCAGGATTAAACGGGGGCTCGACGTTCCTTTTGCCGGAGAGCCAAAAGGCGCGCCCACCCCACTCACAAAACCGAAACAAGTTGCACTTAATTTAGATCCGTTTGACACGGTGCGCTTCAAGCTTCATGTAAAGCTGGGAGACAAAGTGAAGATTGGGCAGCCGCTTGCCGAGAACAAAGCGGTGCCAGGCCAAATGTTTCTTTCCCCAGCTGGCGGCGTTATCAAAGAGTTTAGACGCGGACTCAAGCGGCGCCTTCTCGACATTGTGATTGATGTTGCTGAGAACGAAGAAGAGATGGTGCATGAAAGACCGGTAGATTCTAAAGAGGCTCTTCTCGACTTCTTTTTGCGAGCAGGCATTTTCCCTCACATCCGTTTGCGCCCTTTTGATTTGATTGCGGATCCCAAACATTTGCCAGAAGCGATTTTTGTGCGCGCTGTTGAGAGCCGTCCTTTTGTTCCGTCGGCCAAGTTGCAGTTAGAGGGAAAGGAGAGCTACTTTCAAAAAGGGCTCGAAGTGTTAGGAAAGATTGCGCCTGTACACGTTGTCTATAAAGAGGGGGCGCCGTTTGCTAAAGCGCAAGGTGTTGAGCATCATCACATAGAAGGTCCTCACCCAGCAGGTAACTCCTCAGTCCATATCCACCATATCATGCCGATTTTAAAGGCAAGTCACTACAGATGGTGCGTCGATGTGCAAGGAGTGATCACCATTGGAAAGATGATGCTCGAAGGGACCTACTATGTGGAGCGCATTTTAAGCCTCGGTGGAAATGGCGTGGAAAACCCCTCCTTTTACCGCGGCAGAATGGGCATACCCATCAAGATGTTGTTAAAAGAGCAAACAAAAGAGCAGTTGCTCGCCTTTATTTCAGGGGATCCGCTTACAGGAACTAAGGTAGATCCAGAAGAATTCCTCGGCTTTTTTCATACGACTGTTTCAGTTTTGCCTGTGAATGTAAAGCGAGAGATGTTCCACTTTTGGCGCTTAGGTTTAAAGAAGTATACAGCGACACGCACCTACTGGTCGGGTTTTTTCAAGAAAAAGAGTTACCCATTTACGACAAATCAGCATGGGGAAGAGCGCGCTTTTATTGATGGGAAGATCTACGATAAAGTGATGCCGATGCGCATTCCTACAATGCAGCTAGTGAAAGCGCTTCTCGCACAGGACTATGAACTTGCTGACATTTTGGGCGTGTTTGAAGTCGCGCCAGAAGATTTTATCCTTCCCACATTCATTTGCCCCTCAAAGATTGAAATGGTGGACATGGTAAAGCAAGGGCTCCACCTCTATTCAAAGGAACTTGGGCACTAAACTTGTACGATGGGGAGAATTCCTCCGTCGACCACAAGATCTTCTCCCACCACGTAAGCATTTGTAGAAAGAAAAATTGCTGTATGCGCAATCTCTTCAGGCAAGCCGATACGTTTCACGGGTACACGCGCAGCAAACTCCTTGAGTTGAGAACGGTCGTCAAACATTGGCGTATCAATATATCCAGGCGAAATCGCATTTACGCGCACGCCCTTTTCAACGAAATCGGCAGCAAAGCATTTTGCCAGCGAGCTCACAGCAGCTTTCGTGGAGCAATAGATGGACATACCCGCTATCCCAGCATGCGCAGCAATAGAAGAGATAAGCACAACACTTCCCCCCTTTCTCAAATAAGGTGCTGCTTTTTGTACAGTGAAGAAGAGGCCTTTGTAGTTGATGTTGACCATATGGTCGAAGTCTTCTTCGGTCACCTCTTCTAAAAGTTTTCGGTCAGCAACCCCTGCATTGGCAACAAGGAAATCAAAAGAGCCTACCGCTTTAAAAAGGAGCTCTAAGTCTGCGAGATTAGTCACATCTCCTTGGACTGCGTGGCAATTTTTGATCGATGAGGCGGTCTCATCTAGACGTTTTTGGTCTCGTCCAAAGATGTATACTTTGGCCCCTTTTTCTGAGTAGGCTTGCGCAATTGATTTTCCAATTCCACTATTACCCCCAGTAACGACTGCAACTTTTCCTTCAAACATGTAAAGAAGGGTACCTCATTCTTCGTTGATCTTCCACTTTTTTTCTGCTATCACTGACCTCCACGATGAGGCGGCTCTTCACCATACTGGCTCTTTTACCCTATGCCCTATGGGGTCTATGTGATTTTGACGCGCTTGCTGAAGATCTTGCAACTGCGAAATATTGGGATGACCGCCTCTACGAATGGTTTCCTCTCACCTACACGCACATCGGAACGCTCGGCTATTATGTCACACCCTCTGCACGCATGGCAAAGCCAGGAGAGCTGGGAGGGGGTTATGCCTATGCGCCCCCTTACCAAAATTGGATAGCTCATGTCCAACCCTTTGCAAACATTGCTTTTAGTTATGCCTACCGCATCTTTACAGGTGTTCCTGACGTCACACTCACAAATGGTTTTGGCGACGTTGCTGATCGGGGGGCAAATTTCAAGATCGGCATCATCACACCTGAACAAACCGGTTATATGCTTCCAGGTGTTGCCTTTGGAATTGAAGACTTTTTCGGGTCAAAAGTATTTCGCAACTACTTCTTAGTAGGCACTTATGTCTTTCCCACATTTGGTGCAGAAGTCTCCCTCGGCTGGGGTGGAGGTAGATATACAGGTGGTCCCTCGCGCGGTTTTTTTGGTGGCTTCTCGTGGTATCCGTGGTGGCGGTGTGAAAACTTTTGGATTAAAGGGTTCGGAGCTGCTGCTGAATACGATCCCACAAACTACGCTGACCCAAAAATCGAGCCACATCCCGATGGCCATATCTCTCACTCGCCCATCAACTTTGGAGTAGAATATCAGCTGGGAGAAGTGCTTTATCTCTCTGCTAGTCAAATTCGAGGTGACCAATTCGCTTGCGCAGCAACTGCTCACCTGAACTTTGGAGATATCGAAAACCTTGTTCCCAAGAGAAAAGATCCCCCGCTTTACAAATCACCATTAAACCACGAACCACTGGGTTGTTACCGCCCAGAAGAGGTGATGATACAAGAACTTGGCTATCTTTTAAGAGAGCAAGGGTTTTGGCTTCATTGCGCGAGTTTAGAGAGGAGGTGTGAGGAGTGTTATTTACGCATTCAGATACGGAATGACTGCTATCGGCATGAGGAGGTCGTGCGGAAGCGGCTAGAAAAACTACTTGCCTCTGTGATCCCCTCTAATCTTGATGGTGTTGTCGTTGTGCTTGAGTCATATGCCCTTCCCTGTCAAGAGTATGTCTATCCTCGCGATGCGCTGCAGAGAGAGCTTGATAGGCGCATTCACCCCTTTGAGCTACAAGTTCTTACCCCAAGGGGAGACGTCACTCCAATGTGTGGCGATCCTCTTTATTGTTGCCGCTACAACTGCTTGGACTGGGCTGTTTTTCCTCAATATTCAAGCTACATGGGGAGCTCTTCTGGAAAGTATAAATATGACATTCGCCTTTCAGGATTGACAGAGGGCTATCTTCCCAAGGGCATCTATTATAACGTGATGCTGAATTGGTCTGCGATTGCCAATATCCAAAGCATGGGGGATAAAATCATTGTACATCCCTCAACGCTTCCTATCGTTGCCACAGACTTGATCAACTACCAAAAGCAAGGAATCATCAACTGGGAGCGCCTCTATGCTCAAAAAAGCTGGAACTTCGGAAAGGGAAATTTTGGGCGGGTTGCGCTTGGTTATTTCCAAGTGAATTATGCGGGTCTTGCAGGAGAGTGGCTCTTCTACCCTGCACAAGCATACTTTGCTATTGGCTTAGAGGGGGCCGTGCTTAAAAAGCGAAGTTTCAATGGTTTTGGCTTTAAAGACAAATTAGATCGTTGGGAGGGAACAACGACGTTAAAACTTGTGCCTTACTCAACTTTACAACAATACTTTTTGTCACTTTACCTCGATATTCCAGAGCTGCAGGTCTCAGCAAAAGCATCGATTGGTCAATTTCTAGCTTATGACAAAGGGGGGTATATTGAGGCAGTGCGTTACTTTGACAATGGGCTGCGTCTTGGTGGCTACATGACGTTTACAAATGCAGAAGACTTGGTGCATGGCGTCAATTATTACAATAGGGGAATTATCTTGGAAATACCGCTAGATTTTTTCCAGTGGAAGAGCTCTCGGAAGGTGTACAGCCGGCAGACTGCGGCTTGGCTACGTGATGCTGGCTACTGGAGTTCAACTGGAGTCTCTCTCTACAACATCGTCACAAAAGAGCGAAGATGGTAAGCAGTCTAAATAGCCCCTATTTAGGCTCATTACGCAGAAATACTGTGGTAACTAGCGAACCATTTCTCTCTTCTGTTCGTCTTTCGGCCCCAGCCTCTTGCAATTCAGTAATTCGCGAGTCACTTTGAAGTGGTGGCCTTCGACCACTATGCGCATTCACTACGTGTCTCATCGTGGTTCGTGCATCCTTATTAACCCAACCGCAATAGGCACAATAAAAACCGCTCAAACTATGATTATCGATGTGTTGCTGAACACTACCAATAAAACTGGACGCGCTAGCGTAACCGCTGCAATTAAAAACTTTTGAGCACCCTTCCCAAGGACATTTAAAAACCTCAGGAGAATTGTAGTGCTTTTCTCGCAAATGCCACCTGAAATCCAGTGCTCCAGAAATTTTCATATTATCGCAGAGAGTGCAAATATATTCGTCCTTTTCATGAAGGAGTTGGCCGCTATCCCTATATCTTCTTGGCCATGTCCTACCTCTTGGTTCGCGCGCTTCAGGGGGCGCCCCTTCTAAGGGGGCAGGGGGTGCCGGATGCTGTGGAAAAGAAGCTGCTGGGGGCTGTACAGCCGCTCGAGCTCTAGCAAGTACGGGGGCAGCAGGGGGTACCGGATGCTGTAGAAAAGAAGGTGCTGGGGGCTGTACAGCCGCTCGAGCTCTAGCAAGTACGAGGGCAGCAGGGGGTGCCGGATGCTGTACAGGCTCAGGCATAACCAAATACGTTCCCATTGGAGGACCTGTAAGATGATCTACAGATGGGTGCACAGTCGATTGCCCTGCAGGATGGTCTATAAAGAGCTGTGGAGGTCTATCCACAAAAAATTGCTGTGCAAAGATAAATCAAAAATAAGGAGAATTTTTGAGTGCTGCCTGTAGAGGGGGGACTAGAGGTAGCGGCTGTTCAGGAATTCTACTATAGCCTTAATTATTTATAAAAATGGATTTTGCAATTGGAAAAATAGTGCTGTGTTTCCAAAGTCCGAGAGGGAGTGTAGTCGAAAAACCCTTCATTCATCGCGGCGAAGCCGCGATGCCTTTTTGGGGATAGCGAGCAGGCAGCGCCTGCTCGCCCCCACGTGAGTTTGAAAGCTGGCGTAGCCAGCTAAAAACTTACGGAACATCTTTGATAAAAAACCTTTAAAATAAAGAAACTCCTTGGATCAGTGAACCACAAGGAGTCTCTAAGTATGCGTAAACGCAACTGGAAGATGTACAACAGACAGCTCGTTCAAAGGGGAAGCATTACTTTTCTGGTAGACCCAAAAATCTTTAGAGTTAGAAAGGCTAAGGGGATGGGGAGACCTATGCTCTTCTCGGACTCTTTGATTCTTATGTTGATGATGACAAAGGTTCATCACCGTTTGCCTTACAGATCTCTACAGGGATTTGCTGAGTCTATGTTTGAAATAGCTAAGATCACACGCTCTATTCCTACATACTCTGCGATCTGTAAGAGGGCAAAGAGGCTTAGATGGTGTCGTCAAATTTTCTCCTTTGTCAGCCGGATCTTTTCTGCCAAAATCAGCCGAAAGACTTCCAGAGATTGACTTATTCAACAATGCCACCCTTCATAGATACTGTGTAAATCTTCCCACGTTTTCTCCTTTTCTGTTTCACAACAACTCCTTTTTGCTGACATGCAAGAATTCCCATGCGTGAGATCTCACCCTTTTCGAATGTTTGCCCGCTGTGATTTTGTAAGACATGTCTCATCGAAGACCTTTTGTTTGTGTGAGTAGTTTCGCAATGGGCACAACAATAAAGAGTTCCATTGTGAAGATTTAAATGCGGAATAACACAACCTTTGAAGCTGTCTACATTTAGATATTTCCAAGGGAGAAAATCTTGACCACAATCCAAACATACAACTGGTTGCTGCTTTTCAAAATGTTGGAGCTTCAAATGTACTCTAAAAGAATGCAGTTCTGGAAATTTCGTGTTACAGCACACATATTCAGTATTTCCAAAAATTATGGAAGAGCGTGCCTTGAGGTCCTGCGAGCTTTCTGCGTCTGTTGGTGGGGGGCCATCAGCTGCTGCCGCCTCATTTTGACTAGTCTCGGCAATGCTCGCTGCAAGAGAGTTTAGGGACCCAAATACTCGCATTACTAAATCACTTACATCGTTATCATCTAGTGGGGTGTTTCTTTGAGGAAGAGAGTCTAGGGGCGCAAATACTTCCATTGCTAAATCCCCTATAACATCATCTAGTGGGCTGTTTGCTTGAGGTAAGGGGGCTGCATGTGCACCGGGTAGATTCAAGAGATGAGAAGCTTCACCACTATTGTACGGGTTCATAAAATAACCATAAGCTTGATGTTAAATTTTAGTCAAAAAGTGCAAATCAGCTGTACACCATTTCTTGTTCAATCGCTGAGGTAAACCAGCGAGCAGCGTCTAGGGCAGCGTAGGTGAAGATCATGTCAGCTCCCGCGCGCTTAATGCTGATTAATGTTTCCCAAAGTGCTTTTTTCTTATCTAGCCACCCTTTTTCCGCTGCTGCTAAAAGCATTGCGTACTCTCCGCTTACGTGGTAAGCGGAAATGGGAAGCTGCGAGTGCGCTCTTAGCTGAGAAATGATATCCAAGTAATGAACAGCGGGTTTCACCATAAGAATGTCTGCTCCTTCCATCTCATCGAGTGTTGCCTCCCAAAGAGCTTCGCGGCTGTTAGCGGGGCTCATCTGATAGCTTTTCTTGTCTCCATTCTTGAGTCCTGAGACAAGTGCGTCGCGAAAAGGGCCATAGAAGGCTGAGGCGTATTTCGCGCAGTAGGCGTGAATATTGACGTATTCATAACCGTTTTGGTCGAGCTCTTGCCGTATCGCAAGCACGCGCCCATCCATCATGTCGCTTGGAGCTACCATATCAATCCCTGCCTCAGCCTGGATAACCGCCATTTTTTGCAAAATGGCGACAGTCTTGTCATTTAAGATAGTGCCGTTATTGTCAAGGATGCCATCGTGCCCATGTGACGTGTAGGGATCAAGTGCAATGTCAGAAATGAGGCAGACTTGAGGGAATTCCCTTTTGATGGCGCGGATTGCTTGTTGTAAAAGAGCATTAGGATTGAGTGCTTCTGATCCAACATCATCTTTCTTTTCAGCCGGGATAATGGGAAAAAGCGCAATTGTTGTGATGTGTAGCTTTATCGCCTCTTCTATTTCCTTCAAGATAAGATCGCAAGAGAGGCGATATGTCCCTGGTAGGCTGGAAATCACCTCCTTTTTATTCACACCCTCCAGCAAAAAGAGGGGGTAGATCAGGTCGGAGGCATGAAGGCGGGTTTCTTGAACAAGTGAGCGGATCGTTGCGTTTTTGCGGTTGCGGCGCGGGCGGTGGAAATGCATCGATCCTCCAAATCTTAAAAAGAGATATTCTATTAAATAGAATCTTTCTCCTCATCTTCAATTTCTGTGGAAGTGTTGATAAACCCTAACTTTTCTCTCGTGGAGATGAAGTTGATAAGTTGTCGATAATCGGATCATAAGTTTGAAGTTATCAACGAAGTGGTGAATATAAACAATTTATCGCGCATTCATGAACAGGAAATGACGGGTTTATTGACAAATTTTCCACAAAAGAATCTACTTGATTGGCAACGCTTCCTATGGCAACCTCTTGCTCACTGATTGTTCAATGTAGAGGAAAAGATGGAAGACTATGAGGAGTTCACGGAAGAACAGGTAAAAGTTCTTGAACGTTTTGTGACAAACACTTCGAGCAACATTTTTGTTCTGCGGAACCTGCCAGAGGTGATCAAAGGAGCGCTCTTTTCACGCTATTCACGTTCGAGTTTGGGCTTGCGCTCTCTCCTTTTAAAAGAATTCATTTTGGGAGATGAGACTGCGTTCGAGTCGATTGTAGGCAAAGAGGGTGGGCATGAAGACCAGTTCATGGCGATCAAAAAAGCGCAAAATTTTTATGACCGCATTTTGGATGGCTACGGTGATGATTCGATTGGGGAGTTGGGGGGCGCACATCTTGCAATTGAAAATGTTTCGATGTTGGCAGCAAAGGCAATTGAAGATAGCCGCATTGGAGGCTCTCCCCTTGAGAAGTCAACGCGCTACATCTATTTTGACCAAAAGGTGAAAGGGGAGTACCTCTACTACCGCGAGCCGATTTTGATGACCTCTGCGTATCGCGATCTTTACATTCAAACGTGCGATATGCTTTTCGAGACATATTCCTCTTTAATTCCTCCCATGACAGAGTTGATGGAGAAGAAGTGTCCTAAAGATCCAGAGATGTCAAAGGTGGCATATAACGCCGCTTTACGCGCGAAGGTGCTCGACACATTGCGCGGCCTGCTTCCTGCAGGAACGCTTACAAACATGGGCGTGTTTGGCAACGGTCGCTTTTGGGAAGGGGTGATCAACCGGCTGCAGTGTGAGAATTTGGCAGAGCTTCAGCAGATCGGAAGAGGGTGTTTTGAAGAGCTGGCAAAAGTGATACCCTCTTTTGTTCGTCGTGCAGAAGAAAGTCACCACAACTATGAGGAGTTTGCGCAGTTTAGAGAGTCGATGCACGAGCAGCTGCAAACGGTTTCTGAGAAGTTGGCTATTCCTCCTGAAGAGTACAAGCAATCAGGTGTGCGTCTAATTGCGCATGACAAAGACAACGTCTTTAAAGTGGCTGCAGCCCTTCTCTATCGGTGCGGTGACAACAGCTTAGAAGAGATTTACAATCATTGTTGTACGCTTTCCCCAGATCAAATTGCAGAAATCTTTGACGCAGCCTCCCTTGTTCGGGAGAACCGCAGGCATAAATCGCCGCGCGCACTTGAGCATGCGCACTTCACATTTGAGATTGTAGGAGATTTTGCAAGTTACCGCGACCTCCACCGTCATCGTATGTTGACACAAGAGCGACAACTTCTCACAACGCAGTATGGCTATCACATCGCCCCTGAGCTTTTGGATACTCCTATGGAGAAAGAATTCCGTGAGGCGATGGAGCGCGCACATGAGGCTTATAAAACGATTGCTGCAGAGCTTCCTGAAGAGGCGCAATATGTGGTGCCAATGGGCTACAATGTGCAGTGGTACTTCCATGTGAACTTGCGTGCGCTTCAGTGGCTATGTGAACTGCGTTCTACACCAGCAGGTCACCCCACATATCGGTATGTGGCACAAGAGATGGCAAAGCAGACAATGAAGGCACACCCCGAGTTTGAGTGCTTCTTCAAATTTGTCGACTTTGATGGCTACGACTTAGGGCGGCTTGGCCAAGAGCAGCGTAAGGCAGAAAAAATGGAAAAGAAGGCTACTTCTTAAGAAGTGGCTCTATTTCGACAAGTGCTTCGCAAGGACTCCTGAGAGACGGAACATGTTGAGTGGCTCTGAGCCTCCAAAGATTGGGGCAAGCTTGTCATCAGGGATGATCTTCCGCTTATCAGCGGGATCTTGCAACCCCTCTTCTTTGATATATGCCCACATCTTCTTAATCGCATCACCGCGTGTCACACTCTCGTCTCCAATCACAGCAGCAAGCTCTTTTGAGGGCTTCAGCTTTCCTCGAAGACCGCCCCCTCCTTTCTTCTTCTCGTAAGGAGTGCGCTCATGGTGCGCATACTTAGAACTGACTTCTGAGAGGTCATTGACGATCACATTACAATCGGGGAAGGTAGAGCACGAATAGAAAATCTTGCCAAAACGGGATTTACGTGAAACAAGCTTCCCATTACACCCAATTGCAGGGCAGGGAGGAAGGTTTTGAGTCTGTACAACCTCTTCTCCTTTCTTAGGAATGGAGATGATCCCTTTGCAGTCTGGATACTTAAGGCAGCCAAGGAAAGCGCCAAAACGTCCATGCCGCACTTTCATAGGGCCGGAGCAAAGAGGGCATGGCTGCGACCACTCAAACCCTTCAGCGTAGTCATCCTTCTTAAAATTGAGCTCATCGAGCGATGCTGTAAAATCACACTCGGGGTAGCCAGAGCAGCCATAAAAATAACGTGACTTGGCCCAAATCTTCTGCAATTTCGCTTGCTTACACTGCGGGCAGTCGATATCGGTCATTAACTTAGGGACATACGCCTCTTTCGCTGCCGTCTCAACCGTGGGGATAAACTCCTTCCAAAAATCGCGAATGAGCGATTTCCACTCTTTCTTGTTATCGGCAATCAACTCGAGAGCATCTTCCATTTCGGCTGTAAAGCCGATATTCATGATTTGCTTAAAGTTGTCTTCTAAGAAGGCGGCAATGACGGTGCCGAGCTCTGTTGGTTTGAGGCGGAATTTCTCTTTGACTGTGTAAGAGCGCCCTTGGATTTTACCCATAATAGAGGCGTAGGTAGAGGGGCGGCCAATTCCAGATTTTTCAAGCTCTTTTACTAGAGAGGCTTCTGTGAAGCGTGGAGGAGGCTTTGTAAAAGCTTGCTCCTTGAGCACGTTAACAAGGTCGAGTTTTTGATTCTCTTCTAAATGGGGAAGGCGTGCATTCTCTTCCTCATCATCTTCGTCGTGCTTCTCTTCATAAATGGTGAGGAAGCCGTTGAATTTAAGTGTGGATCCAGTCGCTCTGAGCATGATCTCTTGATCTGTTTGCACATCAGCAGAGACAGTATCGTAAACAGCTGGATTCATTTGTGAAGCAATGAAACGGTTCCAGATCAGGGTATAGATTTGGAATTGATCTTTTGTGAGGTAAGGTTTGACCACCTCTGGTGGGTGGGCAAGGTTTGTAGGACGGATTGCTTCGTGCGCATCTTGCGCGCTCTTCTTTGTGCTGAATTGACGTGGTTTCTCCGGAAGATATTTCTTCCCATACTTATCTTCAATGTATTGCCGTGCAGCTACAAGCGCCTCTGGAGCTAAACGAACAGAGTCGGTACGCATATAGGTGATCAAACCTTCTGCACCCTCTTTCTTCAAGTCGACCCCTTCATAGAGTGTTTGTGCAACGTTCATTGTTTTGTTTGAAGAGAAGCGGAAGTGGCGGCTTGCCTCTTGCTGCAAAGTGGAGGTAATAAATGGTGGCTCTGGATTGCGCTTCCGCTCTTTCTTCTCAACTTTAGAGACGTGATACTGCGCTTTTTCGAGTCGTTTCTCAACTGCAGCTGCATCTTTTTCGTTATTGATCAGGGCAATATCTTTCCCCTCAATCGCCTCTTTCTCCCACCGTTTGCCATCGATGGTGTGCAGTCTTGCAGAGAATGTTTTGCCATTTCCGTGTAGCTTAAGCAGGGCCCCTAGGTTCCAGTATTCGACCGGAATGAAACTCTCAATCTCTTTTTCACGATCCACGACAAGTTTGAGTGCAACCGATTGCACACGCCCTGCTGAAATGCCTGAGCGCTGCTGGAGCTTGCGCGCCAAGATAGGGGAAATTTTATACCCCACAATGCGATCAAGGAGGCGGCGTGCCTGCTGTGCATCGACAAGGGCAGTGTTGAGCTCAGTCGGGTGTTCAATCGCTTCAAGCACCGCCTCTTTCGTGATTGCATTGAAGGTGGTGCGTTTAATCACAGTGTTTTTAGGTAAAATCTCAGCAATATGCCACGCAATTGCTTCCCCCTCTCGGTCGGGGTCGGGAGCGAGATAGACCACATCAGCCTCTTTAGCAGCCTTCTTCAGCTTGGAGATCACCTCTTTCTTCTCAGGGAGAGTCTGATACTCAGGTTCAAAGTCATTTTCAGTGTCAATTCCAAACCCTTTTTGCGGCAAATCTCGGATATGACCGAGAGAGCTTTCAAAGAGAAAGTCTTTTCCTAAAAATTTTTTTAAAGTTTTAATCTTGGCCGGTGATTCGACGATGATAAGGGATTTTGTCATATTCTATAGGCTCATAGCAAAAAAGAAGAGAACATTCAACAACAGCCGTAAAAAAGTGTCAATAAATCAAACATTTTCTTGACAGCGATTTGACTTGATCTTTACACTATTTTAATAGTATAATTTTCATAACTGATTATAAGAGAGGCGTATGCAGTATCTCCAGTTTGAAAAAAACTTTTGGTCGGTCAACCTGGAGACAGGGGAAATCGCTCAGTGTGAGAGGCAGCAGGGGGCGCTTGACTTCACGACGTCCTTAAGCCGAGAAGTTCAACTTCTTTTTGAGAGAAAGAAAGGGGAGCGTCTCTATTTAGATCGTAAGGGCTGCCTTCAGAAGTCGAAATGGAAGTGGATTTTCTATAGCTCCAAGGGAGTGCAAGCCAGAATTCATTTCATTTTGTCTCGCGTTCTCCATATAGCCGATACATACATGGAAAGGGAGCGTGCACTACCCCTGATCGCTGATAACCATGATGTCTCCGACTGGAAAGATGAGGATTATGCTGCGCTTGTCCCCGAAACACCTCCACTCATCGACCAAAATCAAACAAAAGCGGTTTCCCACTTCTTCTACCACTTCATGAATCCTGAGGGCTCGATTGGGCGGCTGAATCCAAACGTTGGCTTCAAAGGCTCGCTAGAGGGGCGCATCTTCACCTACGATCGCCTTATTGAGCATGTCGACATGGTAGCCGGTGAGCACTTCTGGCGCGTCAATACTCAAACCGGCTACGTTTCAAAAGCGCTCTCTGCAAAAAAATACCGCACAGATTTAGGCATTGTTGAAGATCAGGTGCGCACTGTCAAGCTATCCTCTACAGATACAAAAATTAACCGAAACTTTCTTGCCCTCTTTGAACGGAAAAAGGGTGAGCATTTCCGCGCTTTTGGAGCAACGTCTCCTCAAAGCGCTGACCCAAAATATGAGCTTAGGGTTGTGAAAGGGTGGAAGGAGCGCTTCCGCTATTGGGTTAACAAAGATATTGAGCGCACAAAGGTTTGCAAAGCTGTTAAAGATGCAGTCGATCACCTTGAGACAATAGTTAAAAAAGGCGACGACGCGCTCGGCATTTTCCTCCGTGCGAAGTTTCAGGGCAAAGGGCCTATGGCAAGCTTGTCTGTTGGCAAGTGCAAAGTGGTTAGGGGAAATGAGGTCTATATAGGCGGACACTTTGATCGCACTTCTATTGCAGAGAGCGGCAACTTGGAGTGGTATTTTGCTAAGCAGTCTCTTTTTGAAAAAAGAATACTCTTTCAAGAGAAAATCGAACGGTTTGATCGCTTCCCTCCCATCGACCCTCCAACCCAGGTTGTGCCTGAAGAAGCTCGATTAGGGGTCGAAGAAGCGACGCTGCAAGCAATCATGGATAGTGCGACGCGTAAAAAGGTGAATGCGCAGGTTACAGAGGCTTTAGACCGCGCGCTTAAGATAGAATTACAAGAGGAAATGAGAGCGCAAATCCCCCGCATCGCAGACGAAACCACGCGCCGGGTGATCAGGCAGTGCATCATTGAGCAAAAAGATCCTAAAGGTCAAATTGACGAAATTGTCAAACGCCTGTCTGACGAAGCGATGGAATACGCCTTTAGAGAAGAAGTGCGGCAACAGGTGAAAGATGCGCTTCATGACCTTCTCATCGAAGAGTTTATTTTTGCACAGTCTCTTGGCGTGAAGCTCCAAACGGTGGGTGATGGAGGATCAGGCGGAGCGCGCTACGCCTTCGACCGCTTCGGCCGTAAGATCTTGGTTGTGAAGCCTGGCGATGAAGGACCATATGGCATCAACAACCCTCGCAAACTCGCATGGATCAAACAGCTTTTCATTGGTATCCGCAACTGCTTAGCTGACAACAATGAATGTCTCTCAGAGTTGAGCTCCTACCTTGTAGACAAGAGATTCCACTTTAACATTGTTCCTTCTACGACATCCCAAACTGTTCAGAGTTCTACCTTTGTGAGACATCATCGCAAAGAGTGCTCTGTGCAAGCCTTTGTGGATGGTGCCACACCGATGCAAGATCGTCTTGGCTTTAACGACGGTATGATTAAGAGAATTTGGGCGTGGAATCAAAACTTCAGCAGTCGAGAAGAGATTGCGGATCGCTTTGAGGAAAAAGATGGTGTCTTCCACGACAAGTTGAAAGAGGCAATCCCCGGAAAGGAAAATGAAGCTTTTGCGCGTGTCTTTGCCCTCTTTGTGATTCACAATTACTTGATTGGGGATACCGATTGCCACTTTGACAACTGGTTTGCAAAAGAGGTGAAAATCGATGACCCAAAAATCCAATCGTTGTTGAATCAGGATGATACAGCTGACTGCTCTGCTCTTGTAGAAAAATTTTTCACACGTAAGATGCAGTACAAGTTACACGACGCCCTTTTCCACCGTGAAGGAGAAGTTGTGATCATCAAACACGACGCTGGCTCTAGCATTCCGCGTAGACATCCGAAGAGTAAATTTGAGGTGCGTCTTGCGTATCTCTTTGAAGTGTTGCCTCAGATGAAAGATGTATTCTCCGAGGCACTCAAATCACTCTTCCGTGATCGTGATCGCACATGCTTTGAGATGATTGAAGAGTTGGCTCTGCTCAACTTGACCAACCTTCCAGACAATGCAGGTTTCTTGACTTTCTGGAATGGTAATCCCCAGCATAGACAGAAGCTCAAGGAGTGGCTCTTTAGCACCAACTCTCCGCAGACAGATGCCAAGCGACTTGAGCTCGCAGCTTTGCTTGCAGGAAGAAATCATGGATGGGCTTTTTGGACATATGATTCTGAATTGACCCGCATAAAAGGCATGGCGGATGCATTCAAAGATCGATGGGATGTGTTGCAGAGCTTCTTTCTTGAAGTACCAAAGGAAGTGGAAGCCCCATACCAAGATGATGCGGACAAGGTGCGAGACAAGAGCAAGCGTAATCTTGTCACGGTGCGCAGACAGCAAGATTTCGATATATTTTGGAGGGGAATTGCCCCTTTCCCCTCGCATCAAAATAGGCAAACGATTCGGGAGCGTGCCTTTAATAAGTGGAGTCAAGAAGGGGATCTTGCGCGAGTAGTGCTTCGGGCGAATCACGCCGTTATGCCGCGCATCACCCGCCAACTCGTTAGACAACTCAATGAAAAAACACGTCACGATTAAATACTCCAACAAAGGGCTCCGCTTTTGGGAGGCTGGCTGCACATGGATTGAAAATGGCGACGCCACGATTCAGCTGCGCACTTGCTTCAAAGCAAAAGAGCGCTACCTTGGCCTCATTTCAAAAAAAGAGCTGCTTGCGCACGAGATGGTGCATGCAATGCGTGCTCACCTCAACGAGCCTCGCTTTGAAGAGGTGCTTGCTTACCAAACCTCTTCCTTGGCATTTCGCCGCTATTTCGGTCCTTTTTTCCGCACGCCGAGGGAGAGCCTCCTTTTTATGGTTGCGCTCCTCGTCACGCCTTTTTTCTGGCCTCTTCCTACGCTCCTTGTCGGCGTCGGCTTGCTTCGCCTCGTTCGCACTCAGAGAACGTATGCCAAAGCGCGTAAAAATAGAGGTTTCGAAGAATTGTTATCAATGACTGACAAAGAGATAGAGGCGGCTTCTCAGGAGTGAAGTTTTCTTTGGGAGGTATTGCCGATGTTAAGTTCCTGGCGATACTTCGCGACAGTGCGCCGCGCACACGAAATCCCCTTTTCCTTAATTATTTTGGAAATCACATCATCTGAAAGAGGGGCGTGCTTGTCTTCAGCATCAATGATCTCTTGAAGACACTCTTTCACCGTATTCGCACTGATCGTTTCACCCGACTCGTTGGTGTAAGCATTCGTGAAAAAGGAGCGTAGTGGCAAGATGCCGCGAGGACAGCTCAGCACTTTATTCGATACAGCGCGCGCGATTGTGGATTCGTGGAGTTCAAGTTTTTCTGCAAGCTCCTTCATCGTGAGTGGAGTGAGCTTCCCTTGTGGTTCGACTAGGAAGCTTTTTTGATAGTAGATAATCTCTTCTGCGATGCGGTAAAGCGTGTGGTTGCGCTCGTGTAAGTTGCGAAGTAGCCATTTTCCTGAGGCGATCTTTTCTTCAATATACTCTTTCTCTTCAGCAGAGAGTCCCTCTTTATGCAGCATGTCGATATAAGATGATTTGAAGCGGAGGTGGGGAAGCTTCCCTTCGTTGATCTCGATTGTAAACTTGCCGTCGTGGTGCAAGATCGTGACATCAGGGGTGAGGTGTTGACTCCTTTCACGGTAGTGCCCTTCTGGTCTATTTGCTCCGGGACGCAGGTCAAGAGGGGCAATTTCATCGAGGATTGTTTGATGAATCTCTTGTGTTTTTGCTTTGAGCTTCTTGGCAATAGCAGGAATGCGGTTATGAAGCATATCATCAAAGTTGGTGTCAATGATGCGATAGGCAAGACTCTCGCTCTTGCCTAAAGCGCGGAGCTGGATGAGGAGCGCCTCTTGGCATGAGCGTGCCCCCACACCAACAGGATCAAATGTTTGAATTTCCTTGAGAAGCTCTTCAAGCTCTTCAAGGGGGATCTCTTCTAGAAGAGAGATCTCTTCGAGCGGGGTGGAGAGGAAGCCGTTGTGGTCGAGGTAGCCGATTAGGGTGTAAGCGTTTTTCGGGTTGTCGAAGCTCTCTTTTGCCTGCTGATTGAGCCAGTCGATGAGCGACTCTTCATAGGCAACAGTGTTTTCGATGAAGGCGCGTAAATCTTCATCTTCGCGCACAGATGAAGAGCGGCTGTCGCGCTCAATTTCAGGGAGAATTTCGACAAGCTCTTCATCGGGGTATTCAAGGAGTGGGTTGAGGGAGAGCTCTTCATTAATGAGTGTGGAGAGTTCTTGTACGGGAAGTTGGAGCAAATGCAAAGCTTGTTGCATCTGCGGTGAGAGGATGAGCCTCTGTAGCTGTTTCGCCTGCTGTGCTAGTTCGTGTCGCATCTTTCTAGGAATTCCCTCGGGATTTCCCTAAGAAAACGGCTCGGCCGCATCATGCGGTGTGTCCCCCAAAGAAAGCGACTTTCCGCCGCAGTGAGGTAGAGTCGTTCCTTAGCCCTCGTCATTCCTACATAGCAAAGGCGCCTTTCTTCTTCTACAGCTTCGTGCGTATCGCGGCTATTGGCGTGCGGAAAAAGGTCCTCTTCCATCCCTACAATGAAGACTACATCGAACTCAAGTCCCTTACCGTTATGCATGGTCATCAAATTGAGCCGCTCTTCTGTCGTCTCAGCTTCATCAAGAGAAGATTTTAATGAGAGCTCTTCCAAGAAGGCAGAAAGCGATCTAGAGTCGTGGTATTCTTCCCACTCATGCGCCTTAGAAATGAGCTCTTCTACGTTTTCTTTTCGATCTTGATACGTCTCTTTGTCTTCACGCAACACATCAAGATAGCGGCTTTCACGAACCGTCTCGACAACCAATTTTTGCAAAGACTCAGTCTCTTTCACTTTGCGCAAGTAGTGGATAAGCTCGCGGTACTCCTGAAAAGCAGCGCTTTGCTTTGTTGATAGCTTGACATTGTGGGGGCCAAGCAAGTTGGTGCGGTCTTCGTTGAAGATCTTTTCTAGTGTCGCAGGACCAATGCCCCGTTTGGGGAGGTTGATCGTGCGCGCAAAGGAGATAGCATCACAGTCCGATTCCACCATGCGGAGGAAAGCAAGCACATCTTTGATCTCTTTTCTTTGATAGAAACTAAGACCTCCTACGATCGTGTAGGGAAGTTGCCTTCTCAATAAAAAGTCTTCAAAGATACGAGATTGGAAGTTCGTGCGATAAAAAATCGTGATTTCAGAAAGAGGAATCCCTTCACCATGGTAAAGCTCCTCAATTTCATGCACCACAAACCCCGCCTCTTCTCTCTCACTTCCTCCTACAAAGAGCTGGATCTTTTGCCCAGGCCCAAGGTCGCTCCAAAGATTTTTTTCAAGGCGGCTAGAGTTGTGCTCGATAAGCGCATTAGCAGCCTCCAAAATATTGGAGCGACTGCGGTAGTTTTGCTCAAGACGTACCGTTTTTGCTCCTGGGTAGTCACGCTCAAAGTTGAGGATGTTGCGGATGTTGGCACCTCGCCAGCTATAAATCGACTGATCGGGATCTCCCACAACCAAAATATTTTGCGTCTTTTCCACGAGGAGTTTTGCAATTATGTATTGGGCCTGATTGGTGTCTTGATACTCATCAATGCTTACATAGGGCCAACGTCTTTGGTACATCTCCAATACGTCGGGGCAAGAGCGGAAGAGCTGAACAGGCAGAAGGAGAAGGTCATCAAAGTCCAGCGCATTCGCCTCTTTGAGACGTTCCTTGTAAAGCCGGTAGACTTCAGGGATGAGTTTCTGGTTTTCATAACTCATTCCTCCTACGTCGAGTTCGTCTTGTAGCTCATTTTTTGCATTGGAGATGATGGTGCGGAGAGTTTTAAGCTGAGCCCGTTCTTGCTTTTTCCCAAGAGATTCTAAACAGCCTTTGAGGAGTTTGAGCGAGTCTTCTTCATCATAGATGGTGAAGGTGTTGGAGTAGCCGAGGTGGTGAATCGATTCACGCAAGATTTGGACGCCGAGGCTATGGAAGGTGCAGATAGTGGGGTAGCCTTCGTAGTGAGTGCCTTGCAAGAGTTTATGTACACGCTCTTGCATTTCGCGCGCTGCTTTGTTGGTGAAGGTAACCGCCAAGATCTCTTCAGGGAGGACGCCTTTTTCGATCAACTTAGCGATGCGGTAAGTGACGATGCGCGTCTTTCCAGAGCCAGCGCCCGCAAGCACGAGGAGGGGGCCATCTTTGTGGAGGACCGCATTGAGTTGGTTTTCATTGAGGTTCATGGTCAGCATGCCCAATACTATAAACGAGTCTCGTACAAATATCCATACCGATGTGTGTTATGGGAGAGAGCAACTTCTCGTAAATAGTGAAGGAGCTCAAGGCGACCAGACGCAAAAACAGGAGTGGAGAGGTGGCGGATCCGCCCTCCCTCTGTTGCTTCTGGGATCCTGAGCTCTGGCAAAATCGGCTCATCGCATGAAATTTCAAGAGGTGTCTCGCAAATGCTGCAAGCGGCGATTACTCTCAAGTAGTCGAGAGGTTTGTCTTCTTTTTCAATACGCAAGATAATTTTATCACGTGGCACCATATAGAAGAGGTTCTCCTGTCCATGAATTTGGGAAAGATCTTGCGGGGTTTGTAACTTTTTAGCCCAAAGAACATAGCTACGCGCACTTTTGAGAAAAGTGTCGCACTCCTTTTCGGTGAGGTAGTTGCGTAAAATTGCCAAGATAGGGACCACACTTGGGGGGAGTTTTGCCTCTTCATTAGGGAGACGGAGCTCTTTGGGTACCATGAATTGCTCCACATAGTGAGGACCACCCGCTTTGGCACCTGGACCAAAAGAGCTCGCTTTACATCCGCCAAAGGGTTGCCTTTGGACAATCGCACCAGTGATAGAGCGGTTTATATAGAGGTTGCCTGCCTCAATCTTACTTAGCCATAGCTCCTTTTCCCGCTCATCAAGGGTGTGAATACCGCTTGTGAGGCCATATGGTGTAGAATTTGCCATCTCGATCGCATGGGGGATATTGTCTGCGCACATCACAGCGAGAAGAGGACCAAAAAACTCTGTTTGGTGTGTATAGCTTCCTTCTTTTACGTGGAGCTTGATACCAGGACTCCAAAGGTGGGGGTTATTGGGATCAGCGTGTGGTTTAAGGAGCCACTCTTCTCCATCTTCCACTGTTGTGAGCGCACGCCTTAAGTCTTCCTCGGGGGGATGAATAAGAGGGGTGATAACCGACTCTGGATTCCATGCAGAACCAACAGGAAGGCTCTGGACTGCCTCTTTGAGCTGGTTGAGGAAGTGGTCGTCGCGATAGAGCTCTTTTTCTAAGATAAGCAAGCTGCAAGCGCTACACTTTTGCCCTGAGTAGTTGAAGGCGGATTGGATGATATCTTTGATTGCCAAGTCGCGGTCACACATTGAGGAGACGATGAGCGCATTCTTCCCTCCGGTCTCTGCCATGAGATGCAAATCGGGACGCATCTGTAAAAATTTGAGAGCCGTGCTTGTTGCCCCAGTAAGAATCACACCGTGGATCTTGGGGTTTTTGATGAGCTCACTTCCTGTTGGGTCATCTTTGCAGCATAAAAATTGCAAAGATTCCTTTGGAATCCCGGCCTCCCAAAAGAGTTGGACAAGTGTCCACCCTACAAGAACAGCCTCTGGAGCTGGTTTGAAGATCACGGCATTCCCCGCCGCAAGAGCAGCTGCAATCCCACCAACAGGAATAGAGAGAGAAAAATTCCATGGTGGAGCAACCAAGATTGTACCACACGCATGCCACTCATAGTCAGGAGGGAGGTCGGTGCGGCTATAGTACTCCAGAAAGTCGATCGCTTCTGAAACCTCACCATTCCCCTCAAGCACATTTTTCCCCACATCAGCGAGC
Source organism: Chlamydiales bacterium (assembly GCA_024233495.1). Taxonomy (GTDB): domain Bacteria; phylum Chlamydiota; class Chlamydiia; order Chlamydiales; family JAAKFR01; genus JACKPM01. Next base: position 24,665 of record JACKPM010000010.1, read on the forward strand.
ATTACGTTGAGCAACTCTTCTTTACGAGCGCGCATCAGCGCAGCCACTTTTTGCAACACATTTTGTGGAGCGGGTTTTGCTGCATGGAGCATCTTTTCTACATCAGTCGATGTGGCAAGAGCATATTCGTAAAGCGGCTTTTCAGGTTTTGAAGGATCGATTCCAATCGCTACCTCTCCCTCTCCATTGGGAATGCGCCTAAAACTTTTTTCCTCCATCGCTCTTTTTGCTAGTTCCCTTCCAACTGGCATAGAAAAGTCAATGTCAGGTTCGTTTGAAAAACGGGGATCGGCAGCTTTTTGTTCAAGCCTACGCGCCTTTGTAGAAAGTGTCTCGATTAAAGAGCAAGCGTGCATAAACTGTTTCACCTGCTCTTGCCACACGTCTTGTTTCTTGAGATGGTAAAAGTGGCGGAGAAAGTTTTCTGGCCCTCCATTTTCATCAAGGCGACGAATTAAGTAAGAAATGGCGTGGTCAAAGTTTTTAGCTCCTGCTTCTGGTGCATAGAGCACAACACTTTTGGTGAGCTTTGTGATCACGCGCTGAATAGGCTCTGCCATTCCACTTAACATTTCAAAGTTTACACGTTTCTCACATCCGTGTTCGGCGCGCAAAAGAAGAGCGTAGGCGATGTCGAAAAGGTTGTGGCTCGCCACTCCAAGATAGACAAACTCGGTATTCTCCATCGCATACTCAAGCATTCGCTTGTAGTTTGCATCACTCTCTACTTTTGAAGAAAACGTCGCGAGAGGCCAGTCATGCATACTGCTTTCGACTTGCTCTAATGCTAGATTTGCTCCCTTCACAAGACGAATTTTGATCGGCGCACCCCGCTTCTTTGCCCACTGCGTCAACTCCTGCAACTTTTCAAATGCATTAGGAAGATAGGCCTGTAAAACAATACCGCCATAATAGGTTTTAAACTCTTCGCGCATCAAAACACGCTTGAAAAGCTCAACTGTGAGGTCAAGATCTTTGTACTCCTCCATGTCGAGGTTCACAAACTTTGATCCAGCTGCCCGATACAGCATCGTCAAACGCTCTTCCAAAACTTCCAAGCTTTCTTCAAACGCTACCATGTTGATTTGGCTGAAGAGGGTTGATACCTTAATCGAAACGTAGGTGATATTTGGATTGTCGAAATCATCAATGTAGCGATTCAGGCGGCGCTCAGCCTCATCTTCGCTCAAGATTGCCTCACCTAAGCGGTTGAGATTCAGTTCTATACCCTCTTCCCGGCTTTTTTTGCTCAAGGCATTGAATTTTTTCGGATTATCCGGAACAAGAACATTTGACATCTCCTTGCGCAACTGTTGCTTTATCTGGTTGATGAAGAAATCAGGGAAGCTGTTTCCTAGCCATTTAAAGAGGAGAAACTTGAGGCGATCAAATTCGCTAAAGAAGCGGGGGACTCCCATTTTTTTGAGCAAATAGACGAGTTGATCAGCTGTGCGTGCATGGCTTTTTGCGCGGAAAGCTTGATCTGTGAAGAGCGTCATGAAGGTGCGTCCTTGTGGGTCGCTCATCATTTTTGCCATCCACTTTTCGTGCTTAGCCTCTTTGTGTGTGCGCTCCTTTTTGGCTGCATCATGCAGAGCTTTTGCGAGTTCGATTGCCGCTTGTTGCCGCTCTTCTCGAGTGCGCTTCCTTTTGGATAGGAGATTTTCTACTTTTCTCATTATTCCTTCCCGGTATAAATAATAGGCCATGAAATTGAAAGCTCTTTTGATTACATTCTTCTCAGCCTCCTGCTTGTTAGGATTTGTGCGAGTCGGCGCCGATGTTCTAGTAGAAGAAAATACCTATATCGACATGATCAAAAATCGACGTATTGGATTGATTTCCAATCAATCAGCAATTAATCACGACTATTTGACGACGCTGGAGATTTTGCAAAAGCACCACTACAATGTGGAAGCTGTCTTTGCACCTGAACACGGCTATTTTGGCAATGCGCATGCTGGGGAAAAGATGCATCATCAAATGATTGGCGAGATTCCTCTCCTCAGTATGCATGGTGACACACGACGGCCTACACCTGAGATGCTTAAGGACATTGATGTGCTTGTCTATGATATTCAAGATATAGGAGCGCGTAGCTACACCTATGTCACCACCCTCTTTTACTGCATGGAGGAGGCTGCTAAACACCACATTCCCGTGATTGTCCTCGACCGCCCAAATCCGATGGGAGGGCACGTTGTGGATGGCCCTACCCTCAAGGATGAAAATCGCTCTTATATGAGCTATGTGGCGGTTCCCTATTGCCATGGCATGACCGTTGGTGAGCTTGCCCGCTTCTTCAATACAGAGTACAAGGTGGGGTGTGATCTCACGATTGTTCCTATGAAAGGATGGAAGCGGGGGCAGACATTTGAGCAGACAGGGCTTCATTGGGTGCCGCTTAGTCCACAAATCCCAGAGGCAGATACTCCCTTTTTCTACGCTACAACTGGGCTGATTGGACATTGCAGCTTCCTCAGCATAGGCATTGGCTACACACTTCCCTTCAAAATCGTGGGAGCGCCATGGGTTGATGCAAAGCACTTCGCACACGTGCTTAATTCACAGCAGTTACCGGGGGTCAATTTTCAACCCTTCTATTTTAGGCCCTTTTTTGGAAAGTTTAAGCTCAAAGATTGTGAGGGCGTACGCATCGTGATCACAGACACCGATACCTACCTCCCCTTTACGACGCAGTATACCATGATTGGCATCATGAAAAACCTTTATTCAGAGCACTTCAAAGAGACGATGCGGGAAATTGAACGCACAAATGAGAAAAAGAAGGTATTTCACCAACTCAATGGAAGTGAAGAGGTGATGCAGATCTTCAATGAAGAGCGTTTTATTATCTGGAAACTACGCACTATCATTCAGCGGGATAGGGAGCGTTTTCTCCCTATCCGTCAGAAATACTTACTTTACAGTTGAGGCTTAGCTTATCCCAGCGCTTTTTGCGCTTGATATAAAAGAATCCTCTAGAGCTTCCAAGGGGACTTTGTCCAAGTGAATAGCCAAGGGAGCAACCTCAATGATCGCACTGCATATGCTTTTTGCTCCCGCTGCTCTTTCGCCATGCTGGACCGATTTGACTATAAAATTCACCCAACGTGGTCGTGAGCTGAATGATCATATTTTTCCCCTCTTGCTGGGTCACTTTGCGTGTCCCTAATAGGTAACCGCCAAGCGCTTCTTTGAAGTTAGCAACATCCAGGTTGTTCACTGGAGCTTTTGCTTTCATCTCTACCATACTGAGCACAGAAAAAGATGCTCCTGGTATGAACCATACAAATATTTTTAAATACCTGGTGTCAAAGAAATTGACAAATAGCTTGTCGTCTCCTAAAATCCCTCTCTGTTCACAATCAAAAAGAGGACATAACATGGAGAAAATCAAGCCATTACGAAATCGAGTTCTTGTAAAAAGACACAAAGCTGAGGCCTCAAAAGGAGGCATTATCCTACCCGATTCAGCTCAGGAGAAGCCGAAAGAGGGTGAGGTAGTTGCTACAGGACCAGGAAGATACGATGAATCAGGTAAGCTGGAACCTCTCTCAGTGAAGGTGGGAGACCGCGTCCTTTTTTCCTCTTATGCAGGAACTGAGGTGAAGGAAGAGAATGAGGAGTATCTCATTTTGGCAGAAGAAGACATTTTAGGCGTATTGGTATAGGGAGAGAAAGATGAGTAAATTATTTAAATTTCAAGAAGATGCGCTGAAATCCATACAGTCTGGGATCCGCAAGCTTGCGAAGGCTGTGATTGTCACGCTTGGTCCAAAAGGGCGTAATGTAGTGATTAAGAAGAGCTTTGGAGCTCCTCTTAGCACTAAAGACGGCGTGACGGTTGCAAAAGAGGTGGCGCACAAAGATAAGTTTGAGAACATGGGTGCCTCTCTTGTGAAGGAAGTGGCGTCTAAGACTGCAGATGTAGCTGGGGATGGAACGACTACAGCGATTGTGCTTGCTGAGGCGATCTTTGATCAAGGTGTGCGTAATCTTTCTGCAGGTGCAAACCCAATGGAAGTGAAGCGAGGCATTGACCGCGCTGTTGAAGCTCTTTGTCAAGCACTCACGAAGCTTGCAAGCCCAATTAAAAAGCATGAAGAGATTGAGCAGATCGCGACGATCTCTGCAAACAATGACCCTGCAATTGGGCAGATCATTGCAGAAGCGATGCAGCGTGTTGGAAAGGATGGCATCATTACTGTAGATGAAGCGAAAGGAATTGACACTATCCTTGACGTAGTTGAGGGAATGCAGTTCGACAAAGGCTTCCTCTCCCCATACTTTATTACCAACCCAGACAATATGAGTGTTGAGCTTGAAAATGCGGCGCTTCTTTTGGTCGACAAGAAGATCTCTACTGCAAAGGAACTTGTTCCTGCTCTTGAAAAGATCATGGAAAAAGGACCGCGTCCTCTTCTTATTGTTGCGGAAGATGTAGAAGGCGAAGCGTTAGCTACACTTGTAGTGAACAAGTTGAAGGGGGGACTACCTGTTTGTGCGGTGAAGTCTCCAGCATTTGGTGACCGCAAAAAGGCGATTTTGGAAGACATCGCCTGCCTGACTGGTGCAACTGTTGTTTCTGAAGAGCTTGGTCTCAAGCTTGAAGAGGTAGGACCTGAGGTTCTAGGCTCTGCAAAGCGTCTCAAGATCACGAAAGAAGAGACCACCGTTGTGGATGGTGCGGGCGATGCGAAACGCATTCAAACGCGTGAAGCGCAGATCCGTGGCGAGCTTGCCAACTGTACTTCTGATTACGACCGCGAGAAGCTAGAAGAGCGCCTTGCGAAGATGGTAGGAGGAGTTGCTGTGATCCGTGCAGGAGCTGCAACAGAGACAGAGATGAAAGAGAAAAAGATGCGCATTGAAGACGCACTACACGCCACACGCGCTGCTGCGCAAGAGGGTATTGTTCCTGGTGGTGGTGTTGCGCTTCTACGCGTTGTGGATGTGCTTGACAATCTCAAGCTGCACGGCGATGAAGCGATTGGTGTGCAAGTTGTGCGTATGGCAGTCTTTGCTCCAGCAACCGCCATTGCACATAACTGTGGGCAACAAGGGAACCTCATTGCGCAGAAGATCTACGAAGAGAAGAAGAAGGCTAACTGGGGTTACAATGGCCTCAAGGATGAATTCATGGATCTCGTAGAGGCAGGCGTGATCGATCCTGTGATGGTGACTAAGAGCGCGCTTCGGCATGCTGGTTCTGTTGCAGGTCTTTTACTGACAACTGCAGCGATGATGACAGACAAGCCAGAGCCTAAGCAAGACCAAGCGCCTATGGGCGGTGGAGGTATGCCTCCTGGAATGGGCGGCATGGGAATGCCCGGCATGGGTGGCATGCCAGGCATGGGCATGATGTAAAGATCAAGCACACAAAAAACCCCGGGGTTCTCCCGGGGTTTTTTTATTTCTTCCAATTATAGTCAAATCGGTTGCGTTCCTGCTTTTGGTTGTGAAACAAAGAGAAGTGGTTTTGCAAACAATGCCTGAGAGCCAAAAAGAATTCCCAGTACCAGCCATCTTTTTCTCATTTCTTACCTTTTCCAACCGTAGAATTTCATCAGTTCATCAGGAAGAAGAAGGTTTACTTCAGCAAGGAGCTCTTTTGAAACAAAGTCGCGCCACTCATCTGGATTTGAGCCGCGTACACGGTTCTTCCCCCATTTTGGACCTAAAACCTTAGCGGGATCAAAGTTGTTTTTGTTATATCCAAAAGGCTCAACAATCTTATAAAAAAAATTGGGTCGGTCTGATTTAAGGAGTTCAAAGTTCACAATATACACTGTGTTAGGGTGTCTCTCTTTTCGTTCCTTCCAAATGTTTAAGTCTTTAACTCTCTGATGGACTTCTTGCACAAGACGTCTATTGACTTGGTCTAAGATGGCCTTACGCTTTTGTTCAATTTCTTTGTGAATATTTAGGTCATCTTGCCAACCATGAGCTCCATCTAAAACCACTTCATGGATGATTTTCGAAACAATAGCTGAACGAGGATCGCGGGGAACAAATACCACCTTGCACTTTTGTTTGATGATTTCCTTTAGCACCGAATCTGTAATCTGAAAGTGATCTACAATCGGAGCATCTGCGTGTGCAAAATGTTTTGCAGCGCGGGCAAAGTCACTAGCTTGAATTAACATCGCCTTATTTGGGCGCAAAATATTGCGTGAGCTGAAATAGTTGTAGCCAAAGTAATTGGTCATTGCAGCATTGATATAGGTTGTACCAGACTTTGGTTGTGTTACGATTAGCATGGGTTTTGCAGTCAGTGCATGAGTTGAGCAGAGTGCAAGCAGTATCAGTTTTTTGTACATTCAGTCTCTCCTATTTTTTAAATCCATAGTATTCAAATAGTTCTTTCCCAATAGCTTGGTTTGCAAATGCCTCCATCTCTTTTGTCACAAAACCGCGCCATTCATTTTTCTTTGAATTGCGATAGCCAGCTTTTCCCAATGTAGGTGTTATAAGTTTTTCTAGTCTCTCAAGGTCTAAAG
>JACKPM010000011.1 GCA_024233495.1 Chlamydiales bacterium
TCTTGAGATGTATAAGCGTAACTGGAAGAGTTACAACAAACAGCTCGTTCAGAGGGGAAGCATGCGTTGTTGAATAAGTCAACAAAGTCGTTCCATTGGCTATCCCTCTAAAATATAATCATCATTATAATATAATAATTATTTAATAGCCTTTTGGATTCTATTGATAAAAGCTGCATCTTTCGATAGCTGCTCACTCACAACAAGGAGTATCTCTTCTGCTTTCTGCAAGTCACACTCCCTTAGAAAGTTATAGAGCTGGTTCCGCTCGATTCCGCGCTTCACAACGCGCCTCTTTAATGCAGAGACACTAAGATGCTTCTGTAAAGCTTCCTCTGTTTTGAACAGAAAGAGCTGACCCTCTGGAGCATAATGGCGATACTTCATCCCAGGTGCGAGCGCTTCACTCGATTGAGAGAGAACGACCTCCTCACCCAAAGCCTCGCTCAGCTCTTTAGCCGTGATTGCCCCAGGACGCAGGATAGTCGGTTTTCCCACAAGGGAAAGAATCGTAGACTCAAGCCCAATCTCACACGCTCCCCCATCGAGAACAGGAACTTCTAGATCGTGGTGCACGTGGGCTGCTGTTGTGGGACTCGGCTTTCCTGACAAATTAGCGGAAGGCGCGACAAGCGGCCCCGTCTTCTCCAAAAGAGTGAGTGCAATAGGATGATTGGGCACTCGAATTGCAACGGTGGGAAGCCCTGCTGTCACACAAGATGGCAGCCCCTCATACGGCACCACCACCGTCAGTGGGCCAGGCCAAAACTGCTTCAATATTTCAGGAATTGGGACAAAAAGATCTTTTAGCGCCACATGTACGATGAGCGGATTATCTTGTGGCCGCCCCTTCAACGTGAAGATACGGCGGATCGCTTTTTCATGCTGCAAAGAGGCGCCAAGGCCGTATACTGTTTCAGTGGGAAAGGCGACAACCTCTCCCTCCCGCAGCAATTTTGCGGCCTCTTTAAGCTGTAAGTTTATGTTCCCCTTTGAGGGGGGTGAAGTGTGTGTTGGATTTTCCATTAACTGCTTTGCTTACTTTCCAGTCTCTTTTTGCCGTCTCTTTCGTAACATTGATCTCTAAGTGTATCTCAATGCTGTAATGTATCGTTGAGGTCTCACCCTCTTTGTAGATGATCGAAGGAAGCCAAATCACTTCCACAATAAAGTCATCTCTTCGCTTCAAAATGTTGAAAATCGTCGTCATTTCAGAAGCTTCCCGTGGGGCTTCCACAAAAAAACCAGTGGCATCTTCGAACTTCTGATAGCGACCATAAAGAGGTAGCACCGCCTCAGGTGCAGAGGTCTGCGTTGCTGTCTTTTTCAGAAGAATTTGGAGCTCGGGATCATCAGTAAGCTCTGCAATCTTTTTTTCATACGCCGCCTTGCGCACATCATTGATTTCAGTCTCAAAATCTCTGTACTTTTCCCGAAATGCTTTGATATCGAGTGTATCAGAGTCTTCCAGAATTTGTGCAAGATCAGCACTACCGGCAAATTTTATACGAAGACCAGGTTTCAAATCGAGCCTCTCCCCATTGATCATGTAGCCGTTTCTTGGAAAGTCGCGCTCTACGACATCCGACCGCAACACTCCCTCCTTATCCCAAAGGTAGCTATCCTTTCCTTTCGAGTGGTAGCGCATGTAGTCGTGGTAGCCTTCTTGCGTGTGCGCTTTTTTCGGAAGAGGGTGATGCACGTGCGATGCTACAAGCGCAGCGGTCAACAAAAGAAACCCAGAGGCTACGGCCCCTTGCTGATAGTAGACGTGGGAGCCCACTTTGCTTCCAAACATGCCAAAGGCAAGCAACACCGTGACAGCGAGCGCGGTGATGATATACACCTTCTCAACTGCAATGAAGGGGCTCAAAAGCGGCCCTTTAGGAATCTCTCTTATCGCCTCTGCCATTACATCACCGCCTCAAAATCAACTGCATCATGCAAACACAAAAAATAGTTGTCCGCCGCACCATCCATAGGCCAAGAAAGACTCCATTCACGCATCGCTCGCTTGTTTTGCACATCAATCACAACACGCCCTTCAAGATTGTGAAGAATCCTTTTCTTCTCATCTTTCATCACCATCAAAAGGATCGCCTCCACAAATGGCCTTCCATCTTTCGTGTGCACGTTATAAATGCATGAAGCCACCTTTGCTTCTTCGGGGGAAGGTTGTACAACGTAACGCTCCATACCTGCAAGATTAAAGAGCTTAATCCACTCGAATGAAACGACATCTTGCGCTGCTTGTGTGCAGAGATTGTGCAACAGAGGGTCTCGAACTTTTTGCTTAAACACCTCTTTTTTCATCTCCAAGTAGGCTGTGAGTTGAGCATCGCTTAATGATCTTTGAAGGACAATAGGATCGGTCACTTTCTGAATAAGCTCCCAAGAAATCCCTGCCTCCTCACACCTTTGTTTATAATCCTCTGGAAGCTGAATACGCTTTCCACCGATCAAGTATTCAGCGCGTCCAAAGTCCTTCTCAAATTGCAATCCCTCTTCCATCCTTCCAAAATAGTCTATATTGAAGTCAATCTCGTGCGGTTCTTTGCGCATGTGTGGAAGCATCGCTTCATCGTAGCCTACAATGCCTGCTTCTCGCGGGGTTGGGTGGAATGTTTGCCCCAAAGCGCGATGAATGGTAGTGCGTTCAATCCCAATAGGGAGCATCTCCCCGTTAAACTGCTCAAGGAAGGCGATCGTACGCTTCAAAAGAGCAAAGCGCTCCCCATGCATCCCAATTCCTTTGATCAATAATGGCGCTGTGTGCACAAGCGTGCGGAAGTCATTCAAAACAAGGCGATCTGCTAAGCGCCCCATCTGCTTGTTTGCCATGTAGAAAATGGTCGAGACAAGTGACATAGCGCGGTCCATCGCATCTTTACACTGGTTGTGAACAAACTGTGGTCGATGCATCTGAATGAAGTAGTCCTCGAAATAGACATGAGAGAGCATCATGAACACTTGTCGCTCTTCTTGCGTGAGCACCCCTTTGTTGAAGTACGTCGATAAGATCTTATCGAGGATAGCGTCTAAAGCATCGAAATGCTCCCCTCTGAAGTAATAGCGCTGTTCATTATCCTTACGTCGAATCTCGCTCTTGAACTGCGTTAAGAATACACTTGACTCAACCTCTCCTTCTACCTTTTGCTTGAAGAACGCCCCATCAAAGGGGAGACAGACTACTTCTAGTGTTCCTTGATATTCATTTGCAAGATCCACCATCGCATGCAGCCGTGGACGTTCATTTCCAGAAAGATCATCCTTTGCCACAGCATCTTGGTGCTGGAAGGAGAGCACTTTTGCCTTTTTTCGACAGCAGCAATCAAGGAAAAGGCGCATACTTTCTAGTATCTGTGCTGGTTGCTCTCCATCTTCACGTGTGGGGCTCCCAAAGCGAATGAAGTCAACCTCTCCAAAAGGGTATGTTGCACTAAATGTGCGATTCGGGACGTTGTTCTCTTCAACTGGCTTAAACCCTTTATTGAAATGTCCTTTCATTTTCATTCCTGCCTGTCCACTCCCGCGAAGTGCCACAGGTGAGCACTCAATCGCATCGCGATCTTCTTGTAAAATCTGAGCTATGCTTCTAGATAAGTCGGGAAAGGGAATCCCCCCCCCTTGACCAATTGCCTCTACCACTGCTTCTTCGCCAAAAACATGCAAATCTGTCTTTGTGAAAATCACAAAGGCTATTTCTTGAAGAAGGTGAGCTCCCTCATCTTTCACTTTGTACTCATGGGAGCTATACGCCTTATTTAGGAGCTCAAAAAGCTCTTTTCGCAATTCGTATTTGTTTTGGTCAGGATCAGCAAATTTAACTATATGATTCAAAATACCCTTGATTTGAGGTCCCAGTGCACCTTGAAACTCTTTCCTCTTGTGCTGAAGGGACTCCACCTTATCTACCAAGGGGAGAATGTGTGTATCTTGAACACCCAAATGACTTAAAAGTAAATCAAGAATAGGCTCAACAGAGATTTGGTAGGCGCGCATCTGAATTGTCCCCGGCTTAATCACCCAGTCCATCAATGTTTGTGGAGCATAACTTGCAGCCATATCTCCCCATCCTTGGGGTAGGCGATCAGGGCCGCTCATGAGGATTTGTGGAGGAGCTGAGCTTGGACGCTCATCCTCCTGCATCGCCTCCGCAAGCGCAGCTCTTAGCTGCTCGCCTTCAACCCCCTCAAACACGACGTTTAGCGCACCCACAGCCTGTCGTCTGGCAGCGGGGGTCACCTGCGGCGAAGATGATGGAAAGAGAGACCCCTGTGGCGGTGGTAAGACTCTGGAGGATGTAGCACCACCCTCTTCCTCTTCACTACCAGCTTTGCGCGGCTCTGTTTTAGAAGAGTCCTCCTCCGACAGAGCAGGCTCCACTAGGGTAGGTGTCCGATGAGAGTAAGCGCACCCCTTACGGTAAATAATCACCCCTGCAAAAGCAGAGAGGTTCACCCCTACAAGAGCGTTCTGAGCAATGAAGGGGCGAGAGCCTATGCGACTTCCTAACACACCAAGGGCAAAAATCACCGCGAGCGCAGCAGCAGAGACCAAAATCGCCTTCTCATAAGACCTGAACTGATTGGAAGAAAGTTCTCCCCCCTCTCTTAAAACTCGATTTGCCATTATAAACCCTTTATTTACAATAACTATTATAACAGAGAGAGATTTTTATAACTATATACTTATTATTTTAATTTGCTGGAAATGACAGAGTTACCTATAAAAAGGGCATTAAAGGGGCTTTATTTCCAAAGCCTGAAAAAAAACGAGAACCTTAGATGGCGTCGTCAAATTTTCTCCTTTGTGAGGCGAGAGATTTTCTAGGCAAAATGCGCAATCGAAAGCGAAGGGAGTAGCCAAAGCGCTACTTCCGAGGTTGCGAGGGCGCATTTTGGCAGAAAAGATCCGGCTGACAAAGGAGAAAGTTTGACGACACCATCTAGTTAAACAACCGGAAGAGAAGAACTTTTGAGGATTTTGTTTCGAGTTTATCGATCTTGAACGCCGGCTTCTGAGGAGATTCGCACTCTGCGTCAAACTTTGCCTCTACTATTTAGGCATCGACGAAGTTGCCGATTCCTCCAAAACGCAACACGGCAAGCAAGAGATCGGTCAAATTGGGACAAAATCAGCTAAAACTCTTCCTCAACATGACAAATTCAATAGAACCTATGAAGCGTGGATTTTTTACTCAGACCTACTTCGGACTCTCCAAAGTGGGCATTTTTTTAGGGCATATTTTGCTACTAATTGTACGTCTCTACTGGGGCGGGTCACTTGTATTAACGGGAATTGGAAAGTTTATGGCGCTGCAAAAAGTAGCTGGCTACTTCGGATCACTAGGACTCCCCTTCCCAGAATTTACGGCAGGCTTTGTTGCATTAGTTGAGCTTGTAGGAGGAGCTGCGCTCTTCTTGGGGCTCTTTAGTCGTGTGATGAGTTTTTTGCTAGTGATTCTCTTTTGCGTTGCGTATGCAACAGCGCACACAGAGTCGGTGCATATGCTCTTTGCTAATCCTCAACTTTTCTTGAAGCAAGATCCGTTCTTATATCTTTACGCCTCTTTGCTTGTGTTTTGTTTTGGGGCAGGATTTGCATCATTCGATTACTGGTGGGAGCGCTCTCGTTTCAGCAACAAACTCTCATAATATAGTCAAATCGGTTGAAAATTTTACAAATTCATGACAGATGGCAAAGCTAAAGTAAGCGCGGAGTTCGACTTAGACCATTGATGGTCTATGAGAACGAGCGCGATCTTTGGTGAAGCCAAATGGTATGAATTTGTAAAATTTTCAACCGATTTGACTATACATACCTCGCACTGGTCTTATGACCAGTGCGAACTCGTATCGACTAATCTCTACACGTTCATCTTTTTTGTTTTCTTGCCGTTCGTTGCTGGAGCCACTTTCTGCTTGTCAGGGTTGATCAGCTTAAATGAGTCGATAAAGCGGCCGTAGTTCTCAGTCATCATCGCCTTATCTTTGTACACTGTGAACACTTGGTAAAGCGTATTGTGCACAAGAATGAGCTTGCCTTGAAAATAGATGTCATCATTCTTCACAAGAAATTCAAGTGATTTGAACCCTTGCTGCTCCCCCATCTGCATGGAGATTACTTCAGAACCGGGAAGCGCAGAAAGCATCCCCCCAAATCCATCTTGAAGATTCACCTCCGGCTTTGACATGTCAATCTCAGCTGGGTAGTTCCACACACTCACAACATAAACTACATTCTCATTAGGCTCGCTGATGAACGTGTTATAGTTGATTGAAAGATCGCTCTTTGGAATATCAATCTTTTGCTCAATGTGTTCAGGCTCTGAAGGGAACATGGCAGAAAAACCACTTTTAGTCTCCGTCAACGTCTTCCACTGCGGCGCAGGTTGAGGCTGCGCCTGCAAAGGCGAACAAAGCACTAAACCTGCTGCAAATATATTAAATAACATTTTGTTGTTCAAAATAGACATTACATTCCCCTTTAGTTTCTAAATTTTATTATAGTTTATTTGAGTCATTAAATAAAATTATTTTGACATTTCTCAGTTGATTTTTTCCTATAGTTTTGTGTAACATGTTTGGATGTTGAAGATTGTGGGCATCATTCCAGCACGCTTAGCAAGCAAGCGCTTTCCGAAAAAAGTTTTGGCTGACATCCTGGGGAAATCTTTACTCCAAAGAACTTACGAAAATGCTCTTAAGTGCGAAGTTTTAGACAAGGTAATCATTGCTGCTGATGAGCCTGAAGTTATGGCACATGTAGAAAATTTTGGAGGAGAGGCCGTAATGACAGGGCGGCACATCAACGGCAGCGACCGTGTGGCAGAGGTAGTCGCACGCGACTTAGAAGATGCTGAGATTGTGGTGAATATCCAGGCGGATGAGCCGTGTTTAGATCCTCGGGTGATTGACGTGCTTGTGCGTGAACTACAAGAAGATAGCTCAGCAGTAATGACCACGCCCATTACGAAAATTGTGAACCCTGCTCATATTTTTGATCCAAGTATTGTGAAGTGTGTTTTCGATGAGAACAATCGCGCGCTTTATTTTAGCCGAGCACCGATCCCGTTTCCGCAAGTGACCGACACAATTCATGACTACTATAGACATATTGGAGTGTATTGTTTCCGCGCTCCATTCTTGCTTGAGTACGCCGCTTTACCCAAGACGCGGCTACAGCAAATTGAAGATTTAGAACAACTAAGAGTTTTAGAACATGGCTACCCCGTTCATGTTTGCGAAGTTGAAGACCAAATGGCGGGTGTGGATACGTTAGAAGACTTAGAAAAAGTGAGAGAGCATTTATGCAAAAATACATCTTTGTCACAGGAGGCGTTGTCTCTTCACTAGGTAAGGGGCTAACAGCAGCATCTCTAGCCCTTCTACTTCAGAGGAGGGGCATTAAGGTCGCGATGCTGAAGCTCGACCCTTATCTCAATGTGGATCCAGGCACGATGAATCCCTTTGAGCATGGAGAGGTATACGTCACTGATGATGGCGCAGAGACTGATCTCGATTTAGGCCACTACTACCGTTATACTTCCACTCCTCTTTCACGCTCTTCTATTGCAACATCAGGCCAAATTTATGATACAGTGATCAAAAAAGAGCGCCGGGGCGACTACTTAGGCAAAACCGTTCAGGTGATTCCTCACATCACAGATGAAATTAAGCAGCGCATCCTTGCTTGCGGCGAAGCGAATGATGCAGATGTTGTGCTGATTGAGATTGGAGGCACTGTGGGCGACATTGAGTCCCACCCTTTCCTGGAAGCTATTCGGCAATTTCGCTATGAGCGCTCTGATTACTGTCTCAACATTCATATGACCTATGTGCCTTATTTGAAGGCTGCAGGCGAAGTGAAAACAAAGCCATCGCAACACAGTGTTCAAACACTTAGAAGCATCGGTATTTTGCCTGATGTGATCATCTGCCGCTGTGAAGAGCCTTTAGATGAAAGCATTAAGGCAAAGATCAGCCTCTTTTGCAACGTGCCGAAACAGGCAGTATTTGACGAAGAGGATGTGAAACACTCCATCTATGAGGTGCCGATCAAGCTGCACGCTCAAGGGGTGGACAATGTCTTGATCAAAAAGCTCGACCTACCAGATGCACCTGTTGATCTGTCAGACTGGGAAGAGATTGTCGAGCGCATCAAGAATCCTAAGGGCACTGTGAAAGTAGGCATTGTTGGAAAGTACTTACAGCACCAAGATGCTTATAAATCAGTCTTTGAAGCGCTCAACCACGCAGCAATTCACTTCGGCTATCAGCTAGACTTAGAGCTTATAGAGTCTGATAAAGAAGATTCATTTAAGGAGTGCGATGGCTACCTTGTGCCAGGCGGTTTTGGCAAGCGAGGCTGGGAAGGAATGATTGATGCAGCGCGCTACTGTCGTGAGCAGAAAGTGCCCTACTTCGGTATTTGTTTGGGGATGCACGTAATGGTGGTAGAGTTTGCGCGCCACGCACTCGGCCTTGAAGGAGCTGACTCAACCGAAATGACCCCTGAAGCTGAAAAGCCTATTATCTCTCTGCTCACTGAGCAGAAGAAGGTTAAGAACTTAGGCGGCACAATGCGTCTTGGCGCGTATACGTGTGAGCTTAAAGAAGGGTCAAAGGCATACCAAGCTTATGGAGCGGCTAAGATCTCCGAGAGACACCGTCATCGCTATGAGTTCAACAACGAATACAAAGAGTGGGCTGAAGAGAAAGGACTTCTCTTCAACGGAACATTGGAAGGGGGCGAACTCTGCGAGATCGCTGAGGTGAAAGACCACCCTTGGATGGTGGGAGTACAGTTCCACCCTGAGTTCAAATCGAGACCAACAGAACCACACCCCCTCTTCCGCGACTTTATCGCAGCTACAATTGAGCACAAGAATGGGTAGAAAGGTTGCAATTGACTTCGGACTCAAGAGATTAGGAATTGCCATCTCTGATGAAAGTGGCCTTATTGCTATGCCGCTTCCAAATGTCGAGGCACACAAACAATCTGAGACCACAGTAGATCGCATTCTTAAAGCTCTTGATTCTTATGAGATAGATGAAATCATTGTTGGAAATCCCCTCCACTTGAGCGGCCGCTCAAGTTTCCTTTCCGATGAGGTGAAGCACTTTGTAGCCATTTTAGAAAAACACGTTTCGGTTGGTGTGAAGCTGTGGGATGAGCGCCTTTCCACCTTGCAGGCAGAGCGTTCGTTAAGAGAAGGCAACTTAAGCCGTAAGAAGCGCGCTAAGCTCGTTGACTCTGTTGCTGCAGTCATTCTTCTTCAAAGTTTTTTGGATTCCCAAATATCTGAAAATATAGTCTAATTATAATTAAGTGTTGTAGAACTATTAGGCTTTACTTATGCATAACCCGTTTTCTGGCGTAACCACGATCAATTTTGACCAAAACCCTCTAAAAGAAGAAGATACAAACTCTAAGATTGCTGAGCCCTGCATTTTGGTAATCTTTGGGGCAACCGGCGACCTAACCGCTCGCAAGCTTGTACCTGCACTCTACAACTTGGCAAGAGAGGGGCAACTTCCTCAACACTTTGCGTGTGTAGGATTTGCAAGAAGAGACAAGAGTCATGACGACTTTCGCAAGGAGATGCATGATGCGGTAAATGAGTTTTCCCGTGTTACGCCTGTTGACGAGCAGATTTGGAGCTCATTTCACGAGAAGGTTTTCTATCACCAGTCGAACTTCGATGACGATGCGGGCTACGAATCTTTGCGTCAGTACTTAGAGGAACTCGACCAGAAGCTGGGCACAAAGGGAAACCGTGTCTTTTATCTCTCAACACAGCCAAGCTTCTTTCCCGACATTATCGAGAGATTGGGGAAACATAAGCTCGTCTATGACCCTCACACAGAAAAAGAGAAATGGTCCCGTGTGATCATTGAGAAACCTTTTGGACACGATTTGCACTCTGCAGCTGAGCTTCAAACATTTGTAGAGAAGCACCTCGATGAGAGTCAGATCTACCGCATCGACCACTACTTGGGAAAAGAGACGGTTCAAAACATTTTGATTTTCCGCTTTGCGAACTCGATTTTCGAGGCGCTCTGGAATAACCGCTACATCGATCACGTACAGATCACTGTGGGTGAAGAGATTGGAATTGGAACGCGCGGTGCTTTCTTTGAAGAGGCGGGGATTTTGCGCGACATTGTGCAAAACCACATGATGCAGCTTCTTTCAATGGTGACGATGGAGCCGCCGACGAACCTCTCTGCCAATGCGATTCGAGATGAGAAAGTAAAGGTATTGCAGGCAATTCGCCCTGTGGACCTGAAAGACTTTGACAATCAGGTAGTGCGGGGGCAGTACAAAGCGGGCTTTGTTGATGGGAAGCCAGCGATTGGGTATCGAGAAGAGAACAATGTAAATCCCGCCTCAAACATTGAGACATTCTTTGCGGTAAAGATGTTCATCGATAACTGGCGTTGGGCGGGAGTCCCCTTCTACTTAAGAGCAGGAAAGCGGTTACCAAAACGCGCCTCCGAAATCACGATTTGCTTCAAAGAGGTACCAGGCATTCTCTTTGCGCAAAATGGAAAGAAGAATGAGCCAAACGTTCTTGTATTGCGCATTCAACCTGATGAGGGCATTTCCATGAAGATGAACTGTAAGGTACCAGGACCCGCCTCTCCTATTCAGCCGGTGAAGATGGCGTTTCGTTATGGCTCTTACTTTGGTCTTACACCTCCCGAAGCATATGAACGTCTTATCTGCGATTGCATCCTTGGTGAAGGAACGCTCTTTGCCAGATGCGACGAGGTGATGGCCTCTTGGAAGTTTTTCACTCCAATTTTGGAACACTGGGCTAAGTTCCCTCCAAAAGACCTCCCCAACTACGAGTGCGGAACATGGGGGCCGCAAGCGGCGATTGATTTATTGGCCCGCGATGGAAGGGCGTGGAGATTGATTTAATGGCAAGCACTGTGCAAGAGACTGAAATAACTAACATTCATGAAGAGCTCAGGAAAATGTGGGATGCGGCGCAAGGCGAGAAGAAGACACGCGCCTCTCTGTTTAACCTTGTGCTCTATGTGCCAAAAGGTGAACGGATCGAACTCTTTGACACCATCGTTAACTCAGTAGTAAACAAATTCCCTTGCCGTGTATTGCTCATCGTTTGCGATGAAAAGTCGAAAGAAGATGTGCTCAATTCTACGGTCTCTTCTCATACGATTGGAGAGGGCAATCTCTCGATTTATTGTGAGATTGTGCGCATTGAAGTCTCTGGAAAATATGTACAACGCGTGCCTTTTTTAGTGATCCCTAACATTCAGGCCGACCTCCCTGTCTACCTCATGTGGACACAGGACCCACTCTCTGAAAATTCCATTTTCCCTAAATTAGCGCGCATTGCACACCGCATCATCTTTGACTCTGAGTCAACTGCAAATCTCCAAAAGTATTCGCAAAAAGTACTCGAGATTGAAAATAGCTATCACGCTGAGGTGGGAGACCTCAACTGGAGTGCGCTTGCTGGATGGCGCAAGATCTTGGCAGAGTCATACAACGAACCCGAAATGCTCAACCATTTACGTCACTGCTCGGAAATCAAAATCACTTACAACAAGAGTGAGAGTGTGCTCCATCCCCACACAGAGATTGAAGCCGCCTATTTACAAGCATGGATTGCCTCTCGCCTCGACTGGAAGCTCCGCTCCTTTCTTACCTACACCAATGGAAAAGAGAAAGTAAAAGTCACGATTGAAGGAGTAAAGACTGACCTCCCAGCTGGAGCGATTGTCTCGCTTGAGCTTACAAGCAAAAACACAGGTGGACACTTCCGCTTCCGGCGAGAGCCCAACTCCCAAAAAGTGATGGGGCAGTTTTCAGACAATGAAAAATGTGACCTCCCGGTCTGCAACTTCTTAACAGGAGTTACAGAGGGAAAAGAGATTATCAATGAGATCTTCTACCCCTCTTCAAGAGAACACTTCTGCAGCGCATTAAACCTTTTAAGCATCACGAAATGGAAATGAAAAAACACGAACTAGACGAAAGACGCACACTATTCCTACCAGGAAATCATGACGCCACACTTAAATTTGCTGTGGAGCATTGGGTCAACACTGCTAACGAGGCAATTGCAAAAAGAGGACGCTTCACTGTTGCTCTTTCAGGCGGTTCAACCCCAAAGAAGATATTTCAAGAACTCTCGACCAACTTCAAAAAGAAGGTAGACTGGAGCCGAGTTTACCTTTTTTGGAGCGATGAACGCTCAGTCCCACCCACAGACAAAGACAGTAACTACCACATGGCGATGGAAGAGGGAGGATTAAAAAATCTTCTTATCCCTAAAGACCACATCTTTCGCATGGCAGCAGAAAATGAGCTTGAAAAGCATGCAGCCCTCTACCAGAAAAAAATTCAAGAGCACGTCCCCAACGCCTCTTTCGACCTTGTGATGCTCGGCATGGGCGACGACGGCCATACAGCCTCTCTTTTTCCGCACACAGAGGGTGTGCATGTAAAAGGACAGCTTGTCACACCTAACCATGTGCCTCAAAAAGATACTTGGCGCATGAGCTTCACCTTCGACTGCATCAACAACGCTCAAAATATTTGTCTCTATGTCTTAGGAGCAAACAAAAGCGAGATTCTTGCAAAAGTACTTACCTCCCCCCTCGACAAAGAAGCCTATCCCTCTCAGGGAGTAGGCTCTAAAGAACATAAGGCGTGCTGGATCATTGATGAAGAGGCTAGCAAAAATCTCCTCGTCTCTCTAAAATAACTGCGTGATTGTTTTAGGAATTGAGACGACTTGTGATGAAACGGGCGTAGCACTCGTGCGCGATGGGCATGAGATTTTGCTCAATCTCGTTGCCACTCAAGAGGTCCACGAAGTATATGGAGGGGTAGTGCCTGAGCTCGCCTGCCGCCGCCACATCGACGTTTTGGCCCCTATGGTAGAAAAGGCGCTGGCTATTGCCAAGCCTGACCTTATTGCTGTGGCGCACGCCCCTGGTTTGATTGGGGCGCTCCTTATCGGCCTCAACTTTGCCAAAGCACTCTCTTTGGGCAGCGGCATCCCTTTTGTGGGGGTGAACCATATTGAGGCGCACCTCTATGCTGCGATGATGGGTCACGATGTTCCTCTTCCTGCTCTTGGTGTAGTGCTTTCAGGGGGGCATACGGAGCTTCTCTATATTGAAAAGCTCGGCCACTACAAGCTAATCGGCAAAACGCAAGACGATGCGATTGGCGAGGCTTTTGACAAAACAGCAAAATTGCTCGATCTTCCCTATCCTGGCGGCCCCGAAGTAGAGAAGCTTGCCAAAAGAGGCACTCCTTGCTACCCCTTCAAAGCTGGACGCGTAAAGAAGAATCCCTTTGCTTTCTCATTTAGTGGATTGAAAACGGCTGTTCTTTACCAAGTGAAAGGGCAAGATGGCAACAAGCGCGACAAGAGTGCTTTAACAGACGAGGAAAAGGCAAATATCGCTGCAAGTTTTCAAGAGACTGCTTTGCGCGATGTTGCGCATAAAGCTATTCGCGCTTCTCAACAATTTTCTACTCGTAGTATTGTGCTAGGAGGGGGGGTGACGTGCAATCAACGGTTGCGCGCGCTTCTGGAAGAGAGTGCAAATATTCCCCTCTTTTTCCCGCCTCCAGGCTTGAGCTTGGATAACGGCGCGATGATTGCGGGTTTAGGGTACCATCAATTTATGGCGAAGGGGGGCGATGCACTCGACCTAGAACCAAAACCGAGAACTGAACTTTATGAAAAGAGCGCTTTTTCTTTTTCTGCTCACACTCACAGCATGCCAACCTAAGCCCACAGAAACAACGAAGCAGGTGCTCAGGCTCAACATGACAGAGGATGCCGTTTCACTTGATCCACGTGTTGTGCACCGCGTAAAAGACCTCACCCTTACCCGCCACCTTTTTGAAGGGCTCACCCGAATGGATGGCAACCATAAACCGCAGCTTGCTCTTGCCAAAGGGTATGAAATTTCTGAAGACAGGCATACCTATACCTTTCACTTACGTCATACCGAGTGGAGCAATGGAGATGCGCTCATTGCTGACGACTTTGTCTATTCATGGAGACGCACACTTGATCCCTCTTTTGGAAGCCTCTGTGCTCACATGCTCTTCCCCATCAAAAATGCCGAAGAAGTGCATGCGCGCCATCTAGGGGCTGAAGCGCTTGGCGTGTACGCACGCGATGACCACACCCTTATTGTAGAATTGGTAGAGCCCACCCCCTATTTTCTAGAGCTCGTCGCCTTTCCCACCTTCTTTCCTGTAAACCGCAACGTCGACCAAAACTTTCCTAATTGGGCAGCACCTCCTGGAAAACATTTTGCCTCCTCAGGCCCCTTCTTCTTAGAGAAGTGGATTCCTGACCAAGAGATCGTTTTGGGAAAAAATCCAAGCTACTGGGATAGCTCTAACGTCTTTTTGGAAAAAATCGACTTCTCGATGATTGCCGACAACAACACCGAAAGTTTGCTATTCAATCAAGGACAACTTGACTGGCTCGGACAACCCCTTTCCAACAACATCTCCACTGAGCTTTTGGGCAGACTGAAAGAGGCACACCTCCTTGACAGCTATCTAATTGCTGGCACCTTTTGGTTTACCCTCAACGTGGACAAAGAACCCTTCACTAACGGTAAGATTCGCAAAGCATTTGCCCTTGCGCTCTCACGCGCTGAGATCATTGAGCACATCTTGCAAGGAGGACAAAGCGCTGCTACTTCCCCTATCCCCCCCTCTTTGGGACTCAGTGAAACACCTTACTTTCAAGACGGTGACACAGAGGAGGCTGCCCGCCTTTTTGAAGCAGCGCTTACCGAAATGGGGTGGACACGAGAAACCTTCCCCCGTGTTCAGCTCAAATTCCCTCCTCACGAGCGCAACCGCAAAATCGTGCAATACGTGCAACAGAAGTGGCAAGAGACGTTTCACGTGCCCATCGATCTCGTGGCGCTCGAATATCAAGTGCACCAAGCGCATAAACAGCAGGGAAACTTTCAAGTCTGCTTGGGAGAGTGGATCGCCGACTATTTTGACCCCATTGCGTTCTTGGAGCTTTTCAAATACCGCAATGATAGCGAATTTGGAACGGGGATGAACCACTCCAATTGGGTCGATCCTCAGTATACGGCACTCCTAGATGCCTCAATTCATGAGGCAGACCCACAGATGCGAAAAAAACTTTTACAGCAAGCTGAGCAAATTATTGTTGAGGCAATGCCTATTATCCCCCTCTACCACTACTCTTTTGACTATGTAAAGAAGGATTACGTACAGGGGGTTGTCCTCTCTCCCCTCGGCTCAAGCGACTTTAAGACAGCCCGAATCCAGTAGAGAAGTTCCGATAAGCGACTTTTTTGACTAGATGGTGTCGTCAAATTCGAGCTTAGATAGCTTTTTGGCTGATTTGACTATATTTTTTTCTTTTTTCAATGTGTTGTGCTAGAATACACTGCATGAGCTCCCTGGGTTCAATCTCTGCCTCAGCAAATGCTTCTTATGAGGAAAATTTAGCTAATCCTTTTAGCTCTCTTTCCGATGAAGTTATTGCAGAAATTTTTAATCGTTGTACTTTGCCAGAAATAGTGATGCTGATGCGCGTTTGCAGACGATTTTTCTTGATAGGTAAGATTCTACCTGTTTGGAGACGTCTATTCGAAAGAGCATGGATGGGACCATACCCAATAAGGTTAGACTCTCAACGAGGCGCAGTTATCAGTATTTCTGTCAATTACAGCTTTTAATAAAAAGAGGCCGACTGGGGGAGATCATATCAACAACTTCGCTTCCGCAGCATACAACCTTGCCCCTCTGTTTAGCTGGTACTCCTGATGGGAAAATCATCTTGGGACTTTTCGACGGCACAATTAAGATTTTGGATGTAACTGGGAAGCAAATTACTTGCTTAAAAGGACATGAAGGCTGGATCTACTCTGTAGCCGTTACTCCTGATGGGGAAAAAATCATCTCAGGATCTGCAGACCACACAATTGGGATTTGGAATAGTGAAAATGGAGAACAAATTGCTCGCTTAGAAGAACATACACACTTGGTCAAATCTGTAATCGTTACTCCTGATGGGACAAAAATCATCTCGGTATCTGCCGACGGCACAATTAAGATTTGGGATAGTGAAACTCTGCAAGAGGATGCTTGCTTTAGTGGACATATAAGCTCGTCCATCTGTTTAGCTATTACTCCTGATGGGAAAAAAATCATCTCGGGATTTTTCGACGGGATAGTTAGGATTTGGGATGGTGAAACTGGAGAACAAATTGCTTGCTTAGGAGGACATACAGCCTGCGTCAACTCTGTAGCTGTTACTCGTGATGGGGCAAAAATCATCTCAGGATCTGATGACCATACAATTAGGATTTGGGATAGTGAAACTGGGCAAGAGATTGCTTGCTTAAGAGGACATGAAAGCTTGGTCAACTCTGTAATCGTTACTCCTGATGGGGAAAAAATCATCTCGGTATCTTTGCACGGCACAATTAGGATTTGGGATAGTGAAACTGGAAAGCAAATTGCTTGCTTAAGAGGGAATACAAACTGTAGCAAATCTGTAGCACTTACTCCTGATGGGGAAATCCTCTCGTTATCTACAATGGGCACAATTGAGGTTCATGCCTGCAATCCTGAGGCATTTGAACGGCTGTGTTTCCAAAGTCTGAAAGAGGCGGATTTTTAGGAATAGGCGCAAAATGCTATTTATAAATACTGGTTTTGTAGGGCAATCAACAGATTTGTCTAAACAATTGGACAACAATCACTTTCAGGGATTTTACTCCAAGTTATCCGACCTCGAGCGATGACAGTACAAGTAGTACGGCGAGCGTGAGATCGGCCAAATCGGAGCAAAATCAGCCAAAAGGCCCTCAAAATTTGACGACACCATCTAGAGAAGTTCCGATAAGCCTACGGGCAGATGTTTACTAAATCTTCCGGAATTGCTTTCATTAGCCAAGTTCTCTATATTCAATAACTATGCGCTTTTTTTTGATCTTCTTTTTATTTTTTTATGCTGCCTGCTCGCATAAAGAGCCTGGCA
Source organism: Chlamydiales bacterium (assembly GCA_024233495.1). Lineage (GTDB taxonomy): Bacteria > Chlamydiota > Chlamydiia > Chlamydiales > JAAKFR01 > JACKPM01. The sequence continues at coordinate 17,051 of JACKPM010000011.1, forward strand.
ATATGCTCAGGTTAAATTTATTTTGCGAACCGCCTACCTTGGACTCTCGCCAAGCGACAGATTCCACTTCGATGAATGTGTTGATCGCGCTTTTTGAAGGTATGATGCGCACTAACTCTAACTTTCAGCCTGAACTCGCTGGAGCAAAAAGCTATGAAATTTCAGAAGATGGGAAAACCTATACGTTTCATTTGAGAGAGCACTACTGGTCTAATGGCGACCGCGTGGTAGCCAAGGATTATTTGACCGCTTGGTCATCAACTCTAGATCCTAAATTCCCCTCCCCCTTCGCTTATAAGTTCTACTGCATAAAGAATGCGGCGGAAATCAAAGAGGGACGCCTACCAATGAAAAGCTTGGGCGTCGAAGCTCCTAACAACGAAACTATTATTGTACACCTGATCCACCCAACTCCCTTCTTTTTAGAGCTTCTTGCTACACCCACTTTCTTCCCAGTTCATACAAAAACAGTGCGACAAAACCCCAACTGGGCAGGTGAAGGAGGCTCTCACTACATATGCAACGGCCCTTTCACACTGGAAAGCTGGAAGCATGAGAGTGAAATCGTGCTTAAGAAAAATCCCTACTACTGGGATGCAAAAAAGGTAAGGCTTGATGGCGTTCACCTCTCGATGGTCCCTGATATCTCAACTGAGTTTTACATGTTTGAATCGGGTGAGCTCGATTGGGCTGGCGCTCCTCTCTCTACACTTCCCCTAGAGTTTATCCCCGCTCTTTTAGCCGAAGGCAAGCTTAATACGTACGAAACAAATGGTGTTTACTACTTTAAGCTAAATACAAAGCGCCCTCCACTGAACAATGTGAAGATTCGAAGAGCTTTGGGGCTGGCAATCTGCAGGCAGTCAATCGTTGACCACATCTTGCAAGCAGATCAGGCAGTCGCCACCTCTCTTGTTCCGAATCTTCCAGGGGTTGAAAAACAAAACCTCTTCCAAGACAACTCTATTGAGGAGGCGCAACGTCTTTTCAAAGAGGGGCTTGCAGAGGAAAACCTGGAGAGTATCCCCTCATTAACTTTAAGCTTCAATGCGTGTTCTCAGCACCAAAAGATCGCACAAGCAATTCAGCAACAGTGGAAAACTGTCTTGGGATTGCACATCGATCTAGATAGCTGCGATTGGAAAGTCTATTTATCAAAAATCAACTCCCAAAACTACGACATTGGACGCTTGGGGTGGATAGGGGAACACAACGATCCTATTACCTATCTTGAACCGTTTCGGCACAAAGACAACCCTCATATTGGAGGAAACAATGAGACCGGATGGGAAGATCCGCTCTATGCCCAGCTTCTCAATCAAGCCGACCGAGAGCTAGATCTTGGAAAACGCCTTGCTCTTCTCAGAGAGGCAGAAGCAATTTTGATTGACCAAATGCCATTAATTCCCATCTACTTTCTGAACTATGGCTATTTGAAAAATCCACGCGTCCATGGCATCAACCTCTCCCCTTTGGGAACGATTGACTTAAAGGAGGCTTACCTCGAGCTATGATCCGCTATCTTGCCCGCCGCTTTTTTGCGAACTTACTCGCGCTCTTTGTAATCATCACAGTCACCTTCTTTTTAATGAAAGCAATACCCGGAGACCCGTTTACGCAAGAGAAGGCGCTTCCCAAAGAAGTTCTTGACTCTCTCTATCAGCACTACGGCTTAAATGACCCATTGATGAAGCAGTATGGACACTATCTTATCTCCATCGCAAAATGGGATTTGGGCCCCTCCTTTAAATACAAGACACGTACAGTGAATGACATCATCAAAAGCGGTTTTCCTATTTCTATGATACTGGGGATTGAAGCGTTATTGATTGCGCTCACCGTTGGGATTTTTTTGGGGAGCATTGCAGCTCTTAAGCAGAATAAGTGGCAAGACTATGGCTCTATGTTAGTTGCAGTGATTGGCATCTCGGTACCAAGCTTCATTTTGGCTGCCTTCTTACAGTACATTCTTGCGATCAAACTCGATCTTTTTCCTGTAGCACGATGGGGCACCATCCAACAATCGATTTTACCCGCTCTCTCTTTAGCGGCTCTACCCACCGCTTTTATTGCGCGTTTGACGCGTGCAAACATGGTGGAAGTGCTCTCAAAAGACTACATCAAAACAGCACGCGCAAAGGGAGCATCCGAAGGTCGTGTGCTGTTTATCCACGGTTTGCGCAATGCGCTTCTCCCAGTTATTTCTTATTTAGGAATGTTGATGGCCAACATTTTGACAGGGAGCTTTGTGATCGAGAAGGTTTTTGGCATCCCCGGTCTCGGGCAGTGGTTCATCAATAGCATCACGAATCGTGACTATCCAGTGATCATGGGGATCACGATTTTCTACAGCTGTATTCTTCTATTTGCCATCTTCATGGTCGATGTGCTCTACTGTTGGATTGATCCACGTATCCGCCTGACAAGGAGAGCCTCGTGAGTATCGATCTTTTTCAGCGCATTGAAATAAGCGGTGAAGCCGGAGAGGAGATTGTCCGTCCCTCTCTCTCCTTTTGGCAAGATGTGTGGCGCCGTTTCCGAAGTAACTGGGTAGCACTCACCGGTCTTTTACTTCTTATTTTTATCGCCCTTTTTGCCATTTTCGGCCCCCTCCTCAGCTCCCACACCTACTACGCCACAAATTTAGCTCTAAAAAATCAAGCGCCGAATCATACGTTCTGGTTTGGGACTGACGACTTAGGACGGGACATCTTCTGCCGCACCTGTTTGGGTGCACGCATCTCTCTTTTTGTCGGCATCGTAGCGGCTCTTATCGATCTATTGATTGGCGTATTGTGGGGAGGGATTGCTGCACTTGTGGGAGGACGAATCGATTCAATGATGATGAGCATTGCAAACATTCTCAACGCCATCCCCTACCTGCTTGTGGTGATCATGTTGATGGTGGTAATGGGCTCAGGCCTTTTTCCCATCATTGTGGCGCTCACCTTTATTGGATGGATTGGAATGGCGCGCATTGTACGTGGACAGCTGATGCAGCTGCGTGAGCAAGAGTTTATCCTTGCAGCTATTGCCCTAGGGGCTAGCTCCCGACGCATTTTGTTCAAACACCTGATCCCAAACGCAATGGGACCCATCATTGTTACCATGACGCTCACCATCCCCGCTGCGATTTTCACTGAGGCCTTTCTCAGCTTTCTTGGCCTTGGCGTGCAAGCACCGATTGCGAGTTGGGGCACGATGGCAAGTGAAGGGCTACCTGCTATGCGTTACTATCCATGGCGCCTCTTTTTCCCTGCTGTTTTCATCAGCCTCACGATGCTTGCCTTTAATCTTGTAGGCGACGGCCTGCGCGATGCTTTAGACCCAAAGTTAAGGAGATAACGATGCCGCTACTCGACGTGAAAGATCTCACCATTTCATTCTCCACCTATCTTGGAGAAGTGAAAGCGGTGCGGGAGGTGTCATTTCATGTTGAGGAAGGAGAAACTGTTGGCATTGTGGGCGAAAGTGGTTGCGGTAAGAGTGTGACAGCGCAGTCGCTTATGCGTCTCAACCCCACCCCCCCAGCCAATATTGAATCTGGCTCTATCCTCTTTGAAGAAGAGGAGATCTTGAAAAAGTCTAATCGAGAGATGCGTAAGATTCGGGGGAAGAAGATTGGCATGATCTTCCAAGACCCTATGACTGCGCTCAACCCCACAATGCGCATCGGAAAACAGCTATGCGAGATGGGGATTTCATATAGCGAGGCGCTCGCACTTCTTGAGATGGTAGAGATTCGCAATCCCCCCAAGCGCATGCTGCAATACCCCCATGAGCTTTCAGGAGGTATGCGACAACGCGTGATGATCGCAATTGCGATCGCCTGCAATCCCAAGCTTCTTATTGCTGATGAACCAACAACTGCTCTTGATGTGACCATCCAGGCTCAGATTCTCGATTTACTAAAGTCGATCCAGAAAAAGAAAGGAATGAGCATCATTCTCATCACGCATGATCTTGGAGTAGTTGCATCGATGTGTGACCGAGTACTGGTGATGTATGGAGGACAAATTGTTGAGAGCGCTGATGTCAAAACTCTCTTCTCTGCTCCAGCTCATCCCTATACAGAGGGACTTCTTCGCTCAATGCCCCGTCTTGATATGGAAAAACAAAAAGAGCTCACGCCGATTGAGGGAACACCTCCCAATCTCCTCTCCCCTCCTCCTGGCTGTCCCTTTTGTGCCCGCTGCAACAAGGCGATGCGCATCTGCCAAATAGAGCAGCCCAAACTCAAGGTAATCAAAAAGGGGCAGAGCGCCGCTTGCTGGGAGAATGCCCATGAATAGACCGCTCATCAAAATCCGCGGACTTACCAAAAAATTTAAGGATATTTTTGCTGTCAAAGACTTCGACTTGGAAATCTATGAAGGGGAAACAGTCGGCCTTGTGGGTGAGAGCGGCTGTGGAAAATCGACAGTAGGCCGCACCCTCTTACAACTCTACTCACCTACTGAAGGAAGCATTGAATTTGATGGAGAAGAGCTCACAACACTCCCCAAGCACGCACTCAAAGCGATGCGGCGCAAAATGCAGATGGTGTTTCAAGATCCATACGCCTCACTCAACCCTCGGATGACAGTAGAAGACATCATTGGTGAAGCACTTGATATTCACGCTCTCGCTAAAGGAGCCGCACGCAAAAGACGCATACAAGAACTTCTTGCTCTTGTGGGACTCAACCCCAGCCACCTCTCCCGCTTTCCACATGAGTTTAGTGGAGGGCAGCGGCAAAGGATTGGTATTGCCCGTGCTTTAGCTGTCGAGCCACAATTTCTTGTCTGTGATGAACCCATCTCTGCACTCGATGTCTCTATCCAAGCGCAAGTGGTCAACTTGCTGAAAAAGCTGCAAGAGAAAATGGGGCTTACCTACCTTTTTATCGCGCATGATCTCTCCCTTATCAAATACATCTCCGACCGCGTTGCTGTGATGTACCTTGGCCAGCTTATGGAGCTTGCCGCAGCTGAAACGCTCTATAAAGAGCCACTCCACCCCTACACACAAGCGCTGTTAAGCTCTATTCCCATCCCAGACCCTGAAGTGGAAAAAAAGAGAACACGCATCGAGCTGCAAGGCGACATCCCCTCAAAGTTACCTGCAGGCTGCCCCTTTTGCACACGATGCCCTAAAGCTCAGCCACATTGCTTCACAGAAAAGCCGAAGTGGAAAGAGGTAAAACCTCACCACTTCACTGCCTGTCACCTATTTTAAAATCCGGGTTAAAAACTAGCACTAGGCAGGCAAAAAGCGGATAGGATTCTTTTTTTAATCTGTAAAAAGAATGTAGGCTGATATAGATGGTGTCGTCAAATCATAGTAATAAAAATTTAGTTATAATTTTCGTTAATTTAATCTTAACATTTTTATGATAGACTAACCTCTTATATATAAGGGGGAAACATTTCTATACAAGCAAACAGACAACACCATAAGGCCGCTGCATCGGCTGCTCAAAGTGCAGCGGAGAATAACATGGTAGTGGCGTTAGCCATTGCAATATTTGCTGGGTTTGTTGCAGGCATTGTAGTTGTAGGTATGGGGCGGCACTATAACAACGTCTCTCTTATGAAAACAGGGTTCCGTGCTGCCTTTGGCACGATTGGGGCTGGAGTGTTCCTCATTCTCCCTATTCATTGCTATGGAGAGCATGTCTATAAAATGAAACTAAAAGAGGTGCAAGGTGGCGTGGACTGAACTGTACCTTAGAGGAGCCTTCCCCCCATGGGAGTGGCCGCATCCATTAACCGCCGCAAGAGAGGCAGAGATCGATGCTTCGTGCCAGATCGTCGAGTATGGCATAATTCCAGTCGCGCTCTCTTTCATTGTAGGGTTTGCTCTCGCGCTTTCCTCTAACCCTGCTTTGCACCGAGCTGGTCTAATTACGATAAGCGCAGGCACTCTTGGTGGAGGGAGTGCTGTGATGATCATTGTATGTGTGGCAGATGCAAAGGCGAAGTGCCGCATTGAAAAGGAGGAGAAAAATGTCAGTAAATAAAGTGGAACACGCTGTCTACCAAGCGCAGCAAACAGCTGGCTACTTTGGGGTAGGCATCACGGTCATTCTCATCATTGCAGGTCTTGCGACTGTACTTGTAGGGGCTCGTAACTACCCAAGTCCCCTTGTTGGAAGGGGTATTCGCCTCTGCATCATTGGACTTACAGGTGGAGTTGGAGGGACGCTTGCCCTTATGTGGATCGCTGGAAAATGTGTAGAAACCACCACAGAAGATAAAGAAACAATCTCATGAAGCCATGATATATAGTCAAATCGGCGGACAAGAAACAGGCAAAACATGCAATAAAAACTTAGTGTACAAGCACTTCTAGAATCTTGATCGACTGAAGAGGTACATCTTGGTGCCCCTTTTCTGATCCTGTCTTCACCTTTTTAATCTTGTCTACAATGTCCATCCCCTTAGTCACTTCACCAAAAACACAATATCCGAACCCTGAAGGCGTTGGATTGCGGTAATTGAGAAAGTCGTTATCGGCAACATTGATAAAGAATTGCCCAGTAGCAGAGTGAATGTCTGACGTGCGCGCCATTGCGAGTGTGCCTCGCTTATTTGAAACACGGTTATCCGCTTCGTTGCGCACAGGTGAGCGTGTCTTTTTCTCTTTGAAGTCGGCTGTATAACCTCCCCCTTGAATCATGAATCCATCGATCACGCGATGAAAAATTGTGCCTGTGTAGTGGCCATCTTTCGCATATTGAAGAAAATTCTGCACGGTTTCTGGAGCTTTATTTTGTAAAAGCTCTACTTCAATGTCTCCGAGATTTGTACGAATTGTAATGATAGGGTTGGCCACTTTGTTACCTGGTTGTGAAGGGGTTTCTTTGTTACATGCGCATAGAAAGACGATGCAAAATAAAATATAGAATGTTTTCATGGTGGGACTTTAACAAAAGAGAGTTTCCTCTGTCGAGGAAAAACGTTTGTTGATTTTCTGCCAAATCGGTATAACCCGGTTTGATGGAAATTGCACACATACTTGAAGAGCTAGCCTACGACATGGGGACCCTTCCCCGCGATGCGATTGAGGCCGCAATTGTGAAGCGGGAGCAGATGACTCCTTACCTTCTCGATATTTTAGAGGATGCCTCTGAGCGCATCGACGAAATCATTGAGCACGATAACTACCAAGGGCATCTACACGCCATGTATTTGCTCGCACAGTTTCGTGAAACGCGCGCCTACCCCTTTATTATCCGCCTCTTCTCTTTCCCAGGTGAGATTCCCAACCTTATTGCAGGTGATGTGCTTACAGAGGATTTGGCGCGCATTTTAGCAAGTGTGTGTGGTGGTGATATGGAGCCTTTGAAACTGCTCATTGAAAATCCTTCTGTAAATGAATATGTTCGCGCCGCGTGCCTCAACGCACTGGTGACCCTTGTTGGATGCGGCATCAAATCTCGCCTTGAAGTGATGACCTACTTTCTCTCTCTTTTTGAGAATGGTTTAGAAAAGCAGCCTTCATTCGTTTGGGAGAGTTTAGTGAGTTCGTGCTGCGACCTCTATCCTGAAGAGGCGTATCCACATATCCAAAAAGCATTCGAAGAGGGGCTGGTAGACGGCTGTTTCATTTCGCTAGAAGATGTAGGGCATGTGCTTACATTGCGCAAAGAGACGCACCTCTTCCGCCTCTTTCAGAGCGCTGAATTGATTGATGACGCTGTGACAGAAATGGAGAAATGGCTCTCTTCCCAAGAGTTTACGCTCCCCTCCTTATACTAGTTGAAAACTACGCACCTTTTCGAATAGAATGCTCGCCATGTCAAAGAAACGGCTTGCTTCTCTACTTGCGACCTTTTTACTTGGAATACTCCTTTGGTTTTGCCCACACTCCGCTGAAATTCCAATCAAAGCGTGGCACCTGCTTGCGATCTTTGTAGCAACAATTGTGGGCATTATCCTAAAGCCTTTTCCAATTGGTGCGCTCTCTATCTTAGCAATTACTGTAGCAACGCTTACAAAAACGCTCTCACTTACTGAGACACTTGCCGGCTTTCACAGTTCAATTGTGTGGCTGGTTGTCTTTGCTTTTTTTATCTCTGCTGGCTTTGTAAGAACAGGTTTAGGCAGCCGCATTGCCTATTACTTTGTTGCTATCTTTGGCAAAAAGACGTTGGGATTAAGTTATAGCCTCCTCTGCAGCGAGGTGATTTTAGCCCCTGCGATTCCGAGTGTGACAGCGCGCACGGGAGGGATTATCTTCCCTATTGCACGTGGACTGGCAAAGTCTTTTGGAAGTGATCCTGAGCTTGGCACTGAAAAGCGGATTGGCTCTTTTCTTCTTTTTGTTGCGTATCAAGGCTCTGTGATCACGAGCGCAATGTTTTTAACTGCAATGGCTGCCAACCCTTTCTTGGTGGGGCTATTGCGAGAAATGAACTATGACATTTCATGGGGTACTTGGGCACTTGCTGCACTTTTGCCTGGAATTTTAAGTCTCATCTGCATGCCCTACATTATCTTTAAGTTGATGCCCCCTGCCATCAAAGAGACGCCACACGCAGCGCAAATTGCAAAGCAGAAGCTAGAAGAGATGGGGCCTCTAAGTGGAAAGGAGTGGCTCATGCTCGCCATCTTCGTCTTGCTCCTTGTATTATGGATATTTGGTTCAGTCTTTCACATCGAATCGACAGTAGCAGCGCTTTTTGGACTTGGTCTTATCATTCTTTTCGGTATCTTAGATTGGAAGGATGTGACACATGAGGCGAGTGCGTGGGATACATTCATTTGGTTTGCAGTGCTTATCATGCTTGCCACCTCGCTCAGCCGCCTCGGTTTTACCCCATGGCTCAGCAAGCAAGCCGTTGCTCTTGTTGGAGGAATGGGTTGGGCTCCTGCCTTTGCTATTTTGGCGATTGTCTACTTCTATGCGCACTACTTCTTTGCTAGCAATACTGCACACGTTGGTGCGATGTTCCCTGCTTTTTTAATGGTCGCAGTTGGGCTGGGTGCTCCCCCCTTCTACGCCATCTTGGTGCTTGCTTTTTTCAGCAACTTAGCGGGAGGGTTAACGCACTACGGCTCAGGTCCAGCTCCCCTCTACTATGGATCGGGCTATATTGATGTAAAAGATTGGTGGAGGGTTGGCTTCCTCTTGAGTATTGCCAACATCATCATTTGGGTAGGGATCGGCTCTATTTGGTGGAAGCTTCTTGGCCTAGTTTAAAAAGAGGAGAGAAGAGCATCCACTTCATCGATAGCGCGTTGGAAGTCGGGCACATTGGAAAGCTCTTCCACAATTTGCATGTAGTGCAAAACTCCATCTGCGTTAAGCAAGAAGACAGCGCGAGCGAGTAAACCTACATCTTGAATGCGTACGCCCCACTTATCCCCAAACTCTTTAAAGCGGAAATCAGAGACCATCTTCAGGTTTTTTGCTCCTTCTGCTCCACACCATCTCTTCTGAGCAAAAGGAAGATCTTCACTCACAACAAGTGTGCGTACAGATGGCCCCCAAAGCGCAACCTCTGCGTTGAAGCGCTTCGCCTCCTCTTGGCACACGCTCGTATCAATTGAGGGCACTGTGAGCACAAGCGTCACCTTTCCGAAAAGAGAAGAAAGATGCAGCTCTTGCATCTCCTCATCCACGACTTTGCAATCAGGAACTTTCTTTCCAAGCGCAAGCTCTTTCCCTATAAGTGGATGTAGTTTTCCCTGTATAGTAATCTGTCTGCTCACAGCTCTCTCCTTTTCCTTTCATATTGCGTCCACACATAGTTTTTGTTACAGTTTTTTCTTTTGGAGGTAAGCCATGCGAAAGCTACTACTGTTAGCAACCCTAATCGGACTCCCACTCATCACATCATTTGTGGGTGAGGTAAAAGGAGTCGTTCCTCCTAAGGCTTATGTAGCAAAAGACTACTCTAAACTTTTTGGCATGCCTGGCTTCAGCGAGAAAGCGCTTTCCATGCACTTCAAGCTCTATCAGGGGTATGTGAAAACAACTAACGACTTTTTATCGAAGCTAGAGGAGCTACGTACAAATGGCAAAGAGCGCTCGTTGGAGTTTTCTGAGTTTAAGCGCCGTCTCATGTGGGATTTTGATGGCATGCGTCTGCATGAGCTCTACTTCGATAACCTTGGCGGACACGGCTCTGCAATGGATAAAGAGAACCTCCTTTACAAGCAAATTTCAGCTGATTTTGGCAGCTTCGAGGCGTGGCGGCGTGACTTTAAAGCGACAGGTGCGATGCGCGGCTTTGGGTGGGCGATTCTCTACCGCGATTCTAATACTGGTCGTCTCATTAATACATGGATCAATGAACACGATACAGGCCATCTTGCTGGAGGGACTCCCCTTCTTGTGATGGATGTATTTGAGCACGCCTACATGCTCGATTACGGATTGGACCGCAATGCCTACATTGATGCTTTTTTTGACAATATTAACTGGCCTACGGTCGAAAAGAGATTTCCTGGCAGATGAAATTTAATGAAGTTGAGATTGGAGGTTTAGAGTGCATTGAGGTGGCGGGAGACCCCACCCAAGGAACTATCGTACTCTTTCACGGCTATGGTGCCAATGCGCTAGACCTCGCCCCTTTGGCGCGTGTCTTTATGGGGCCGCGCTGGCTTTTCCCCAACGGTCCAGTCGAAATTCCCATCGCTGCTGACTATACAGGACGAGGTTGGTTCAACCTCGACCTTGATGCAATTCGAGGAGCAGTAGATAAGAAACAGTACGATGAAATCGCAGCAGCCTTCTCTCCTGAGCTTGAAAAGGCGCATACCGTAGTTGAGAACTTTGTTGAGGCGCTGCATGTACCGCACGACAAACTTGTTCTCGGAGGCTTCAGCCAAGGGGCTGTGCTTGCGATAGAGTCAGCCCTGCGCTTTTACGACCAAGTGAAAGCTCTTCTGATTTTTTCAGGAATTCTTGTGCACGAAGAGAGCTGGAAAGAGGGAATGGCAAAACACAAAGGGCTGCCCTTCTTCCAAAGTCATGGAAGAAATGACCGCATGCTCCCCTTTGCTCTTGGAGAGAAACTAGAAAAAGTTCTGAAAGAGGGTGGTCTAGATGGGAGACTTCATCCCTTTACTGGAGGGCACGAAATCCCCTTCTCCCTATTACTTGACCTACAGCCATTCCTAGGGCGTATATTCAAGTGATTACTCGTAGTGATGTAAGCGATTT
>JACKPM010000012.1 GCA_024233495.1 Chlamydiales bacterium
CTTAAGGGGCAAAATTCGTATTACTCTCAGTTTTGAATGTCCATAACAAAGAGAGAGAGATCATCCTCACAAACCTTGGGGATATAGCTTTTAACCCATCCTCCATTTGCGGCTTTTTCTTGGCGTCCCTGAGGATTTTGAGACATTACCCTATTTTTTAATCTATCAAATAGCGGATCACTTTGAGAAGTATTTACAATCTCCTTTAATTCCTGCAAAGTCATAAACTCACCAATTCCATCTGAAAAACCAATTACCCTTTTAGCACCAGTAACATCAAAAGCCACCACTGATACGTTCGTATCACCACCAACACCTTTGTAATTACATTTTTGAGTTGTTTTCAGACTTTCATCGCCCATCTCCACCACGACCATAGTGTCTCCCGACTGTGCGGTAAGAAGAATGAGTTTTTCTTCTATGCGAACTAGTTGGACAAAACTCATGGCAGGTTTAAAAGTCGGGTCTAGAAATGTCCCCATTCGAAAATCATTTTCTGATTCTTGATACTCTCGCGCCTTATCTTCAGGATAAATTTTTATTTGATTAAGCGAACATTGGGGATCACGAAATTGATCTTCTAAAAAATGCACATGCTGACGAAAACAGCGCTCTGCTTCATCGTAGTTACGAACTTGTTGTATTCCCTTTGCATATTTTGTAAAAAATGGATCAAAATGTCCTTGAAGCACATTGCGCATCTTGGGATTGTTATGCCCCGTCCCATCAACAACACAAGCCCACCCACCTTGAGGATCAGAAAAGACAAGGTCCAAAATCCCTTCATCGTTTGTATGTTCATATGATGCATTTACATTCATCACTATCCGCAAATTTAAAGGGAGTAAAGTTCTACCACGGTGACTTTTAACCATGGCTACAATACTTGGAATCAAAAATACGAGTGCACTTCCACTTCCAATGGACGTCATCGTAATTGCGCTAGTCTGACTTAGATTTGATAATCCTCCACTGCTCCACCACCCTTTTTGTCCACCAAATGCAGCAAATCCAACGGCAGCCATAACCATTCCAAGAATCCCTAAAGCAAGACATGCACAATGGATGGGTTTGTGTTTTTGTGTAATTTCAAAAGGCTCTAATTGAGAGTTATCAGCGCTCCCCTGAATCTGAGTAGACATCAATTTCTCCAGTTTAAAATATTTGCCATATTTCTTTATATTCTACCAGTTTAATATTAATATTATATTAATTTATATATTAAGTCCAAATTTCAGAAATTTTAAGCATTTTAAAGGGGCCGTGTTTCCAAACTCTGAGAGTGAAGCGAGTATTTTAGGCTGTGTTTGCAAAGTCCGAGCGTAATACGAGGTTTCGTTCCTTAAACTAGATGGTGTCGTCAAATTTTCTCCTTTTTCAGCCGGATCTTTTCTGCCAAAATGCGCCCTCGCAACCTCGGAAGTAGCGCTTTGGCTACTCCCTTCGCTTTCGATTGCGCATTTTGCCTAGAAAATCTCTCGCCTCACAAAGGAGAAAATTTGACGACACCATCTAGAGGAAAGGCAAACACTTTTAGGAATTTTGTTCTAAGTTGATCGATCTCAAGTGACGACAGTACAAGTGGTACGATGGCGTTGGAAACGTTTTGGGGTATGCTTACCTTAACAACGACGCTACAGGGTTTACGCTTTCAGATATCTCGCATAGAACGATTGGCTTGATGCAAAAAGAGCGCAGCTAGAACGTTTCGCTCCACAAAGATTTCGATCCCCGCATTCTCAAAGTTTTTGCAGCCTTCACTGTTGACTTTGAGAGCTCTTTGTGACGAGGTGAAAGGGGGGAGTGGTCTCTGAGTTATAGTGCACCTCAAGCATGCCACAGTTAGGGACGTTTATCGCCTCATACTCTTGCCCAGAAATTCCCGCCGCAAAGACAGTGATCACCCTCTTATGGGCAAAAACAGCCACTTTTTCACCATCGAAAGAGGCGTTTGCAATGCGCGTGAGCTCTTCTTTCATGCGCGCGTACGACTCAGCTAATGTCTCAGATTCAGGGACCACTCTTTGTGCCCACCGCTCCTCTCGACAAGAGAACTCCTTTTCCAAACGGTCAAATGCATCCTTGTAGTGGGCAAACCACTCATCGTAGGTAAACCCTTCAGAAATCCCTGCACACCGTTCTCGCAACGCTTTTGATGAGAAGATAGGAACATTTAGTTTTGTTGCAGTTTCTTTTGCTGTCTCCTGAGCGCGGGAGAGATCAGAGGCATAGACCGATGTGATATCAAGATGTGCTTGCACCAACTTTTCAGCTGCCTCACGCGCCTGTGCACGTCCTGTGTTATTCAGAGGCATGTCCGTGTGCCCCTGAACTCTCTTAAGACGATTCCACTCTGTCTCTCCATGCCGCACTAAAAAGAAAGAGACCTCCTTTGCCTGCAGAGGTGTCAAAAGTACAAATAAAAGAAAAGTTACATACTTCATATTGCAAGGGGCTTCCCTATCTGGCAGCAGCTTCGCTTTCGCTTCATACGAAGCGGGCTTGCGACTTTCCCCTTGCGCCCTTCTGCTACTGGGAGAAGTGCTCCGGGGAAACCAATGGATTATCAGCTGATGTGGTCGCTGGTGCTGGGAACTCCGGATGCTGGATTCGAACCAGCGACCAATGGATTAACAGTCCACTGCTCTACCGCTGAGCTAATCCGGAACAAGTGAGCAGCTTAACAAGCAGAAGGAATTTTATCCAGAATTAATGCCGAACCACCGATGAAATTTCTTCATAAATTCGGTGCAAGATCTTTTAGCGCTTTCTGTGCACGCTTACGGACTCTATCAATCGTTTCGTTGAAGGTCTCAATCGGGGGCTCTTTCAGCAGCACTTTAGGTAGCTCAATCACATTGTTGAGAATCTTGGCAAGCGTTGCCTCTTTTGTCAGAATAGTGAGGATTGACTGAAAGAGTAAGCGCCCAATCTCACCAGCAGTAAGCGGTCTCTCATGTCCTAGATTGCGAAACTCTAGGTGAGGAAGGGGGGGCACGACAATAGGCTTTCCGTTCGATTTGAGCACAGTGAATTGTGTGCTAGAGAGGGTAAGGCGGTCGATAATGAAGCGGCGCGAGGAGGTGGTGGTACGGGGGAAATTGTTGAGGATTTGAACCCAGTTATTGCTGCTGCCAGAGGTGTTAAAAAGCTCAATCCCAATATTCGAATCTTCTATGGTGAGGGCGTCAAGGTGGATAGTTTGCTTGATGTAGGCAGAGAGGGGGGCCTGGAACGTAATGGCACGGGCAGTAAAGGCGTGGGGCAGAGAGCCGGGGCTGGAAAGGCGGACGTTCTTGAGGCGGAGGGTGTGGGAGGTAATCGAGATGCCCTCGACACGGGTTTTGGTGCCGAGGTGGGAGGTAAGGTAGGAGGAGAGGTACTCGTCAAGCCCGAGATAGAGGAAAAAAGCCCCCACAAGAAGGCAGATAAAAACCAGGGAGAGAATAAGCGAGAGCAGACGCATAAGAACGTCACAGTGGGGCAAAGGGAGCAAAATGTCAATTGCTTCAAAAAATTAATACGATTTTAACATTTATGTATTATAATTAAGTGATTTATTTAGAGGATATAAGGAGATAGTCATGGCTTGCTTTCAGGGAATGTACGAGTACTTCAAGTATGATAAGAGTACGATTAAGGGGGCGAAGATTGATTGGCAGGTAGAGAATGCTGTGACAAATTCAGCTGCTGTAAGATATGGGACGATTGCGGCGGTGGCGCTTTTTGCTATTTTGAATGTATTGGCGATGATGCAAAAGCTGCCAGATACGAATGCGATGACAGGTTTGACTAATGCTGCTATGGGAGTGGGAATTGGGGGGATTGGTTTAAAAGTGCTGGGTGCTGGTTACAATCGATACAAAAAGCATCAAGCTAAGGAGGCTTTAGGTGCGCTGTCGTTACAGCCTCAAGAAAAAGAGGGGCGGCATACACAGGCTGAAGCGATGCAATTGGGTGGTAGAGACTACTATTTAGCTCAAGAGGGTTCTGTGTACACAATTTCAACACGTCCGCCAATTGAGGCGCCAGGGCGTTTGGCGTGCATGCTGCATGACAAAAAGACGAAGTCGGGTGAAACGATTAATTGGCAGCTTGAAAACAAGTTATCGAGTCTGAAGGGAATGCCAATGCACATCGCGATGGTGGCGATGTTGATTCCGATGATCGTGGGAACAATCCATCACAACCCTCATGCGATGATGAATATGGGCATCACGATGGGCTCTGTGTGGGTTGGAATGCGCATTGTGGGAGAAGCGATCAATGGTTACCGCAAACACAAAGCAAAGAAGGCGTTGGCAGATGTTGAGCTACCACGAGGAGAGCGAAAGGCAGATGAGCGTCACTATGCAGGGAAGTTGAACCTTGCTGGTCGCAACTACTATGTGAGTTATGTAGGTGATCTGACCGAGATTACAGACGTGAAACCTAAAGGTCTGAAATAAAGACAAGGGCCCCCGATCTGGGGGCCCTATTCCATTAATAATCCATTGCTGGCATTGCAGGAGCTGCTTTCTCTTCTGGAATTTCCACGATTGTGGCTTCCGTTGTGAGAAGCAGAGAAGAGATCGAAGCGGCGCTTTCAAGAGCGCTTCTTGTCACCTTCATTGGATCGAGGATTCCCGCTTCCAACATGTCAACATATTCACCAGTGAGGGCGTTATACCCTTCGTTGGTCTTCATGCTGAGCACTTTTTGGTAGACGAGAGAACCTTCTTGTCCTGCGTTCTCTGCAATTTGACGTAGAGGAGCAGAGAGTGCTTTCAGGATAATACGCACGCCGATGCGCTCATCACCTTCTAGCTCATGCGCAAGCTTCTCAAGAGAAGGAATGCTGCGTAGGAGTGCAGTTCCTCCACCAGGAAGGATGCCCTCTTCAACAGCAGCAGCAGTTGCGTGCTGCGCGTCGTCTACGCGGTCTTTCTTCTCTTTCATTTCTACTTCAGTTGCGGCTCCAACGTGAATCACAGCAACACCGCCAGAGAGCTTCGCTAGGCGCTCTTGCAATTTCTCTTTGTCGTAGTCAGAGGTGCTCTCTGCAATTTGACGTTTGAGAAGTTCGCAGCGCTCTTGGATCTTCTCTGAAGAGCCAGCTCCTTCAACAAGTGTTGTCTCCTCTTTCTTGACAACAGCCTTCTTGACGCGGCCAAGCATGTCAATTGTAGTGCTCTCAAGCTTCATTCCAAGCTCTTCAGCAACGAGTTGTCCGCCCGTGAGAATAGCGATGTCTTCAAGCATCGCTTTGCGGCGATCACCGAAGCCAGGCGCTTTCACAGCACAAACCTTGAGGCCAGCGCGGATGCGGTTGACTACAAGCGTTGCAAGAGCTTCACCTTCTACATCTTCTGCAATGATAAGCAGGGGTCTGCCTGTCTCTGCAACTGCTTGCAAGATGGGAAGAAACTCTTTCATGTTTGAAATCTTTTTCTCATAGAGAAGCACGAAAGCATCTTCTAAGATCGCCTCTTGAGACTCTGGGTTGGTCATGAAATAAGCAGAGAGGTAGCCTCTATCAAAGTTCATTCCCTCAACAACGTCGAGTGTCGTCTCAAAGCCTTTCGCTTCTTCCACTGTGATAGTACCATTCTTGCCTACACGCTCCATTGCATCAGCAATGATATTGCCAATCTCTTCATCGTTGTTAGCAGAGATGGTCGCCACTTGAGCAATCTCTTTTTGGTTTGTCACAGGGCGGGCAATCTTGGTGAGCTCACTCACAACAAGTTTTACGCCTTTATCGATGCCGCGCTTGAGGTCCATTGGGTTTGCCCCAGCTGTGACGTTGCGCAAACCTTCGCTGTAGATCGCCTCAGCAAGGATAGTCGCTGTGGTAGTGCCGTCTCCAGCTTTATCAGCTGTCTTACTCGCCACTTCTTTTACCATCTGAGCGCCCATGTTCTCGTGCTTGTCCTCGAGCTCCACTTCTTTCGCTACTGTGACGCCATCCTTGGTGACCTGAGGAGCGCCGTAAGACTTGTCAATCACGACGTTGCGCCCTTTCGGACCTAGCGTTACCTTCACAGCGCTTGCGAGTGTTTGGACGCCCTTTAGAATCTTACTTCTTGCTTCTTGTTGATACTTAATATCTTTTGGTGCCATTTCGTAAGCTCCTTGAGTTTAAATTATTCTACGATTGCAATGATGTCGTCAGCTGACAAGATGATCATTTCCTCATCGTTGAGGGTGATCTCTTGGCCGGAGTACTTCTCCATAAGAATTTTGTCGCCAACCTTGACGGGGAAGGGGATGAGCTTTCCTTCTTTATCTTGCTTTCCTGTACCTACTGCAATCACTTGGGCAGTCTCTTGCTTTTTCTTTGCTGAATCAGGAAGGATAATGCCTCCCTTTACAGTGTCTTCTGCTTCTAGGCGCTTTACTAAAACGCGATTTCCTAGAGGCTTAAGTTTAGTTTGTACGGCTTGATCAGTCATTGCTTACCTCCTAAAAAAGTTGCTTTTGCCGCTCAGCATAGCATAAGGAAGTCTTTTTTGCAATAGAAAATTAGCAGTTCGAACCCTTTTCTGCTAAATTAATTTCTCTAACTCATCGAGCAGGGAGTCAAAGCGGCGCACCGCCGCCTCTACTGGGGCAGAGGAGTTCATATCGATGCCGGCAAGCTTGAGGAGATCGATAGGGAAGAGGCTGCCTCCACCTTGTAAAAAGGAGAGGTAGTTCTTGCGCGCCGTCTCATCGTCTGCAAGCACCTTTTCGCACAGAGCGAGCGCGGCTGAGATGCCGGTCGCATACTGATAGACATAAAAGTTATAGTAGAAGTGTGGAATGCGAGCCCATTCGATCGAGATCTCTTCATCGATCACACAATCTGGGCCAAAGTAGTCCTGGTTGAGCTTATGGTAGTACTCTTTGAGGAGTTTAGGGGTAAGGGGAGTGCCCTCTTCTGTCCACTTGTGGATTTGCAGCTCAAACTCAGCAAACATTGTTTGCCTAAAGAAGGTGGCGCGCAAATCTTCAATCTTCTCATTAATAAGGAAAAAGCGCTCTTCCTTTTTCTTCACACGTTGCAGCATGAGGTGGGAGAGGAGCTCTTCATTGAATGTGGAGGCCACTTCCGCCACAAAGATGGGATAGTGCGAATCTTGGTAGGGCTGATTTTTATGGCTGAGATAGCTGTGCATGCTGTGTCCCGCCTCATGCGCTAGCGTGAAAACGTCGCGCAAGATCCCGCGGTAGTTCATCAAGATGTAAGGGAAGCTATCAAAACATCCTGTAGAGTAGGCTCCAGAGCGTTTATTCTCGTTTTCATATCTGTCTACCCATCGATCTTGTTTGAGTCCTTTTTGCAATGTCTGTTGATACTCACTTCCAAGGGGAGCGACAGACTCGATGACAACGTTTTCTGCCTCTTCGTAGCTTAAATGCATGTCGACATCAGGAGCCATAGGCACATACATGTCATAAAGGTGTAGCTCGTCCACCCCGAGCAATTTTTTCCGCAGCTTGACATAGCGATGCAGGGAAGGAAGATTTTTTCGCACTGTGGAAATAAGTGATTCATACACGGTTGTAGGAATGTTTTTGTCGAAAAGAGCGCTCTGCAATGCTGAGGGAAATTTGCGCGCTTTCGCAGAAAAGATATGGTTGTGCACTTGTCCAGATAAAAGATCACACAGCGTGTTTTCCATCCCTCTAAACTTTGAGTGGAGCTCACAAAAGGCGTTTTTTCTGAGTGTTCGATCGGGTGATCGCAGGTAGAGCTGGTAGAGGCCGTGCGTTAGGTCGTGCTCTTTTTGGCTCTCATCTTTTACCTTGTTAAATTTGAGATCTGCGTTGTTGAGCGAAGAGAAGGCATTGGAGACTGCTTTTCGTGACTGCGCTGTGAGAGCCAAGAGCTCTTCTTTATCTGCTGAGAGTGTGTGTGGGCGGAGACGCACAATTTTTTCAAGATAAAAGCGGTATGGTGCGAGCTTGGGATCTTGAATGTACTGCTCTATTTGCTCTTTAGGTAGGGAAAGCACTTCAGGGTCAAACCAGGCACACTCTTGCGAAAATTCGGCGTAGCGCGCCATGATTTTTTGGTACGCTGTTTTGAAAGTGTCGTTTGTGATGTCCTCATCGTGCCGCATATGCGCATAGGTGTGGAGACGCTCAATATCGCGCGAAGCTTTTAAAAGCGCCTCTAGAGCCTCTTTAAGTATGTCGGCCCCTTCATGCAAACGCCCGCGGTACGCTGTGAAAGCGCTCCAGTCAAGTTTTTTGAAGTCAGCATCCCACATATTAGGAGCTTTGAAAAGGGCTTCTGCGTTCCAGGTGTCCTCAGGGGACACATCTGCACGCTTTTTGATTTCAGTAGCAATCGACATCAGTAGTTCATGTAAAATTTGTTCCGCGCAAGTTCAACAAGAGCTTGCACTGCTTGAGGCGCATCTTCTCCGTGCGCTTCCACCTTGATGCGTGAGCCGCGTGTTGCCGCTAATGTGAGAATGCCAAGCAATGACTTCGCATTCACCACGAGATCTTGGTAGATCAAGTTAATGTGCGCCTTGAAACGTGTGGCACACTTCACCAACTCAGTGGACGGGCGAGTATGCATTCCTTTGTCATTTAGAACAATAAAAAAACCTTTTGCTTTTTCTTCGGTTTTTTCTTTGCTCTGTTTTTTGGGGCTCTTTGATCTCAGTTCATTCATTGTCATGTTCACCACCCGTTTTGGACTTTGTCCTACAATGAATTTTTTACTCTTTATATTCAACCGCCTTCTCAAGTACTTCTCGTGTGCAATAAAGAGGTACCTTGTGCAGAAGGGCAAGCGTAATGCAGTCGCTTGGGCGCGCATCGATTTCGACAATATGCGTCATCTCTCCCACTTGTTGTTCGAGAAAGAGACGAGCGAAAAAGATGGTATCTTGCAGATCGTTGATCACGATTTGCTTTAATTTGATTTCTAACCCTCGAAAGATGCGGTTCATCAAGTCGTGAGTGTAGGGGCGTTCTTGCCGTGTGTTAGTGAGATAGCTTTGAATCAGTTTCCCATTTTTTGCCTCAGTGAAGATAGCAAATTTTTTTTCTTCTGTGCCCAAAATGATGCAGGTATAGGAAGGGGACTGGGTCATCTTGTCGAACTTGATTTGGATGAGCTCTGCGGTCTCTTGCATTATCTGAACTCCACGGTTCCGTTTGAATATCCCACAAGTACTTTTACGGGGATGTTGAGAAAAAAGCCAGTATCGACCACGCCAGGCGTTTCGATGATTTTGTGGTGATCGGTTTCAGGATCAGGAAACTCTTTTGGTGTGTGAATGTCCCAGATCATATTGCCATTATCTGTTGTGAATCCTTCCCGAATGCGCCCATCGTAGCCAAGCTTTTTTAGCTTGTGCAGTGTCGACACGATGCCAAAGGGTAGAATTTCTACAGGGAGTCCGAAGCGTCCGAGCGTCTGCACGAGTTTGCTCTCATCTACAATAACGACCATTTTTTTGCTAGCACATGCAACGATCTTTTCCCGCACGTGTGCTCCTCCGCCTCCCTTGATCATGCGGTTTTTGGGATCTATCTCATCGGCGCCATCGATGGTGAGATCGATAGAAGAGACTTTGTTCATATCGAGAACCTTGATTCCACCCTTTTGCGCCATCTCTTGGCTGCGTACAGAGCTAGAGACTGCCTCTATTCGCAGCCCCTCTTTGCACCGCTCAATCAGGTGCTGAATGAAAAATGCAGCTGTACTCCCAGTTCCTAACCCGACCAGCATTCCGTCTTCAATGAGAGAAGCGGCCTTCTTGCCAATCGCATTTTTGATTTCATCTTGCTTATGAGGACTTAGTTTCATACAATCGCGTATACTACACGAGGCCCCCAAATGAAAAGAAAAGAATTGATCGACCACCTCAATCTCTACTTGGAAATAGAAAAGTTTTCTGACTTCGGCCCTAATGGCCTGCAAGTAGAGGGGAAAGAAGAGGTGAAAAAAATTGCCACGGCGGTCTCTGCCAACTTGCTTACCATTGAAGAGGCAGCTAAGCAAGGCGTCGATATGCTCATTGTGCACCACGGAATGTTTTGGGCGCGCGACTCATATGTAGTCGAAGAGGCAAAGAAAAAGAAGCTTGAGCTCCTTTTAGAGCATGGGATCACACTCGCTGCTTATCACTTGCCTCTAGATGGGCACCAAGTAGTAGGAAATAACTGGAAGGCGGCGCAAGATTTGGGGTGGCGCAACCTCGAAATGTTTGGCGATTATGGTGTGCAAGGGGAGCTAGAGGCGATACCAATCGAGAGTTTCGTTAAGAAGCTTGAGGAATATTATGGCCACAAAGCACATGCTGCTCTTTTTGGAAAAAAGGAGGTGCGCTCTGCAACCCTCATTTCTGGTGGTGCTTGGCGGGAAATGCTCAAAACTGACACTGACTGCTTCATCACTGGCAACTTTGATGAGCCGGCGTGGGGATGGGCTCAGGAGAGGGGAATGCACTTTCTTGCCCTTGGACACAGCGCAACTGAGCAAGTGGGGCCAAAGGCTCTTGCAAAATACATTGAAGAGGCGCACAGGCTGCCCGCGCACTTCATTAACATTGAAAATCCATTTTAGCTAGATGGTGTCGTCAAATTTTCTCCTTTGTCAGCCGGATCTTTTCTGCCAAAATGCGCCCTCGCAACCTCGGAAGTAGCGCTTTGGCTACTCCCTTCGCTTTCGATTGCGCATTTTGCCTAGAAAATCTCTCGCCTCACAAAGGAGAAAATTTGACGACACCATCTAGAGCAATCTCTGATAAACAACACTATCTAAAGGCTTCTAACCCCTAGCATTGCTAGTGGGTTTGACGCCGCCAACAGTGACGCGACCTTTGAGAAGCGCCTGTTGGACTTTGGGGTCGGTGCTTTGCGCAAACTGAGTGTTGATCGCGCTAGAGAGTTCGTTGACTTTATTTTTTAGCTCAAGAACGTGAGGATCGGCTGGGTTGACTTTTGTCTCTTTTTCAGCTGCACTAAGGGACGTGTACTCCCGTCTATTTGAGCGCTGCTCAAGCTCTTTACGCGCCATTTCAATTGCTTCAGGGTCAGAGAGAAGGTCAGCAGCGCCCACGGTCTCTAACCTTTTGCGCACAGCCTCTTCTTCCTCTTCGTGTCTCTGGCGTAGCTTTTTTATCATGTCATCGTAGTTATCGGGATTGCGTTTGATCTCGTTAACCATGAAATAAGCTCCTTTACATATGATTGAGTAAATCGCTATTATACTCATCCGTCAATTTCTAGGAAGGAATATCAGAACCGATGCAAAACATTATTAAAATACTAAGAGAGCGCGGTTTCATCGAAGCGATGACGAGTGAAGACTTGGATGAGGTGTGTCAAAAACCTCTTTCTTTGTACATTGGTTTTGATCCAACAGCTGAGAGTCTCCATCTGGGGAATTTGGTGGGCATCATGGCAGCGGCTTGGTTTCAAAAAGCAGGACATGCGGTCATTGGGCTTGTGGGGGGAGCGACAGGCATGATTGGTGACCCAGGGGGAAAAAGCCATGAGCGCAACCTTCTCGATCAAGAGACTGTGGAGCGCAATGTGGCAGGCTTGCGCCGCTCACTTGAGCCGATTTTGGGGAAGACATCTATCTATAACAACTATGACTGGCTTAAAAAATTTTCCATGATTGAATTTTTGCGCGATGTGGGGAGGCATTTTCGTATCGGCACAATGCTCTCAAAGGAAATGGTGAAAACGCGTCTCGAGTCGGAGGAGGGGTTGAGTTTCACAGAGTTTAGCTATCAGCTGCTGCAAGGATATGACTTCTATTATCTCCACAAAAACCACAATGTTTCGCTCCAAATCGGTGGAAGCGATCAATGGGGGAATATTGTGGCAGGCACTGAGCTTGTGCGTCGCAAGGGAGGAGATGCAGTCTATGGCCTCACATTTCCGCTTTTGACGCGTAGCGATGGGAAAAAATTTGGAAAAAGTGAGGGAGGGGCGATTTGGCTCAACCGCGATCTTCTCTCTCCTTACGATTTTTATCAGTACTTGTACAACATGCCCGATGCCGATATGGGCAAGATGCTGCGTGTTTTTACTTTCCTTGAATTGAAAGAGATTGAAGAGATTGAGGCGCGCATGGAAGTGGAGCCTCATTCAGCACAAAAGAGATTGGCTGAAGAGGTGACCCGCATTGTACATGGCGAAGAGGGAGTGCAAGAGGCGTTGCGCGTGACTAATGCAGCAAAGCCAGGCGCACAAACGGAACTAACAGCTGAAGTGTTGAAGACATTGCCGCAAGCTTTGCTCTCTTCTTCAGCTGTGCTAGGAAAAAGAGCGGTTGATGTTCTTGCAGAGGTGAAACTTTGCCAAAGTCGAGGAGAGGCGAGAAGGCTAATTGCAGGGGGGGGCGTCTATCTCAATAACGCAAAAGTGGATGATGAACACCTCACTTTGGAAAAAAATCATCTCGTTGACGGAAAATTTTTGCTTTTTGGAGTAGGCAAAAAGAAGAAGTTGGTGATATCTATAGAGCAAGAATGAGATTTTTTAAAAATTCACTTGAAGCGAAATGCGAGGCTGGTATTATACAGCTACAAATCAACACGCTGAGATTATAAAAACCTGAGGAGGCACCATATATGGCAACCATGACAAAGAAGAAGTTGATCACTACGATCTCACAGGATAACGGAATTCACCCAAACCATGTGCGCACTGTTATTCAGAACTTTCTAGACAAAATGACCGATGCTCTTGCAAACGGAGATCGCCTAGAATTCAGAGATTTTGGAGTACTTCAAGTTGTTGAGAGAAAGCCAAAAATCGGGCGTAACCCGAAAAATGCATCTATTCCAATCCATATTCCTGCAAGAAGAGCTGTGAAGTTCACTCCAGGAAAGAAGATGCGTCGTTTGATCGAAAAGCCAAAGAAGGCGTAAGCGCCAACTTTTCGAAAGGATAGAGCCCTCGGTCTTGCACCGAGGGTTTTTTTTTGCTATCGTCCAGGTATGATCACAGACAATGAAGTTTTACAGGCCCAAGAGGCGCTAGAAAAAGGCACGCCCCTTGACATCCGCGAGATGACATCAGGGTGCGCTGCTCTTTTCACACGTGGTTACTTTCCTTGGGGAAGTTTGCCCTACCCCAAAGAGCATGCAGAGCTTGGGTCGCTGCTATTAAAGCTTGGAAAAACAGATTTAGCGCATAAGATGGCGCGGTGGCAATCACAAACACTCGATCACTACAAGCGTCCCATTTTTTCTCTCTTTAATCAGGAAAGAAGTTGCACATACAAAGAGTTGGAGAGTGCAGTGCTCAATTTTTTGGGCGAGGCTTCCTATACAGAACCCCTTGGGCTTTTTAGCGACTCAGAGCTTGGGCTTGTGCGCATTCTTAACGATGAAGAGACCTTTCTTTCGGTCGCTTCTGGTTGTAAAAGTGGAATGGGAGCGCATCTTTTCCGCGATGTAGGTGTCATCAATTACGGCCCGCAGCTTCTTCCTATTGGAGATTGTGCAGGATTTGGGCTTGCAGGCAAGCCGCGTACCTTTTCGCTTGATGGGGGGAAGGTGCACTATCAGACCCGTTTGGCAGCTCCGCATGCGCGTAACACACACCTTCCTATCCAAGATAGTGGTTATAGCGGTTTGTGGATTGAAGTGGAACAGACGATGGAAGAGACGATCTGCCAGTTTGATGGCTTCCGTCCGCTCAATACGTGCGCCTTTTGCTTTTTCCTAAAGGCGCCTGCTGTTTTTGTAGCAGGTTCACATAAGCTTAATCCGAAATCACTCGATCGCTACATGGGTCCACCTTCAACTATTCAGTTGCAAGGGGGAATGGAGCTTGAAGTGCTGGATGGGGCAACGCAGATGGAGATCATTCCACTTGCAGGTGATGAGAGTTTTTGGGGAGCAGATTTCCTTGCCTCCTTCACCCTGAGCTCCCCCTTCCGTTTCACGACGCGAGCGTTACGATGATCATCTACCTCAATGGCCCCACAAGCTGTGGAAAGACAACGCTTGCAAAGGCTTTGCAAGACTATTTGGATGACCCCTTTCTCCACATTGGGATCGATCATGTCATTGGCTTCATGCCTTCAAAGATCAATGATTGGGAGGGAGGGTTTGCGCCCGAGGGGTTTTGTTGGATAGAGAAAGAGGATGGGCCGCACATGCACGTCGGTCCATATGCGCAAAAGATCTGCGCAAGCTTGCAAGAGATTGCTGTGCTTTTGGCAAAGAAATTCGACCTCATCATCGATGATGTCTCTTTTGGTGCTGTTCAGGTCAATGAGTGGAAAAGAGTGCTAAAGGATTTTGATACGCTCTATGTTGGAGTGATTGCCCCACTTGAAATCTTGGAAGTACGCGAGAGTGAGCGGAGTGATCGCTACTTGGGCAGCGCAAAAGTGCAATATGCTAGAGTGCATGAAAATGTAGACTACGATCTAGAGCTTGATACGCATGAGATGAGCCTGGAGCAGTGCGTCAAGCTAATTAGTCAGTCCATGTCACGTTCTTGAATGGGTAGCGAATCCCTACCAAGATGATGTCCACGATCCACCAAATGCCTAGCCCTCCGCCCGTGATAAGCTTGAGGATACCGAGGCCAACGTGTCCCATCATGAAACGGTCCACACCCCACCAGCCAAAAATGATCGACATCACTAACGTGAGCAGCCAATTTAAATTGCGAGGATTGTCCATATGCCCCATTATAACTCTTTTAAAATATAGGAGCAACTATGCGCGATCCACGACTAGATAAAATGGCCCAAGTTCTTGTAAGTTATTCTCTTAATGTGAATCCGGGCGATAATGTATGGATGATGGGAGAGATGGGGGGATTGCCGCTTTTGGAGGCTCTCTATGAGGAGTTGATCAAAGCTGGAGCGCATGTTTTTTATACGTTGCATCCTGCAGGGTGGGATGAGATTTATTTTCGCAACGCCTCAGACAAGCAGCTGCAGCGCACTTGCCCCTTTGCAGCAAGCAACATCAACATCTGCAACAAGCGCATTCGTGTAGAGGGAATGACTAACACACGGGCATTGTCAAAAGTGGATCCCAGAAAGCAAGCGTTGAAGAGCATTGCAAATCAACCACTTCTTGCGACTACAATGCAACGTTCAGCAAATGGTGAGCTTGATTGGGTGGTCACGCTTTGTCCAACGCAGGGGCTTGCACAAGAGGCGGACATGGGTATTTTGGACTATACGGATTTTGTTTTTCGTGCAGCGCACCTAGATGAGAAGGATCCTGTCGCTTTTTGGCAATCACAAGAGAAGAAGCAAAAGAAGATGGTGGAGTTTTTAGAAAAGAAAAAGCAGCTTCACTTCAAGACGAATGCAGGGACAGATCTTGTGGTGAATGTAGAGGGGATGCGGTGGATGAATTCGTGTGGGAAGCGCAACTTCCCCGATGGCGAAGTGTTCACCGGACCAAAAGAGGGTGGCGTCGATGGCATTGTGCGCTACACTTACCCAGCCATTTACCACGGCACAGTTGTGGAAGATGTGGAGCTTATCTTTGAGAAGGGAGAAGTAGTGCAAGCAACAGCATCGAAAAACGAAGCGTTTTTGCATGCCATGATCAAGCAAGATGCCGGGGCAAGCAGGCTCGGAGAAATCGCCATTGGCACGAACTACCGCATCGAGAGCTTCTCTCAAAATATTCTCTTTGACGAGAAGATTGGTGGCACGTTCCATGCAGCGCTTGGAGCGGGCTATCCTGAAACGAAATGCACGAATCAATCAGGGCTGCATTGGGACATGATCTGCGATCTACGGCAAGGGGGAACCATTGAGGCAGATGGCGAAGTCATCTCCAAAGATGGAAAGTTTACCCAAAGTGGTTGGCCAGCATAATCGAGAAGAGGCAAACACTTTTGGGGATTTTGTTCTCCAATTGTGGGATCTCGAGCGAAGACAGTATAGATGAGTAATACGGCAAGCGAGAGATCACTCTAGTGAGAACAAAATCAGCCAAAAGAGCTCAAAGTCTGAGCTCCTCCAATACTCTATTCTGAGCGAATAGCCCGGGTGATCATGTAAGTGAGCCCACCAGTAATGACTCCTGGAATGCTAATCATTGTGACGATTGTACTAATTTCCATGCTTTACCTCCGTTGTCCGAGCTGACATCCAGCGGTTTAGAAGTAGAAAACATATTAGTCCGATTCCCCACTGGAAGAGAATCGTCCCCAAACTAAAGACAGTGAAGGGATCCCACCAATTTTGTATGTCGGTGATTCCTCTGTAGAAGTACCACCCAAGTAAGATAATCCCCTGTACGGGGATAAGTACGCCTAAAACAAAATTGTACCCTTTCCCCATATTAAAGTCACCTTCGACACTGTTGATCACCTCTTTACGGAATTTATTAACGCCATAGCGAATCACGCCAAATGCCATAAAGAGGCCGTTGATGATGAGCCCCAAGCTCCACACAGAGTCTTGGTTGTCAAAGAAGGCCATGCTGAGGGCTGAGGGAGCTCCAAGGAAAAGGGCGAGCGTTCCTGTGAGTAGGATTGCGCGGTTTTTGTGAATGCCTAGCTCTCGAAATGTTTGCGCGGTGAGCTGCAGCATAGAGATCATCGAGCTGAGGGCTCCAAACGCGAAGGCTAGGAAGAAGATCGCTGCGAATGTAGCGCGCACAGCATTGCCGCCAGGAAGAGCGTAGAAGAGTTTAGGCAAGTAGATGAAGGTGATGCCAATATTGGTGCTTCCCTCTCCTGAGATCATCTCGTGGATCCCTTGCATACTTTCAAGGGCAAAAACTGTAGAAAAGATGATAATGCCCATCAAAAGAGAAACAGTGTTGTTCGCAAAGGCAGTGAGGCAGCTGTTAACAGTGATGCTCTCTTTTTTTCGTGCATAGCCGGCATAGACAAGTAGCAATCCCCAGCCAGCACCTGTGTCCCATGCGTTTTGCGTGAGCGCTTCTAGCCATACCTTGTAGTTAAACAAGTCTGAGAAGTGGGGAGTAAAGAAATAAGCAATGCCTTGCCACGCACCAGGTAGGGTGACCGCGCGAATTGCAATGATCAAAATCATTACAAGAAGGGTAGGGATAAGAAATTTATTGGTCCTCTCAATCCCTTTTGAGATGCCACGATAGATCACATAAGAGCCAAACAAGATCGAGGCGAGGTGAAAGAAGAGAGGCTGAAAGCTGTTTGTGAAGCTATTCCACAATCCTGCGTGATCGGTTGTCCTTGAGAGGTGGCCTGTGATGCTATAAAAGAAATAGCGGAAGCCCCATCCGACCACAACTGAGTAGTAGAAGAGGATTGCAGTAGTAACAAGGGCAATAAAGGCACCCATCCAAGCAAATTTTTTGCCAGCAGCACCCACCATGACACCAATAGGACTTTTTCTAAAAAGATTGCCAAGTGAGAGTTCGGCCATAATAAGTGGAATCGACCAGATAAAGAGGAAGATCACCCAAGGGATCAGAAAAGAACCCCCGCCATTTTGTGCGACGATGCGGGAGAAACGCCAAATGTTGCCGGCTCCTACAGCGACGCCCATTAGTGACAGGATATATCCTGCCCTGGAAGAGAAGTGTTCTTTTTTATGACTCATGAGAATTTTTTAATATAAAGGCCCCAGTCTACATGAGATGCGCATTTCATTGCAAATCGGCCATTTCCTTGACTTTCCTTCCAAAACAATATATAAGATGAGCCCTTATGAAACGGGAAGACATAGTCATAGCCCCTTCAATCTTTGCGGGGGACTTTGGACGCCTTGCAGAAGAGGCAAAGTGGTGTGAAGAGGCGGGAGCTGACTGCGTTCATGTCGACATCATGGATGGTCACTTTGTGCCTAATCTCACGTTAGGGCCAAAGGCGCTTGCGGCGATCAACCGTGCGACAGAACTTTTCCTTGATGTACACATTATGATCTATAATCCATTTGAGTTTATAGAGCGTCTTGTGGAGTCAGGGGCTAACCGTATCACGTTCCACTTTGAGGCAACTGAAGAGGTGGAAGAGATTTTGAAGTATATCCGCAAAGCAAATGTGGAGGCGGGTTTGGCCTTGTGCCCTGAGACGTCGCCTGAGTTTGTGTTGCGCTATCTTGAGCATTGCGATTTGATTTTGATGATGACGGTGCCACCAGGATTTGGGGGGCAGAAGTTTCGCGAAGATGTTCTTGACAAGGTGCGTTTTTTACGCAACGAGATTGACAAGAGAGGGCTCAAGGGGAAGGATAACAAAGTATTCCCCATTCAAGTGGATGGGGGAGTGGATGCACAGACGGCACCGCGCTGTGTAGAAGCGGGGGCAAACGTGTTGGTTTCAGGCACTTACCTGTTTGAGCACGAGTCGATGGCCCAAGGAATTGAAACATTGCGAGGTAGCTGTGGGTAAAATGGTGGCAAGTAGTCAGATTTCTCCTGGGATGATTCTTTCGATCGATAAAAACCTTTTTCGGGTGGAATCCAGCGTTAAGGTGACGGTTCCCAAAGGGCCTCCTTTCATCAAAGCCAAGCTGCGCAATCTCTCTACGGAGAAGGTCACAGAGCGCAACTTCAAAGTTGGCCAAGAGGTTGAAGAGGTAACGCTTGAAGAGCGTAGACTTGAGTATCTCTATCTTGAAGGGAAGAGCTACTTTTTTCTTGATGTGGGTAATTTAGAGCAAGTTTTTGTGCCGCCTGAAATTGTGGGTGAGCGCGCTAACTACCTCAAAGAGGGAGTAGAGGTAGAAGCAACATTTTATGGTGACCGCGTCTTTTCGTTGGAGTTGCCGCAATTTTTGGAGCTGATGGTTTCGAAGACACCTGCAGCAGTAGAGAGTGCGCAAAATCTTACGAATGCCACAAAAGAGGCTGTGCTTGAGACGGGAGCTGCGATTGAAGTGCCTCCTTTTATTGAAGCGGGCGATGTAATTAAGGTGGATACGCGCACCAACGAGTATATACAGAGGGTATAACGAATGGATTTTAAAGATATCGATGAGTTGATGGATAAGATGGAAGAAAAGGGGTTGACCCGTCTTTCGATCAAGAAAGGAGATTTTGAGGTAGAGTTAGAAAGGCAGAGCATGCAGGTGCCGATGGCAACTCCTCAGCCTTTTCATATGACAGCTCCAGCTGCTCCCCACCACCCAGTGGCTCCAGCTGAAGAGAGCGGGCGGGCAGCTCCTGTAGGAGAGATGATCTCTTCACCAATCGTAGGCACATTTTATTTAGCACCCTCTCCAGATGAACCTCCCTTCGTTAAGGTTGGCGATATGGTTGAGCCTGAGAGCATTGTATGCATCATCGAGGCGATGAAAGTAATGAATGAAGTGAAAGCTGGCGTTCAAGGAAAAGTGGTTGAGATTCTTGCAAAGAATGGAGACCCAGTAGAATATGGAACTGACATCTTTAGAGTAGAATGAAAAAAGTACTGATTGCAAACAGAGGTGAGATTGCGGTAAGGGTGATACGCGCCTGCCACGATCTAGGATTAGAAACGGTAGCCGTCTATTCGGAGGCTGACCGCGAGGCTTTGCACGTCCTTTTCGCAGACGAGGCAGTGTGTATTGGAAAGCCTGCCGCTACGCATAGCTATCTTAAGATCCCCAATATTTTGTCAGCTTGTGAGATCACAGGTGCAGATGCCGTGCACCCTGGCTACGGTTTTTTAAGTGAGAATGCGAATTTCGCTTCGATTGTAGAGAGTTGTGGTCTCAACTTTATTGGCCCTTCTCCTGAAGCGATCTCCAAGCTTGGTGACAAAGCTGAGGCAAAAGCGATTGCACGTGCGGCCAAATGCCCTGTCATCCCTGGTTCAAAAGGGGTGGTAAAAGATGTAGATGAAGCGCTCAAAGTAGTTAAAAAGATCGGTTTTCCTATCTTCATCAAAGCGGTTGCTGGTGGGGGTGGAAAAGGGATTCGTATTGCGCACAATATGTCTGAGTTCAAGCGCCTCTTCTCAGCTGCTCGAGCTGAGGCTGAAGTAAGCTTTAGCAACCCTGATGTCTACCTTGAGAAGATGATCGTGCGTCCTCGCCACATTGAAGTGCAGGTGATGGGCGATAAGCATGGCAATTATATTCACTTGGGTGAAAGGGATTGCACCATTCAAAGGCGTCGGCAGAAGTTGATCGAAGAGTGTCCGAGCCCTATCCTTACTCCTGAGATGCGTCGCAAGGTAGGCCAAGCGGCTGTTAATATTGCAAAGACTGCGAAGTACTTCTCCGCAGGGACAGTGGAGTTCTTGCTCGATCAGCAAAAGAACTTCTATTTCATGGAGATGAATACCCGGATTCAGGTGGAGCATACAATTACTGAAGAGCTCACCGGTATTGATCTTTTATGCGAGCAGATCCGTGTGGCGCAGGGGAAGAAGCTGCAATTTAAACAGAAGGATATCAAGTTTAATGGGCACGTAATTCAGTGCCGCATTAATGCAGAGAATCCAGATAATAACTTTAGCCCTTCTCCTGGAAAGCTAGACATCTACTTGCCTCCTGGCGGACCGCATGTGCGGATTGATAGCTCATGCTACGCGGATTACAAGATTCCGCCCTACTATGATTCAATGATTGCAAAGTTGATCGTACGTGGGAAGGATCGTGATGAAGCGATCAAGCGCATGTTGCGGGCGCTTCGAGAGTTCCATATTGTTGGAGTGGACAGTACGATTCCATTTCATAAGTTTATGCTGCAGAACACAGACTTCAAGAAGAACCACTACGACATCAACTATGTTGACGACCTCACCGAATCCAATTGCCCAATAACAGTTAAATAGGCGTAATTTTCTAGAGTCTTGTTGTAGCGGGTGTCGAGTTCTTTTACTCTGGCCCGCGCACTATGCGCGGTTTGCTTCTCGAATGGTATGAATTTGTAAAATTTTCAACCGATTTGACTAGATGGTGTCGTCAAATTTTCTCCTTTGTCAGCCGGATCTTTTCTGCCAAAATGCGCCCTTGCAACCTCGGAAGTAGCGCTTTGGCTACTCCCTTCGCTTTCGATTGCGCATTTTGCCTAGATGGTGTCGTCAAATTTTCTCCTTTGTCAGCCGGATCTTTTCTGCCAAAATGCGCCTTCGCAACCTCGGAAGTAGCGCTTTGGCTACTCCCTTCGCTTTCGATTGCGCATTTTGCCTAGATGGTGTCGTCAAATTTTCTCCTTTGTCAGCCGGATCTTTTCTGCCAAAATGCGCCTTCGCAACCTCGGAAGTAGCGCTTTGGCTACTCCCTTCGCTTTCGATTGCGCATTTTGCCTAGAAAATCTCTCGCCTCACAAAGGAGAAAATTTGACGACACCATCTAGAAAATCTCTCGCCTCACAAAGGAGAAAATTTGACGACACCATCTAGAAAATCTCTCGCCTCACAAAGGAGAAAATTTGACGACACCATCTATATTCCATCTTGGCAGAGTGGCGCCTTCTAAGCCTTCGGATGGAGGGGCAAGGCTTTTTGGGGCAATGGCTATGAGCTTTCGAGGGGCGTTAGCGGCTACAAATGACGAGGTCAGCAAGGAGAGGGAAGTGGTCAGATGTATAGCCTCCATCTACAAGTGCTGGATCAATTGCGTGCGTATTCACGCGGATTTGTGGCGAAACAAAAATATGATCCAAGAAAATGCCTGGCGTTCCATACCCACCAAAATCATGCATCTCATCCGTATTGTAAGAAGTCGTCGAAATTAGACCAAATTGCCCTTTGATTGCTGCTGTACGCGCATCACGCACTCCTCCCTCTTCAATCACGCGTACAATATGGTCGCCATCGTAAAAAGGAATCGCAAGCTCTGGTCTCATCGGGAATGTATTCATATCTCCCATCGCAATCACAGGAGTCTCCTGCTCCTGAATTAACTGCTGCAAATGGTGCGCCTGCAAAAGCCGCTTGTTCACCTTACTGAAAGACAAGTGGCCATTGATCACCGTAAAAAGTGCACCTGAACAGTTATCCTTAAATTTGGCAATTGTGAAAATATCACAGTCCCAGTGTCTTAAGAGAGTAACCCGGTCGTGGTTAAAAAAGATAGGCTCTTTGCCTACAGCGTCATAAGGGGCGCCGAGCTGCTCAAGTAGATAGTTGGTTTGGTGAAAGACAAGCTCTTGTGAGCCGATGATATCTGCCTCAGCATATTTGAGGTACTCAACAAGGCGCTCTCTGCGCACAGGCCATCTGTTCTCTGGTTCTAGCTTGTCGTCATGCCGGTCTACGAGCATGTTGAAAGACATGACCCGAATAGGCGTGCCAAAGCCGCAACTCATCTCATATGTTTGCTCGATGTTGATCTGCTCCTCTGCAAAGTGAGGGGGGGTATTCATCATGGGAATAACAGAATTCTCAACTGTTGCAAATAGAGGAATACTAAGGAGTAGGGGAAGTAATCTTTTCATGAAATGCATTTTAGGCCGAACTTGTCGATCATCGCAAGGAGTTTCTTCTCACTCTTTTCTCTATCTTTTTCATGCTTAAGCTTCATCGAAATAGTCGCGATGTTGCCTTCAATCTTTGCAGAGACATTAAAAAACTGATACTTTTCGTAACTATCACCCTTTTCAACCAGTTTGGCATACTTGCGAATCGTTTCGATGTGGTCAGATTCGACCTCGCATTTAATTTGAATTTCCATTTGTCCAAAATCCTGTTTGTGTTCTACATTTAAATTTCAACATTTTCATAATGTTGGAGTTAAAAAGAAAAAAATTTAAACGGAAGGTAAATTTATGACAACTCCAAAATGGATGCTATCTCTAGTGGCTTGCTTTGCTTGCTTCGTTTCAGTTTGTAACTGCCCATCTGATGGCGATGAGTGCAACAATACAGAGCCAAGAAACGAAGTTGTTGTGGAAGACGGAGAGTAATTTTCCAATGCAGCAGGGAGGCTGCGCCTTATTTTATTTCATTATTTTTTATCGGTTGCAGGCCTCAACTCTCCCTTTTCTAACTTGAATTGGGGGATTGTGAGCTCATGGTCAGGAAGGTGCAATGTTTGAGTGGGGAATGCCATCTCAGCACCGTACTTCTCAATGATCTCAGCAATGCGTAAGAGCACCTCTTGCTTAATGCCATGAAACTCCACCCACTTTGTTGTTTTTGTGAACGTGTAGACCAAAATATCAAGAGAGGAGGGGCCGAACTCGGCAAGGTTGACGATCATCACCATGTTCTTATCGATGCGGTCATCATCGATGAGCATTTGCTTAATATCAGCGACAATGCTTGGAACATGTTTAATATCGTCGTAGCGCACACCAATCATCTCTTTGATGCGGCGATTTGACATGCGCGAGGGGTTTTCTACAGAGATTGTACTGAAAACAGAGTTCGGTACGTAGAGAATGCGTTTCTCGAAGGTACGGATCTTGGTAAGACGCCACCCAATCGACTCCACATACCCCTCAATCTCTTTGTCAGGAGAGCGAATCCACTCACCCACTTTGAACGGGCGATCCCAGTACACCATAAGGGCGCCAAAGAAGTTTGCTAAAAGATCTTTTGAAGCAAAACCAAGTGCAATGGTTCCCATACCACCTACAGCCAAGATGCCGGAGGTGTTGATGCCAAGGGTCTGCATCCCTACAAGAGCGGCGGTGATAAAAATCGAGAGACGGACGATCTTACCGATAGCATCCGCAGTTGTGCGGTCCACATTGTGCGCCTTCGAACGCGCAACGTTGTTTTCAATATTCTTCGCCACTCTTAAGAAAAACCAAGCCACTGCAGCCACAATGCCAATCTTTTTGATCGGGATGATCGCGGAGAGAATCAAAATATTTGATGCATGTTCAATGATCTGAACCGAAAAGCTGATGCCGAGCATCCAGATGATCACAGAGAAGGGGAGGATGGCGGCCTTTAGCACAGCATCGGTCCAAATGTTGCTTTTCTCAAGACGTAAGTGTGCTCGTTGTAAAATTTTTCTTTGACCAAAGTCAAAAAGTAGGGAAGTAAAGATCACTGCGAAGACCTGCAGCGCCCAAAACCACACACTATGGGAATGTTGCATCAGACTATCTAACATAGAAACACGTATTATAATATACTATGTTTTTAACTTCAACTTCGGAGGTGTCCTTTTAGTACGTGAACAAAGTCAATTTGTTTTTCAATCCACGGTTTGTGTCCACAATTGGGTAGCACAATCATTGAAAAATCGTCTATTGCTTTTTCGAGAGGTTCTTGGACGCCGGCTACAGGGTGAGGATCGTAGTCACCATGAAGGGCCACAACGGGGCATTTCACCCTCTTCTGGAGGAGTTTTCCTTCTCTCCTCATTTGGTGTGCTTCTGTCCAGACTCGGTCGAAAATCTCTTGTGAAAACAGGACTTCCTCAGCTATGGGTTCTGTATCGAATCCATCTGCTTTTGAAATGAGGGAAATCTTTTTCGTGAGGGAGGCACTCTTGAACTCCCTCTGTTCCTCTTCAGAGAGGCGGGAGAGGCGTGTCTTTTCAATTTGATGGGCATATTTTTCATCGAAGAGTGCGCTTCCGACAAGAATGACTTTTTTGACTGCATCTGGGTATGTAGCTGCATAGAGGTAGGCTAGTATCGCCCCCCATGAGTAGCCAACAATAATGCGTGGCTCATCGCCAAGCTGCTCGTGGAGCTCTTTCACTTGCCCCCAAACTGAGTCGGCTGTTTGATGAGGTTCGAGGACTCCAAACTCATCTGCAAGCATTTTGGCAAGGGGCGCCATTTCACCAGCAGCCCCGGGACCTCCATGCAAGAGCGCGATTGAGTAGGGAGGAGAACCATAGTGATTGATCATGAGAGCTCAGCTGTAATGGCTTCAATGGCTGTGGGGTTGGCAAGCGTGGTGATCTCTTTAATCTCCTGTCCTTCAATTAATCCTTTGAGTAGGCGGCGGATGATTTTGCCGCTCCGCGTTTTGGGCAGCTCCTTCACCTTTACGATTCTCTCTGGGCGTGCAATGGGGCTGATGCTTTGCGCCACAAACAGCTTCAAGATGCATTCGTATTCAGGATCGAGGGGCATGTCATCTCTTTCTACAACGAAGGCGATGATTTGCTCTCCTTTAACTAGGTGCGGCACGCCCACAACAGCTGCTTCTGCAACACTGGGGTATTCCACAAGTGCACTCTCAATCTCTGCTGAGCCGAGGCGGTGCCCCGAGACGTTGATCACATCGTCATTGCGCCCAAGAAGCCAGAAGTAGCCCTCCTCATCTTGCCGCGCGCTATCGCCTGTGACGTAGCTGCCATTTTCCCAATACGTCTCTTCATACCGCTTGGGGTCGTTGTAGATGCCGCGCAACATTGAGGGCCACGGCTTGTCGATGAGCAGCTTCCCATTCTCAATGCGCGCCTCAATTCCAGGCAGCGGCTTCGCGCAACTGCCCGCTTTGAGCGGCATCTCAGGAGTGGGAGAGATCATGATGCTTCCTGTCTCCGTTTGCCACCACGTATCCATGATGGGGCACTTTTGTTTTCCAATGTGTGCGTTGTACCACTCCCACGCCTCAGGGTTGAGCGGTTCGCCCACAGAGCCCAAAATGCGCAAACTCGACAAGTCATACTTCGCTGGAAAAGCGTCGCCCCACTGCATAAACATGCGGATCGCTGTGGGTGCTGTATAGAAAACCTCAAGCGCGTGCTTCTCGATAAGACGCCAACAGGTCTCTTTTTCAATCGCACCTTCATAGAGAAAAACTGATGCGCCGCATGAGAGGGGGCCGTACACCACATAAGTGTGTCCTGTGATCCATCCAATATCAGCTGTGCACCAGTAACGACTTTTGGGTTTAAGATCGAAAACTTGCTGACACGTACGCGTTGCACGTACAAGATAGCCTGCTGTTGAGTGGACAACTCCTTTCGGCTTTCCTGTTGTGCCCGATGTGTAGAGGAAAAAGAGAAGATCTTCGGAATCCATCTCTTGGCAAGGCATCTTAGCTTGTAGCAGCGTTTCACCACGATTATAGACGCGCACAGGCACATCCTGGGCAGCGATGCGCGCTGCCTTTTCAAGCTCAATTACCTTTCCACCGCGGTGGGTGGAAGAGGAGGTGATGACGAGTTTCGCATTGGAATCGACGATGCGGTCATGCAAGGCTGGAGGCGCAAAGCCAGCAAAGACGACGTTATGCACAGCGCCAATGCGGCTGCACGCAAGCATTGCCACAACAGCCTCTGGAATCATCGGCATGTAAATAGCAACAGCGTCGCCCTTCTCAATGCCGCGCTCTTTGAGCTCATGAGCAAAGTTGCACACTTCCTGCAGCAGCTTGCCATAACTCCACTCTTCAAAAGCACCTGTTTCACTCTCCCAGATGAGGGCTATAGCCTCTTTTGTCTGCCTATCAAGGCAGTTGTAGCTCGCATTAAGCTTGCCTCCCACATACCACTTTGCGTAAGGGGGATTCCAGTCAAGAAGCTTCTCCCAAGGATGAAACCACTCGACGCAACTAGCATCTTGTTTCCAGCTCATAGGTGTGAAAACGTAGCACACCCCTCCCTTTTATGAGAGAAAAATTTACTGCTGATTAGGAGGGCGATAGCAATGGAGGAAATCAAACACCTCTGTTAGGGGGTTGCTGAACCTTCCAAGCATTCAATCGGGATAAAATTCGCCAGAAGACTTCCGGAGATTCACTTATTCAACAATGCAGGCATGTAATCCTGCGAACGAATTTCTTAAGGATCTTATAGTCAAATCGGTAGAAAATTTTACAAATTCAT
>JACKPM010000013.1 GCA_024233495.1 Chlamydiales bacterium
AGGTTTTGGAGTAGCCAAAAGCTTCAAAAAGAGTGAACCAAAATGTCTCATTTTCATATTTCAAAGAGGTAAAAGGGATAATAGAGACGGTTTTAGGAAAAGCAGTTTTGTATCGCTTCCAATCTCTCAAAGTGCGCACGCGGTGCAAGATAAAAGTGCGCCATCTCGCATTTAGGCGTGCAAGAATTTCATCCCTTTTCTCATCCACAAGTTTTTCTTGTTCCTCAAAGGAGAGGATATTGCGTGTGGATTTTGGAAAACAGACATGTTCAATTGCATCCGAGACAGCGCTCTCTCTTGGGTCTCGAGGCACAAAGACAACAGACAGATTGTGCTGAGAAAAGGTTTCAACTAGATGAAAGGGGATATTGTTAAAATGATGCACAAAAGGAAATTCTACAGAGTTAGAACATTCGATTATTCGTTGAACATCTTGTTTTGAGATATCTCCTTTTCGAAGTTTAGGTCCTGTCCATATAGGAGGAGTGAAATATTTGATAAGTGTGTTTTGAATGTAGCGAGTACCCGCATGAGGCATTGTGTTCACCAAAAGAGGGCGCGCGTCTAACATTGGGGCAAAAATAAGTAGGGCGCAAATAAATTTTGTCATTTTTCTCCTTAAAGTTTAAATCGATAAAAACGTGCAAGCTCATCTCCTATGCATTCATTTGCAAAGGCAATCATCTCTTCTGTTACAAACGTGCGCCACTCACTCGGATTCGAATTGCGGTATCCCGAAACTCCCCTCTTGGGCTGAATACACTCCTGAAGAAATGGCTTATCGATTTTTCTCACTTGAAAGTGACGTAGCAATTTGATAAAAAAGCCGTAGCGATTCGTTTTTAGGTCTTCAAAAAGCAAAACTTTAAGGGTCTTTGGGTACTTGATAGACAATGTTTTCCAAGCTGCTAATTGTATAACTCGTTGACGAATTTCTTTTTCCCACCGGAAAGCGACATTTGCTTTAATCTTTTCGTTTAGCCGCCTTATTTGCCTCTCTTGTTCTTCATAGGAGCCCGAGCCTCCCTTGGGGTGAAGAGTATGGTGAATGACATTGGACACAATGGCTTGGCGAGGATCACGTGCAACTACAACAACCTTGCATCCATTTTTTCGAATCAGCTCGAGCCGCCATGGATGCAGCACGTAGTGCCCAACAATTGCAATATCTTCTTTTCTCGATGAATCGATTAATTTTTGCAGATCTTCAGGGCATCTTCCCGACCTGAAAGTGTGATGAGGGTCTTTAAACTGTTTACCATTAAACTGTTTCTCAAAGTATTTGGTGAGGGAGCCCTTCAAAAAGCGGGTTCCTGCTTTTGGTTGTGTAAAGACAAAGATTGGCTGAGCGTTGAGGGAAACACAGAGAAACAGCGGAAGAAGAAAACGACACATGCTTACCTCAAATTTTAAAGGAGAGCTTAGGAAAATATTAAGTTTACGTCAACCTTTGCGCCAAAAGGCCGGTACAAAGGCAATGAGAATCGCAAAGAATTCAAGACGACCTGCGATCATGAGAATAATTGACCAAATCTTGCTGAAAGTGGGAAGAAAAGCGAAAGAGTGCTCTGGGCCTGCTGCACGAAAGGCAATGCCAACATTATTAATCATACATCCTACAACAGAGATACTCGTTTCAGGGTCAATACCATCCAAAACAAGTAAGTAGGTCGAAATGATCGTGAGCGTGGCGACAATCAATACAAAGCATAGAACCGTTGTGGCTGTCGCTGGGCTAATGATAGAATTTCCAAGGCGAAATTCGCGTACTGTGTCGGGCCGAAAGATGCTTTCTATTTTGTTGATTAAAATCTTAAAGAAAGTTTGTTCACGTACAATTTTAATACCGCCAGCTGTTGATCCTGCCATCCCTCCCACAAAAAAGAGAATTAACATGAGCACTTGCATGGAGAATGGCCACACATCGTAGTTAGAGACAACAAACCCTGTTGAGGTTTGTGCTGAAACAGCTTGGAATGCTCCAAATGAGAGTGCTTGCCAAAAAGAGAAGTGGGGGTTGTCCGTCAGGATTTGCGACATCTGGTCGCGCGCAGCTCCAGTGAGTTGCCAGGTAGCTAAGGCGATGCCTACACAGATAATCGTGAGAAATGCTTTGAGCTCAGGATCATTGAGGCGGAAAAACTTTCCGCGCATGCATAGAAAATAGAGAGTGAAGTTAATACTTCCTAAGATCATGAAGACGATAATGATCCAATTTGTGAGAAGACTTTGATATACTGCAATATTACCGTTTTTGGGACAAAATCCACCCGTTGAGAGTGTCGTGAGGCTAATATTGAGCGCATCCCAAAGAGAGACGCGGCTATTTGTGAACATGAGAAGGATGGTTTCAATCGCAATGAGCGATGCATATACCTTCCACAACATACTTGCAGTCTCTTTGATGCGGGGGAACACCGACTCTTGCGTGGGACCTGTGATCTCTGTTTGGTAGAGAATTTTTCCACCCACACCAAGCGCTGGGAGAATCGCAACAAAGAGCACGATAATTCCACCACCCCCCAAACACTGCATAAAACTGCGCCAAAAAATAAGGGCAGGAGAGAGCGCATCGAGTCCTGAGAGATGCATCTCACCTGTTTCACGAATAATAGGAGCAACTGTGCCATAGTATTTGTACTCAACGTCGGTATCGACGCAGAAAGAGACTTTGATTGGCACCTCTTCTCCCGTGATGGGATTAAACTCTTTTGGTTCTAAAATTGAGGCGCCAGTTGTTGTGAGACCAGAGACAGCTTCGAAATAGGCGTCGAGTGGGTTAGAGAGTGTGCCATTAAACCAGAAGGGAAGGGCGCTCACAGCGGCAGTGAGAAAGTAGACGATGAGGACAAGAAGCAGTCCCTCCCGCCTGTAGAGGCGTCCCTCGCTTTTGAGTCCGAAAAACCAAAAGAGAAGCCCAAGAAGAGCGGTAATTCCCATCGTAAAGATGAAGGACCATGCGGAAGCGGGCTGTGGATAGACAGGAGCACCTACAATCCAGTGACAAAAAATAGCGATGCCTGTTGGAATGGCAAGCGGGATTAGCAAGATCCACAAGTAGAAGCCCAAAGCTCGGCAAATGTCTCTGTACAGCATTAAAACAGCTTCCTTAAATCATCCACATGCTTGGGAGATGAGATCACGATCACCGTATCCCCCGGAGTGAGTACACGGTTACCATCCGCAATGAACACTCGTCCCCTACTTTGAATGACAACGATGAGCATATCGTCGGGAAGATGGGGACCCAAAAAGCGGATAGGAATTCCTGCTAACTTTGAATCGAGGGAAACTTTGACCTCCATGATCTCTGCTTGGTTGTTGTACATCGAAACCATTGAAGCGATCGTCTTTTTCCGCGCAATAGAGAGAATTCGGTTCGCTGCATTTACGCGAGGAGAGGCAGCTTGTGTAATTTTAAATTGCGTGGTGAGCGGCTGATAACTCGTATCAGCGAGAGAGATGATCACATTTTCACAACCCAAGTTGCGTGCAATCGCTCCAGATAAGAAGTTGGTCTCATCGTTGCGCGTGCACGCAACAAAGACGTCATAGTCACCCGCTTTCTCCTGCTCTAAAAAGTCGTAGTCAAGTCCATCTCGATGGACAATGGTGGCGTGCGGCAAGATTTCCGCGAGGAAACTACACTTGTTAAAATCCTTTTCTAAGATCACTGTGCGCATGTGGTGATCGCGCAAGCATCGCGAGAGGTGAGAGCCAATAAGCGAACCACCCACTATCATTACGGATCGAGGGCGGCGGATCGTCACACCAAAAATGCGGTGCAAGTTGCGAATAGCGGATGTTTCTCCAATAAATGTCACTTCGTCTCCAGGCAAGAGAACGTCATTTCCGTGAGGAAAGATGATTTGTTCTTTGTGGGACACCACCTTGCCATGCAGCTCATGCTCAGCTTTCCGTCGAATGAGCCCTACCATTACATTGTTAGGAATCTCAAGGGCATTTCTATCTGAAAGGCGCACTTTTTCTTTCCGCCACATAGGGGGAATTTTCACTGTGCGCAGCTGTACTTGCCCATGCGCGAAATTTTCGATTGCAACTGAGCCGGGCATCAAAATCATATTGGAAATCGCATCGGCAGTCAATTTTTCGGGACCAATGAGGTGGTCAACGCAGAAGATTTGCTCAAAATTGAGGCGACTCTGCATAAAATATTTTGTCTTGCGCACCCGAGCGATCGTCTGTGGATAGCCGAGCTGTTTGGCGATGTTGCAGCTCACTAAATTTTTTTCGTCGTCATTTGTGAGGGCGATAAGTAGGTCAGGGGCAAAGTCGAGCATCTCTTCCAATAGCTCCCAGTCAGCCGCATCACCCACTCGAGTGGCAATGTCAAGCTCTCGAGAGGCGCGATCGAGTCGGAAAGGGTCGTTATCCACCAATAGGATGCGGTAATCCTCCTGAGAGAAGATCATCGCGAGGTGCGCCCCAATGCTGCCAGCTCCAATGATGACAATATTCATTTAAAATGTTGTATAGCATATGGTGGGTAAAAGGTTGAACAAATCTTCCATGAGGTGTATATTACCTTCTCCTGCACTGGTAGCTCAGCTGGATAGAGTACCTGGCTACGAACCAGGCGGTCAGAGGTTCGAATCCTCTCCAGTGCGTTCACAAATTTTTGGAGGAAATCGATGATTGGGAAAAAAGCTCCCCACTTTAAAGTTCAAGCGGTTGTAGATGGTGCAATTGAAGAGGAGTTCTCTCTTGCAGACTACCGCGGCAAATATGTGGTGCTTTTCTTCTACCCTCTCGATTTCACATTTGTTTGCCCCACAGAGCTACACGCTTTTCAGGAGAAACTGAAAGAGTTTCATGAAAGAGGCGCTGAGGTTATTGGGTGTTCAGTTGATAGTCAATTTTCTCATCTCGCATGGTTGCACACCCCGCGCAGCCGCGGCGGCATTGAGGGCGTGCAATACCCCCTTATTGCTGACATCAAGAAGGAGGTGGCGCAGGCATATGGTGTTCTTAAAGAAGAGGATGGCATTGCATATCGCGGCCTTTTCCTGATCGACAAAGAGGGAGTGATCCGCCACATGGTGGTGAATGACCTCCCTTTAGGCCGTAGTGTTGACGAGGCGCTCCGCATGGTAGATGCTCTCGCCTTCTTTGAAGAGAACGGAGAAGTGTGTCCAGCAAACTGGCGTCAAGGCGAGAAGTCGCTAAAGGCAACC
This sequence comes from Chlamydiales bacterium, assembly GCA_024233495.1. Classification (GTDB taxonomy): domain Bacteria; phylum Chlamydiota; class Chlamydiia; order Chlamydiales; family JAAKFR01; genus JACKPM01. The sequence continues at coordinate 5,196 of JACKPM010000013.1, forward strand.
AAAGAGGGCCTCACCGAATACTTCGCTGGAGTATAGCACGCATCTTCTTGATTTGCCCTTGGAGAAAGATCTTCTCTGTATTCGCAGAAGAATCAAAGAGTCCGAGAAGAGCATAGGTCTTCCCATTTTCTTAGATGGTGTCGTCAAATTTTCTCCTTTGTAACTCTAAAGATTTTTAGGTCTGCCAGAAAAGTAATGCTTTTTTAAACGACTATACATCTTCCAGTTGCGTTTACGCA
>JACKPM010000014.1 GCA_024233495.1 Chlamydiales bacterium
TAGCGAAAGTAGCGAAAGTAACGAAGTGTGTAACTGGCGTTGGTGCGTCAATCACAGTAGCTCTTCTCATTACAGCTCTTGCGCTCGCTGCATTAGCATTGGGAGGGAACAAGCCTCCAACCACAGCTTTAAAATATGGCTTAGTTTTCGGATCTATAGCTTTAGTTAATTATTTTTTATCAATTTGTGATAAAAAACTCTCGCCTCGTCAAAAGAATGTAAGCATGGTTGCAGCTGTGCTAGCCGTAGTACTTATTGCAATGACAGCCTCTGCTTTAAACGGTCATATCTCCAAAGCGACTGCGCTTAAATGCATGATTGCATATGCGAGTGTCGGCCTAGTAGTAACCCCGCTGTCTCTGTGTTTAGGTCATCAAGGGGCTAGGAAGAGAATCATCTCTGAAATAAATTAAATTAAATTAAATTAAATTAAGTTATAGTTAAATTTTCAACCGATTTGACTACAATTTCTGGAAGTCTTTCGGCTTTACGCCAAGGGGACTTTTTCAGGGGCGACTACAAATTTCGATAGGCATTAATGTATTAGCTTTGCTGTTGTGAGTGCTTCGATGCCGGGGAGGGTGCCGAGCTCAATGTATTCGAGAGTGGCGCCCCCTCCAGTTGAAATGTGAGAGATCTTTTTCTCCATCCCCGATTTCTTTAGGGCAGCAATGCTATCACCTCCCCCCACAACACTTTGAGCACCGCTTTCAGCAACAGCGCGCGCAAGAGCAAACGTCCCTTTTGCGAACGGTTCAAACTCAAAAACGCCAACAGGCCCATTCCACAAGATACTTTTTGCTTTGCGAATTTCTGAACAAAAAAGTTCAACCGTTTTGGGGCCAATATCCACCCCTTCGTAGCCTGGTGGTATTGTGGCCACGATTTTTGAGGGAGCATCTTCCGAAAATTCTTGAACAACAACAAGGTCAACAGGAAGAAGCAGTTTTTTCGCTTTTGCCATGATCTCTTTTGCCGTCTCCAGATGTTCATTTTCACATAGGGAGTTTCCAATTCCGATGTTTTGCGCTTTAAGGAAGGTGTATGCCATGCCTCCACCGATGAGAAGGGTATCAACTCTTTCACAAAGCGCTTTGAGCACGCCTATTTTAGAGGAGATCTTGGCGCCACCAATGATCGCTACAAGGGGACGCTCAGGCTCTTTTAATAGTTTGTCGAGGCTCTCAATCTCTTTTTTCAAAAGATAGCCGGCTGCAGCTCTATCTGGAAATAGGGCGGGAAGAGCGGTAATCGAGGTGTGCGCACGGTGGCAACACCCAAAGGCGTCATTCACATAGAGGTCACCAAGCTTTGCGAGTGCTTGCGCAAACTCAAGCCCCTCTTCTGGGTGTTTCTCTGCACGATGAAAGCGCAGGTTTTCCAAAAGGAGAAGAGAGCCAGGTTTTAGAGCATCAACTAGATCTTCTACCTCTTCGCCAATGCAGTCAGGGGCCATAGTTACCGTGCGATTGAGTAACTTGGAAAGTACACGTGCACAAGGGGCGAGCGAAAGCTCAGGGAGGTACTCTGCTTTTGGGCGGCCAAAGTGACTCATTAAAATGGGGATCCCTCCCTGATCCAAAATGTAACGAATAGTGGGCAGAGCAGCCTCAATTCTTGTGGGATCAGTAACGTTAAGATCTTGATCGAGTGGCACATTGAAGTCAACGCGCACCAGCACCTTCTTGTCTTTGAGGGGAAGGTCTTCAATAAACAGTTTTGTCATACGCCTCAGTTGTATATCATGGCGCCTTATATGCTGCAATACAGGTGTCGACTATGGCGATTGTGATCGCGAATTTTGGGGGGCCCCGCTCACTGAAAGAGGTAGAACCTTTTTTGATCTCACTTTTCACCGACCCCGATGTCTTTCGAGTGCCGGCAATCTTTCGTCCCTTCTTTAAGCGACTTGCAAAAAAAAGAGCCGTGAGTGTGCGCAAAGACTATGAGGAGATTGGGGGAAAGTCTCCTATATTCGATGACACCGAATATGTCGCTGAGCAGCTTCGCTCATATTTTAACAAAGAGATCTTGACGTTTCACCGCTACTTGCCTGCAACACATGCCGCTTTTTTCAAACAGGTGACGCTCTTAGATTCTATTACATGTTTCCCCATGTTTCCACAGTTTACCTATTCCACAACAGGAAGCATTGCAAAGTGTTTTGCGCAAAATCTTCCTGCAAAGGTGTGCAACAAAATTCGGTGGGTAAAGTCATACCCCACACACCCTGCTTTCGTGCAGCTCCACCAGACGATGATTCGAGAGTATTTGAATGAGCATCACTTAGAAGAGCGAGAGACGATTTTGCTCTTTTCCGCGCACGGATTGCCGCAGTCGTTTATCGATGAAGGGGATGTGTACGAGGAGGAGTGTCAGGCATCTTTTTGTGCGGTGTGTGCTGGTTTTCCGAATGCAGTGCACAAGCTATGCTATCAGTCGCAGGTTGGACGTGCTCAGTGGCTCACCCCTGCAACGGCCGATGTGTGCAAGAGTGTGCAGAAGTGGCGTGAAGGGCGACGGCATGTACTCTTTGTGCCTATCAGCTTTACATCAGATCATATTGAAACGCTCTTTGAGATTGAGAATGAGTATATGCCGCTTGTACGAGAAGCAGGGCTCAATGCCCACCGTCTAGACTCTCTTAACCGTCGCGCTGACTGGGTGGCTGCTATTGCACAAATCCTCAGGGAAGAAACGCCTACAAATAACGCTATGCTTTGTCGCTAAAGAAATGTGAATTCGACGCTTTAGCCTCTGATCTCCAGGATCTTTTTGACGAAAATAGGTGAACCGCTACGCTTTCTTGTGAGGGGGTAGCTACGGCTAGCTTTATAGTCAAATCGGTTAAAAATTTTACAAATTCAT
>JACKPM010000015.1 GCA_024233495.1 Chlamydiales bacterium
TTTATGATGGCTGGGGGGAATTTGTGACAGTTTCGCCTACTTTTGAGACCGCTGTTTCAGGTTCAGGTTCGGCAGATGGGGTTGTCATTTGCTTGAACTGCTTTCCAAGAGAGACAACGGCAGCTAGCCAGAAGATGATGACCCCAAATAGAATTGCAGCTACGATGTGAGCGCTTGCAGAAATTGTTGAAAATACGAGCAAGAGCCCTTGGTGAATCAGAGAGCCTCCGGACTTTCCGAGGCGAGAGCCCACACCGTCGATTGCGGCTTTTCCCTTGAGCTTTCCTTCAACCGATAGAGGAATAAATGCCATCTCTTTTGTTGCGTCAAAGAGGGTGAATTTTGAGGCTCTCGCCAAACAGTTTTGCGTTGAGCCAAAGAGCACCACAAGGGCAAGAGGCGAGGTGCCGAGCATCGTTAGCACGCCAAAAAGCGTTTTCCCTCCAAAGAAGAAGAAAAAGAAGCCAGCTGAGGTGAAGAAAAGCACAATGGGGGTAAAAAGTGCGCCCCATGTCCATCCAAAGCGGCGGATGACCTGACCAGAGATTAAAAGCGACATAAAAAAGGAAATCACCCCTGTGATCGTGGTCACATTGCTCATATAAGCTGTAAAGTCACACGGATTGGGATAGAGCTGTCGCACCTGATCCTTCCAAATTACTTCGATCAAGTTAATCACCACATTGTACGCGAGCACGATGATAGCGATGTAAAGGAGATAGCGCGACTTAGCCAAAAAGGTGAAGTTCTCCCGCATTGACATCTTGATTTTTTCCTTCTTGCGTGAGGCGACAGTCTCTCCATCTGTATGAGGCAAAACATTTTTTGTAAGGTGGCGGTAGATTGCCATAATACTCAACCCAGAAAGGAGAACCACTACAGTAAGCATGATCACTGCTTGGTGCCACTGATCCGCTACAAGCTTAAAGTGAGTGTGCATGAAATTGCCGGTCAAAAAGACGGCGATCTGCCCTGAGTTGATGGCAGCGAGGTTGAGGCCTATCGCGATCAAGCCGTAGAAGCGCTTCGCCTCTCCTAGGCGGGTCACCTCATTCGCAAAACCCCAGAAGAGCATCGATAAAATGGCAGAGCTCCACAGCTCGGACATGATGTAGAAGCTGCTAAAGGTCCAATACCGCAACATCGCGATCAGTCCTTTAAAGCCAGCGGGCAAATGTGCTTGTAAAAAATTTGCTGTGCCGTGGAGGTGCAAAACATCCCGAAAAGGGTAGATCACGAAGGTAAAAATGGAGAAAAAGGCGAGGAAGATAGCGACCATCGCATAGAAGACGCGGTCTCGTGTGAGGTGATTGTTGAGGCGGCTATAGATGAAGGTCATCAACAAGGCGCCTGGTACAATTCCCCACACCTTAATAAAGGGCAATACCTCAGCACCAGATGACTCAGCAGTCACCAAAAGCGCATCCTTCATATTTCGTAAAATATTGTAGTTAAATCCAATAAAAAACGCTAGGAAGAAGAGCGGCAAGAACTTTTTGAGTTCGTGCATATGAATGGGCCAAAAGTAGGCGCGAACGGGGGAGAAGTTAGTGTTATCTTGCCCCATCACCTACAACCTGAAAGGGAACAATCAAAAAATGATTGATCAAACGTCTCTCGTCTAATTGGTGAACG
>JACKPM010000016.1 GCA_024233495.1 Chlamydiales bacterium
GAGATCTCATCGTCAAAAATGATAAGAGTTGCCTCACCCAATTTCTCCTGAATCTCTTTAAGCTTCCCCTCTCCAATAAAGGTAGCGGCTTCAATTTTACGGCACGCCGCGGTGATACGCCCCACAGTGGGGACGCCAAAGGTGCTGGCTAACTCCTCAAGTTCATCGAGGTGTTCGTTGCACAGCTCTGCTGTCTCTCTACCCTTATAGACGCCTACGAGAAAAGCACAGCTTTTTGAAGGATCGTCAATGTCTATTCCAAGTTCGCTCATAACCATATCTTAGGTTTCAAAGTGTGATGCGCAAACCATCATATGCGAGCTCAAATCCTTTTGGAAGCTTTTTGTTTACCTTCTCATGACTGGTTTCATGGTTGATATGTGTGAAGTAAGTGCGTTTCGCCCCTACCCTCTTTGAAAAGTTGATTCCCTCATCAAACGAGAAGTGCATTTGGGAGGATTTTTCTCTTTGTGCACTCAATACTAGCGTCTCTACCCCTTGAAGATCTTCAAAAATTGTCTCAGGGTATTTCCGAATATCTGAGACGTAGGCAAATGTGCCAAAGCGATAGCCATTGACTGGACACTTTCCTTGTTCGTACGAGACATACTGCACCGCTGTATGCACAAACTCTGTCTCTCCTCGCTCCTCCTCCAAAACATGAAAGTAGAGCTGAGCCGCTAAACTCTTCCCCCACGTCTTTTCTGCAAAAAGGTAGTCATATCGATGCTTTAACCCCTGTAACGTCTCCAATGAGACGAGAGTGGGCATGATCTGGCCATGCAACAAATAGTAGGTGCGAATCTCATCAAGCCCACCCACATGGTCAAAGTGCGTATGGGTAATCAACACACCATCGATGTAGTCGATGTTGTATTTCAGCGCTTGATAACGCAAATCAGGCCCACAATCGATAAGGAATCGCTTCTCTCCCAATGTGAGCAAGCCAGAAGGACGCAAGCGGTGATCTTTAGGATTGGCGCTCGTGCACACAGCGCACGTACACCCCACCATCGGCACACCTGCCGATCCCCCAGTTCCCAAGAAAAGAAAGCTTCCCATTCCCCTCAAACATCCTTTTTGCCTCCCGCTCTATATTGGACGAGTGGAAGTAAATCCAGCTCCCCCTTTCCCCCTCTTGAAGGAGGACACGGAAAAAATCACCTAAGAGCTCCACTTGCTGGAAAACCCTCTCCTCTTCATTATCCTCTGGGAAAGCAAAAATGGTCAAGATAGAGGGCAAAGCAAGACTAGATGGTGTCGTCAAATTTTCTCCTTTGTACGGCGAGAGATTTTCTAGATGGTGTCGTCAAATTTTCTCCTT
>JACKPM010000017.1 GCA_024233495.1 Chlamydiales bacterium
TTCGCCTCACAGAGGAGAAAATTTGACGACACCATCTAGAAGGAGGGATTTTGCTGGAGGTAGGCGACTTCGTTAGGTGAACAATGGCGGTTGAGAGCAGCATTGCGGCTCGGAAATCTACCAAACTCTTCAATCACTTCTTGGTGCAGTTTTGCAAATTGGAGAGAGCGCTCCATTTGCTCTTTTGCGGGCGCATCGGCCTCAGCATAGAGGCGTTCTAGTAGAATGACTGAAAGATTTTGGGTGTCGCGATCTTCAGCATGCATAAGAGGCATATAGAAAAAGAATTTTTCGATTGTACAAAGCTGATGGTCATGTTGCTCCTCTAAGCCATCAAGTACAATGCGTAAGCTCAGCGCATCTGTGAGAAATGCATCTCCACTACCACGGAAGAGATTGCGGGGAAATTGGTCGAGCAAAATGATGAGCGCAAGGCGGCCGCGGGGAGTCATTTTCCATTCTTCAAGGCGACCAAAGCGGGCGTCTAAGTAGAGGTCACCAAAACGGCTTTGGATCTCTTCATCAATAGCAGCTCCTCCCACGAACCACATGGCAGCGTTTTGTGTTGGATTGGCAATAGGATCTTTACCGAACCAGTAGAAGAGTACGTCGTCAGCTGTGTGTGCAAAGATGGGGAGAGAGAGAAAGAAGAAAAGAAGCGCTCTCACGACTCGAGCACCTCAAGATCCTCTTTAAGCTCTTTTTGGTCTGCTGTGAGTCTTTGCAAGTGTTGTGAAAGGTCTGCATTCCCTGGTGTCGTTTCAAGCTTCTGCCGAAGAGCATAGATCTCTTTCTCATAGTTCCTGAGGAGAAATTTTCCAGCTTGCGCAAAGGTGAGCGCTGCATCCACTTCTCCTTTACCCGCCTCAACAGCTAGAGACTTCTCGGCAAGAAGCGCTTTTAACTTGTCCTCGAGACTAGCCTTATCTGCAGGATTCTGAGCAAGCTCTTGCTCCACGCGGTGGATGTTCCAGTTGATTGCCATGACCAAAACTTGTAGTTCGTCATGTTTATTGCGAGTATTCATGAGGCTGCGCTTGTGTTGAAATTTTAACGCCCT
>JACKPM010000018.1 GCA_024233495.1 Chlamydiales bacterium
CATATGTAAGGATATCTGTGGAGACGGCTTCTTGGCCACCGATCTATACAGCTGCGATGACGGCAATCTGATTAGCGGAGACGGCTGCTCTTCTATCTGCTCAGTCTAAAAGGGTTACAAATGCTAAAACGGGAGTTCAACTCAGCCCTCAGTTTGCTTCTACGTTGGCATTCCCATCACTCTCTCCCTTTCCTCAATCGAAAGGAACGGTATTCTCTATGAAGGGACCTTCAAGTTCGCAGTCTACCCGCCTCTCCTCACGATCAGTCGCATGCAGCTGTCAAAGCAAGTCTCTCTTGACTGCAACTCCCTTTACTCGATCTCTCAAATCAGCTACACTTCGGGCACACTGACGCTTATCGTCGACTACTCTGAGGATTTGGAAGGGCGCGATTGCACTTTAGAGATGGCTTTCGACCGCAATGTGATTGCGAGTGACAACGCTACTCTCTCTTTTCAGGCAGTGTCTGAAACTCTGCCTTTAGTGATTAGTCAGAACATCGCCTTGATTCAGACAATCAGCTTCATTTTCCAAGCTTTGGCATACATCTCTTTGGGACTGTTGGTGGTGAGTGCGCCCCACAAAATGATTGGGGCTGAGGTCATCACTGTCTTTCAAATAGTCTACCTTTCCAGCTGCTTCTACAGCAAAACCACCGTTTTCTCCTACGCCATCGAAACAGCTGCTCCCACTATCGTCGGGTGGCCTTTCTTTCGATCCTCAGTCACAAACAAAAATCTTCTCAGCAAAGTGCTTCTTTCCACTCAGTTCCTCTAAAACTGCATTTTCCTCTGCTGCGTGCTGTTTCTCGCTTTTGCACTGTGGACAATTTTGTCGATCGGCCTTCGTTGTTTCTCCTCTGATGAAAGTGTGCCCAAATACGGCACTCCAACAAAGTCTATGAGAGAAAAATGCCAAAAAATCGTTTACGGCTGTTTCATCTTTGAGATAGCAGCCGCTTTTATCATTGGTTTGGCTTTGGCTGCTTGCAGGAACAGCTTTAGAATCAGCGCTGAAGCGGCCAGTTTTTCTCCTTTAATCAACTCTCTGTGTCTCCTCTTAGCCTTTGGAGTGCTCGCTTTTGTCGTTAGTATGCAACTCTACCATTGGAAGGACAGCAGCCAATCGGCTTCAGCAATCGTCATACTAAACGATGCTCGGGAGTGGTACATTCCCCTTTTCATGCTCCGATCTGTGGCTGTGGTTTTGATTGTGGTGATCGGAGTCGCTTTAAACTCCTTCAACGTACTGCTTTACTTCGTTCTCATTGTGATGGTTTGCTACTTTGCTGCCGTTTTGTTCTTCGGTTCCTATACGAGTAAGTTTGCGAACATTTGTTTGCTCATCGGAGAGACGACGGCTCTTTACTCGATTGCGATGGCTGCTGTCTCGCATTTCGCCACCGTTGAGTAGCTGACTGAAGTTCTATTGATAGTGGTGCTGTAGGGAATGCTGTGTGTGACTGCCGCTTTGAGACTGATTCGCTTGCTTTTGTTTTACAAGTGGAAGATTAGACACATTTGTAGGAAGCCATAAGAACAGATCGACTTGAAA
>JACKPM010000019.1 GCA_024233495.1 Chlamydiales bacterium
GCGGATAAAACTCCCAATCCTGATGTCAAATTAGAGTAGAGCCATCCTTCAAAGCCTGTTGGGAAGGCAATCAATTAAAATCCACGACTGTATGCAATGCAAAAAAGTAATTTATTCAAGTTCAAAAGCGAGGAAGAGCCTATCAAACCAACCAAGAGCAAACTCCCACCAAAGAAGAAGATCATTAGAAAGGCAGATGTGGAAGCAAAGGCAGATAAGCCATAAAAGGGCGAAGGGAGTGAGGATGCTTGATATTGGCGTATAGATATTGGAAGATGGGAAAGTTTCATTTCATAAAAATTAATCAATTCAAATAATCAGGCAGGAAACAGAATGGCCGCAACTGGAGACTCAAAGCCCGTCATCAAGGCCACAGATATGGAGCAGGAGGAGCTCAGCAAGGTTGTCGAGTTAGTCGACCTGGCACTCAAGGAATCTATTAAGGAGATGAGGCAGGAAAAAGTGATCGCAAGGTACCTGAAGAACGAAATGGACAAGAGAGGCAATGGCTGGAACTGTGTGGTGGGCAGGAACTTTGGAGGGCACGTAATCCACCAGACAAAAAAATATGCATTCTTCCAAGTGCGCGAGCTCTCGATCTTGCTATGGAAGTCTTGAGGCACTAGTGATCAATTCTACGTGATAGATTTAAATATGCGGGGCCAATCATTTCTTCTTGTTCTTCTTCTGGGCTTTCTGGGCAGCCTTGTCCTGGGCCTTCTGGGCGGTCTGCTTGTCCTTGTTCACAACCTTCCTCTCAGCGGTTCTCTTGGCGATCTGGGCTTTCTGTCTCTCCTTGATCTCGCGGATAGCCTCTTCAGCCAGGGCCTTCTTATCTTCGGGTTTGGCCTGTTTGAGCTTTTTGATGGAGTCAAGGGTGACACCTTCAATGGCACGCTCCTGCTTGAACACTCTTTTCTTTTTCTGCTTGCCAGTATCGCTCTGCTTAATTTTCTTGTGGAGTCTCCTCCATGCGGTTGTCCATCTAAGTCTCTGGGCTTTAAGCTTTCTGAGACCGAAATTTCTGGTTCTCTTGGAGAGGAAGAGGAAGGGCCTGCCGTCCTTGGCGACGAATCTGACACCCTTGCCGGGGTAGATCTTCCACTCGCTGAAGTTGCACAGCTCGGTTTTGACCACCATCGGTTTATAAAAAATTAATATAAAAATTTAATATTTCCCACTCCTTGTTTCCGGCACTGCGAGCGCCCTAAGTTAAATATTGCGATCAGACAATCTCGATGAAGAGCTTGGGGTTCAGCAGGGTGATCTCGGGCTTGGCGATGTCGATGGGGCCGGTGGGCTGCTCGACGGTCCTCTTGGTGGAGATCCTCTCACCCTTCTTGTTGGCTTCGGTCTTCCTCCTGTCGTTTTCCCGGACGCGGGCCAAGAACTCCTTCCTGCAGGTGGAGAGCTTGAGGTGCTCGACTCTGACATGGATGCGCTTGGGGATGATTCTGTTCCTGACTTGCTTGTTGACGATCACGCCGATGGACCTAGGGTTGACGTTGAAGACGCGGCCGGTGCGCCCGTGGTAGTACTTGTAGGGCATGCCCTTATGGATGGAACCATCGACAACCACGTCCACGATGTCACCGATCTTGTAGGTGGTGAGGGTCTTGGCGATGTGGATGGCTCCGTGCTGTTTGAATCCCTTTCTGAACTTGTGTCTGGTTCTGCGCCTCTGGCCGTAGCTGTGAGTCATGTTTGATCACTAATTAATTTCAATTATTTAATAATTTCCATTTATTCTTTTCCTGCTAAACGCCTACCCGTACGTCCATATCACATATCCAGATCATCCAGATCGTCTTCCTCGTCTTCCTCGTCTTCAAACATGTCCTCAACCCCCTTGTTCTTGAAGTGTAGGCCCACCAGAGGGTTGCCCTCCGAGTCCAGGAACAGTTTTTGTTCATTGTCCCAGGTGATGACACCCTTTTCATATTCCCTATGGATTTTGCGCTTAGACCTTAGCCTGAGCCCGTCGATGTAATCGTTCATGGCCTTTTCTTCTTCTTTTTCCTTCATCTGTTTTTCCTTCTCAGACATTTTGACTTCTCCTTCAGGCAGCTCGAAATCTTTTTCTAGGCATTTTGGGCAGACTTATTCCTTCTCGGCACATGGGTCGCAGGCTTTCATGTAGCTCCGCACCACATTTTTGTTGTGGCAGAAAGTGCACTTGCCTGGTTCTGTGATTTTCTTGTATTTATTGAACTGCAGTTTCCAGTTCATCTGCTCGACGCACCTCTTGCAGAGCAGGTGTAGGGACACCTTCTTCTGTTTCTCTAGCGCCTGTGTGTCGAATTGGATCTTGAAGGCGGTCTTGTTCTGATGCTTCTGAGGCTTCTTGCGGCGTCCGTCGTTCATCTCTTTCTACAACCAATATTATAATAAAAGAATACTCCCTTATTTCTTTCCTTGGCATATTGCAACGCCAAAGGATCTTTTCTTTCTTCTTTGAAGAGCACTTTCTCTTCAGATAATATTTTTGTTTCCTAAAATTCAAGTCATTTTGCAAGAAAG
>JACKPM010000020.1 GCA_024233495.1 Chlamydiales bacterium
AAAAAAGAGAAAACTGAGAGCGACTTATTCTTTTTTGTGACTTGAATGACTCGCCAAAAACAGAACTCTTTGAAAAGGTTTTAGCTTTTCCCTTTAGACAAATATCGGCATCATTCTTTCATTCAAGCAAAGCTGATCAACCGCATATCCTTTAGTAAAAGAGTCGAACACAACTACCTTTCAACTCTCAGGGAGTCCCTAGATAGGATGTCTCATTTAAAGAAACCCCTTTTTGAATGGAGCATAAATGCAAATAAAAACATTTATGTCCCTCCATATCACCTTACTTGGAGAACCGCTGAACGTTCTGCGTTTCAGATACAACACAACATATCTACTAAAAGTAGAAAGATATGTCAAAGACTTTATTCTACCAATAGAAGAACACCTTGATTTATGAACGCTTGCACAGTAAGTATTAAGGAAAGCACTGTTCAGGAGAACACTACTATGCGAGATTTTGAGCGAGAGCTTCAGATGATAGACGATAAAGGGTTGAGGCGGGTAAATCAGCTAGTGCAGTCAATGAAGCGAGGGGAGGACATCAAACTGAACGGAGAGAGCGAACCAAAGACCGAACAATCTCCACTTGTTCGGGACGCAGATGTTGAAGACCGTCCAGGATCTCTGAAATCTCCACCAAACGATCCATCTCAACATCAAGATCTTGAAGAAGACCTGGCGAAATAGAAAAAGCTTCTGCTATTTTGCCTAAGGTCTGTATAGAACCTGCTTTGTCTCCTCTTTCAATAAAAGACAACATTTGAACTGACACACCAGTTCTTTCTGAAAGATCGCGGAGCGTCCAATTTCTCCGAGTTCGGAGCTCTCGAATCCGCTCTCCCAATGCCTCCATAGTTCCTCCTAAATAGAACACCAACACATCAAGAAACTTCATTCTATACGCAGAGGGTATTCGCATCAAGACAATCTACTTTAAGTAGAAAGACTTCCTTCTTTTATCTTGACAATCAATTCTACCCAAAGTAGAACACTTATAAATGAAGGAGGTTGGTCCCGTGAAACTCAAAGACTGGATGGAAAAAAGAGGCTTGAAATTAAAAGAAGTTTCTCGACTTCTGGGTTGTTCCAAGGCTCATGTTAGCGCTCTTTGCTTGGGGAAAAAAGCTCCTTCGTTAGAAATGGCAGCTCGGATAGAAGAGGCAACTAATTTCGAAGTGCTTGTTTGGGACTTCATCCCCGAACGAACTCAAAGGTTCGATGTTTTCTTGGTGCAAACAGAAGACAACGTATCCCAGTAGCGAATAGCCCCACGATCTAAAAATTAAAAATATATTACATCTTGTAAAAGATACGAGATTCAATAGGAGAGGTGCGTGAGAATTTATCTTTCTCGGTTGTATCTTCGAATTTGCTTGCAACGCAAGTCTCACCCGTACTTTTCTCCACGTCTTCCTCTCTCCAAATCACAGAACCCACTCTTGCAAGGGGGATGTTATGGATATCGCTGAGGTCCTTGACTCGCTTCACAACAAGCGTGCAAGAGGTCCGAATCGGTGGGATGCATGTTGCCCTGCCCACAAAGATGCTGTTCGCAGTTTGAGCGTGAGCCTCGAAGACAACGGGAAGATCCTGCTTTACTGCCACGCGGGTTGCGACTACACATCGATCAAGAATGCTCTCCGCCTCGCCCCCAAAGAATCAAAGAAGACGAAACGTCCCAAGCATTCGTGGGAAACGGCGCGCGATGCGATCAAGGCTTATCCTCACGGCACGCCCTCTGCGACGTGGACGTATACTCGCGATGGTGTCCCCATGGGCGTCATCTGTCGCTGGGAAGGCAAAGGCAAGGATGGCAAAAAGCTCATTCGCCCCGTCTCTTGGCTAGATGGGCGCTGGTACCAAGCTCACATGGATGCGCCACGTCCGTTATATCAAGTCGATGAGTTCCCATCTAACGGACCGATCCACATCTTCGAAGGCGAAAAGTGCGCCGAATTTGGGACCTCGTTGGGCCTGTTTGGAACCACTTGCGTAGGCGGGGCCAACGCAGCAGACAAAACGGACTGGTCCCCGCTCAAAGATCGCGACGTGGTCCTCTTTCCCGACAACAATCACGCGGGGGAAGTGTACGCCAATGATGTGATGCGTCTTCTTCGAGAAGTCGGGGCGCGCAGCTTAAAGATCGTGCTTCTTCCAGGACTCGGTGAGGGAGAAGATATTGTCAACTGGTTCCACGAGTACAACGGCTCGATGGAGGTCCTTCGTCAGCTGATCG
>JACKPM010000021.1 GCA_024233495.1 Chlamydiales bacterium
GAATCTTTTGCATTGCAGATCGGAATGTGATCGGTGAGAGGATCTCCACAAATAATCAGTCCTGCAGCATGAATGCCTGTATTGCGAATCGATCCTTCCAGCCGTTTTGCATACTCCAAGATCCGCTTTGCGTCCTCATCCTCTTCTTCCATCCGGCGCAGTTCTGGGTCAAGCTCTAGCGCGCGCGCAAGCGTCATCGTTGGATCTTCAGGGACAAGTTTTGCAATCTCATTCACCTTTGCTAGAGGAACGCTCAGCACTCTGCCGACATCCTTGATCGCCATTTTCGCTTTCATTGTCCCAAACGTGATGATCTGCGCCACTTTTTCTTTTCCATATTTGCGAAGCGTATAATCGATCACCTCGGAGCGACGGTCCATGCAGATATCGACGTCGATATCGGGATATGACATCCGCTCTGGATTGATAAAACGCTCGAAGAATAGGTTAAAGCGGAGAGGTTCAATATCGGTAATCCCGATCAAATAGAGGATGATTGATCCCGCACCCGAACCCCTTCCAGGTCCTACCGGAATCCCTTCCCCTTTTGCCCACGCAATAAAATCGTAAACAATCAATAGGTAATCGCACATCCCCTTAGAGATAATGATTTCAAGCTCTCCTTCTAGACGCTCTTTCACCACATCAAGAGGATCTTGATCAGGATACTTCTCTTTGACTTTTGCAAGGCGCTCAGGAGTATACCGTTTTGGAATTCCCTCTTCGCACAGCTTCCTTAAATAAGCAGCGCATTCTTTCACCCTCTCTTCTTCTGAGAACGCATTCTCCTCTAAATAGGGAGGGACAAACACAGGATAAAACTTCGTCTTAAAATCGAGCTGAAAGTTGCAAAGCGCGGCAATTTTTTGCGTGTTTTCAATCGCTTCAGGAAGATCAGCAAAAAGGGCTTCCATTTCTTGGGGTGATTTAAAATAGAGCTCATGCGTCGGAATCACTTTCCGCTTGGGATTGAGCTCTCTTCCCCGCACATTGCCAAAAGAGTCTCTCTCCAAAATCTCAACGGGCTCTCCAGATTGCACATTCATCAAGATTTCATGCGCGCGCCAATCTTCCCTATCGACATAGTGACATCCATTTGTTGCAACAAGAGGAATCTTCCTTTCCTTTGAAAGAGTGGCGAGTTTTTCATTCACTTTTTCTTGCTGCTTTGTCCGATCGAGATACTGTTGGTAAAGCCACGACTCTT
>JACKPM010000022.1 GCA_024233495.1 Chlamydiales bacterium
CTGCGACATCAAGGTCGGCGAAACCGTCCTCATCGAGTACTTATCGTCTTAATTCAGCGACTTCTAGGGCACGCAGGGTCAGGTGACCCGCAAGGCAGGGCTAATTCTGTAAGTGGGGGAGGGAAAGCTGGTGGCGGAGGACGATGTGATGGTGTTGCGGCCGTACTGATGTTGCCTATAAATGATTCCCAACATTTATGCATTATTACAATATCATTGGCAGGGATGAAGGTGTACTCCCCCGAGCACAACTACAAGCTCGACAAAATAACAATGGCCGCCAAACTCTTCAACAAAACTCTCACTCACGAAAAAGTGGACTTCGATGCCAAAGTCTCCAAAGGCTTCAAGGAAGCGTATCCGCATTTCAGCCTGCCTGTCCTGGAGACCCCCAATGGAAAGTTCCTGACTGGCACCAACTCCATCCTGCTCTACCTGTCAGCAGGAGCGCAGGTATCCTTCTTCACATGCTTAGGCTGATGTTATCCAATACCTGCAAATAGTCGAGAAAGAGCTGGAGCCGGCCACTGGGGTCCTCAACCTGCACATCAAAGGCTACGAGCAACTCAATGAGGCCCAGCTGGAGAAATCACGTGAAATCCACACTAAGCTGGCCAAGAGGCTCAACGATACGCTGGCCTTGAGGAGTTTCTTAGTGGGAGACAGAGTGACCATTGCGGATATCAGCTGCTTCCACAACCTGGAGTCGGTGTCGAGTCTGTTCGAGAAGGATTGGGAGAAGCTGAAGAACCTGAGTCGCTGGATGGGGCACTTGCGCTCCATTTGCTGATCCTGAGACCCATTATACTTTAAATAATAAGAGATGAGCGACCCCAATGGCAGACCCTACGCGAGCAGCAACCCGATGGGGCAGATGATGAGCAACCAGAGCTACCATCGGGCCTACGAGGTGGCTGGCATGAATAGCATGCCCACTGGCGTGGCCCCCACTACCTACAACACCCCCGAGCTGACCACCAATGGAGTCTGCAAGAAGTTTATCCACGGCAAGTGCAGGCAGGGAGAGGCGTGCCCGCACCCGCACGACAAGAGCAAGATCAAGGCCTGCGAGAAGTATGAGAGCAGGGGGGAGTGCCCGTACGGGGAGCGATGCAACTTCAGCCACGACCTGAAGATCTGCAAGGACTTCATCAAACAGAAGTGCGACAAGGGAGAGCACTGTCACTACCGGCACGTGTACAAGACCTGCCCGAACTTCGACATGGGGTTCTGCCACCTGGGCAAGCTGTGCCAGAACAAGCACATCGTGCGCAAGCTGTGCTGGGACTACATGTACGGGTACTGCGAGAAGGGAGGCCGGTGCGCGGACCACCACCCCAAGATCTTCGTGGACGAGGACTTCAAGTACACGCAGATCTTGTTCTAGAAGCTGGCCAAGACCCCACTCGACACTATCGTCTGCAAGAGCTGCAAGGTCATCGGCCACAAGGTCAACAAGTGCCCCAAGCGGCAGGAAATCGAGCCCAGTGAGGTCTTCAAGTGCGGACTCTGCGGCTCCACCCACATGTTCTCCGACGACTGCACCTACAACAATTGATCCATATCTATATCCACCCCATTTCAATGATATTCATATTCATCTATTATACATCCATTTCTTCTGTCTCTTCTCTTTCTTCTCCTCTTTTGCTTTTTTGTTTGTTATTTTCTGCCAACGAGGCTTTCTTAAACTTTTCATTAATTTTCATTAACCTATTCTTCTTGTTTTTCTTCCATCTCATTTGGTGCTCTCATTTGGTGGATCATTTCCCAGTTGTTCTCGGCTTCCAAGGTGTTATAAATTCTATATGGAAAAATAAAAAGATAATAACAAGGACTTCATCTACCCGATCCCCTTCGAGGAGTTCGTCTAATACCGCCACAACCAAGCCCAGTCCTCAGGCTGCAACTACTCAATACACGAATTCAAAAAACTCAGACAAGTATCACATTCTCCTATGCACTTAGTTGAAGAAAATGTTGCACGAAACTTAAGCCAAAATCTAAAACAGAATCAAACTCTTCCAAAGGGTCTCAAGTGGGCTCCTGCGCAAACGAGAAAAGGAAAACAATGCGCAGCTCAAAATAAGGCAATCAAGTAAGAAGGAACCACATGCAAATAATCTCACAAATAGCTCAAAGCATACAGGCTCAGAGAAAAAGATAAAGCTCAAGTCATTTGATACCACTTTACCCAGAAAACAAGCGTATCCAAAGCTTAGTCAAAGAAACCATAGCTAAACTTAAATGAGCTCCTAGTTGCACGTGCTGCCCAAGAAAGTCGAGCAGGTTTACGAGGAGAAGATGGACAATGTGAGGATGGTCAAAGAGTGGAAAAATCGCAACAAAAGTAAGGCATTACTTATGGAAGAATTAATGGACCAAAGGAAGGTCAAGGAAATGCGCGAGAAAGTGCAAAGTGCCAACCTGATCCGCAAGGCCAGAATCAAAGCCATTGTAAAAAGATCTTGACTCAGGAAACAAAGGCCATGTGCGAGCAACAGAAAATGCAAGAAGTACGAAAGACCAAGGAAGAGAAATTTAGGGAGGAAATTGAAGAGTATGAGGATCTGCAGGAGCACTTGCGGCAGTTGCAAGAGGAAGAACGGGATGCGTTGATGCTTTGGAAGCGGACCATGGAGGCCTGATGCATAATTCATTTTATAGAATCGAACTTGATGGACTTTATGGAAAAGAAACGGTTCCTGGGGTTGGCCAGGCAAGCCATCGCTCGGCAAGACCACTCGAG
>JACKPM010000023.1 GCA_024233495.1 Chlamydiales bacterium
GGTGGTGGTTATATCACGAATGAAGAAGATGTGTTAGCATAAAGCCTCAAAGGAGGTTTGTCATGGTCACCATCACAGTCAAGTGTCGATTTTGTCGGAGTGAAGATCTTCAAAAGTATGGTATTTCTCCGAACGGTAAACAAAAATACAAATGCAAGGATTGCGGTCGCGCCAGTCGGGAGTCACCTGAGACAGCTGGCTACGACGAAGACTTCAAAGAGCTGGTCCTCCGTGCTTGCCAAGAGAGAATGAGTTTACGCGGAGCAGAACGAACTTTTGGTGTCGCGAGGCAAACCATCGCTCGATGGATGGAGGAAAAAAAAACAAAGGCTTCCAAGTCTTGAAAGCACATTGGTTCCAGAAAATAGGCATGAGCTGGTGGTGGAGTTGGATGAGATGTGGTCATTTGTGCAAAAGAAAACGCTGCAGGCTTGGATATGGATTGCTTATTCTCGACAAAGCCGACAGGTTCTCGCTTATGCCGTGGGAGATCGAACGAGTGAAACTTGTCGAAGATTGTGGGATGCTTTGCCAAGAGCTTACCAAAGAGCGCGAACGTTTTGCGATTTTTGGAAGGCTTCTCAAGAGGTTTGGGCATCGAACCTTGAACCCGTGGGCAAACAAAGTGGGCAGACAAGTCGGCTGGAGCACTTGAATGGAACGATTCGACAAAGGTTGGGACAATTTGTACGCAAAAGCCTTTCGTTTTCCAAGTGTATCAAGCGCCACGTCACAAGACTCCATTTACTTCTCCACCGCTACAATCTTGAAAGGGCTCGTTCCATCATCCTTTACGGAAAACCATTCCATTATTAACCACTACCTGAAAATGTTCAAGAACCATATATCTTTTTTGATGAGGGTACGTCTGGTGCGAAAAGTATTTCTTTGTTAGATCATCCACAACTCATCAATGCACGCGCTGCTGTGATTCTTCCTAATGCCTCCAACAACAAATTCATCTTTTTACCTTTTGCGGATGGTGTTTATGATGTAACTTTCACAACAGACAGCGATTTCAAAGTGATGGGGCGCGGCCTTTGTTTGGGAACTTTGCGTGGCCATACAGAGCAACAAGTTTCCTCTGCCCCAGAAACCCGTTGCGGAACGATCATTCAAAACCCTTGGGGCTATTGATGAGGCCTTTGAAAAGAAAAACAAGCTTTTTGTTCTTTTGCTTTTCTTTCTCGTTGTTGTTCGTATTCGCCAATTGTGAGTGTTCAAGGACCCTACCTTGGCCTTGGGCAAACAATGACGACATACCCGTGGGGAGCGATGATGCGGGAGTCTGCAATCGCCCTTCTCTTTTGGAACAGCTTCCTTATGGAGATGCTGCAGCAAGAACTTTTGGAGACGTGGATGCCAAGGACTGCTATACCACTTGCAACCCAAAAAATCGCGAAGTCTTCTGCCATCAAGGGATTGTTCGTCATGCTGCTACACTTGCAACGGTACCTTGTGGTTACCCATGCCCTTTGGAAACAGGGAATGAGTGGTCTTGTCAACTCGGCTGCCGCAAAGATTGTCACGAGTCTATTTGGTACGATGCGTTGTTGGCGAAAGATAATCGCCTTGCTTATGTGTTGAAAAGCGCTTGTGAAGAGCGGCGGGAAAAATATCCTTATGAACGTTGCAAAGATGACAGTGATTGCCAGCCCGGTTTGTCTGTGGTCAACGAAACAACGCACCAAGTCACAAACCATTATCTGCGGTGTGACCCTGAGCAGAAACGATGTATCGAGCGTGCTCCCACTGAATTGAAAGACTTTAACCAACTTTGCGGGCAAGAGATCACGGATGCCTACAAACTCTTTATGAAATACCCACTGCATGGTTCTTTTCACAAATATCTCGTGACAAAGACATCCTCTTGCTCAGCAGGATATTGTTATCTTTGGGCCAACCACGCTGCTTACGAAGAGTCTGCTTGTATGTATCAAGGCTGCACAAAAACTTGTCTTCACCATGAGGATTGTCCGCAAGGTTCGCGTTGTCTGGAGATGAAGGAGATCAAACTCCAAGAGATCCAACAAGGGAATCTCGAGTTTTCTCAGTCGA
>JACKPM010000024.1 GCA_024233495.1 Chlamydiales bacterium
TGGAAGAAAAAACCGGATAGATGGAGAGCGTTTTTTAAAGCTTGTCAATAAGCAATATGTCGCTGAGATACAACCTGGTTGGTTTGGCGGCAGAGATTGGGACGTAGCGCGGGTATGCTCTCTTCTCTTAATTGGAAGGGTGGCGCACACTCTTGGTCTTGCTTGCGAAAAAGAATTTACCGATGAAGCCGAGAGCTTTCTTAAAAAACTGCCTGAGAAGCTTAGAACCCAATGTATGGATTCGTTTGGCTATAACAAGGCAAAAAAAACGTGGTTTAACAACCTACCCTTTAGGGGATGAGTAGCCAGGCTTTCCGTTTTAATGATGTCGCACTCTTCATCAGCAAGGTGTGACAAAAGGGCGCAGATCCACTTTTGAGTGCTGAGATTACGAGTCAGCTGGAGATGAATGAATGTATGCTAGCCAATCTTCTTTGGAGCATTTTTTCGGCCAGCTCTCGTAATTTGCGCGGTATTCTTCGATTTCATCCTCTTCTACCCAATGAAGGTTGTTGAAATTGGTCATTCTATCGGGAAAGCGCAGACCGTTAAGGTGGTCTACTTCATGTTGGAAGATACGCGCGTTGTATCCTTCTGCTTCAAGCTCTACCATTTCTCCAAAGCGGTTATATGCTTCGAGTCGAATCTGTTTAGATCTCGGAACTTTTCCTGAAAGCGTCCCAGTCGAATAACACCCTTCTCGATACTCTTCGATTTCATCGGATATCCATGTGATTTTTGGGTTGATAAATACATCTAAAGGGTGAGAAAAATCTTTCTGTTCAGGAGAAATGAGTGTGTCCACCAAAATGATTTGAAGAGGGATGCCGATTTGAGGAGCTGCAAGTCCGACCATATACCCTTTATTCCGTTCAACAATTGAAAGCTCAAGCATCAGATCGATGATTCCCTGGATTTTTGTGGTTGGAATCTCTTCAAGGGGAACTTCTGATGAGACACTTTTCAAAATGGGGTCTTGAGGAGAGACGTAAAGGGAGCTATTTCCAAAAACCATTGCAGCACATCCTAGTACAATCATTAAAATTCTCATACCAGGTTAGGGTAAAAGATAGGGAGAATGAGGTCAAGAAATAGGAGTGTAGTTCTTTACCCTTTAGGGGATGAGTAGCCAGGCTTACCATCGAAGGTGTAGAGGTTTTCGGTTTTGATGATGTCGCACCCTTCATCGGCAAGGTGGGTGAGCAGGGCGCAGATCCATTCTTGCGAGCAGGGGGCGCCCTTGGGAAGGAAGCGGACCCGCCACTGGTCGACGCAGAACGTTTCGGGCATCCCATTAGGGTAGACGCGCGCTCCTCGGTTGCTGATCATGTCGAGTTGGCAATTGGGGAGGTGCAGCTCTTTGAGATGTTTGACAAAGGCTGTGAGGGGCTCATTTGAACAAAGGTAGACATCGACTCCCACAAGTTTTCTTTCTGTTTGGATGGGAGTGCGCACAAAAGGTTTTTTCTCTACCTTTTTGTTTTCATAGGAGACAGGTTTAAGCGTCGATGGGTTTTTCCCTAGGTTTTTAATGACGGCCTCTGCAAATTCTTGGGTGCCGACTTTTTGTTTAGAGGTCCCTTCTTTAAAAATATCGTAGGTGTGCGTCCCTTCTTCAAGGGTTTTTAGCCATGCATTGTGGATGGTGCTTGCGCATGCGGGCGCTTCGATATGATTTAACATCAAAACGGAGGCAAGGATAAGCGCAGAGGGATTGGCAAGATTTTGCCCGGCGCGCCGGGGCGCTGAGCCGTGAATAGCTTCAAACATCGCGCCATGATCGCCGATATTTGCAGAACCGACAAGGCCGACAGAGCCTGCGATTTGGGCGCCGACATCGGAAAGGATGTCGCCGTAGAG
>JACKPM010000025.1 GCA_024233495.1 Chlamydiales bacterium
CCTCTATTTTGGGAGTGGATATCAATGAAGAATCGATCCTTGAAATCGCCCGTCGCGCCCGTGGAACCCCACGGATTGCGAATAATCTCCTTAAGTGGGTCCGCGACTATGCGCAGATGCGCTCCGATAACAAACTCGATAAAATCACCACACGCACTGCCCTAGAAATGCTCGATATCGATTTCCGGGGACTTGACGAAATGGACAAACGAATGCTACAGCATATTATTGATCACCACGAAGGAGGACCTGTTGGCATTGGAACGATTGCCGCAGCCCTCGGTGAAGAATCATCAACCCTTGAGGAGGTGCACGAGCCCTTTCTGATGATGCAAGGTTTTATCAAACGGACGCAAAGAGGACGAGAAGTGACAAAACTTGCGTACCAGCATCTAGGATATGCCGCACCTAAACAATGCCATGGAGAGACACACAATGAAGATTAAAGCCCTATTACTTACCTTACTAACTCCCCTCCTTGCCATCGCAAATGAAGAGGTTAAAACCATTGATCAGCCCGCAGAAAAACCTGCAACAATCAAAGTCCTTCTCGAAAGATGTTCGGAAGGGGTCTTGCTTGAAGCGCGGGGCCCTTACGTCGTCTATAACCCAGAAAATGGGAAAAGAGAGAGCTCTGGACGTTTCGACAAACGGTTCTACCTCCATCCTCATGAAGAAGGAATTAAGTGGGGCGAAAATTTCCGCAAAATTTACCAGCTACAAATTGTTCCCACAAGCCCCGAAACCACCTTCCTCATCGATGGGACCCAATACCGCGGAGCGATTGAAGTCTACAATATCGAAAACCGCCTCAGCATCATCAATGAAGTCGATGTCGAATCGTATCTTAAAGCGACTCTAAGCGAAAAAGTCCCCGCGAACCTCCCTCCTAACGTCCTTGACGCTGTAGCAATCGCTGCCCGCACAGATGCTTATTACCACGCTCTATTAAACTATGACGCTTTTTGGCATGTTACAAAAGAAGAAACAGGATACCAAGGAACCTCTTTAGCTCTTCAAAACA
Organism: Chlamydiales bacterium; assembly: GCA_024233495.1. Classification (GTDB taxonomy): domain Bacteria; phylum Chlamydiota; class Chlamydiia; order Chlamydiales; family JAAKFR01; genus JACKPM01. The sequence continues at coordinate 1,025 of JACKPM010000025.1, forward strand.
TCGCTTTGGACCGCGCTATTGATAATACCAAATATCTTGTCCTCACCCACGAAGAGCAACCCTTCCCCACAGCGTGGACAGAGCATTGCGGAGGAAAAACCGCCAGTTACGCCTCGATTTTCCGCAAAAATACCGCCACACCAGAAGGTGTCACGGTTACTATCGCAAACAAAAAACGGAAAGAGAGCTACTGGAGCTTGACTGTCGAAACAAAAGAGCTTGCCAAACTCGTCAAAACAAACCGCATTACTGGCATGGATCTCTTTGTCGACCACACCTCAGGAAAAGTATACGCAACACGTCTACGTGACGGCACCCACGAAGAAGATGTCGATTTTATGACTCTCCAAAAATGCCTCGGCAAGGAGCGCCTCAAGAGCAACGATTTTACCGTCAGCATTAAAGGAAACATCGCCCTTTTTGAAGGCTATGGCGAAGGACATGGCGTCGGTCTCTGCCTTTTCAGCGCCAGTAAAATCGCTGAAAGAGGAGACCTAGCACCTGCAATTCTTGCTGAATTCTTCCCCCATACCACCCTTGAAAAGATGCGCTCTTATCCAAAAGCCATTGTTTCAAGTAAGAAAAGTTCTTTTGTTTCCCCGAAACAAAAAGAATCCACGAAAAAGAAAGCAAGACTCCTTCACAAGTAGGTCGCAACATGGCAAAACCCCTCCTCCCCACAAACAAGGCAAAAGCCATCTCT
>JACKPM010000026.1 GCA_024233495.1 Chlamydiales bacterium
TGGCGATGGCAAATTTTTCGGCACCATCGCCACAAAGCAAAAGCGCTGCGGATTTGTCCATGACAAGTCGTGCGAGCTGCGAGGGATTGGCCACCCCTCTGACGTGGGCCACGCCGCCCGCCTTGAGGGTGTCTCCTCGCATAATTCCCGCATCGGTGCGCGCATGGCCTTCATTGTCTAAGACAACACCAAGCCCGCCCGCATTGAAGAGTGGAGAATCCTCTAAAATTTTAACCGCATCGAGAACCGCAGTTAGCGAAGAAGCTTCGTCTCGCAAGGCTTTCCATCCTGCAGATAAGGCAGCATTCATTGTATGGGTGTAGCGTGCGTAGTCTTTTTCGCTCAGTTTCGCCGGAGCTCCGGCCCCTCCATGAAGGACGAGTCCAAAATCGCCCAAAGCAACTGAGAACGGGAGTTTTTCCCCAGGGTTCAAAGGCATATTTCTATTATTGCGAAAAAGTCCACTCGAGGTTCTTGCCTACGATTTTCCCTTTAGTCGCGCCATCCATTTCAGGATTGTCGTAGATTTCTGTGACGAGCAAGCGGAAGGCTCCTTCGACAGGTGCGCTGTGATTGCAAACCATTTTGAAGCTTTTGTTCTCGCCGGGTTGAAAGTCGATCGTGCGCTCGCCGGTATTGAAGAAAGTGTGTTTGAGTATGCCGCGTGTGTCGCCTTTGAAGCAATGAATATCGGGGAGCATTACAATTCGTGCTTTTTCAGATTCGTTGGTCATTACGACTTCCACATCGTACTTGACCTTTTTGTCTTTGACCCAGTTCACCTGGAGAGCCATACCAGACTTGTCCTTGACGGGGGCTTGCGCAGTGGTCTCATATTTCTTTCGTGTGGAACAGGCGACAGCAAGAAGGGTGATAATCAAATAACTCAGAAATTTCATAGAAGCTCCTTGCGCAATATTGTTATCGACCCCAACCCCGGTGTCAAAAGCGCTCCGCGCCTTTTTGCAAGTGCCCTGTACCTTTGTGCATATGCCCCCCCCTTTGTAAAAATTTTATACAGTTGCTTAATATGTGATCGAAAAAATGAGTAGTTTTAGTTAGTTAGCAGTTGTTTTTCGCTACAGAGATGAAGAGACTCCTTTACACTGAACTCAGGAGAACGACATTTTGAGGGCACATTTTAATTTTTCTACTCTCTTATTTGGCTTTGTGTTTATTAGCATTTCGCCGTTCGCAATATCGCAAGAGGTACATGAAGAAAAACAGGCACCTGCCGAGCAAGCACTTGTGGATGAAGCGACTTCGGATGCAGGAATCCACGCACTTAAGCTAGATCCCAAACTTGAAAGCTATGATGCTATTCTTTCTAAGCTTCGACTCCCCGATTATTTGGTGACTTCGGATCTATTTCAAGGGCTGGCGGATGGAAGCACGTTTGAGATCGACAGCAAAACACGAACAGATCTTCATCGCGAAGCCCTTCAAAAAGTTGCGGAACATTCTTTGGAATTGGCCTTGATAGACAACGACTCCGAACGCATAGAAAACATGCTTCGGGAGGCCATTTTACTTTCGGGGTTTTTG
>JACKPM010000027.1 GCA_024233495.1 Chlamydiales bacterium
TTGCCGCTGAACTAATTTGGAGCTTAAAGCCCTTTTCTTGCGAAGCATTTTTTCACTTGTATGAAATATTGAAACTCTAGAGAACTTGATAGTGAACGTGAGACGGGCTTGGGCACTTCCACTCGACATGTGGCTGCTGCTTCCTCGCCCTTCTAGGTCTCCTCCTGCTCGACGTTCTCGCTTCTCGATGACTCCGACGTCTTCTTGGTGGTGAGTCTTCGCTCTTGACGCTCTTCTGAAGTCTCGATTGGCGGGTGTCTTGTGCAGGTCCTTGCTTTCCTTCTTTCTTCACAGTCCACAAAATTCGCTGTTGTTGATGAATTTTTGGCCGTTCAAAGTCGACAATCGGCGCGGTACCCTTCATACCAGGCCATGCGCCCACCCAGTGTCCTCCTGCTCATCTCGTTCACGTTCCGACGTTCACGACATCCTTGACGCTTCTATGGCGTAGCTTGCCATTGGTTGAACTGACGGTTTGTGACGATCTGCGAGATTTGGCCAGCTTTGCTCAGTGGTCCTCCTGCTTGGCGACCTCGCGTCCTCGACGTTTCGATGATTTGCGACGATCTGCATGAGTCGGTTGAGCAGTGCAGCAAAAGACTTTGCCCCTGGCCATCTCTGAGCTGGTGCGCTGTGGGCATTGGGGAGTATCTCGGCATCTCCTGCTTTGGGCTTGTTCAGGCATGGGAACGAGCTATCTTGATCATCTTCCACGATGTAATTGGTCTTCTTTTTGGTTGCACTGCGCACAGGCATTCAAAGACGAATCCGACGCTTCCGACGAGATATGGCAGTGCTGGGTTTTGCCAGCCCCTGCTCTTCAAAGCTTCTTTTCTTCTCCAAAGTTGGCAGCTCCATTGAAGTACTCGACGAATTGAAGACATCGTTCCAGCCCAAATCTTGGTGCTCTAGCTTGGGGAAGCCGATCATGTTGCGATCATATCCCTCCTCCATGGATGCTACTCGAAAGTCAAAGTCCACGTTTCCGGCATGACTTTTGGGGTTTTTGACACTGTGAATAGGCGGGCTTCACTATCTCTGCAATGCCTCGATGCCATACCACGCGCTATCTGACGGGTTTGACGTTTGCTGCCTTGCTGGTGCTCGGCGTTGTGGGTCGCTGTGCTTTGTGGTTTTGCACTGCGTCCCTCATGCATTCGAAGCCGACGTAAAACGACGTAAAACAGCGGGTAGCATCGTGCCCTCAACAGTCCATGCTACACCTGCACTGGGTTGCTGGAGTCCTTGTGACGAGCTGGACCCCCTTTGTGCTCCTAAAAATTTCCCCCACCCACGGCCACAAAATTGCACCGCTTACCCATTATTAGTTAATTCAAAAAAAATGAATAAAAAGAAAGAAAATAAAATTCTAACTTGGTCTAGGTGTAGGCTTGGCAAAAAATCGATGCACTTGAGGTGTTGCTCGGCGTCACGACATTGTCCAGGTCCTCTCATAATCATCTATCTCGACGCTCATTTTGCCAGTCTCCTGGGCGC